>CAYWVH010000001.1:0-364171 GCA_964461845.1 uncultured Wenzhouxiangella sp.
AGGACACTACGAAGACGACTTGTACGGGTGTTGAGATGTTCCGTAAGTTGTTGGATCAGGGCCAGGCTGGCGATAACGTGGGTGTTTTGTTGCGTGGTACGAAGCGTGATGAGGTGGAGCGTGGTCAGGTGTTGTCTGCGCCTGGTGCGATTAAGCCACACACTCACTTTGAGGCTGAGGTTTATATTCTGAGCAAGGATGAGGGTGGTCGTCATACTCCGTTCTTCAAGGGCTACCGTCCGCAGTTTTACTTCCGTACGACGGATGTGACGGGTTCTTGTGAGTTGCCTGAGGGTGTTGAGATGGTGATGCCTGGTGACAATGTTCAGATGCAGGTGGAGTTGATTGCTCCGATTGCTATGGAAGAAGGCTTGCGCTTTGCGATTCGTGAAGGTGGCCGGACTGTGGGCGCTGGCGTCGTCGCCAAAATCCACAAATAATTGATCTAACCCTCTAGCCAAGAGGCGCCAGTCGTTGCTATAATGGGCGGCTGGCACGTGAGCCTGCCAGTATGTTGCTGGTGGGCTTCATTGTGTAGAGCAGGCTGAAAGGCCAGTATAGGGGTACCCGAAAGGGCCCAGATTTTAGGTTCTTTGTAAATTAACTAAAGGCGTACGGCAATGGCCGAACAGAAAATCCGTATTCGTTTAAAGGGCTTTGATCATCGTCTCATCGATCGGTCGACCCAAGAAATTGTGGATACCGCCAAGCGCACAGGCGCTCAGGTGCGGGGTCCGATTCCTCTGCCGACCCGCAAAGAGCGGTTCACGGTATTGATTTCGCCTCACGTCAATAAAGACGCGCGGGATCAGTATGAGATTCGGACGCACAAGCGGCTGCTGGATATCGTTGATCCCAACGATAAGACCGTAGATGCCCTGATGAAGCTTGATTTGGCGGCCGGTGTGGACGTCCAAATTAAGTTGTATTGATGTGAAGTGAGCGAAGATCATGAGTATCGGATTAGTTGGTAAAAAGAAAGGAATGACGCGCATCTTCACAGAGACAGGTGACTCTATTCCCGTCACCGTCATTGAGGTGCAGCCAAACCGTATTACGCAAATCCGCCAAGTGGAGACCGATGGCTATTCAGCCATTCAGGTCACCAGTGGCGCGAAGCGTTCGTCTTTAGTTAGCCGTCCTGCCGCAGGGCACTATGCAAAAGCTGGTGTGGAAGCGGGCGAGGGCCTATGGGAGTTTCGCCTGAAGGATGGTGAAAACCTCGGTGAAGACTTCGCCATTGGCGGCGAGTTCACGGTCGAGCGTTTTGAGAACGGTCAGCGCGTTGATGTCACCGGTACCAGCAAAGGCAAGGGTTTTGCTGGGGTCATCAAGCGCCACAACTTCCGCACACAAGACGCAACCCACGGCAATTCTCTGTCTCACCGGGCGCCTGGCTCTATCGGCCAGTGTCAAACGCCTGGTCGTGTATTCAAAGGCAAAAAGATGGCTGGTCACATGGGTGACGAGCGCGTCACTACTATGAATTTAGAGGTGGTGCGGATCGATCCTGAGCGTCATCTGCTGATGGTCCGAGGTGCTGTGCCTGGTGCGCCCGGTGGTCACGTCATTGTGCGTCCATCAGTCAAGGCTTAAAGGAGTTTCGTGATGGAATTAGCAGTCAACGGTGGCAGCAAAATCAACGTCTCAGACGAGGTCTTCGGGCGCGATTTTTCTGAAAGCCTGGTGCATCAGGTGGTTGTGGCGTATTTGGCTGGTGCCCGTTCGGGGACCAAAGCTCAGAAAAACCGCGCGGCAGTGTCCGGCGGTGGCCGTAAGCCTTGGCGCCAAAAAGGAACGGGTAATGCTCGAGCCGGTACCATCCGTAGCCCCATTTGGCGCGGTGGTGGTGTGACATTCGCAGCCCAGCCTCGCGACTTCAGCCAAAAAGTGAATCGGAAGCAGTATCGCAGTGCCATGAAAGTGATCCTATCTGAGCTGGTGCGTCAGGACCGTGTTTTGGTGGTGGATCAAATGGCAGTGACTGAGCCTAAGACAAAGGCGTTCATGGCACAGTTCAAGGAATTGGGTTTCACTGGGAACGACCGTTTCTTGGTGATTGATGCCGAGTTGAATGAAAACCTTTACTTGGCTGCCCGGAATTTGAGAAATGTATCGCTGATGACAGCGGATCGTATTGATCCTGTCAGCTTGGTCAGCGCTGAAAAAGTAATCATGACCAAGGCAGCGGTTGAGAGCATCCAGGAGTGGTTGTCATGAACCCAGAGCGTATTTATGAAGTGATCCGCTTTCCGCATGTCTCTGAGAAGACAGCCAGGCTCCAAGCAGATGCGAATCAGTATGTATTCGAGGTTCGCAAAGATGCGACCAAGAAAGAAATCAAGCATGCCGTTGAGAAGCTTTTTGACGTGCACGTTGAGCAAGTTCAGGTGGCCAACATGAAAGGGAAGGTCAAAAGCTTCCGGTTCAATGTGGGCCGTCAGAATGATTGGAAAAAAGCCTATGTTCGTGTGCGGGCCGGAGAAGTGATCTCTGACCTGCAGCCCGAGTAAAGGCATTTAGACAGTAACTGGTTTTAAAGCGAGAAACGATCATGGCTATGGCCAAAACGAACGCAAAGATCATTGTCAAAGCTAAGCCGACCTCAGCAGGGCGGCGTGGCAAAGTGTCGATCCGCCACGATCATTTGTGGAAGGGTAAGCCGTATGCGCCGTTGGTTGAGTCTCAAACCTCAACAGGTGGGCGCAATAACAACGGTCGTATCACAACACGCCACATGGGTGGTGGTCACAAGCACCACTACCGCAAGGTTGACTTTAAGCGTGACAAAGACGGGATCAAAGGGTTTGTAGAGCGTATCGAATACGATCCAAACCGCAGTGCACACATTGCACTGATCAAATATGCAGATGGCGAATGGCGCTACATCTTGGCGCCCAGAACACTGCGTGCTGGTGACGAAGTACTCAGCGGTGCCGAGGCTCCAATCAAGCCAGGCAATGCGATGCCCATTCGTAACATCCCAGTCGGTACTCAGGTCCATAACGTGGAAATGAAGCCAGGCAAGGGTGGTCAGTTGGCGCGCTCTGCAGGTGCAGCCGTTCAGTTGGTGGCGCGTGAAGGCCAGTATGCAACCGTTATGTTGCGTTCTGGCGAAATGCGCAAGGTGTTGTCGAACTGCAGAGCCACCATCGGGCAGGTTTCAAATACCGAGCACAATCTGGAAAAACTGGGTAAAGCTGGCGCCAAACGCTGGCGGGGTGTTAGGCCAACCGTTCGTGGTGTGGCGATGAACCCTGTAGATCACCCACATGGTGGTGGTGAGGGTCGGACCTCTGGTGGTCGCCACCCAGTCACCCCTTGGGGTCAAAAGACCAAAGGCAAGCGGACCCGCAGCAATAAGCGGACTACGCAGTACATTGTGCGCTCTCGGAAGCGTAAATAAATAGCGAGACTGACTCAGGAAATTTGGTATGCCACGTTCGATTAAAAAAGGCCCGTTCATCGATCACCACTTGGTGGCCAAGGTCAATGAAGCGGTTGAGACAAATAGCAAGCGGCCCATCAAGACTTGGTCGCGTCGTTCTATGATCTTGCCGGATATGGTGGGCTTGACGATTGCTGTCCACAATGGGCGCCAGCACATTCCCGTTTTGATTAACGAGAACATGGTGGGTCATAAGTTAGGTGAGTTCGCTCCGACTCGGACCTTTAAGGGCCATTCGGGCGACCGAAAGTCTAAGTAATTAGGAAGACAAAAGCATGGAAGCCACTGCAAAACTTAAGGGTGCCCGAATCTCAGCTCAGAAAGTGAGATTGGTGGCCGATCAGATCCGCGGCCTGCCAGTAGAGAAGGCTGAGGAGTTGTTGGCCTTTAGCACAAAAAAAGCAGCGCACATTGTCCGCAAAGTTCTGATGTCGGCGGTCGCAAACGCCGAACACAACAAAGGTGCTGACATTGATGAATTGAAAGTGGGCACCATCATGGTTGATGAAGGCGCCACCATGAAGCGCGGTCGTGCCAGAGCGAAGGGTCGCTATACAAGGATCCTGAAAAGAACCAGCCACATCACGATTGTGGTGTCAGAACAGGACAAGGGTTAAACCATGGGTCAAAAAGTACATCCAAACGGCATTCGTCTGGGGATCTCTAAGGACTGGTCGGCCAAGTGGTACGCCGAGCGCGGCGACTATGCTGATTACCTGAATACAGACCTGAAGGCACGGGCTTTCTTGCAGAAAGAACTTGCTCAGGCTGCAGTGAGTCACATTCAGATTGAGCGCCCAGCCAAGTCTGCCGAGATCGTTGTGCATACAGCACGCCCCGGCATCGTCATTGGCAAAAAAGGTGAAGATATCGACCGGCTCCGTGCAAAGCTCAGCGAAATCATGGGTGTGCCTACGCACATTCGCGTTAATGAAATCCGTAAACCAGAGCTTGATGCCAAGTTGGTCGCGGAATCGATTGCTCAGCAGCTCGAGCGTCGTGTGATGTTTCGTCGTGCGATGAAGCGTGCTGTGGGTAATGCCATGCGTTTAGGTGCCTTGGGCATTAAAGTCCAGGTTGCGGGCCGGCTCAATGGTGCTGATATTGCGCGTACTGAATGGTATCGCGAAGGGCGTGTGCCTCTTCACACGCTGAGAGCCGATGTTGACTATGGCACCGCAGAAGCGGCGACCACCTATGGAATCATTGGTATCAAAGTATGGGTTTACAAAGGTGACGTTTTCGATCTGCATGCCCATGAGGCAAAAGAAGACAGCGCGCCTGGCCGTGGTGGACGTAAGGAGAGCTAATCATGTTGCAGCCAAAACGGACTAAGTTTAGAAAGCAACAAAAAGGCCGCAACCGCGGGCTTGCTCAGGTGGGCAACCGTGTGAGTTTTGGTGAATTCGGCCTACAGGCTACAACGCGTGGCTTCATTACGGCCCGCCAGATCGAGTCTGCGCGTCGTGCCATTACACGTCACGTGAAGCGGGGCGGGAAATTGTGGATTCGTGTGTTTCCAGATAAGCCAATTACCAAAAAGCCAGTTGAAGTGCGGATGGGTAAAGGTAAAGGTAACGTCGAATATTGGGTGGCTCCAGTTCAGCCCGGTCGCATGATTTATGAGATCCAGGGGGTCAGTGAGCCCGTAGCGCGTGAGGCCTTCCGTCGCGCCGCTGCGAAATTGAGTGTGAGAACCACGTTTGTGTCGAGGACGATGGGATGAAAGCAAGCGAACTTCGTTCAAAAGCAGTGCCTGAGCTTAATGAAATGCTGATCAAATTGCGGAAAGAGCAATTTGACCTTCGCATGCAGAAAGCCAGCGGCTCTTTGACCAATCCCAAAGAGATGATGCGGGTACGGCGGGATATCGCCAGAGTCAAAACCATCATCAACGAGTCAGCGGCCAAAGCACAGGATAAAGCGTCATGAGTGATGTAAAGAAAGAAGGCCAAGATAAGGTTCAGCGCAGCCAAGTCGGTCGGGTCGTCAGCGACAAGATGGATAAAACTGTGACGGTTCGGTTGGAGCGTCTGGTGAAGCATCCTCTTTACGGTAAGTACATCCGGCGGTCCAGCAAGGTGCACGCGCATGATGAGACCAACGACTGTAAAGAAGGCGACACGGTAAAGATTGCAGAGACACGGCCGACTTCCAAGACGAAGTCATGGCAGGTGATTGAGATTGTAGAGCGGGCCCAGTAAGCCGATTGATGAGTGGAGTGAATTGAAGTGATTCAGATGCAATCAAGGCTCGAAGTCGCCGATAACAGCGGGGCTCGAGAAGTCATGTGTATTAAAGTGCTGGGTGGCTCTAAGAGGCGTTATGCCAACATCGGTGACGTGATTAAGGTCACAGTCAAAGATGCCATTCCCCGCGGGAAGGCTAAGAAGGGCGAGGTATACAACGCAGTGGTTGTTCGTACCGCCAAAGGTGTGCGTCGTAGAGACGGCTCGCTGATTCGCTTTGATGGCAATGCAGCCGTTTTGTTGAATGCCAAGCTCGAGCCCATTGGCACCCGTATTTTTGGTCCAGTGACCAGAGAATTGCGCTCAGAGAAGTTCATGAAGATCGTCTCGCTGGCGCCAGAAGTGTTGTAAGGAGAGGATGATGGAACGCATTCGAAAAGGCGATGAAGTGGTTGTGATCGCCGGACGTAGCAAAGGCCAGCGTGGGCATGTATTGCAGGTGCTCAAGGATGGACGTTTTTTAGTAGAAAACGTCAACATGGTCAAGCGTCACCAGCGTCCTGACCCTCAAGCCCAGCGTCCGGGGGGCATCATCGAGCGGGAAGCGCCGATTCATGCCTCAAACGTGATGCTGTACAACCCCGCAACCGATCGCGGCGATCGCGTGGGGTACAAATCATTGGAAGACGGTCGCAAGGTGCGGGTATTTCGCTCCACCGGCGAAGTCGTAGATATCTGAGGCAAGACACATGGCTAGGTTGCAAGAATTTTACGAAAAGACGGTGGTTAGTCAGCTCATGGAGAAGTTTGGCTACTCCAACGTCATGCAGGTGCCACGGCTCTCAAAAATCACCATTAACATGGGATTGGGTGAGGCCGTCGCGGATAAAAAAGTGATCGAAAAAGCGGTTAATGAAATGGCGACGATTTCGGGACAAAAACCCGTGGTCACCAAGGCGCGGAAGTCAGTGGCCAGCTTTAAGATCCGTGATGACTATCCCATCGGTTGCAAGGTCACTTTGCGCCGCGACCGGATGTATGAGTTTTTTGATCGGCTGATTACCGTATCGTTGCCACGTGTCCGTGACTTCAGAGGTGTTAGTCCAAAGTCTTTCGACGGCCAAGGCAACTACAACTTGGGTGTGAAAGAACAGATTATTTTTCCTGAAATCAATTACGACCAGATCGATGCCATCCGTGGGATGGACATCGCGGTTACCACCACTGCGCGCACGGATGAAGAGGGCATGGCATTGCTGCAAGCCTTTGGTTTTCCGTTCCGTGCCCGTTGAGGAGATAGACAATGGCAAAGACATCGATGGTAGAGCGTGATCGGAAGCGGGCAAAGCTGGTACAGAAGTATTCCAGCAAACGCACAGAGCTTAAGAAGATTATTGCTGACCCAAATGCAGACTACGAGTCAAAGCAAGCGGCCATGCATTCATTGGCTAAGTTGCCACGTGACTCGAGTGCAGCTCGCATGCGGAACCGTTGTCGGGTGACCGGTCGTCCTCGTGGTTATTACAGAAAGTTTGGTTTATCTAGAAACAAACTACGCGAAGCCGCCATGCAAGGTGATGTCCCTGGTCTTCGTAAGGCCAGTTGGTAAGGAGATGATGATATGAGTATGACTGACCCGATTTCAGACATGCTGGCTCGCATCAAGAATGCGCAAGCGGTTCGTAAGAAAGTGGTGGCGATGCCTGCATCGAAAATTAAAGTAGCGATTGCTGCAGTCTTGAAAGATGAAGGATATATCCGCAGCTTTGAAGTGACTCAAGAAGGCGTTAAATCAACCCTGACCATTGAGCTGAAATACTTTGAAGGTCGCGGTGTTATCGAAAGACTAGAGCGTGTGAGTAAGCCTGGTCGTAGGCAGTATTGTCACCAAGATGATCTGCCGCGTGTTTTGAATGGCCTAGGCATTGCCATCGTCAGCACCTCGGGTGGCGTGATGACTGATGCCAAAGCGCGCTCAGAAAATCGCGGTGGTGAGGTTCTTTGCCTTGTGGCGTAAGCCTCTTGGTTGATTGAGGTTTTGGAGTACTAAACTAATGTCACGAATTGCTAAATACCCAGTTGCTCTGCCTAAAGGCGTTGAGTTGACTGTGAATGGTCAGCGCGTTCAGGTGAAGGGGCCCAAGGGCACTTTGGCTTTGGACCTTCATGCATCGGTGGAGATGACCGAAGCCGATGGCGCACTGCACTTTAAGCCGATTCAGCAGGCTGATATGCCTATGGCCGGAACCATGCGCGCTTTGGTCGCCAATATGGTCAAAGGGGTATCTGAGGGCTTTGAAAAGAAATTGGCGCTGGTGGGGGTTGGTTACAGAGCCGCTGTCCAGGGCAAAAAATTAAATCTTCAGTTGGGTTTTTCTCATCCAGTTGAACATGACATTCCAGAGGGTGTGAACATTGAATGCCCCTCACAAACGGAAATCTTAGTGAGTGGCTCGGACAAACAGAAGGTTGGGCAAGTCGCTGCGGAAATTAGGGCTTACCGTCCACCTGAGCCTTACAAGGGTAAAGGTGTTCGTTACGCTGATGAGCGTGTGATTATGAAGGAAGCCAAGAAAGCTTAATTTTCGAGCTTTTACTGCATCTTTAAGGATTAGGACCATGGTTCAAGGAAAAACACAATCAAGACTTCGCAGAGCGCGCAAGACGCGGGCTCGTATTCAGCGCGCTGGTGTTCCGCGTCTTTCGGTCCATCGCACGGGTCGCCACTTGTATGCCCAAATCATCCTGCCTGAGGGTGGGAAGACTGTGGCAGCCGCCTCGACTTTGCAAAAAGATGTCAGAGGCGATCTGAAAGCGACCTGTAATATCGAAGCAGCCAAGGCGGTTGGTAAGGCCATTGCCGAGCGCGGTCTCGCAGCGGGCATCGATGATGTAGCGTTCGATCGCTCAGGGTTTAAATATCACGGCCGCATTAAGGCCCTAGCAGATGCGGCGCGTGAAGCCGGTCTGAAGTTCTAAGGAAGACGGAATCGTTATGGCAAGAGAACAGCAGCAGCAACAAGGCGATGATCTGATCGAGAAACTCGTGGCTGTCAACCGCGTGGTGAAAGTGGTCAAGGGCGGTCGTCAGTTCAGCTTCACAGCACTGACTGTGGTCGGTGACGGCGACGGGAAGGTCGGTTTTGGATATGGCAAAGCGCGTGAAGTGCCGCTGGCCATCCAGAAAGCCATGGAGCGTGCCCGTCGGGACATGGTCAGGGTCTCTTTGAATCAAGGGACGCTGTGGCATGCAGTGAAGGCTGGACACGCCGGCTCACGAATCTACATGCAGCCCGCATCTGAGGGTACTGGTGTGATCGCTGGCGGCGCCATGCGCGCTGTTTTTGAGGCTGTGGGTGTTCACAACGTTTTGGCGAAAAGCGTGGGCTCAAATAACCCAATTAACTTGGTTCGGGCAACCATGAAAGGCCTCCAGGCCATGATGAGCCCAGACAAAGTCGCTATGAAGCGTGGCAAGTCTATCGAGGAGGTTCGTGAGCATCATGGCTAATGACGAACAGCAAGAAGTGAAGGCGGCTAAGAAGAAAGTCGCCAAGAAGGCCACAGCGAGTAAAGCATCTGCCTCTGGGCGCATGCGTGTCACCCTCGTAAAGAGTCTTATTGGCACCATTGGCCATCACAGAGACACAGTCAAAGGTTTGGGTCTTCGCAAGATCAACCACACCGTTGAGCTGGAAGATACCCCAGCAACGCGCGGGATGGTGAACAAGGTTAGCTATCTCGTACGGGTCGAGAAGGATTAATTATGAAGCTTAATACTGTCAAAGCAGCCGAAGGTAGTCGCACTGCGCGTAAGCGTGTCGGCCGTGGCATTGGTTCTGGCCTTGGTAAGACGGCAGGGCGCGGTCACAAAGGTCAGCATTCTCGTTCAGGTGGTTATCACAAAGTCGGGTTTGAGGGCGGTCAGCTGCCGATTCAAAGACGCCTGCCCAAAGTGGGCTTCTCAACACCAGCCAACCGCTTCACCCGTGAAGTGCGCTTGTATCAGATCAACACAATGAAAGATGACGTGGTTGATTTAGAGACTTTGAAAGCTGCTGGAATTGTGCCCAATGAGACACGCAAGGCAAAGGTGATCAGCCGTGGTGAGATTGAGCGAGCTGTGACCATCAAAGGCTTAGGTGTTACCGCGGGTGCCAAGAAAGCGATCGAAGCTGCAGGCGGTAAGGTCGAATAATGTCTACAACACCATCAGCCATGGGCGGTATGTTAGGTGGCATCGGTCGCATGACCGAGCTGCGCCAGCGCCTCACCGTGGTGCTGGTGGCTTTGCTGGTGTTTCGCTTTGGCACCTTCATCCCAGTCCCTGGCATCAATCCGGTGGCCTTGGTGGAACTGATGGACATGTCCCGCGGAACCATTGTAGACATTTTCAACATGTTCTCCGGTGGTGCCTTGGGCAGATTCTCGATATTTGCATTGGGCGTGATGCCATATATCTCTGCCTCCATCATTATGCAGTTGATGAGCCATGCGATCCCTCAGCTTCAAGCGCTCCGGAAAGAGGGAGAGTCGGGAAGACGTAAGATCACCCAGTACACTCGCTACTTTACCGTGGTTTTGGCCGTGTTCCAGTCCTTAGGTGTGGCGATTGCCTTGCAAAGCCAAAGTGCAGGTGCGCAGTTGCCGGTGGTTTTTTCTCCTGGGCCTGGATTCTTGCTGGCGGCCGTTGTCACTTTAACAGCGGGCACCGTCTTTCTGATGTGGTTGGGTGAGCAGATCACCGAGCGGGGCATTGGTAACGGTATCTCTATTCTGATCTTTGCTGGTATCGTGGCTGAGTTGCCACGGGCCGTTGGCTCTACCCTTGAGCTTGTCAATACAGGCCAGCTCGGCATCACAACCGCAACCTTTTTGGGTGTGTTGGCCCTAGCAGTCACTGCATTCGTGGTCTTCGTAGAACGGGGCCAGCGACGCATCACCGTAAACTATGCACAGCGCCAGGGTCGCCAAGCCTACCGTGCACAGTCTAGCCACTTGCCACTCAAGCTGAACATGGCTGGGGTCATCCCCGCGATTTTCGCATCGAGCTTGGTGCTCTTTCCGGCCACCATGTCGACTTGGTTTGGTCAGGCCGATAAAGTCAGTTGGCTTCAAAATGTGGCACAGCAACTGACGCCAGGGCAGCCTGTCTATGTCGCATTATTTGGTGGGTTGATCGCGTTTTTCTGCTTCTTCTACACTGCCATTGTGTTCAACTCGCGTGAGACTGCCGATAATCTCAAGAAGTCGGGTGCCTTCATTCCGGGGATCCGTCCTGGGCGTCAGACCGCCGAGTATATCGATTATGTATTGACTCGATTGACGACCATCGGGGCGATGTATCTTGTGGCCGTGTGTCTGATGCCGGAATTTCTGATTATGCAGTGGAATGTCCCTTTTTATTTTGGGGGCACATCCTTGCTGATTATCGTGGTGGTGACGATGGATTTTATGGCGCAGCTTCAGGCTCATTTGATGTCGCACCAGTATGACAGCCTTCTGAAGAAGTCGAATCTCAAAGGCTATGGCCGAACTGGCGTGGTTCGCCGGTAATTTATATTCTCGGGAGTTTTAAAATGAAAGTTCAGGCATCAGTGAAAAAAATCTGCCGTAACTGCAAAGTGGTGCGGCGGCGTGGTGTCGTTTTTGTCATTTGCTCGGATCCAAAGCATAAGCAGCGGCAGGGCTAAAGGCCTTGAGTAATTGGCGGAATTTAACTAAAATAGTGGGTTGCGTTGTAGATACGCATCAAAAGGTAGACGGAGACACTGAATGGCACGCATTGCAGGCGTAAATTTGCCCCCTCAAGCCCATACCTGGGTTGGGTTGACTCACATCTATGGCATCGGTCGTACCCGTGCCTATCAGCTTTGTGAGGCCACGGGCATTGCCCCAACAACAAAGATTAAAGATCTTACCGAAGGTGATCAAGAGAAGCTTCGGCAAGAGATCGGCAAATTGACCGTAGAAGGTGATCTTCGCCGTGAAGTGGGTATGAACATCAAGCGGTTGATGGACTTGGGTTGCTATCGTGGCCTTCGCCATCGCCGAGGCTTGCCCGTGAGAGGCCAGCGTACCAAGACCAATGCACGGACGCGAAAAGGTCCGCGTCGTCCCGTTCGCTAAGGAACAGATGAGAAATGGCTAAGCAGCAAACCAAAACAAAGAAGAAAGTTAAGAAGGTGATTGTCGATGGCATCGCGCATGTTCATGCCTCATTCAACAACACCATCATTACCATCACTGACCGCCAAGGGAATGCTGTTTCTTGGGCGACCAGCGGTGGATCAGGGTTCCGAGGCTCGAGAAAGTCGACACCATTTGCTGCGCAGGTGGCTGCTGAAACCGCGGGTAAGACAGCTCAAGAATACGGAATGAAAAACTTAGAGGTTCGGGTGAATGGCCCAGGGCCTGGTCGAGAGTCGTCCGTGCGTTCATTGAATGCCGTGGGCTTTAAGATCACTAACATTATTGACGTCACGCCAATCCCGCACAATGGCTGCCGTCCTCCAAAGAAACGTCGCGTCTAGGTTGCCCAGAGGCACCATCACTAGGATTGGAATTTAAAAAGTCATGGCAAGATACATTGGACCTACTTGTAAATTAGCTCGCCGCGAAGGGGTGGATCTCAACCTTAAGAGCCCAGCGCGTGGTTTGGATTCAAAGTGCAAGCTGACCCAGCCCCCAGGGCAACACGGGGATAGCCGCCGTCAGCGCTTGTCTGACTATGCGTTGCAGTTGCGTGAGAAGCAGAAGGTGCGTCGCATGTACGGTATCCTGGAGCGTCAGTTCCGGAACTACTACAAGAAGGCAGCCAGTCTTAAAGGCGCCACTGGCGAGAATCTGCTGCAGTTATTGGAGAGCCGTCTCGATAACGTCGTATATCGCATGGGTTGGGCGACGACTCGGGCGCAGGCGCGCCAGCTCGTCAGCCACAAAGGCATCGAGGTAAATGGCAAGGTTTGCAACATTCCATCTGCTCAAGTGAGCGCAGGGGATAAGATTTCGGTCCGTGAGAAGGCCAAAAAGCAGCTACGCATCCAAGAAGCCGCTACCTTAGCGCGGGATTTAGATCTCGTTGCAGCTTGGGTTGACGTTGACTTTGACAAGCTTGAAGGCACTTTCAAGGGAGCGCCAGATCGTGATGATTTGCCTCCTGATATCAATGAAAGCTTGATTGTCGAGTTGTACTCGAAGTAATTGGATTTTGTGTTCGCTCAGGGTTGCCTGAGCGGTGGTTTTTTTGAAAGAATTTGAAGAGAGGCATTTCATGTCAGGCCAAATCAGCCAACTGATCACCACGATGCTGAAGCCAAAGGGTCTCCTGGTCGATGAGATCTCGCCCCGTCGTGCGCGTATCACGCTCGAGCCCCTAGAAAGAGGCTTTGGACATACATTGGGTAATGCCCTACGCCGTGTCTTGTTGTCATCTATTCCTGGGAGCGCCATTACCAGCGTTGAGATTGATGGTGTGTTGCACGAGTACACTGCAGTGGATGGTCTCCAAGAGGACATCGTTGAGCTTTTGCTTAATCTCAAAGACGTTGCTGTCCGTATGCACTCGAGAGATGAAGCGGTTCTAACGCTCACTAAGGACAAAGCAGGCCCTGTCACCGCTGGTGATATCGTCTTGGACCATGACGTTGAGATCGTGAATCCAGAGCATGTGATTTGTCATTTGACGAAGAACGCTAAGCTGAACATGACCCTCAAGGTCACGCGTGGGGTGGGCTACCAGCCAGCGGCCACGCAAAGGTTCAATGAAGAAGAATCCAGAGCGATTGGCCGGCTGGATTTGGATGCCTCTTTTTGCCCAGTGCACAAAGTGGCTTATTCGGTGGAAAGCGCACGTGTTGCTCAGCGTACTGACCTCGATAAGCTTGTTTTTGACATCGAGACCAATGGCACCATGTCATGCGAAGACGCAGTCAAGCTGGCAGCTGGTATCTTGGTTGATCAAATGTCTGTGTTTGTTGACTTCATCGCGCGACCAACAGATCCAGCAGAAATTGCTGCCGAGGCCTTTGATCCTGTGTTGTTGCGTCCCATCGATGATCTCGAGTTGACCGTGCGTTCCGCAAACTGCTTGAAAGCAGAGCACATCCAGTATGTCGGTGATTTGGTTCAACGCAGCGAAGCAGAATTACTTAAAACCCCCAATTTAGGCAAAAAGTCGCTGACAGAAATCAAGACAGTTCTGGCAACGCATGACTTGGCCTTAGGGACCCGCCTAGAGAACTGGCCACCGGCCACGCTTGCTCGTACAGAGATTTGAGGAGTAGACCATGCGTCATCGTAAATCCGGTCGTCAGTTAAACCGAAATTCATCGCATCGTAAAGCCATGTTTAAGAACATGACAGCGAGCTTGATCGAGCACGAGCTGATTAAGACAACATTGCCGAAGGCTAAAGAGCTTCGCCGTGTGGCAGAGCCTTTGATCACCATGGCGAAAGAAGACACGGTTGCAAAGCGTCGTCTGGCATTTGCTCGTTTGAGAGACAAGGCCGCTGTGGGCAAGTTGTTCGCAGAGCTTGGGCCTCGCTATCGTCAACGTCCAGGTGGCTACCTGCGCATTCTGAAGTGTGGATATCGCGCGGGTGACAAGGCACCAATGGCTTACGTTGAGTTGGTAGATCGGCCAGGTGCGCCTGGAAATGATACCGGCGAGTAGGTCAGCATGGTTTGGATTCACGAAAGACCCGGCGGATGCCGGGTTTTTTTATGGGTCAACCCCGACAGTATTGGTTCACTGAGCTACACTCCAAGCCATGACTATCACGGCCACATCCTCTAACAAAGAGCATCAGCTCGGTCTTCTGGCGGCACTTGGTGCCTTTGGG
The DNA here is from genome assembly GCA_964461845.1 of uncultured Wenzhouxiangella sp. Classification (GTDB taxonomy): domain Bacteria; phylum Pseudomonadota; class Gammaproteobacteria; order Xanthomonadales; family Wenzhouxiangellaceae; genus Wenzhouxiangella. The sequence continues at coordinate 14,482 of CAYWVH010000001.1, forward strand.
CTCTGGGGGTTTGCGCCGCTGTACTTTAAGCTTCTGGGTGAGGTCAATCCGATTGAAATCATCGCACACCGAGTGCTGTGGTCTGTTGTTTTCTTGTGGATGGTCTTATTGTTTCGTCATCGTGGGGGAGTATTTCAACACGTCCGTGTGACGGCCAAGACTTTAGCCGTATTAGGTGGGACGGGACTTTTGATCAGCGCTAATTGGCTTATCTTCGTTTATGCCGTGAACACAGATAGAGTGTTGTCAACGAGTCTGGGATACTTTATCAATCCCTTGGTCAGCGTTGCTTTGGGCATGGTTGTGTTCAAAGAGCACCTAAACGGATTGCAAGTCACTGCGGTTGTGCTCGCAGCCATCGGGACACTCTACCTCACGCTGTCTGGCGGGGAATTTCCTTGGATTGCGCTCAGCTTGGCAGTCAGTTTCGGGCTCTATGGCATGCTGAGAAAACAGCTTGAGGTGGGCCCCATGGTCGGGTTATTTTGGGAGACAGTGCTAATGCTTCCCTTTGCGATTGGCTGGCTGGTATGGATGAGCAGCCAAGCCTCTTTGACAGCGGATATCCAGTTGGATGTCCAGACTTTAATTCTGGTGGGTACGGGCTTGATGACCGTCTTGCCCTTGGTGCTTTTTGCGGCCGGTGTCAGGCGCTTGTATCTAAGCACCATTGGATTGATGCAATACATTGCACCGAGCTTATCCTTCACCATGGCCATCTTCCTATTTAAAGAGCCCTTTGGCTTAGATCATGCCATTACATTCGGCTGTATCTGGTCGGGCTTGGTGTTGTATTCCTTCTCTAGTTGGAGAAATCGTGTCAGAGCCTAACGCAGCACAAGCGGGCCCAGAGCCAGAATTGCAGAAGCCGAAGCTTGGGCAACTTTCTGCGCTTTTGCCCTTTATCAAGCCTTATCGCGCTCAGATTATCCTTGCTGGGCTGTTCTTGGTTGTCTCGGCCTCGGGCGCATTGGCCATCCCAGCAGCGATCGGGCAGGTCATCGATCGCGGGTTTATGGCCGATGATTTGGCCAACATCAATCGCTGGTTTTGGCTGTTGTTTGCAGCTGCCTCTGTCATGGCGATTGGCGGAGGCTTGCGTTTTTACTGGGTCAGCTGGCTGGGCCAAAGAGTGGTCGCCGATATTCGTAAGGCGGTCTATGGGCAGGTGCTTTCATTGTCACCGGAATTCTTTGCCAAGACAAAAACAGGTGAGGTTCTATCGAGGCTCAATACAGACACAACGTTGGTAGAGACCTTGGTGGGGTCCACTGTATCTTTCGGCATCCGCAATGCGGTCATGCTGACGGCCAGTTCGATTGCTTTGGCCATTACAGCCCCCAAACTGGCTTTGGTGATCGCAGGCTTGATTGTTTCTATGATTTTTCCTGTTGCTTTGATTGGTCGCTGGGTCAGGCGCTTGTCCAGAGATTCTCAAGATCGAATTGCTGATATCAGCGCTGCAGGCGATGAATCAATTAATGCAATTCAAACAGTACAAGCCTTTGCTCAAGAAGGCAGGGAACGGGCGCGCTTTTCTGCTTTGGTTGAGGCTGCGGTGGATGCTGCCAAGCGTCGGATTGGTGCCAGTACACTGATGATTGTATTTGTGATCTTAATGACTTTCGGCGTCATCACCTTTGTACTCTGGTTGGGTGCTCGAGCAGTATTGACCGAATCAATGAGCCCAGGGCAATTGGGTCAGTTTGTTTTGTATGCCGCCATAGCAGCGGGTTCAACGGCGAGCTTGAGCGAGATTTGGAGTCAATTACAACGTGCAGCAGGTGCCACTGAGCGATTGGCAGAGCTGTTGAGTTTGCAACCCACCATCACCTCTCCACAAGTCTGCACGCCATTGCCTGCTGGTCCGCTGTCAGTGGCTTTTGATGATGTGTGTTTTAGTTATCCGACTCGGCCCGATGATGTGGTCCTGAAAAATGTTACCTTTGACATTGAACCCGGCCAAACCGTTGCCATTGTTGGGCCATCGGGTGCTGGCAAGTCTACAATTTTGCAATTGCTGCTTCGATTTTATGACCCCGACCACGGTGAAATCCGTCTCGGTGACGTTCCGTTGCAGCAGCTAGACTTGGCTGGATTCAGGCGGTCAGTGGGTTACGTGCCCCAAGAGGTGGCCATCTTTTCTGGAACTGCAGAAGCCAATCTTGGCTACGGTGTTGATTCAGCAACCATCGAAGACATCCAAAAAGCAGCCAACATGGCACACGCCCAGGCGTTTATTGAGCACTGGGCAGATGGATATGCCACTGAGCTTGGGGAGCGTGGGCTTCGCTTATCAGGTGGACAAAGGCAACGAATCGCAATCGCTCGGGCCCTTTTAAAGGCTCCTCAACTGCTGCTCTTAGATGAAGCGACCGCAAGCTTGGATGCGGAGAGTGAGCAATTGGTGCAGGCGGCGCTGGACGCACTGAATCGCGAGCATACTGTTATTGTGATTGCCCATCGATTGGCTACCGTGCGTCGAGCGGATCGTATCTTGGTGATGGATCAAGGCAGATTGGTCGCTCAAGGCCATCATGAAGAGCTCATGGTTGCCAATGAGCTTTACGCGAGATTGGCGAGGCTTCAGTTCCTTGACTAGACCGACTGGGCTAGCGTTGCTTAGAAACCCTCAGTCAGGCAAGAAAGCGGTATAGGTAAACTTCTGGCCCCCGATGCTGGCCTCTGCCATCAAACCAGACCGGGTCAATATAAACACAGCGACCCCGGCCTCATAACTCGTCGTCGTGGCAACCCCTGCGGCAGCGGCAACAGCCGTGGCCTGTGCAGAAAACTCAAAATTGCCTCTTTGGAATGTCCGGAGAGCAGGCTCATCTTTAAAGAAAATCACCTGACTGTATGACTGAACACCAATTTGAGCACCAATGGTGGCCTGCGAAGCGGTAGCGCGCCCAATCAGCTCGCCGCGTTCATAGACAACACCATGGCCAAAGCCACCGCCCACCCACAGACCACCTTTGGTGATTTCGGGAAAAACCGCGTAGCCATAGGCAGTATCCAGCCATGCTTGTAGGCTGGGGTCTTGTTCCAAAAATCTCACCAAACTGACCTCGGCCTCTCGAACGATGCGATCCTCAGACGGTGTGGTCGCGCAACCGGCAAGTAGAGTTACTGAAGCAAGTATCAGGGCTAGGGTTCTAATGCGGCATTTCGGCATGTCTATTCCTCTATATAGGGAATCAAGGGCTTGGTCCAAAGTGTAGCATCCGGTTTTTTGGTTGGCATAGATTTGATGACTTTGGGCACAATATTGGGTTAGCATCTTCTGGTAGATTTAGCTCATAAGCCCAAGGGAGTGATGTTCAGTGACTTCAAATCTTCGTAGATCCGTTCTTACTGTGGTTTTTATCCTTTTCGCTGCTGCTTGCAGCCCAACTGACCAGAGCGAGCAGACCCTGGCAGAGTCCGAGCAAGCCAATGAGCAGCAACTCGTCTTTGAGCAGTTCAGCCAGGACTTCATTGAAGCGATGCTGGCCCACAGCCCTGAATGGGCGATTTATGAGGGGCGTTATGAAAATGCCGGCCAGATGACACTGCCCACACCCAGCCAACGTGCGGCCAATCTGGACTTTTGGACGCAGTGGCTCTCTGAGCTTGAGGCATTTGATTTAGAGCAACTCACCGAAAATCAGCGCCCCGACTATGCGTTGTTACATAATGCCTTGAGCCGGCAAATCTGGTACCAACAAACATTTCGATCTTGGCAATGGAATCCAGCGAGCTACAACATCGCAGGCCCAATCGCAGTCCTATTAAATACAGAATACGCCCCCTTGGAAGATCGATTGCGGTCGGTCATGAGCCGGCTTGCGGCGGTGCCAGCCTACTATCAGTCAGCCAAGCAAAACATAGAGACGCCGACGCTTGAGCATATAGATTTGGCGATTGTGCAGACCCAAGGGGCCTTTAGCGTGCTCAATGAGGCCTTGATCGAGCGGGTTCGTGGCTCACAGTTGAGCGCCACAGAAAAAGCACAATTTGAGCAACACTATGTTCAAGCCGAGGCAGCCATTCGAGACTGGCTGGATTACTTGGCGAATTTACAAGAAACTTGGACAGCTCGAAATGATGTGCGCTCTTTCAGAATTGGAGAGGAGTTATACGAACAAAAGTTTGCCTTCGATATCCAATCTGAGTTTTCGGCACAAGAATTGTATCAGCGTGCCTTGGCTGAAAAAGAAGCTCTATTGACGGAGATGGATGAGATCACATTGGGCTTGTGGGGCAAGTACTTCCCAGACGAGCCCATGCCTGAAGCACGCTTGATTCGAATAAAGCAGCTGATCGACCATCTCTCCAATCGACACGTTGCGCTCGAAGACTTTGTGCCAGAGATTCGGCGACAGATTCCTCTGTTGGCAGCCTTCGTTCAGGAAAATGACTTGTTGTTCCAAGATCCAGAAAAGCCACTGGTGGTTCGGGAAACGCCAGAGTACATGAGGGGGACGGGTGCCATTGCTTCAGTGAGCTCGCCAGGCCCTTTTAATCCCGGTGCTGAGACCTATTACAACATCACGCCGCTGGAGCATTTTGGTGAAGAAGCAGCAGCCAGTTACCTCAGAGAGTACAACCACTGGATCTTGCAGATTCTTAATATTCATGAGGCGATTCCTGGTCACTACACGCAGCTGTTGCACGCCAATCTTTCACCGTCTCTAGTGAAAAGCTTGTTTGGCAACGGTGCCATGATTGAGGGCTGGGCGGTTTACTCTGAGCGCATGATGCTGGAGGAAGGGTGGGGCGACTACGAGCCAGAGCTTTGGCTCATGCATGGTAAGTGGTTGCTTCGAGTGGTTCACAACGCAATTTTGGACTACGAGGTCCAGGTCCTTGGCAGAAGCCGAGAAGAGATCATTGATATGTTGAAAAACGAGGCTTTCCAAGAGGTCTCAGAAGCCACGCAAAAGTGGCGCCGTGCCACTCTGTCACAGGTGCAGTTGACCTCTTACTACGCAGGCTATGCTGAAATTTATGCGCTTCGGGAGCAAATGAAGGAGGACTTGGGCGATGAGTTTAACTTAAGAGACTGGCACAACCAGTTTCTAAGTTATGGCTCAGCCCCGGTGTCGGTGATTGCGGATCTGATGCAAAACTAGGAGCGCGCTATTCGGGTGAGCTTGCAAGGCGCATTTTGTGATGGTGGCGTTGGGTATCGGGCTTGAGTATTGGGCTTGAGTCTTAGACTCGGTAGTAGTCTCGATACCACGCCACAAACCGCTCCACCCCTTCTTCAACAGAGACCTTGGGCTCAATGCCTGTTGCGTCGATCAGCGCACTGACGTCGGCCTCGGTGTCTGGCACATCGCCAGCCTGCAACGGCCGCATCTCCATCTGGGCTTTCTTACCCAAGCAAGCCTCCAGCACCTCGATATAACGAAGCAACTCGACAGGCTGTTGGTTGCCGATGTTGAACAGTCGATAGGGAGCGTTGGAGCTGGCGGGGTTAGGGTGCTCGCCGCGCCAATCAGCATCGGGCGTGGCTGGCCGATGGGCAATGGCCAAGATGCCATCAACGATATCGTCGATGTAGGTGAAGCTTCTTTTGTGGTGTCCGTGATTGAATACTTGGATCGGTTCCCCGGCCAAGATTGCTTTGGTGAACAAAAAGAGCGCCATGTCTGGACGGCCCCAAGGACCATAGACCGTAAAAAATCGCAACCCAGTGCATGGGATTTTGTAGAGATGCGCATAGGCATGTGCCATCATCTCATTGGCTTTTTTAGTGGCTGCGTACAGTGTCAGGGGGTGTTCGGTATGCTGGCTCTCCGCAAACGGCATGGCGGTATTGGCACCGTAGACCGAGCTGGTGGAGGCGTATACCAAGTGATCCACGGGGTGATGGCGTGCGCCTTCTAAGATATGTAAAAAGCCTGTGACATTGGCGCTGGTATACGCATGAGGGTTGGTCGCAGCATATCGAACGCCCGCTTGCGCGGCCAAATGGATCACGCGCTTAGGCTGGTATGTTTGAAACAGATCTTCGATGGCGGATCGGTCGGCCAAATCAGCGTGGATGTGTTGATAGTGTGGGTGGACTTCTAGCCTGGCCAATCTTGCTTTTTTGAGTGTGACGTCATAGTAGTCATTGAGGTTATCAAGCCCGATGACGCTGTGTCCGTCGTTCAATAAGCGCAAGGCAACATGCGAGCCAATGAACCCAGCTGTGCCCGTGACTAGAATCGATCCTTCGAGTGATGAGCTCATCATGAGGCCTTATCCGAAACTCTGTATGAAGGCTGAAAGTTCTTTGGTCTTATCATCCAGCAACTGGGCATCGTGTCGGGTTTCCACGTTTAAGCGAATCACAGGCTCGGTGTTGGATGCTCTTAAGTTGAATCGCCAGCATTCGAATTCAAGACTGATGCCGTCGGTTCGGTCAATGTCGGGGTTGAGATCTCGATAACGTTGCAGAACTTGGTCAATGACCACAGACGTATCGGGTACATGAAAATTGATCTCGCCACTGCAAGGGTAGGCTTCAATGCGTTCATCTACCAGTTCAGCCAAAGATTTTCCAGACTCACTGATGTTTTGTGCCAGCAGCAACCAGGGAATCATGCCACTGTCACAGTATGAGAACTCACGGAAATAATGATGGGCTGACATCTCCCCACCATAAATGGCGCCTTCTTTGCGCATTCTTTCTTTGATGAAAGCATGGCCACTCTTATTAATCAAGGCCACGCCACCCGCGCGTCTGACCTCATCGAGCGTATTCCACGTTAAGCGGGGATCCAAAACAATTTTCTCGCCTGGTGAGCGTTTAAGCAACTGCTGTGCAAACAGCCCAACCAGGTAGTAGCCCTCGATGAACCGGCCATTGTGGTCAAAGAAAAAGCAACGATCAAAATCACCATCCCAAGCCACGCCAAAATCAGCCGAGTGTGCCACCACGGCTTTAGCGGTTTCGTCTCGGTTCTCAGGCAACAAAGGGTTGGGTACCCCATTGGGGAATGTGCCATCTGGGTCATGATGTAAGCGGACCACTTCAATGGGCAAATCTTTGACCAACGCATCGAAAAAGGCACCCGCCGTCCCGTTGCCCGCGTTGACCACAATCTTCAGTGGTTTGATTCTTTCTATATCAATCAGGCTCAACAGTCTAGTGATGTAGCCTGATGTATAAGAGGCTTGGCTGGTCTGTCCAGCATGGGTGGCCGCCTCAGGCAGCGAGCGCTCAGCCATCATGGCTTCAATTTCACGAAGACCAGTATCGGCACTGATGGGAATGGCATCCTCTCTGACCATTTTCATCCCATTGTAGTCCGCTGGATTGTGGCTGGCTGTGACCATCACGCCACCTCCCATGCCAGGCTGGCTGGCGGCATGGTAGACCAGTTCGGTCCCACATAAGCCAATGTCGACGGCATCCACGCCAGCATAATTCAGGCCACGGATCAGTGCATCGGCCAGCTCATTACTGGATAAGCGCATGTCTCGTCCCACAGCCACAGCGCCTTTGGGCTGGATCACCGCCGCATAAGCTCGACCAATGTCAAAGGCCCGCTCGGCGTTCAGCGTGAGAGGCACTTGGCCGCGGATGTCATAGGCCTTGAAAGGGGAGTTTTCTAGAGTGGACATACAGGCTCCGGGTAACAGTCAACTAAATTTTTCGAATGAATTCTTCTGGCACTTCGATTTTTCTTTCATGCGAGAGCAGTTTGAGCAATACCACCACGCGTTCTTCTTTGGTTCTTGCTTGAAACAAGGCTCGGTATCCAGCGCATGGGCCATCGATGATTTCGATGGGCTCGTTTTCTCGAAACTCAATGGCACCGGCCAGATCAATGACATCAGACTCTGAACATCGAATCCGTAAAGACTCGATCACGGGGTCTGGGACGATCGGGACGTCTTGGCCGACTTTGACCAAGCCAACGGCACCAAACGTAGAGCGAATCGGAGACCAGTCTTGGCCTGTCCGCCCCAGCCTGACAAATAAGTAACGTGGAAATAGGGATTCGAGCACGACGCGGCGTTTCCCCCCAACCATTCTTCTGTTACGGGTTTTTGGACGAAACACCTCAAAACCTTGGTTGAGAAGGTTCTCCTCGGCCCGGGCGTCTTGCTGCGGTTTGCAAAACACCGCATGCCAAAAGCGCTCAGATTGGGATGGTGAGTCATCAGACATGGCGTATTTAATTCTTTCACCCCTTATGGTCATGCGCACCTCATGTTCAGCGCACCAATAATAGCCACGATTGTAAACGATAGCCTGTCTCCAAGGTTGCTGGTATAGTGAGTCATCGGGGTGGTGCCTTTGATCCCTACCGTTATGGAGGTTCCACATGATTGAACAAGCCAAAGACAGCTTGACCCAGATTTTTTTTAGGGTCTACCCGTTCACCTCGGCTTCTGGTCGAGATGGGGTCTATCGAGACAAAAAGCGCCTGTGGTGGCTGGCCTCGGTGGTCTACCCCCTGTTTCCGCTGTATGCCATCGGGCTGTATCTTCTGATGGGTCAGACGTGGGCGCTGGCCATTCCACTGTTGATCAGCTACTTTGGTGTTCCAGCCCTTGATTATCTGCTGGGTGAAGATTCTTCCAACCCCCCAGAAGAGGCTGTCCCCTCGCTTGAGGAGGACCTGTATTACCGCGTATTGACCTGGATCACCGTGCCGCTGCACTACATCGCCTTAATCGGTGCCGTGGTCTTTGCCATGGTGGCAGAGCTCAGCGTTGCCGGGTGGGTGATATTGGCCGTCACCGCAGGTCTGGCGGGTGGTGTGGCTGTCAATACGGCCCATGAGATGGGGCATAAGCGAGCACTCATCGATCAGTGGCTTGCGAAATTCGCATTGGCCATCCCTTTTTATGGCCATTTTTCGGTGGAACACAATTTTGGGCATCACAAGCATGTGGCCACACCAGAAGACCCCGCCTCGGCCAGAATGGGGGAGTCCATTTATCGGTTTGCGCTAAGAGAAATGCCCGGCGGCTTGGTCAGAGCCCTAAAGATAGAACAAGCTCGACTCGAGCGCCGTGGGCGGGGTTTTTGGAGCCTGCACAACGAGATCCTCCACTCTTACGCTTTGAGCTTGCTCTTGCAGGGTAGCTTGGTCGCCGTGTTCGGTCTGCCCGCGTTGCTGTTTTTGCTCATCCACAACGTGGTGGCTTGGTTTCAGCTGACCAGCGCCAATTATATTGAGCACTATGGCCTGTTGCGGGCCAAGGATGACCAGGGTCGCTATGAGCGGTGCCAGCCTCATCATTCATGGAACAGCAACCACATTTGTTCTAACCTCTTGCTGTTCCACTTGGAGCGCCACTCAGACCACCACGCCAACCCGCAGCGACGGTACCAGTCATTGCGGGACTTCGATGACGTGCCGAGGCTGCCCAGTGGCTATTTCGGGATGTATTTGCTCGCCTACATACCCCCGCTTTGGTTTCGGGTGATGGATCGAAGGCTGCTGGCTTTGCCACATATTCAGGGGAACTTGGATCGCGTCAACCGAGGCCCAGTGGTGCAACAGACGGCATCTGATATCGCCTCTTGATGGGGTCGGTGATACCATAGACTTTTCTCTCACACCTGACTTAGCAAGGGTCCTGTGCTCATGTTTGATGATACTTTCACCCTAAAGGGCTTTGATGAAGAGCTGCTGGCCTCCATCCAGGCCGAGCAAAAACGCCAAGAAGACCACATTGAGTTAATCGCCTCAGAAAACTATGCCAGTCCTCGGGTGATGGCTGTGCAAGGTTCGGTGCTGACCAACAAGTATGCCGAGGGTTACCCGGGCCGGCGCTACTACGGAGGCTGTGAGTACGTTGATGTGGCCGAAGCGCTGGCGATTGATCGCTTAAAAACGCTCTTTGGGGCGGATTATGCCAACGTGCAACCGCACTCAGGTTCGCAAGCCAACCAAGCCGTCTTCTTGGCGCTTTTGGAGGCGGGCGATACGATCCTTGGTATGGATTTATCAGAAGGTGGGCACCTAACCCACGGTGCCAAAGTGAACTTTTCAGGTAAGTTATTCAATGCCATCCATTATGGGCTCAATCACGCCACCGGCGAGATCGACTATGAGCGCATGGAAGCCTTGGCTCGGGAACACAAGCCCAAGCTGATCATCGGTGGTTTTTCTGCCTACTCGCGCGTGGTCGACTGGGCGCGGATGCGCTCGATTGCCGATGAAGTGGGTGCATGGTTCTTGGTGGACATGGCACACATCGCAGGCTTGGTGGCCGCGGGTGTGTACCCAAGCCCAGTCCCGCACGCACATGTGGTGACCTCCACAACGCACAAGACACTCAGAGGGCCTCGTGGGGGGATCATCCTGTCCAAGGGGACAGATGAGGCCATCACCAAAAAATTCAATTCCTTGGTGTTTCCTGGCTGCCAAGGCGGGCCTTTGATGCACGTGATCGCTGCCAAAGCGGTGGCTTTCAAAGAAGCGCTGGAGCCATCTTTCAAGGCCTATCAACAGCAGGTGATCGACAATGCCCGCGCCATGGCGGCTGTCTTTATGGACCGTGGATACAAAGTCGTCTCGGGCGGCACCGACAACCATCTGTTTTTGGTTGATTTGATTGATAAAGACCTCACTGGTAAAGAAGTGGAAGAGGCACTGGGGCAAGCCCACATCACAGCCAACAAAAACACCGTACCCGGTGAACCTCGCTCACCCTTTGTGACCTCGGGTCTCAGGATTGGCACGCCGGCAGTCACCACCCGTGGCTTTGGCGTGGCCGAATGTCAGACCTTGGCAGGACTGATGTGTGATCTCATAGATCATTTGGGTGATGAGGCCGTGCATGATCGGGTCAAGGCAGGGGCGACTGACCTGTGTCGTCGTTTTCCTGTTTACCAGAACCACACATTTTGAGTCTGACCACCCATGTGGTGTCCTTTTTGTAACCACGTTGACACCCGAGTGGTGGACAGCCGCTTAACCAGCGATGGCTTTCAGATCCGCAGACGTCGAGAGTGCGGAGAATGTGGCGCGCGTTTTAATACCTATGAAACCCCTGCGCTCAAAGCGCCCAACGTCATCAAGGCCGACGGTTCCCGGGAGCTCTTTGATGAGGACAAGTTGCGCCGAGGGATCTATAAGGCCTTAGAAAAACGACCCGTTGAGACTGAACTGGTGGAGCGGTCATTGCGCACTTTGGTCAGGCGCATCAGAACCCTAGAGGAACCAGAGGTCTCCAGCCAGCAAGTGGGTGCTTGGGTGGCCGAGGAACTGGCACGTCTTGATCAAGTCGCTTACGTCCGATTTGCCTCTGTCTATCGTCGCTTTGAAGATGTTCAGGCGTTTCGTGAAGAGATTGAGCGGCTTGAGCGCTCAAACCCAACCGGCTTAGATACACGTCAGATCTCATTGCTGAGGGAAATGGATGATGAATCCACCGGCGAGCCCAAAGCACAACCCAGCACACGCGATGATTGAGTCTTCCCATTTAGCCGCAGACGAATCTTGGATGGATCGAGCATTGGCTTTGGCGGCCAAAGGGCTCTTTAGCACATCCCCCAATCCCAGAGTGGGGTGTGTATTGGTTAAAGATGGCCAGCGGGTGGGTGAGGGATGGCACGAGCGGGCGGGTGGGGATCATGCAGAAGTGATGGCCATCAAGCAGGCAGGCCCCGCCGCTTTGGGCGCTACGGCTTTTGTCACGCTGGAGCCATGCAATCATCATGGACGGACCCCGCCATGCACACAGGCCTTGATCCGTGCTGGCATTCGCCGAGTGGTGGTGGCCACGGAAGATCCAGATCCCCGCACCGCCGGTGACGGGGTAGAAGTGCTCAGACAAGCAGGGATCAGTGTCGATGTGGGTTTGCGCCACGATGAAGCCACCGAGCTCAATATTGGATTTTTGCAACGCCATCGGCTGCAAAGACCGTGGGTCAGAATGAAATTGGCGGCCAGTCTGGATGGCCGTGCCACCAGCCCCGATGGTCGCTCTCAGTGGATTACCTCAGAAGAGGCCAGAGCCGATGGGCACCGTTGGCGTGCCAGGGCCTGCGCCATTTTAACGGGGATTGAGACCCTGTTGGCCGATGACCCCCAGCTCAATGTTCGCCTCAACGAACAAGACCAACCCGTGTTACAACCCGTCCGGGTCATCTTGGACTCACACGCACGGGTGTTGGAACATGCGAAAATATGGGATTGTCCGGCGCCTGTATGGGTGGTGAGCACTCAGCCAGCGCCTGACTGGTGGCAGATCAAGGCCGAGCAAACGTCGGATGGGTCCATGGTTTGGCACCAAGTGTTGCCGAACGAGGCTGGCCGCATCGACCTATGCGCGCTGATGGATTGGCTGGCCAGCTCGGAGATCAATGAGCTGCATGTTGAGGCAGGGCCCACCTTATCAGGCGCATTATTGGAATTAGGATTGGTCGATGAGATCGTGCTCTATCAAGCGCCTGTATTGCTGGGTGATGGGCAGCCGATGGTGCGATTGCCGGGGCTGGTGCAATGGGAGCAGCAATGGCGTTTGAGTTTGGTGGATCAAGTATGTTTGGGACCCGATCAGCGCTTTAGGTTCCGCAGCATTAAGCAAGGATCGGATGCGCGTTGAAAAGACTGGTTTAGGAAAATAAAGACCAAAATGTTTACAGGATTGATCCAAGGCTTAGGTAGCATTACCGACATTACTCGAGATGGACGAGGGGCTCGGTTTAGGATTGAGTGTCCAAGCCTTTCGCCCCAAAACTGGGATGTGGGTGCCAGCATTGCCGTTGCTGGTTGTTGTCTGACCGCATTGGACATCGATTCAGCAGGATTCAGTGCAGACTTGTCTGCTGAGAGCTTAACGAAGACCACACACGGTGAGCGTGTCATTGGTGATCAGATCAATTTGGAACCCGCACTTCGGGTCGGTGATGCTTTGGGTGGACATTACGTGACAGGGCATGTGGATGCGATCGCCACTGTGCAAGCCATTGAGCCGCTGGATGCGGGCAATCATCGTTTAGAAGTTCTGATTCCGTCGGGTTTTGAGCACTACATTGCACCCAAAGGATCCGTGACCTTGGATGGGGTAAGCCTCACGGTCAATGAGGTTTATGACCACGAAGATGGCTCCAGTTCATTTTGGGTCAACATCATCCCTCACACCTGGGACGTGACCACATTGGGCCAAGTCCATGTGGGCAGTGGGCTGAACTTTGAAGTCGATGTGTTGGCGCGTTACCTAGACCGCCTCGGCCATCGCATCAGTCAAACAAATAAAGTGAGCACATAGCAATCATGAGTGAATCTGCATTGGCGTTTGATTCAATTGAGTCGATCTTAGAAGACATTCGAGCAGGCAAAATGGTCGTCATGCTCGATGATGAGGATCGGGAGAATGAGGGTGACCTCATCATGGCCGCCAGTCTGGTGAAACCGGAAGATATTAACTTTATGGCGCGCTATGGACGCGGGTTGATTTGTTTGTCATTGACGCGCGAGCGATGCAAGCAATTGGGGCTTGAATTGATGGTCAGAGATACCGATCGCCATCATCAAACCAACTTCACTGTCTCCATTGAAGCAGCCCAAGGGGTGACCACGGGTATTTCTGCTTATGATCGGGCCCACACCATTAGAACAGCTGTGGCGCCGAATGCTCAGGCTGAAGACTTAAACCATCCTGGCCACGTATTTCCCTTGATGTCACAGCCCGGCGGTGTCTTGGCTCGGGCAGGGCACACCGAAGCGAGCATGGATCTCGCTCTTTTGGCAGGGCTGGAACCAGCTGGTGTTTTGGTGGAGATTCTCAATGAGGACGGCACCATGGCCAGAAGGCCAGAACTGGAGGCATTTGTAAAAACACATGGTCTCAAAATGGGCACCGTTGCTGATCTCATTCGTTACCGATTAGCGACCGAGGCCAATGTCTCTTGCGTGCACCAACAATTGATCGATACCGTGCATGGTGCTTTCGAGTTGCGAGTTTTTAAAGATCGGATCCATCAAAAACTCCATTGGGCCTTGATCAAGGGTGATGTGGGCAGTGATCAAACATGCCCAGTGAGGGTGCATGTGCCTGAGCTTTTGGGAGATGTGATGGGCGTCAATGATCCCGCCTTTGGCATGCCACTGGGCCCTGTGCTTACAGACATCCAAAAGCGAGGCCGTGGACTGGCCTTGATCCTCGGCTATGATGAAGATGACAAGTCCAGAATGGATACCCTAATGCAAACGCAGCAAAGCGAGGGAGATGGTGCCTCTTCAGGCCATGATCCCAACCATGAGTTGAGAAGTTATGGCATTGCCGCCCAAATCATCGCAGAATTGGGTATACGTAAAATGGCCGTCTATGGCGCACCAAAGCGGCTCACGGCGCTGGACGGCTTTGGTTTGGAGATCACTGACTACATCCTGCCCCAAGGGGCCAGTTGAATTAGCAAGGAGCCTCATCCATGAGCGCATCACAATTTAGCCCCGCCTTACCCGATCGCATCGTTCTTGTTGTGGCCAAGTTCAATGCGCAAGTCACCGAGTGGTTGCGTCAAGGGGCTCACCAAGCCTTATTGGATCTTGGCATGGAGGCCGATCAAATCGACACCATCCATGTGCCGGGTGCTTGGGAGCTGCCACTGGCCTGCCATCAGTTGGCGCTGACCGGTCGCTATCAGGGCGTCATCGCGCTGGGTGCGGTGATCAGAGGGCAAACCGCCCACTTTGACTTCATCAGCCAAGAATGCGCGCGTGGGCTTGGGCAGGTGGCTTTGGAGACAGGCGTGCCCGTTGGGTTTGGCGTCCTAACCACAGACAACGCTGAGCAAGCCTTCGAAAGAGCAGACCCTGCCAGAAAAGACAAGGGCAGAGAGGTGGCCGAGGCGGTGATAGAAATGGTGACCTTGAGTCAAACTCAGCCAGTTTGGGCAGGCCCTGATGAGTTCTGATCATCGCTTTGAGCCAAGGCGTAGAGCGCGACGACGGGCGTTGCAAGCTTTGTATCAATGGCAATTGAATCATGACACCCCAGCTTCCATCATTGCCCAATTTGTTGAAGAACAAAATTTTGATGGCGTGGATGAGGCGTACTTCGAAACATTGGTCAAAGAAGTGGTGATGCATTGCGATCAACTCGATGCGTTGATTGCACCCACCTTAGAGCGCGTCGATGCCAGTTTGGATCAGATGGAGCGGGCCGTTTTAAGACTGGGCACCAATGAGCTTCTCAATCACCCTGAAATACCCTATCGCGTGGTCATCGATGAGGCCATTGAGTTGAGCCATCGGTTTGGTTCTGAGAAGGCGCATACCTTCATCAATGGGGTGATGGATCGTCTGGCCAGTCAACTTCGGGCCACAGAAATCGCACACACATGAGTCAGAGGGGAGCGAGCAGTGAGTTTGAACTCATTCGCTCCATCAAAGCGAGGACTCAGTGTTCGGATGAAGTGCTTGTAGGCATCGGAGACGATGCCGCTGTTGTGGCACCCACGAAAGGCCAGCGTTTGGTGGTCACCACCGATACTTTGGTCTTAGACCGACACTTTAAAGACGACTGGTCGGCCGAAGACATTGGGCATCTGGCCATGGCCGTCAACGCCAGTGATCTGGCGGCCATGGGCGCCAAGCCTCGATGGGTGACCCTGGCCTTGACCTTGCCTAGAGACAGTCAATGGGCCACTGAGGCATGGATCCAGGCCTTTTTGGATGGTTTCTTGGCTGCCTGCCCAGGCATCAATCTCATTGGTGGCAATCTATCCGAAGGCCCCTTAAACATTGGCGTCTCCCTGATGGGTGAGGTGAGTGATGGTCGCTGGGTAACCCGCTCAGGTGCCCAAGCGGGCGATCAACTCGTCGTCACAGGGACCTTGGGCGATGCCGCTGGGGCTCTGGCCTTGGTGGATCAGGCAGGCTCGGCACCGTCTGAGCTTCGTTCGCGCTGGCTTCATCCAACGGCTCGCTTAGCAGCCGGGCAGATCGCTGCCGATTATGCCCATGCGATGATTGATGTCTCAGACGGGCTGTTGGCTGATCTGTCGCATGTATTAAGCGCCTCAGCCCAGTTGAGTGGGGCACCATCCATGGGCGCTCAAATTTACTTGGCAGATTTGCCCACCAGTGGTGCTTTAGCGCGCTCTTTTCCTGAGGATGAAAAACGCTGGCCCCTGCAGTTAAGCGGTGGGAGCGACTATGAACTGCTGATCAGTGTGCCCAAAGATCGAACCAGCGCTTTTCTCCAGGCTCTGGAGTCGGCCCAAGTGCCCGCTGCCATCATCGGTGAGGTCACTGGAGGTGACCAAGTCACATTGATTGAGCCCAACGGGCAGCCTTTTGATTATGCCTCGATGGGTTGGGATCATTTTAGGGAAGGGCGGCATGGCTAAGGTCAATCAAGCGCACTTGATCAAGGTGACCTTTGGGTCTTGGTATGGCTTCTTGGCCATGGGCTTGGGCAGTGGGCTGTCGCCCAAAGCACCGGGAACCGCGGGGAGTGCGGCTGCATTGGTGCTCATGCTGGGAATCAGCCAATGGCCATTAACGCTTCAATGGCCCTTCTTAGTCATGGCCACTTTGGTGGGTGTGTTGATCTGCCATCGAGCATCAGAGGACCTCGGAGTACACGATGCCGGCGCCATTGTTTGGGATGAATTCGTTGGCATATGGTGGGTGTTGGTCTTTGTGCCCATGAGCATCAGTGCATGGGCTTTGGCTTTTGGTTTGTTTCGGCTTTTTGATGTGATCAAGCCTTGGCCCATTGGTTGGTTAGACCGACGCCTTCATGGGGGCTTGGGCATCATGGCCGATGACTTATTGGCCGCTGTATTTGCCTTGGCAGCACTGAGGCTGGTTGACCTTATTTTTCCGATCTGGTCTTAATGAGGCGCCAGACTTTAGTCAGATTTCAAGGCCTCGAACAGCACCACCACTTTTTCAACCCCAGAGACTCGGCTGACCCGTTCAGTCACCGCCAAAGATTCTTGGGTGGTCAACAAGCCTTGCAGATACACCTCACCCCGAGCACTGGTCACTTTGACCCGAGAGGCGTCAAAACCTGGCAGGGATTTAATGTCTGCCACCGCCGCTTTGACCTGAATCGATAACAGCCGATCTCGGCTGGCTTGAGTCAGCCCTGCGGGTGGAATCGGTGCCAATTCATTAAATAATTTTCTAACGCCTTCGATGGCTGCCACGCGTTCTGTCGCCAGGCTCACTTGAGCCTCGCTGCCCACTTCACCTGCCAGTAACACCCAGCCGTTGTAAACACTGATCTTGATTCTGCTCTCATTGCCAAAGGCATCTTCGCCAAAGAGGGCATCTCGAACCGCCACATTGAGTAGCCGATCATCCACAACGGTCTCAACGGCACGTCTATCATGGACTGCAGAAGCCGTGACCACCACAGCACCCAGTGTCACAGCAACACAGCCGCTCAGAAGCGGTAACAAGCAGGCTACGAGGGTTAGACGAGTGATGCGTTGTTTTGCGCTCATGGGATGATCTTCAAAGGCCTAAGTTACCGATCAGTCTAGCACTTTGCTTTGTCCATTGACGACTTGAACGGCCATAAGTTCACGCCCTATCTGTTTTCGCTCGTCGACACTCAATCGTCCAGTCATGCCATTCAGCGAGAGGTCTGGGTCCTTGTTCATGGGGTATAGCCAACGAATGAGGCCGATCAGATCATGACCCATTGCATACAACTGAGACCAAGCGGGGGTCATCAGTTCTAGATGTCGTGCTTCAGCACTTCGGCGAATTTGTCCTTGTGGCGTTCGGTCAATAAACCAAGGCGCCATAGGAAGATAGACGCCCTCAAGATCAACGTCACGTCTGGCGTCCAGGGCGCCGTCCACAGCATGGGCTGTTGCCAGCACGGGCAGATCCTCTGCCCGAAAAAACTGCAACTGAGGCCGAATCTGTTTGGCATCTGAGGCGCGGGATGCCAGAAAAATCATGTCAATGTCATCACGTCTTTGAGGCTCTGCTACCACCGTCTGACCCAAGATTCTCTCAAGGCTTGCAATGCGTGCTTTCGACTCATCCAAACCCAGGACAGCCTCTAAGAGGTCTGAGTGATCCACCCGATTGGGGTCATAGCTTGCCTGATCTGTAATCTGTTTTCCTCTGGATTGAAACGTTCCCATGAATTGAGAGGCCACTCGATCACCCCACGAGGTATTTTGTGACAACACCAATGCCCGATCTAAACCCAAGCGATGCGCCAGAAGCGCTGTCTGCTCTGCATCGGTTTCTGGGTTCAGCGCAAACGCGAGTCGCTTGTTATTGAGTCCTCTGAGTAAAGCGTCATTGGCAGGAACATTCAAAAATAAAGTGGGTAGCATCCAACGGGCAGAGCGGTTGGCCAGGATATGCTCGACTTGCCCTCTGGGCAGTGGGCCGAGCAGCCAATCGACTTGGTCTTGTTGCGCTTGATCGAGCAGGTCATACAAACCAGCCATGTCATTGTCGTTGACATAGTAGAAAAACAATTGTGGACGGAGCTTCGTGGGCATGGTCAGCCACCCATCGATTAAGCCTGTCTTTATCATCTCACCAGGTGTGGCGAGCGCTGAGTCGCTGGGCAAAATAACCCCGACGCGACTGGGCCCATGCCGAGCGCTTCGCCACGCTTGAAGCCATTCGTCTGCGGCCAGTCGTGCTGTTGGCGCATCCTCTAAGATCCCGCGCCATCGCAAAACCCAATTGGCTAAGGCTGCTTGTTGCTCATCTGGATTGAGTTTGTGTGTTTGGATCAATAAGGCAAGTTCAATCCACGCACTGAGTTCGGGTTTGGCTTGATGCTGCTGGCGCTGCCATTGCAATTCATTGATGGTGTAATTTTGCAAGCTGGCCAACACGCGCTCAGGAGATGCCCTGCCAGTGCGAAGATCACGGCTTAACTCAACAATCGCCTGATCCGCACGTTCGTCTGCACCCGTCGCCAAGCGACGCTGAATCTCAACCTGACCTCTTAAGTCACGGTCTCGACTCGATGCTGCGTCATCTCGAAGCGAGGGGCCTGTGGGCGCGCAGGCAGTCAAAAAAGCAAGGCCAAGCACCCCAAGGCTGATGGTCCGAATGAAAGGCAGATGAGGGCGTAATTGAATGCGCATGAGGTGATGATAAACCATCCAAACCCCACACTCCGTGCTCGTATTACAATGCCGAACATGAATGCGTCTTTAGAAGCGGATCCAAAGACAAACACACCCCGTGTGGGCACGCTGTGGGTGGTGGCCACTCCCATAGGCCATTTGGGTGATTTGACCCCTAGGGCCAAGGCACTTTTGACCAAAGTTGCGGTGATCGCCGCTGAGGATACTCGGGTCAGCCGACGATTGGTGGATGGTTGGGGTGACCAGCGCTGGGTGAGCTTGAATGAGCACAGCGAGGATCGGCAAATCGAGGGGTTACTACAGACCCTATTGGCTGGCCAAGACGTGGCCTTGGTGAGCGATGCAGGCACGCCCTTGGTCTCTGACCCTGGTTATCGACTGGTGTCCGCGGCGCATGATGCTGGCATTTCAGTCAGTCCGATCCCGGGTGCGTGTGCTGCGGTGGCGGCCTTGTCCGTGGCGGGTTTGCCGAGTGATCGATTTTTCTTCGAGGGCTTTTTGCCGCCCAAGTCCCAGGCCCGTCAGGCGCGTTTGCGCATCTTATCGTCCATGTCATCCAGTTTGATTTTCTATGTGCCCGCCCGCGATCTGGTCGAGGTGTTGGCTGACATGGTGGGGGCTTTTGGTGCGACGCGGCAAGCGACGCTGGCCCGAGAAATCACCAAGCAACACGAGACCATTCATCGATCTGGCTTGGCTGACCTCAAGGCCTTTGTATCAAGTGATCCAGATCAATGTCGTGGCGAGGCCGTGGTGGTGGTGGCGGGCAACCCCAGCCCGCCGGCCATGATCTCACCCAGTGTCTTGGCGCCGCTTTTGAAAGAGGCTTTGTCTCCTTCACAGGCAGCTCGGGTGCTGGCCGGCGCCAGCACCTTGACACGTCAGGAAGCTTGGCAGCTGATCACTGGGGAGGGAGAGGTTGATCCACCGATTGATCCATTGGTTGATCCATCGGTTAATGAGTCTGGCAACAAGTCGGCTGGGGAGGAGATGGCGTGATTTGGGTGGCGCTGATCGCGACGTTCGCCTTGGTGGTTTTTTTACCCGGCTGGTGGGTCAAAAGGGTGCTGGCTCGGTATGACCAACCCAAAGATCGCTACCCCGGATCGGGCGGTCAATTGGCCCGACACCTACTGGATAAATTGGGCCTGGAATCGGTCAAGGTAGAAAGGCTGGATGCAGATAAGCGCATGATCGGGGATCATTACGATCCGAAAGACCGGGCCGTTCGGCTCATGCCCAATCACTTCGATGGCGCGTCATTGACCGCTGTCACGGTCGCGGCGCACGAGGTGGGCCATGCCATTCAGCACGCCGATGGTTATCGTCCCTTGCTGTGGCGAACTCGCTTGGTTGAATGGATGCAAAAATTCCAAAAGTTCGGCTTGATCATGATCGCCTTGATGCCTGTGGCCATATTGGCCTTCAAACTGCCGCGTGCGGGCATTGTTTTGTTGCTGGTGGGCTTGGCCTCATTGGCCTCTGGCGTGATTGTGCACTTGATGACCCTACCGACGGAACTGGATGCCAGCTTTAGACGCGCGCTTCCTTTGCTGACCAAAGGCGGGTATCTCAAGCCAGGTGATGAGCGACATGCCAGAAAAATTTTGTCGGCTGCCTCTTTGACTTATGTGGCAGCCTCATTGCTTGGCTTGGTTAACTTTTGGTGGTGGCTTCGTGTGCTTCGCATCCCATAGCGTGCTGGCCAAACAGATGATGCCGTGACTTGAGCCATGACGATCTATCGCCAACTGGTCTTGCCTTGCCTGGATGCTGCTTCCAAACGAGGCCTCACTGACCCCACTTTTAAGTCACATGCCAAGGCCCATCCGCATGCCAACGCATTGGCCAAGCGCGATGCTGAGTCAGCGCGTTCTTTGGGTTATCACATCGATGAGCAATGGGAGATGCGACACAGCCTCTCCCCAGCCCTGGATCGGCGAGATGATTGGTTGTTGGCCACGGGGCAGGCTGCTTGGTTGGCTGACGAGATTGACGTGGTCGGTCAATGGCCCGATCAGCCCTTTATGGCTTTGGGGACGCATTGGGGCGCGGGCATGCCAACGCTGGCACATCTCCACGTGCAGGGTCGAGCCCCGGTCTTTGTCTACAGGGCAGAGCCTGACAGCGTGTTTGGTGGCATGGCGGAGCGCTGGGCGCATCGGATTCATTTGCGGGCGATGCGTCAGGCGGGTGGGACCATTACGCTGGGTGGCGCATACCAACAGATCATGGATGCCATGGCCAATCAGCAAACCCCAGTGGTGCTCGTCGATGCCCCAGCCGAGGGTCGACCCACGTTGCGTGGGCAGTCAGAGGGGTTTGGGTTGACGGTGCGTGCTGGCTTATTGAACATGCTCTGTCGAGAGAGCATCCGCTTTTCTTTTTATCATTGTGGCTTTGATCCGAACAGCGGCCAGCGCCGGCTGACCATCACTGAAAGCCAAATCGCATCAGAGCCGCAACACATTGCTGATATGGCAGCGGCGCATTTGAGGCGAGCCCTTGAACTTGATTCTGCCCAGTGGCGTCTGTGGATGGCGGCCGGCGCATTGTTGGCCGCATCTACCCCATGAGTCATCTTTCAGCTATGCTTAGCGGTTGAGAGTCGGCCAGACAGTCGCTGTGCCAATGGCATGGAGGAAAGTCCGGGCTTCATAGGGCAGGGTGCCAGGTAACGCCTGGGCGGTTGGGTAGGTTTACTCAATCGACGGAAAGTGCCACAGAAAATATACCGCCGATGGCCCTCGGGCTCAGGTAAGGTTGAAATGGTGCGGTAAGAGCGCACCGCGTCTTGGGCAACCAAGATGGCAGGGTAAACCCCACTCGAAGCAAGGCCAAATAGGGATGCTGTGGCGTGGCCCGCGTCGCATCCGGGTAGGCCGCTACAGGTGGCTGGTGACAGCCATCGCAGATGAATGACTGTCCACGACAGAACCCGGCTTATCGGCCGACTCTCTCCTTATTGTTTTATTGTTCGGTCAAGGCCTGACCGAGACGGATGGTTTGATGGGGTTTAAGCGCGGGATGCCACGCTGGGAAGTTGGGTGGCGTAATTAAGATCACCGTTGAGCCCCAATGAAAGCGTCCCATCTCTTGGCCTTTGGCAAAGTCTATGGGTGGCCCAAAATAAGGCAAGGGTTCATTGTGCACACGGCGAAGTGTGGGATCGTCCCAGACGGTTTCGATGCCAGCGACCATTAAAGCGGCCACCATCACCAACATAAAAGGACCAAGGTCAGTGTGATATTCACAGACCAAACGCTCGTTTCTGGCATACAAACGTGGGATTGCCAGGGCGGTGGTGTTTGAGACACTGAATAGCTCACCCGGTATTCTGAGTGCACGCATCAGCGTGGCTTGGGTGGGCACATGAACGCGGTGATAATCAAAAGGGGCAAGGTAAATGGTCGCAAAGTGACCGCCATAGAAGCGGTCCAATCCCTCGCTGTGACCGAGTAATTCTTCTAAGCTGTAGTCCAAGCCTTTGGCCTGAATCAATTGATTGTTTTCTTTGCCTGTTAGGTGTCCAAGCTGACTGATGCAACCATCCGAAGGCGAGACAAAAAAGGCATCGGCCATCGGCCGAGCATCCGTCTTCAGCGCCCGAGTGAAAAAAGCATTGAAGTGTTTGTAAGAGGTCGGATCACTCGAAGCAGCCTCACTCAGATTCACTTTGAACAAGCGAATAAAGACCGCAATGAAGGTATTCTTAAACGGTGCCCAAGTGATATTGGAAAGCCACCACGCCCATCGGGTCAGCGTATGTTTTGGCAACAGATATTGGGGCCAGACTTTGACCCGATCACCAAAGCGGGGTGTCATGAAGTGATTTGAAACAAATCAGCAGTGACGAGCTCTGGGTCCAAGGGATGACCAAAGCGGCCAAACAGACGCCCTTCAGGGTCGATGATCATGACAGCGGCCGAATGATCAACGTTGTAAAAACCCGTCTGTTCATCTGGGGTGTCCCGGACATAAATCACACCCAGCTGTCGAGTGATCGCTTCCAAGGCCTCATCCGAGCCGGTGGCTGCGATGAACGACTCGTCAAACCAAGCCACGTAATCGGCCAACAAGTCCCCTTCGTCGCGGTTGGGATCTACCGAGACAAACACCACTTGAGGCAGTTGATCTGGGTTCATGAGCCGCAAAGCATCCAAAGACTGAGACAGGCTGGCTAGGGTGTCTGGGCAGATGTCGGGACAATTGGTGAACCCAAAGAACATCAGCGTCCATTGGCCTTTGAGTGAGTCGGTATTGAACACCTCACCGCTGGGCTGGGTTAGCTCAAATTCATTCAACAACCGAGGCGTTGGAAATACAGAGGCGGCACGTAAGTCCAAGCTTCGATCCAGCAGTGTTCTTGAGACCATCAGGCCAGCCGCCATGGCGGCGATGAGGACAATCAACACCACGATGGCGTTGCCTTTGATGTATGAGGATGTGCGGTCAGTGTTCATGGGTGGCATTATAGCGACAGTGGCCTAGGTGCTGGGTCAAAGCTCACTTTAGAACGATTGGGCAGCATCGGTCAAAGAAAACCTGAAAAAAGAGGCGAAGGGACTTGGAACTGAAGACGGTTGAGCAATGGGTGAGCGAGGCCAGCGATGCCATGGAAAGCGCAGGGCTTTATTTTGGGCATGGGACCGACAACGCTTGGGATGAGGCGTGTTGGATGGTGAGCCATGTGCTCGATCTTGAGGCTGATTTTGGGCCAGAGGTTTTTTCTGAGGCACTCAGTGCAGACAACTCAAGCGCCTTGGACTCACTTTTGGCTGGGCGCATCCAAACGAAAAAGCCACTGGCCTATTTGCTGGGTCAGGCGTGGTTTGCTGGCTTGCCCTTCAAAGTGACAGAAGATGTTTTGGTGCCACGTTCGCCTATGGCAGAGTTGATCTTGAATAACTTGAGTCCGTGGTTTGATTTGCATCATGCCAAGCGGGCTTTGGATGTGGGCACAGGCTCTGGTTGCATTGCGTGTGCGCTGGCCCATCATTGGCCTAAGCTCAAAGTCGATGCCGTGGATCTCAGCATGGATGCTCTGGCCATCGCTCAACACAACGTGGATGCCTTGGGTTTGGCCGATCGGGTGCGCGTCTGTCACTCCGATCTTTTCTCATCACTCAAGGGTGAGTGCTATGACGTGATTTTAGCCAATCCACCCTATGTGCCAGAGTCCTCAATGGCTGCATTGCCAGCCGAGTATCACCATGAGCCCACCCTTGGGTTGGTTGCAGGCCCAGAAGGGCTTGATGTGGTCACCCGTCTGATGGTGCAAGCAGCCGATCATTTAACCCCTGAAGGCGTGTTGGTGGTGGAAGTGGGTGAGGCGTGGCCCTTTTTTGATCGGTGGGCGCAAGCGAGAAGATTGGAGATCACTTGGCTTGAGTTTGAGCACGGGGGTGAGGGGGTGTTCTTGACCACCCGATCCAGCCTGGACGCCTTGGTGGATCACCCCATCTAGCGTCGGGGGCGGTACAATAAGGTCTGGTTTCAGTACCAGCGACCCATACCAACTGGAAGTACCCATGAAAATTCTTGTGACTCTCAAACGTGTCGTGGATTACAACGTCCGTGTGCGCGTAAGAAACGACGGCTCTGGCGTCGAGACCGACGGGGTGAAGATGTCGATCAACCCATTTGATGAAATTGCTTTGGAAGAGGCCATTCGCATCAAAGAGCGCGGTGAAGCCCAAGAGATTGTGGTTGTCTCGATCGGCAGCGATGCCTGCCAGCAGCAATTGCGGACAGGGCTTGCAATGGGGGCAGATCGAGCCATTTTGGTTGAGACCGACCAAGCGATCCAGCCATTGACTGCGGCTGAAGTGTTGCTCAAGGTCATTGAGGAAGAAAAGCCAGAGCTTGTGCTGATGGGCAAACAAGCCATCGATGATGATTGTTCCCAAACCCCACAAATGCTGGCCGCCCTGTGGGACCGGCCCCAAGCGACCTTTGCCTCTCAGATCGTGATAGAGGGAGCTAAGTTAGAAGTCACTCGAGAAGTAGACAGTGGTTTGGAGACCCTATCGGTGGACTTGCCTGCTGTGGTCAGCGTCGATCTTCGCCTCAATGAGCCCAGGTTTGTGAAGCTGCCCGACATCATGAAGGCCAAGAAAAAACCTCTCGATGTCCGTCCGTTGGCTGAGTTTGGTGCCTCAGGAGAGGGGGATTTTGAGATGGTCGCCTTCGAGCCACCCGCGAAAAGAAGCGGTGGCAAAAAAGTGGACAGTGTTGCTCAACTGGTTGATGAATTGAAACAAAGAGGGTTGTTGTAATGGCTAAGGTGCTGATCATTGCCGAACACGATGCCGGAGTGCTCTCCCCAGCGACCGCCAAAACGGTGACGGGCGCGCGCGCTCTCTCGCCTGAGGTGCTCGATGTTGTGGTGTTTGGCGAATCCATTGATGGGGTGTGTGAACAAGCCGCCTCGTTATCTGGCGTGAGCACGGTCAAGGCCATGGCGCACCCTTCATTGGCAGCGCCCGTGGCGGCCAGATTGGCGCCAGAAGTGGCCAAATTGGCCGCGGACTACTCTCATGTCTTTGCGCCTTCAACGACCTTTGGCCGTGATCTGTTACCGCGGGTGGCAGGGCTTTTAAGAGTCAACCAAATCTCTGATGTGATGGCGGTGTTGGGGGAGCGGTCGTTTAAACGACCCATCTATGCTGGCAACGCCATTGTGACCGTGAATGTGCCTGAGTCTGTGGGTACCATTTTGGCCACGGTCCGAACTGCGTCGTTCGCGGCATGCGCGATGGATGGGGCGGCGAATGTTGAAGCGATCTCACCGCAAACAGAGCCGGTGGCACACACACGGTTTATTAAGCGAGAAGGGGCCAGTGGCGAGGGGCCGGACTTGTCTTCAGCGTCAGTGGTGGTCTCAGGCGGGCGTGCGTTGGGTTCTGCTGAGAACTTCAAGATCATTGATGCTTTGGCCAAAAAGCTGGGTGCGGCCGTGGGTGCTTCGCGCGCTGCGGTGGATGCAGGCTATGTGCCCAATGAGCTTCAAGTGGGACAAACAGGCAAGATCATCGCACCAGACCTCTACATCGCTGTGGGGATCTCTGGCGCGATCCAGCACCTGACGGGGATCAAAGATGCAGGCACCATTGTTGCGATCAACAAAGACCCCGAAGCACCAATCTTTGAGGTGGCTGATCTGGGTCTGGTGGGTGATCTGTTTGAGTTGGTGCCCGAGCTTGAGCGGTCTGTCTAAGTCAGTAAACCACCGAGTCTACGGGTGAGCGTGCTCGGTCGGTGTGCCTTTATTTTGACCGCGCTTGGTCCAGCGCTCCCACACTTTTTCATGGAAAAAATAGGCAATCGTATTGAGGGTGGGCTCAATCAAAGCCACAGCCCCTCCCAGCGCGATCGAGCCGGTGAGTGCCCAGACCACGCTAAAGGCAATGGTCATGTGCAAAATCGCGAATGTCACGGTTTTTTTATGTGCCACAGTCCAATGTCCTCGTATGATTTGAGTTGGCCGAGGGCAGGTGGCCCTTGGCCCTATGTCCAATTGATGGGTAAATGATAACCATTATCATTTGCGATAGCAACCAGAAATCACCCTTTTGGGAGATGAGAAGATGACGCCAGAGCCTCTAGAAATCATGTGGCAACCGACAAAAACGCGCCAAGCCGCCAGCCAAATGCAGGCGTTTATTGACTTCATCGCGCAAAATGGCGCGCCCGATGTCACTGACTGGCCCAGCCTTTATCAGCATTCCATTGACGCCTCAGCCCATTTCTGGGCCTCGCTGTGGCGTTTTTCAAGCGTCATTGATGCCGATGGTGTGGGTGAGCCCAAAGGGCCCGTGACAGAGCACTGGCCAAAGATGCCAGGCACCCGTTGGTTTCCAGGGGCCAAGTTAAGTTACGCCGAAAACCTCACGCGCCGCCGTGATGGGCGGGCCGCTTTGATCTTTGTGGATGAAAGCGGTCATCAGCAGACGCTGAGCTTTGCCGAGCTGCACGCCCAAGTCGCCCAAATGGCGCATGCGCTGAAAGCGGCTGGGGTGGTCAAGGGCGATCGGGTGGCTGGGTTTATGCCAAACCTGCCACAGACCGTGGTCGGGTTTTTGGCCACCAATGCATTGGGTGCGATTTGGTCTTCCTGCTCTCCTGATTTTGGGGTGCAAGGGGTGCTGGATCGATTTGGTCAGATCGAGCCCAAGGTTTTGTTGTGCGCCAATGGCTACCGTTACAACGGCAAGGTGCATGATTGTCTGGATAAAGCACGTGCCATTGTTGATGCGATGCCCAGTGTGCAACGCGTCGTGGTCGTTCGACACATCGCCGACGGTGGGGAGTTGCCTAAAGATGGTCGCTGGGTATGGTTTGATGCTTTTTTGGAGGGCCAGCCCACAGAGATTGCCTTCGAGCACTTGGATTTCGATCACCCGCTTTACATCCTGTACTCCTCTGGGACCACAGGTGTCCCGAAGTGCATCGTGCATGGCCAAGGGGGTTCGTTACTGCAGCACCTAAAAGAATTGCGGTTGCACACGGACCTAAAAAAGGATGACACCATTTTTTACTTCACCACCTGCGGTTGGATGATGTGGAATTGGTTGGTCAGCGCCTTGGCGGTAGAGGCCACAGTGGTGCTTTATGATGGCTCACCTTTCTACCCGAGCGGAGAGGTGTTGTGGGATTTGGTGGATGCCCACCAGATCAATGTCTTTGGCACCAGTGCTAAGTGGATCGCCGCCTGTGACAAGGCGGGCATTCGCCCCAAGGCCACCCACAGCCTTGCATCATTGCGCGCCATCTTATCGACCGGCTCTCCGCTATTGCCAGAGTCATTTGACTATGTCTATCGAGATGTGAAAACCGATGTTCAGCTGTCATCCATCTCAGGCGGTACTGACATCGTCTCCTGCTTTGCTTTGGGCAACCCCATGCTTCCAGTGATCAAAGGGCAGTTGCAATGCCCTGGTTTGGGTATGAAGGTTGAGATTCGCGATGATGAAGGGCAGGTCGTCATCAATCAAACCGGCGAGCTCACCTGTTCTTTGCCTTTTCCGAGCATGCCTGTGGGCTTTTGGCGTGATCCTGGTGATGAACGTTATATGGATGCCTACTTTAGGACGCACCCTGGGATTTGGAGCCACGGTGACTATGCGCGCCTAACGAAAGAGGGTGGGCTGATCATCGAAGGCAGGAGTGATGCCACCTTAAACCCAGGGGGTGTTCGAATTGGAACGGCTGAGATCTATCGTCAAGTCGAGAAGCTCGATGAGGTGTTGGAATCGCTGTGCGTCGGGCAATCTTGGGAGGGTGATGTCCGGGTTGTCTTGTTCGTGGTGCTAAGAGCGGGCATAAAACTCGATGATGAACTCAAAGATAAGATTAAAAAACAGATCAGGAACAACACCACACCTCGGCATGTGCCGGCTGTGATCATTGCCGTGCCTGAACTGCCCCGCACGGTCTCTGGAAAAATAACCGAATTGGCTGTGCGCGATGTCATCCATGGCAAGACAGTCAAAAACACCTCGGCATTGGCCAACCCCAATGCTTTGGATCACTTTAAAAACTTAAGCGAGCTTCAATCATGATAGATGCCACCCGATCCTTGGCCTTATTTTGCGACTTCGAAAACATCGCTTTGGGTGTGAGAGACATGCGCTATGAAGCCTTTGACATTCAAAAAGTCTTAGAGCGCCTCTTGCTCAAAGGCAACATCGTTGTTAAGAAGGCCTACTGTGACTGGGGCCGCTATGCCCAATTCAAAGCGCCCATGCATGAGGCGGCTTTTGAGCTGATTGACATTCCGCACGTCCGCCAATCTGGCAAGAATTCTGCAGACATAAGAATGGTGGTGGATGCGCTTGATCTTTGTTACACCAAATCCCATGTGGATACTTTCGTGATCATCAGTGGTGACTCTGACTTCTCTCCTTTGGTCTCCAAGCTTCGTGAGAACAACAAAACCGTGGTTGGCGTTGGCGTTAAAAGCTCGACCTCGGATTTATTGATGGCCAATTGCGATGAGTTTATTTTCTACGATGACCTGATTCGAGCCGCCAAGCCCAAAACGACAGCCAAGAAGAAAGCGAGCAAAAAGAAAGCGGCCAAGAAGCAGGCCAGCGACAAACCGGAGGGTGAAGATAAGAAGCAAGCCGCGTTTGACTTGGTGGTGGCCACCACCGAAGCGCTGTTTGCTGACCGAGATGCCGGCGATAAGATCTGGGGTTCTATGATCAAGCAAGCGATCAAGCGGAGAAACCCCGGATTTTCAGAGAGCTACCATGGATTTAAGAGCTTCAAGCAGCTGCTAGAAGAAGCGCAGCAAAAAGGCCTGTTGTCATTACAGCATGATGAGAAATCAGGTGGCTACATCATCAAAGGCTTGGCCAGTGATGAGTAGCCACGCATAAAGTTTCCTCAGTCCGCTTTTTCCACGATTTGATGCAAGTGAAAATCTCTCTGCGGGTAGGGGATGGAGCAGCCCGCCGCTTCGAGGGCCACCTTGATCTGCTCTAATAGCTCAGATCTTGTAGCCCAATAATCAGACGACTTGACCCAAGGGCGCGCGGCGATATTAACGCTGGAGTCTGCCAAGTCCATCACCAGAATCTGAGGGGCAGGATCATCGAGTACTTTGGGGTGTTTGGCCAGTACTGTGGCGATGGTGTCCCTAGCCACCTTTAAATCATCGTTGTAATGAACGCCCACCAAAAGATCAATGCGGCGAGTGTCATAGGCTGAAAAGTTGGTGATGGTCGAACCTGTGATGGCGCTATTAGGCACGATGATGTGGCGGTTGTCTGCTGTCACAAGTTCGGTATTAAACAAGCTCACTTCAGTGACCGTGCCACCCACACCGCCCGCCTCGACGTAATCGCCTTTCTTGAATGGACGAAACGCCACCAGCATCATGCCGGCGGCAAAGTTAGATAGGCTGCTTTGCAGCGCCAAACCAATGGCCAGCGCTGAGCCGCCCAAGAGCACCATCAAAGGGGTGATGTCAATGCCGACATAGGCCACGGAGGCCAAGACAACAGCCAACATTAAGGCGATGGAGAGGATGCGGGTGGCAAAGCTCACCAGCAAGGGGTCGAGGCTTTTTCGCTCCATGGCTCGACGCATCAAGCCAATGATGGCCTTGACGATCCAGCGACCGAGCACCAAGATAACAAGGGCAACGAGAAGATCGAAGCCGATGCCTGTCAAGAGATCACCATTAAATGATTGGATCCAAGCAGTCAACGTTTCCATTTTGTAAAAAGCCTCCCTATTTTGGTTCTAAGCGAACAGCGCCATCCAAGCGAATGACGCTGCCATTAAAGTATTCATTTTCGATGATGTGCCGGGCGAGTGCACCAAATTCTTTGGGTTGGCCCAAGCGCTTTGGAAACGGAATGCCTTCTGCCAGCGCGGCCTGGATTTCTGGCGTCATGCCATCGACCATCGGGGTATGAAACACCCCAGGGGCAATGGTCATCACCCGAATCCCAAATCGGGCAAGCTCCCTGGCCATGGGCAAAGTCATGCCCACAATCCCGCCTTTGGAGGCAGAGTAGGCGGCTTGGCCAATTTGGCCCTCAAAAGCAGCCACAGAGGCGGTGTGGATGATCACGCCTTTTTCTTCGCCATCATTTGCTTGCATGCACGTCGCTGCCGCTTTGGCGGTATTGAAGCTGCCCATGAGATTGACCTCGATGGTCTTTTGAAACTGAGCCAAGGGCATGGGTCCCTCACGGCCCAAGACGCGTCCTGCCCCTAAAATCCCTGCACAATTGACCAAGACATTGAGGCCACCCATCTCGCTTTGGGCCTTTGTCATCGCATCTGCAACCGCTGGCTCGTTGGTCACATCCACCACCTGTGTGTCTATGTGGCCATGGCCCAAGCTGTCCCTGGCCGTCTTGAGTGCTGCTGGATTGATGTCAAAAAGACTCACCATGCCTCCGGCCTCTAAGAAGGCTTGGGCTGTGGCCAAACCCAGCCCGGAGCCACCGCCGGTGATCACGGCTTTGATGTGTTCTGCTTTCATGGTTTTGTATTCCCTGGCTTTATGGATGATGGCGGTTTGCGCGATGATGGGCGCATTCTACCCGCGCGTTTTTAAAATCGCTTGTCCTGCTCTTGAATGAGGCCGTCCCAATTCAGCGGCAATCCAGCGGCCTGTCTCAGCCAAGCGATGAAGATCAATGCCTGTATGAAGCCCCATGCCATGCAACATATAGACCACATCTTCGGTGGCCACATTGCCGGTCGCACCTCGTGCATAAGGACAGCCTCCTAAGCCAGCGACTGAGCTGTCGATCGTCTGAACGCCAAGCTCGAGGCATGCAAAGATATTGGCCAAGGCTTGGCCATAGGTGTCATGAAAGTGAACCGCTAACTGATCCATGGGGATGGATTGAGCCACGGCCTTGATCACAGCTTGTGCTTGCTTGGCCGTTCCCACACCGATGGTGTCACCCAATGAGACTTCATGGCAGCCGGCCGAATACAAAGCCTCGGCCACACGGACCACATCGGCAATGGGCACCTCACCTTGGTAGGGGCAGCCCATCACGGTGGAAACATAGCCTCTCACCGAGACACCATCGGCCCGTGCCCGCTCAATCACAGGCCGAAAGCGGTGCATAGACTCTTCGATGGAGCAATTGATGTTGTGCTGGTTAAATGCTTCTGAAGCGGCTGTAAAGATCGCGATGTGTTTAATGCCCGCGGCTTTGGCTCGCTCATAGCCCCGCTCATTGGGCACCAGGGCAGGGTAATCGACGCCTGGTCTTTGTGTGAGCTCAGCATAGACGGCTTCGGCATCAGACAGTTGCGGTACGGCTTTGTCGCTGACGAAGCTTGTGGTTTCAATAACAGTTAAACCCGCATCGGCCAAGCGTTCGATCAGGGCGACTTTGATCGAAGTGGGGATGGTGTAAGGCTCGCTTTGTAATCCATCGCGCGGCCCCACCTCCACGATTTTGATGTGTGTGGTGCTCATGGCCTCTCAATGGCCAAGGCGGTGGCTTCACCGCCGCCGATGCACAAAGAGGCCACGCCTTTGTTCTTTTGATGATGAGCCAGTGCGTGGATCAAAGTCACCACCACGCGTGCACCACTGGCCCCAATCGGGTGACCCAGCGCCAAAGCACCTCCGTGGACATTGACTTTGTTGGGATCCAGTTGGTGTTCTTTGATGGCTGCCATGGTGACCACGGCAAAGGCCTCATTGATCTCAAAAAGATCAACCTGATCTTTTGACCACTGGACCTTTTCTAGGGCTTTTTTCATCGCACCGACCGGCGCTGTGGTGAACCACTCAGGCTCATGGGAGTGCGTGGCATGGGCTTTGATCACCGCCAAGGGGGTAAGCCCCTTTTCTTTTGCCATTGATTCTGTCATCAAAATCAAAGCCGCTGCGCCATCTGAGATCTTCGAGGAACTGGCTGCGGTGACGGTGCCGTCTTTGGCAAAAGCAGGCTTCAGTGATGACATTTTTTCTATCTTGCAACGCGGTGGTTCTTCATCTTGATGGATGACGAGATCGCCCTGTCGCGAAGAGACAGTGACTGGCGCGATTTCAGCATCAAATGCCCCCGAGGTCATCGCAGCCATCGCACGCTCGACCGATGTCTTAGCGAAGGCATCTTGCGCGTCTCGGTCAAACGTATATTGGCTGGCGCATGACTCTGCAAACTGACCCATCATCTGACCGTCATAGGGATTCTGGAGGCCATCGAAGAACATGTGATCCAGTGCTTTCGAGTGACCCATGCGAAGGCCTCGGTCGACCAAATAAGGCGCCCGTGTCATCGACTCCATCCCGCCTGCGACAACACACCTGGCGCTGCCGGCTTTGATCATGTCACACGCCATCATGATCGCTTGCATGCCGGAGCCGCAGACTTTATTGATGGTGGTTGCACCTGTGGACAAGGGCAGGCCTGCAGCCAACATGGCTTGACGGGCGGGGGCTTGGCCTAAGCCTGCGGGCAAGACGCAGCCCATGATGACTTGATCAATGTCGGTGCCTTCAAGGGAGGTGCTGGCCATCGCGGCTTTGATGGCTTCAGCGCCCAAATCTGTGGCTGAGACCGATTGAAACTGACCTTGAAATGAACCAATCGCGGTGCGTTTGGCGGCGACTATGACAATAGATTCGTGGGTACTCACGCTTGTATCATCCTTACATTTTATGTGTTTTGAATCAGTTCACGCCCGATCAGCATGCGGCGGATTTCGTTGGTGCCAGCGCCGATGTCATACAGCTTGGCATCCCTCAGCAGTCGGCCGGTGGGGTATTCGTTAATGTAGCCATTGCCGCCCAGAGTTTGAATGGCTTCAAGCGCGACTTGGACGGCTGAGGTGGAGGCGTGCAAGAGGCAAGCAGCCGCATCGATTCTTGAGTTGTGCCCTTGATCATAATCGCTGGCGACCTGATAGGCAAAGCCCGCACTCGAGGCCAGTGCCCGATACATCTCTGCAATCTTAGCCTGC
Organism: uncultured Wenzhouxiangella sp.; assembly: GCA_964461845.1. Taxonomy (GTDB): domain Bacteria; phylum Pseudomonadota; class Gammaproteobacteria; order Xanthomonadales; family Wenzhouxiangellaceae; genus Wenzhouxiangella. The sequence continues at coordinate 47,972 of CAYWVH010000001.1, forward strand.
ATCACGCCCATCTCACCCAAGCTTCGCCCGAACTGTTTTCGCTGTTTCACGTAGGGCAAGGCCTCGTCTAGGGCAGCACGCATGATGCCAATGGGCCCACCGCTCAATACGAGCCTCTCTGAGTTTAGACCCGCCATCATGATCCCAACACCCTGGTTGACCTCACCGAGAACATTCTCCACGGGGATCTCACAGTTGTTGAATACGAGCTCGCAGGTATTCGAGCCCCGCATCCCAAGCTTGTCGAGTTTTTGGGCTTTGCTGAATCCAGCCATGCCATCTTCGATGATAAACGCCGTGATCGAGCGAGAGCCCGCCTCGGGTGGCGCGGTTCGCATATAAACAATGGCCACATGGCATTCGGGGCCATTGGTGATCCACATCTTTGAGCCGTTGGCGACCCACACATCCCCCTCCAATGTGGCCTTGCACGACATCGAGCCGACCACATCGGAGCCTGCCCCTGGTTCGGACATCGCCAAGGCACCCACCCATTCACCGCTTAAGAGCTTGGGGAGGTATTTCTCTCGCTGTTCTTGGGTGGCGTTTCTGTAGAGGTTGTCCACGCATAAGTTAGAGTGCGCGCCGTAAGACAGTCCCACGGAAGCCGATGCTCTAGAGATTTCTTCCATGGCGATGAGATGGGCCAGATAGCCCATGCCCGTGCCGCCGGCCTCGGTGGGCACTGTGATGCCCAACAAGCCAAGCTCTCCAAGTGCGGTCCAAAGCTGTTGAGGAAAGGCATTGCTTTTATCAATGTCTTCGGCCATCGGTGCAATGGTCTCAGCGGCAAAGCGCTGGACCATGTCTCTTAGCATCTCGATGTCGTCGCCGAGCCTCATGAGCTGATGTGTGCGCTTCGCTCTCTACCGGGGAAACGGTGTGCACGCCCCATAAACGGCAACTTTAATTTACCAATCATGGCAATGCGTTCTTCGGCCATTCGATCCGCGGCTTTCCAGGTGGGAATGCCATCGCGCTCAGCGATTTTAAAAATCTTAGAAACACTGTAGTAGATCGTTCGCATCATGCGCTCGACACGCTCTCGGTTGTAACCTTCAAATTCGATCGAGACGTTCATCAGGCCACCGGCGTTGACGGCATAATCAGGCGCATACAAAATGCCCCGACGCTCCAATTCATTGCCGCACTCTTCATTGGCCAACTGATTGTTTGCCGCCCCACAGATGATTTTGAATTTAAATCTGGGGATGGTTTGCTCGTTGACCACCGCACCCAAAGCAGTGGGGCAAAACACATCGGCATCGACATCAAAAATGTCGTCCAAGGGCACGGCTTCAGCGCCCAAGTCGACGGCGGCTTGCACTGCTTCTTGGTTGATGTCAGTGACGAATACTTTTGCGCCCGCTGAGCGCAGCAGTTTGACCAACTCAAAACCCACATGACCCACGCCTTGGACGGCGTAGCTGTAATCGCCGATGGTTTCATCATTGTATTTGTGTTGCAGGCTGGCACGGATGCCTTGCGTGGTGCCATAGGCTGTAAATGGAGAGGGATCCCCTGAGCCACCATGGACTTGATGCACGCCAACACAGTTGTTGGTCTCTTGGAAAACAAATTCCATGTCATTGACATCGATGCCCACATCTTCTGCAGTGATGTATCGACCTCGCATTGAATCTATGAACCGACCAAAAGCCCGAAACAAGGCTTCTGATTTGTCGGTTCTGGGGTCACCGATGATGACGGATTTTCCACCACCCAAATTCAGACCCGCCACGGCTGCTTTATAGGTCATGCCGCGAGAGAGCCTTAACACATCATCCAACGCTTCTTGTTCGCTGGCATAGGGCCACATGCGAAGGCCGCCCAGCGCGGGACCCAGTGTTGTGTTGTGGATGGCGATGATGGCTTTGAGGCCCGCATCTTTGTTGTGACAGAACACCACTTGTTCGTGTTCTGTGGTCGCAATCGTTTCAAATAGGTTCATGAAGAACTCCTTGTCGTTCAGCGCTTTGTTATGTGTTTGGGCGCCGATACAAGGCTGACCCCCGAATGATCAGCCGAATGGTTCGAATCGGGGGCTATTCTATCTGATCTGATGGGACATAAATTGACCCTTTTTGGGGCGTCAAGCTAAGTCTTTGTTTATGGCGTTAAATCGATGTTAGACCGCCCCGTCTGAAACGGGGCGTCTAGGAAGGGCAGGGATCAGTGCGTGAACAAGCGCGTGTTCGGCTGAAGCATCCAAGCCGCCACATCGGCGGGTTTGGCCACACCAATGCCTTCGGTGAGATCCTCTCGGGTGTGGGGTGTGTTGGGCAAGAAGATGGCACACACTTCCACCAAAGCACCTTTGCTCATGAGGTTCGCCAGCAATTGTTTTGCGGTGACATCACGAGGGCCCAGACGGGTTGCTTCATAATTCTTTAGCGCAAGTTCAGCGCCCTGACCACACAACAAAACGCGGACCACCGCACCTTGGTCTAGGGCTTGGTTCGCCAAGACCAGGGGCATGGCGCGCGCTTGTGGCGACTGGCCAGTCACGGTCACGAACAAGCGCATGGGCGCTTCTTGATGGGCTGAGTTGGCCGAGTCGGCTTTGGTCAGAGGGCTCCATGCCAGCATCAATGCCAATGCGAACATGGTCCATGGTTTGATTGAGCTCATTTAAACGCAGCGCCTGGGTTTTGGCCCAAACGTTTCAGGACAATCGCCAAGGGACAAAAGCCAGTGAAAGCGGCTTGAAAGAGATTGAGTCCAACAAAGGCGGTTAAAAAGAGCCAATTGGGGTTGTGGATGTGCGACAAGCCGAGGCTCACCAAGACAACCAAACCGGCAAAAGCCATGACCATACGATCAATATTCATAAACACCCTCCATCGGTGAATGCATTTAAGTCTTAGACCTAATATAAGGGAGGTCTAATATAGATGCAAGCGAGGCTGTGCTTTGATGCGTTGAGGTCTTAGCTTGGGCTTGGGCAAAACTGTTGATGCAACAAACCGATGATGTCTTCGACTTCTTTCGACGCCAGGGAGTAGTAGATCACTTGGTGCTGGCGTCGGGTCTGCACCAATCCTGCGTGTCTCAAGACCGCCAAATGCTGGGAAAGCGCGGATTGGCTCAAATCCAGATGCTCGTTGAGTTCCGAGACCGACAACTCACCGCCCAGCAGGTGGCATAACACCATCAGCCGATGGGGGCTCGCCAATTGCTTTAAAAACTGCGCGGCCTCAGAAGCATGGCGCGTCATGTCTTCGATGGAAACACGGATCTCGGGGCGGTCGCTGCGGGGCGCTTGATTGGATGGTTGGTTCATCGGCCACATTATCCATGATTCCTTTAACCATTGCATCCACGCTAAAATAGCCCCATGAACTCGATCCTAAAACCTCAAGCCGAGCGCTTGCCACAAGCCGAGACGACGCCGTTGCGGGTGATCACTGCAGCCAGTCTGTTCGATGGGCACGATGCCGCGATCAATGTGATGCGTCGCCTGATTCAGGCCCAAGGCGCTGAGGTCATTCACTTAGGCCACAACCGCTCGGTGGCAGAGATTGTGACCGCGGCCATTTGTGAGGATGCCGATGCGATCGCGGTGAGTTCATATCAAGGGGGGCACAACGAGTTTTTTAGCTACATGGTCGATTGCTTGAAGAAGGCGGGTGTGAGCCACATTCAAGTCTTCGGTGGCGGGGGTGGCACCATCACCCCAGAAGAGATCGACGCGCTGCAGGCTTATGGTGTGAACCGCATCTATCACCCCAATGATGGGATGCAGATGGGCTTGGTGGCCATGATCGAGGATTTGGTGGGGCGCACTCAAAAAGCCAGGGATGCTCGCCCATTAAGTGCCCATCATCTAGACGGCGCGCGAGACTTTCAGTGGTGCTCAAAACTTCTGACAGCCATCGAGTCTCATCAACTCAATGATGAGTCTCTCGAGACCTTGCGTGGCTGGGCCAATGAGGCAAGACACGTGCCTGTGATTGGCTTAACAGGCACAGGGGGTGCGGGTAAGTCCTCGGTCACCGATGAGTTGATCAATCGATTCTTGATGGCCTTCCCCAAGATGCGCATTGCGGTGCTGGCAGTGGATCCCACCCGAAGAAGGACGGGTGGGGCGTTGTTGGGTGATCGGATTCGGATGAATTCATTGAGATCAGAGCGTGTGTTCATGCGCTCCATGGCCACGCGCCGTCAACATTTGGCCACCTCTGAAGTGGTGTCGGACGCGCTGGCGTGTCTTCGCGCGGCTGATTTTGATGTGGTGATTTTAGAAACAGCAGGCATCGGCCAATCCGATTCTCAGGTGGTCGATTTGGTCGATTTTCCCATGTATGTCATGACCTCGGAGTTTGGTGCGGCCAGTCAGCTTGAAAAGATCGACATGCTCGATTACGCCGAGTTGGTGGTGCTCAACAAATTTGATCGCCAAGGCTCACAAGATGCGCTTCGAGACATCAAAAAGCAGTGGCGGCGTAACCGAGTGGCCTTTGATTTGGCCGATGAAGAGGTTCCTGTCTACCCGACCATCGCCAGCCAGTTTCATGACCCGGGCTTGAACTGGATGTTTGTTAACCTCAACAAGCGTTTGAAGGCGCTGCATCCACAGATTGGATCTGGGCGTTGTGATTTTGAGCCAAGCTTGGATGTGACGGCCAAAGCACCCACGCCGAGCCCCCTGATTCCAGGCAACCGCATTCGTTATCTCTCTGAGATTGTTGATCAGGGTCGCGCGAGCCGAGAGGCGATCTTGGCATGGTCAGAGGATGCGCACCGGTTGCAACATTATTTTGAGGTCATTCAAGAGCTCATCGATGCCGATGTTCATATAGATGTCGATGCGTTGAAGCCCTTGCAACGCATCAGTATTAAAACAGAGGACTCCGCCATTCAACGCCTGGTGGAAAGACACAATGAGGTGCTTCGCTCGCTGCCCATGGATGTGATTGAGGCTTTGCAACGATGGCCAGAGCTCAAAGCATCGGTCAGTTCACCGCAGTATCAATATGAAGTCAGAGGACGGGTGATCGAAGGCGAGAACTACAAGCGGTCATTGTCCGGGCTAGACATTCCAAAAATCGCGCCGCCACAAACAAAATCCTGGGGTGACTGGGTGCTGTTCTTGTTCAAAGAAAACCTGCCTGGCCACTATCCATACACAGCAGGTGTCTATCCTTATCGCCGAAGCGGGGAAGACCCCATTCGGATGTTTGCCGGCGAAGGGACGCCAGAGCGCACCAATCGGCGTTTTCATTACCTGTCCGACGGCCAGCCCGCCAAGCGGCTGTCCACCGCTTTTGACTCGGTCACCTTGTATGGCGAAGACCCCAACGAGCGGCCAGACATCTATGGCAAGGTCGGCAACTCAGGGGTGTCCATTGCCACATTGGATGACATGAAAAAACTCTACTCGGGGTTTGATCTGGCCGATCCATCGACGTCTGTATCCATGACCATCAATGGGCCAGCGCCTGTGTTGATGGCCATGTTTATGAACACCGCCATCGATCAGCAGGTTGAAAAGCATCTAAGGAACGCTGGCCAGTGGGATCAAGCCATGGCCAAGAGAAAAGCGTTGCTGGGAGCTGATGCCTGTGATTATCGCGGCGCGCTCCCCCCCCACCATGACGGTTTGGGCTTGGGCCTTCTGGGTGTCACCGGTGATCAGCTGGTGGATGCCGAGACCTATCAAGCCATCAAAGAAGAGACACTGCGTTTGGTTCGGGGCACGGTGCAGGCCGACATCTTAAAAGAAGACCAAGCGCAGAACACTTGCATCTTTTCAACTGAATTTGCGCTTCGGATGATGGCCGATATCCAGCAATATTTCATCGATCATCAGGTCAGAAACTTTTACTCGGTGTCGATCTCTGGGTATCACATCGCCGAGGCCGGGGCCAATCCCATCTCTCAGTTGGCCTTCACCCTATCAAATGGCTTTACGATCGTTGAGTACTACTTGGCCCGTGGCATGAACATTGATGCCTTTGCGCCAAACCTCTCGTTCTTCTTCTCCAATGGCATGGATCCTGAGTACAGCGTGATTGGCCGAGTCGCCAGACGGATTTGGGCCCGTGCGATGAAAGAGCGCTACGGGGCCAATGAGCGCTCGCAGATGATGAAGTATCACATCCAAACCTCAGGCCGGTCGTTGCACGCTCAAGAAATCCAGTTCAATGACATCAGAACCACCCTACAAGCGCTTTATGCGTTGTTCGATAACTGCAACAGCTTACACACCAATGCCTTTGATGAGGCGATCACCACGCCCACAGAGGCCTCGGTTCGACGCGCCGTGGCGATTCAGATGATCATCAATAAAGAGTTGGGTTTGAACTTCTGTGAAAACCCCTGGCAAGGCAGCCATGTCATCGAGGCATTGACCGACATGGTCGAAGAGGCGGTTTATCAAGAGTTTGAGCGCATCTGTGAGCGCGGTGGTGTGTTGGGCGCGATGGATACCATGTATCAGCGTGGCAAAATCCAAGACGAGTCCATGCTCTATGAGCACAAAAAACACGATGGCTCGCTGCCCATCGTTGGCGTGAATACCTTCTTGCCCACAGGTGAGGAGGCCCAAGCCGGTGGCGAGATCGAACTGATGCGCTCAAGCGAGGCAGAAAAGCGCCAGCAGGTCAGCGAGGTGCACGCGTGGCAAGTCCGTCATCAGGGAAGGTCTGAGCAAGCGCTCCATCAATTGCAAGCCGTGGCCACGGCCAAAGCCAACACCTTCGAAGCCTTGATGGAGGCGGTGAAAACTTGCTCCTTGGGCCAAATCTCAAAAGCGCTTTATGAGGTCGGCGGGGAGTACCGGCGCAACATGTAAAAGGGGGCTTTGGGCTGTCCAGAGGCTGGAAATTATGATAAATTGGGCAGATTGAAATAGACGCAATCAATCGTTCAGATAGGGCAAATCTATTGCATGGGGGAACATGTATGAGCAGTCAACAAGCAGCAGTGCTTGATTCTAAACACTCACTCAGTTTGATGGAGCGGATCGACTGGCGCCGGTTTTCAATGCGGCTGGGGGCCGGGTTGATGGCCATGGTCATCGGCTTTGGGGCCGTCTATTGGGCAGCGGTCTTATTGCTGGGGCCCGATCAAAAAGACCGCTACACTTGGTCTGCCGATATTCAATTTTTATTCTCAGGTGTCAGCCAAGGTCAGTATCCCAATGGCATGGCTTTCTCGGCCAGCGATTTAATCAGCGAGGTGGTGTTGGCGCGTGCTCTGGCGACACTGGATGGCATTGATCCTGAGCTCACACCGCGTCAGTTGGCCGATCAATTGGCCATCACGGCTTATTTCCCAAGAGCCAATGAAGTCATTCAGGCCTACGAGGCGAGGCTCAACAATGAGCTGACTCAGGTCGAGGTTCAAGAGTTAGAGCGCGCGTTTCAATCGGAATTGAGTCGCGGTGTTCGGGGGCAGGCCAGCTTGGTGTTGACGCATCCCGATCCGAACTTCCCAGGGCAAGCGATCTTGGAGGCCATCCCAGAGGCTTGGGCACAATACGTGCGTGAGGAGTTAAAGACCTTATCAACAGATCGGATCATTTATTCTGCAGAAGTCATGGATGAGCGTGTGTTTCAAGACACCGACTTTATCGCAGCCTATGGCTTGATTCGTGATCAGATCAACCTATTGAAAAAGAATCTACTGGTGCTCAGTGAGGAGGCCAACTCGGGCTTGGTGCGCGACCCAGCCACCGGCCGGCGCTTGGCCGATATTGAGGCGCAAGCCACACAACTCGAATCGCTGTATCTGGATAATCTGCTCTCCCAAGTCGTGGGCTTGGGGCTGACCCGAAATCCAGACAGAACGCTGGCGTTCATCCGCGCTCGTGCCGAAGCGCTGGAACGCCAGTCTGAATTGTTGGCGCAAAAATCAGCCCAGATCGATCAAGCACTGAGGGATTACAGCCGAGTGGACCAAGGGGGTGCAGAGGGCGTGGTGGTGCCTCGAAGCGGGGCCACTGGAGATGCTTTTTTGGATCGCTTGGTGGCTTTGGGGGTCGAAAGCGGTGATTTGGCCTTTCGACAAACCCTGACCCGAGAGCGCTTGGGTTTTGATCTTGAAGCCACCACCGTCCGGTCTGAGCTTGGACGTCTGGCGGCTTTGTCCGAGAGCGTGGGATCGATGGGTGGCCGTCAAAGCATGGCTGATGAGGCTGAGATGGTCGATGACATTTCCAAGGCCTTCGATGAGATCATCGAAGAGCTCCGAGCCATGTTTGATGCCACCAATGGCATTGCAGAGCAAATGGACATTTTGCAGTTGGCCGGTGACGGCACTTTATATCGCCTAAACCATGTCTCAACGCAACCCGTGGCCTTGGCGTCTTTGTTTAGCCCAGGGACCGTGTATTGGTTCTGGGTATTTGTGGTGGCCTTGGCTTTGGGTGTGATCGCGTTGGTTTCGATGCAAGAAATGCTCGACATCATTGGTAAACGCCGAAGGCACTAGAAAGAATTACCTCAGAAATGGGAGGCCACGCCCAAGGTTTGGGTGCATGGGTTGCTGTGATAAAATGCCCCACGTTTGGCGGATTTGGCCATGGATACAGTCATCTTAAAGGATTCAAATGAGCGCATCTGAGATCAACGCACCTGAGCCTTATCGACCAGACGACGAGATCGATCTTCGAGAACTGGTGCGTGCCATTTGGGATACCCGAATCCCGGTGCTGTTGGCTGTGGTGGGGTTTTCCGTGCTGTTTTGGTTGGGTGTGATGGCCCTCGGTGCCCGCTCTGGGCTGGTGTATCACTGGGAGGCCCAGGTTCAATTCACTTTCAATGGCGTCAATGAGGGTGAGTATCCCGATGAAACGCCTTTTAGCCCCAATGATTTGCTCTCGCCTGTGATCATTAAGCGTGTGTATGAGCAAAACAATTTAGAAGCTGAGGGGCTGACGCTGGCTGAATTCTCCAACGCTTTATCCATCGCATCCTACGCACCCACTCGAGCCTTTATCGTGCAACGTTTTCGACAAGAGCTTGAGCGCGGTGGCGCAAGCAGCGCTGAAGTGAATCAAATCGAGCAGCGGTTCGCCCAAGCCCTAGAGCGCGCCAGCCGTGCTTATGCCATCATCAGCCTAGACCTGAGAGACGGTTTGATGCCCACTGACTCAGTCTTGAGTGATCAGTTGGTGCGTAAAGTGCTCTTAGACATCCCGAGGGTCTGGGCGCGCTACATGACTGAAGAGGCGGGTGTCTTTGCTGAAGATCTCCGCCTTTACAGCGCCGATGCCATCGGTGGCTCTGTCATTGGCATTATGGATGAGATCGTCTCTGCCGACATCATCAAAAGCCAGTTTTCTCTTTTAAGAAACAACATCGAAGCGATCAAAGCGCTTTATAACAGCGGAACCGTCCGAGACCCAGACACAGGGCTTCGCTTGGGTGATGTAGAAGCACAAGCCGAGTGGCTTGAGAACTTTGTCTTGGAAGAGGCGCGAGCCACTCTGGTGGGTGGCTCCATTGCCCCGAACCCAGAAGCCACGCTGCGCTTTTTCAGAGGTCGGATTGAGCAGCTCACGCGTGAGCGAGATTTGTTGTTGCAACGGGCAGCGCGCGTTCAAGAAGCGCTACAAAGTTATAACCAAGGTGGCATGGGGGCTCGCTCAGTCGGTGGCAATGCCGTCGGTGGCGCCATGGGCATGCCCGATGAGCTTCGAGGCGCGACCACCATTCCTCAGTTTGGCAGCGATTTCTTGGATCGCTTGGTCGAGTTGGGCGGTGATTCTGGTGATGTCTTATTCCGTCAAGAGCTGACCCGAGAGCGGCTGGATTATCAGTTGGAGGCCGCTGACCTTCAAGCCGAGATCTCAAGACTCGAGCAACTGTCTGAGATGATCGTGAGTCAAGAGGGTGCCAATCGAAGTCGCTTTTCTAATGAGATGCAAGCAGAGGTCGATTTGGTTGAGTCGAAGTTGGCGCAAGTCTCATCTGGGCTCAAGTCTTTGGTGGCCGCCACGGAGCGGATCGCTGATCAACTCAACGCGCTTCGTTATGGTGGTCAAGAAGCCATTTATGCGGTGGTCAGCCCACCAGGAGAGGCGACCACACCTGCCTTGATTCTTACCCGCTCGAACCTGCAGCGCTATGTATTGGGCGCTTTCTTGGTGGCTTTGGTTGCGGTCATGATGGTCTTCTTGTTCAACATGCTTCGCTCGCGCGGTGAAGAGGATTAATGCGTCTGGGTCTTCGGGCGTGTCTTGACGGATCCATAGCGCATAAAATCATGTTGAGTGGGGGACAGTCATGGGTGTTTTAACGTACCAACCCATTGTTGCAATGGTGGCGGCCTTTCTTTTGGCTGCCATTTTGGTGCCGATCTTGAGTCAGCCCGCCAAGCGCATGGGGCTGGTCGATGCCCCAGGTGGGCGCAAGCGTCATCTTGGGGAAGTTCCGCTGACCGGCGGCTTGGCCATTTTTACCGCTTTTGGGTTCGGTCTTTTTTTAATCGATGTCAACTTGCAGCCCTACGCCAGTTTGGTGGTGGGCATGGCCTTGATGCTGGCCACCGGCATCATCGATGATTTGATTGAAATCTCGGCTGGGGCCAAGTTGCTCGCGCAAGTGGTCGCTGCGATTTTGATGGTGTCGTGGGGCGAGGTTCAGATTCTTGATTTGGGCAATTTGGTCGGGGTGAAGTCGATTGAGCTGGGTGAGTGGTCGGTGCCATTTACGGTGTTGTGCGTGCTTGTATTGATCAATGCCATCAACATGGCCGATGGCACCGATGGACTGGCCGGTGGCATGACGATGGTTGCGTTGCTGTGTTTGTTTGTCGCTGGCATTTTGGGCGGTGCCGGACGGCCTGTGATGGCGGTGATGGGGGTATTAATTACATCGATCAGTGCCTTTTTGCTCTATAACGCCAGATTTCCGTGGCGTCAGCAGGCCAAGACCTTTTTGGGTGATTCAGGGAGTTTGATGTTGGGGTTTGCCTTGGCTTGGTTGGCTGTTTATCTGAGCCAGAGCCCTGAGCAGATCAGCATGTATCCCGTCTCCATTGCTTGGATCTTGCTGTTGCCGGTGTTGGATGTCTTGACCTTGTATGTCAGGCGCATCATGCGAGGGAGAAGTCCCTTTTCGGCCGACCGGGATCACCTACACCACGTCTTCCTTCGCTCTGGCTTCAGTGTCAGTGCGACAGTGCTCATTTTGTTGGTGGCAATGGGGTGTTTTGGGGCGATTGGGATCTATGGATGGCAAGCCAGATGGCCCGAATGGGCTCTGTTTGTCGCTTTGATTCCGGTCTTTGGGGTGCAGTATTTGTTTTCAATCAGGGCCTGGCGTATTATTCGAATCTTACGTCGCATACAGAAAGCAGGCCAATGACCCAAGCAAACAACGACCTACCTGGCGCAAACCCTTCTCCTGATCACATTCCGCAGTCGACCGAGTTCTTTGGTCATCCCTCGGGATTGCACACGCTTTTCTTCTTGGAGCTGTGGGAGCGCTTCTCTTACTACGGCATGCGGGCCATCTTGGTTCTGTTTATGGTGGCGGCAGCCGATGCAGGGGGCTTGGGCCTTCCGGATGCGACCGCGACAGCCATTTATGGTCTCTACACAGCCGGTGTCTATCTTCTGGCACTCCCCGGTGGCTGGATCGCCGATCGGTTGATTGGGCAGCAAAAAGCGGTTTGGTATGGTGGCATCATCATCGCTGCAGGTCACTTTGCGCTTGCCATCCCGATGGAAGAGATGTTCTTTGTTGGGCTTGTGTTGGTTGTGGTGGGCACAGGGCTCTTGAAGCCCAATGTATCCACCATCGTCGGTGAGCTCTATCCTGAGGGCGGTTCTAGGCGCGATGCGGGCTTTTCAATCTTTTATATGGGCATCAACGTCGGCGCCTTCATTGGTCCTTTGATCTGTGGCTTCCTAGGCGAGAACATCAACTGGCACTATGGCTTTGGCGCGGCCGGTGTCGGGATGGTGGCAGGCCTCATTCAGTACCGTTTGACCCAAAAGAACTTGGGGCAAGCCGGTGCCCAACCAACGGCGGGCGAGGGGCAGAATACCGAAAACGCTTGGCGCGGTGTTTGGACCGTCATCGCCTTGGCTTTGGCTGTGATCGCCTCGGTTTGGATGGGCCTGATTCAGATCAATCCAGTGGCTCTGGCAGGTGGTGCGACAGGATTGATCGTCGGTGTTGCGGCTGTTTATTTTCTCTACATCCTAGCGCGTGGTCATTTGCAGGGATTTGAGAAAAAGCAGGTCATGGCTTTGGCCTTGCTGTTCATCTTCTCAGCGATTTTTTGGTCAGGCTTTGAACAAGCCGGCTCATCGCTTAATTTATTTGCTGAGCGTTACACCGATCGGGTGATCTTTGGTTGGGAAGCGCCAGCCTCGTGGTTGCAATCCATCAATCCGATTTTCATCATTCTTCTGGCACCAGCTTTTGCTGCCATGTGGGTGCAGTTGGGCAGAAGAAACCTAGACCCATCGATACCGGTGAAATTTGCCTTGGGTTTGATCTTCTTGGGCATTGGCTTTGGTGTGATGGCGATCGCATCCATCTATGCGGCAACAGAGACACTGGTATTGCCGACTTGGTTGGTGTTGACCTATCTCTTCCACACCATGGGTGAGTTGTGCTTAAGCCCAGTGGGTTTGAGTGCGGTGACCAAGTTGTCTCCTCGGAAATTCTTAGGGCAGATGATGGGGCTTTGGTTCATCTCCATTGCTTTGGGGAATCTATTTGCTGGTTTGGTCGCAGGCCGCTTCGACGACGACAGCTTGGCCGATTTCCCCATGCTGTTTGGCAGCGTCTTTGGGGTGACGGTCATGGGTGGTTTGGTGTTGTTGTTGCTTAGCCCTGCACTCAAACGCCTGATTGGCGAGTACCGCTAGGGCGCTAAGAGCTCACTGGACTTCAGCCAATCAAGCAAGCGTGCTTGTCTTGGTGTGGGCTCGGAGATGCTTAACAGCGCCTGATGCGCCATGGGCAAGTCATGGCCCTCATCAACATCGGTTTTTTCCTCTAATCGTTTAAAGCGGCCTTGGTCGATCATGGCCGCTTCAAATGCTGCTCGCGTGGTGGGTGTGCTGTAGCGGACTGTTTCCCAACGGGATGCCTCGATGCTCTGATTGGCGCCATACAACCAGAACCCACCATCCCTGCTTGGACCGATGACTTGTCTGGGTGTTGGATGACTCAGCCATTGATGCGCGATGCACAGATCCTTTGGGGTGATTTGGGGAGTGTCTGCTCCCAGCAATAACCCAGCACCGTGTTTGGCCACCAAGTGTGTGTGAACCTCGGCCATGCGCTTTCCCAAGCCCCCAAGGCATTGCAGCAATCGATCATTGGAAGACCACAAGGGATGGTTCATGCCCTCTTTCTCAGCCACAGCAAAATACACAGGCCCGATGTCTGCTTTGAGCGCCACCTCAGCCACGGCCTGGGCGGCCAGTTCGTGCCAGGCCTCGGCTTTTTCAGAGCCAATGGCGCCAGCCAGGCGGGTTTTGATGGGCGACAGGCCAGGGGTTTTGACGAAAATGGCAATCGCGGTCATGGCCGCCACCTTTTGGCAGCACGAATCAGTTGCCAGGCCTTGATCTGATGCCTGATGGTGGTGTTCAGCCAGCCTTGAGATCGGTAGCGCCTGGCACTCGTTGTGATATTAAAAGGCAGTCGACGAGGATGGGCACCCACGCGTCGGGCACGAATCACCAAATCCAAATCCTCACCTCGATCAAGCGCCTCTGAAAAACCGCCCAATGCTGTCCACAGCGCTTTGTGGATACACAAGCCCTGATCGCCGTAGGGGAGGTTCAGCCACTGGGATCGTAGATTGGCCCCCCATTGGTTCAATCGAACCAACGCGGGTCCATCGTCATTAAATCTCAGATCTCCATAGCCCAGCGTTTGCCACGTGGCATGGGCACAGAAATCCCCAATCACTCGAATGGCGCTGGACTCAAATGCGCTGTCTGCGTGCACCAACCAATGCCATTGAGCGGGGGTGGCTTGGATGGCTTGATTGAGTTGATGGCCCCGGCCTGGCTCGCCATAAAGCCAGGTGATGCCGGCATCTAAGCAATCGGGTGGTGGCCGGGTGGCGGAGAGGGTGATGGGGACTGCGTGATCGGTCAGCGTGCTGATGAGATCCAGAGGCAGCGGTTCATCGGGGCCTAGGGGGATGATGCAGGCCCATGTCACGGGCTTGGGTTCCAGCATCCCATCACCAACCTGGGTTGCCCTGCCAAGTCAGTCAGGCCTGTGATCTCTGTGAAGCCTGCATCCTTCAATGCCTGTAAAAAGGCGCCTTGCTGATCATAGCCATGCTCTAGGATGATGTGACCGCCGGGATTGAGATGCTTGGGCGCGGTTGCGATCAATGGGCGAATCAAGCTTTGACCTTGATCATCAGCCACCAAGGCCATCTTGGGTTCAAAGCGAAGATCGCCTTGGGTGAGGTGCGCATCATCTGGGGCCACATAGGGAAGATTGGCCACGATTAAATCAAAGGTCTGGTCTTTCCAAGGCGTCAATAAAGAGCCGTGGTGCATCACCACATTGGTCAAGTTCATCGCTTGGCGATTGTGTTGACAGACTGATAGAGCGTCTTGAGAGGCGTCTGAGATACAGACGATCCAGCTGGGGCGCTCGGCGGCCAAGGTCAGCCCAATGCACCCTGAGCCTGTGCCCACATCGAGCACCTTGGCATTTTTGGAAAGCACCAAGCCAAGCGCTTGGTCGATGACCATCTCGGTCTCTGGCCTTGGAATCAATACCGCGGGGGTGACTTTGAACGATCGGCCATAGAATTCTTTCTCACCTAGAAGGTAGGCAATGGGCTCGCCTAAGAGCCGACGTTTCAGTAGCTGATAGATAGACGAAAGCTCAGATTCTGTGAGGTCATCTTGGTCATGGGTATAGAGGAAGGTTCGGTCTTGTTGCAGGGCATGAGCCATTAAGATCTCAGCCTCGCGACGGTTTTGGAGTTTGTCTGAGGCTTGAGCCAGCACGTCTTTTAGGCGGGTGGTTTTCAATTTAGGTCATATCCCAGAAGATGAGGGCGGCTGTTTGATTCATGCTCGTAATTATCCCATGAGACCGAGATCAAAAGAAATGGTGCGCATGAGGCTTAACACTCATTGCCCATTTGGCCACACTTACTATTCCACTGGATGTTGGTCTCAATGGGGCTTTGCCATGCAATAATTGAAAACATCGACAATGGTGGTTGGGAATTGTTTTGTTGCGTCTAAGAAAAGACAGTGTTTGCTGGCGAAAGATCTGGGCCACATCGCTTTTGGTGTTCATCGGTGCACTGAATGGTGTCTTGGCCCATGCATCAGTTGAGCCCAGTCATGGGTCGGATGACATTGAGGCGATCTATCAGCAGGGTCGGTCCTTAATTCCACAAGATCTCGATGGTGCGATTGCTCTCTTCGAAGGCTTGCTTATGGATAACGCAGAAGAGCTGCCTGATCGTTGGTTGGCCGAAGTGCAGTTTGGGCTAGGTCTGGCTTACTACCACAAGACTTTCTATAACTTGGCCAAAGCGCATTTCACCAAAGCGCTGAACACAGAGCATGCAAAAAACAACCTGGACATGCAGGTCAATCTGTACAACAACTTAGGTGTTGTCAATGATTTGACTCGGCAATATGACGCTGCCATCAACAATTATCAGCTCGCCCTAGCGGTTGAGCAGGACCGCAACCGTCCCATTGAAATGGCGGAGATTTATAACAACATCTCTTTGATCTATTACAACCTCAATCAGTGGGACGATGCTTTAAGGGAGCTGGATCGCGCTCAAGCATTGGTGGTGGATCTAGAGGCGCCTTTCATACAGGCGCTGATCTACCAAAACAAAGCCATAAACCACTATGCGCTCAGTCAATTTGATGACTATTCAGAAGCCACTTTTGAAGCGCTGGCCATCTATCAAGCCATCGATGCGCATACCCAAGAGCTTCAGGTGATGTTTAACCTATCAGAAGATGCTTTTCGTCGCACCGGAAATATGGATGAGGCACGGCGCTGGATTGAGGAGGGGCTCAGTCAGGCCAGGGCTTGGGATGTGGGGGTCATGGAGGCTTATTTTCTACTTCAAGCTGGGAAACTTGCCTTGGTAGAAAATCAGCCTGCCAGCGCATTGGATCACTTAAACCAGGCCACCGAGCAGTTTGAGTCTTTGGGCTTTGAGCCACAAAGCATGCCGGATGATCTGTACCTCAATCTGATCGAGTCCCATGCACGCCTCGGCCAAGTCGATCAAATGCTGGCTGCGCTGGCTGATTTAAGAGAGGCAGAGTTGGCCCGTGAGATGGCGGTGCAAAGGGCAAGTGTCAATGAGCTCAAGACGCAATTGCAGTTCAATGAACAAGCCAGCCGACTGCAGCAGCAGACCATAGAGCTTCAAGCACAGCGCACCAGAAACCTCAGGCTATGGTTTGCTTTGTCCATCTTCTTTGTCTTGGCTCTGGCCGGTGTTGGTTATCATCGGCTCCGCATTCAAAGCCTGCAGCGGTTGTATGCCCTGAATCAGCAGGCCATTGTCCGGCATCGGCAGCGGATCCAAGGCATGGATGTGGATGATCTTCAGCTGAGGTCTGATGGGGATGGTTTGAGCGATGTTGATGAGTTGGCTACCGCGGAGGAGAGGCGGGGTCAGCGTTGGGTGTTTCAGCGCATAGAAAAAGCCATGAGAGAGGATCGCTTTTATCGTCACTCAGGGTTGACGGTGCCGGATTTGGCTGATCGGCTCAATTTGTCGAAACGCTTGGTGTCAGAGTCAGTGAATGCATTTGCAGACGCCACATTTCCTGAATACCTCAATCAATTCAGGGTCATCCATGCCATGGAGCGTCTGGATGATGTCGCCTCCGATCACATCAGCATCGACCAAATCTTGGATGAGGCAGGGTTCAGCAGTCGCTCGGCGTTTTATGCTGCTTTTAAAAAGGCCTGTGGGATGACGCCCAAAGAGTACAGAAAGGCCTCTAGGCGAAAAAGCACACAGTGATTGCAAACGAGATCTTTTACCTTGATGGGGCAGGCTCAAAGCGATCAGCATAGATCACAGGCCCTTCCAGATCTGCTTTAAAAAATAGGTAAAGCGTTGACTCTTTTTGGATGTTGTAGTCCGATAAGGTTCGCCCGTCCTCCAGTTTCTTGCCAGCAAAAATCAACACTTGTTGGTCTGGGGTGATGCCTTCTTTGTCTTGAATTTTTTGCTTCACATTATCAATGCTGTCTGAGGGTTCCACATCCAGTGTGATGGTTTTCGCGTCAGGGGTTTTGACGAAGATCTGCATGGCCCAAGCGGCTGGCGTGATGCTGAGTGTGAGACAAAAGATGAGGATCGATCGAAAGCTCATATCCGGATGCCGGTCTTTCTCAGTTGCGGTTGGATGACTCTGATTGCGGGGAGGGAGGGCCTGATTGGGCGCGTTTGAATTGATCCCTAAAAATAAGGTCCCCAAGCTCGCTCAACTCAGCCGCCCAAAAGCCACCGGTAAGCCGCCACTGACCACCGGATAGTGCCCTTGCTGGGGTTGCTTCCCATTGACCGATGGTGCCAGCGAGCTGCCAGTCGCCGCCTGTGGCTTGGAGGGTGCCTCCTGATGATATCGTCCATTGGGTTATCTCATAGGATTGAGCAATCGCCGCTGAGGCACTGAGTGCTGAGGCGATCAGCAGTGTGATTGTGACCAGGATCTTCTTAGGGCGCATCAGTGAAGGACTCCTCTTGACGGGGAAGCTTACGGTTGTTATTTCAGTGTTATCAAAGCATGGAAAATATCATTCTATTGGTGTAGGCCGCAACCACTTGCATCAGAATCTGCGCAGTCGGACCACCGATGCTCCGGAGGTGCCCCAAAAAGATGTGCCGTCAAGAAGCAAGTGACTGTTCGTTAGATTTATGGCGCCAGTCGCTCCCATCACTTCCCCTCCAACTAAAAAGACGATGAGTAGGAGCGGCGGAGCCGCCGCCTTATGGTCCGAGGCATCTAGGTCTGTCCGAATATATTTGTTGTCACTGCCAAAGGGGGTGTTTAAATGATGGTGGCCAGGGGCGGAATCGAACCGCCGACACGCGGATTTTCAGTCCGCTGCTCTACCAACTGAGCTACCTGGCCACTGTATGGGTGTCCGCCTGAATGCGGACAAGCGTGCATTTTACCATGATCTGGCCTGACGTCTAGGCTTTGTAAGCCCAAAAGGCTCGGGTCGGTGCTCACTGAAACGCCAGAACTTACGGGTTCTGGCCATGCCCCAGTTCCAAACGCACACGGGTGCCCGGAGCACTCGGTTCAATTGTCAGCATCCCCGCCAACTCAGCGGCACGTTTTTTCATGTTGATCAGCCCACGGCCACCTTCGGGATTTTTGCTCATCCCGATGCCATCATCAACGACCTCAACCAACAGCGATCCATGGCCATCTGATTTTGCTCGAATGGTGATGTTTGATGCCTCGGCATGGCGAATGGCATTGGTCAGCGCCTCTTGAATGATCCGCATGATTTGGACCAATTGTCTGCTGGAGTAACTTGGGCATGGCTCAAGCTCGACATCCCAGTGAAAAACAATGCCTGTTGCCACCAATCGTTGACGGATTCGGTGGCGATAATTGGCCAGTGCCATTTGTAGGTTGGACTCAGGGATTTCCAAGGTGTCTGCCAAAAGATGCAAATCGGCTAGGCACTGATCCAAGAGTTCAACCAAGGCTTCTTTACTGAGCTTGTCCTTTTCCAGATATTGCCTAGCCATCACCAACTGAGACCCAAACCCATCGTGCATGTCTTGCAACAAGGCCTCACGTTCTGTCAGCCTTGATTGTCTAACACTGCTTTGCAGTAAGTCCTCGTGGGCTTTTTTAAGCGAAGCTTCAGCGGCTTTTTGACGGCTGAGATCCATCAGCACGCCCTCCCAAACAACCGTACCATCGTCGAGCTCTCGAGGAATGGACTCAGCGCTGATCCAGCGGGTTTCCCCGTCCACCACCACCCGAGTCTCTCCATAAAATGGCTTTTGTTCAGCAAAGGTCTTGGCATTCAATGCCACCCAGTCTTCATAGTCATCTGGATGCACACAAGCAAAGCCTTTTAATGGGTCGGCCTCCGCTTCTTCACGTGTCAGCCCCGTGAGTGTTAAGAATCGCGTACTCATAAACCGAAAGTTGGCCAGTTCAGCCCCTGGTTCCAGCACCATCGTATAAGTACCCACTGGGATGTTCTCAGTCAAAGCATAGGCCTCATCCTTGAGTTTTTCCTCAGCAGATCGCAAGGCCTTTTCTGTGGAGCGCTGTTCTGTTTTGTCTTGATAGGCAGAGATCACCAGTCCATGCATCACCGTGGGATGCACCACAATTTGTCGAAGCTTGCCCCAGCGATCAATCAAGGAAAACTCTCGAGGCTCAGCTGGGATGCCTTGGTACTTGGCTTGGGTGAGGCTTTGGGTCCACCAGGTCATGGCATCCTCGCGCGCAACCCGATCAGGCAGCGCGTTTCTTGCGAACTCATCCAGATTAGGCAGGTCTTGTAAGGTGTAGCCAAAGGCTTCCGTGAGGGCTTTGTTTAAAAAATAGATTTCCCCACTGCGCTGCAGGCTGGCGATGGAGACGGGTATCGGCAATTGGGCAAATAGCTCAATATAAGTCGCTATTCGCTGCTCATGTTCATTCATGGTTACTCTCAGCCACTTTGCCTATCAGACGGAACGGTCACATGCCGTTGCGATCAAAATGAAATAATAACCCCAGACTCTGGGCAGCAGTAAAGGTGAGGATTTTTTTATGGGCATCAAGCAAACACACTTTGGCTGGATGGGCATGGTTCTGGTGCTAAGCCTAATGGCACTCACAGGATGCGCCTCAAACGGTGCCGTGATCTCTCAAGGCGCCACCGACTCATCTGATGAAGCCCAGGCATCGCTGGATCGGATTCGCTACAGCGAGGTGGTGGCTTGGCAAATGGTCGAAGAGGGCAGGCTCCTTGTAGAGCTCAACAACCCAAGAAGAAGCTACATCCTTGAGCTTATACCCAGCTGTGTGTTTGAACTGAGACAAGCCACCGATTTTATCTTTGCTGGGAAAAGCTCAAACTTCATTTCTATCAATGATGACGTGGTGGTGGGCAACAGCCGCTGTCGGATCGTTGGAATCTATGAGACCAAGCAAACGCGCCAACCCCAAGCCAGTGCGATAAAGCGCATCAACTAGGCCTTGATTGCCTCGTCAGACTCAGGCGGGACATAGCCCTCGGCTTGATCCACTTCGCCACCAAACAGAAAAGCTTCGGCTTGCTCGAATAAATACTGACGGTGCTTTGGGTCCAATGGGCTTAGCCGGTTCTCATTGATCAGCATGGTTTGATGTGCCAACCACTGCTGCCAGGCCTCTTTAGAGATCTCATTGAGGATCCGTTGACCCAAAGGCCCAGGCAGTGGCGCACGCGCAAGGCGCTCCCCCTCTTTTTTAAGGTACTGACAAAACACCGTCTCGCTCATGGCTTCATTCTACCAGCGCTTGGGTGTCTCTTAATTCCCCTAAGGCCTTTTCAATCGGCCGAGGCAGGCCCAGAGTGAGTGCTTCATCAAGACCAAACCAACGCCCAGCCTCCGTTTCTACAACCCCTTCAGCGGTACTTATGCGCTCCAAATAAAAACGAATCTTCATGACCCGATGGGTCAACAAATGCTCCATGGGCGAAAGGACAGGCGCTGCTTGGTGCTTTGTAGATGGTGTCTCGTCGGCCGTGGGAAAGCACCATAACCCACCCCAAATCCCGTGGCTGGGCCTTTTCTCAAGCCAGACCTGATGATCTGAATTGACATAAACCATGAAACTGAGATGCAAGGTCTTCTTTGGGGATTTGGGTTTCGGGGTGGGGAGCTCATCAAGCCTTTGACCCAACCGACCCAGGCAGTCTTCAGCCACAGGGCAGGCCAAGCAGTTGGGTTTTGTGCGTGTACAGACCGTCGCACCTAAGTCCATGATCGCTTGGGTGTAGTCGGCAGCCCTTTGATGCGGCGTGTAGTCATCAGCCAGTTGCCACAGTCTGGCCTCAACCTCCGAGCGACCTGGCCAGCCCTCGATCGCTCGATGGCGCGCCAAGACCCGTTTGACGTTGCCATCTAAAATCACAGCCCGTGTGTTGTGGGCCTGAGCAATGATGGCATGGGCGGTGGAGCGCCCGATGCCAGGTAAGGTGAGAAGCCCATCGGCTGTTGTGGGGAGCTGGCCTCCAAAGTCACTGATGCATTGTCTGGCGGCTTGATGAAGATGTCTTGCCCTGGCGTAGTAGCCAAGCCCAGTCCATAGGCCCAGCACCTCATCGATGTCGGCCTGAGCAAGCGCTTGCAAGGTCGGAAAACGCGCCATAAACCGACCAAAGTAATCGATCACTGTGATCACTTGGGTTTGCTGGAGCATGATCTCGGAGACCCAGACCCGATAGGGGTCTCGATCGATTTGCCAGGGCAGGTCATGCCGACCGAAGACGGCCCACCAATCAAGCAGTCGTTGATGAAACGCAGCCACCACTTAAAAAAATCAGTGCTGATCAGCCACGGGCAAAATGGCGTGGATGAAGGTGCCGGCATCGAAAGGGCGAAGGTCTTTGGCGCTTTCACCCACCCCGATGAAACGAATCGGGATCTGCATTTCTGAGGCCAGGGCAAAGACCACGCCTCCGCGTGCCGTTCCGTCGAGTTTGGTGATCACAAGGCCGGTCAAAGGAATGGCTTGGTTGAATTCCTTGGCTTGTTGGAGGGCGTTTTGGCCCGTGCCTGCATCCACCACCAGCAACGTCTCATGCGGTGCGCTGGGATCGATTTTTTGCATGACCCGAGCCACTTTCTCAAGCTCTTTCATCAGATGGCCTTGGGTGTGCAGTCGCCCGGCGGTATCACAGATCAAGACATCGACGCCCTTGGCGGTGGCAGAGTGCAGGGCATCATAAATGACCGCTGCAGAATCGGCGCCAGAACCCTGAGCCATCACAGGCACGTTGTTTTGTTCTCCCCAGCTTTTCAATTGCTCAACCGCCGCTGCCCGAAAGGTATCGCCAGCGGCCAGCATCACACTCAAGCCTTCATCGATATAGCGCTTGGCCAGCTTACCAATGGTCGTGGTCTTGCCCACGCCATTGACCCCCACCATCAGAATCACAAAAGGTTTCTTTTCTCGATCGATGTTCAGGAATTGCTCGCAAGGCTCGATGAGTTCATAGAGCTCTGCTTGAACCGCAGGCAATAGGGCATGGGGCTCCTTAATGATGCCTTGGTCGACCGCCTGTTTGAGCCTCCCTATAATCCCTTCGGTGGCTTTGATACCCACATCGGCCATCAACAGTGCGGTTTCAATTTCTTCGATCAAAAGATCATCGATGCGATGGGCTTGATTCAATAAACCAAACAAATGCGATAGGCTAGAGCGGGTGCGGGTCAGTCGCGTTTCCAGTGGATCCAATCCGCTTTGCTCGACGGGTCGAAGCGCTTGAGACTCCACCCCTTGACCTGATTTTTTGCGCCGAAAGATCGAAAACATGGCCAACGTCCAAATAAACGCTATCCTATCACTTCCATGAGTGCAAAAAGACCCCCAAACCAAGTCCGCATCATCGCAGGTCAATGGCGTGGCCGGCGCCTGCCCATCTTGGATCTGCCAGGCTTGAGACCCACCGGCGATCGGGTGCGCGAGACCGCGTTCAATTGGCTGGGTCCCAAAGTCGTCGGCGCTCGCTGTTTGGATCTTTTCGCAGGCTCGGGTGCCCTGGGTTTGGAGGCCCTCTCTCGCGGTGCGAGGTCGGTGGTGTTTGTTGAGCAATCAAAAGAAGCCCTTGGACAGCTCGTCCAGAGCACAGAGACTTGGCCAGGGATAGAGAAAGCCGATTTTGTTCGGGGAGATGCGATCCAATGGCTGCAGGGGCCCTCAGAGGAGTTTGACCTTATTTTTGTCGATCCGCCGTTTGATGGCGGGCTTCAGGCGGACGCCCTCAAAGCGATTGTGGAGAACGGTTGGATCAAAGCCGGTGGATGGGTCTATCTGGAGCGTCCCAAAGATCAGATGGCCCTTGACCAGTGGCTTGATCCCCATTGGCAGATCGATCGGCAAAAGACCCTAGGCCAGGTTGAGATTTCTGTGTTGCGTTATCATAAAGGCTGATTGGTCCCGATGGTCAGCAAGGATTCTTAAAGCCGTGAGCGCACTCAGTCATTCCACCGCCATTTATCCGGGTACTTTTGATCCCATGACCAATGGGCATACCGATTTGATACTGCGTGCAGCGCGTGTTTTCGATCGGGTGGTGGTCGCCATCGCCCAAAGCCCACACAAGCAACCCGCTTTTTCGCTCGACAGACGCATTGAATTGGCCAAGCTTGTGCTGTCAGAACATCCTCTGCCCAACGTCGAGGTCAAGGGCTTTGATAATCTGTTAGCCAATTTTGTGGTCGAAGAGGGTGCTGGTGTGATCTTGCGGGGCCTTCGTGCGGTATCGGATTTTGAGTACGAGTTTCAGTTGGCCTCCATGAACCGACACTTGATCAAAGAAGTCGAGACCATGTTTATGACGCCCGATGAGGAACATGGATTCATCTCCTCGACCTTGGTCAAAGAGGTCGCCCGCCTCAAAGGGGATGTCTCTGAATTTGTCCACCCGCTGGTGGCTAAAGCACTGGCGGATCATTATGGTAAAAGCGCATGATTAAAAAAATAGTTGCTTTAACATTCCTCGTATTGCTGATGCCAGCCTGTGGCGATGCCACTGACATTCAGCCGCGTTCTTACGCCGTCTCCAGCGCGCATGAGTTGGCCACCGAGGCGGGCATTAAGATCTTTGAGCAAGGTGGCAACGCCTATGATGCAGCGGTGGCCGTATCGGCGGCCTTGGCGGTGGTGGAGCCTGCCAGTTCCGGCATCGGTGGGGGTGGGTTTTGGTTGCTGCAAAGCCATGACAATGCCTTATCGACTATGGTCGATGGTCGGGAGGTGGCCCCCGGGGCATCGCACAGAGATATGTTTTTGGATGAGGATGGCAACGTTAATCGGGATCTAGCGGTCAACGGTGGTCTGGCCGCCGGCATTCCAGGTGCGCCCGCTGCGTGGGTTTACATTGCAGAGAAATATGGCAGCTTGCCTTTGTCTGTGCTGCTGCAGCCAGCCATTGATTTGGCGGCCAATGGATATCCAGCCGATGAGAAATATGTGACGCTGCTCGCCATGCGAGAAGAGGTCATGAACCGGTGGCCGGAAACAGCAGCAATCTTTATGCCTGAAGGCAAACTTCCAGAGGTCGGCGATGTGATCGTCCAAACGGATTTGGCCAATACGCTTCGCGCCATTGTCCGCGAAGGGCAGGACGGTTTTTATAAAGGCGAGGTGGCGCGTCTCTTGGTGGAGGGCGCGCGTGCAGCTGGGGGGATTTGGACGATGGAGGATTTGGCCAACTACACGGTCAAAGAGCGCACCCCCATCACCACTGAGTACAAGGGCTATGAACTCATCACCGCCCCGCCACCCTCATCGGGTGGGGTCGCGATTGCTCAGATCCTTAACCTCATTGAGCCTTATGACATCGAATCGATGAGTGAGGTGGAGCGCACACACCTACTGACAGAAGCCATGCGGCGTGCCTACCGAGACCGCGCGCTTTATTTGGGTGATACCGACTTTGTCGATGTCCCCATGGACCTTCTGTTATCCAAAGACTATGCCGCGGGCATGCGGACCAACTTGCGCTTGGATAAAGCCACGTCGTCGTCCATGTTGGCCGATGATCCAAGCATTTGGCCGGAGGGAAACAACACCACGCATTTTTCTCTGATCGATGCTGAGGGCAATATGGTCTCCGGCACGCTGACAGTCAACTTGGCCTATGGTGCGGCTTACGTGCCACCAGGGACGGGTGTGTTGTTGAATAATGAAATGGATGATTTCTCAGCCAAACCCGGTTCACCCAATGCCTTTGGATTGGTGGGTTTTCAGGCCAATGCGATTGAGCCTTATAAGCGGATGCTCTCATCCATGTCACCGACCATTGTTCGGTCGCCCGAGCGCGTCGCGGTCATTGGCACCCCGGGTGGTTCTCGCATCATCACCATGGTCTTATTGGGCTTGTTGGATTTCATTGAGGGCAATGGCCCAGAATCGTGGGTCTCTGTGCCTCGTTTCCATCATCAGTACTTGCCTGATCAGATTTTTATCGAGCCTGACAGCATGAGCCAAGCGGACATCGAAGCACTCGAAGCCCTGGGTCACACAGTGGTTGAAGGTGAGAGAACCTGGGGCAACATGCACGGGGTGATGTGGGATCTTCAGAAAAACGAAATGGAAGCGGCCCATGACCCTCGCTGGACATCAGGGGGTGCTGAAGTGGTGCCCGTTCGAGATTGAAATTTTGGAAGAGGGGTGCGGGTCTTGTAACCCGCACCCAGTAATCACTTTTTAAGCCAAACTAGACCCGCTCAAAAATCCCAGCAGCACCCATCCCCGTGCCAATGCACATCGTCACCATCCCATAACGCTGTTGGGTGCGTTGCATGCCATGAAGGATTTTGGCCCCAAGAATCGCCCCTGTGGCGCCCAAGGGATGACCCAGAGCAATGGCGCCGCCCAGCGGATTGACCTTGTCAGGATCGATATCCAGCTGGCGGATCACCGCCAAGCTCTGGGCTGCAAACGCTTCATTGAGTTCAATCCAATCCAGATCCGCTTGAGCAATGCCTGTTTGTTTAAGAACTTTTGGAATCGCTTCAATCGGGCCAATGCCCATGATCTCAGGCGGCACACCCGCCACCGAAAATCCTCGAAACACACCCAAAGGCTGAACACCGAGCTCTTTGACCACCCGTTCTGATACTAGGATTAAGGCAGCGGCACCATCTGACATCTGCGAGCTATTGCCGGCCGTCACAGAGCCTTTGGCGTTGAACACGGGGCGAAGCTTGCCCAGTGCCTCAAGCGTTGTGTCGCGGCGAGGGCCTTCATCGTGAGCGATGATTTTTTCCATGGACCGGATCGCGCCTGAGGCGAAGTCTGGTTGATGCGATGTGACCGTGACCGGACGGACTTCTGGGAACAAACCCTCATCAATGGCCCGGATCGCTTTTTGGTGTGAGGCATACGCAAAGGCATCTTGGTCCTCGCGGCTGATCTTCCATTGCTTGGCCACATTCTCAGCGGTGATGCCCATGCCATAGGCGATCCCCACATTGTCATCTTCAAAAACTTTTGGGTTCATGGCGACCTTGTGGCCCATCATTGGCACCATGGTCATGGTCTCGGTGCCTGCAGCCACCATCACATCGGCATCCCCGGTCCGAATCCGATCTGCGGCCATCGCGATGGTTTGGAGCCCTGATGAGCAAAAGCGATTGACGGTGACACCGGGGACCGTCTCAGGTAAGCCTGCCAGCAGCGCGCCAATCCGGGCCACGTTCATGCCTTGCTCTGCTTCTGGCATGGCACAGCCAACGATCACATCTTCGATGCGTGAGGGGTCTAACTGTGGCACCTCTTTGAGCGCTTCACGAAGCGCATGGGCCAATAAATCGTCCGGTCGGTAATTTCGAAACCCGCCTTTGAATGCACGCCCCACTGGGGTGCGAACGGCGGCAATAATGTAGGCATCACTCATGATTCATTTGTCCTTTGGGCATCAGTTGCGAAGGGGTTTGCCGGTTTTTAGCATGTGGGCAATCCGCTCTTGGGTTTTGGGCATGTCGGCCAGCGCTAAGAAATGCTCTCTCTCCAGAAGATGGAGCCAGGTTTCTGTGATTGGCGTGCCACGATCAATCGGACCACCACACATCACGGTGGCGATTCGCTCCCCGATCTCGTAGTCATGCTCTGAGATGAAGTGCCCAGAGAGCATATTGACCAACAGCATCTTCATCGTAGCGATGCCCACATCCCCTGCAGCGTGGATGGGTTGATGGGGCAGTGCGGGACGATGGCCCTCGGCTGACATGGCACGAATGGCGCCATGTGCGGCATGCAAAAGTTCATGTTCATGCATAACGATGGCATCATGCGGTCGGAGATAACCCATTTCCTGAGCTTCTAGCGCAGAACCAGAGACCTGGCCCATCGCCACTTGTTTATAGCGTTTTTCTAACAAGGCATAGGCATCGCCTGTGAGCGTATCTTGCTGGGCTTGCAAAGCCAGCGTGGCCAAGCCACCACCACCTGGCAGTAAGCCCACCCCGGCCTCCACAAGGCCCATGTAGCTCTCCAGATGGGCCACACGTTTGGCGGCATGCATCGCAAGCTCAAGCCCGCCGCCCAGCGCCAAACCTCTCATGGCTGCGACAGTGGGCACGGGTGCATAGCGCATGCGAAGGTTATAGGCTTGGAAGTTGGCCACCAACGAGCGGACCGAATCCCAGTCGCCTGCCTCAATCATGGCAGTGGCGGCTTTCAGGTTAGCGCCTGCAGAGAACGGGCCTTTGGGCTGCCAGATGACCAAGCCTTGATGACCTGCTTCGGTCAAATCCAAGGCTCGGTGCAGTCCATCCACCACGCCTTGCTCAATCACACCCATGGGTGTTTTTAAACTGGCAATCAAGATATCGTCTTGCAAGGTAAAGAGCCTGACATGGTCGGTCTCTTCCACCGTTTGACCCTGATCGCTGGTCTCACCCAAGAGTCTGGGGGGCTGATATTGACGCGCATAAACGGGCAAGCTCGGACGCGCGCTGATGGTCCCCTCACTGGCTGAGTAAGAACCCTCTGGGCCATGCACACCATCGATGGCCATGACCCAATCCGGCAAGTGCGCGTCAACGCCTGTCTTACCTGTCTCAATGTCACGTTGAATCAACTGCGCCACCGATGACCAGCCAGCGGCCTGCCATTGCTCAAACGGACCGAGCTTCCAACCGTATCCCCAGCAAATCGCCTGATCCACTTCACGGGCGCTGTTGGCGATGTCTTTTAGGTGGTAGGCGCAGTAATGAAATAGGTCGCGATGAATGGACCATAAGAACTCAGCCTCAGGGGTCTCACATTGGGCCAAAGCCGCCAACTTCTCGCCGGGATGCTTGATTTTTAAGATGGCCTGAATCGAGTCTGGCAGACTGTAGTCGGTCTCGCGGTAATCGCCCCTGTTGGGATCAAAGACCTGGATGTCCTTGCCCACTTTTTTGAACACACCAGCGCCTGCTTTTTGACCCAAGGCGCCCGCCTCCAGCAAGCGATTGAGCCATGGGGGTGCTTGGTACAAACCATGCCATGGATCGTCGGTGAGTAGATCGTGCATGGTTTTGATGACGTTGCCCATCGTATCTAAGCCAACGACATCGGCCAGCCGAAACGTTGCACTTTTGGGCCGGCCAATCGCAGGGCCTGTTAGCGCATCCACGGTATCAAAGCCCAGGCTCAAGCGCTCGGCATGCGCCATCGTAGACCACATCGTGAATACGCCAACACGGTTGGCAATAAAGTTAGCGGTGTCTTTGGCGCGGACCACACCTTTGCCCAATCGCTCGGTCAGAAAGGTTTCTAGTCCATCGATCAGGCCTTTGTCGGTGTCTGCGTGGGGGATCAATTCCACCAAATGCATGTAGCGGGGCGGGTTAAAAAAGTGCACGCCACAAAACAGCGCACGTTTGGATTCAGGCAATTGTTCGGCCAAGCGGGTGATGGATAGACCTGAGGTGTTGCTGGCAAAAATGGTGTGCGCACCCAAATGCGGGGCCAGCTTGGCATAGAGGTCTTGTTTGATGTCCATCCGTTCTGCGACGGCTTCAATCACCAGGTCACAATTTTTAAGTTCGGCGAGATCATCCTCAAAGTTCAGTGCCCGAATCCCATGGATCAAAGACTGGCTGGCCAAGGGCGGGGGTTTTAATTTGGTCAGACGCTGTTTGCCCGCCTCGGCAATGCCGCGTTTGGGTCCTTCTTTGGCGGGTAAGTCATAAAGGTCCACGGGGATGCCAGCCGCGGTGAAGTGGGCTGCGATTTGTGCGCCCATGACACCGGCACCCAGCACGGCGGCCCGTTTAATCGATAGGTTCTTATGACTCATTGTTTGTCCTTCACTGTCATGATCATCCATGGGTTAGTCAGCTGGCTTTGGCCAACACGTGTTCGGGGTGTGTGCTCACAGGATGAATCAAGTCATCCGGTGCAAACTCATCCACAGCGACCACTTGGGCGCTGAGTTTTTGCGCTTTGATTAAATCACTGGCTTGCTCTTCAGTGATGATGCCGGCTTCCACCGCTCGGTGAGTGAGCCCTTCCACGTTGACAGGGTTAGGGACCGCTTTGAGCGCGTTTCTAATGGCATGCTCTGCTGGCTCGGCCTTGATCACGGCATCAAACGCCTGAAGCACGACGCCCACACCATCAGCGACTTTGGGTCGGTAGACATCTTGCGTTAAGTGTTGACGCAATTGAGAGTCTTCCAGCAGGGCACGGGCGATCCTATGGCCTGTGCGATCGGAAGCCTTGTGGTGCGTACGACCCCAAGGGAAACAGATGCGTCCCACCACGGGACCCAACCATGGGATGGGGAAGTTCTGATAGACCTCAAACAGGGCTTGCTCGACGCGGTGGAGGCTATCTTTCACCGCAAAGTGGAGCACATCCACATCGGCTTTGGGCTCGCCATCGTCGCTGAAGCGACGAAGGGTGGCCGAGGCCATATAGAGATTGGCCAAGGCATCGGCAAAACGGCCTGAGAGTTTTTCTTTGAACTTAAACTTTCCACCCAAGATCAACAAACACAAATCGGCAGTGAAACTAAACGCAGCCGAGAGGCGGTTGATCTTTTGATAGTAGGTTTTGGCCACACCGCTGCTGGGGCTTTGTGTGAACTTGCCACCGGTGAGCCCAAGGGCCAGCGATCGAACAAAATTAGAGATCACAAAGCCAACGTGTCCCCAGATCGCTTTGTCGAACGCATGTAAGTCATTGTCCGCGGCCGACTGCATTTCTTTTAATAAAAATGGATGGCAGCGAATCGCGCCTTGGCCAAAGATGATCATCGAACGGGTCAAGATGTTGGCGCCCTCCACCGTAATCGAGACTGGAAGCGCTTGATACCCCATCGAGAGGTAGTTGTTTGGGCCTTCGACCACGGCTTTGCCGCCATGCACATCCATCGCATCGTTGATGACACGACGATTGGCTTCGGTCAAATAGGCCTTCAGGATGGCTGAGAGCACCACGGGCTTATCGCCCCGATCCAAGGCTGCCAGGGTGAGGGTGTGCGAGGCCTCCATTCTGTAGGCCTCTGCGCCAATCCGAGCCAATGGCTCTTCAATGCCCTCAAAGTGCCCAATGGGCTGTTTGAATTGATAACGGATGCGGGCATAAGCGCCGGTCAACAGGCTGGCCATCTTGCCACCGGCCACCCCTTGTGCGGGCAGGGAGATGGCGCGTCCAGCGGCCAGGCAGTGCATCAGCATGCGCCAACCTTGACCAATGCGTGCTTGACCACCGATGACCCAATCCATTGGGATAAACACATCGTGACCCGAGGTCGTGCCGTTCATAAAGACCGATCCCCCGGGCAAATGGCGGTTACCGATGTTGACCCCTGGGGTATCGGTCGGAATCAAGGCACAGGTGATGCCCAAGTGCTCTTCACCACCCAATAAGCCGTCTGGGTCTCTGGTTTTAAAGGCGAGACCCAACACGGTGGCAATCGGTGCCAGCGTGATGTAGCGCTTATCCCAGCTCACTCGAAGGCCCAAGACCTCTTTGCCATCGATGACTTTTTTACACACCACACCCTCATCGGGCATGGAAGCGGCATCTGAGCCTGCCATCGGTGAGGTCAGCGCAAAGCATGGGATCTCATCCCCCACGGCCAGGCGGGGTAGGTAGTGGTCTTTTTGTGCTTGGGTGCCAAAGTGCATCAACAGCTCACCAGGGCCCAGCGAGTTGGGCACCATGACAGAGACCGCCGCGGTCAGTGAGCGTGTTGAGATCTTGGTCACCACCGCCGCATTGCCTTGGGCACTGAAACCCAAACCCCCATATTCTTTGGGGATGATCATGCTCAAGAAGCGTTCTTTCTTGATGAACTCCCAAACATTCAAAGGGAGGTCTTTCAGTTCTCGGTTGATTTGCCAATCATCGAGCATGTCACACAAAGTCTCGACTGGGCCGTCGACAAAAGCGCGTTCCTCATCGCTGATGTTGGGTTTGGGGACTTCAAACAATGTCTTCCAATTGGGCTTGCCACTGAAAAGCTCCGCATCCCACCACACGGTGCCCGCATCCAGTGCTTCTTTTTCAGTCTCTGACATCGCGGGCAACACTCCCCGAAACCAAGCAAACAGGGGCTTGGAAATCAGCGCACGGCGCACTGGGGTCAGACTCAAGAAGGCCAGAGACAACGTCGCGACGGCATACAGACCGATCACCAGCCAGCTGGCTGCTGCGACATAAGTCAAGGCCAGGCCTGCGCCCATGACAAGGGTGCCCAGCCACAGCGGTGCGCGGACAAAAGCCAGTGCGCCAAACACGGCCACTAAGCCAAGGATGAAAGCAATGGTCATGATGAAGGTTCCTTTGTTGAGATGAGTTCTGAAGGGTTAGGCTTGGCCCCTCTGATGCCAGCAGCAGCAAAGGTGACCAGCGAAGACGCGGTGGCTCTGGGGTGTTTGAGTTTGGGATCGGCCATGGTGTAAGTCAGTGCACCCACCAAAAAATCCAAGTGCTGGCGAATCTGGGTGGCACTGGGTTTGTGGTGAAGGTGTCCCTCGCTTTGAACCGCTTGATCAATGGCTGAAGCAAACCGGCGCATGATGTGTCCATACTGCTCTCGGATGGCACCATGCAACGCCTCATCGTGATCGGCATAAGCACGCATCAGAAGCTGCATGAACCGATGGCCACCCGAGGTTTGATCGCCCATTAAGGCCATGGCAGGGTAGACAAAAGCATCGAGCACATCTTCTAGTTTCAAAGGAGCGTGCTTATGGAATGCTTTGTCTAAGCGTTCAAGCCGTTCGGCATTGAGCTCATCTAAGCGACGTTGGAACACAGCCACCACCAAGGCCTGCTTCGAGCCAAAGTGATAGTTGACGGCGGCTAGGTTGACCTCTGCTGCTTGCGTGATTTCTCGAAGGGTGGTGACGTAAAAGCCTTGCTCAGCGAATAAGCGCTCGGCCACATCGAGAATGCGGTCTCGCGTGCCTGAGGCATCTGAAACAAACGTTTGATTTAAACGCATGTTTGAATCTTAGCACATCAGTCGGCCTCATCGTCAGCGTCGATCAACTGTTTTCGCCAGCGCTTCAATAACCACCATATGCTCAACAACAGCGCGGGTGATGTGATAGAAATCAATAGCTTGGCTGAGTCTGTTGGCATCCAGCCTCCCAATAAATACGCCAAAATGCCAATCGTGTAATAGCTGATCGCCATGACAGAGAGGCCTTCCACCGTCCGTTGCAGGCGAAGTTGCAAGCGTGCCCGCCGCGCCATGGCCTCCAGTTGGGTTCGGTGCTGGGTTTGCAAGGTGACCTCCACGCGTGTCCTTGCAAGGCTCACGGTTCGGGCAATCCGAGCACTCAGGCTCTCTTGACGGCGGGTCACATTGGCAGTGGTTCGAAGCGCGGGCTCAAACCGTCGCTCTAGAAATTCTCTGAGTGTCTGACGATGCTCGGTGGCGGTTTCGCCCAGTTCATCGAGTCGGTCTTGAACGATGCGCCCATAGGCTTGGGTGGCAGAGAAGCGATAATCCGTATCGGCCATGTGCTGCTCTGAGGTTTGCGCCAGTGAGAATAATTCATCTAAAAGCGCTTGGTCTTCGCTCAAGTCAGAGGTTTGGCCCAAGCGTTTGACCAAGTCAAGCAACTGGTTTTCCAGTTGGTTGAGGGCATGATTGGTCTCTTTGGCCATGGGCAAGCCCACCAGAGCCATCATGCGATAGGTTTCAATTTCATACAGTCGTTGCACCAGCCGTCCCGCTCTGGCTGCATCCAGCGTGTCATTTTTGATGCGATATTCAACGAGTCCCTTTGGATTGGGTCGAAGGGTGGTGGCAATTTGGGCGCCTTTTGTGAGCACCCAACCACCGACTGGGCTGTCCAATCCTTCAAGCCACGCATCCGATGATGATGGCCATAGGGTGATCAAAGAGCCCGTGAGTAAGACGCCATCAGACTCCAAGAGCCATTCCATGGGGAAAGCGTTGAGGGTTTTATGATCGGGTGCAATCAAAACCACGGTACTGAATTCAGTGTGCTGTTCCCAGCGAATCGATACCCCTTGGGTTTGGACATGATGGTGATGGGTCGATGCTGGGGCAGGCAGGCCGAGGCGTGCACAAAATAGACTCAAAGCTTCTTTGATGTCTAGGCCATCTTGCCCATTTTGGGCATCTTGTGGGGCGGGCATCATGGTCAGCTGCATGATGGCGCTGTTGGGCTCGACCCTAGGAGAGGGTCTGTTGAGGAGTTCAGCGTAAAGCGCCTCACTCAAAGGGTGGGGTGTTAAGTCCATAAGACCAATCTACGCCCAATTGGGCGCAAATTCAAAATTAATTACAGCGGCTCAATTGAGCATCCTCTAGCCAGCGCAAGCGGCCGGGGTTGGAGATCACAATCTTGATGGGCGGGCCGGGTGTGTGGGGATGGCAAAGGATGATGGTGCCATTGGAGCCATATGCTGTCCCTTGGGCTCTAAAACGGATCCGTTGGCGAGCACCACTGGTGATGATGGCTTGGGCGATCTCGTCGGCC
Source organism: uncultured Wenzhouxiangella sp. (assembly GCA_964461845.1). GTDB lineage: Bacteria > Pseudomonadota > Gammaproteobacteria > Xanthomonadales > Wenzhouxiangellaceae > Wenzhouxiangella. Next base: position 81,614 of record CAYWVH010000001.1, read on the forward strand.
CGTTCGATGATGTCATTGTTATGTTGGGGTTGGCCACGGTGCTCAGCATCAAAAAAAACAATCCAGCCTGCATCCCAGCGATTGCCTGCATCACAGCGTTTCCCTGAATGACTGGGGCAGGCACTGACGGTGGTGTGTTCAGCCACCGCGGTCAGCCTTGCCCGATGCAAATGGGTATAGAGCCGATGCATGGCTTGGGTTTGGTTTTGCCGCTGCCATTGTTGTGCCAAGCTTGGCGTCACCCAACTGAGCAGCGCCATCATCAAAGACAGCACCGTTAAAAGTTCCAACAGGCTAAAGCCAAAGTCGAAGGGGTGGGTGAGGTCTTGGGCATGGCGCATGCCCTGACTTTAGTATCAAAGGCGCCGAGTCGCCATCAAGCTTCGGGCCTGATGGCTGTCAGAAAAAACCAAGATGGATCAGTTCAATGCGGTCTTTATTCTGGCCACCGCTTGCTTGAGGGTCTCGAGCCCAAGGGCAAAAGACAACCTAAGGTGACCGGGTGCACCAAAGGCCGTGCCTGGCACCATGGCCACACCGGCATGCTCCAGAAAATGCTCTGCCAAGGCCAGATCATCGGCCAGACCCAGCTCATCGATCGCCCCTTGGCAGTCAATGAAGACATAAAAAGCCCCTTGGGCGGGTTGGCATGAGAACCCAGGGCAGTCATTGAGCGCAGGCACAACCCAGTCATGGCGCTCTTTGAAGGCCGTTTTCATGGTCTCAATGCAGGATTGGTCGCCATTGAGCGCGGCTGTGGCGGCTGCCTGGCTGATGGAGCAAGGGTTTGAGGTGCTTTGACTTTGCACCTTTCTCATTTGTGTGATGATCTCGGCAGGCCCTGCGGCATACCCAATGCGCCAACCGGTCATGGCATAGGCTTTTGAGACGCCATTGACCAAGACCATCCGGTCTTTCAATGCTGGAACCACTTGGGCGATGTTATAAAAAGGCTCATCACCCCACCAAATGTGCTCATAGATGTCATCTGAGCAGATCAGTAGCTTGGGGTATTCCAACAGCACCTCACCCAAGGCTTCGAGTGCTTGGCGCGAGTAGCCCATGCCCGTTGGGTTGCTGGGTGCATTTAAGATCAATAGCTTGGTGTTGTCATTGATCGCTGAGCGAAGCTGCTGGGCACTGATCAAATAATGGTCTTTGGCTTGGGTGTGCAAGATGACAGGATCGGCACTGGCCAAACGCACCATGTCGGGATACGAGACCCAGTAAGGCGCTGGAATCAGGACCTCATCGCCCTCATCGAGCATGGCTTGGAACATATTGAAGATGGATTGTTTGGCGCCACTGGAGACGAGTATCTCTTTGGGGGTGTAGTCGAGTTCATTGTCTCGTTTGAGCTTTTCGATGATCGCTTCTTTGAGCTTGGGGGTTCCGTCGACCGCAGTGTATCGGGTCTGTCCTTGCTCGATGGCCTCAATGCCTGCTTGCCTGATGTGCGCGGGTGTATCGAAGTCGGGTTCACCGACAGACAAAGAGATGATGTCTTTGCCTTGAGCTTTGAGCTCTTGGGCTTTCATCGACATGGCGATGGTGGCCGATGGCTTGACCTGCAAAACGCGCGATGAGAATCGAATGGACAACGGACATTTCCTTGTCGGGGGACCGACTACAATTATAGATTGTGCTGGAGGTGAAATGGGTGAGCGTTTGGGCGCGCATCTGAGATTAATAATAAAGAGTCAGTGATGGCAAAGCGATTTGAATTGGTGTCTAAGTATCAGCCGGCTGGCGATCAGCCCGAGGCCATTCGTGCTTTGGTGGCGGGCCTTGAGGCCGGGCACAGCCACCAGACCCTGTTGGGGGTCACAGGCTCGGGCAAGACCTTCACCATGGCCAATGTGATTGAGCGGGTCCAGCGCCCAGCCCTGGTGATGGCCCCCAACAAGACTCTGGCCGCCCAGCTCTACGGTGAGTTTAAGTCGTTTTTCCCAAAAAACGCTGTTGAGTACTTTGTCTCCTATTACGACTATTATCAGCCCGAGGCCTACGTGCCCTCGACAGATACCTTCATCGAAAAAGATGCCTCGATCAATGAACACATCGAGCAAATGCGCCTATCGGCCACCAAAGCTTTGTTGGAAAGACCCGATAGCTTGATTGTGGCCACCGTCTCGGCGATTTATGGCCTAGGTGATCCCAGCTCATTTTTACAAATGACCTTGGCTTTGCAGGTGGGTAACACCATGCCCCAGCGAACGATTCTTAGGCGCTTGGCTGAAATGCAATATGCCAGAAATGACTTTGAGCTTCGGCGGGGGACTTACCGAGTTAGGGGCGAGGTGATTGATATTTTTCCAGGCGACTCTGAGATTGAAGCGGTCCGTGTTGAGTTGTTCGATGATGAGATTGAAAAGATCGCTTTTTTTGATCCATTGACAGGCGAGGTGAGGGAGAGTGTCTCTGAACTGACCATCTTCCCTAAGACGCACTATGTGACCCCACGCCAAGTGGTCTTGGATGCCGTGGATGCGATCAAACAAGAACTCTCAGAGCGATTGGCTGAGCTGGAACAAGCCAATAAGCTCGTGGAAGCTCAACGCTTGAGGCAACGCACCGAGTACGACATCGAAATGATGCTGGAGCTTGGCTATTGCCAGGGAATCGAGAACTACTCGCGGCATCTGACGGGGCGTCAACCCGGTGAGGCGCCACCGACCTTGTTTGATTACTTGCCCAAAGACGCCATTTTGATTGCCGATGAGTCGCATGTGACCATTCCCCAGATTGGTGGCATGTATAAGGGGGATCGGTCCAGAAAAGAGACGCTGGTCAACTTTGGGTTTAGGTTGCCATCGGCCCTGGACAACCGGCCTTTAATGTTTGAAGAGTTCGCTGAACGAGCACCACAAATGATTCTGGTCTCAGCCACCCCCAGACAATGGGAAGCCGATCATTCCAAACAGACCGTTGAGCAAGTCGTTCGCCCCACAGGCTTGGTGGATCCTGACGTCGAGGTCAGACCGGTGACGAGCCAAGTGGACAATCTTTTATCTGAGATCCATGAGCGTGTCGCTGTCAAAGAGCGTGTGTTGGTGACCACGCTGACAAAAAGAATGGCAGAAAACTTGACCGAGTATCTGTCCGAGCACGATGTGCGTGTGAGGTATCTGCACTCTGATGTCGATACGGTAGAGCGCGTTGAGATCTTACGAGACTTGAGGCTCGGGGCTTTTGATGTCTTGGTGGGGATTAACTTACTCAGAGAAGGCCTAGACCTTCCCGAGGTGTCTTTGGTGGCCATCTTGGATGCCGACAAAGAAGGCTTTTTGCGCTCAACAGGCTCATTGATCCAAACGATTGGCCGAGCAGCGCGGAATGTGCGAGGCAAAGCCATCTTATATGCAGACACCATCACCGATTCGATGAAGCGCGCCATTGAAGAGACAGAGCGTCGCCGTGCCAAGCAGATCGCCTTCAATGAAGAGCACGGCATTACGCCGAAGACCATTGCCAAAAGTGTGGCGGACATCATGGCCGATGCCCACAACACCCCAGGCAAAAAATCAGGCAAGCGCACGGGCAAGGAGCGCAAAGACGTCTTTACTTTGCCGACCGTCCGAAGCCCTGAAGAAGCCGCCAAGTTAATCACGCAGCTGGAAAAGAAAATGCTCAAAGCCGCGGAGAACCTTGAGTTTGAGACCGCCGCCGAGCTTCGTGACCAGATCAGTGTGCTCCAACGCGAGGGTTTGGGGCTTGCGGCCGTTGAGGCTTAATACAGACATGAGTGATGAGTGATGGCATTTATTCAACCAAAAGCATTGAATGATTACCCCTGGCCTGTTCGCATGGTCCTGAAAAGACAAATCAGGGTCTATGGCGATGTGCTTCCACCCGCTTATCTTTGGGGTCGGATGCCTGGTCTTTTTTTTGCGCTGTTGGGGATGCTTGGTTTGTTTTCCTCCAAGCGATTTTTGATTTCGAAAACCATTCGCTCACTGGCCTCGATTCGCATTGCTCAGCTCAATGGTTGTCATTTTTGTGTGGATCTGAACGCCCACCTTTATTTGAGTGCTCAAGGAGAAGTCGAGAAGGCCGATCATGTGGCCAGTTGGCAGAGTGCCGATGGGATCTTTAGCGAAAAAGAAAAAGCGGTGCTCGGTTATGCCGAGGCCATGACGGTGGCGTGCGCTTCCATTGATCAAGCCACCATTGACGGTTTAAGGGCACAATTTAGCGATGATGAGATCACGCAACTGACGGCGTGGATTTCATTTCAAACGATGAGCGCCAAGTTCAACGCAGCCCTAGGCGCAGAGCCCCACGGGTTTTGCAAAACGCCTCAGTAGCCTCTCTCCAGATCAACCAAGCCGATGGGGGCTTGACCGGCCATCACGCGTTGATAACTTTGAGACAACAACAGCGCCGCTTCCGAAGGATCGGTTAAAGCCGCCGAGTGCGGTGAGACCGTGATCTGTGGATGCGACCAAAACGGGTGTGACTCGGGCAGAGGCTCAGTCATGAACACATCTAAAATCGCTCGGGCAGGGTGATGCTGGACCAAGGCCTCAAGTAAGTCTTCTTCGATCAGATGCGCGCCACGGCCGACATTGATCAAGACACTGCCCCTTGGCATGTTTGAAAATAGGCGGGCGTTTAAGATGCCACGGGTGTGTGGCGTCAGGGGCAGCAGACAAATCAAGTAATCAGAAGCGCTGACCACCTGATCAAGCCCCGATGCTCCCTGATGGGTGACGGTCCCATCGGGTCCTTGACCGCTGGCGCTCCAGCCGATCACATCAAAACCAAGACCCAAGAAAGCCTCAGCGGCAGCGCGCCCCATATGCCCCATACCGAGAATGCCAATCACGGGGCGGCCATGCGGTGGCTTGGGTGCCCACTGGCCTTGCTGTTGCGATTGATCAAAATGCTTAAAGTCGAGCCAATCAGCGAGCACACGACCCACCAACCAAATCGCCATATCATGAGCGAGCTTAGGCCCAGCCAACCGGCCCACGGGCAGGTCTTTGGGGATATCGGGATCGTTGATCAAATGTTCGATGCCGGCACCCAGTGAACTGATTGCTTGTAGCTTGGGTAAGCTTTTGACTAGGCCTTGGGGATGTTTCCACAAGACAGCAAACTCAATCTCATCGGCATCGCCCAGATCTGGCCAGATGCGGATGTCGACCTTAGGAAGATGCGTCCTTAAATCCTGCGCCAACCGCTCGTTGGAGCGGTCAGGCGCACAAATCAAAATGGCCATGACAAAGGGATGATGTGGTTAGGGTTGTGACTGGTGTCTTTGACGATAGCGCTCATACATTGCACGACCTTTGACCGCACTTAAGTCATAGGCTTGACCATCAATCCAGACATGGGTGATCTGAGTCATGGGCTCCAGTGGGTGGCCGTTGGCTGCAAAAAGGCTCGCGCGTTTGCCCGGTGCCAGCGAGCCCAGTTGATCGGCCACACCAAGAATCTCAGCGGGCCATAGGGTCACTGACTTCAGTGCGGTGTCCACATCCAAGCCATGGGCCACCGCAGACCCTGCTTGAAAGGGCAGGTTTCTGGCATTGGCGACATCCATGCCAGTCGTGGCATCTGCGATGGCAAACTTCACACCGGCTTCGGCGAGTTTGGCGGGTGCGATGAAACTTGCGTCATAACCTTCATGCCGGCGCATCGGAAGCGCATAAACGTTTTTCAAAATCACAGGGATGTTGGCGTCCGCCAGCCTCGTGGCAATGTGTTGAACATCAGAGGTGGCCACCAAGACAATGTTTTCAAATCCTTGATCTTGTGCCCAATCGAGCGCTTTTTCCATTGCATCATAACGATTGGCATGGAGCATGAGGGGCACCTCCCCGCGAAGGAGGGGACCGAGTGCTTCCAATTGGTCGTTGCGCTTGGGCTCGGGGGCTTGACCCTGGTTGGCTGCCTCACGGGCTTGATGCCAATGACGCGCTTGGTCCAGTACGCGGTTGATGAGCTTGATGTCTTCGTTGTCATCATCATCCACAGCGCCTTGCGGGAAGGCGATGTGCATGCCTGTGCCGGAGCGAATGACCATCTCTTCCCAGCTCCAGCCATCTAGATTCATGACCGCTGAGTGGCCCTGAATCAAGCCACCGCCTGGAATGATGTGAGCGGTCAGTACGCCACCTGCGATGGTGGCTGGCAACAATTGTGAGTCGTGGTTAACGGCCACCTCAACATTCAACGCTGCATTGATGTTGCCCATCTCTGTGGTATCCACCGTCCCTGCCACCGAGCTGATTTCAGTCAGCCCCAATTGGGTTGCTGGGTGGACAAAACCGGGATAGAGATGGTGGCCACTGAGATCAACCACCACCGCATCCTCTGGAATAGCCAGTGCTGTTCCGATCGCTGAGATCAAGCCATCCTCAATCACCAAAGTGGCGTTTTCAATGGGGGCCTCAGAGATGGGGTGAACCGTGGCACCTTGCAAGACGGTCACTTGAGCCAATGCCGATGAGGCCAACAACCACCCACTGAAAAAAGCGCCGATGCGCAGATGAGTTTTAGTTTGCATGGAAGACACAGTATTCATCATGATCCAATTCCGAGGGTCGGTAGCCTGTCAGGTGACGGGCAAAGTTAAAGGTTTGGCGGCGCTCAGGCGCAGCTTCCAAGGATTCAGCGGTCTCCGAATCAGCGCTTTTGCCTTCATTGAGCACCAGAGCGATGAGGCGGCTGCGCTCTTCGTCCAGCGCTTCTTGCATCCGTCGGTCCGCTTCTCGGTCAAAGTAGCGGCGACCATCCACCCATGTTTGTTGCACTTTGCTAAATGCGCTCAAAGGGTGACCATCCCACAGGACCACATCGGCATCGAAGCCCTCAGCAATCCGTCCGATCACATGACCCGCGCCAATTTGGTCAGCCGAGTAGGCGGTGATCATTTTGAGTGCTTCATGGGGATCAACACCACCATAGCGCACGGCTTTGGCTGCATCCAGATTCATGCGTCTGGCGAGCTCTGGGTTATCCGAGTGCAGGGCGGTTAAGACACCGGCCTGATGCATCAGTGCTGGGTTATAGCCAATCGCATCGGTGGCTTCTGCTTTAAAGTTCCACCAATCGATGAAGGTTGAACCACCCGCCCCATGCTCAGCCATCTGCGGCGCGATCTTGTAGCCCTCAAGAATGTGCTGGATGGTTTTGATGCGAAAGCCGAAGGATTCTGCAGTACGCATCAAGGCCAAAGTCTCATCGGCCCGATAGGCGTGCGAGTGCACATCTAAATCCCCATTCAGGATCCGCGCGATCGCATCCATTTCGTGATCAGGTCGAACAGGGACGCGGTCTCGTGCATTCCGACCGGTGGGTTGATTGGCCACCGAGGCTTCATAGTCAGCCGCTTGTTGAAATTTCTCTCGAATGATCTGTTCAACACCAGGCCGCGTTTGGGGGTAGCGGGGCTCGGATGGGCGCCAGTTGCTTTGTTTGGGGTTCTCACCCAACGCAAACTTGATGCCTGGTCTGGCTTCATCAAAGATCAAGGCCTCGGGTGGTGCGCCCCAGCGCATTTTGATGGTGGCCATTTGACCACCAATGGCGTTGGCCGAGCCGTGTAAGAGATTGATCGTTGTCACCCCTCCGGCCAGCTGGCGATAGATGTTGATGGATTCAGAATCGACCACGTCGCGTATGCGAACATCGGCGGTGCTGATTCTTGAGGCTTCATTGACTCCACCAATGATGGCGGCATGCGAGTGGTTATCGACAATGCCTGGGGTCAAATGATGGCCTGTGCCATCGATCTCGATTGCCCCTCTGGGTGTGTTTAGGTTTTGGCCAATGGCGACAATCTTGCCGCGGCGCAACACCACATCGGTATTGGGCATCACGTCTTGGTCGGTCGCCGGCCACACCGTGGCATTTTTAATGATCACCGCCTCAGGCTGGGGTGGTGTGGGGCTGTTCCACGCCTCGATGTCGGGCGTCCAATCTTGAGCCTGAACACCGGTGAGCAGAAGTGAGCCAACTAATAAAAGTGAGAGGTGCCGCATCATTGAGCCTCCTCAGTAGATAAGGTTTGAGTTAAAGCCACTTCAGGGCCAGCAGAGGTCACTTGTCGTTGACCCCGTAGGGTGAACTCACCGAAAGGACCCGAGCCATTGCCGCGGGCGGAATTGCCATTGATGGTGAGCCTCAGGGTGATCGTGCCCGACCCACCAAAGCGTGATGAGTCGATGGTGGCGATGACTTGATCATCACTGACCTCGGCGTTGTTCAAAGGCGAGTCATTGCCCATGACCGATAGCGTGCCGGACAAATTGGTGGGTGTTCCAGCCAAGACCAATTGCGCTTCAACATCACCCATGGCCCCCATGCCTAAGGTCAAGGACCAGGTGCCGACTGGATCAACAGAAGGTGGTTTGATCGCCGCCAACTCAAATCTCTTACCATCAATCCAGACATCCGAAATTTTTGGGGCATCGGTGATGAGGTCTCCCTCCACCACCAATAAGTTCGCCATCATGCCTTTCTCAATCTTGCCCGCTCGGTCACTGAGCGCCAACCACTCGGCAGGCTTTGTGGTGACCATCGCCAGCGCTTGGTCTGGGTCTAGGCCCCGTTCAACCGCCTTGGCAAGGTTCTTTAAAAAGTCCGTTGGGGAGCCATTGCCATGACTGGTCAAGACCATTTTCGCGCCCCGCTCATGAATCAAGTTTGGGTTGTCTGGCGCTCGCTGCCAGTGGCGCAATGCCTCCAGCGGCACATTGCGATCGTTTTCGTCTTTAACATCGGGTGCTTTTGGAAAGTTGATGGGGATGATGTGAAGCACATCTTCAAACGCCCCGATCTCATCTAGGCGTTGGTATTCAGCCCCATGCCCAACGATGGCCAATCGTGTCTCACCTTGTGGCACGAATGAGGCAATTCTTAAGGTATCGAGCAGGTCTTGCGAGGTGAAGACCAGAGGTGTTCCCCCATTGAGCGCGCCACCCAGCTCGTCTAGGCCTTCAAACCATTGTGGCCGCGGCTGGGCAGGGTTCAGAGCCCAAGCCGCTCTGGCTTGTGTTTGCCAAGCGGCATCAGAAAACGTTTGACGAACCAGGGCCACAGCACCCATCAAAGAACTTGGGAATTGGCGTCGACCCATCCGGCCTTCAAAGCTTGCAAACTGACCAAACTGTGGATCAATGACATTATGAGATAAGCCACCATCACCCAGATTGGCCACAACACCGGCGCCTTTCAGCAGGCCATGATCCGGTGCGAGCACTGCGGTGGTGAATCCTGCCCGTCTTAACTGGTTTACGCGATCCTCTGGCCAATGGGCGGCTGCAATGCGCGCATCTGGCTTGATCAGCGGATGGCGTCCTTCAGGCGTGGGGGGCTGATTATCTGCACGGCCTTGATCGGGTCCAGTGCTGATGGGTAAGTAGGGCTCAATCAGTCCTGGGTAGAGCGTGATGGGTGCTTGGTCGGCATTCCGCTCAAAGCGGTGGATCTTGGCATCCCTCGGTGCTTGGATGTTGCTGCCTACGGCTTCAATGACACCATCTCGAATGACCACAGTGCCAGATTCAATGATCTGACCTGGTTCAGTCACGATGCGAACATCGACGATGGCATGCACGTTGGGTGTGGGTTGACGAAGCTCTTGGGCGAAGGTGGGTCCAGTGATGATCAGCGTTGCGGCGATGAAGGCCCACCGCATCCAGCCTGTCATTTGGAGACCTTGGGTTTTGCAGGTCGGGGTGTGTTGCAAGACAATCTCCTTGTCCATCCATCGGTGATAGTGTTCACCGACTATACAACAACCCTTTTGACAATTGCTACGACTGAATCGAATTACCCAAAAAAGCCACTCAGACTAGGCGGTGGCTCGCTGTCGCATATACACAGCACCGGCCAGCAATGGCAGTGATACCAGCACGCCCAGCCACAAGCCTGCAGAGCTGAAATAAGCCATCAGTTCAACAAGAGGTTTGGCGTTGTTTCCTACGGTGAGCGATGGGTCAAGGTTCAATTGAAAATTCAATGGCAAGGGGCTATCTGAGATGCGTTGTCCCAGCCATAGCATGGGTTCAAACCCGCGCCACTCACCCGTGTTGGCCACCCGCCAAGCGCTCAGGCCTAAGCCTGCAATGGCGACTATTGCAATGGCAATCATCAAGGGTGAGCGTGGCGCCCAAGATGAGCAAAACAAAAGCCATGCATAGATTGGCAGCATCCAGAATCCATGAATCAGAAGAGCTGTCAATGAGGTCATGGCATGACCAATAACGAGACCAGGTTGCCACAGCGAGGACCACAAGTTGATGCCCTCTGTGAGTCCATAGAAAGAGACGGTGGACAAGACAATCAATTGGGTGATCAGAACCAACAGCCAGTAAGCCACGGGCATCACCACCAAGGCCATCACGAGCTTTGAGCCAATGGTTAGTCTGTCTGAAATCGGTAGGCTTTTCCAAAATAGGATGGAGCGGTCTTTTCTCTCATCAAATAGGGCATGAGCTAGGAAAAAAATCACCACAACGGACAGGGTCAAGAAAAAGGGAATGGATAAGGCCGCTAAGAGGGCCGCTGCGATTTGCTGGCGTGTCTCCAAGTCCATTTGAGCGATGGCATTCATCCCTTCACCATTGAGGTTGATGGAGACGTCCCCATGCCACGCCACGCTACCGATCACAGCAACGATCAGCAAGGTGCTGATCGCCAGAGGGATCCACAGCACAGAGCCTCTGTTCTCGATGCATTCTTTTTTGATGAGTGTGATTAGTTTTTTCATGGCTTGATCTCGGTTCTTGATTGGCTCATCAATGCAACAAACAAATCAGACACGGTGGGTGTTTGGGTTGGGCCCAATGGAGACAAAGCCTCTTTGGGTTGGTTTTTAAACAACATAACGGTCTGGCCCAGCACGGCGCGCTCATGGATGGGACTCAATGCTCTGGCTTTGGCTAGGTCATCCGGTGATACCCGCACTTCGATGTAGTCATTCATCACATCGTCCATCGACGCGTTTAAGACCAAACGACCTTGGTCGATGAAAATAAGGTCGGTCAAGATGTGTTCAACCTCTTCAACTTGGTGGGTCGTAATGACGATGGTGCGGTTGGCATTGAAATAATCATTGATCAGGTTGCTGTAGAACTGTTTTCTAAACAAAAGATCAAGACCCAGGGTCGGTTCATCCAAAACCAAGATCTCGGCATCAATGGCCATCACAAGGGCCAAGTGCAACTGCACGACCATGCCGCGAGACAGGTTGCCGACCTTGGCATCGAGACGCACATTGGAGTGACTGAGGTAGTCCAGACACACGCGTCGATCAAACTTTGGGTGCAGGCCCTCGGTCCAGTCAATGATCTGTTTGACCTTGGCCCAGCGGGGCAGGGTGGCGACATCTGCGATGAAACATACCCGCTCCATTAATCTGTCTCGCGCATGGCCAGGATCTAGGCCCAGAACCTTGAGATCACCTTGGTACGGCGTAAGACCCAAGATCGCTTTTAATGCGGTGGTTTTGCCTGAGCCGTTGGGGCCAATCAAGCCCACGATGCGACCTTGAGGGATGGCCAAGTCAATGCCATCTAAGGCTTTGATTTGACCTCGTTGGTAGTGTCTTGAGAGGCCGTGAGCCTCAATCACATTGTTGACATGAGTGTTCATGAATTCAGTGCCTTCTTGTCATCTGACGGTGTCAGATCATCCAGAGAAATGTTGAGTCTTTCCATGCGCGCAACGATGGCAGGCCACTCCTGGCTCAAAAACCGCGCACGTTCTTGTTGTAATAAGGTTTGGAAGGCGCCAGGTTTGATTCGCATACCCACCCCACGCTCAGACATCACCAATCCCTCATCCACCAACATTTGATAAGCCTTCGATGCCGTCAGCGGATTGATTTGTAATTCAATCGCCACTTGTCTGACCGATGGCAAAAGATCACCTTCTTTAAGGTGGCCCGATAAGATGCTGGCAACTGTCCGATCCTTCAGTTGTTGATAGATCGGTGTGTTTTGAGACCAAGTTGGGTCCACGCTGTTACTCGCTTTTGGGCTTATGAGGGGCCCAAGGGAAAAGGCGGGGTAGATCAAAGCGCAGGGCACTCGGATTGGAGGGCTTTGGGCTTGCTTGCTCTTCGCTCTTAAGGTGCGTGACAGACTCGGTCACCACGGTGGATGTCTGTGACTGCTGTGTCTGCGTTATGTCAATTAAAAAGGCTGAGGCCAATGACAAGCCAGCACAGACGATGGCTATGTGGTGCGGGACTCTCAGTTGTTTTCGGGTGGTGGCGGGTAACATCTCGGCCTCCTGTTATGGTGTTGTAGTGAACTATAACACCAAGTCAGATGAAACACAAGTCTGAATCAGGGGTCTGTTACACTGCGCCCATGTCGTGCCCTCAAGGGCCTACTGAATGCGTATTCCACTTAAAAACCACGGAGATCGTTAAGCATGTCAAAAACCAGCCGATTTGCACTTGCCACCGCCGTTGCATTGGCACTTGTGCACCACACATCATGGGCCCAAGACCTTGAGACCCCAGAAGATCGCCTAAGCTACACCATTGGCATGGACATTGGTCAATCGTTGGGCCAGCAAGACATGGCGCTCGACATTGATTTATTGGTGGCTGGGCTACGTGCCGCCTATGCCGGCGAAGAGACTTTGCTGACCCAGGAAGAGGCTTTGGCTGAACGTGAAGCGTTTATGCAGCGTCGCCAAGAAGAGATGGTGGCTCAAATGAGTCGCGAGGCAGAAGCCAATTTGGCAGAGGGCGAGGCTTTCTTGGCCCAAAACGCTGAAAAAGACGGCGTTCAAGTGACCGAGTCTGGTCTTCAGTATCTGGTCATTGAGGAAGGCGAGGGCGCTCAACCCAAAGCGACAGATCGTGTGACGGTTCACTACAGTGGGCGTTTGATCAATGGCACCGAGTTCGACAGCTCTTATGCCCGGGGTGAGCCTGCCACCTTTGCACTGAACCAAGTCATTCCAGGTTGGACCGAAGGTGTGCAGCTGATGCGTGAAGGCGCCAAGTATCAGTTTTTCATTCCCTCTGATTTGGCCTATGGCCCTGAAGGTCGCCCGGGTCCCATCGGCCCCAATGCCACATTGATCTTTGATGTGGAATTGATTTCAGTCGAAAACTCCGACTGATTGAGCGGATGTGAGTTGAGTCAACGGTAACGGATAAACCCAATCCACCATGGGCTCATTGCAAGAAGCCCTGCTCAAAGCAGGGCTGAGTGAATCAAAAAAAGAGCGATCGCCCCGACGCGAGCGTCGGGCGGGCGCCAACCATGTCCCCAAGCAAGCTCGAAAAAAAAATCCCAAGTCAGAAATGGATCTGGCCGATGCCTATCGCTTGAGGCAGCTGGCGGAAAAACAAGAAGCCGAACAGAAGAAAAAAGACAAACTGGCCGCCCAAGAGGCTAGGCGGCAACGCAACCTCACCATTGAAAAAATCATCAAGGATCAGGCCTGCAATGATCCCAATGCAGAGGTGCCTCGATACTTTGAGTACCGTGGGCGCATCCGTCGGGTGCTTTGCACCGAACAACAACGCGATGCGCTGAACGCAGGAGAGCTGGCGGTGGTTCTTTTCAAAGGCGGTGCTTTGCTTGTTGCACCAAAAGTGGCCGATGAGGTTGCCAAGCTGGCACCGGACCTGGTGCCTCTGATCAGCCAAGACGACACACCCGATCCAGAGTCACACACCGACGACTACCCGCCGGTGCCGGACGATTTGATGTGGTGATGATGTTGAGTGGGACTTTAGAGTCCCAAAGCGCTAGTCACTGAGATTCGGCCTCAGATATTGCTCAGCCACTTCAAGGCTCACGCCCTTTCTGGCCGCATAATCTTTGACTTGATCCTCGCCCAGTTTGCCCACCACAAAGTACTGCGACTCGGGATGAGAAAAGTAATAACCGCTGACCGCCGCTGTGGGATACATCGCGAAGTTCTCAGTGAGGGTCAGGCCGACATGATTTGGCGCATCCAAAAGCTCAAAGATTTTGACCTTCTCACTGTGGTCGGGGCAGGCGGGGTAGCCTGGGGCCGGCCGGATCCCTCGGTATTTTTCTTCAATCAATGCGTCATTAGGTAACGCCTCATCTGAGGCATAGCCCCACAATTCGCGTCTGACTTTTTCATGCAAGGCCTCAGCCAGTGCTTCTGCAAAACGATCGGCCAAGGCTTTGAGCAAGATGTCAGAATAATCATCATCTTTGGGTAACTTGGCTTGCGCCTGTTCTATGCCCAAGCCAGCGGTCACCGCAAAGCAGCCCACGTAGTCTTTTTTATTGGCATCAACCGGTGCAATAAAGTCAGATAAGCAAAGATTGGCAGAGGCTTTGTCCGCTTGCTGCCGAAGCCCGATGAAGCGCTCTTTTTCATGCGCTCTTGATTCATCAGAATAAATGACGATGTCATCGCCCAGGCTTGCAGCCGGCAGCAGGGCGCAGACGGCTTTGGCTTCTAGCCATTCTTCCTCAACAAGCTGTTTGAGCATCAATTGTGCATCTGCCCAGAGCGACCGTGCGGCCTCGCCGACGATCTCGTCTTCTAAGATATCGGGATAACGACCCGCCAATTCCCAAGTTCTAAAAAAAGGCGTCCAGTCAATGTATCTGACCAAATCAGCCAGCGGCCAAGTGATCACATGAAGGCCAGGCTGTCGGGGGATCGGTGGTGTGTAGGCGTTCCAATCTGTGCCTTTTTTCCGAGCGCGCGCTTCATCGAGGCTCAGTAAGGGCTTTTTGGATTTTTTCTGCGCTTGGCGCTCGCGGATCTCAGCATAGTCTGCCTGCATCGCCTGGACATAGGCTGGCCTGTGAACCTTGCTGGTGAGTTTTCTTGCGACATCCACCGCCCGCGAGGCATCTTTGACCCAGGTGACACCGTGGGGGTAGACCGGATCGATTTTCAATGCGGTGTGTGCTCTTGAGGTCGTCGCACCCCCAATCAGCAGCGGAACCTCAAAGCCTTGATCATTCATGGCTTGGGCCACTTGCACCATTTCATCGAGCGATGGTGTGATCAGTCCCGATAAGCCGATGGCATCAACGGCCTCTTTTTTGGCTTCCGCCAATATTTTTTCAGCAGGCACCATCACACCAATGTCATGGATATCGAATCCATTGCACGCCAACACAACACCGACGATGTTTTTTCCAATGTCATGCACATCGCCCTTGACGGTCGCCAACAGAATCTTGCCTTTCTTCTCGCCCTCTTTTTTCTCTTTTTCTAGGTAGGGCACCAAGTGGGCGACCGCTTTTTTCATGACCCGGGCTGATTTCACCACTTGAGGCAAAAACATGCGCCCATCCCCGAACAAGTCACCGACGTAGTTCATGCCATCCATCAGCGGCCCTTCGATGACCTCCAAAGCACTGGGGTGAAGTTGCCTGGCCTCTTCGGTGTCCTCGACGATGTGTTTATCAATGCCTTTGACCAAGGCATACTTCAAGCGCTCGGCCACTGGCTTGTCGCGCCAGGCCTCATCTTTGATTTGTTGCTTGCCATCGCCTCTGAATTGATCTGCCGCTTCCAGTAGACGTTCTGTCGCATCCGAGCGGCGATTGAGAACCACATCCTCAACCAGTTCTCTCAGGGCAGGCTCAATGTCGTCGTACACCGCCAATTGGCCAGCGTTAACAATACCCATATCCATGCCTGCCTTGACGGCATGGAATAAGAACACAGAGTGCATGGCTTCTCGCACCACTTGGTTGCCGCGGAACGAAAAAGACATGTTGGATACGCCGCCAGAGACATGCGACCAAGGGAAGCGCTCTTTTAAAATCCGGGTGGCCTCAATGAAGGCCAGCGAGTAGTTGTCATGCTCTGGAATGCCAGTGGCCACTGGGAAAATGTTCGGATCGAAAATGATGTCTTCAGGGGGGAATCCTGCTTTTTCAGTGAGCAAGGCATGGGCGCGCGTTAGGCATTCCACCATGCGCTCGGTGTTATCTGCCTGGCCAGTCTCATCGAAAGCCATGACCACCACCGCAGCCCCATAACGTCGGATGATCCTCGCTTGCTCCAAAAAGGCCTCTTCGCCTTCTTTTAGGCTGATGGAGTTGACCACGCCTTTGCCTTGCAAGCAACGAAGGCCTGCTTCGATCACGCTGAACTTGCTGGAGTCCACCATGATTGGGACTCTGGCGATTTCAGGTTCAGCCGCGATCAGGTTTAGGAACTCAACCATGACGGCCTCGGCATCCAACAGGCCATCATCCATATTGACATCGATGATTTGGGCGCCGTTTTGAACTTGCTCCAACGCAATCTCAATGGCCTCATCGAAACGCTCTTCAACAATCAAGCGCTTGAACTTCGCTGAGCCTGTGACGTTGGTCCGCTCCCCAACATTCACAAAACCAAGCTCAGGCGTGATGATCAGCGGCTCAAGACCACTGAGTCTCGTGTATCGTGTGCGTGCCATTATGCCGCCTCCGTTTGCATGGCCTCGGGGAGGGGTCTGGGGGCATGAGGCTTGACCGCCTCAATGATCGCTTTTAGGTGAGCAGGTGTGGTGCCACAACAGCCACCAATGATGTTGATCAATCCATCTTGGGCAAAGGTTTTGATCACACGCGCCATGTCTTCTGGAGATTCATCATATTCGCCCAACTCATTGGGCAGACCGGCGTTCGGATGGGCGCTGACCATGGACTGTGCGACAGCGCTTAAAGCCTTGATGTGGGGTTTGAGCTGATCGGCGCCCAAGGCGCAATTAAATCCGATGCTGATGGGGTCGGCATGGGCAATCGAATAATAGAATGCTTCGGCTGTTTGACCCGAGAGGGTGCGACCGCTGGCATCGGTGATGGTGCCCGAGATCATCAATGGCCATTTTTCACCCCGACGATTGAATTCTTCTTCTACCGCATAGATCGCCGCTTTTGCATTGAGGGTATCGAAGACGGTCTCAATCATGATGACATCGGCACCGCCATCGATGAGGCCTTGGACCGCCTCTTGGTAAGCTTGAGTGAGCTGATCGAAAGTGACGTTCCGATAGCCAGGCGAGGAAACATCCGGTGAGATCGAAGCCGTTCGGTTGGTCGGCCCCAATACCCCGATCACGAATCTGGGCTTATCGGGTGTTTGCCGGCTGAGCTCATCGCACACCGCAAGAGCAATCTCGGCAGAGGCTTTATTGAGTTCATAAGAGCAGTCTTCTAGTGCATAGTCAGCCTGAGAGATTCGGTTGGCATTGAACGTGTTGGTCTCCACGAAGTCGCAGCCTACCGTTAAAAAATCCCGGTGGATCTGCTCGATGATCGAGGGCTGAGTTAGGCTCAACAAATCGTTGTTGCCCTTGAGGTCTGAGGCGTGTGCTTTAAAGCGCTCGCCTCGATAGTCTGCCTCGCTCAATCCAAACGATTGGATCATGGTGCCCATGGCACCATCGAGTACCAAGATTCTTTGAGATAAGGCGTGGAAGAGTTGTCCAACTCGGTCTGGGTTATGCCATTTCAACATGTTTTAAGAATCCTTTGAGTCATTGGGCGCTTGGCCTGTGGCCAGCAGGGTGATGACTTTAAAATGAGGTGCTTTTTTCTCAATGGAGGTGACCTCACAAAACGAGACGCTTAAGCCAGCGGCATGGCACCAAGCTTTTAGGTTTTTGGGTAAGAAACCAGGCTGGATGTGGCCATAGGCTTTGACTTGCTCCACATGGTCATGGCGATGCAAAGTGGCCAGCACCAAGCGACCATTCGGGGCCAATACGCGAGCAGCCTCTTTAATGGCGTGTTGTGGTTTGTCGCTGTAGGTCAGGGCATGGAGCATCAGTACGGTATCAAAACTGGCCGAATCGAAAGGCAGTGCGTGCATGTCGCCTTGATGAAAACGAACATTGCCCAGGTGGCTGGCGCGTGCTCGACCGGCCAAGACCACTTTTTCAGATAAATCAACACAATCCACAGAGCTGGCCTGAGGGGAGAGCAACTCACCCATCGCCCCATCGCCCGAGGCAATGTCCAAGGTTTTGCCAAGATTCAATAATTGCTTGAGCGCATGCGCTGTCGCTTCCCAAGTTCTTCCTGGCGAATAATGCCGCTCCATGTCACCGGCGACGGCATCGACCCAGTTTCGATCTTTGGAGCGTTCTGCCAACACACCGACCAAGCGTTTGGCATCGGCATCGATCAAGGCATCGTCGAGATTGGTTTGGAACGTTCGCCACAACTGGCTGATTTGAGGTTCTTGGTCTTCCTCGGCCAATCGATAGTAGACAGAGACGCCAGAGCGTCTATCCACGACCATGCCGGCCTCTCTGAGTTTGGCCAAGTGCGTGGATACCCGTGGCTGGGCCAGATGCGTGATGCTGGCCAGTTCGGCAACCGTCAATTCTTCTCGCTCCAACAGTGCCAACAGACGGATGCGGGTGGCATCGCCCAATAGGCTGCAGTAGCGGTTGATGAGTTCGAGATCGATGGCCTTATATCCTTCTATCGCGATTAAGCGATATATTATACGGAAGTTAGGGCCAGCGTGTCATATCAGCGAAGCGCTGACTTCACGGGGTGCGCTAGCTGTGGTCTTTCCACGCCCTCAGTGTGGCAAACACCTCAGTGGCGGTATCACCACACTGGCTGTCGTGTTGCCGAGCGGCCAGCATCACAGCCGGCTCGCGGGTCCGTAAGAAAGGGTTGGTGGCCAATTCTTCGCCCAAGGTGACGGGTAGGGTGGGTTTGTCTTGCACTCGAAGCGCCTGGACCACTTTAAGGCGCTTATGTAAATAAGGGTTGTTCGGCTCGACCTCCATGGCGAATTGGCCATTGGCGGCCGTGTATTCGTGACCGCAGTAGAGCAGAGCCTCTGGATGGGCACGAGACAATCGATCGAGAGACGCGAGCATCTGTGCAGGTGTCCCCTCGAACAGCCGACCACAGCCCAACGAGAACAAAGTATCGCCCGCCAACAGCATCGTCTCATTCACATAAGCCACATGGGAGAGGGTATGGCCTGGGGTGTGTATCACCGTAAAGCTCAATGGAAGCTCGGGCAGCGTGATCTGGTCGCCATCACGGACAACGTCGGTTGTGTGCGGGATGCGTTGATCGTCGGGTGCCCAGACTGGCACGGGCTTATCTGCTAACAGACCTTCGATGCCACCGATGTGATCATGGTGATGATGGGTCACCAAAATGCCGGTGAGGCTGAGTTCATGGGAGTGAAGTGCAGCCTTCGCCGCTTCGGCCGAACCAGGATCCACTAAGACGGCGAAGCGGTCGTTGTGAATCATCCAAATGTAGTTGGATTCCAGTGCCCTAATCGGGGTGATGCGTATTGTCATGGTTCATCCTTCTGGTATCCTGTGGGCCATGTTCAAACTCAACCCCGACCATTCTACCGCCTCCGAGAAAAGCATCGACTTTTCTGCCATGCAAGCGGTGGAATCGCGGTGGTTGGCATCCCTAGAATCTGTCACTTATGCATTGAGCCGTGTGGATTGGTTTATTGAGGTCTCTCCGGTAATGAGCCCATCGCCGAGCGTGCAAACCAAAGCCACGCGTCAGCGCGTGTTGTTTGATCACGAAAAACTGGTCTGGCCTTTTGTTGCCTCCCTAGATGCATTGCCTCTGGACAGCAACAGCGTGCCTGCGGTGTTGATCCGACATGCTTGGCACCCGAAGGGTCCGGGTTGGGCTTTAGAGCCTTGGCTTCGGGTATTGAAGCCAGGTGGTTGGTTGATCGCACTATCAGCCAACCCGTGGCATCCCAGCACTTGGGGGTGGCAAGGTCGCCAGACTTTTGCTTTGCCCAGCTGGCCGCACTTTGTTTGGGCGCACACCCATCCCGATTTAACCCTCGACACCCATCCCTTTTTAACGTGGGCGAGAAGACGGCCTCGTTTCGGGCCGCTGCTCACCTTGGTGGGCAGAAAGAATTCCGCCATTGCGCCCATCAAGCGACATGTGCGAAGCAAGCACGTCGTGAGTCAATCGCCCGCGCCTGTGGCGCAGTGTCGGGCGGCCTGATCGCAATGACCGTCGAGATCTGGACCGATGGTGCGTGTCTGGGCAATCCAGGCCCAGGTGGTTGGGGGGTGTTGATGCGCTGGAATGGGCACAGCAAAGAAGCCAATGGGGGCGAATTGCACACCACCAACAACCGCATGGAATTGATGGCGGCCATCCAAGCCTTGACCCTGTTAAAAAAACCCTGCCAAGTTAAACTGGTGACCGACTCAAAATATGTCAAAGACGGCATCACTCAATGGCTGCCCAAGTGGCGAGAAAATCAGTGGCGGACGTCAAACAAAAAGCCAGTGAAGAACCTCGATTTGTGGCAGATGCTAGATGGCTTGGTGGGTCAGCATCAGATTGAATGGGCCTGGGTTAAGGGCCACAGTGGTCATCCAGAAAATGAACGCGTGGATGATTTGGCGCGTGAGGCAGCGATCAATATGGCCAAACAGATCGAGCAGTGAGACAAGGGCACGAGTTAAAGATGAGACAAATCGTTTTAGATACTGAGACCACGGGACTGGACCCAGAGCTTGGCCACCGCGTCGTCGAGATCGGTTGTGTGGAGCTTCATGATCGCCGCGTCACCGATCGACATTTCCATTGTTATCTAAACCCCGACCGATTGGTGGAGGGGGGTGCTTTAGAAGTGCATGGCATCACTGATGCCTTTTTAAAAGACAAACCTCGTTTTAGGGACATTGCAGATGACTTCTTGAGTTTTATTGAAGGCGCGGAGTTGATCATTCACAACGCACCTTTTGATGTCGGTTTCTTAGATGCAGAGCTGGCCAGACTGGAGCGCTCTCCCACCATTCGTGTGGGTGATATCGCCACCATTCTAGATACGGTGGTGGTTGCTCGGGAGCTGCACCCTGGTCAACGGGTGAGTTTGGATGCTTTATGCAAACGTTATGAAGTAGACAATTCCAACCGACAACTGCATGGCGCGCTACTCGATGCCGAGTTGTTGGCCGATGTGTATCTGTTAATGACCGGCGGGCAGGTCGATTTGGGTTTAAGCCTAGAGGCCACGGGTCACAGCGAGGCCGGTGGCAGCGAGCATTTTGTGCTGGATTACAGCGGCTTGGTGAGAGCGAGTGTCAGCGAAGCAGAATTGCAGGCACACCAAGAGCGCTTGCTCGCCATCCAGAAAAAATCAGGGCGCTGTCTCTGGCTCGAGGGATGAGCGCTGGTTGATCGGTGCGAGTGAATCGATCTGGGTCAAGAGTGGATGGTCGCGTTGATCCATCCACAATAAAATCTCATAAAACGTTCTAACGTTCGATACGTAGTTCACCGCTTCATAGCCACGCGCATACCCAAAGCGGGTTTGGCTGTGCCAGCGCTCTTGGGTCAGCAAAGGCAGGTGGTCTTTGACGTCCAACCATCGATCTGGGTTCTTGCCTTGGCGTTGAGTGATCACCCGCGCATCTTCTAAATGGCCCAGACCAATGTTGTAGGCCGCCAAAGCCAGATAAAGACGGTCGGGTATTTCAATGCGTTCTGGTAGCCGATCAAGCATGGAGCGGAGATACTTGGCACCCCCCATGATGCTCTGCTCAGGATCGAGGCGGTTCAGCACGCCCAGCTGGCTGGCGGTTCTTTGGGTCAACATCATCACGCCTCTGACCCCTGTGGGTGAGACTGCTTTTGGGTCCCAGTGGGATTCTTGATAACCCACAGCAGCCAACAAAGCCCAGTCTAGGTCGACCGCCTCAGCGGCGCTTTGAAACAGTGCCTTGAGTGCTGGCAGGCGCTCTTCAACCTGGCTCATGAATGTAAAAGTACCCACCGGTTCATAGTCGGTGGAGGGCTGATAGTGCCGTGTCTTGATATCAGCCAGGGTTTGATCGTTTTTGATGCGAGCAAAGAACGTGTCCATCGCCTCTAAGAGATCAGCACCATCGTGTCGTCGAACAGACCACGCCAAATCAAGACTGGGTTCTAACTCAAAGGCGACCCCAATGGCTGGGAAAAAGCGGCGGTTGAGCTTAACCACATTGGAATCAGCGATGGTGTATTCGATCGCCTCATGGCTCAAGGCATCGAATAAATCCTCAATGCTGGCCTCAGGCATGACCGAACGTGTGACCAACGGAGTGTCACCCAGTTGGTCTTCGATCATGGACTCGTAGCCTTTGCCGGCGATGACAGCAATCTCGCCTGGCATGAGTTCGCTCCATTGGCTGGGTTTGGCTGAGCCCTGGCGATATACCAGTGTGGGTGCGACGGTTTCATAGACCGGACCAGACATCAACCGCTCATCATCTGTGATCAAGGGAAGGCCTGCGGCAATGAAGTCACCCTGGCCGATGGCCAGCGCCTGTTTCAATTGCTTGGGCGTGTTGAAGGTCATGACCTCTAGAGGCAATCCGAGTTCATCGGCAAAGGCTTGCGCCAATTCGTACTCAAAGCCAGTCTCACCCTCGGCCCCGAGATAGTAGGTGGTGGCACCATTGGTGGTGAGCATGATCAAGCCCCCGCGTGCTTCGATTTTATCAATGGCACTGGGCTGATCGTGTCCAGAGCTTGTCACCATGAAGAGAACCAGCACCAACGCCAGACGCTGCCAAGTTAGGCGTTGGGGAGCCGGTGGTGGCGCAGGTGAGGTGGGTATGTTCATCACTTGGTGATCAGTTATACCTTAACTGAGCTTGTTTGTTCCAAAGCCTTGGTCTGGTAACATGATGGGTCTTGCCTCGTCCTTTGGTTTAAATGCAGACAATGACCACTCAATCGCCTGTTTACAGAACACGTTTTGCTCCATCTCCCACCGGGTTTCTTCACATTGGTGGTGCGCGGACAGCGCTGTTTGCATGGTTGGCTGCCCGCCACAGCAACGGTCAATTCATCCTAAGAATCGAAGACACCGACCAAGCCCGCTCAACTCAAGCCTCTGTTGATGCCATTTTAGAGGGTATGGCTTGGCTGGGTCTTGATTATGACGAAGGGCCGTATTTTCAAAGTGAGCGCATGGCGCGTTATCAGGCGGTGGCTCAAGATTTGCTGGCACGTGGTCTGGCCTATCATTGCTATTGTTCGAAAGAACGCCTCGAAACGCTTCGTGATGCAGCCATGAAGGCAGGCAACAAGCCCCGTTATGATGGCTTGTGCAGAGATTTGAAAGAAGCGCCAGACGATGTTGAGCCAGTCATTCGGTTCAAGAATCCAACAACGGGTTCTGTGTCTTTCCATGACCATGTCTTCGGTCAGATCGAGGTCGACAACGCTGAGCTTGATGATTTGGTGATCATGCGCGCCGATGGTACGCCCACCTATAACTTCGCCGTGGTCATTGATGATCTGGATATGGAGATCAATCTGGTGCTCCGTGGCGATGATCACATCAACAACACACCCAGACAGATCAATCTTTATCATGCCCTAGGCGCAACACCGCCTGAGTTTGCTCATGTACCGATGATTCTGGGCCCGGATGGTCAGCGCTATTCCAAGCGCCATGGGGCCATGAGTGTGATGGGCTGGCGAGATGAGGGCTATTTGCCCTCAGCGATGATCAACTACTTGGCCCGATTGGGCTGGTCGCATGGCGATCAGGAGATTTTTTCTCGGCAAGAGCTCACTGAAGTCTTTGAGCTCAGCGCCATCAACAGAAAAGCAGCGCGCTTTGATGTGGAGAAGCTGACTTGGCTCAATCATCACTATTTAAGACAAGGCCCCAGCGCAGAGACCTTAACCGAATTGACTTGGCATTTGGAGCAGGCGGGTTATCGGTTGGATGCAGGGCCTGGCTTAGAGGATCTGTTGCAAGTTCAAGTCGACCGCATAGAGCGCTTGGATCAAATGGCCAAGGAGAGCGCGCCATTTTTTGTTGAATTCGAAGATTATGATCCAGACGCTGCCAACAAGCATCTAAAGCCAGTGGCCGAGGGGCCCTTAGAGACCTTGTTGCAAGCATTAGAGAAGCTCAGTGACTGGACCCCTGAAGCACTTCAGGCAGCGGTCACACAAGTGGCCGAAGAACTCGGCATTGGCTTTGGCAAGATTGGCATGCCCTTAAGGGTGGCTTTGGTGGGCCATGGTCAATCGCCTGCCATCAACCAAACGCTTTGGCTGTTGGGCAAAGATAGGTCGATTCAAAGGATTCAACGGGCGCTCGGGTGGATCAAAAACCATGCAGACACTGGCTAGCCCAATGGGCGTGCCACCGGCTCGATAACTGCTAAAATGAAGCCATGAGCGAACCGTCAGTCATGGAGCAAATCGAGTCTTTTTGCCAGCAAGAAGGCTTGAGGTTGACGCCCATTCGAAAGCGGGTACTTGAATTGATTGTTGATGCTGACAAACCCATCAAGGCCTATGACCTGCTTGATCAGCTAAAACAAGAAAGGCCGGGGGCTGCCCCCCCAACGATCTATCGGGCTCTAGAGTTCTTGCTCAGCCATCATTTTATCCATCGGATCGAGTCTTTGAATGCGTTTGTCAGTTGCATGCATCCAGACCATCCCCACGAGGGACAATTTTTGATCTGCAATCGTTGCCAGCAAGTGGTGGAGATCGAAGATAAAGTCTTAAATGAGCGTTTGTCGAAGGCCGCCCAGTCTGAGGGTTTCAAGCCCTCGCATCAGGTGTTAGAGATTTATGGCTGTTGTGATGATTGCCAGGATGGGTGACTGACGTGTCAAGAAGAGAGCGTCTGTATCATCTTCACGACCTGTTACGCCAACGAAGAACACCCATTTCTCGGCAAGATCTGATGGATGAGTTGGGCTGCTCACAAGCAACCCTCTATCGGCTGATCGCTGAATTACGGGATCAATTGGGTGCACCCTTGGAGCAAGACCCAGATGGGCGAGGGTTTTTTTATGACCGTCAGCTGGCAGGGCATTTTGAATTGCCAGGCCTTTGGATCAGCCCCGATGAATTACAAGCCCTGTTGACGGCTAGACACATTCTGGGCAACGTTCAGCCTGGTCTTTTGGAAGAGGAGCTTGAAGGTGTGCAAGAGCGCATTAACCAGCTCTTAGACCAGCAAGGCTTGAACTTCTCCGCTCAGCCCGAGCGCATCCACATCAGAAAAGACGCTGGCCGCCCGGTCCCCAGTGAGCTTTTTGAAGACATTCTAGAGGCCTTGTTCAAGCGCCAACGTGTGGCCATTGAATACCATGGCCGTCGTCGCGATGAATCCAATCGACGTCTGGTGTCGCCCCAACGTCTCACCAGTTACCGTGACCGCTGGTACTTAGATGCATGGTGTCATGAAGCCGAGGGGCTTCGAAGTTTTGCACTCGAGCGCGTCAGAGACATGGAAATTGTCGAAGAGCCCGCTTTTGAAGTAGAGATGGAAGAGATTTGTGGTCAACTGGATCAGGCGTTCGGCATTTTCTCAGGCCCTGCCGAGAACCAAGCGGTGCTGGTGTTCACAGAAGAAGCGGCCAGGTGGGCTTCAGAGGAGCGCTGGCACCGTGAGCAGCAGGGGCAGTGGTTGGCAGATGGCTGTTTTGAGCTCACCTTTCCATTTGGACAGAGCCGAGAACTGGTGATGGAAATCCTGCGATACGGGCCCGATGTCGAGGTCAAAGCACCCAGTTTCTTGCGTGAGCAAGTGGCCAAAGCACTGACTTTGGCGGTTGGGCGTTACGGTTAAGCGGGCCAAATGTGACAGTGTTTAACACCACTGTCATCAAGCGCTGGTGCAATAAGGAGGACAGATTGGCCACCGCAGGACGAAAAACCATGCAAACGCAACGCGTTTTGATTGTTGAAGACGACGAGTCGATTCGTCAAATGGTCGTGTTTAATTTGGAGCGCGCTGGGTTTGAGGTCATCACCGCCAGCAGTTGCCAAGAAGCAAGAATCGCTTTGGCTGACAAATCGCCCGATTTGATTTTGCTCGATTGGATGCTGCCGGATTCCAACGGTCCAGAGTTCGCACGGGCCATCCGTCGCGATGAGATCAATCGAGACATCCCCGTCATCATGCTCACCGCGCGGACCATGGAAGACGATAAGGTCTTAGGCCTTGACAGTGGCGTCGACGATTACGTCACCAAGCCTTTTTCTCCACGGGAGCTGATTGCCCGGATCAAGGCTCTGTTACGTCGCACAGCCCCCGTGGGTGAGGGCGAAGAGATAAAGATGAATGGCCTTCGTCTGAACTTAGAGACTTACCGAGTCTATGCCAATGACGAGCCGGTTCGGATGGGGCCCACGGAGTTTCGGCTTCTGAAGTTTTTCATGACCCATCAAGAACGTGTCTACAGCCGAAGTCAGCTTTTGGATCACGTCTGGGGCAGTGGCGTGTACGTTGAAGAACGCACCGTCGATGTTCATATTCTCAGGCTTCGGACCGCACTCAAGGGCAGTGGCTATGACCGATTCATTCAAACGGTCCGCGGTGCGGGTTACCGGTTCTCTGCCGAGAAGCAAGGCTAGATGACCCGCGCTTGGATAAGAGAAGTTTTCGTGGCCATTGGGCTCTTGGCCGGTTTGGGCCTATTGTTTGGGCTATTTGACCAGGCATCGTTCGGTTTTTTTCTGGGACTCATGATTTATTTGGGTCATCATCTCCATCAACTCTATCGATTTGAGCGCTGGTTGCGGGTCGGTCGTTTGCGCAATCCGCCAGAGAGCTGGGGTTTGTGGGGCCGCGTGTTTGAGCAATACTACCGTTGGCAGCGCCGCTACTACGGTCGAAAAAAGAAATTGGGCAAAGTCATTCGCGAGTTCCGCGAATCCACCGCAGCCATGCCAGACGGGACGCTGGTGCTTGATGGGCATTTCAATATCCTCTGGTTCAATGACGCTGCAGAAACCATGCTTCGCCTCTCCAGCCAGCGAGACATTGGCCATTCCATTCTTAATTTGGTCAGAGCGCCCAAGTTTCGGGATTACATTCATTCGAAGGCTTATGAGCGGGCCTGTGAATTTGTCTCTCCGCAGAACGACCATGTCCTTTTGTCGGCACGTTTAATACCTTATGGGCGCGATCAGTATTTGTTGTTATTTCGTGATGTCACACGGATTCATCGTTTGCAGACCATGCGCCGAGACTTTGTGGCCAATGCTTCGCATGAGCTTCGATCGCCCCTCACTGTGATCTCAGGTTATTTGCAGGCCCTGCCTGATAGCGAGGCCCTGCCTGAAGAGTGGCGAGGCCCAATTGCAGAGATGCAGACCCAAGCCAAGCGCATGTCGGGTTTGGTCGAGGATTTATTAGAACTCTCTCGCCTTGAAACTGAGATGAGTGACGCCTCCAACGAGCATCGGGTGGATGTGCCTGATCTCATTGAACGTGTTATTCAGGCGGCCAACAGCGAGGATGCCGTGGGACATAGGCTGGTGTTTAGCCCCCAAAGTAGCCTCGGCTTACTTGGGGTTGAGCGAGAGCTGCACAGCGCTTTTGGCAATTTGATCCTAAATGCGATCCGCTATAGCCCCAAAGACAGCCAGATCAATGTCGACTGGGTGTTGGATGAGCAAGGCCAAGGTGTATTTAGCGTGGAAGATCAGGGCATGGGCATTGACCAAAAGCACATTCCTTTCATCACCCAGCGGTTTTATCGAGTAGACAGCGCCAGAAATGGCGCCAAAAGCGGGACTGGATTGGGTCTGGCCATCGTCAAACACGTCCTGCAGCGGCACGGCGCGAGGCTAGAAATTCAGTCTGTGTTGGGCGAGGGGAGTGTGTTTCGGTGTATATTTCCCCCTGGCCGTTTAAGTCCCGCGGCCAGGTCCGTCTCGCCATCGAATGGCGGTCATGAAAATGAAACGCCAGTACCGTTAAATAAAGCTGTCATGAAATGACCATGGAGTCGAGAAAATGAGTCGTTGGAGCTTACAGGCCACCTTGGCCGCTGTTTTTTTGCTGTCTTTTCAATCTGCCGTTGCGCAAATCGAAGTGGACCCAGACCTTCCAGAATATGAGCCAGTATCAGGCATCTCAGGCAACCTGTCGTCTGTCGGATCGGATACGCTCAATAACCTCATGACCCTATGGGCAGAGGAATTTCAAACCATCTACCCCAACGTCAATATTCAGATTCAAGGGGCAGGGACCTCAACGGCACCGCCGGCGATGACAGAAGGTACGGCCAATTTCGGGCCGATGAGCCGTCGGCCTCGCCAGAATGAACAACAAGCCTTCGAAGAGCGTCATGGTTATCCCTTGACGGTGGTGGGTGTGGGCATTGACACCATCGCGGTGTTCGTTAACAGGGACAACCCCATCGAGGGATTGAGCATCGAGCAAGTCGATGCCATCTTCTCAGCCACCCGCCGTTGTGGCGGAGCCGAAGACATCACCCGATGGGGGCAGGTGGGCCTAGAGGGCAGTTGGGCAAACCGTGACATCGCGCTTTACTCACGTAACGCGGTTTCTGGCACCTATGGTTATTTCAGACAATTTGCGTTGTGCGATGGTGACTTTAAAGACTCCATCAACGAGCAACCTGGCTCAGCGTCTGTGGTTCAAGGTGTGGCCGAGTCCATCAACGGCATCGGGTATACCGGCATTGGTTATGCCACCTCTGGGGTTCGTGCGGTGCCGGTCGGTGATCCACCCGTACCTCCTAACAAGGAAACCGCCGCATCGGGCGAATATCCTCTGGCGCGCTTGTTGTATGTGACGGTCAATAAGCATCCCAACCGCCCGCTGCCACCGCTGGAGCGAGAGTTCTTCAAGATGGTGCTGTCCAAGCAAGGCCAAGAGGTGGTGGTTCGAGATGGCTACATTCCTCTGCCTGCTGCCGTTGTCGAGCGGTTCCGAGCCGAGCTTGATCTCGACTAGGCTTGGACGTCAAAGGTTTTAGATGAGTGACATAACAGCCCGCCCCGTGTCTGAGTCTGAAGAGAAACGACTCAGGCATAGAAAATTGCGTGGTTTTAGAGACCTGGCCACTCGGCTGATGGTCTCGACGGCGGGCTATGGGGTCGTCATTTCACTGACGCTCATCTTTGTTTTCTTATTTCTCGAGGTCATGCCTCTATTGCGCTCTGCCAGTTTGGGGGAGCCCGTCTCCTACTCAATGCCCCTGGCCAATGAAGGGGATGATGCGCAGACGCTGTATTTGGCCAAAGAGCGCTATCAAGAGGCAGCGGTGTCCATGCTGTCATCGGGTGTGGTGGATTTTTTCAACCCCACCACAGGTGAGCTGTTGTCACAAGAGACCATCAACACCGATGGGGCGACCATCACCGCTTTCGGTCATGGAGAGCCTCGGACTGAAATGGCTGTATATGGCCTGTCTGATGGCCGCATCTTGTTGGTTGAGCATGATTACGCCATCACGTATCCTGACGATGTTCGGAAAGTAACACCTGGCTTGGCCTATCCCATGGGGCCATTGCCTTTGGTGATGGATGAGGCGGGGCAAGCCTTGATGGATGTGGCCATTCAAGAAGGCGAGCGTGGCATTACCGCAGTGGCCGTGACCGAAGACAATCGCATGCTTTTAAAGCGCTTCACCGCGCGGCGCTCGTTCCTAACCGGCCTGACCGAGTATACGCAGAGCAACGCTGTATTGCCCACGCCGCCTGCCAGGGTCCAGGACTTGTTGCTAGACATCACCCAAGAACATTTATTGGTCGTCGATGAGACAGGCCAGATGCATTATGTGGATATCTCTGTCCCATCGCGTGCGCAATTGCTCGATAGCAGGTCCTTGCTCTCACCAGAGCAGGCCCAAGCAGGGGTCAAAGTGACCGCAAGCGCTTATTTGCTGGGGACCGTATCGGTGGTCATCGGTCGCTCAGATGGCTCGCTCAGCCAATACATGCTGGTGCGAGATGCCAGCAACATCGGTCGCATTGAGAAGGTACGAGAGTTTGAAGCTCATCCTAGTCGCATCACCCATATTTTCCCCGAGTTCAGCCGCAAGGGATTTATGGTGGGTGATGCCAGTGGCCACTTTGGTGTTCATTTCGCGACCTCATCGAACACGTTATTGATCGAGAAAATGTTTGACGGTCCAATCGGGCGCGTGGCAGTGGCCCCAAGAAATGACGGGGTGCTCTATACCGATGCCGATGGCACCATTTACTACCGAACCTTAGACAACAAACATCCAGAAGTGTCGGTGCGCTCTTTGTGGCAAAAGGTCTGGTATGAGGGCAGGAATGCGCCTGAGTATGTGTGGCAGTCATCATCAGCAACCGATGAGTTTGAGCCCAAGTTCTCGCTGATGCCCTTGACCCTAGGCACGCTCAAGGCAGCCTTTTATGCCATGTTATTTGCCATGCCACTGGCCATATTTGGGGCGGTGTATACCGCCTATTTCATGCACCCAACGATCAGAGGCTGGGTCAAGCCTACGATTGAGGTGATGGAGGCTTTGCCAACGGTGATCTTAGGGTTCTTGGCGGGTCTTTGGTTTGCGCCTTTTGTTGAGAGCCACTTGCCTGCCGTATTTTCCATAGCAGTGCTGTTGCCTGTGGTCATGTTGCTCGCTGCCTTTGCTTGGCGGTGGGTGCCTGCAGCGATTCGTCATCGCATCCCGCAAGGCTGGGAGGCGGTCATTTTGATGCCTGTGATCATTGCTGCGGTCTGGGGTTTGGTGGCCTTGAGCCCGAGTGTTGAAGTCGCCTTTTTTAATGGCAGCATGCGCCAGTGGTTCACAGATATTGGCATCACTTATGATCAGCGCAACGCCATGGTGGTGGGCATTGCCATGGGCTTTGCGGTGATCCCCACCATCTTCTCAATTGCAGAAGATGCCGTGTTTAATGTGCCCAAGCATTTGACCCAAGGCTCTCTGGCCCTTGGCGCGACTCCGTGGCAGACCATGATCGGCGTAGTATTACTGACCGCGAGCCCTGGCATCTTCTCAGCAGTCATGATCGGATTTGGGCGAGCAGTGGGCGAGACCATGATCGTGTTGATGGCCACAGGCAATAGCCCTGTGATGAACTTCAATATTTTTGAAGGCATGCGAACTTTATCGGCCAACATTGCTGTGGAAATGCCTGAGGCAGCAGTGGGTGGCAGCCATTACCGAATATTGTTTTTGGCGGCCTTGGTGTTATTTGGGTTTACGTTTTTGCTCAATACCATCGCTGAAATTGTTCGTCAGCGACTGAGAACAAGGTACAGCTCGCTATGATGATGTTCATGGAGTCAGTATCGTGATTCGTCGCTGGTTTAAGAGTGGTGATCCTTGGATCTGGCTGATCGGTGGCGCCGTCAGTGTCAGCGTGATCATGGTCGTTGGCCTATTGCTCTTGATCGGTGTCCGTGGCCTCGGCCATTTTTGGCAACCGGCGATTGTGGAGGCCACAGTCACGATCACCGATGCTTCAGGCGAGGTTAATCAGCGAAACATCTTGGGTACGATCAGAACCCAAGAGACGGTCTCTGCCCAATCCGTGCGCGAGTCAGGCATTGAGGTGGCACCGGGTCAAAACTTTGTCGACCGCTATCTTTTCAAAGTGGGCAACCGTGATTTAACTGGCCAAGACTTTGAGTGGTTTGTGGCAGACAATTTATCTGCTTTTCGTTATCCAGAAAATGCGATTCAGCTACAACGCCGCGAATGGGGTGACTTCTTTGGTTACTTAGAAGCCATCTTAGAGGATGGACAAGTGGTGGCCGAGGGTCAGGCCGCCTTCGCTGCCTTGCCTGCGCGGCTGGCGCGTGCCAATGAGATCATGCGCAAAATCAATCAGATTGAGCGCTATGACATTGGTGCCATCAACCAAGACATTGAAAGACAGCGCCTGGAGCGCCGTCGCATTGAGCTCTCAAGCCAGCTCAGTGAGGAAGAAAAGCGCAGGCGATATGCCCAAATTGATGAAGAAGTAGCGCGGTTAAACCAAGCCTATGAAGTATTGTTTGTCGAGCTTCGCGAGGTGCGCAGAGACTCAATGCGCGATGCTTTGGTGGCAAGCACAGCCAGCGGTCGGTCGGTCACCATCCCCTTGGCCAATGTCGTTCGGGCGACTGCGGCAAACACCATGGGTTCGGGCGCCAAGCTCAAAGAGTATGGTTCCAGATTGTGGGAATTTTTGAGTGAGTACCCCAGAGAAGCGAACACCGAAGGCGGTATTCTCCCAGCGATCTTTGGCACGGTCATGATGGTCATGATCATGTCAATTATCGTCACGCCCTTTGGGGTGCTGGCAGCGATTTATTTGCGTGAGTATGCGCACCAAGGCCCAGTGACTCGGATGGTTCGAATTTCGGTCAACAACTTAGCCGGGGTGCCGTCCATTGTTTTTGGGGTGTTTGGTCTTGGTTTTTTTGTCTATTTCCTCGGGGGCAACATCGATCAGTGGTTTTATCCAGAAGCCTTACCTGCACCAACGTTTGGTTCGCCAGGCTTGATCTGGGCCTCTTTAACACTGGCGCTTTTGACATTGCCCGTGGTCATCGTCTCGACAGAAGAGGGATTGACGCGCATCCCTAAAGCCATGCGCGAGGGCTCACTTGCTTTGGGTGCGACCAAATCCGAGACCCTTTGGAAAGTCATTGTGCCGGTGAGTACACCTGCCATGATGACTGGGCTGATTCTGGCAGTGGCGAGGGCAGCTGGTGAAGTCGCGCCCCTGATGCTGGTGGGTGTGGTGAAGCTAGCGCCCAATCTTCCTGTGGATGGCGAGTTTCCTTTCGTCCATCTGGAGCGAAGAATCATGCATCTTGGTTTTCATATTTATGATGTGGGCTTTCAAAGCCCGAACGTTGAAGCAGGGCGGCCCTTGGTCTATGCCACCGCACTGATCTTGGTAGCGCTGATTTTGCTACTTAACTTAACAGCCATTGCCATTCGTAATCGTTTGAGAGAGCGATACAAGAGCGATAGCGACTAGTTGAATGATGGAATAAGACTATGGTGACCACCTTAAATCAGAACTCTGGACTGGATGCATCACGGCCTCGTCTCAACTTGAATCATGAAAAAATCTCGATCGAAACCCGAGGCCTTGATTTGTATTACGGTCAGACGCATGCACTGAAAAATATCACCATGCAGATCCCGACCCAGCGAGTGACCGCATTCATTGGCCCCAGTGGTTGTGGTAAGTCGACATTGCTCAGATGCTTCAACCGCATGAATGATCTGGTGGATACCTGTCGCATTGATGGAGAGATCTTAATTGATGGAGAGGACATTTATCAGCCATCGGTAGATGTGCCAGAATTGCGTCGCAAGGTAGGGATGGTTTTTCAAAAACCCAATCCATTTCCGAAAACAATCTATGACAACATCGCCTATGGGCTTCGGCTACAGGGCATCAAGTCAAAGCGGACCTTGGATGAGGTGGTTGAGAGCTCACTGAAGAAGGCAGCCCTTTGGGACGAGGTCAAGGACCGACTGGACGACAATGCCTTTGGCTTGTCAGGTGGCCAGCAACAGCGTTTGGTGATCGCTAGAGCGATTGCGATTGAACCAGAGGTTATTTTGCTGGATGAGCCGTGTTCGGCGCTTGATCCCATCTCGACGGCTAAGGTTGAAGAGCTGATCATTGATCTAAAGGATTCGTATACCATTGTGATTGTGACGCACAATATGCAACAGGCAGCACGGGTGTCTGACTTTACTGCTTATATGTATTTAGGGGAGCTGATTGAGTTTGATGACACGGCCAAGCTGTTCACAAATCCAAGTGCGAAGGCCACAGAAGACTACATCACCGGCCGCTACGGCTAATCAACTCTGGGCACCAAGCCCGGATTAGGAATCAATATGGAAGAGCATTTTCATCAACACATCTCCCGAAAGTTCAACCAAGAGCTGGAGGATTTAAGAAAAGATGTCATGACCATGGGTGGCTTGGCAGAGCAGATGATTGCCGATGCCATCACTGCTCTGATCGAAGGCGAGTCAGCTAGGGCAGAGCAGGTGATCGAAAATGATCATCAGGTCAATGACATGGAAAAAAAGATTGACCAGCAGTGCATCCAGATTTTGGCCAGACGGCAACCGACGGCCAGTGATCTTCGCCTGGTCATGGCCATCATTAAAACGGTCAATGACATCGAGCGTGTGGGTGATGAGGCAGAGCAGATCGCTAAGATGGCCATTAGGCTTGTCAGTCGTGACCGGCCCAGAGGCAATTACAGAGAGCTAGAAACCATGGGCGCCCATGTCCGAACGATGATTCGAGATGCGCTCAATGGATTTGCGCGACTGGAGCCGGAGGTGGCCGTCTCGCTAAAACGACAGGATCAAAAAGTCGATGCCGAGTACGAGGCGATCCTGCGCCAATACTACAGCTACTTGGTGGAAGAGCCGAGGAACACCAGCCGAATTCTAGACTCTATTTGGGTGGCGCGGTCATTGGAGCGCATCGGTGATCACGCCAAGAACATAGGCGAGTACATCGTCTATATGGTCCAAGGCAAAGACATCCGCCGTGCATCGGTGGAGGAAATAGAGCAAAGCCTGGTCGACAAAGCCTAGGTCAGTGCTTGGGCGCTGCTGTGGCAGCGTCCATGAGCGTTCATTAACCCCCTAAAAAACCGTTTTTGCTTTCTCAGGTTCTGAGAAAGCCCTCTGTTTTAATGGCTCCATGGTCACAAAAATGGAGTTATTACATGTCTTACCGCCAAGCCAATCGTAAGTCACACCACGTGCGCTCTTGGGTCGCCAAGGCGCAGACATTAAAACAATGGACAGGCGCCGTCATGAAAGAGATGGTGGCCTTGAGCGTGTTATTGGCTGCTCAAGTCAGCCTGGTGGTGGTCTTGGGTGCGTTGATCTGATCACGTTGATCGAATCGCGGCAGACTCAAGCGGCCTGTTCTTTCAAGTCATCTTGCGGCGCATTGGCCTTGGTGGGGCCGTGAAGCAGTGCCTCTCGTGTGGCCTGCACAATCAGATCCACCTCGTCAGAGGTGGTCGCGAAGATGGGTGTGAAACGCAGGGAGTTTTCGCCCCCATGAATCACATTGATGCCATGAAGGCGCATGTACTCTTCAGTGGAGTTCGCGCCGTAGGCTTTGTACCTTTGGTGATCGAGCTCCACAGAAAACAACAGCCCCGTGCCTTGGACACTTTTAATTCGCCCGCCGAGTTCTTGTTTTAGATCATTGAATTTATCTAAAAACTCCAAGCCTCGGGCTTTGATGTTATTGCGAAGTTCTGGGGTAATGGCCTGCAATACGGTGGTGCCAACATCCAGCGCGCGGGGATTGGCTGTCATGGTATTGCCATAGATGCCTTTTCGATAAAGCTTGGCGGCATGCGTATTCATCGCCAACACAGAGAGAGGGTACTGGCCAGCATTGAGCGCCTTGGAGTAGGTCTCCATGTCGGGGGCTTCCAGAGACTCAAAGCCTGGGTAGTCGACGATGGAGAGGGCCCCTGTGGCACGAAGACCGGCTTGAATTGAGTCAATCAATAGCAAAGTGCCGTGCTGTTTGGTCAACGCCCGTGCCTTGGCATAGAACTCAGGGCTGATGGCTGCGCCCGGATTGCCTTCACCCATGACCGGTTCCATGAAAAACGCTTCAATGAACACCCGATCCTCTTGAGCTTTTGCAAACACACGCTCCAAAGCTTCGACATCGTTGGGTGGGACAGTCAACAAAGAGTTCTGATCACGGTACGAGGCCAGATGGGCCATATAGGTGGGTCTGCTTGAATCTGAATATCGGGCAGGTCGATCCGTCCTGCCATGGAAGCCACCGGCAAGAGATAAGTTCTTGATGCTAAAGCCTGACTTGGGACCACTGGGGTCTGTCATCAGCTTGGCATTGACGTCCGCGATTCTCGCGCCCACGGAGACAGACTCTGAGCCCGAGTTCATGCACAAGAACTGGCTAAACGGACAGCCATCTGTCCGCGCGTGGCCGATTTCTTGTCGCAAGGCTTGGCTAAAGCGCAAATGCGAAAAGCTCGGCGTCATGATGTTGGCCATCACTTGGGGGTGACTCATGGCTTGGATCACACGCTCTGGGGCATGACCGAAGCCGAGCATTCCGTAACCACCAGAATCATGCAGCACACGGCCTTTGATGGTGATGATCCAAGGCCCTTGCGCTGCCAGCGCCACATAGGGCTTAACCGCGTCCTCGGCATAGAAATTCACATAATCAGCCTGCAGGGTGTTTTTGATGGCTTCCTCATCTTGATCAAGAAGCTCTGGGTAGGCCGAGCGCCAACACTCTATGATGCCCACCGCTCGATCGACGGCTTGCATCAGCTGCGGGTCTTTGGCTGCAAAGCGTTCAATGACGTCATCTGTTAAGCCCTCGGTCAGCGGTTGGCCAAGCTGTTGGCGAAGCGTGTTGAGTTTTTCGATGATGGTCGTCATGGTGGGCCTTCCAAACAGAATTTGCCCCATTTTATCAGGATCAGAGGAGGGTTTTTAGGGGATGGGGTGGTGCTGTTCCAGCGCCCAGGCCACATGCTCTCGGACCAAGGCCGATGGGTGATCGCACCTCGATCTCAGCGCCTGAACGACGGCCGGTGTGGTCGGTGCGTTGCCCAAGGCCACCGCGATGTTCCGAAGCCAACGCTCGTGTCCAATTCTTCGAATGGCGCTGCCTTCGGTGCGACTAAGAAACATCTCCTCGTCCCACCCAAATAGATCAACCAACGCTCCCGCATCCAAGTCTTTTCTGGGTTTGAAATCATCGATCTCACTGAACTTGGCATAGCGATTCCATGGGCAGACCATCTGGCAATCATCGCAACCATAAATCCGATTGCCCAAAGGTTTTCTAAAAGGCTCAGGAATGGCACCTTTGAGTTCGATGGTGAGATAAGAGATGCAGCGTCTGGCGTCCAGCTGATAAGGGCCCACAATGGCTTGGGTTGGGCAAACATCAATGCAACGCCTGCAGGTGCCGCAGTGATCTTGGACGGGAGCATCACTCGGCAACGCTAAGTCGGTATAAATCTCTCCTAGGAAAAACCACGACCCAGCGTGCCGATTCAAAAGATTGGTGTGTTTGCCAATCCAGCCCAAGCCCGCTTTTTCTGCCAAGGGTTTTTCCAGCACAGGCGCCGAATCTGTGAAGACGCGATACCCAAACGGGCCAATCCAATGTTCTATCTGACGGGCCAACGATTGAAGTCTAGATCGCAGCACTTTGTGATAATCCCGTCCGAGCGCATAGCGGGAGATGGCCGCTTTGCTCGGCTCGTTTAGGAGATCTTCCATGGGTGTGGCATCGGCCGGCAGATAATCCATTCGAACCACGACCACACTTCGGGTGTTCGGCACCAACAGCTCAGGTCTTGAGCGCTTTTGGCCGTGGCTGGCCATCCAGCCCATCTCGCCATGAAAGCCATGATCCAACCAAGCCTGTAACTGCGCTTCATAGTCTTTGAGGTCGACATCGGTGATCCCGACCTGATCAAAGCCAAGCGCCAAGCCCCATGCTTTGATTTGTTCAGCAAGTGCCTTGCCGCTGGGGAGCTCGGGCCTATAATCGGAGGGATGAGACATGACTTGGCATTATATCGGCCCGACCAAGTGCGCGCATTGGATGAGTTGGCCATTGAGCGGGCTGGCGTCACTGGGTATGAGTTGATGATGCGCGCAGGGGCGCGTGTGTGGCAGTCCATTCGGGCATGCTGGCCGGAGGCCCAGAGCATCACGGTTTGCTGTGGTGGGGGCAACAATGGCGGGGATGGCTGGGTGGTGGCCGGTTTGGCGCATCAAGCCGGATGGCGGGTGCAGGTGGTCACGACCCATGACCCACTCGACTCAGTGGATCCAGCCCATGAGGCTTTTTTGGCGTGGTGCGCGCTTACCAATGTCCCTCAGTGGACCCATGCTGAGGCCACTGAGGTCCTCACTGGGGAGGTGGTGGTGGACGCCTTGTTGGGCACTGGCTTTGAAGGCACGCTTAAGCCCAAACTGGCTAAATTAATCGACTGGATCAACATCCACCCGGCCCCTGTGGTGTCTGTGGATGTGCCCTCTGGGTTGAATGCAGAGACGGGCATGGCCCATGGGCCTTGTGTGGTAGCCGATCTGACCTTGAGCTTCGTTGCTCAAAAAAGGGGTTTATTTACCGCGAAGGCTGGACGCCATACCGGGCGTCTGGTTTTTTGTGATCTGGGGATCGGCTCGGTGATTGAGCGTGCCATCACCCCCGATGCTCACCTGTTGAGCCCAGATGATCTGGCTTGGCTGCCCAAACGCTGGCCCGATGCGCACAAAGGACTCTTTGGCCGCGTGGCTGTCATTGGTGGTGCGGAGGGGATGGTGGGCGCACCCGTCATGACCGGCTTGGCAGCACTTCAGACCGGCAGTGGCTGGGTCACGGTGATGGGTGGCGATGCTGTGGCCGAGGCGGCCTGTCAGGCCTCACCAGCGCTGATGTCGGCTCGCCTCACGGAAACCAACACGGCCAACCCGCCGTGGGCATCGAGCGATGTGGTGGCCATTGGGCCTGGCCTTGGGCAGGGTGCGTGGGGGCTTGGCTTGCTCCAGCAAGTCCTCAAAAGCACCCAGTCTTTGGTGGTCGATGCCGATGGCCTTAACCTGATGGCCAAGCATCGGCTGACGCGCCATCATACCAAGAGCCCTTGGATTTTGACGCCCCATCCAGCTGAGGCCGCCAGGCTTCTGAGCTTGACCACCGAGGCGGTAGAGGCCGATCGGTTTGCCGCGGTTAGACGCTTGTCCGCGGCGCATCAAGCGGTGGTGGTGCTCAAGGGCTTCGGGACCTTAATCGCACACCCAGATGGTCGGGTGTGGGTCTGTCCATTCGGCACACCCGCCATGGCCAGCGCGGGCATGGGGGATGCATTGACGGGCATCATCGCAAGCCTCTGGGGGCAGGGGCTGGCGGATTGGCAGGCGGCCTGTTTGGGGGTGATGGTTCATGCGCTCTCAGGCGAGGTGGCGGCCAAGCATCGGCGTCAAATCACCGCGCCTGATTTAATTCAAAATATTTCTGAAGTTATGGCCATAAGCCATTAATAATAATGATTATTAATTCGCCATTTAAAGTGGTTTCTGAAGATGAGATGATGGCTTTGGGGCGCTCGCTGGCCGATCGCGTTCAACCCGGCGAGGTGGTTTATTTGTCTGGTGCCTTGGGCGTGGGCAAGACCACTTTGGCGCGCGCTTTTATCCGCTCGCTGGGGTTTGAGGGGCGCATCAAGAGTCCCAGTTATGGTTTGATTGAGACCTATGCCACACCCACCACTCAGGTCGCTCATTTGGATCTTTATCGCTTGGGACACCCCGAAGAGGTCGCCGATCTGGGTCTAGAGGCCTATCTGGGAGACGCGTGGGTGATGCTGGTGGAATGGCCAGAGCGAGGGTTGGGGTATGTGCCTGAGCCAGACTGGCAAGTGACGATCTCAGATGAGGTCCATGGGGCCATGATGGCCGAGGGTTCACGGTCGGTGCTGATCACCCGACCCAAAGAAGCACTATAGGCGCTCGTCGAGCTCGGCCAAAAATGCTCGGATCCTTTGGGCATTTTTTCCCACATCGCTCAAGCCCACCCGAGACTTAGAGCGGACATCGACCAGGGTCTGGTCACCGTCTGATCTGATCCGGATCACCACATCATCAATAAATCCATACCAAAACGTGGTGTCTGAGGCCTCGATGCGACCCTCAGGTTCGCTGGCAGACACCACCACCCAACCCATGGATTCAGCCACCGCCACACTGGCTTCAAAGACTGTCTGGGCATCGGCTGAGGATCTGTAGGTCTGAATGTCTGGATAGGCCTCTTGCTGTTGCTCAGCCACCTCAGGCCCTGGATAGGCCACTGGATTGGGCGCATCTGCCCGAAGTGGGGCGATCTCCACGAAGGGTGGAACATCGACTAAGTCAGTGCTGATGTCATGAATTCTCGGCAAGCTTCGCGCCTGTTGGAGTTGGCTCCACGGCACATACACGGTCAGCCCAGCCAAGACCAAGGCGCTGATCAGCGCGAGCTTGGATGTCCTTCTTTGTTGCTTGAAAAACAGCATGATCAGGGCGATCGCTGCAGACGCACCGGCCAGATACACGGCCCACCGCATCAATTGGAAACCGAATCGAAAATCCCAGACACCGAAGCGTGCGCCGGGCCCTGAGAGCATCAGGATCACGACAGCCAAGCCCGCCAGCGCCAGCACCCAACGACCTGCGGTCATCATTTTCTTTTTCTTTCGGAAAATCATGACCCCAGCTTAACGGATTGCCAGGCCACTTGCATCCTGATTTTTTAGGGCTTGGGTGGGGAGGGTCAGTCGATGTCCGCCAGCAGCATTTTGAGCTGATAGACCGCTTCTAGCGCCTGTTTGGGGCTGAGCTCATCGGGATTGATTTTGGCCAGAGCATCGG
The DNA here is from genome assembly GCA_964461845.1 of uncultured Wenzhouxiangella sp. Lineage (GTDB taxonomy): Bacteria > Pseudomonadota > Gammaproteobacteria > Xanthomonadales > Wenzhouxiangellaceae > Wenzhouxiangella. Next base: position 121,743 of record CAYWVH010000001.1, read on the forward strand.
TGAGCGCCTCGATCGCGGCCCTTTGAGGGTGATCATCGGTGCTGGGTGATGGGTGATGGGTGAACAGGTCCGGTTGAGGATCGGCCGAGTTTGGCCCCAGGCTTTGGCCTTGCTCGAGTGACTTTAAGTGCTTTTGGGCCTCTACAATCACTTTGCTTGGGATGCCCGCCAAGCGGGCCACCTGTAGGCCGTAGGATTGGCTGGCGGGCCCTGGCTGGACTTGGTGCAAGAATGCGATCCCATTTTTGTGCTCCTTGGCACTCAAATGGACATTCATGATGCTGGTGTGGCGCTCTGCCAGACGGGTCAGCTCAAAATAATGCGTGGCAAACAGCGCCATCGCTTTTCGGTGGCTGGCCAGCTCAACCGCCACGGACCAAGCCAGTGCCAGACCATCAAAGGTCGAGGTGCCCCGACCGATCTCATCCATCAATACCAATGATTTCTCTGTGGCGTGTCTTAGGATGTGTGCGGTCTCCACCATCTCCACCATAAAAGTGGATCGCCCTTTGGTGAGGTCATCTCCTGCGCCAATGCGAGAGAAGATTCGATCCACGGGACCCAATGTGACTTCCTCAGCGGGCACAAAGCTCCCCACGTGCGCGAGCAATGTGATCAACGCCACTTGGCGCATATAGGTCGACTTGCCCCCCATGTTAGGACCCGTCACGATGAACATGTTGTGCTTTGGCGAGAGCGCACAATCATTGGGAATGAAGGGCGCATCCAATACTTGCTCAACCACAGGATGGCGGCCTTGCTGGATGGCTATACCGACCTCAGTCGATAGAATGGGGCGCGTCAACCTGAGCGACTCGGCCCGCTCGGCCAAGGCGGTCAATACATCGAGCTCTGCCAAGGCCTGAACCAGTGGCCGAAGGGTGGCGAGCTCAGCTTTTAAGTCTTCAATCAATTGCTCATACAAGTGTTTCTCTCGCCCCAGCGCGCGCTCTTTGGCGGACAAGACTTTGTCTTCGAAACTCTTGAGCGGTTCTGTGATGTAGCGCTCAGCATTTTTGAGGGTTTGGCGGCGGGTGTACTCTGTGGGCACGCTGGCCGATTGCGCCTTGGATACCTCGATGTAATAGCCATGGACGCGATTAAACCCGACCTTAAGGGTGGCCATGCCCGTCCGCTCCCGTTCCTTGGTCTCGTAATCGATCAAAAACTGGCCCGCGTTTTCGCTGAGTGACCGAAGTTCATCTAACTCGTCATCAAACCCTTCCAAGATCACACCCCCATCTCGGATCGTCATGGGTGGTTGCTTGACCAAGGCACGGTCTAGGTGGCCATGAAGTCGAGGTTTGGGCGTGAGTTTGGATAGCAGTGCGGCCAGGGCAGGGGCAGGTTGCTTGGTTGCCCAATTCGCAATGTTGGGCAGACGACCCAGTCCATCTCTGAGTGTTGATAAATCTCGGGGTCTGGCGGTCGTGAGCGCGATCCGCGTCAGAATGCGCTCGAGATCCCCCAAGCCACGCAACTCATCGCGTAGCTCTGCCAAATCGAGCCGTTTTTTAAGATCATCAATGGCGTCGTATCGAGCATTGAGGCGGGCGTGATCCGTGATCGGTTGGGTCAACCAGCGCCGAAGCGCGCGCGATCCCATCGGGCTCTGGGTGCGATCCATCAGCCCGACCAAGGTGTGCTCATGGCGACCCTCTGGATGGCGATCAATTTCCAAGTGCCTGCGTGTGGCGGCATCGAGAATCAACTGATCGGTGTTGATCAGTGTCTGCAAAGCATCCACGTGGCCAAGATCGGTGGCGAGCATCGATTGGGCATAACGCAACAAGGCGCCAGGGGCGGCCAAGGCTTGATCGGCCTGCTCATAACCAAAACTGGTCAAATCTTTAACTTTGAAGTGCTGACAAAGGTGCGCATAAGCCGCTTTGGCATCGAAGTGCCATGGCGGTAAGCTCTGGATGGCTTGGGTGTGTTCTTTGATCGCTGCCATGACCTCTGCTGCGGTGTCTTCTGGTATCAACAACTCAGCGGGATTGAGACGCTCGAGCTCTGCCACCAAAGCCCCCAGGCCCTGTCCTTGGGTGAGCTCAAAGCGTCCGCTGGCCAACTCAAGCCACGCCAGGTGCCAATCGGTGTTGTGGCTGTGATCCAGCGCAACCAGCAATTGCTCTTTTCGTGCGTCGAGCAAGGCTTCATCCACCAAGGTGCCTGGGGTGACGATGCGAACGATTTTTCTCTCCACCAATCCCTTGACTTGCGGATCACTGACTTGCTCAGCGATGGCAACGGATTGGCCCTTGCGCAGAAGACGCGCGAGGTAGCCCTCGGCGGCATGGTAGGGGACGCCTGCCATCGGAATGGCCTCACCTGCCGATTGACCTCGAGTGGTCAGGGTGATGTCTAAGAGCGCTGCCGCCCGACGGGCATCGTCGTAGAACAGTTCATAGAAATCACCCATCCTAAAAAACAGCAAAACACCTGGGTGCTGTGCCTCTGCTTCGGCACGCAAAGCCAAGTACTGAGCCATCAAGGGCGTGTGCTGAGCTGTTTTTGAGTCGGACATAAGACGCACCATACCAAAACAAGGCATTATAGAGCCATGGATTCTCGACTGGATGATGCCTCGCTGAGTGACTTGGCCAGTGCCGTGGCCAACCGCTTAACCGTTGGCGGGCAACGGCTGACGGTGGCTGAGTCATGTACCGGTGGGTGGGTGGCCAAACTTTGCACGGATTTGGCGGGAAGCTCCCAATGGTTTGAATGTGGCTTGGTGACCTATTCCAATGAAGCCAAGGTCAATTTGTTAGACGTGGCAGAAGCCACCTTGGCGGTCTCAGGGGCCGTCAGTGAACCGGTGGCCGCTCAAATGGCCCGAGGTGCGCTGATGAGAAGTGGTGCTGATTACGCCCTGGCCATCACTGGGATTGCAGGTCCCGGTGGAGGGAGCCCTGAAAAGCCCGTCGGGACCGTGTGCTTTGGGTGGGCGATCGGTCCTGATCGGGTGGAGACAGAGCAGCATTGGTTTCAGGGGGATCGAGATCAAGTGCGCCGTGCCAGCGTTTATCAGGCGCTGGCGGGGCTATTGCAACGTCTTTGAGGCGCTCTCAGCTTTTGAGAATCTGATCTGTAGAATCTCAAGCATCAGGCATGAATTCTTAAAGGCCTGTCTTTTACCGAAATCGGGGTCAGAGATTGCCGCTTCGTGGCGTTTGGTCTCGGGAACTCGACACGCTTGTGCGATAATTTGAGCCTGTTTCGGCCATGATGATTTTAGATAACTGCTAATGAGGTAACCACTGTGGATGAGAATCGAAAAAGAGCGCTGAGTGCAGCGCTGGGTCAAATTGAAAAGCAATATGGCAAGGGAGCCATTATGCTGATGGGTGACGAATCGGGCCGACGGGATGTGCCGGTTGTCTCCACCGGTTCCTTGGCTTTGGATATTGCTTTGGGCATTGGTGGTTTACCACGCGGCCGTGTGGTTGAAATCTATGGGCCAGAATCATCAGGCAAAACCACGATGTCACTGCATGCACTCGCTGAAGCTCAGAAAGCAGGTGGTACGTGTGCGTTCGTCGACGCTGAGCACGCCTTGGATCCTGGCTATGCTCAGAAGCTGGGCGTCAACGTCGATGATCTTCTGGTGTCTCAGCCGGATACTGGGGAGCAGGCATTGGAAATCACCGACATGCTGGTGCGTTCAGGTGCTGTGGATGTGGTGGTGGTTGACTCTGTGGCGGCGCTGACCCCCAAAGCCGAAATTGAAGGCGAGATGGGTGATTCTCACGTCGGTCTTCAGGCAAGGCTGATGAGCCAGGCGCTTCGCAAGCTCACGGGCAATATCAAAAGAACCAATTGCATGGTGATCTTTATCAACCAGATCCGGATGAAGATCGGTGTGATGTTTGGATCACCTGAGACGACCACAGGCGGCAACGCTCTGAAATTCTACTCGTCGGTGCGTCTTGATATTCGTCGCATTGGTGCAATCAAGCGCGGCGATGAGGTCATTGGCAATGAGACCCGTGTCAAGGTGGTGAAAAACAAAATGGCACCGCCGTTTCGTCAGGCCACCTTTGAGATTCTCTACGGTGAAGGGGTCTCTCGAGAGGGTGAGATCATTGAGTTGGGCGTGGAGCATGACCTGATCAAGAAATCAGGCGCTTGGTACAGCTATGGCGATGAGCGCATCGGTCAAGGCAAAGACAACGTTAGGTTGTTTTTGAAAGAGCACCCAGAGATGGCTGCGGAAATTGAGGCCAAGCTTCGTGAGAAGTTATTGCCCAAGGCCAACCCCAACGCTGAGGTCATCGCTGAGGTGGCAGAAGCTGCTGAAGAGTGATGGGTGCTTGAGGCCTGTTGACATCTAAAGCGTGCTCTGGGGAGAAGCACCAGAGCATCCTTTTTTTAGGAAGTCATGACCACGCACCACGACGATCTTGATGAGCAAGCCGCCACGGGCCAGAGCACCAAAGATGCTCGCCACGTGGCGGTTCGCCTGTTATCGGCCAGAGAGCACAGTCGGCATGAGCTCCAACTCAAATTACTCAAAAAGGGTTGGTCAGATAACGATGTCCAAGAAGTCCTCGAGTGGTTGAGCGAGCACGGCCTGCAATCTGATCAGCGCTATGCGGAGGTTTACCTTCGCGCCCGAGTCCGAAAAGCCTATGGTCCGATACGGATCCGAGGCGAGTTGCAAGAGCGAGGTGTTGACCGCTCCATCATTGATCAGGCCTTGGGCGCTGAGCCGATCGACTGGCTGGGGATTGCATCCACCTGGTATGAGCGTCGTTATGGAATGGCCCCTTGTGAGGACATGAACGAACGATCCCGACGCCAGCAAGCCTTGGCGAGGCGGGGTTTTACTACCGATGTGATTCGGGAACTGGTAAATTAAGCACCATGAAAACCACCGCAGACATTCGACAAGCCTTCCTTGACTTCTTCGCCCAGCGCGAGCACCAAGTGGTTGCCTCCAGCTCACTGGTGCCGGCCAATGACCCGACCTTGTTATTCACCAATGCAGGCATGGTGCAATTCAAAGATGTGTTCCTAGGCGCTGAACAGCGCGCTTATCAACGCGCAGCGACGGCTCAGCGGTGTGTGCGGGCAGGGGGCAAACACAACGACTTGGAGAATGTCGGCTACACGGCACGGCACCATACGTTTTTTGAGATGCTGGGTAATTTCAGCTTTGGGGATTACTTCAAACGACAAGCCATCGAATATGCTTGGACCTTTCTAACCGAAGTCTGCCAATTGCCCCCAGAGCGTCTGTGGGTCACAGTCTTTGAAGAGGATGATGAGGCGGCTGATATTTGGATCAAAGAGATCGGCATAGATCCTGCTCGGTTTTCGCGCATCGGCGCCAAAGACAATTTTTGGGCCATGGGTGACACTGGTCCTTGTGGTCCTTGTTCAGAAATTTTCTACGACCATGGCCCGAGCATCCCGGGTGGGCCACCAGGCTCACCGGATGAAGATGGTGATCGTTACATCGAAATCTGGAATCTTGTCTTCATGCAATTTGATCGTGCGGCCGATGGCACGATGACCCCACTTCCCAAGCCTTGCGTGGACACAGGCATGGGACTCGAGCGCTTGGCTGCGATCTTGCAAGGGGTTCATAGCAATTACGAAATCGATGTCTTTCAATCCCTGATCCAGTCGGCAGCTCATTTGACCGGTACGGCAGATCTGGGTGCCCCCTCGCTTAAAGTCATTGCAGATCACATTCGGGCCTGCGCATTTTTGGTGGCCGACGGTGTTCTACCCAGTAATGAGGGTCGAGGGTATGTGTTAAGACGCATCATTCGGCGGGCCATCCGCCATGGTCATAAGCTCGGTTGTGATCGATTGTTCTTCTCCAAGATGGTTGAGCCTTTGGCAGCAGTGATGGGGGGTGCTTACCCTGAGCTGGTCCGTAAAAAGGACGAAGTGACTGAGGTATTGGCCAGAGAAGAGGTGAGGTTTGGAGAGACCTTAGATCAGGGCATGACGCTTCTAAATGATGCGCTTGAGCATTTGAAAAACAATGAAATCCCCGGTGAGCTGGCATTCAAGTTGTATGACACCTATGGCTTCCCCATTGATTTAACACGCGACATTGCAAGAGAGCGTGGACTGGTCATCGATGAGAAAGGGTTTGAGCATGCCATGGAATCACAAAGAGAGCGTGCGCGTGCTGCGGGTACCTTTAAAACACTGCAGGTGTTGTCTGCCGACGAACTCAACAAGCTTCCACCGACCGACTTCATTGGCTATGAGCAGCTATCGGTCCAGGGTGCCAAAGTGGTCGGTTTGTTTAAAGGATCCGACAGCACTGAGTCTGCGAGTGTCGGTGAAGAAGTGATTGTGTTTCTGGATACCACACCGTTTTATGGCGAATCGGGTGGTCAGGTGGGGGATGTGGGCGTCATTCAGACAGCCACAGGACTTCTCAAAGTTCACGATACGCAGAAATCAGCGGGCACATTCTTCGCGCATCATGCCGTTGTGGAGTCTGGCGAGATCACCGTGGGTGATTCAGTCGACGCAAGCGTTGATTTCACGCGACGCTCATCCATTGTCAGACATCACTCAGCAACACACCTCCTGCACGCGGCCTTAAGAGAACTGTTGGGTACTCATGTCCAGCAAAAAGGATCGATGGTGTCGTCGGATCGATTGAGATTTGATTTCTCTCATCCTAAACCTGTGACCGATGAGGAAATTCGCCAGATCGAGGCTTGGGTCAGTCAGCGCATCCTGGAAAACGTGCCTTCGGACATTGTTGAGATGGCCTATGACGATGCAATTGAGGCTGGGGCATTGGCGTTTTTTGGTGATAAATACGGAGACCGCGTTCGAGTCGTTCGTTTCGGTGAGTTTTCTGTCGAATTGTGTGGTGGAACCCATGTCAACAGAATGGGCGACATTGGTATTTTCAAAATAACGAGCGAAGGCGGTGTGTCATCGGGTGTGCGCCGAATTGAGGCGGTGGCTGGAGAGCAGGCTTTCGCTTACCTGCAAAAACGCGATCGCTTGCTCGATGACGTGGCCGCCATCCTCAAAACACAACCCGAGTCTGTGCATCAGCGGGTAGAGCAGTTGCTTGAGCGTGCTCGGCAATTGGAAAAAGAGCTCGATCGTCTGAAGGGCGAGGCGGCTGTGGCAGCAGGTGGAGAGCTTGCGGCCGAGGCGGTGGACGTGCTTGGTGTTTCGGTGCTGTCAGTGGAGGTGCCTCACATGGAGGCTGCTGATTTGAGGAACACCGTGGATCAGCTCAAAAACAAGTTAGGCTCAGGCGTGATCGTGCTTGGCTCATTGCATGACGATGGTGTTGTGTTGGTCGCCGGAGTCACCAAAGACTTAACCGATCGGGTCAAGGCTGGCGATCTCGTCCGGCATGTTGCCATTGCAGTGGGTGGCAAAGGTGGTGGTCGACCTGATTTTGCCCAAGCCGGTGGGCCGGACAAAGAAGCCCTACCGAGCGCTCTGGCCAGTGTGGCCGATTGGATCAAAGCCCAGCTAAGCTGAGCTCATGTTTGAAAGCCAAGCTTTGAGCTTGGCTCAGTGATGACCCTCAGCGGCATCGGCATCGGCTTTGGTTTCATGGCGGGTGCCAGCACTGTGCTCAGGCGGTGCATAGACCGTGTAGAGCTTCAGCGGGGCGCTGCCAGTATTGGTGAAGTTATGTTTGGCGCCTGCATGGACAAACACCAAGTCATTGGCAGCCACCTCAAAAGTCTCATCGTTGATCATGGCCTGACCCTGGCCTTCGACGAAGACTAAGATCTGGTCATGATCGTCATGGATCTCTGCACCAATTTCATCACCTGGTTGAATGGTCATCAACACCAATTGAGATTCCTTGCCCGTGATCACTTCGTCTCGAAAGGCCTCGTTGCTTCGAGTCAGTTCCACAATCGGGATGAGACAGGGGTGTTTAGACATTTTCTCGCTCCTTGCTTATTTAAAACGCTCGATTGAGAGCATAACAACTTCATAAATGAGTGTGTATGAATGGCTGAGCATCAATGACTGCCGAGCTCACCACGGAAAAACGCAACTATTGTTCGCGCCAACACAATCCCAACCACCAGTGTCACGACCAAAGTCAAAAGCCCCAACATAAAGTTGCTCAGAACGCCGGTGGCCTCGGTAAACCGATAACAAGCCACCACAAAAGCAGCCAGTGGGAAGGTGTAAGCCCACCATGAGGGGAAGTAGGGCAGTTTTAAAAACCCTGGGATTTGTGGCGTGAGCAGCAACACAAAAAATGTCGCAACGAAAAACAGGCTCATCGCCGCAATGCCCATGTGACCTGTCAATCCAATGATGGCCAAACAAGAGACCGCAGGCGGTGCGATCATCACCACCAAAGTAGGGCGCATTTGGGGCTCAAGGGCGGGTTTGGTGATCAAGCGATAGAACACGACCGTGATCAAGATGGTCCAGAAGAACAATCCAATGCTCAGGAAAAACCAAGCAACAAGCGTATAACCGGCCGCTGCGGCCGCGACGGGCACCAACACGTTACCCACAGCTGGGATAAACCAAGCGGGGTTGATGCTGGCCACCGGCCTCTCTGTATTGAGCCAGATGTTGACAATGATTAGGGTCAGCAAAAGGTGCAATACAGCGCCAATTCTCCATAGATCGAGACCGATCTCGGGATATCTCGGTGTGATCAGTATCCCCAACAAAATAAGGTTGATGGAAAGGGCAGGTAAAAAGTTGATTCGCACCGGGTGGTTGAGCTCATCTAAAACACGATCAGGTGCCACCAGCCATTTGAAAATGTAGGCGAGGATTAGGAAGACAAAGACCGCCGCGGCCCCAAGCGTGATCACCCATGAGATGCCCCAGTCGAGTGCCCAATGGGTCTCCGTGGCGCGCCAGACCATAGCAAGCCCTGATAGGCCCATCACTGAGGCAAACAGAGGCAGGGGGAGTAACCAACGGCTGTGTTCAGACATGCGGTCATTCTAATGCAGATGATGGATGCTTAGGATTGATCTGGCGCAAACACGTTTGTTCTTGACACTATTGTCTAATTATTGGGATAATTGACGGCTTGCACGCGCCCGTAGCTCAGCTGGATAGAGTACCTGGCTACGAACCAGGCGGTCGGAGGTTCGAATCCTTCCGGGCGCGCCAACTTTAAGAACCCCGCCCAAGCGGGGTTTTTATTTGGCTTCTGTATTCACGCCAAGCCCAGTATCATGGGGGCTGATCTTAGGTAACAAAAGGCACAATTGAAGTGAAAGTTGCCGTCATTGGGACGGGCATCTCGGGTATGGCAGCCGCATGGCTGCTCAGAAACCACTTTGATGTCACCGTTTTTGAGAAAGAACAACGCATCGGTGGCCACACCAACACGCAAACCGTGGTCGATCCTCGAGGCTTGTTGGAAATCGATACCGGATTCATTGTCCACAACGACCGAAATTATCCTCGGTTGTTGGCTTTGTTTGAGCTGTTGTCGGTGGCCACTCAGCCCTCCAACATGTCCTTCAGTGCCTCCATCGACCATGGCCGGGTGGAGTACGCCGGCGATGCCATCTTTGCCCAACGAAGCAACGTGCTGAGCCCAAGTCATTGGCGCATGCTTTTTGACATCGTTCGATTTAATCGCCTGGGCAAACAGGCGCTCAGTACAGATCACTGTAGGGGCATGAGCTTAGGGCAGTGGCTGGATCAACATCGCTTGGGTGAGGCCTTCTGTGAGCGCTATTTACTCCCAATGGCCGCCTCAATCTGGTCCAGCCCCACGGAATCTATCCGAGCGTTCTCGGCCATGGCCTTGCTGGAGTTTTTTAATAACCATGGCCTTTTGGATCTTTCGAACCGACCGAATTGGCGAACCGTTGTGGGCGGCAGCAAAGCGTATTTGGCGGCGATGGAGGCTGATCTTTCAACAAGCATTCAGCCCAGTACACCGATCACCCAAGTCATAAGATCCCATGGTGGTGTTCAACTGTATGGTTCGGAAGGTCCATTGGGTGAGTTTGACGCGGTGGTGTTTGCTGCCCATGCCGATCAAAGCTTGTCAATGCTGGCCGATCCCGATGATGCCGAGCGCAGTTTGCTGAGTCCCTTTTCCTATCGCAGCAATCATGCTGTGCTGCATTCTGATGTCCGGCTGATGCCCAAGAGAAAGCGCGCATGGTCTTCCTGGAATTACTTGGCTGAGCATCGAGAAGGGTCAGGGGATTCAGCGCCGTCCATCTCCATTTCGTATTGGATGAATCTCTTGCAGTCTTTGGAGGCAGAGCACGATTATTTTGTGACACTCAATCCATTGGTGCCCCCTAGGGAAGAGCTGGTGCACTATGAAACCATGTATGAGCATCCGGTGTTTGATCAGGCAACGCGCCAGGCGCAAGCGAGCCTCGGGCGCTTACAAGGGCATCGGAATTGTTATTACTGTGGTGCCTGGATGGGTTACGGCTTTCACGAAGATGGATTGGGTTCGGCGATTGAGATGGTGAAGTCAATGGGTGTTGATCTGCCGCCCAGTCTTGAAAAAGCACGCTGTCTCGGGGCGCCTTATATGAACAATCACCAGCCATGGTCCGGCCCAGGTGCTCATTTGATCAATGGCTAGTCAGTATGCCGATCATGGGTTTTATGTGGGACAAGTGTTTCATCGGCGCTTGATTCAGCCCGTTTACTCATTTGTCTACCGTGTCTTTAATGTGCTTGTGGACATCGACCACGTCGATCAATTGGCCAGCCAATTGGCTTTGTTCTCGCACAACCGCTTTAATCTGTTTTCTTTTTACGATCATGACCATTTGCCAAAAGCTTATCTCGACGGTAATCCATCAGGTTCTCTTCGTGATTGGATAGAGCAGGGGCTTGCGGCTCATGGCATTGAGCTCAATGGTGGCCGGGTGAGGCTTTTTTGTTATCCACGCATTTTGGGCTTTGTTTTTAACCCTTTGAGTGTTTGGTATTGTGAGGACGACCAAGGCAACTTGGTGGCTGTGTTGTGTGAGGTTCGAAACACTTTCAAAGAGAGGCACTGTTACCTATTGAGAAACCCCAAGGGGGAGTTACTGGATCTTGGCCACGTTCACCGCCACCCCAAACTCTTTCATGTCTCTCCCTTTTTGCCCGTAGCGGGCAGTTATGAGTTTCGATTTGGCCTGACCGACGAGTCGTTGGATGTCGGTATCGTGTGGATCCATCAGCAACAGCGGTCTATGATTGCCACCCAACGCATGAGGAAAGTCGCCACCACCGATGGCGTGCTTTTAAAAACATTCTTTTCATTACCATTGATGACCCTAAAAGTGGTCTTTGCCATTCACTGGCAAGCATTGAAGATTTGGCTAAGAGGGGCTCGCTTTCATCGCAAGCCCGAGCCTCCACATAAGGAAATTTCATCTGATGTCTGAGCGTTCTTCTTCCCATCATGCACCCATGATTTATAAGCCTTTGATTCAGGCGTTGTCGAAACTGAAAGTGGGGCAAATGCACTTGACCTTGCCCAACGGTTCAGAGTTTCATTTTAAAGGTGATATTGAAGGCCCCGAGGCGTCGCTGAACATTCGCAGTTCAAAAGTGGTCACAAGGATGCTGGCCAATGGCACGTTGGGTTTTGCTGAGGCTTACATGGCTGGGGAGTGGGACAGCCCGGATGTTGTGGCCTTGATCAGTGTTGGCGAAATGAACCGCTCGATGCTGGGTGGGCTGGATGAGGGCAGTCTGTTGATGCGGGCCTTCCAATGGGTCATCCATGCCATGCGCAAAAACACCAAGCATGGTGCCAAGAAAAACATCGCCAGTCACTACGACCTCGGCAATGACTTTTATCGCTTGTGGCTTGACCCGACCATGACCTATTCATCCGCTGTTTTTGATGCAGGCAATGAAGACTTAGAGTCAGCGCAAATCAAAAAGTACGACACCATATTAGAGATCATAAAACCCAATGATCAATCCCATCTGTTGGAAATCGGCTCAGGGTGGGGTGGCTTTGCCATGCGCGCGGTGCAAACGACTGGGTGCCGGGTCACTTCAATCACGCTGTCCAAGGCGCAACTAGAAGAAGCCACAGCGCGTGTATCGGCTCAAGGTTTATCAGATCGGGTGACTTTTAAGCTAGAAGATTACCGTGATGTAAGAGGCCAATTTGATGGCATCGCATCCATAGAAATGTTTGAAGCCGTGGGCGAGCAGTATTGGCCGGACTTTTTTAAGGCAGTCCACGATCGACTGTTGCCCAGTGCCACGGCGGCCATTCAAGTGATCACCATCCGTGATGATTTATTTGCAGCCTACCGCAAGGGTGTGGATTTTATCCAGCGCTACATTTTTCCAGGTGGCATGCTGCCTTCGCCTGAGGTGTTTGTGAAACAGGCCACCGCCGCTGGCTTGGACACCGTTCATCAAGTGTTTCGTGGGCTTGACTATGCCAAGACATTGCAATTGTGGGATCAACGATTTCATGCTGAGCTTGAGCGCATCAAAGCCATGGGCTTTGATGAGCAATTCATCCGCATGTGGCACTTTTATCTGGCGTACTGCGAGGCTGGTTTCCGACGAGAGACGATCAATCTGATGCAGATTGGGTTGAGGCGTGCTTGATTTTTTCAATCAGTGCGCGCCTTTTTTCTGAAAGCCCCTCATCGACTGCGGCTGGCCATAACCCATGCATGGCGATGACCAAGTCATGGCTTGGGCTAACATGAATCGCTTGCCCAAAGATCCCGCTGGCACGGTAGTCTCCATCCCCGGTGAGCCACCAAAAATAGCCATAGAAAGGCGCGGCCGGAGAGGGTTCTGTGGATGCCCTCATCCAGTCTTCTAAGAGCAAGGCAGGGGTCAACACACCTTGGGTCGCTTTGAGGCTCAGAAGGCCCAACCGACCGTAGTCCCGTAAGCTTGCGCTGATGCAACATCCGCCCATCTCGGCACCCCCATCGCCCATCAATGCCCAGTCTGCGCCGTTCTCCATACCCATTGGAGACCAGACACGGCTCGACAGGTAGTCACCCAAGGGCATGCCCACTGCTTTGGCCAAAACAGCACCCGCCAAGATGGTCTCTCCGGTGTTGTAGTTGAACACCGTGCCTGGCTCATGAAGCCGTGGCAAGGAAGCCAGATGCGTTAAAACCTCGGCTTCAGTGGCATCGTCTAACTTGGAAACATCAGAGCGTGGGTCTTCATAGTCTTCGTTCCATTGGACGCCTGAGGCCATGTGCAGCAAGTGACGCAACGCAACATTCCCATAACCTGTGCCTTCAAACTGAGGCAAGTAGTCTGCCACTCGGTCGTCTAGGCTTTGAATCAAGCCTTCTTTCATGGCCACCCCGTAAAGCAAGGAGACCACAGATTTCGCAATGGAAAAGCTCATCCACCGTTGGTCTTCGTCGTGGCCTTGTCGATAATGCTCAAGGCGGATCTTGCCGCCCTGAATCACCAAAAGTCCGGCCAAGTGAAGGTCTTCCATGTGCTGAACCCAAAGAGGATCCTCTGGCCAAAGCATGGGAGGTAAGGCCAGCGGGGTGGGGGAGGCGGGGATCTCACGAACTGGACTGAACAAGCGTATGTTGGCATAACCCAGGCGCTGCTCATCTGGTGTCCAGGCCAAGATGTTCTTTTCCTGAAGGTCAGCCCAAAGCTCGCTTGATGCGCCCTCTGGCGTCTCTGCCAGAGCTGAGCTCAAGGAGATGGTGAGTGTGGCCAGAAGCGATACAAAGAGCAGGATGCGTTGATTCATGGGGTCTATTCGCGATTTGATGGGCTGGGGCACAGTTTAGCCTGATTCAAATTGACCTTGGGTGTCGATCCGACTACAATTGGTCGGCTAAACGGATGAATGTTCTAGCGGGGCGTAGCGCAGCCTGGTAGCGCAACTGCTTTGGGAGCAGTAGGTCGCAGGTTCAAATCCTGCCGCCCCGACCATTCATAGGCCCGGTGACAAGGCAAACAATTTGCGCCTGTAGCTCAACTGGATAGAGCATCGGCCTTCTAAGCCGGCGGTTGCAGGTTCGAGTCCTGCCGGGCGCGCCAAATCGGGCACCGAGGTTTAAGTACAATAGCAAGCTGTGGTGGGCGTAGCTCAGTCGGTAGAGCACTGGATTGTGGCTCCAGAGGTCGCGGGTTCAAGCCCCGTCGCTCACCCCATTTGACTAAACGAAATCAAAAGCGGGTCGCTGGTTCGTGCTGGCCTTCAACATCAACCACTATAAGCAGAACTCAAAATCATGCAGGTATCGGTCGAAAAAACAAGTGATCTTGAGCGTCGAATGACGGTTCAAGTGCCGGCTCAAACGATAGATACGAAGGTCTCTAGCCGTTTAAACGAGTTGAAAAAGCAAGTGCGCCTGAAGGGGTTTAGGCCTGGCAAAGTGCCCATGAACGTCATTCAACAGCGCTACGGTGCTCAGGTCAGAGACGAAGTGCTCAATGAGACCATGCAATCGTCGCTGGAGCAGGCCATCGGGCAAGAATCCTTGCGTGTTGCTGGGGTGACAAAGATTGAGCCCAAAGACAAAGACGGCGGGGCGGTTTTTGAGTATGTGGCGCACCTGGAGGTATTTCCCGATGTCCCCACCTTGGAATTTTCCGACTTAAAGATCGACCGGCCTGTCTGTGAAGTCACAGAAGCCGATGTCGATGACATGATCCGCACCTTGCAGGAACAACGAGGTGAGTGGATTGAGGTCGAGCGTAAAGCGCAGGCGGGCGATCGGGTGCGTTTGTCTTATGTGGCCACCCTAGACAACGAACGCATCCCAGATGTTGGCCAGCATGAAATTGCCCCCGTGGTCGGCAAGCTAGACAGCTTCCCAGATCTTGAGAAGATCATCAAAGGTGCCAAGGCAGGGGATAGCTACTCGAAAAAGTTGACCTTCCCGCAGACTTACCGAACACAAAAGCTGGCGGGTCAGAAAGTGCCGGTGGAAATCGAGATCAAAGCGGTCGAAGAGGCCAAGCTGCCGGAAGTGACCGATGAGTTTGCTTCCGAATTTGGCATCGAAGGGGGCGTTCAACAGTTGCGTGCGGATGTGAGAAAGAACCTTGAAAGAGAAATGCGCAACACCGTCACCCAAAGAGTCAAGGACGCGGTGACCTCGGGATTGCTTGAGCGCTTTGGCGATCTGCCATTGCCAAAAACAAGCATTCAGCAAGAGGCGCGGCAGATGCAGTATCAATTGCAGCAGCAGATGGCGAGGCCCGGCAATGAGACTCCCCAGCCACCACCCATTGATCAGTTCATGGAAGGTGCTGAGAAGCGCTTGCGATTGGGTCTTTTGATGGGCGAGTTGGCCAAGCAAAATGAGATCAAGATTGATGCTGATCGGGTGCAGGCCAAGTTAGAGGAATTCGCTCAGACCTACGAAAAACCAGAAGAGATGATCAAGATCTACCGATCTGATCAGCGCGCCATGGAGCAGGTTGAGAACATTGTGCTTGAAGAGCAGGTGCTTGATCTGGTGCTCGAGCGCGCCAAGGTCAGCGAGAAGAAATTCAAGTTCAAAGAATTGATGGAGTCTGCATGAACGAACAGGCACTCAACCTCGTCCCAATGGTGGTCGAGCAATCCGCGCGTGGGGAGCGGGCATACGACATCTATTCTCGCCTTCTAAAAGAGCGCGTTATCTTTATCGTGGGTCCCATCGAGGACCACATGGCCAATCTGGTGGTGGCGCAACTGCTGTTTCTTGAGTCTGAAAATCCAGACAAAGACATCAATATTTACATTAACTCGCCGGGAGGTGTGGTGACCGCCGGCATGGCGATTTATGACACCATGCAGTTCATCAAGCCAGATGTCTCGACCATGTGCATTGGGCAAGCAGCCAGCATGGGGGCTTTGTTGTTGGCCTCTGGGGCGGCGGGTAAGCGGTATGCGCTTCCCCACTCACGGGTGATGATCCATCAACCACTGGGTGGCTTCCAAGGGCAGGCCTCAGACATCGACATCCACGCCAGAGAAATCTTAAAAATGCGGGATTCTTTGAACCAAATCCTTCATAAGCACACTGGTCAGTCCCTGAAAACCATCGAAAAAGACACCGATCGGGACTACTTTATGGGGTCTCACGACGCCCAAAAGTATGGTGTCATCGATGAAGTGCTGGAATCGCGACATACAACATAGCCGGATCTTTTTTCGGTAAACTGGCCTTGTTTTGAACCCATAAGGCGAGTGATCTTTGACCATGAGCGACTCGAATAGCGAAGGCAAGGTTCTGTACTGCTCTTTTTGCGGGAAGAGCCAGCACGAAGTTAGAAAGCTCATTGCAGGGCCCAGTGTCTACATCTGTGATGAGTGCGTTGAGCTTTGTAACGACATCATTCGAGAAGAGCTCCAAGACATCAACCTCACAGAACGTGATTCACTCCCCACGCCACGGGAGATCCATGCTTTCTTAGACAATTACGTCATTGGCCAGAAAGCGGCCAAGAAAGTGTTGTCTGTGGCCGTTTACAACCATTACAAGCGCATCGAGTCTGCAAAAAACCAGGACGATGTTGAGCTGTCAAAAAGCAATATTTTGCTGATTGGGCCTACTGGATCTGGCAAGACTCTGCTGGCAGAGACCCTAGCACGCATGTTAAATGTGCCCTTTACCATCGCAGACGCCACCACGCTGACGGAGGCGGGCTACGTTGGTGAGGATGTCGAGAACATCATTCAAAAGTTGCTACAGAAGTGCGACTACGAGGTGGAGAAGGCCGAGACAGGCATTGTCTACATCGATGAAATTGACAAAATCTCGCGCAAAGCCGAAAACCCATCCATCACCCGTGATGTCTCCGGAGAAGGGGTGCAGCAAGCACTCTTGAAGCTGATCGAAGGCACCATGGCATCAGTGCCACCACAGGGTGGCCGAAAGCATCCGCAGCAAGAATTCTTGCAGGTCAACACAAAAAATATCCTATTTATTGTGGGCGGTGCCTTCGCTGGCTTGGACAAAGTCATTCAGGCGCGTTCGGAATCTGCCGGCATCGGATTCAAAGCCGAAGTCAGGAGCAAAGACAAAGGTGATGTCTCAGCGCTGTTTGCTGAGGTTGAGCCAGAAGACCTCATCAAATATGGCTTGATTCCTGAGTTTGTGGGCCGGCTGCCCGTGGTTGCCAGCTTGGCAGAACTCGACGAGGAAGCGCTGGTCCGAATCCTAGTAGAACCTAAGAACGCCGTGGTCAAACAATTCGTTCGGATGTTTGAACTGGATAACTGTGAGCTCGAGGTCAGAGACGATGCGCTCCATGCCATTGCCAGAAAAGCCATGGAGAGAAAAACAGGCGCTCGGGGCTTGAGAACCATCCTTGAGAACGTTCTGCTTGAGAGCATGTATGACCTGCCTTCGCTAGAAAACGTCGTCAAGGTGGTGATTGATGAGGCGGTGATCAATGGCGAAAGTGAGCCCTACCTCATCTATGAGGGCAATCCGCCCAAACGTGCAGAAGCATAATCTAGGCCCGATCGACCCCGTGCCCTTGAATATTCGAGGGCTCGGTCCAATATATTCATCAAGTTCCCCACGAGTATTCCTTGCATGACTAAAGATATCCTGACACGCCAGCCCACGCCCATCCTAAGTTTGCGTGATGTGGTGGTGTTTCCTCACATGGTGATTCCTCTGTTTGTGGCCAGAGAGCGCTCGGTCAAGGCGCTTGAAGAGACCATGGGCGGTGATAAAAAGATTCTTTTGGTCACGCAACGAAACTCTGAGATTGAAGAGCCCAAGCCCGATGAGCTTTATGAGCACGGCACCATGGCCTCAATTTTGCAAATGCTCCGCCTGCCGGATGGCACCACCAAGGTATTGGTGGAGGGGATTGAGCGGGTTGAGGTCACTGAGTTTGTGGATGATCAAGGCTATCTCGCCGGTCACTGGACACTGATGGACGCCCCCAAGGGTGAAAGCAAACACGACATCGACATCAACACCAGGAGTTTGATGGACATGTTCGAGCAATACGTCAAGTTGAGCCGTAAAGTGCCGCCTGAGTTGATGACCACTTTATCAGGCATAGAAGACCCAAGCAGGTTGGCTGACACCATCGCTGCTCACTTGGGCGTTCGCATTGAAGACAAACAAGAGATCCTAGAGACTGGGCCTATCATCAAGCGCATGCAGCGGTTGATGACTTTGATCGAAGGTGAGATGGATGTCTTGAAGCTTGAAAAGCGCATCCGCGGTCGTGTCAAAAGCCAGATGGAGAAAAGCCAGCGCGAGTACTACTTGAATGAGCAGATGAAGGCCATTCAGCGCGAACTGGGTGATCTTGATGAAACGGGCACAGACCTTGGGGATTTGGAAACCCGGATCGAAAAAGCGGGCATGCCAAAAGAGGCGCTGGAAAAGGCCAGATCTGAGTTGAGTAAGCTCAAAATGATGTCGCCCATGTCAGCCGAAGCCACGGTGGTTCGCAACTACCTTGACTGGATGCTGATGTTGCCCTGGAAGAAGCGTTCTAAGGTCTCCAGCGACTTGTCGAAAGCCGAAAGCGTGCTGGAATCAGATCACTTCGGGTTGGAGCGCGTGAAAGAGAGAATTCTTGAGTTCTTGGCGGTGCAGCAACGGGTCAAGAAGCTCAAAGGGCCCATTTTGTGTTTGGTGGGCCCACCGGGTGTGGGTAAGACCTCCTTGGGTCGCTCGATTGCCAAAGCCACGGGTCGAGAGTTTATTCGCATGAGCTTAGGCGGCGTTCGCGATGAGGCTGAAATCCGCGGGCACAGACGAACCTACATTGGGTCAATGCCTGGTCGGGTGCTGCAGAACATGAGCAAAGTGGGCACAAGAAATCCGCTGTTCATGTTGGACGAGCTCGATAAGATGTCCATGGATTTTCGGGGAGATCCGGCCTCCGCCATGCTCGAGGTCTTAGACCCTGAGCAAAATGACACGTTTAATGATCATTACTTGGAGGTGGGTTTCGATCTGTCTGAAGTGATGTTTGTTGCAACGGCCAACTCTTTGAATATTCCGTCGCCCCTTTTGGATCGTATGGAGATCATTCGCATCCCAGGCTACACCGAGGATGAAAAGCTCAATATCGCTATGCGGTATCTGTTGCCTAAACAAATCAAAGCCAATGGCCTAGAAGACGAAGAGATTCAAGTCAGCGAATCAGCGGTGCTGGACATCATTCGTTACTACACTCGAGAGGCGGGGGTGCGGAGTCTTGAGCGTGAGTTGGCCAAACTGTGTCGGAAAGTCGTCAAAGAAATCAGCCTCAAAAAAGCCAAGCAGCGCAAGGTGACTGTAAAAAACCTTGACCAGTATCTCGGTGTTCGACGTTATCGCTATGGATTGGCTGAAACAGACAATGAGATCGGGCAGGTCACTGGGCTTGCTTGGACCGAGGTTGGTGGTGAGTTGCTTCAGATTGAGGCAGTGGCACTGCCTGGTAAAGGCAAGTTGAGCCACACTGGCCAGTTGGGCAGCGTGATGCAAGAGTCTGTTCAAGCCGCCCTGTCTGTGGTTCGCTCTCGCGCAGATTCCTTAGGCATCCCAGCTGACTTTTACCAGAAGTGGGATATGCATGTGCACGTACCAGAGGGCGCAACCCCTAAAGACGGTCCAAGTGCAGGCATTGCCATGACCACGGCTTTGGTCTCGGTGCTCACCCAGATTCCAGTCAGGGCCGATGTCGCCATGACCGGTGAAATCACATTGCGCGGCAAGGTCTTGCCCATTGGTGGGCTGAAAGAGAAGCTGTTGGCCGCTCTTCGCGGTGGCATCAAGCTTGTGTTGATTCCCAAAGACAATGAAAAAGACCTGGCCGAGATCCCAGATAAGATTAAAAAAGGTTTAGATATTAGGCCTGTACAGTGGATTGATGAAGTCTTGTCGCTGGCTTTGGAATCTGAGCCCAATGCATCACTGGCCTCGGGTGTGGCGCCTGCTGCTACCGAAACGAGTGATCCCAAGGGCATCAGAGCGCACTAAAAAATGACTTATTCTGAGGGTTTTTGCCTAAAAAGCTAGGTTTTCTGGGCGTTTCAGGGTATTATTTCCTCCGAGATTGGTTGATGGTTGCCACTCCACTGGTTTACCATCTTCCCTCGGGATGCGGACATAAACTGAACAATATAGATTCCCATCTTGCATGACTCACGAAACCTGGTCTCGATCATGGTTCTGAGAAACCCATACTAAGAACGATTTGGAGAGAGTAAAAATGAACAAATCTGAATTGATTGATGCAATTGCCGATGGCGCTGGTTTGAGCAAGGCTGATGCTGGCCGCGCTTTGGAAGCGACCATTGGGTCGATCACCAAAACCCTGAAAAAAGGTGGCACTGTTTCTTTGGTCGGTTTTGGTACCTTCTCTGTGAAGCACCGTGCAGCGCGTCAGGGTCGTAATCCTTCTACTGGTGAAACGATTCAGATCAAAGCTTCGAAGAATCCTTCGTTTAAAGCTGGTAAAGGCTTCAAAGACGCTATAAAATAATGGGCTGTGCTCAGGGTGCTTAGCTCAGCTGGGAGAGCATCGCCCTTACAAGGCGAGGGTCGGCGGTTCGATCCCGTCAGCACCCACCAAACTTAAAACGGAGCGGTAGTTCAGTTGGTTAGAATACCGGCCTGTCACGCCGGGGGTCGCGGGTTCGAGCCCCGTCCGCTCCGCCATTTAAGAGTAACCGGGCGCCCATGTGGCGCCCAGTTTTTTTCGGGCTTTCCCATTCAACGAATGTCAAGGAATCGGTAAATCACATGCTGCAGGCAATTCGAGATCGAGTGACGGGTGTCGTCGCTTTCATCATTCTGGGTCTTTTGGCTGTTCCCTTCATGTTTTTTGGGGTGGAGAGCTATTTCAGCGCGGTGCCACAGGATGCGGTCGCGGTAGTGGGTGAAGAAGAAATCGGCGTTAATGATTTCCAAGCGGAGTTTGCGCGCTATCGTTCGCAACTTCGCCGGCAGCAAGGCGATCGTTACGATGAGATCGCAACCAACCAACCAACAGTGCGTCGCGAATTCTTAGAGGAAATGATTGATCAAGCATTGCTTCGCCAGCATGCCCGCGCCATTGGGCTTGCTGTGAGTGATGAGACATTGCTTGAATTGATCCGTGAAATTGAAGCCTTTCAAATTGCTGGTCAATTTAGCCCAGAAGCTTACCGACAGGCCTTGGCGGCCAGTGGTCTGACCGCTCGGGGCTTTGAGCAGGAAGTGCGTCAAGACTTAATGACTCGGACCGTGCCAACAGCCATTACAGGCTCGGCGATTGTGACCGAAAAAGAGATTGATCGGATGCTTGCGGTGCGTGATGAGCAGCGAGCTGTTCGAATGGTGACTTTTGCTTCGGAAGACTATGCAGATCAGATCAATGTGACAGACGAAGACATCCAGAGCTTCTATGACGAGAATCAGTCTGGTTACATGACCGAAGAGCAGGTGAGTGTTCGGTATGTTGAGCTCAAGGCAGAGGAGTTGACCGATGGGCTGACCCTCACAGAATCAGAGCTTCGCCAGCGTTATGAGGCCGCAGAGGCTCGTTTCTTGTCTCCTGAGCTTCGTAATGCATCCCATATTTTGTTAGAGATAACAGACGAGCGTTCGGATTCTGAAGCCCAATCTCTCGCTGAGTCTTTGATCTCTCAAGTCAATGAGGGAGAGGACTTCGCTGAGTTGGCTAAGACCTATTCAGCTGACCCCATTTCTGCCGAGGCCGGTGGTGATCTAGGCTGGATCGAGCCTGGCCAAATGATGCCTGCATTCGAGCAAGCGCTTTATGATCTGGCAGAGCCAGGGGCCATCAGCAGCCCTGTGAAAACAAGGTTTGGATGGCATGTGATTCGACTGGATGAGATCCAAGCGCCTCAAGGCCTTTCTTTCGATGAAGCCAGAGACCAGATCTTGGCCGAGTACATCGAACAAGAAAGTGAGGCGCTCTATATCGAGTTATCTGAGCGTTTGGTGGACTTGGTGTTTGCCGATGACACCACCTTGGAGCCCGTATCTGCTGAGCTTGGTTTGGAGATTCAAACCACCGATGTCTTTACGCGGTCTGGTGGGGTAGGTGTTGCTGCTGATTCACAAGTTATTCAGGCAGCCTTCTCTGATCGGGTGCTATTGGATGGCGCAGCTTCTGATCCCATTGAAATCGATCGCAATCATATGGTGGTGATCATTCTTGATCAATACACCCCACGACAAGGCATACCGATGGAGGAAGTCGCTGATGAAATCCGTCTACAGCTTGAGGCTGAAGCCAAGCGAGAAGCCTCGCTTGCTGCGGCACAGGCGTACCAAGAGGAATTTGTGGGCAGCGATGTTGAAACACAGGCTCAAATCCTAGAGTCATTTTCTGAATCACAGTTGATCTCTCGGAATGATTTCCAGTTGGGCCCCGATTTTAGTCGTGATCTGTTCCGCTTACCGAGTCCGGCCACGGGCGAGCCAACCATGCATGTCTTGCCGACCGCGGAAGGCTATGCAGTGGTTCGGTTGGAGGAGGTGACGCCTGGTGATCCCACCTTGGCCGGCCAGCAGCAACGTGAGATGATCCGGCAACAAATTGCTTTTGCCCAAATGGGCTATGAGATCAATGCATTGATGGAGTGGCTACGAGCCAATATCGATATCAGCGTTGTTGAGGAGCGACTCTAGTAGCATTGGTTTACTTAAACGTGCTCTTAAAAAAATGGGCCTGCGTTATGCAGGCCCAATCAGTTATAGATGTCCTAAATTGTAGAAGCAGCGGTCAGTCAAGGCCCGCCATGCCGACGATGTTATAGCCAGCATCAACGTGCGTTATCTCTCCGGTGATTCCACTGGCCAAATCAGAACACAAGAAAGCAGCGGTCTGGCCAACCTCATAAATATCAATGCTTCGTCGCAGTGGTGCAGTTTGCTCCACATGATCAAGCATCGCACGGAATTTTGGGATGCCGGCTGCTGCGAGCGTTTTGATGGGGCCGGCGGAGATGCCATTGACACGAATGCCTTGAGGCCCCAAACCATGTGCGAGATAGCGGACCGAGGCTTCCAATGAGGCCTTGGCCAAGCCCATCACATTGTAATTGGGCATGGCTCTGACAGCCCCCAAGTAGCTCAAGGTCAAAAGTGCGGCTTGCCGGCCTTGCATCTGCGGGCGGAAGGCCTTGGCCAGTGCGGCAAAGCTGTAGGCGGAGATGTCGTGCGCGATCCGAAAGCCTTCCCGATCGATGGCGTCAATGAATTCTCCTTCCAGCTGCTCTCTTGGCGCAAAACCCACGGCATGAACCAGAATGTCTAGGCCATCCCAATGCTGAGACACCGCTTGGGCCACCGATTCAATCTGCGCATCATCACCCACGTCCAGTGGGAATAGGGCGCTGGATCCGGTTTTCTCAGCAATCGCCTCCACCCGGGATTTGAGCTTTTCATTTTGATAGGTGAAGGCCAATTCCGCACCGTGGTCTGCCATGGCCTCTGCGATGCCCCATGCGATGGAGCGGGGGCTGGCAACCCCAACAATCAGTGCGCGCTTCCCAGACAGCATGCCCATTCGGTTCTCCTCTCGTTTGACACGTCCAAACGCCACATTGTAGCGGTCAGAGGGCTTTTTGTCGCATCCCCTTCACGCGGTTGGGTTATCCTATCAGCTGACCGACCGGTCGGTCGGGTGTGCGGAAGGGGTTCAAAGACCATAAATAGGCTTGCCATGAAGACCAACGTCATTGATCAATCACAGCCAGTGCTGGGCGAGACCGCCAGCGAGGGTGCATCCACCGCGCGCGCGCACCTGCTGCAATGTGCCGCCGATGTGTTTGCTAAGCAAGGCTATTCTGGTGGTTCGGTGGCTGAGATCGCTCGGCAAGCCGACATCTCTAAATCCACCGTATTTCATCACTTCCCCAGTAAACGGGCGTTGTACTTGGCCGTGATCGAAGCAGCGGCCACGGACTTTGCACGCACCTTGGATTCTTTGATGGATGCCTCTGGTCCATTGGATGAGCGCTTGAGCCACTTTCAGTGCCAGCATATGGACCACATCATGTCCAATGGCCAGGTCACCCATCTTGTTCTAAGGGAACTTCAAAAGGCGGATGCCAACGAATCCATGATCTTGGTACGCGATGTGTTATCGGGCAACTTCCAGCGCTTGGTGAAGTTCATTGAGCAGGCCCAAGCCTCAGGCCTGATCAAATCAGCGGTAGATGCATCGGTCGCGGCGCTCACACTGATCTCTGCGAACGTGTTCTTTTTTCAGCACCACCGGGTACTGAAATACTTGCCAGATTTTGCTCTTGCTGACCAACCCAAGCAATACGCCCAGTCGGTCAGTGAATTGATTTTTAATGGTTTAAATGGAAACGAATCTCAATGAATCAAATGAATGTCAGATCCCACCTTGCTTTGATCAGTGGCGCTTTATTGCTCGCGGCTTGCAGTTCTGAGGCGCCTGAGACAGGCCTGCCAGCCACGCCAGTGACCGCAGTCTCTGTCAAATCACAGCTGGTTGAAGAGATCGCCACAACCATTGGTCGGCTGGAAGCTGAGACCGCACCGAAGATCGCGGCACAGACCTCAGGGCGTGTGGTTGAGGTGCTCGTAGAGGCGGGCGATCCAGTGAATGCAGGCGACGTCTTGGCCAGGCTAGATGGCGATGCTCAACGCGCTGCCTTGCAGGCAGCACGTGGTGAGGTTGTGCAGTTGGAGGCCTTGGCGGCCAATCAGGCCAAGCGGGTAGAGCGGTTGGACCAACTGGTTCAAGACCAGCTCATCTCAGAGGATCAATTTGAAGACGCCAAAGCTCAAAGCAAGGCCTTGAGCTCTCAGTTAGATAGCGCTCGGGCCAGATTGACTCAGGCGCAGCTTAATTTGCAACATACCGAAATCCTCTCACCGATTGCCGGTGAGATCCAAGCCCGCCATGTCTCCGTCGGGGACTTTGTGGGCTTGGGGCAGATCGCTTTCGAAATCGTGGCCTCAGAGGCTTTGCAGGCCGTATTCCCAGTGCCACAGCAGCTTGGGTCGGTGGTCAGTGCTGGTCAGATGGTGAGGCTTTATCCTTTGGGAGATGAGCAGTCCATCTCAACGTTGCCCATCGCAGAAGTTCGTCCTGCGGTGGGGGCACGTTCTCGAGCGGTGGAGGTTGTGGTCAACGTCATCAACCCCGGGGTTTGGCGCGCGGGGGCTTCCATCGTTGGCGAAATCATTTTGACGGCGCGGCAAGGTATTGTGGTCCCGCCCACCTCAGTGGTTCGCCGACCCGCAGGCGATGTTGTCTATGTCATCAACACCACCGAGGCCACGGTTGAAGAACGCGTGTTGCAACTGGGGGTTCGTCATGCAGATTGGGTAGAGGTGCGTTCAGGGTTAGGGGGTGATGAGTTGATTGTCTTGGATGGTGCAGGGTTTTTGACGAATGGCGCACGGGTGGCCATTGCTCATAAAGCAGAGGGCAGTGGAGACAACCCATGACATTGCCTGAGTTATCCATTCGACGCCACGTCTTGGCGTACATGATCTCTGCGGTCATGGTCCTGTTTGGTTTGATCGGCTATCAACGGATTGGTGTGGATCGATTCCCAGAGATTGAATTTCCGTTGATTGCGGTCACCACAGTGTTGCCGGGTGCCAGCCCAGAGATTGTGGATGCCAGCATCACGAATATCATTGAAGGTGCGGTCAACAGCGTGCCTGGCATTGACTTCATCCAGTCTGAGTCATCGCCTGGTGTTTCAACCGTGATCATCACCTTCAAGCTGAATAAAGACATTGATATCGCCTTTAATGAGGTTCAGGCCAAGGTCAATCAAAACTTACGTCAGCTCCCTCTCGATGCTGAGCCACCCGTGGTGGCGAAGGTGGAGGTGGGTGCGAGCCCAGTGATGTGGTTGTCATTGACCGGGGATCGTACCCTCCAGCAACTCAACCAATACGCCAATAACGTGATCAGGAAGCGTCTTGAGACCATCGATGGCGTGGGTGCTGTTCAAATCGGTGGCCGACGAGAGCGGACGATCAGGGTCAATTTGGATCTGGACCGGATGGCGGCCAATGGCGTAACCGCGCAGGACATCCGTCAAGCCTTTGCCACCGAGCATTCGCAATTTCCTGGGGGGTTCTTGGTCAGTGGTTCGACTGAGCTCTTGGTCAAGCTCGATCTTGAGTTCCATAGTCCAGAGGAATTGAGTCA
Source organism: uncultured Wenzhouxiangella sp. (assembly GCA_964461845.1). Taxonomy (GTDB): domain Bacteria; phylum Pseudomonadota; class Gammaproteobacteria; order Xanthomonadales; family Wenzhouxiangellaceae; genus Wenzhouxiangella. Next base: position 147,789 of record CAYWVH010000001.1, read on the forward strand.
AATGATTGTGCGCTTTGAAGATGGCGCACCGATTCGTTTGAGTGATGTGTCCGATGTGGAAGATGGATTGGCTGATTTTAGATCGCTGGCCCGCTATAACGGTGTGCCCAATGTCGGGATTGGGGTTGTCAAAATCACAGGCTCAAATACGGTCGCCATCGTAGATGAGGTCAATAAACGCCTGGAAGAGCAAATCATCCCACAACTTCCGCCCGGCATGACAATCCAAGTGGCCTCAGACGATTCAGCGCTGATCAGAGAAATTGTCAAATCGCTCCAAGACCATTTGATTGAGGGTGCTTTGCTCGCAGCATTCGTCGTTTTATTGTTTCTCCGTTCATGGCGCGGCACCATCATCATTGCCTTGGCCATCCCTGTCTCGTTGCTGGCAGCGGTTGCGACCATCTATTTGGCAGGCTATACCTTCAATACAATGACCTTGCTGGCGCTTCTTCTCTTGATTGGGGTGGTGGTCGATGATGCCATTGTGGTGCTTGAAAATATTTATCGGCACCGGCAGGAAATCAATCCAGATCCAGAAAAAGCCGCGATCTCGGGCACCAACGAAGTGTTTTTTGCGATTGTGGCCACGACTTTGACGCTGGTATCGATCTTTGCTTCTGTGATCTTTCTCGGCGGGATCATTGGTCGGTTTTTTGAATCTTTCGCTGTGACCGTGACCGTTGGGGTGGTGGCTTCCTCCATTGTTGCGTTGACTCTGACGCCGGTGTTGTGCGCCCGATTTTTGAGAGTCAGACGACCCGATGAGTCACGCGGACGCATCTATCATCAGCTTGATCAATTTTTCGATCGAATGAACACAACCTATGAGCGAATTTTGGGCTATTCGTTGAAGCAACGCTGGCGAGTGCTTGGGATCTCAGGCTTGATTGTGCTGAGCTCTGGCTTTTTCTTTGCAGACATCCAAAAAGAATTTGTGCCCGCAGAAGATGAAGGGCGATTCGTGGTTTATTTTAGAGCGCCATTGGGAACGGGCATCGAAACCACAGAGCGTTATTTGGGCGATATTGAAGCTTTGTTATCGACCTACCCCTCGGTTCGGTCCTATTTCACAGCCATTGGTCTGGGAAGCGGTGGCGAGGTCAATCGGGGTTTGGCGTTTGTCCGCTTAAAGGAGAGGGGTGAGCGGGATGTGTCTCAGCAAGAAGTTTTGGTGGACATTCGGCAGCGCCTAAGATCCATCCCCGGTGTGATTGCTTTCGCAGCACCTCCAAGCATTGTGGGTGGTCAGCGTGGTGAGCCTTTGCAGTTTGCGCTCCGAGGGACGGATCTAACCACTGTGGCAGAACTTGCCAATGAGCTACAGCGTCGCTTGGGTGAAGTTGAGGGCATGGCCACGGTGGATTTGGATCTGCAGATGAACTTGCCCCAACTGGAGGTTGATGTAGACCGAACACAGGCGGCAGACGCTGGTGTGAGTGCTGCTGATATTGCTTTTGCGGTCAATATGTTGGTGGGTGGTGTAGACATCGCGCGCTACAACGACGACCCAGGTGATGGTGAGCGATATGACATTCGAGCCAAGGCAGCGGATGGGCAGATCACCACACCTGCTGATTTGGATCAGATCTTGATGCGGGGTGAGGATGGTCAGTTGTTTCGCTTTGATCAGCTGGCCAGTGTGAGAGAGGAGATTGGGCCTGCGGTCATCACGCGGTTCGATCTCAATTATGCTGCCAATTTTTATGCCAGCCCAGACATAGCCCTCGGGTCTGCCATCGAAGAAATCAACAAAATTGCCGATGAGATCCTGCCACTGGGGTATGAGATCGCCCTAAAAGCCGAGGCGCGCGAGTTCCAGCAGACTATGACTTATGTGATTTTCGCATTCGGCTTGGCCACCGTGCTTGTATTTATGGTTCTATCATCGCAATTCAATTCATTCATCCAGCCTTTGATTGTGATGACAGCCCAACCACTCGCGGTGATTGGCGGTGTGTTTTTATTGTGGTTGACCAATAACTCTTTAAACATCTATTCAATGATCGGCATGGTGTTGCTGGTGGGGCTGGTGGCCAAGAATTCAATTTTGTTGGTTGATTTGACCAATCAATTCAGGGCTCAAGGGCAGGGGATTGATGAGGCACTGGCCAATGCATGTCCCATTCGGCTTCGCCCAGTGTTGATGACCTCTTTGACGGTGATTCTTGCCTTACTCCCTCCAGCGCTTGGCTGGGGTGCGGGCTCCGATACCAATGGCCCGCTGGCAATCGCGGTGATTGGCGGTATGTTGAGCTCTACTTTGCTGACCCTTGTGGTGGTGCCCGCGGCTTATTCTTTGGTTGAAAACTACTTAGATAGGAAGTCTTAGTTTGGAAGATCTAGATCAGCGAGCAGCCTTTCTGAGGCAGGGGGAAGCATGGCTTGCTCGTGACACTTAGAAGTTTCCCTGGATGATGGTTGGGGGCATTTTTGGTGGTTTTGGGATGATCGCGGGGTTGGGTATGAGGGTTTATTGGGCCTACATTCTGCCGACCTGTAAAGTGAGCTCGGTTCACGGCATTAGGGTGTCTGGCAGCATCCCCCACAGATGCAACAGACGAAGGTGCCACAGCATGTCTGAGTGCCTGGCTCAACCGTGCACGATGAGCTACAGCACCCACCCATAAAAGCGGATTGGTAGGCTGGTTGGTCAGAAAAGCATGCCATACCGTCAGTGGGAGGGATGAGCTCGGTGCCCAAGGATTCCCGCTCAAACAATACTTCCAGCTTGAAATAGTCACCGAGAGGATTCTCTGGTTCTTCAACGGCCACTGAACCTTTTTGTCCCTCTCTCATGAACAGCACCGGTTCATGTCGCAATACCCAAGCGCCATCTCTATATTGATAAACCCTAAAATACGCTATGTAGTCGGCTCCTTCTTGGGCGCCTGAGACCACGGTCAATACCAGACGCTCGCCTTCGCCTGTCTCTCGGTCGAAGCGCTGGATGGATGCCTCTTTGCCTTGCCATATGGTCGCCGTGAAAGGTTGCTCTTTGGTTCCCAGCGTCAGGGTGCCTGAGACATTGAGTGCCGGGGCTTGTGATTGGGCGTAAGCGCTGACGCACAAGCTGAAGGCACTGATAAGGCACACACCGATCAAAAAGCGAAGCATGGTTTCTCCCCGTTATGATTTTTACCGTCGCAGTCTAGCATTGGAACCAAGTGCAGGCAATTTATGGTGGCTTTGGCACAGAGGATAAAAGCATGTTGTGGTGCCCCGGGCAGGATTCGAACCTGCGACCTGCCGCTTAGGAGGCGGCTGCTCTATCCCCTGAGCTACCGAGGCACAAGCTTGTTATTGTAATGAAAGGCCCCAGTGAAGGGCTGACTTTGACTAAGAGCGCTTCATAGGTGGCCAAGCACCATATGTCAGTGCTCTCCAGAGCCATTCAACCGGCCCAAATCGGTAATGTTTAAGCCAGATAGGACTCAAGACCAACTGGATCAACCAGATCAAGATCACAATGCCGTAAAGCTCGAAACGATCAAACTGTCCGACCAAACCAAACCCGAGCCCTGTAAAAATAACAGCGCAAATCACAGAGTGCATCAGGTAGTTGGTGAGCGCCATTCGACCGACTGCGGCAAGCCGACGGGTCATCGTCTTGAGCATCCCAGACTGGCAAATTAGCCCCAGCAGGCCGATGTAACCAAGCGCGATTCCCAATCGACCCAAGTGATAGGTGGACTGGAATTGAGGGAAGGTGGCGATCAGTGCAAAGTCATTGCTGTAGGCCCCAGAGATCTCGTAGCCGTTGGTCAACAGCCCGACAGAAAATCCAAGGAGCATCAGTTTGAGATAAAAGCGCCGGCTTCGTTGTGCCTGCAATATGCCAGCCTTATAAAGCGCCATTCCGAGCATCATCATGGCCAGCGCATCCCAAAATAGGAACACGGGTATGACGAATGCATACATCTCGATGTTCTGGGCTACGGTCCACTGAAACGCAGAAGCATAACTGGAGGTGCGCTCCTTGTATTCAGCTTCTACTTCGGTATCAGAGGGCTCAAAGTCAGCGGCAAATTCTTTCCAAACTTGGGCAAGTTCGCGATCTTGATTAGACACCTGAAGCGCTGCACCAGGCACCTCTGATGCCGCCACCCTCTCGAATGCTTGGTGTGTCAAACCCAAACCGTAACCCATACCGAGATTTAATAGTGACATCAGTAGGACTAGGACCCCAGCAGCGCTTAACAGGGTTTTTACTGATTTTTCTTTCAATAGATACAAGAGTGCACCCGCCACTGCATAAGTCACAAGAACATCGCCGGGCCAAAGCAGAATGAAGGCATTGAGTAGACCAAAAATCAATAACCAAAAGGTCCGTCGATAGTGTGTCCAAGCGGAGCGAGCATGCTTGCCGGTTGTAAATAAGACAACACCAGCACCAAATAGGATAGAAAACAAGCAGCGCATTGCGCCCTCGGCCAGCAACTCAATGCCCATCCAACTCAGCACACTCGCATTGCCTGACTGGCTTAAGTCAAAGCCTGGATTAGAGTAGGAGGGGGAGAGCAAACCAAAGCCAATGATGTTCACAAGCAAGATGCCCAAAAGTGCAAAGCCGCGAAAGACATCGAGAGACTCAATGCGATTTGATTCAGAGATTGGTTTATCCATCGACACGGTATGCCTATTCCATCCATCTTGCAGGCTAAACGAAAGCGTTATCCATTGCTACTCATATCGGAAATAAAGGGCGGTCGCAGGTGTTCAAAGGCATTGGGGACGGGCCCGCTGTGTCCCCTGAGCCCCCCCAAGCTTATTCTTCAATGCACATCCAAACTCAGGGCATCTTTCAGCAATGGACCGCGCCAGCCCTCGAGCCAGTCGGGTGTTTCGCCTCGAATCAAACGGCTCAATTGGCGTTTGCTCGCCAACACGCCGGGGTCTAGGTTCAGAGACTCAGCCAGTGTGGCCGTTTTTTGCTGCCACTCTTTTAGGCACTGACGTTGCGAGGCGGTCAGCGGAATGAGCTCGACCGGGACTTTAAATGCCGCCACATCGGTGGTTTCTAGCGCTAGGGTGCAGGCGTCCCTCCAGCGCCTGAATTGATTCCCAAGGACATCCACAGCCCGTGCTGGGCCAAGTTGTTCTGTTTTGGTGCCCATCTCCAAAAGAAGCTCATCTTTGAGCACAAAAGATTTGGGCAGATTGCGTTGCCGAGCCTGTTGGTCTCGCCAGCTGGCCAAAGAGGCGGTATAGGCCATGGCCACTCTAGATAGGCGACCAGCGCCTTTGACCTTCAGCAATGGCTCAGACTCGCTGTCCCGCGTTGTAATCAGTCGCTGGCAATCTTCGGCGAGCCAAGCGAGTCTACCAAGGCCATCCAAGGCCTCAGACAGTATTTCGGCCATGGTCGGCAAATAGATGACATCTTGTGCCGCATAAGCAAGGAGCCCAGGGCTCAGTGGACGCTGGCACCAATTGGAGCGTGCTTGGCCACCGGGCAGTATGGTGCCAAAGATTACCTCCACCAAATGCTCATAGCGCATCTGCAGTGGAAAGCCCAAAAGGGCCGCGGCCATTTGTGTATCAAATAGTGGCTGGGGGTATGCGCTGGTTAACAGCGACAATATTTCCAGATCTTCCCCCACGCTGTGAAGAACTTTTTGAGAGGCATCTGCATTGATCAGAGATTCAAGCGGGGCATGGTCTTTGATCGCGACAACATCCAACAACCACACGCTTTCGCCATCGCTGATTTGTACCAGACCGGGCTCGGGATAAAAGGTTCTCTCTCGAACAAACTCAGTATCGATGCCAACCATGGACTGATGGCTTAGCGTGTCTATCATCGACTCATACTTGGCCCTTGAATCGACCCACATTGCAGCCTCCACGGCTTGGTGGGCATGTTCTAGCGAGATGCTCGGCAGTGAAACAGGGTTTGGCATAGGGGGGTTAGTGTAGCTGGTTTGACTGGCATAGATTGGGTTTTGGGGCTATCCTTCACCGAGTGAATACCCGATATCTTGCCCGTTCGCTGATCGTTTTGTGGCTGAGCTTCACGGCCGTCCCTGCTGTGCATGCCAATGCCTTGGCCGATGAGGTGCTGACCTCAAATCCAACCTTGTCACGTGCGTTGGTTGAAGCCAAACAGCAAGACTACGAGCGTGCCAATCAACTCACTCGGTTGGCTGAATTGGAGGGTGCGGAACCAAGTGAGGTGACTTTGGTTAGGCGAGCCATCGCATCGTTGAAAGCTGCTCAGCTTCAAGAACTTCAAGACGCTTTGGAAGCGTTGCTGGCCAAGCAGGCAGTCGCTGAGGCGCGGGCAGTGTTGATTCAATGGGTGGCGTTGGGCGGAGATCAGCAAGCCATTGCACGCTATAGAGAAAGAATTTCAAACATCGAGCGTTATGGGGTTTATACACCAGGCCAGATCATCAAAGATCCGTGGTTGCAAGGCGCCGGTCAGGGCCCCGATATGGTGGTTATTCCAGAGGGGCAATTTATGATGGGCTCCACCGACAATGAGCGTGGCCGAGAGAGTCACGAAGGGCCGCGCCATCGGGTGGTGTTTGAGTCTGGATTTCTGGTGGGTCTTCATGAGGTGACGGTGGGTCAGTTTCGGCAGTTTGTCGAAGCGACAGGGTATCGGACAGATGCCGAGCGTGCAGGCCGCGGTCGACTTTATGATCCAAGAACACGCCGGATCACGGACCAAGCGGGGGTGCATTGGCGCTTGGACTATCGTGGTAAAAGAGCAGACGATACACTGCCTGTCATCCACGTCTCATGGCGTGATTCTCAAGCTTATCTCGCTTGGCTCTCTGAGAGAACCGGAAAATCCTACCGGCTTCTGAGCGAGGCTGAGTTTGAGTATGTACTTCGTGGTGGCACTCAATGGATGTATCCGTGGGGCCAAGAGATGCCGACTCAAGTCATCGGTAATCTGGCAGGGGACGGTGACCGTTCACCGACCCAGGCAACTTGGCGGGTGGCTTTTCCAAACTATTCAGACGGCCACTGGGGGCCGGCACCGGTGGGTCAGGTCTCAGTCAATGCCATGGGTGTGCATGACATGGTAGGCAACGTGATGGAGTGGGTCGAGGACTGCTGGCACGACAGTTATGTCCGCGCGCCTGCAGATGGCTCGGCCTGGGTCAACCAAGGCTGTGGCCAACATGTGGTCAGGGGGGGATCGTGGGCAGCGACACCCGCATTGGCCCGTTCTGCCTACCGCATGGCCATGGGTGAGCGCGAGAGCGATGTTCGGGTGGGGTTTAGGGTGGCCAGAGACTTAGCGCCATGAGCGGTTTGCATTTGGGTCGCTCTGAGATGAAAGAGGCTGTGTCCAAAGAAGCCCATCATGACCACGATCGCTATTTAAAAATGCGCGATGTGAGTCTGATTGGTGTGATCGCCAATGTGCTCCTCTGCGCACTCAAGATCACCATGGGATGGATTGCACAATCGCAATCTTTGATTGCAGACGGCGTTCATTCTTTGGCTGATGCCATGACCGATGTGGCGGTGATTGTCACCGCTCGTTTTTCAAATGCAGCCGCGGATGCCAGTCATCCCTATGGGCATGCGCGGATAGAAACGGCGGCCACAGCAGGGCTTGGGGTGGTTCTGATGGTGACCGGTTTGGGCATTGTGCTGGATGCGGTCGGGCGCTTGATGGATCCTGGTGCGCTTTTTCAGCCAACGGCTCTGGCACTGGGTGCAGCATTGGCTTCTATTTTGGTCAATGAGGTGCTCTTCCAGTACACGCGGCGTGTCGGACGACGCATCCGATCAGCCTTGTTGATTGCGAACGCTTGGCATCATCGGACCGATGCTCTGTCTTCGGTGGTGGTTTTCATTGGTGTGGGCGGCGTGCTGCTCGGATGGGAGAGTCTGGATGCCATCGCAGCCATTGGTGTGGCATTGATGATCATTCATGTGGGCTGGGGGCAACTTCGGGCTGCCTTCGTTGAGTTGGTGGATTCTGGTCTTTCGCCTGAGCGCATTGAAGAGATCCGAAACAAGATCGAGAGCATCAATGGCGTGAGTCATCCGCATCGACTCAGAACGCGGCGGATGGGCGAACACGTGCTCGTCGATGTCCATGTTGAAGTGCCCCCGAGAGTGAGCGTTTCAGAGGGCCATCAATTGGCAGAGTCCGTGCAGGCATTGCTCAAGCAAGAACTGGATGATGTCAGCGATGTCACTGTCCACATTGACCCTGAGCACCAATCGCGGGTGTGGCTAGACCTGCCGTTGCGTTCAAAGGTGGAGGCAGATCTAAAAAGTCAGTGGACAGCATGGCTTGGTGAATCTGCGTTGACAGACCTAAGTCAGCTGGATCTTCACTATTTAAATGGGGCGATCGAAGTTGAGGTGGTTTGGAAGTTGCCCGCACCCTCTCTCGATGAGATGAGTGGCACCGCCTTATCTGATCTTGTTCAGAAGATTCAAACACCCGCTCAGTCGCTCGACTACATTGAGCGCATCTCGGTTAGATTCGAGCTCACTTAATCTATGACTCTGGGCGACAGCCAGTTGACGCAAGGGCTGATGCGTTGATCAAAACAGTCCGTGACATCCCTGCCTACGGTTGGTTTGCGCTGGTTGCAGCCATGGCCTCTGCCTTTGGTCAGACATTTTTTATTGGCCTATTTGGCGGGTTGTTTTCCCAAGCGCTGAACTTAGCGCCTTCAACCCTTGGTTACTTATATGGCAGCGCCACTTTGCTCAGTGGTGTTTTAATGTTTTGGGCAGGGGCGTGGGCAGATCGGCTAAAACTCAAGCATGGCATTGTGATCACGCTGAGCATCTTGATGGCGGGTTGTGTGGTGGTGGCTTTGGCACACTCATCAATGGCTCTGTGGCTTGGGTTTTTTCTTCTTCGCTTTGGTGGCCAGGGGCTCACAGGGCACTTGGCTGTGGTGGCCGCTGCTCGCTATGCCATTGAGAATCGGGGCCGCAGTGTGGCGATGGCCTCTTACGGTTTCATTTTGGCTGAGGCGAGCTTTCCTTTGTTGGTGGCTTCGCTGTTGGGGCTTTTCGACTGGCGGTCGGTTTGGGGTGGGGCCGCGGTGGTGCTTCTGGTGATCAGCTTACCGGGCTTGGTTTGGTTGGCGCGGCAGGTGGATGACGGGGAGGGCAGCCAGCTGGGATCATCGATCCCAGAGGCGGCATCATCGATTGAAACCCCAGAACATGAACTGACACGCCAAGCCGTGTTGCGCCATCCGGCTTTTTTGCTCGCCCTACCTATGGTGCTGGGCAGCGCCTTTACCATCACGGCTTTGTTTTTGCACTTGGGGACCTTGGCTGAGATCAAGGGTTGGCCCATATCGGCCATTGGTCGAGCCTTTGTGTTGTTCGCGATCTGTCAATACATGGCTGCATTTTTGACAGGTCGGCTGGTGGATGCTTATGGCTCGATTGTGTTGTTGCGCTTTTTTCTCTGGCCCATGGCCGGTGCGGTATGTGTGATGGCTTGGGGCGGTTCTCACTGGGATGTTTGGTGGGTCTTTGCAGGCCTGGGTATGACCGCTGGTGCCAATGGTGTGATCGCTGGGGCGATTTGGGCTGAGTTTTTTGGTGTTAGGCAGCTTGGTTTGGTGAGAGGTGTCTACACAGCATTTATGGTGATTGCTTCTGCCATAGCACCCATGGCTCTGGGTCAGTGGCTGGCCTGGTCACTGCCTTTGGGCGGGTTGGCGATGGCTGCGATTGTTGCCTGTGTGGTGTTGCCTCAGCTTTGGGTGGTGTGGATTCGGCGAGTGGTTTGATTGCAAGATACACCCCAAGCACACAAAGCGTGTGCTGCCTTGGGTCGGCTCGGCTTTAAATCGATGGTGCCGGGGGGGGGAATCGAACCCCCACTCTGTTACCAGAACCGGATTTTGAATCCGGCGCGTCTACCAGTTCCGCCACCCCGGCAAGGATGGACTCGATATTTTAACTCAGTCTTGGCCAAAAGTGCTAGGCAGCATCCAAGCTCAATTGCTTTTCTACCCGCTGATGCCAGCCTTCTCCTAGGGGCTCAAACACGCAACACCGCTCAAGGGCGTCGGCATAGATATGCAGGGTGACCGCGGTCTGCTGGCCCTGTGGATTCGCGATGGTGTGGTACTCATGGGGAGGGATCAAGCTTCCCGCACTGCCAGGGCCTGCCCGCATCGTGGTTCTGGGCTCAAAATGGACCCGATCCCCGAGATCCTGCATCAGCTCATACTGCACGACCTCAATTTGGCCGTGCCAGACAGCCTCCACGCACCAAAGTCCGTCATGGTCATGGATGGGGGTTTTTTGATCAGGGCCCCAAGTCATGGCCATGATGGTGAATTTCAGCTCATCGTCTCTATGGATCAGGCGCCTGGCGTAGTGATCCGATTCGTTCACATAGACTTCCTCAGGCAGCGCTATGCGGTCGTCCTCCATCAGCTCGCACAAGGCATTTCTGATGTTGTTGGTGATGGCTTCATCTGTCTGGCCGGATGTTATCGCATCAGTTATCTTTTGGACAATCAATGACTTGCCAGAGAAATCTAAGCTCATCGTAACCAGCTCCTGATCGGTTCTTCAAACAAACTTGAGTCTACCAGAAATGCATCGTGGCCTTTGCTGGAGCTCAATACCTCAAAGCTTACCTCGGACCCACTGGCCTCCAAGGCACCTGCCAATGTTTGTTGTTGATGGGCGGGAAACAAGATGTCCGTGTCGACACCTAAGACCAGGGCGTGCCCTGTGAAACTCCGCTCAAACAGCTTGATCAATGATTCATCGCTGTCGCAGGCATCAAATGAGTCCATGGCGCGCGATAGATAAAGATAGCTGCATGGGTCAAATTGCCCCACAAACTTTCTGGCATGGGTCTCCAAGTACGACTCCACTTCATAACGCATACCAAAAGCCTGTTCGGGGAAGTAATCTTGTGTTCTTCGCCCAAACCGGTGGTCCCACTCACGGGCTGAGCGGTAGGTGATCATCCCAAGCTTTCTGGCGATCCGCATGCCCACCTCTGGCCAGTTGTCATCGTCGTAGCGCCCGGCGTGGAAGTTTCTATCGGTGACAATCGCTTCTCGTTGCACCGAGCGAATCGCCAAAGCAAAGGGCGTGGAGGAGCAAGCGGTTGAAATCAGTGCCACCCGTTGGGTTTTCATTGGAAACGCTTTGAGCCAGGCCAGCGCACCCATGCCCCCCATCGATGGGCCGATCACCGCATGCAATTGCTCGATGCCCAAGCTTCGAACCACGCGTTGAGACGCGCGGGCGATGTCATCAATGGTGATCTCAGGAAAACTCAGCCGCCAAGGCCTTTGTGTGGCGGGGTTGATGCTGGCCGGTCCCGTGGAGCCTAAGCAAGAGCCCAAAGAGTTCACGCACAGAACAAAATAGCGGTCGGTATCCAAGGCCTTGCCGGGCCCGACGATGTCCTCCCACCAGCCAGGCGAGGGGTCTTGGGTGCTGGAGGCTGCATGCGCACTGGCCGATAAGCCTGTAAAGAGCAAAATCGCGTTAGATTGATCGGCATTGAGCACGCCCCAAGACTCCCAAGCCAAGGTGAGCTGGGCCAATTCTCCCCCCCGATACAAGGGAAAGGGTTCAGTGGATTTGAAATACTGGGTGGCGGATCCCATCGCACAACAACCTCAAGAATGAGCCTTGATTTTAGCCTGTTTAAATAACCTAGGTAGGGTCAGTCAAGCAGACGGTCTATTCATCTTAAGTGTGCTACCGTCTTGGCTTTGCTGACCAAAGGTAAATTAATGGCGCGCCTGGCTTTGATTCTCGGTGACCAACTCAATGCCAACCATGAGGCCTTGAGCTTGCTCGACCCAGCAACAGACCGTTTGCTGATGGGGGAGTTGATGGATGAGGCCAGTTATGTGCCGCACCATGTCAAAAAAATTGTTCTGATTTTCTCAGCGATGCGGCACCGAGCCCAAGCACTGATTGAGGCAGGGTGGTCGCTTCACTACCATCACTACAAAAGAGAAAGTCCCATCCAAAGTTTCAGTGCTTTGTTGGATGCAGAGCATGAACGCGCACCTTTTGAAGGGTTGTTGGTCGCGCACCCAGGGGAGTGGCGGGTGTTGGCTGAGTTACAGGCCTGGTCAGACTCAAGGCAGATCCCCGTAGAAATACTCCCCGATCGAAGATTCATCGCTGATCTGGCCACCTTTAACGAGTGGGCTCACGGCAAAAAGCAACTGAGGATGGAGTTCTTCTATCGCTTGATGCGCCAACAAACTGGTTTTTTGATGGAAGGAAAAGAGCCAGTGGGGGGTGTTTGGAACCTCGATGCTGAGAACCGGAAACCTTGGCGGGGTGAGCCTCAAGTCCCTCAGATGATGGCCTTTGAGCCTGATGCATTAACCCAAGAAGTCATCGACTTGGTGAGTGATCAGATCAAAAGTTTTGGTGTGGTCGATGGGTTTGATTACCCCGTGACACCGGAACAAGGCGATGCCGCATTGGCCGATTTTATTGACCACCGCCTGGCCCATTTTGGGGATTTTCAAGACGCGCTGGATGATCATGAGGATTACTTGTTTCATTCAAGGCTATCGTGCGCTTTGAATCTGGGGCTTTTGGATCCGCAAAAGGTGTGTGAGTCAGCCATCGAGGCTTGGTCCAAAGGACGGGCGCCCCTCAATGCCGTCGAGGGCTTTGTTCGCCAAATCATTGGTTGGCGAGAGTTCATCCGGGGGATTTACTGGCGTTTTATGCCCGAGTATGCCGAGCGAAATACCCTAGACCATGATCAGCCTTTGCCTCAGTGGTATTGGAGCGGGCAGACCAAGATGCGCTGCCTTCATAAAGCGATCGATCAAACTCAAAGGCTTGCCTACGCCCACCACATCCAAAGACTCATGGTGACAGGTAACTTTGCGCTGTTGCTGGGGGTGATTCCGGAGGAGATTTGTCGTTGGTACTTGGCGGTTTACATTGATGCCTATGACTGGGTAGAGCTTCCTAATACGCTTGGGATGGTCATGCATGCCGATGGTGGTGTGGTGGGTTCGAAGCCCTATGCAGCCAGCGGGAAGTACATAGACAGAATGGGTAATCATTGCAAGCAATGCCCCTACAACGTGAAAGAGACGATCAGCGATGATGCCTGTCCTTTCAATGCACTCTACTGGGATTTTTTGATCCGTCATCGTGCACGTTTTGAATCGAATCCTCGCATGAAGATGATGTATCGGAACGTTGATCGAATGACGCCCGCACAACTCGAGGCGACCACCGAGCGTGCCCAGTGGATCAAGAATCACATAGAGTCTCTATAACGGGTTTTTCAGTTGCGTGGTGCCTATGCCTCGCTCTGGCAACAGCACAGGGATGCTGTCCTCAATCGCATAAACGACTTTGCCATCGCGTGTAATGAGGGCGCCTTTGAGTGGGTGCTCCACTTTGGCATGATCCACAAACTGAACCTCACCCGCTGCAATGGCCTGATTGAGGTGTTTGAGTTTCTGGCTGCTTAAGGGAACCAAGGGCTCGTGGCTCACGGGGCAGCATAGGATGTCGAGGATGGGGTCGGGTAAGCTCATGGCTCCATTATATCTACCCCGTTGCCCATTGTGACCAAGCGGGAGCCTTGATAACATACCCCTTTAACAGCAGGAAGAATACATGAGTACGCAACCCTTGGTGGGTGTGATCATGGGATCCCAAAGCGATTGGGAGACGATGGCGCACACGGTAGATGTTCTCAAAGCCTTGGAAGTGCCCCACGAGACGCGGGTGGTCTCGGCGCATCGAACGCCCGATGCGATGGCCGATTACGCAAAATCTGCGAAAGCGCGTGGCATCCAAGTCATTGTGGCTGGGGCAGGTGGGGCGGCTCACCTTCCAGGCATGGTGGCCAGCCACACGGTCCTGCCCGTGCTGGGTGTTCCTGTGGCCTCGAAGCATTTGCATGGCCAAGACTCTTTGTTGTCCATCGTCCAAATGCCTGGTGGGATTCCTGTGGGTACTTTGGCCATCGGCAAAGCAGGGGCGACCAACGCCGGCTTGTTGGCCGCCAGCATTGTGGGTTTGTCGCATCCCGAGATTCAAGCGCGTTATCAGGCATGGCGAGCGACGCAAACCGAGCGCGTGCTGGCTGATCCCACACCCGCCGATTGAGTTGGGTTGCTGTCGATGAAAATCGGGATTTTGGGCGGCGGTCAGTTGGCACGGATGATGGCGCTGGCCGGACACCCTTTGGGGTTTGACTTTGTCTTTGTTGACCCATCGGAAGACGCCTGTGCCAGAGACTTGGGCAAGCACTGCATCAGCGACTGGTCGGGTGATCATTTGCTTGAAGAGCTCCACGGCTCAGACCGTGTGACCTTTGATTTTGAGAACGTGCCGGCCGATAGCTTGGCCTTATTAAACAAGCAATTCATGGTTCGCCCCTCACCCAAAGCACTGGAGGTCTCGCAAGATCGCTGGCAAGAAAAGACCTTGTTTGAGTCTTTGGGCTTGCCGGTGGCACCCTTTTTTGCTGTTGATACAAGGCCCGACTTGTTAGAGGGTTTGTCACGGATTGGCTATCCTGCTTTATTGAAGACCAGACGCTTGGGCTACGATGGCAAGGGGCAGTACCTGATACGAGACCGCGAAGACTTAGAGCCTGCTTGGCAAGCCTTGGGTGGGGTTCCCTTGATTTTGGAGGGCTTTGTCAAATTCAGTCACGAGTGTGCATTGACGGCCGTTCGTGATGCCAAGGGGGATGTGCGGTTTTATTCACTGACACACACATTGCACCAGCAAGGCATTTTGCGGTTTGCCTTGTCACCGTCTCCTGCCAACACTGCTTGGCAGGCCGATGCTGAGACCATGGTGCGGTCTGTTTTGGAGGCGCTCGATTACATTGGGGCCTTGACTGTCGAGCTCTTTGTAACCCAAGAGGGTCTCATCATCAATGAGATGGCGCCTCGTGTTCACAATTCAGCGCACTGGACCATTGAGGGAGCCGTCTGTTCGCAATTTGAAAACCACCTAAGGGCGTTGGCCGATTTGCCCTTGGGGTCGACTCAATCCTTGGGCACTTCACTGATGATCAACTTCATTGGTCAAATGCCCAGTGTGGACATGCTCCAAATGGAGGGGCTCCATTGGCATGACTATGGCAAGGCGCCCAGAGCAGGTCGAAAAGTCGGTCATGCAACTTGGGTGCGGTCTGATCTCAAGGCCATGGTGACCAAGCTCAAGACCCTAACCCCTTTCTTAGACGATGCACAGGTTCAAGGATTGGGTGAGCTGATCAAAGCAGCGGGTTGATCTTTGGGGAACACCACCAAGTGCTTGGCCACCAAGCTCACCTGAATCATTTGCCCAACGGCATAATCGGTGTGGCTTGGAAACAGTGCTGCGACTTGATGACCATCGCTAAGACCGAGTCTGTATAAGATATCAGCACCCTGAAACTGACGACCAAGAATGGTGGCTGGCGCACCCTTGGCGTCCAATTGCACATCGTCAGGTCTGACCAGCAACAGACACTCAGCACCCGGTGTGGCATGAAAATCTTGAGGGATCGGTGATCGACCCAAGGCATGGGTGAGCTCATGGCCTTCCATGGTCGCATCCAGATAACTGCCTCGGCCAGTGAATGCAGCCACATAAGGGGTGGCAGGTTGGTGATAGAGCGTATAGGGACTGGCCCACTGGAGCATCCTGCCGTTATCCATCAAACCAATCTTGTCTGCCAAAGCGAAGGCTTCTTCTTGGTCGTGGGTGACCAGCAAAGTGGCGGTGCCTCGCTCTTTTAATATGGCGCGCACTTCTTCTCCAAGACCGCGCCTTAACCCTGTGTCCAAATTGGAAAAGGGCTCATCCATCAATAAGACCGCAGGTTCTGGCGCCAAGGCGCGTGCCAAAGCCACCCTTTGTTGTTGGCCGCCCGACAACTCATGGGGGTAGCGCTGCCCAAGGCCTGTGAGACCGACAAGATCCAACAGTTGATTGACTTTATTGATTCGATCATCGCGCTCCAGCAAGCGCAACCCAAAGCCGACGTTGTCAAAGACCCTAAGGTGCGGAAACAAGGCTTGGTCCTGGAATACCATTCCCACCGATCGTTTTTCTGGTGCGACCATGACATCAGCCGAGCTCACGATTTGATCATGGATCGCAATGGTGCCTGATAAAAGGCGCTCAAACCCTGCGATGGCTCGAAGGGCGGTGGTCTTACCGCAGCCTGATGCGCCCAACAAACAGCCGATTTCTCCTCGGTCGAGCTGGAAGCTCAAGCCTCGGACCACCGACAGTCGGCCGTAACTTAGGTGAATGTTTTCGACGTTTAAGATCATGCGCTTTGGCGCGTGGCAAAGTACTGGCGAATCAGCCCCAACAGGGTATCTGCAATTTGATCGATTTCTTGCTCTGCAATAATCAGAGGTGGCAGTAAGCGAATAATCCGGCTGCGGGTGACGTTGATGATTAAGCCAGCATCGAGCGCCATTTGTTTTAGATCGGCCACCTCTTGATCAAACTCGATGCCGACCATCAAGCCCAATCCCCGCACCTCCACAACATGTGGGTGCCCCTTGAGGCCAACAGACAGCTGATGATGGAGGCGTTCACCCATGGCGGTTGCGTTGGGCAAGACCTGTTCATCTTCCATGGTGGCAATCACTTCAAGACCCACTCGGCAGGCCAGTGGGTTGCCACCGAAGGTGGTGCCGTGTGAGCCTCGCGGCATGAGCTTTGAGACCGATTCAGTGGCCAGACATGCACCAATCGGCATGCCATTGCCCAATGCTTTGGCCACGGTCACAACGTCTGGACTCAGGCCATGAACGTGCTGAAATCCAAACCAGCGGCCGGTCCTTCCCATGCCACACTGGATTTCATCGAGCATCAACAAGGCATCGTGATCTGTGCACAGCGCTCTCAGTGCAGTGAGGTAATCGTGCGGTGCCACCCGAATCCCTCCTTCACCTTGGACTGGCTCGATCAGTGCGGCCACTAAGTTGGGCTCATCTGCAAAGGCGCGCTGTGCCGCCTCAACATCACCAAAAGGCACCCGAACAAAATCACCGACCAATGGACCAAAGCCCTCTTGGATGGCAGCACTGCCAGAAGCACTCAATGAAGCGAGGCTTCTGCCATGAAAGCTCTCACTGGCGACCAAGATCTTCGGCTGATGGATCCCTCGATGATTGGCATGGCGCCTGGCGAGTTTGATCGCACACTCTACCGCTTCAAGGCCCGAATTGGCCAAGAACACACGGTCCAGCCCCGAGATGCGTGAGAGCTCATCGGCCAACGCCTCTTGTAGGGGCAGGTGAGCAATGTTGGCGGTGTGCCAAAGCGTGTTGGCCTGATCACATAAGGCCTTGGCCAAGCGAGGATGCGCATGGCCCAGGCTACACACCGCAATGCCACTGAGCGCATCGAGATAGCGCCGGCCTTGATCATCCTCCAGCCAAACACCATCGCCCTTGACAAAGCGAACCGGCATCCGGGCGTAGGTATCAAAAAGATGGTGAGATGACACCGAACTTAGACTCTGATCAAGGGGCGCGTTGTGCCTAGCTCAGTTGGCTGGCCGCATAGTTCCAGTTCACGACCGCCCAAAAAGCGTCCATGTACTTAGGCCGCTGGTTGCGGTAATCGACATAGTAAGAGTGTTCCCACATGTCACAGGCAATCAATGGGGTGTCGCCTTCGGTCAATGGGGTACCCGCATTGCTGGTGGTTTTGATCTCAAGCGCGCCTTGGGGCGTTTGCACCAACCAAGCCCAGCCCGAGCCAAAGACATTGACCGCGGCTTCGGTGAACTTGGTTTTAAAAGTTTGAAAGTCCCCAAAGGTTTCATTGATTTTCTCGGCCAATGCACCTGAGGGTTCACCACCGCCTTGGGGGCTCATGCATTGCCAATAAATATCATGATTCGACATTTGGGCTGCATTATTAAAAATCGCACCCGAGCTTTTGGTCACGATTTGTTCTAGTGTTTGCCCCTCAAACTCAGTGCCAGCAATCAGGCCATTGAGTTTGTCGACATAGGTTTGATTGTGTTTGCCATAGTGCAGGTCCAAGGTCTCGGCAGAGATGTGAGGCTCAAGCGCATGGCGGTCATAGGGAAGCGGGGGAAGCGTGAAAGCCATAGGAAGACTCCTTTACTTTTTAATGGTTTCAGTGACCTGACAAAGACTGTGCACCCACGGGCGACAGATCTAAACAGGTACGCAATGGTCCTATTATGCCAGTTTTTGGGGTAAAACTTAGGGAAATCAAGGCTGGCCTTTCAATCCTGCTCAAGTTCTTGAAGCTGGCGCCAACGGTTGCAGATGGTGCAAAACAGCTGCGCGGTGCGTTCAGTGTCATAGGCGGCCGAGTGGGCTCGGGCACTCTCCCAGTCAAGGCCAGCGGCCACCACAGCCCGAGCCAGTACGGTCTGTCCAAACGCCAGGCCACCCAAGGTCGCGGTATCAAAGCAGCTGAAGGGATGGAACGGATTTCGTTTATACCCAACACGCTCGACCGCCGCATTTAAAAAACCCAAATCAAAGTGTGCATTGTGGCCGACCAACACCGCACGCTTACACCCCGTCTCGCGAAGGGCTTGGCGCACGGGAGTGAGTAATTCCTTCAGGCCTTGAGCCTCATCGACAGCCGGTCTGAGTGGGTGGTCTGGCCGGATTCCATTAAACTCGAGGGCGGCTGCTTCGATGTTGGCGCCTGCAAACGGGTGGATGTGGCGGACCATGACCTCCCCAGGGACAAGCCAGCCAGACTCATCCATGGTGATGATGCACATGGCCAACTCCAGCAGTGCATCGGTTTTGGCATTGAAGCCGCCCGTCTCGACATCAACGACAACAGGCTGAAAGCCCCTAAAACGCTGGGCCAGTTCGGTGGTTTCTAAATCCATGGGTGAGGATATGCCCTTGTCATGCAAGGCCTCCATGATACCGCCTTGGGCGTGAGGACAGTGGATGAGCCCTGGCTATGGTGAATCGAGGCCTAGCTGTCTGCCGAGAGATATTTCTTTTTGTCTTTCCAGCGACACAGGTCAAGCACTGGGCAGTGTGTGCAGTCAGGTGATCTGGCTTTACAGGTATATCGCCCATGAAGGATCAACCAATGATGCGCATTTAGAAGGTACTGATCAGGCACGCGCTTGAGCAACGCCTTCTCAACAGCCAAGGGTGTTTTCCCTGGTGCCAGTCCGGTTCTATTGGAGACTCGAAAGATATGCGTATCCACCGCCATGGTGGGTTGACCAAAGGCAGTGTTCAGCACCACGTTGGCTGTTTTTCTTCCCACGCCCGGCAGGGCTTCCAGTGCCTCGCGCGTCTGTGGCACTTCGCCATCATACTGGTCCAAGAGAATCTGGCAGGTGGCGATGATGTTTTTGGCTTTGTTGTTAAAAAGCCCAATGGTTCGAATGTATTTTTTTAATCCCTCGATGCCCAGATCGAGGATGGCTTTTGGTGTGTTGGCCACTTTAAACAGTTTGTCGGTGGCTTTGTTGACACCCACATCGGTGGCTTGTGCCGATAAGGTGACTGCCACCAAGAGCTCAAAGGCATTTTGGAACTTTAATTCCGTGGTGGGATTTGGATTAATCCCGCTGAGGCGTTCAAAAAAAGCCTCACGCTGCGCTTTGTTCATGGGGCTGGCCATGGCTTAAGTGCTCCGTAGAGGTTTTGGATCGAGCGGTTTGTTGGCTGATGAGGTGCTGGTGCAGCGCCACCATAAGACCCAGCAATATAAAGGCACCTGGTGGCAGCAGCGCCAGTAATAAACCACCGGATGCTTGAAAAAGATCAATCTCCAGTGCGCTGGCCCATTCACCCAGCAGCACATCGGCGCTGCCAAATAGAGTGCCATGGCCGATCAGCTCACGAAGCGCACCCAGACAGACCAATACCCAAGCAAACCCAAGTCCTTGCGTTAGACCATCGAGCATCGCACTGGGCACGCTTTGACGAGAAGCAAAGGCCTCTGCGCGTGCCAGGATCGTGCAATTGGTGACAATCAGGGGAATAAAAATACCCAGCGTTCTTCCGAGTTCAAAAAAGTACGCCTGAATCAGCAATTCCACAGCAGTGACCGTGGATGCGATGATCAACACGAACAAAGGGATACGGATGTCACGGCTGATTTGGTGGCGAAACAAAGACACCACCGCGTTGGTGATCAGCATGACGCACAAGGTCGCCATCCCGAGTCCCAATCCGTTGGTCGCATTGGTGGTGATGGCCAGCAACGGACACAAGCCCAGCAATTGAACCAGGCCAGGGTTGTTGATCCAGAGCCCTTCACGCCAAAGATGCGATGCTGTGGGTGTCGTCATGGTGGTGCCTGTTCCCAAAGTGAGTCTCCGTGTTGTTCATAGGCTTGCAGTCCGCGGGCCAAAGCCAAGGTCACAGCCTTCGATGTGATCGTGGCTGAACTGATCGTATCAAACTCACCCCCCAGCCGATCAGGTCGCCATTGCGCCACGGGCAAGTCTGACAGACTTAAACCCGAGAACTGATGAATCCAATCACTTTTATCAACATCAATGGCATCACCCAAGCCAGGGGTTTCTTTGTGCGCCAAGATGCGTGCTGCAATCAAAGCACCATTGGCATCCACCGCCATCAAAATCCGAATATCTCCGCTGTAGCCCTCAGCGGTGGTCAACTCAATCAATGTCGCCATGGGCTTCTGATTTTTCCAAGCCAAGTAGACGCTGGCAGGTTCTTTGATGCCTTCGATGATCAATGAGTGAGGGGAAGGTTGAAGCGGTGGGTCAAACGAGCCCGCCGGCAGAATGGAGGACAGCTGGCGTTGTCTGTAGGCTTGTTCCTCAGCCTCAATTTTGGGTTGGGTGAGTTTGGCAACACCCGAGACCAGCGCTGAAAATAAAATGACCAAAGCCAGGCTTTTTAGCAACACATTGATCATGATGAGCGGCCTCTTTTTTGGTCAGTCTGATCACCAAAAATCCTAGGTGGGGTGAGCTTGTCGATTAAGGGCACAAACATATTCATCAGCAGTATGCCGAAGGCCACACCATCGGGGAACCCGCCCCAAGCGCGGATGGACAAGGTGATGACGACCACACCCACAGCGAAAATAACCTTACCTTTGGGTGTGCTGGATCCTGAGACAGGATCGGTGGCGATGAAAAATGCACACATCATTAAAGAGCCAGCCACCAGGTGTTGTATGGGTGATCGATACACGTCTGGGTCGATGAGCCATCCGGGTAAGGTGAGCGCCAAGGTTGCCAACACCAGGGTCAACGGCACATGCCAAGTGATGATTTTTTGTTGCAGCAGGTACAGGCCACCAATGAGATAAGCGATCGCCAACCAGCTCCATCCAACCGCACCCAATGCGCCAAAGCTTGGATGCTGTTGGATTTCGGTGAGCGTTTGATTGTCCAAAAGGCCGGTGCGAGCACGGTCCAAAGGCGTGGCTTCAGAAATCGCATCCCAGCTCAACCCATCGGGCAGTGCGTTGAAAAAAATCGCTTGGAGGGTGGTGGATAGGTCAGGAACGGTGCCGGTGAGGGGTCGGGGTGTGATCCACTGGGTCATGGCTTCAGGGAAGGCAATGATCACCGCAGCAAATCCCGCCATTGCAGGATTGAATAAGTTAAAGCCGATGCCCCCGTAGAGTTGCTTCGCCAACACGATGGCAAAGACCATGCCGGTCAAGGCGACCCACCACGGTGCCAGTGGTGGCATGCACAGTGCAAATAACACAGCGGCCACCAAAGCGCTGTAGTCGTTTAAAAACAAAGCCACCGGTTGGCTTCGCCAGCGCAACAACATAGCCTCAAGGCCGAGCGCAAAAAAGACAGCCAGCGCCAGCTGGATCAATAGACCCCAACCAAACAGCCACAGGTGGCAGCCAATCGCCGGCAGCAGTGCCAGCAGCACACGGCTCATCACCCAAGGCACACCTCGGGGGCTGGGGCGATGGGGGGTGGGGGCGGGTGGGAACTTCATGATGCGCTCGATTTTTTATCCCTGGCTCTGGCAATGGCGGCTTCAATTTCTGATTGGGCTGTTTTGGCTTCCTCCAAACGCTTGGCGCGCGCCAAGCGTTTCGCCTCTCGGGCCTTTTCCTTTTCTTCCATGCGTTTGTTTCTGGCCTCAAACCTGCGTTTGGCCAGCGCTTGACGCTGCTGGTCTAAGTTCTTGGCCCTCAGTTGGTCTTTGGCATAACGATACCAGTCAAGCAAAGGCAGGTGAGATGGGCAGACCTCACCGCACAGACCACATTCAATGCAGTCCATCAAGCCTAGGGTTTGCGCGGCTTGGTGCTGATCGTGACTGCTCAACTTAAAAAGTGTTTGTGGCAGCAGTTGGGAGGGACAGACATCCACACAAAAGCCGCAGTTGATACAAGGCATCTGGCCAGACTGAGGGCGGGTGATTTCATCGGTCAAGACGGTGAGGCACAAAGTGCCTTTATCTATGCATTGGCCATCATCGATCACCGACACCCCAGAGACGGGTCCGCCTTCGATCAGCTGAGATGCACTCGCTCGGTAGCCACCTGCCAGCTCAATCAACGAAGCCATGGGCGCACCAATGGGTGCATACACGTTCAGTGGCGCTTTGACCCCTTCTCCAGTCACCGAGACCAGTCGGTGGGTGAGGGGCTCATGGTGCAAACAGGCATCCAAAGTGGCCGCAGCGGTGGCGACGTTGCAACAGACCACACCGATGTCTTGAGGCAGGCCATGACGCGGGACTTCTTGGCCGGTTAAGGTTTTAATCAGTTGCTTTTCTGATCCTTGCGGAAAGCGCATGGGGACGCTCACCAACTCAACAATCAGATCTGGGTCCAAACGGTGGGGTTGGGTGGCCTCTCTAAACCCATCGAGCACCGAACCATGGCTGTCTCTTAAGGGGTCTTCGACGGCCAAGACCAAGTGTTTCGCCCCCACCGCTTTGGCCAGTAGCCTAGCGCCTAAGATAATGGCATTGGGTCTTGATCGCATCAGCGCTTCATCGCAAGCGATGTAGGGCTCGCATTCGACGCCATTCAAAACGAGGGTATGGACCCCATTCTTGGCTTGGCGCATCTTCTCTGCGGTCGGAAACTTCGCCCCACCCAATCCCACAACGCCCATGGATCGAAGGTGGTTGAGGAGCGCATCAGAAGACCAGTCAGGCAAGCGTGTGTCCGACGCGACATCAGGGCTCATGTGCCGAGGGCTTTGATCGGCATCGCATGCCAGCACCAAGCCATCGGGTGCCCCGTACTTCCATTTGATCTCTTTGATCACGCCCGCGTAAGGGGCGTGGGCGGCGGCATGCCAATCGTCTCTTGCTTGCGTTAAGGCCTGCTGCGCAATGACGTGCTGCCCCACAGCCACCAATAAAGAATGCTCGAGTTCAAGGGCGGGTTCGTGCCGATGTCCTTTGAGTGCGATCTCCAAATATCGAGGTACAGGCAGAGGCTCGATCGGCCGCTCAAATGCCATCGCTTTGTGATGCTCAAGATGGGCACCGCCATAAAACGTATCGATGGACAAGCTCATGCGGCAGCGATCCGGATGGACAGCGCGTCGGGTTTATGAACGCTGGGCCTGTATTGGACGGGGATCATGTCGATGCAATCGACAGGGCATGGGGCCAAACACAACTCACAGCCCGTGCACTCAGACGCGATGATGGTGTGCATCTGTTTTTGTGCACCAAAAATCGCATCGACGGGGCAGGCTTGGATGCACAGCGTACAGCCAATGCAACGTGCCTCATCAATGATGGCGATCATCGGAGGCTTGGGGGTGCCGTGTTCGTCATTGAGGGGCAGCGAGGGTTTGCCCAGTAACTCAGCCAGCGCATCCACACCGGCTTGCCCGCCGGGTGGGCACTGATTGATGTCGGCCTCACCCCGGGCAATCGCTTGGGCGTAAGGGCGGCAACCGGGATAGCCACATTGAGCGCATTGGGTTTGTGGCAACAGTGCATCAATTTTCTTAACGACATCGTCGTCGCGGTTGACCCAGTGCTTGGCAGCCCAACCCGTCAAGCCGACAATGACCAGAACCAAGCTGCTTAGAATGAAGATGGCTTCGCTCATGGTCTCAGAGTTTCGCGAATCCCGTGAAGCCCATAAAAGCCAACGCCATTAAGCCCGCGGTGATGAGCCCAATGGGTGCCCCCTGAAAAGCCTTGGGCACATCGGCCAGCATCAATCTCTCCCGACACGCGGCCAGTGCCACCAGTACAAGCCCAAACCCGGCCGCTGCCCCAAATCCGTAGAGCGCTGATTGAGTGATGTTGTGGCTTTGTTGTTGATTGAGCAACGCCACACCCAGCACAGCGCAATTGCTGGTGATCAAAGGAAGATATAGGCCCAAGATTCGGTGGAGTAAGGGCGCAAAGTGTCGCATGAACAACTCGGTGATCTGCACCAAGCCTGCGATGATCACAATGAATGCGATGGTAGATAAGTACCCAAGGGATAGGGGTTGCAGCACGTAGGCATCGATCAAGTGGCTGCTGACAGAGGCGAGTGTGAGCACAAAAGCGGTGGCCAGCGACATGCCCACCGCTGATTCTAAATTGGAGGAGACCCCCATAAAAGGACACAGGCCCAAGAACTTGATCAGTACAAAGTTGTTGACCAAGGCTGCCGAGACCAAAATAAAGACCCAGTCCATTGTTGTGTTCTCCTAGCCCCTCGGCACTAGCTCAGTGACTCCTTGCTGGCCGCCAAAACTTGATCGATTTGCTGCTGATCGATGCGTTGCATCAATGGCTTAAAGTCAGAAAGCCGGTGACCCAGCAAGGGCTTTTCAACCTCACCGAAATGGGCCATGGGTGCGTTTAAAAAATCACCCGCTGCTGCCGCGGTGGTGGGGATCACAGGGCTTAGCCATGTGATGAGCACGCGAAAGAGGTTGATACCTTGGGTGCAAACGGCCAGCACCTCTTCTTCGCGCCCTTCCTCTTTGGCCATCTGCCAGGGTTTGTGTTCATCGATGTATTGGTTGGCTTGGTCTGCCAGTGCCATGATGTCTCGCATCGCTTGGGCGAAGTGCAGTTGATCATAACTGGCTTCAATGCTGGAACGCTTCGATAAGAAATGTGCATACAGAGCTGGGTCGGGCAGGGCATCGGACAGTTGGCCTTGGCCAAGCTTGTGGACAAAGCCACTGCATCGACTGGCGATGTTGACAAGCTTACCCACCAAGTCTGAATTCACCCGAGCTTTGAAATCTTCAAGCGACAAATCAATGTCACTCAAACTCGGTGAGAGCTTCGCTGCAAAGTAGTAGCGAAGCGCATCGGCGTTGATGTGATCAAGCCAAGTTCTTGCTTTAATAAACGTGCCTCTGGATTTGGACATCTTGGCGCCATTGACCGTCAAAAAGCCATGGGCGTGGACTTGGGTGGGTTGTCTAAAATCAGCCCCCATCAGCATCGCCGGCCAAAAGAGGCAATGGAAATAAATGATGTCCTTGCCAATGAAATGATGCATTTCTGTATCGGTGTCGGGGCTCAACCAAGCCTCAAAATCCAAGCCCTCGCGATCGCAGATGGTCTTGAAGCTTGCCAAGTAGCCCACGGGTGCATCCAGCCACACATAAAAGTACTTGTCCAGATGGCCTGGGATGGGGAATCCAAAATAAGGCGCATCACGGGTCACATCCCAGTCACGGAGGCTGTCTTCAAACCACTCTTTGAGTTTGTTGGCCACTTCGGTTTGCACGGCGCCTGATTCAATCCATGCCATCAATGGCTCACGGAAGGTCTCAAGGGTCACAAAAAAATGCTCGGTGTCTTTGAGGATGGGTGTGGCCCCTGAAACCACCGAGCGCGGATCCATCAACTCAGTGGTGTCGTAACTGGCGCCGCAAGCATCGCACGAATCACCCGCTTGGTCCAAGGCATGACACCGAGGGCAGGTGCCGCGCAAAAACCGATCGGGCAAAAACATATTGGCTTCTGGATCGAAATACTGAGAGATGGTTCTGGCGCTGACCGTGCCCTTGTCCTCCAGCCGCTTCCAAATGCGCTCGACCAACGCTTGATTGGTCGGACTGTGCGTCGATGAAAACTCATCGAATGAAATATCAAAGTCACGAAAGTCACGTTGGTGCTCGATGGACATTTCATCGATTAAGGCCTCAGGTGTGATGCCTTTTTTTTGGGCATGGAGCATGATGGGAGTGCCGTGGGCATCATCGGCCCAAGCAAACCAGACCTCGTGACCTTGAGCGCGCTGAAACCTCGCCCAGATGTCGGTTTGAATGTACTCAAGCATGTGCCCAAGGTGGATCGGTCCATTGGCATAGGGCAGCGCGGCGGTGACGAGTATTTTTCTGCGATCGCTCATGGCTTTTATTATGGCATGTTGGACGATGAGATCCGCTTGGGTTGGCTACAATAAAGCCTTCATTGTGAACATCCCTCCCAAGGAGCGTTGGTTTGAGCGAGAACCCATCACTGACGGCTGAACTCAAAGACTTGGCTGCGTCTGTGCCAGATCCGAACACGGGTGAGAGGCTGGGTGAGTCCGTCTGCGCTTTGGTTCACAAAGACGGCCGAGTCGCTCTCGAGGTCGTGCTCGGTTATCCCGCCCAACGCAGCATGGATTTGATTGAGCGCTCATTGATCGAGGCGCTACAAGGACACGCGTTGGTCGATGCGGTGAGCGTGGATATTCGCTCTGAGATCGTCCAGCATGCTGTGCAAGATGGACTGGCCCCCTTGATGGGTGTGAAAAACATCATTGCCGTGGCCTCTGGAAAAGGGGGGGTGGGCAAATCCACAGTGGCGGTGGGGTTGGCATTGGCGCTGCAACAAGAAGGGGCCAGGGTCGGGATTTTGGATGCGGACATTTATGGGCCGAGTCTGCCCAGAATGTTGGGTTTGACCGGAAAGCCAGAGGTGCCGGGAGAGAATCAGATTTTGCCGATGGAGGCGATGGGCTTACAAGCCATGTCCATTGGCGTGTTGGTCGATACCAACCAAGCCATGATTTGGCGAGGGCCCATGGCGACACAGGCCTTGCAACAAATGTTGAACCAAACCCAGTGGCAGGGGCTTGATTACTTGATTTTGGACTTGCCGCCAGGGACGGGTGATGTGCAACTGACCCTGGCCCAGCGGGTGCCGGTCGCGGGTGTGGTGACGGTGACCACGCCGCAGGCTGTCGCACTCGATGATGTGCGTCGAGCGGTGGCGATGTTTAATAAGGTCAACATACCTATTTTGGGTGTGGTGGAAAACATGAGCACCTACATTTGCCCGCATTGCGGCGAGGAGGAGGCCATCTTTGGCGAGGGTGGGGGGCGCCAAATCGCCGATGAGATGAACCTTCAGCTGCTCGGCCAAGTACCGTTGAACCCACACCTAGGACGGGGCACCGACCAAGGCACCTCTTTGCTGGTGGAGGACCCTGAAGATCCTGTCAGCCAGCGGTTCGGCGAGATCGCCAGACGGGCAGTGGCCCAGTTGGCCAAGCAAGCCAGAAACCGTCAAGTGCGCATGCCAAGAATCAAGATTGTGGAATAATCAAACACGCAACCCAATCCTAACGACCAAAGAAAAGGGCACGAGCCAGTGAGCATTAAGTCAGACCGTTGGATCCGCAAGATGGCCGAAGAGCACGGCATGATTGAGCCGTTTGAGCCTGGCCAGGTAAAACAAAACAGCGAAGGCCATAAGTTAGTGTCCTACGGGACTTCAAGCTACGGCTACGATGGGCGCTGTGCCGATGAGTTTAAGATTTTCACCAACATCAACTCTGCGGTGGTGGATCCGAAAAATTTCGATCAAGACAGTTTTGTCGATGTCAAAGGCGATGTCTGTATCATCCCGCCGAATTCGTTTGCATTGGCCCGTACGGTGGAATATTTCAGGATCCCCAGAAATGTGTTGACCATCTGTTTGGGGAAGTCAACCTACGCGCGCTGCGGCATCATCGTCAATGTCACGCCCTTAGAACCCGAGTGGGAGGGGCATGTGACCTTGGAGTTTTCGAACACCACCCCCTTGCCGGCTCGGATTTATGCCAATGAAGGTGTTGCGCAGTTTCTGTTCTTAGAGTCCGATGAGGTCTGTGAGACCTCGTATGCGGATCGAGCTGGAAAATACATGGGGCAACGTGGGGTCACCTTGCCCCGAACCTAGCGAAGCGGGGGCTGCTGCTCCACGCGAAGGGTGGTGATAAAGCGTTGGTTGGCACGCAGTATCTCGATCTCCAAGCGCGTGCCCGGCGCGGATTGAGCCACATTGAACGCCAAGGTCCTGGCATCATTGACGGGCTGACCGTTCACGGCGAGGATCACATCCCCCTCAATCAGCCCGGCCTTGGATGCGGGTCCATCGGGCGCCAGTGCGATCACGCGAGCCCCGGTGGCAACAGCACTTGGCTCGGCACCGAGCGACAGGGGTGAGTCCGCCAAATCTGCCCCCATCCAGCCCCTTTGAACCTGGCCGTATTCGATGATTTGGCGCGCCACGGCCAAGACAATCGGTGTGGGGATCGCAAAGCCAATGCCTTGGGCGCCCAGGGTCTGACTGAGCGAGGCAGAATTCAGGCCAATCACCTCGCCTTGGCTATTGACCAAGGCCCCGCCGCTGTTGCCTGCGTTGATCGCTGCATCGGTCTGAATGAAGTTCTCGAGGCTGGTGAGGTTTAACTGCCCGCGTCCCAAAGCGCTCACGATGCCGACTGTAACGGTGTGGTTCAGGCCAAACGCATTCCCGATGGCCAGGGCAATGTCACCGACCCTAGGGGCTTGTTCCACGGCAAAGGCGGCCGTTGGCAGATCCTCAAGCGCTATCTTCAACACAGCCAAATCGGTATCAGGGTCGGTGCCAATGATCTCAGCCTCGGCCACGCGCCCATCCCAAAGCGCCACCGCAACATCATCGACATCAGCAATGACATGTCTGGCTGTGACGATGTGGCCGGCTTCATCCAAGATCACGCCAGAGCCCAAGCCGCCGCGTGGCCGGGTGATCATGCGGTCTCGATACAGCGCTCGAAACAGGGGGTTATTGCTTCTAAGCCCCAGCGATTCTTGCACCAAGGTGCGCGTATAGACGCTGACCACCGCCGGTGCGGCCCGATTCACCGCCATGGCATAGCCTGCAGGTGATGTATGGGTATCTCGATTGAGTAGCTCTGGGCGAAGCCAAACCACCACGAAGGCCAGTGCCAGGCCCAAAATCACAAATCGGGTGATGAAGGAAATCAGTCGAAACAAAGCGTTTATCCAAGGTTTGGCTGTGAAAAGCTTACAAAAAGCGATCCTCGCAGTATAATTGGTTCAGCGAATGTAATGAATAGCCGTGGAGTCTTAAAGAAGATGTCTGACACACAACCGCTTGCCTCAGTTGAAGCACCTGAGGATCTTTCTCGTCGACGTTTGCTGAGCGCAGCCACCGGCGTCGTCGGTGCTGTGGGTGTAGGGGCGGCCGCTTGGCCATTTCTGGCGACACTGCGGCCCAGCGATAAAGCCAAAGTCATTGGTGCGCCTGTTGAGGTGTACATCGGCAGTTTGGCGCCAGGGCAAATGACCCGCGTCCAGTGGCGTGGTCAAACCATTGGCATCATGCGAAGAACAGAAGGCATGTTGGCTGAGCTGCCCTCTATGTCCGATCGTCTTCGTGATCCCGATTCTCAGACGGCGAGTCAGCAACCGGCTTACGCTCAAAACGAGCACCGCTCGATCCGCCCAGACATTCTGGTGTTGAATGTGCATTGCACGCATTTGGGCTGCATCCCAAGGGTGATCCCTGAAGTGGGCGCACAGCCCTTTGATGATGACTGGAAGGGTGGCTTCTTTTGCCCATGCCACCGGTCCATGTTCGACTTGGCAGGCCGAGTGTATACCGGTGTGCCGGCTGTTTTGAATTTAAAAGTGCCACCTTATTCGTTCGCCGATGATGAGCATGTTGTGATCGGCGTTGATCCACAAGGAGCTGTGTGATTCCATGAACAAACTGATTACCTCCATCGGTGACTGGGTAGACGAGCGCGTTCCAGTCAGTGACTTTTGGAAAAAGCACATCAGCGAGTACTACGCACCCAAGAACTTTAACCTGTGGTATTTCTTCGGCTCGCTGTCCATGCTCGTATTGGCCAACCAGCTCTTGACGGGCATTTTCTTGACCATGCATTACAAGCCAGGCGCTGAGACGGCTTTTGCCTCAGTCGAATACATCATGCGCGACGTCGAGTGGGGTTGGCTGATTCGCTACATGCACTCCACCGGTGCCTCCTTGTTCTTTGTGGTGGTGTATTTGCACATGTTCAGAGCGCTGATGTATGGCTCCTACCAAAAGCCCAGAGAGATCGTCTGGATTTTAGGAGTCACCATTTATCTTGTGCTCATGGCAGAGTCTTTCATGGGCTACGTCTTGCCATGGGGTCAGATGTCTTACTGGGGAGCTCAGGTGATCATCTCCTTGTTCGGTGCTGTGCCTTATGTGGGCGAGGCGCTGGTGGAATGGATCCGCGGTGATTATTTTGTGGCCGATGCGACCTTGAACCGTTTCTTTGCCCTTCATGTGGTGGCGCTGCCTCTGGTACTCGTGGGCCTGGTGGTGTTGCATTTGGCAGCCTTGCATGAAGTCGGGTCTAACAACCCAGAAGGGGTGGACATCAAAAAGCAAAAAGATGCCCAAGGCCGGCCTCTGGATGGCATTCCTTTCCATCCTTACTACACGATTAAGGATATTTTTGGGGCCGCGTTTTTCTTGTTCATCGCCGCCTTTATCGTTTTCTTTGCGCCTGAGTTTGGGGGCAAGTTCTTAAAACCCGATAACTTTGTGCAGGCCAACCCTCTGGTGACTCCAGACCACATTCCACCGGTCTGGTACTTCACGCCGTTCTACGCGATCTTGCAGGCGGTGCCTGATAAGTTGATGGGTGTCATCTTGATGGGCGTGTCGGTGTTGATTCTTTACATCGTGCCTTGGCTGGATCGCTCACCTGTTAAGTCGCTTCGTTATCGCAGTTGGCCATCCAAAGTGGCGCTGGCGATCTTCTGTGTGGCCTTCATTCGCTTGGGCATGTTGGGCTTGTCCCAAGACTCGAGTACGTTTGAGCTCAGACTTTGGACCTTTGTGTATTTCGCTTTCTTTATTTTGATGCCGATTTGGACCAAGTTTGAGGGCACCAAGCCAGTGCCAGAGCGGGTGTCAGCAGCATGAGTACAGTGATGAATAACATTAAAGGTCTTACGGCGTTGAAATGGGCCATGGTGGGGGCGGCGCTTTTTATGGGTGCTGCCTCGGTCAATGCAGCCAGCAAAGGCAATCTGGACCCATCTGGTGCCAATGTTTTTGATTTGGCCTCGGTTCAGCGCGGTGCTGCTTTATTTAGCAACTACTGCATGGCGTGTCACTCTGCCAAGTACATGCGTTTCAAGCGCATGGAAGAAGACCTGGACTTGACAGCCGAAGAAATTGAGCAGTTCTTGGTGCCGGCTGGCTTGGAAGTCAGCGACTACATGCTCTCTTCAATGCCTTATGAGGCCTCGGCCGATTGGTTTGGTAAGTCGCCCCCTGATTTGAGCCTCACCGCGCGTTCTCGGGGTTCAGACTGGATTTATACCTTCTTAAGAAGCTATTACCTCACAGAGACCGGTTGGAACAACACCGTATTAGAGAACCCCGCCATGCCCCATGTTTTGTGGGAGTTGCAAGGCGTCCAGCGGCCCGTGATGGAGACTGTTGAGGCCGAAGATGGCAGTTTGTCGGTCAAGGTGGCGAGCCTCCAGCTTGACCGTGCTGGCACCTTGTCCAGCCAAGACTACGACGCGGCAGTCCGTGACATTGTGGCTTTCATGGAGTACATTGCAGAGCCTGCGGTGCTGAAGCGGGAGCGGCTGGGAGTGTGGGTATTGCTGTTTCTGGCATTATTTACCTTCTTGTCGTATCTTCTGTACCACGAGTACTGGAAAGACATTAAAAAATAATAGGATGCGTTGTCGGAAGGTTGTGCGTGCTCGTCGCCTAGGACGTCAATGCTGAACGGAGAGCCCCAATTATGATGGCACTGTATTCTTCGGAAAATTGCCTTGATTGCCACCGCATTCGATTTGTGCTGGCGGTCAAGGGCATCAACGTAGAGATCATCCACGTTGAACAAGACCGGGCGGCGAGTGCTGATCTGGCTGAGCTCAACCCTTACGGGGAAACACCCACCTTAGTGGATCGCGACATGGTGCTGTACGGCAGCTGGGTCGTGGCGGATTACTTAGACGAGCGTTACCCGCATCCCCCTTTGATGCCCATTGATCCGGTCTCGAGATCGCGGTTGCGTCTTGGCATGTATCGGATTCAACGAGACATGATTGACATGGGCAAGGTGATTGAGACCTCCTCGGGCGAAAAACGGATTGCCGCGGCTCAGCAGCATCTAAGCGAAGCGCTGATCGAATCCGATGAGCTGTTTGCATTGGCGCCATTCTTCCTCAATGATGAGTTGACCCTGATTGACTGCGCGTTAGCACCGTTGTTGTGGCGCTTGCCTGCCTATGACGTTCGTCTGACCGTGCGTCAGTGCCCCAACTTGAATAAGTACATGGAAAAAATCTTCAAGCTGGATGCGTTTCAGCGAAGCCTCACCTCGGTCGAGCGTGCCATTCGGATGGGTTAAGCAGCGCCTTGTGCGTTGTTGCCTTCTCGGGTCATGAAGTCCACCAAGCCTTATCTGCTCAGAGCCATGTATGAATGGATTGTGGCATCCGACTGCACGCCTCATCTTTTGGCCAGTGCCACAGCAGATCATCTTGATGTGCCTGAGCAGGCAATCAATGAAGGCAAAGTGGTGTTGAATGTGTCCCCATCGGCGGTGCGGGATATGTTGATGGACGATCAGGGGGTGAGTTTTGTGGCGCGCTTTGGGGGCGTTTCGCGGGCTGTGTATCTTCCCATGCAAGCGATCGAGGGCGTGTATGCCCGAGAAAATGGGCGTGGGATGGTGTTCGGTGAGGAGTCAGAGCTTGGTGAGGATGCCGAATCAGGTGAGGGCTCATCAGACCAAGATGCATCGAAAAATTCTGAAGTAAAGTCTCAGAAAAAATCTCAACCCTCGCTTCGGATAGTCAAGTAGGTCAAGACCCTCAATCAACCACTCATTGGCGTGTCTGTCTGGATGATCGGCGAAGTCCCATCCACCATCACCAGAGACCCGTTGAATCGGTCCGCCCCATCTGAACTAAAATCAAATCGGTAATGTCTTCGCAAGCGCCAGCCTTTTTGGGTCTGTTCTGGCCAAAGGCGTTGGAGCTGGACGGTGTAATCCAACAATTGCCAACCGTTTAACTGGCAGTGGCGTCTGGCCAACTCAATGGCCCGTTCTCGGGCTTTGATGGAGAAATACCACCAGGCCACCACCAAAGCCAAGCCAAAGAAAGCCAACAGGCCACCATCAATCATGGTCACTGGCGACGCAATAAGACATAAACAGCCCCCGTGCCCCCATCGTGGATGGGCGCTGAGGCAAAAGCCATCACCTGGCTGTGTCTGGCCAGTACACTGGCGGTCATTCTTTTGAGTTTGGGTCCCTCTGGGCCTGAGCGAAGCCCTTTGCCATGAATGACTTTGATGCAGGTGAGGCCGTGTTGGCGGGCCTCTTGTATGAAGCCACGAAGCGATGTGGTGGCGACTTTGACCGTCATCTCGTGTAAGTCAATGTCAGCCTGCACCCGCCAATGGCCTGTTCTCAAACGTTTGATGGTGCGAGGATCCACGCCATCGTTCAGGTAAGTGATCTCCTCACCCGTTTCAACGGCATTGAAATCGAACCGGCCATCGGCCAGTTCATCCATCACAGCGGCCTCATCCCGCTCGCTTTGTCGAGGTTTCGGGGGAGGGGCCTTGGGCCTTGAGCGGTCTCTTGCGTGTTGGATGCGCGCCACCGGACCCACCGCGGATCGAAACAACGTCTTGTCCTCGTCATCAATCGACATCAAAAGTGGCCCCGAGCAGCTGATTGAAAAGGCAGTTTCCATTATAGTGTGTGTTTTCAACAGGCAATAATGACATGCACATTCTGATATCCAATGACGATGGCCTCTACGCCCGCGGAATCCGCACCTTAGCAGACGAGATTGCAAAGCACTGTGACCGTGTGACGGTGGTCGCACCCGACCGCGATCGCTCAGGCGCCAGTAACTCGCTGACCCTCGACCAACCGATTCGAGTGGAAACACTTGAAGATGGTCGCCACAAAGTTTTCGGTACCCCCACCGACTGCGTGCACGTTGCAATCACTGGGCTGTTGTCAGATGAGCCCGATATGGTGATCTCTGGCATCAATGCCGGTGCCAACTTAGGTGATGATGTGCTCTATTCAGGCACGGTGGCCGCGGCGATGGAGGGGCGCTTCCTCGGTCTTCCAGCGATTGCTGTCTCATTGGTCTACGGTCCAGAGGGCCCAAGCCATTATGAAACCGCAGCGCGTGCCGCCTCCATGTTGATGCGCCAATTGAACAAAGAGCCTTTGCCTGCAGATACGATTCTGAACATCAATGTGCCAGACTTGCCCTGGGAGGAGATTCAAGGGTTTGAGACCACCCGTCTCGGGCATCGGCATCGTTCTGAGGATGTGATTCCTGCCCAAGACCCAAGGGGTCGTCAGTTTTACTGGGTCGGCCCACCTGGGGGTGAGCAAGACAACGGGCCAGGGACTGACTTCAATGCCGTACGCCAAGGCTACGTGTCGGTCACACCGATTCATGTGGACTTGACCCGATATCAGGCTTTGGATCAAGTCAGCCAATGGATTGAGCGTTTGAATCAGAGCCGAGATTGAAACACGCCAGATGAATCCCTCTGTCCGTCAAAAAGCCACTGGCGTTGGCATGACCTCGGATTTGACGCGCCAACGTTTGATCTCAAGAATCAAAGCACAGGGCATTGATAATGAGTCAGTCCTCGAGGCCATGGCCGCTGTTCCAAGGCATGTCTTTGTCGATGAGGCGCTGTCGTCTCGAGCCTATGAAGACACCGCCTTGCCCATCGGGCGAGGGCAAACGATTTCCCAACCCTATGTCGTGGCCTTAATGACGGCTGCCGTGTGCGCCCATCGATTGCCCGAAAAGGTTTTGGAGATCGGGACAGGGTCTGGCTACCAAGCTGCGGTGTTGGCCCAGTTGGCCAAGCAAGTCTTCACCACCGAACGGATTGGGGAGCTTTCTAAGTTGGCGAAGCAACGTTTCCACCGCTTGGGATTGCACAACATTTTGGCGCGGCACCAAGATGGACTGGGTGGGTGGCCTTCTCAGGCACCGTTTGATGCCATCGTGGTGACGGCCGGTGGGCAAGTGCCCGATGCTTTGTTTGACCAGTTGGGCGAGGG
This sequence comes from uncultured Wenzhouxiangella sp., assembly GCA_964461845.1. Classification (GTDB taxonomy): domain Bacteria; phylum Pseudomonadota; class Gammaproteobacteria; order Xanthomonadales; family Wenzhouxiangellaceae; genus Wenzhouxiangella. The sequence continues at coordinate 183,030 of CAYWVH010000001.1, forward strand.
GGGAGTGCTGGTGGCGCCAGAGTCTGTGAATGATCATCAGCAACTGATACGGGTCACCAAGACCCATGGTCGTCTGGAGCGCGAGGCCTTGGGTCGGGTCAGTTTTGTGCCGCTGCTTGAGGGAGTGGCTTAAGTGGTTGCTTTGTTTACGCCCATCTATGATCGCGTGTTGGCATGGTCCAAGCACCCTCACGCGGAGCGCTACTTGGCCGGCATGTCATTCATTGAGGCGATCTTTTTCCCCATCCCGCCTGATGTCATGCTCGCACCCATGGTTCTGGCCCAACGGGCCCGCGCTTGGTGGCTGGCCTTTATCACGACCGTGACCTCTGTAGCGGGCGGATTGGTGGGTTATCTCCTGGGCTTCTGGGCGCTGGAGCTGGTGTTGCCCATCATCGAGCGGGCGGGTTACGGGGCAGGTTATGAACACGCGGTGCGTGCTTTTGAAAATTACGGCATTTGGTTCGTGATACTGGCTGGTTTTTCACCGATTCCTTTCAAAGCGATCACCATCGCCGCCGGTGCGCTGGGGATGCCTTGGGTTGGATTTATTTTAGGTTCCATCATAGGCCGAGGTGCGCGGTTTTTTATGGTGGCAGGCATCATTTATGCGGGAGGCGAGCGGGCGGCTGAGCACTTGCGAAGCTGGGTCGATCGCATCGGCTGGGCCACGGTCATGATTGCGCTGGTGGTCGCGGTGATTTGGTTGACGGGCTGCACCACAACAAGCACGCCCGCACCCGTGGTTCATCGAAGCGGCATGATGGGTCAGGCGTCTGCTGTGGCGCCGGCCACGTACACCGTTCGATCGGGAGATTCTCTTTATTCCATCGCTTTTCGCTACGGTTTGGATTGGCGTGAAGTGGCCGCTTGGAACCAGATCAAGGCGCCGTATATGATTCAAACGGGGGATCGCTTGAGGTTGCGGGCACCGATTGGGCCTCGCGCTTTGGCAGAAAACACCACCACCCAAAGCCCAGTCAACTCAGCGCCCGTTGAGACCCAGCCTTTGAGGCCTGCGACTTCGGCACCCACGCGTCCTGCTGTGGTGGCGATGCCTAGGCCCTCAGAAGCCACACCAGGCCCCACCATCAAAGCAGCGCCCAGTGCTGGCCAAGTGGCCACGCGTCGGGTTGAGGGGCTGGATTGGCGCTGGCCTTTGGCTGGGCGGTTGGATCGGGTTTTCGATCCCTCTGCCACCAGGAAAGGGATCGGCATTACCGGTCAATCGGGCAATCAGATTGTGGCGGCAGCACCCGGTGAGGTGGTTTACAGCGGAACAGCGCTGATTGGGTATGGTGAGCTCATTATCATTAAGCACTCCGATACCTTTTTGTCTGCCTATGGCTATAACCGGAAACGTTTGGTTGAGGAGGGAATGCGCGTAGAGGCGGGTGCCCCCATCGCCGAGATCGGCCAAAACACCGAAGGCCAGTGGCAGCTCCATTTCGAGATCCGGAGAAACGGCGACCCCGTTGATCCACGGGCGTTCCTCCCCCCGACAATCCAGTAACTTGCGACCCAAGCTAAAAGTGGGTTCTTCAAAAGCGCGCTATCTGTCGGTATCTCTTGACTTTTTCTGAAATTTTCGGGATCATGCCCCCAAGCGTCTGGCAAAAAGGTCCCTTCCGTGTCTGCAAGAAGGCTTGAATTACCAACGAATTTAAGGTGGATGCGCATCGCATTGGTCGCGCTGGCATGGGCTGTGGTCTCGCTTGCCCAAGCAGACGCCGTAGAGAACTTGCGGGTCTGGTCTGGCCCCGATGGCACCCGCGTGGTCTTCGACCTAGATTCTGCCGTTGAGTACAACATCATTGAGCTCGATGGGCCCGATCGCGTGGTGGTGGATCTAAAAGACACCCGCCTGGGCGGTGATCTTAGTTTGGTCCCTGACCGCAACGACCTGATTACCTCCGTTCGTCATGGCATCCGCAATGGCGATGACCTTCGTGTGGTCTTCGATCTTAAAACCCGAGCCAAACCCACCAGCTTCTTGTTGCCACCTGCGGGCAAGTATGGCCATCGTTTGGTCATTGACCTTGTGTCAGACGATGTGGTGCCGGCAGCAGAGCGCATCCGTCAAGCCACCCAGGTGACGGTGAGCGGTGAGCGGCCAATGATCGTGGCCATTGATGCAGGCCATGGTGGAGAAGATCCAGGGGCCATCGGCCCAGCGGGCACGTTCGAAAAAACAGTCGTGCTGAAGATCGCCCAAGAGCTCAAACGTCAACTCGATGCCATGCCAGGAGTGCAGGGGGTGTTGCTTCGCACCGATGACTACTTCATTCCGTTAAGAGATCGGTACCAACGGGCACGTCAAGCGGGGGCTGATTTGTTTATCTCGATCCATGCGGATGCGTTCAGAGATTTTCGGGTACGAGGAAGCTCTGTGTATGTCTTATCCCAGCGGGGTGCATCCAGCGAGGCTGCGCGCATGTTGGCCAAGGCTGAGAACGAGGCTGACTTGATTGGTGGCGTGAAACTTGACCGAGGTGATGATGTTTTAAGCTCGGTGCTGTTGGATCTGTCCCAAAGCGCGACGATGGAATACAGCGCTCATGCCGCACAAAACCTACTCGATCAACTCGGCACAGTGGGGCGCCGTCACCGCAAGCAAGTCGAGAGTGCAAACTTTATGGTGCTTCGCTCGCCCGATGTGCCCAGCGTGTTGGTGGAGGTGGGGTTCATCTCCAACCCGCAGGATGAACAAAACCTCAACACGTCAGCACATCGGAAGAAAGTGGCCACAGCCTTGGCGCAAGGCATTCATCGGCATTTTATGCGCACCGCGCCTCAAGGGACTTGGTATGCCGCGAATCGATCTGAGCAGCAATACATCGTGCAACGGGGCGATACGCTCGGCATGATTGCCCAGCAACACCGTGTCAGCATCAATGATTTGCGTGCAAGCAATAACATCAATGGCGATCTCATCAAGCCAGGCGCTGTTTTAGTCATTCCCGCCGGCTCATAAACACCCATTGGGGTTACACTTTAGGCATGCCCATTCGTGCCTTAGACCCTCATTTGGTCAATCAAATCGCAGCAGGCGAGGTGGTTGATCGACCCGCCTCCATCGTCAAAGAACTGATTGAAAACAGCCTAGATGCTGGCGCACGTCGCATCGAGTTGCACATCAACCAAGGTGGTCTGGGACTGATCAAGGTCCAAGACGATGGTCTGGGCATTTCGAAAGACGAGCTCTTGTTGGCAATTACACCGCATGCCACCAGTAAGATCCATTCTTTGGCCGATCTTGAGGCGGTGGCGAGCCTCGGTTTTCGGGGCGAAGCGCTGGCTTCGATCGCCTCAGTCAGTCGATTTAGATTGGCCTCTCGGTGCTTTGGTGATGACAGTGGGCATGAGTTGATCAGCCACGGTGGCGCATTGGTGGGACCTAACCCAGTGGCCCATCGCCATGGCACCACCGTTGAGGTGGCGGATTTGTTTTTCAACACGCCAGCCAGGCGGAAGTTCCTACGGACTGAGAAAACAGAGTTCGGTCACATCGATGATGTGGTTAAAAAGATCGCACTGGCGCACATGCAAGTTGAGTTTGAGCTCTACCACAATCAGCGCTTGGTTCGACAGCTCAAGGGCGCGAGCGATGAAGCGCTCGTGATCAGACGCCTGCATCAAGTCTGTAGCGAGGCCTTTGTTGAACATGCCATCGCCATCGATCAAGAAGAATCAAGCATGCATTTGACAGGCTGGGTGGCTCGGCCCACATTTTCTCGGCCGCAGGCCGATCAGCAGTTTTTCTATATCAACGGTAGATTGGTTCGAGACCGCTTGGTGGCCCACGCGATCCGGCAGGCCTATCGGGATGTATTGTTTCATGGTCGTCACCCAGCGTTTGTCTTGCATCTGACCATGGCGCCTGAGGCCTTGGATGTGAATGTGCACCCACAAAAGACCGAGGTTCGGTTTAGGGATGCGGGCAAAGTCCATCAATTTCTGTTTGGGCGTTTGCACCAAGCCTTGGCAGAGACGCGCCCGGGTTCTGCAGCAAGTCAGCCCCATAGCCAAGCAGGATCAAGTGGATTCAATGTTCCATCGGCCCGCACACAGTCCCTCGGCGCCACGGCCTATGAACAGCTGGGTCTGTCTGTCAAAGCAGCGGCCGCACACTATGAGACGCTCATGGCTGGTTCTATGCCCTCAAGCAGCCTCAGCGCATCATCAATCGAGTCAGATGACAATGGAGGCGGTGAGATTCCGCCCTTGGGCTATGCCAGAGCACAAATCCATGGGGTGTTCATCGTCGCTGAGAATGCACACGGTTTGGTGTTGGTGGATATGCATGCAGCACATGAACGGGTGGTGTATGAGCAACTAAAAACAGATTGGCAAAAGAGTCGCGTCCAAGCACAACGCTTGCTGGTGCCCACGCAGTTGTCGGTCAAGGCCTCGCAGTTGGGGCTATTAGAGCAGCATGACGAGGCTTTGGCGCGCTTGGGCTTGGAGCTCAGTCCTGCAGGGCCAAGCAGTCTTTTGATTCGTGCCATCCCCAGTTTGTTGTCTCAGAATCAGGCAACCGATTTGGTGGCCAAGGTGCTTGAGGAACTCGATGAGGTGGGGCAAAGCCAAGTGATCGAGGGCGCCATTGACCATCTTTTGGCCACCATGGCCTGCTATGGCTCGGTGCGGGCGAACCGATCACTCACCTTGGCTGAGATGAATGGTCTGCTGCGCGCGATGGAAGCCTCAGCGCGCTCGGATCAATGCAACCATGGTCGACCCACTTGGGTGCAGTTGGATATGAATACGTTAGACCGTCTGTTCTTGCGCGGTCAATGAAACCCATCATCATCATTTCGGGCCCAACGGCCGCTGGCAAGACCGCTTTGGCCATGGCAATGGCTGAACGTCATCCCGTGGCTTTGATCAATGTGGATTCAGCACAAGTGTATCGAGGCTTGAACATTGGCAGCGCCAAACCTGATGTCGAATTTCTCGCCACTTACCCCCATGCATTGATCGATATCCGAGATCCAGAGGAGACCTACTCGGTCGCTGAATTTGTCGAGGATGCTCGCCAAGCGATAGAGGATGCCCATGACCAAAACCGTTGGCCGGTATTGGTCGGTGGCACCGCGCTTTATTTGCGGGCCATTTTGTATGGTCTGGATGAGCTGCCAAGCGCCGATGCCGATGTCAGGCAAGCCATCTTGGCCCGAGCTGAACAAGAGGGATGGGCGGCTTTGTATGCCGAGTTGATGGCCATAGATTCAAGCTTGGCGGCCACCATTCGACCCTCGGATCGCCAACGCATTCAGCGGGCTTTGGAGATCTTCACGCTGACCCAACAAAAGCCCAGTGCATTGATGAGCAACAATCGGGTGCCCTTGCATCCAAGCTTAAGGCTGGTGGTCACACCGAAAGACCGATCGCTTCTTCATCAACGCATTGCTCGGCGCCTTGATCACATGTTGAGCGCAGGGTTCATGGACGAGGTGGCGGCTTTGATGGCGCGACCGAACTTAACAGCAGATCACGCGTCTATGAGAAGCGTGGGGTATCGGCAGGTTTGGGCCTACTTGGAGCAAGGTGGTCAAAACCGAGCGGGCTTGCACGATGACATAGTGGCTGCCACCCGGCAACTGGCCAAGCGCCAGCTGACGGCATTGCGTAAATTATCGCAAGCGCTCTGGTATGATTCTGAATCTAGCCATTTGATTGAAATGGCGAGTAAGCAAGTGGTGCGCTATATGGCCAAGCACTCGTCGGTCGATTAGACGGCCAATGAGCTGGCATTGGGGTTTTTCAGATAAGTGATGACTAAATTGGAGGAGATCAAACCGCATGTCTAAGGGTCAGTCGCTACAAGATCCGTTTTTAAATGCGCTCAGGCGTGAAAAAGTTCCAGTATCTATTTACTTGGTCAGCGGCATTAAGCTTCAGGGGCACATTGAGTCATTCGATAATTTCGTGATTTTGCTCAAGAATTCAGTAAGCCAAATGATCTACAAGCATGCCGTCTCTACCATCGTGCCGGCTCGGAATGTGGACTACGGCGATGCTGGCGCTTTGGAGAATGACTGATCTTTAAGACCACCGAGCAAGAGGTCCAGCGTGCGCTGACCCAGCGATGCGTCTTATTGCACCCCGAGTTGGGTGAGGAGATCACCCCTGAGGCTCGGTTGGAGTTTAGATGTCTGGCGGAATCCGCGGGCCTTGAGGTGGTAGGAGAGATTCAAGCCCGCCGCCACCGCGCAGACCCTGCCACCTTGGTTGGGTCTGGGAAAGTCGATGAAATCAAAGATCACATGGCCGAGCGCGAGGCCGGGCTTTTGCTGGTCAATGGCAGGTTAAGCCCCATCCAAGAGCGAAACCTCTCTCGCGTACTGGATTGCCCCGTTCTCGACCGGACGACCTTGATCCTCGATATTTTTGCGCAACGGGCCAGATCTCATGAGGGCAAGTTGCAAGTTGAGTTGGCCCAGCTTAGGCACTTATCCACGCGACTCATCCGAGGCTGGACCCACTTAGAGCGCCAACGCGGCGGCATCGGGATGCGTGGCCCGGGTGAGACGCAGTTGGAGACAGACCGCCGCTTGGTGGCTCAGCGCATCAAGCAGCTGACTCAGCGGCTGGCCCGGGTTGAGCGAAGAAGAAGTGAGGGGCGGCGGGCGCGCGATCGATCTGAAGTGCCCGTTGTGGCCCTGGTCGGTTATACCAACGCTGGAAAATCGACGCTGTTTAATCGCCTGACCGATTCTTCGGTGGTCGCAAAAGACCAACTGTTTGCCACCCTAGATCCCACCGTTCGCCGCATCCAAGAGGGCGGTGAGAAAAGTGGCCAAGGGTCAGATATCCTCCTAACAGATACCGTTGGATTCATTCGAGATCTGCCCCATGAGTTGATCGCTGCTTTCCGCTCCACCTTAGAAGAAACAGCCCAAGCGGATTTGGTGTTGCATGTGATTGATTCCGCCGACCCTGACCGACTGACCTACCAAGCAGTGGTAGAAGAGGTCTTGGCCGACATTGGGGCCGCCAAGGTGCCCACCTTGTTTGTGATGAATAAGATCGATGAAACCGGCCATGACGCCGGGATAGAGCGAGATGCTCAGGGCCTGCCCGATCGCGTCTATGTTTCAGCGCTCACAGGCGAAGGCATAGAGGATGTGCTCGGTGCCATCAAGGAGCGCTTGAGTCATGGGCGCATCCATAAAGATATTTCTCTGCCGGCCTCGGGACAGCGCCTGAGGGCCAAGCTTTTTGATCTGGGGGCCGTGCGCTCAGAATCGTTTGAACCGGATGGCACCAGCAATTTATCGGTGGATCTAGACCGTCGGGATGCACAGTTATTGAGCCGTTTGGGGGGTGTAGACGGCGAAATGGCGAGGCAACTCCTGTTAAACTAGGTCGTATTTTTGATACTTTGATTGATTTTACTATCGGAGAGATGCATGCCTTGGAATGAACCTGGTCGCTCAAGCGGGGGTGATAAAGATCCGTGGAAGGGTGGGAGCGGTAATCAGCCGCCAGATCTTGATGAGGTGTTTGCCAATGTGCAGCGTCGCCTGAAAAAGATCATGGGTGGCGGCAACGACGGCAAAGACAGCAGCGGGGGTGGCTCCAGTGGTGCGCCTTCCAATGCCGGTATCTTTACAGTGGTCGCGATCATTCTGGCTGGCTGGGTGTTGTGGAATTCGATTCATATCATCGATGAATCGGAGCGCGGGGTGGTGCTTCGTTTTGGGGAATACACCAGGACGCTGAGTCCCGGTTTGAATCTTACCTTGCCACGCCCGATCGAGGAAGTGACAACGGTCAACGTGTCTCGTGTGCGCTCGATTGAGAGTTCTTCACGCATGCTCACTGGAGATGAGAACCTCATCGACTTGGCGTTTGCCGTGCAGTACCGCATCAATGAGCCAGAAAAGTTCCTCTTTAATGTGGCTGTCCCAGAGGAGTCTCTGGCTCAAGCAGCCGACAGTGCCATGCGCGAAGTGGTCGGGACCAATAACATGGACTACATCCTAGAGATTGGTCGAGGCCAGATCGCCTTGGATACACAAGTGCTGTTAGAAGAAGTCTTGACGCGCTATGACCCAGGCATTGAAATCACCTCGTTTAACTTGCAAGAAGTTCGCCCTCCCAGTCAGGTCCGTGCGGCATTTGATGATGTGGTTCGTGCAAGAGAAGACCAAATCCGTTTCGCCAATGAGGCGCAGGCCTATGCCAATCAGGTGGTTCCTGAGGCACGGGGTCAAGCGGCTCGTGTTTTGGAGGAGGCTCAAGGTTATCGAGAATCCATCATCGCCAAAGCCTCAGGTGAAGCAGACCGCTTCAGCGCGATTTATGCTGAATATGCCAGAGCACCAGAAGTGACCCGCGAGCGCCTTTACCTAGAGACATTGGAAAATGTCTACGGGCGCTCTGCGAAGATCCTGTTGGATACATCCAGCCAGAACAACATGTTTTATCTTCCGTTGGATCGGATGATGGGTGCTGACGCAGGCTCGGTTAATCGCATGCCGCCACCGCCATTAATGGCGCCAAGCGAGCAGCAGAGTAGAAACAACAGCACGGATCTACGTGCTAGAACTGGCCGAGAGGGACGTTAATCATGCGGATCATTTTACCCATTGTTATTGTTGCGGCTTTGTTTGTCGGACTCAACAGTTTATTTGTGGTCAAAGAGACAGAGTTTGCCATCAAGTTCAGGCTCGGTGAGATCATCAAAACAGACTATGAGCCCGGGCTTCATTTCAAGATGCCTTTTGTCAACAACGTACGGAAGTTCGACAACCGATTGATCACGCTTGATATGCAGCCTGAGCAGATGAACACGGCAGAGCAGAAGTTCGTCGAGGTTGACTATTACGTCAAATGGCGGATCTTTGATCCAGCGGCTTATTACATCTCCACCCAAGGCGACATGATGTTCACGCGCTCTAGATTGGCCCAGCTGATCAGAAACGATTTGCGGGATGAATTTGCCAGACGAACACTCAGCGAAGTGGTCTCAGAGCAGCGTCGGGAAATGATGGACCAGCTTCAGGTCCGAGCGGATCTTCGCTTTGAAGATTTTGGGATTGATGTGATTGATGTTCGTATTAAAAAGATTGAGTTGACCGACGAGGTGCTGAACTCAGTCTTTGATCGGATGGAAACACAGCGGACTGAGTTTGCCAACGAACTTCGCTCCTTGGGTCGTGAGCGCTCCGAGCGCATCCGTGCCGATGCCGACAGGCAGGTGCGTGTCTTGTTGGCGGATGCAGAGCGAGATGCTGCGCGCATTCGTGGTGAGGGCGATGCTCAGGCGATTGAGATTTATGCTGCCGCCTACAACAAAGACCAAGAGTTCTTCTCGTTTTGGCGAAGCCTTCAAGCCTATGACACCGCGTTCGGCACCCAAAACGATGTCATGCTGATGGATACAAGATCAGATTTCTTTCGGTATTTTGACCAGGCTAGGCCTGCGCAATAACACGTCGAATAAAGGGCTCAGGCCATGGCCAGATCTGTAGTGATTCTCGGGACCCAATGGGGAGACGAGGGTAAGGGCAAGATTGTCGATTTGCTGGCGCATGATGTAGAGGCGGTGGTTCGCTTCCAAGGGGGGCACAACGCCGGACACACGTTGGTGATCGATGGAAAGAAAACAGTCCTTCACGTCATCCCGTCTGGCGTATTAACGCCTCGGGCCAAGTGCTTGGTGGGCAACGGCGTGGTTGTCTCTCCAAAATCTTTACTCAAAGAAATTGATGGCTTAGAGCAAAACGGGGTCTCAGTTAAAAGCAGGCTGGGCATCTCTCCTGCCTGTCCTGTGATCTTGCCTTACCACGAGGCATTGGATGCCGCCAGAGAAATCAAGCGGGGCAAACGCGCCATTGGCACCACGGGCAGAGGCATCGGTCCTGCTTATGAGGACAAGATTGTTCGTCATGGGCTTCGCTTGGCTGACTTAAACGACGATAAGCGGCTGATGGATAAGCTTGAACCATTGCTCGATTACTACAACTTCTTGCTCGTAAATTACTTCGGCCAGTCTGCGCTTAATGTCACGGAAGTAGCTGATGAAGCCAGTCACTATGGTGATGTCCTCTCGCCCATGTTGATGGATGTCACGGGTCATTTGCATCACCTAAGAGATCAAGGGGCCAAGATTCTGTATGAGGGTGCTCAGGGAAGCTTGCTGGACATCGATCACGGCACTTACCCCTATGTGACCTCATCAAATACCACCATTGGCGGCGTCATGACAGGAGCCGGTATGGCGCCTGGGGACATCGACTATGTTTTGGGCATCACGAAAGCCTACTCAACCCGAGTCGGGGGTGGGCCATTCCCCACCGAATTATTTGATGATGTCGGCGCGTCCATTGCCAATCGCGGCAATGAGTTTGGTTCCACAACGGGGCGTCCAAGGCGCTGTGGCTGGCTCGATGCGGTCTCCTTAAAACGCATGGTCAGGACCAATGGCATCACAGGGCTTTGCTTGACCAAGCTCGATGTGCTGGATGGGTTCAAGGAAGTCAAGATCTGCACGCAATACGAGGGTGTCAGTGAGTTTCCAGTCGGTGCCGAAGACTGGGAGCGCTTGGTCCCCGTTTATGAGAGCCACACAGGCTGGGATGGCAGTACGCAAGGCATAACGGAAGTCAGTGATCTGCCACCACAAGCCAGAGCGTATTTGGATCGCATCGAAGAGCTCATCGGCGTGCCCATCGATATTTTGTCCACAGGCCCAGAGCGGTCCGCCAATATTATTTTTCAACATCCCTTCGGAGATCAGTGATCGATGCTTGATCCGCACCATCTCAGACAGCATGCCCAAGAGGTCGCCAGTAATCTTGCCAAGCGAGGCCATCACTTCGACTTGGAAAGTTATGCCTCGATTGAGCAGCGCCGTAAGACTCTGCAAGTAGAGACCGAAGCCCTGCAGTCAGAGAGAAATCAGCAAGCCAAAGCCATTGGTCAAGCCAAAGCCCGAGGCGAGCCAGTGGATCAGTTGATGGCTCAAAGCACAAAACTGGGGGCTGCTTTAAAAGATAAGGCACACGCACTTGAGGCCTTACAAGCCGAGCTGGAATCGTTGCTATTGACCACGCCTAATCTGGTCCATCCCGATGTGCCTGTGGGGCGTGATGAAAATGATAATGTGGTGATCCGTCAGATCGGTGAGCCAACGCCTTTGGACTTTGAGCCCAGAGACCATGTGGACATCGGAGCCATTCTGGGCGGCATGGATTTTGAATCAGCGGCACGCATGTCAGGCGCTCGCTTCGTGGTACTAAAAGGGCCCTTGGCACGGCTCCACCGGGCCTTGAGTCAATTCATGCTCGATCAGCACACAGAACACCACGGCTATCAAGAGGCGCAAGTGCCCTATATGGTTCTGGCGCCTGCGATGCAAGGGACGGGCCAGTTGCCCAAGTTTGCTGATGAGGCTTTCGAAGTTGGGGGCGAGCATCAGCGGTATTTGATACCGACGGCAGAGGTGCCTTTAACGAATTTGGTGGCTGATCAGATCTTGGATGCCGGTGAGCTGCCAATGAAGTGGGTCTCGCATACGCCCTGTTTTCGCTCAGAGGCAGGAGCCTATGGAAAAGACACGCGCGGCATGATCCGTCAGCATCAGTTCGACAAGGTCGAACTGGTCCAGATTGCCCGGCCCGATCAGGCTGACGAGGCCTTTGAGGCGCTGACCTCGCATGCAGAAGCCATTTTGCAAGCTCTGGAATTGCCCTACCGCGTGATGGCCTTATGCACGGGTGATCTGGGGTTTTCTGCACAAAGAACCTATGATCTTGAGGTGTGGTTGCCGTCGCAACAGACCTACCGAGAAATTTCAAGTTGCTCTCACTTTGGCGACTTCCAAGCCCGCCGCATGAAGGCCCGGTGGCGGAATCCAGAGACCAACAAGCCAGAGCTTGTTCATACCATCAACGGCTCTGGCTTGGCAGTGGGTCGGACATTGGTCGCTGTGTTGGAGAATTACCAAAATCGAGATGGCTCAGTTCGCATCCCAAAAGTTTTGCAGCCCTATATGGGTGGGCACACCAGCCTGGCTGTGAATGGCTGAAGTGATCGCAAATTTCAGCGCAGGTCCTGCTGCGCTGCCCCCAAGCGTCAGACAAATCATTGCTGAGGGCCTATCTTCGGCCCAAGGTCCCGAGCCATCTCTTGTTGAGATATCGCACAGAGGCCCTGTTTTCTTAGCGCTGGCCGAGGAGTTGGTGGCGCGCTTGAAATCACTCTTGGATGTGGCAGACAGCCATGAGATTCTTTTGCTCCAAGGTGGGGCCAACCAACAGTTTGCACAATTCCCGCTCAATTTTGCTCATCACAAAACAACCGCTTTCATTCTCTCAGGTCATTGGGGAGAGAAGGCATTGGCAGAAGCCAAACGCATTGGGAGCGCTGTGGTGGCTGCTTCAAGCAAAGCATCGGGTTATCTCCATGTTCCTGCTCTGGAATCAGTAGACACACAGTGGGCTTATTTGCACTACACCGGCAACGAGACCATTCACGGGGTGCAGTTTCAAACGCCTCCCACCGTAGATGATGCTGATCTTCCCATCGTTGCCGATTTGTCATCAGAGTTTTTGTCGAGACCCTATGCATTTAAAGCATTGTCAGGCTTTTATGCAGGAGCTCAAAAAAACCTAGGTGTCAGCGGGCTCACGGTGGTGGGATTATCGAAGCATTGGCTCAAAGACATGAGGGCAGGCCAGCATCCTCATCTGCCTGCTTATTTTGACTATCAGGTGTGGCTGGACTCCGATTCAATGTTCAATACGCCCACCACTTTTGCTTGGTGGGTGGCCTTAGAGGTGCTTCGGTGGATTGAACGTGAGGGCGGCCTTGAAGTGGTGGCGGCTCGGAATCAAAGAAAAGCTCAGGCATTGTATGAGTGCATCGATCAAAGTGGGTTTTACATCAATTCAGTGGCTTCATCGGATCGTTCCGTGATGAATGTGCCATTCTGGATCCATGATCGTGAGCTGGAGCCTTATTTTGTTCAGGAAGCCCAGTCAGTTGGCTTGCTCGGACTCAAGGGTCATCGGGTGGTAGGCGGGTTGCGTGCGAGCCTCTATAATGCGATTGATGAGGATGCGGTGATCGCATTGGTGGGTTTTATGAAAGAGTTTGAGCGTTCCCATGGCTGATGATGAACTAGACAAAATCCGGCAGGCCATCGATGATGTCGATGCCCAGGTCCAGGCTTTGATCAATCGCCGTGCGGCTTTGGCCATGGACGTCCGACGAATCAAGGGGGATTTGACTGATGCCAGCGACTACTATCGACCAGACCGTGAGGCTCAAGTATTAAGAAAAGTGGTTGAGCGGAATCAAGGGCTCGACGCTGGTTTGTCCGATGCGGTCATGCTTCGGGTGTTTCGCGAGATCATGTCCGCCTGCTTGGCACAGCAAGAGCCTTTGCGCATTGCCTATTTGGGGCCTGAGGGGACGTTTACGCAGCAAGCGGTCTACCGCCAGTTTGGCCATTCGGTCAACCCGATCGCGCAACCCTCCATTGAAGAAGTTTTTTTGCAGGTGCAGGCGGGGGAGGCCGATTTTGGTGTGGTGCCCGTCGAAAACTCCACCCAAGGCATTGTGTCACACACGCTGGATATGTTTCTCCACTCAGACATCAAGATTGCAGCAGAAGTGGAGCTTAGGATTCATCAGCATTTACTCACACGCGCAAAAAGCCTTGAATCAATTCAACGGGTCTATGCCCATCAACAGTCTTTGGCGCAATGTAAGCACTGGCTGGCAGCCCACTTGCCTGAGGCTGAGTTAATTGCGGTCTCGTCGAACGCTGAAGCCGCCAGACGGGTCAGACAAATGAGCGATGCTGCGGCCATTGCCTCGCGTCATGCCTCTGAGGTGTATGGACTGCCAGTTTTGTTTGGCAACATTGAGGACCATGTTGATAACACCACCCGTTTTTTGGTGTTGGGTCGGGCCCTGTTGCCACCTTCAGGCGATGATAAGACCACCATTTTGGTGGCGGGAAGCGACGGACCAGGTGCTTTGTTCAAGATGATCGAGCCGCTGTCTCGCCATGGCGTCAACATGACGCGCATCGAATCTCGGCCTTCTAGGCAAGGGCGTTGGGATTATGTTTTCTTCATTGATCTAGATGGCCATATCGACGAGGGACCCATCCATGCGGCCATCGAAGAGCTGGGTTCAGAGGCGCGTATGGTTAAAGTGTTGGGCACCTATCCTCGGGCGATCGAGGGAGCGCTTGGGACATGATGAGCCGAGATTTTAGCCATCTGGCCAATCCGGGCGTCTGTGAGCTCATCCCCTACACCCCAGGCAAGCCCATCGAAGAGCTTGAGCGAGAGCTTGGAATCCGTGACTCCATCAAGCTGGCTTCCAATGAAAACCCCTTAGGCGCGAGCCCCAAAGCATTGGCTGCCATTGAAAAAGCGCTGCCTAACTTACATTTGTATCCGGATGCCAACGGGTTCTACCTAAAGCAGGCGATCTCAAAAAAACATGGCCTGCCCATGGAAAGCATCACCTTGGGCAATGGGTCCAATGACATTCTGGTCTTGTTGGCACAGGTCTTTCTCAATCCATCGGTTGAGGCGCTGTACTCTCAATACGCGTTTGCGGTTTATCCGATCGTGACGCAATTGATGGGGGCTTCCCACAAGGAAGTACCCGCCTTGCCCCAAGGCCACCCGATGGCACTGGGCCATGATTTAAGGGCCATGTTTGAGGCCGTGTCTGAGCAAACCAGATTGGTCTTTGTGGCCAACCCGAATAACCCAACAGGCACATGGCTGGGCAAGGATCGACTTAAGGACTTCATTGCCTCTTTGCCACCGCATGTCATTTGTGTGGTGGACGAGGCCTATACCGAGTATGGGCAAGGCGATGTTTTGGGCGACGCCACCGAGTGGGTCGAGACCTTCCCAAATTTGGTTGTGACCAGGACCTTTTCGAAAGCCTATGGCTTGGCGGCTTTGCGCGTTGGGTATGCCGTGAGCAACCCAGGGATTGCGGATCTATTGAACCGCGCCAGGCCACCTTTCAATGTGAGTTCTTTGGGGTTGGCTGCGGCCACAGCCGCATTGGATGATGTGGCCTTTATCGAGAAGAGCCGGCAAGTCAATGCCGAAGGCATGAGCCAGTTGGTTGAAGGGTTGGGCGCGTTGGGTATCTCGACAACGCCCTCGGCGGCCAACTTTGTTTTGGCACACTTTGGGCACGATGTCAGTCAACTCAATCAATCATTGTTGGCCCTGGGCGTGATCGTTCGGCCTGTTGCGAACTATGGCCTGCCAGAGTCGCTTCGGATCACCATTGGCACGCATGATCAAAATGCGCGTTTGTTGCAAGCCATGGGCCAAGCCATCACGGGGCGGGGTTGATGGTGGGGACGGTCGTGTTATGGATTTGAAGTCCTCTCCCATTGATGGGCCTTTGACTGGTTCGTACCGCCCACCAGGCGATAAGTCCATCTCTCATCGTCTGGCTTTGCTGTGCGCGATGGCCAAAGGAAGAAGCGTGGTTCATGGTTTTCTGGACAGTCACGACACCTTGGCCACCGCGAAGGCCATGGAAGCGATGGGTGCCGACATTGAGTGGACGCCAACAGAGCACGGTTACTCGTTGGTCATTCAGGGCGGTCACCTGCGCGCGCCAGAGGTGCCCTTGGACTTTGGTAACTCAGGCACAGGGATCCGTCTGAGCGCTGGCCTTTTGGCTGGTCTGGGTGAGGTGTTAACGCCGCCCGTGGTCGATATCGAGTTGATTGGAGATGCCTCGCTGAGTCGCAGACCCATGAGGCGCATCATTGAGCCATTGAAGACCCATGGGGCAGATGTGAAGGCCACCGACGGTCATGCCCCTTTGTTTGTGCGACCCAGTACTTTGCATGGCGCCAGGCATGATCTCAACATTGCCAGTGCTCAGGTTAAGTCTGCATTGCTATTGGCAGGGCTCAATGCACACGGCCAGACCAGAATAAAAGAGCCAACGGCCAGTCGGGATCACACAGAACGTTTGTTCGAGGCCTGTGGTGTGGAGCTCGAAAGAGTCAGTGACACTGAGGTCGTGCTCAACGGGCCTCAGTCGGTTAAATCAGGGATTCATCACGTGCCGGGCGACATCAGCTCGGCTGCTTTCATGTTGGCGGCGGGATTGCTGGTGCCAGGCTCTGAAGTGACCTTGCATCATGTGGGCTTGAACCCAACACGGGACGGCATTTTAAGAATCATTCGTGCCATGCAAGGTCAGCTGGAGGTGGACAGAGACTCATCAAAAGTGGGTGAGCCCATAGGTGTGATAAAGGTGCGTGCATCGGCGCTGATGGGCATCGATATCGATCCTGACTGGGTGCCGTTGGCGATTGATGAATTTCCCATGGTGATGGGTATGGCAGCACTCGCTCAAGGCAGCACCACAATCCGTGGGGCTGCTGAACTTAGGGTCAAAGAGTCAGATCGATTGGCCATGATGTGCTCGCAGCTCAAGGCCTTGGGGGTTGAAGTGGAAGAGAGGCCCGATGGGGCCACAGTGGTGGGTGGACAGTTGCAAGGCGGTACTGTGGAGTGTGCGGGCGATCACCGCATTGCCATGACCTTTGCGGTACTGGGTTTGGTGGCACAGTCTCCCATCGTCATAAAAGACGCGCATTGGATGCAGACGAGCTACCCGAGCTTTGTGGATGACCTCAATCGACTGGGTGGTCGCTTGGAGTGGTTGGGATGAGCGATGCTCGCACAAGTGTGCCTGTGATTACAGTAGACGGCCCCTCGGGCGTGGGTAAGGGCGCGGTGAGCGCCGCGCTGGCAAAGACGTTGGGCTGGCATCTTCTGGATTCTGGAGCGGTCTATCGAGCCATTGGGTGGGTGGCTCAACATCGCCACGTGGATCCTGAGGATGAAAAGGCCCTGGTCTCATTGTGTCAGTCTGTGGATTTGCGCTTTGAGCCGAGTGCTGAGGGCGTATGTGTCTATATCGATGGCCAGCAGGTCGAAGATGAGCTTCGGTCAGAAGCCACCAGCCAAATGGCCTCGAAAGTGGCCGCCATACCGGCGGTGCGCCACGCATTGTTGGCGCTGCAGCATGATTTCAGGCAGATGCCTGGTTTGATCGCCGATGGCCGGGATATGGGGACCGTGGTATTTCCTGATGCGGTCGCCAAGATATTCTTGACAGCCAGCCCTCAGGAACGGGCTCAAAGGCGCTATAAGCAGTTGAAAGAAAAGGGGGAGCATGTTATATTTGACCGGTTATTCAGTGATATCACCGAGCGTGACCAGCGTGATCGAGACCGAGCGGTCTCGCCCACGGTTCCCGCTTCGGATGCCAAAGTCATTGACTCAACAGACATGTCGCTTGATGCTGTGATTGCATCGGTGATGGCCTTTGTTGAAGATCGGTGTGCGGAGGTGAGGAATAACACTTAGGCGCCTGGTGGTGTTTGGTCTCTTCGAATAGAGCCTCTCCATCCAGGATGTTAAACGAGCGAAACCGCCAGGTTTTGCAGATGACCACGGCCAGCCGAGCTTTTCTCGGTTGAGTAGGGCATGCGAGTCTGGCCAATCAGGAATACATAAGTCACATGAGTGAATCTTTTGCAGAGTTATTTGAACAGAGCTTAGTCGAGCGCGAATTGCGTCCTGGCGCCATCGTGATGGGTCGTGTTGTTGAGATCCGAGACGATGCAGTGGTGATCAATGCAGGCCTTAAGTCTGAAGGTGTTGTTCCCATTTCTCAGTTTGAGTCGCGGGACGGAACCATCGAGGTCAGCGTAGGCGATGAAGTGGAAGTGGCCTTGGATGCCATTGAAGATGGATTCGGTGAGACGCGTCTATCTAGAGAGAAAGCCAAACGTTCGCGCGTATGGACAGAGCTTGAAGTCGCTCATGAGGCCGGCCAGACGGTCATTGGCCACATTTCTGGTAAAGTCAAAGGTGGATTCACCGTCAGCATCGATACCATCCGTGCATTCTTGCCAGGCTCCCTGGTGGATGTCAGACCGGTTAGAGACCCTGGCTATCTCGAGGGGAAAGATCTCGAGTTCAAGATTATTAAACTTGATCGTCGTCGCAATAACCTTGTGGTGAGCCGACGCGCGGTCGTTGAACATGAATATGCCTCGGAGCGGGATGATTTGATTGATCGCCTCACCGAAGGTGCAGTGATCAAAGGTGTGGTCAAAAACCTCACGGATTATGGTGCCTTTTTGGATTTGGGCGGCATCGATGGTCTGTTACACATCACCGACATGGCGTGGAAGAGAGTGCGCCACCCATCAGAAATCGTAGAAGTGGGTAAAGAGTTGGAAGTGCGCGTGCTGAGATTCGATCGTGACCGCATGCGGGTTTCTTTGGGCCTGAAGCAGTTGGGCGAAGATCCATGGAGCGATATTGACCGTCGCTATCCACCCACCGCGCGTTTGTTCGGTAAGGTGACCAACATCACCGATTACGGTTGCTTTGTTGAGATTGAAGATGGTGTGGAAGGTCTGGTCCACGTCTCTGAAATGGATTGGACCAACAAGAACGTCAACCCAGCCAAAGTGGTCCATGTGGGCCAAGAGGTTGAGGTGATGGTCCTTGATGTGGATGAGGAGCGTCGTCGTATCTCATTGGGCATGAAACAATGTCAGCCCAATCCTTGGGAAGCTTTTGCTGCAACCTACAACAAGGGCGACAAAGTGTCAGGTGCGATTAAGTCGATCACCGACTTTGGTATCTTCATCGGCCTTGAGGGTGGCATTGATGGCTTGATCCACCTCTCAGATGTCTCTTGGATGGATACGGGCGAAGACGTTGTCCGTGATTACAAGAAAGGCGATGAGTTAGAAGCGGTCGTCTTGGCGGTGGACCCCGAAAGAGAGCGCATTTCTTTGGGCATCAAACAAATGGATCAAGACCCATTTGCATCCTTTATGGCCGAGCATCCGAAAGGGTCCTTGATCAAAGGCACCGTGGAGTCCGTGGATGCCAAGGGCGCTGTGATCAATATCGCCGAAGGCGTTCAAGGCTACATCAAAGCCAGTGATTTGTCTCAAGACCGTGTTGACGATGCGAGCAAAGTGGTCTCAGTCGGTGATGAAATCGAGGCGAAGTTCGTTTCTTTGGACAGAAAGACACGCCAATTGGCCTTGTCCGTACGTGCCAAAGACGAAGATGAGCTGGCCGGTGTGATTGATCAGTATCAGTCGCGCTCATCGGGCACCGGGACTTCCTTGGGTGATCTCCTTAAAGAGCAGTTGGACAAGGATTCCTAAGGCAGCATCATGACCAGATCCGAGCTGATCGAGAAGTTATCCGCACAGCAGACCCATCTGAGTTTGGCTGATGTGGAGCTGGCAGTTAAGGCCATCATCGATCAGCTTGGGTCGGCCTTGGCTGCAGGAGACCGAATCGAGATCCGCGGGTTTGGTAGCTTCGCGCTCCATCATCGTCCTCCTCGTCTTGGCAGAAACCCCAAGACGGGGGAGCCGGTGGCGCTTCCTGGAAAGTATGTGCCCCACTTTAAGCCAGGCAAGGCATTGCGGGAACGGGTTGATGTACTCAAGAAGTAACCCTTTGACTTTGGCCTGCCGCGCGAACCTTAAGGGCTAAGCTGTGTTTCGCTGGTTGCTGCTGGTCGGTGTGCTGGTAGCTATCCTCACAGGGCTTGTGGTGGGTGTACTAAATCCAGCGCATGTTGAGCTCAACCTTCTGTTTTTCAGTGTTTCTCTCCCCGTCGGTGCTTTGGTCAGCGCCAGTTTTTTTGCAGGCATCCTAGTGGCTTGGTTTATCCAAGCAGTGGCCCGGTTGGGTCGGCTTTTCGTTAGGCGGCCCCGCTAACCAGCCATCATGTTAGACGCACTCTTATTGACTGGCTTATTCACGGTGGCACTGGCCCTTGGCTGGGCGCTTGCTCGTTGGCAGCTTAAGAAAAGATCTACTCAGGAAAGCAGGCTGTCACAGGGTTATTTGAAAGGCCTTAATTATCTACTTAACGAAGAGCCTGACAAAGCCATTGAGATCTTCTTGCAGATTGCGGAACGGAAGGGGACTGGGCTTCATAAGATCACGCGTCAAGGGCAGCTGGACATAGTTGATACGCATTTAGCGCTGGGCAGTCTTTTTCGTCGGCGCGGTGAGATGGACAAAGCCATCCGATTTCACAAGCACATCATTGCGCAACCACACTTAACTGAATGGCAGCGCACAGCTGCGCTTAAGGAGCTCGGTCGTGACTATCTTCAGGCTGGTTTGCTTGATCGGGCGGAGCGGATATTCAGCGAACTACTGGAGAGGGATGATCAGGGATCTCAGCCAACCCACCAGCTCATGCAAATCTATCAGCAAGAAAAAGAGTGGGGCAAGGCCATCGATCAGGCCCAGCACCTCAAGGACGATGATCTCCCCAATAGAGAGACATTGCTTGCACAGTTTTTCTGTGAGCTGGCGGAGCAAGCGCGTGGACGGGGTGATCTAGATGCGGTGCAAAAAGCATTAAGGCAAGCCAAGCGATATCAGCCCAAACACCCGAGAGCAGCTCTGATCTCGGGTGATGTCGCATGGAGGCAGGGGGATTTTGAGGGGGCAATCAAAGAGTACTGTGCTGCCTGTCAAACAGATCCAGAGATGTTCGTATTGGTGGCTGACTCTTTGGTCCAAGCGCATGAACAAATTGATCAATTAAACAAATTGATTGAATGGCTGGAGCGCTTTGTTGCTGTGACGGCAATGACGCCAGCCATTATTTTGCTTTCGCAGTTGCGTGCCCGAACAGATGTCAATTTGGGTGTTGAAACCCTACTCAAAGGCCTAGAGAAGCGACCGACAATTCGCGGGCTTGAGGCCTTGGTTGACTTATTGCATGTCCATGGCATGTCCCTTGCTGAGGTCAGCCCTGAGCTGATCGGCGAGCTGATGGGCAAGCTGAGAAGCGCTCAGCCCAGATACCGTTGCAAAGAGTGCGGGTTCAGCAGTAGCGAGCACCATTGGCTTTGTCCAAGTTGTCGTAATTGGGACACCACACGCTTGCTTCAGGGTCCTGCAGGAGATTAAATGGCTCTGTGGGCACATGTTTTTTGGTTGATCACAGTGCCTACCTTGGTTGTTGCTCTGGTGGCATGGCCGGCATCGATATGGCTGACGCACAGGGGAATGATTGATCAGCCGGAGCCTGCACGTCGGCTGCATCAAGTGGCCACCCCGAGAGGGGGCGGGATAGTCATATGCCTAGGCCTTTTCGTGGGCTTTGGCATCCAGGGCATTTATGCGGGAACGGCTATTGTTTGGACCATCGCGGGTGGCTATGCTTTGGTTTTAACTTTGGTGGGGTTTTGGGAGGATGTGCGACCACGCCCTGTCGCCCCGCGCCTATTGGCCCAGTGCCTTCTTGGGGTGCTTTTGATTGTCACATTGGGCCCAATAGATGCCATCAGCGTCCAAGGTATCCAGTGGCCCCACGCTTGGTTGTGGGCTGGGCTGGGTTGGGTTGGGCTGGTTTGGCTCATGAATCTGCATAATTTCATGGATGGGTCAGATGGGTTGGCGGCGAGTCAGGGTGTATGGACAGCCGCATGTTATGCGGTTTTGTTCTATCAAGATGCCCAGTTACAGTGGATGGGGATCAGCTTGAGTCTGATGGGCGCCTGCTTGGGATTCTTGGTCTGGAATCGACCGATCGCACGGCTTTTTATGGGCGATAGCGGGTCACTTTTGTTGGGTGGATTGGTTGGCCTGCTGGCTTATCAGGCCGTCCTGTCGCAGGCAGCCTCTTTACTGGTTTGTGTGATGATTTCATCGGTTTTCGTAGTCGATGCCACAGCCACCTTGATTCGGCGCGTCTTTCAGGGGGAGCGGTGGTATACTGCGCATGCAACACACGCTTTCCAGCGTTTGATTGCAGGGGGTTTGAGTCACAGCCAAGTGCTGATGATGTATGTGTTGCTGAATTTGGGGCTGGTGTTGCCTTTGGTTTATGCTGCGGTGCATTATCCAAGGTACGAGGGCTGGCTCAGTTTGGCGTTATTATCCGCCCTTCAATTGGGTTGGTGGCAGGTTCAAAAAGCGCATTTGAATCAGGGCTAAAAGGCTAGGACAGTTATGGAAGCATCTTCGGCGGGGATCAATCGACGAGCGTTGGTCATTGCCCACGATTTCTTTGTCTTGGTGGTGGCCTGGCTTGGCGCGCGGTGGCTTGGCAACTGGGTGGTGGGTGACGCCGCCATCAGCTGGCAGCAGCTGGCTGTTGAAGTCAATCTCATACTCATCATCCAAGGGTTTTTGCAGTGGCGTGCCGGCCTTTATCGAGGGGTATGGCGCTTTGCCAGCCTGCCTGATTTAGCGAATCTGTTGCGGGCAGCCATTCTGGGGGCGGTGGCTGGTATCACCGTGATGTTGTTATTGGATGTCGCGCTCGAGGTCATGTTGCTTGTGGTTTGGGCGTTCCCAGCCATGCTGCTTTTACTGCTGAGTCTGCCACGCCTAACTTATCGAATTTTTAAAGACATGCGTTCTGAGGTCCATCAGCGACGCGTCACTCAAAGGACATTGATTCTTGGCGCTGGGCGGTCGGGCCAGCTGTTGTTGCCTGAGTTGCGTCGACGTGGCCGTTATGATGTTGTTGGCTATCTGGATGATGATGAGCAGCTTCGTGGCAAATTGGTGATGGATCTGCCTGTTCTGGGTCCCATTACGAGGCTATCTCGAGTCTGTCGTGAGGCAGCCATTGATTTGGTCGTTATCGCCATACCGTCCGCCACCAATCAACAGATGCAAAGGATCGTTGCTCACTGTGAGACTGCGGGTGTCGAGTTTAAGACCCTGCCCACGCTCAAACAGATGGGGGCGACGCTGACGCGTTTTGATGACCTAAAACCAGTGGCGATTGAGGATTTGTTGGGCAGGGATCCTGTGTCACTGGATTGGGATGGTTTGCGTGCTGGATTGGCCGGGCGCCGCGTGTTGGTCACGGGGGGTGGGGGTTCGATTGGGGCTGAGTTGTGTCGTCAAATTGCACGCTTAGATCCGGCGTCATTGGTGGTGCTCGACAACTGTGAGTACAACCTCTATCGAGTTGACTATCGCTTGCGGAGCGAGTTTCGGGACTTGATCATCGAAACTGTGCTTGGGGATATCTGTGATTCAGCGACCATTGAGACGGTGATGGCGCGTAGCCGGCCTGAAGTGGTGTTCCATGCTGCGGCCTACAAACACCTTCCGATGTTACAAAATCAGGCCAGAGAAGCGTTTCGAAATAACGTATTGGGAACAAAACGTGTGGCGGATGCAGCCATCGAGCATGGGGTTGAAACCTTTGTGTTGATCTCAACCGATAAGGCTGTCAATCCAAGTAATGTGATGGGCGCAACGAAACGCATTGCTGAGCTGTATTGCCAATATGTGAACCCAAAATCAGACACCCGCTTTATTACGGTTCGATTTGGTAATGTCCTCAATTCAACGGGCTCTGTGGTGCCATTGTTCAATGAGCAAATTCGTCAAGGTGGGCCAGTGACTGTGACCCATCCTGACATCACCCGCTACTTCATGACCATTGCAGAAGCTGGGCAGCTTATTTTGCAAGCTGGTGTGCTTGGGCGCGGCGGTGAGGTGTTTGTTTTAGACATGGGTGAGCCTGTCAGAATCAGCTACCTTGCTGAGCAACTGATCCGCTTGGCTGGTAAGGAGCCAGGTGGGGACATCGAGATTATTTACACAGGTCTTCGCCCTGGTGAAAAGCTTTTTGAGGAGCTCTTTCACGAGCATGAGCCCCACGCCAATACTGAGCATGAGAAGATTTTCTTGAGCCGCTCAACATTGGATCAGGTGGCCTTGGAGACTGTGATGGGCCACCTCTACGAAGCCGAGCGAGCCTCTAGACAGTACGACACCGTAAAGCTCAATGAGGCTTTATTAAAGATGGTGCCAGAGCTTGGCAAGCAGCCACCAAGACGTCATCAGAAAGTCGTATCACTGACGGGGTAGCGGGCAATGGATGGTTTGCGGCCAGCGACAGACTATGCGAAAGGCTGCGTTGTTTCTTGGGCCTTTAACTCAACCATTCTGGCCGACAACCCGTTAGGTGATCCTGCGCTTCGCCAACATCCTGTCTACTTGCCACCCGGTTATGAGGAAGAAGGCACAAAGCGCTATCCAGTGCTTTGGAGTCTTGCGGCGTACACCAATTCAGGGCTCGGTCACGTGGCTTGGCGCAATCACGGGGAGACCTGGCCCCAGCGTTTAGATCGTTTGATCTTTGAGGGCAAGATTCCGCCCATTATTTGTGTCTTTCCTGACTGTTACACCAGCTTAGGGGGCAATCAGTACGTCAATTCACCGGCCTTGGGCCGTTATGCCGACCACTTGGTTGAAGAGTTGGTGCCTGCCATTGATCAGTCCTTTCGGACCATCCCCGACTGGCAGGCCAGAGCGCTGATTGGAAAGTCGTCAGGCGGGTTTGGCGCGCTTCACTTGAGCATGCGTTTCCCTGAGGTCTGGGGTGCTGCGGGTTCTCATGCAGGTGACTGTGGCTTTGATCGCGTCTATGCCAGAGATTTCCCGACCACCTGTGATGTGTTGGCGCGCCATCGGGGTGATGTTGTTGAGTTTGTCCGGGCTTTTTGGCGCTCAAAGCGTCCTGGCCATGCCGATTTCCACGCGCTGATGACGCTGTGTTTGGCGGCCAGCTACTCACCTGAGCCTGACTGGCCATTGGGTCTGGCGCTGCCTTTTGATTTGTATGCCTGCGAGATGGATCCTGCCGTTTGGGCGCGCTGGTTGTCTTTTGATCCTGTATCGGATGCCGCCAAGCATGCAGGCGAGCTTCAGAAGTTATCTGCCTTTTGGATCGACGTGGGCACTCGAGATCAGTACTTCATCCACTACGGGAGCCGAGCATTGCATCGTGTCTTGGATGAACACCAAGTGGCCCACCATTATGAGGAATTTGATGGAAGTCACTCAGGAATAGATTGGCGTCTGGACCACTCCATCCCATACCTGGTCAATGCCTTGGTATCCGACTGATGGCCCTGCGCCCGATGGCACTTAAATCAGCGTTAAAATAGGCCCATGTTGACTGTCACTCCCAGCGCGCGCGAATATTTCCAAGGCCTCCTTGAGCAGCAGCCTCAAGGAACCAATCTAAGATTACAGGTGTTGCACGCGGGCACGCCGAGGGCTGAAGTCGATTTGACTTTTTGTCCTGAAGGAGAGCAAGCCACCTCTGATACGCCGATTGAGTGTGGTGCCTTTGTCTTGTTTGTCGAGGCCAACAGCCGTCAAGCGTTGGAGGGTGCGATGATCGATTTTGAGCGCCACAGCACCGGTGGTGATTTGTCCATTCGCGCCCCTGGGTTAAAAGGTGAGCGGCCAAGTATCGACGCTCCAATTGAGGAGCGGATTGCCTGGGTTTTAGAAGCTCGGATTAACCCGATGGTGGCCTCACACGGGGGTGTGGTGTCTTTGGTCGAAGTGACTGAAGATCAGGATGTGGTTTTGAGGTTTGGTGGGGGTTGCCAAGGGTGTGGCATGATTGGGGTCACGCTCAAGCAAGGCGTAGAGACCACAATCAAGCAAGAGATTCCAGAGATCCGAGAAGTGATAGATGCCACCGATCACGCCAGTGGCACCAATCCTTACTACCAATAATATTGTTCTCTCTTTGCAGCTGAACCTAACCCGATCACCCATGTGTGATCGAGCTGTGGGGCCAAGCTAGTCAATCTTCAATTCAATCAATCCGCTTTGGCGAGAATACCAAGCAGCCAAGTCTTCAATGTCTTGGTCACTCAATGCAGCAGCAAAGCCCGCCATGATCGCATTGTCGCGGTCACCAGAGCGGTATGCCTTAAGGGCATGGACGAGGTAGTCATAATGCTGCCCACCCAGTTTGGGGTAATCGTCTTGCAAGGATAAGTTGCCGTCTATGCCGTGGCAGCTCTGGCAAACAGCAGAGATCTCCAGCCCACGCTGAGGGTTGCCTGTGGCAAAGGCATCGAGGCTGACCGAGCCGATGATGAGAAGTAAGCCAGCACGCAGAATCACTCGACAACTCATGGCTGACCTCCAACGTTTGCATTGGTGTTGGTCTCATTGTCCGCGGCGAAGCTGGCAAAGTAGGCCGCCACATGATGCATGTCTTCATCAGACAGTGTGTGTGCTTGTGCATTCATGGTGGCGTGCTTGCGGCTACCGTCTCGGTACGCCTTCAGGGCAGAAACAATATAGCCATGATTCTGCCCGCCAATGCGAGGGACAGAGTAGGAGGGGTAGACATTGGCCTGAAAGGGAATGCCATGACAGCCATTGCAGGTATATGCGATGACTCTTCCTTCTTCAGGATCACCCATCTGAGCGCCCAGAGGCGTGCCGAGTAACCCTGTGGCCAGCGCAAGCGCACCTGCGCCAAATAGTTTCATGGTTCGATTCAAAGCAAGCTACTCCAAAACAGTCCAGAGGGCTATTATAGCGAGGCAACGGGCCAGGGTGTAGGGTCCCCGACATTTGTGATTATGGATTAAAATGGGGGCTGTTTTAATCGGGGCAAAACCTATGCGAGCGCTGGATGCTTTAGACCTTTTTGATATTACCGCCGAGCTGACTGAAGAAGAACGCATGATCCAACAGGCGGTGGGTCGATTTGTCGATGAGAAAGCCCTGCCACTGATCCCAAAATGCTTCGACGAGGGGCGTTTTCCGGCCGAGTTAATCCCTGAGATTGCTGAGCTTGGGCTGTTGGGTTCCAGCCTAGAAGGCTATGGTTGCGCGGGTCTCAATGCGGTGAGCTATGGCTTGATCTGCCAGGAGCTGGAACGTGGAGATTCTGGTCTTCGAAGCTTTGTCTCGGTCCAGTCGTCTTTGTGCATGTATCCAATCCATGCTTTTGGGTCAGACGAGCAGAAAGCCATGTGGTTGCCCCGCATGGCGGCAGGCGAGGTCATCGGCTGTTTTGGATTAACTGAACCCCATGGTGGCTCTGATCCGGCCAACATGAAAACACACGCCAAGCGGGATGGGTCTGATTGGATCTTAAATGGCGCTAAGATGTGGATCACCAATGGGGGCATTGCCGATATCGCCATCGTCTGGGCCATGACGGAGGAGGGGATTCAGGGGTTTATTGTAGAGCGAGGATTTGCTGGCTTTGAGACACGTGATATCCACGCCAAGATGTCCCTTCGTGCCTCAGTCACGTCAGAGCTATATTTTGATAATGTGCGCATCCCAGATTCGCATCGCCTGCCCAATGTGATTGGCTTGAAAGGCCCGCTGTCGTGTTTATCTCAAGCACGCTATGGGATCACCTGGGGCCCCATCGGCGCGGCACAGGCTTGCTTGAAAGAGGCCCTAGCGTACGCGGCAGATCGTGAGCTTTTCAAAAGACCGTTGTCCGCCAACCAAGCCGTGCAGATCAGGCTTGCTGACATGGCTCGCCGCATCACAACCGCGCAACTGCTGTCACTGCGTCTGGGTCGCTTGAAAGACGCCGGTTCAGTGCACCCCACCCAAATTTCCTTGGCCAAGTGGAACAACGTCAGAATGGCCCTAGACATTGCCAGAGATTGTCGGGACTTGCTCGGCGGCTCAGGCATTACGCTGGAATACGCGGCCATTCGACACTTGCTTAATCTTGAGTCTGTGATCACCTACGAGGGTACCGAGACAGTGCATCAGCTTGTCGTGGGTCGTGAGCTCACGGGCATCAATGCGTTCTAAATTGTCTTAAGAGACCGATTTATGAGCGCTCGGATTAACCGTGCACCGCTGATTGACCAGCGTTTTATCGACTTTGTTGAGCGCCTTGATCCTACATCAATAAACACATCTTTGGGGCAGTCCGATCTGACGGATAAAGATCTGTTGGAATTGTTCGAGAGCCAAATGGTCTCGCGTCAACTTGATCTGATGGCGAGAATTAAGCGCCAAGAGAATAAGGTCTTTTACACCATAGGCTCGTCGGGCCACGAGGGGAATGCCTTGCTTGGGCGCGTGACTCGGGCAACAGACCCAGCCTTCTTGCACTACCGCTCCGGTGCGTTTATGGCGGAGCGCTATCGAAAAGCGCCCAATCTCAACTTCATTGATGACACGTGTCTATCTTTTGCTGCTTCAAGCCAAGAGCCGGCCTCAGGTGGCCGCCACAAAGTCTGGGGCCATCCAGACCTTTGGGTGCTTCCGCAAACTTCAACCATCGCATCGCATCTGCCAAAGGCTTTGGGCACAGCGCTGGCCATCGAGTCGGCCAAGGCCTCTGGTCAACATTTGCCAGTGCCAGCTGATTCCATTGTGGTTTGTAGCTTTGGGGATGCCAGCCTGAACCATGCCACGGCACAAACCACACTCAACGCTTTGGCATGGACCCGCCACCAGAACTTAAAAGCGCCTTTGGTGTTGGTGTGCGAAGACAACGGTTGGGGCATCTCTGTGCCCACACCCAGCGATTGGGTTCAGCGGAGCATTGAGGCACGCTATGGCATTGAGTATGTTCGGGTGAATGGACTCGATATCGCCTCGGGTTATACAGCCGTGGCTGAAGCCATTGGCCGAGTCAGGTCACGTCGAGCCGCGGTGTTTATCCATTTGGATACCGTTCGTTTGATGGGCCACGCTGGGACTGACTTTGAGATCGAGTATCGCGCTGAGGCCGAATTGTTGGCGTCTGAGGGCAAAGACCCCTTAATGGTCAGTGCCCTGCATGTGATCGGGAGAGGGCTGATGCCCAAAGAGGCCGTGGTGGCTCGGTATCGGTCCCTGGGTGAGCACATACTGGCAAGAGCGGATTGGGCGGATCAGCAACCTAAGCTGTCATCTGTGGCGAGCATCATGGCCCCACTGGCCCCATGCTCGCCCTCAGAGGTGGTCATCGAGGCGGGCCGTGCGCCTGCCGTCGCAGGGGCGCAAGATCTGAGTGAGTCTGGTGCCTCGCCGGAGGCGCAGGGCGCCAAGCACATGGCCGTCTTGATCAACCAAGGCTTAAGAGACATTCTTAAGAAATATCCACAAGCCATTGTATTTGGAGAGGATGTTGCCAAAAAGGGGGGTGTGTATACCGTCACCAAAGGTCTGTGGTCCACGTTCGGGCGTCGGCGAGTTTTCAATACGCTGTTGGATGAGACCACAATATTGGGCCTGGCCCAGGGCTATGCCACGATGGGGTTTTTGCCCATCCCCGAGATCCAGTATTTGGCTTATTTCCACAATGCCTGTGACCAGATTCGCGGTGAGGCATGCTCATTGCAGTTCTTTTCCAATGGCCGATTCAAAAACCCGATGGTGATGAGGATTGCTGGTCTGGGGTATCAAAAAGGCTTTGGTGGCCATTTTCATAACGACAATTCGATCACGGCTTTGAGAGACATCCCTGGTTTGGTCATCGGTGTGCCCTCGCGCGGGGACGATGCGGTGATGATGCTTCGGACCATGACGGCTCTTGCAGCGGTGGATGGTCGGGTGTGTGCGTTTATTGAGCCCATCGCCCTTTACATGACCAAAGACCTCTATGAGACCGATGATCGTCAATGGTGCTTTCAGTATCCAGCCGCTGAGCAATGTCTGACCCCGTTTGAGCCTCGCCAATACGGTGAGGGTGAGTGTGATTTGCTGATCATTACCTATGGCAACGCGGTCCCCATGGCGCTGCGTATCCAACGCCGCCTAAAGTCTCAAGGCAAGAGGATTAACGTATTGGATCTGCGGTGGCTCAAGCCCCTGCCACTGGAGGCCATAGAGCGGCTTGCCAGAGACGCTCGGGCGGTATTGGCGGTGGATGAGGGGAGGCCAGGCGGTTGTGCCGCTGAGACGGTTTTGGCTCATTTGGCTCAGCATCAAGTAGGGTTAAAGGTCGGGCTGGTGACGGCCCAAGATAGTTATATCCCCTTGGCTCAGGCGGCGGAGCTTGTGATGGTCAGTGAGTCTGACATCGATCAAGCCGCTCAGGCGCTGCTGGAATGACCCGCGCAGAATGACGCACCAGCGCTTTGACAGGCCCGTGAGTCTATTTGCGGTACTGTATGCACTGATCTTTGATTCTGGGATTGAGCGATGAGAGTGCTGGTGACGGGGGGTACAGGTTTTATTGGCCAAGCGCTTTGCCCCTACTTGATCGATCAAGGCCACCAAGTGGCCGTGTTATCGAGAAACCCTAGAAAGGCAGCGACTAAGTTGCCCCCATCGGTGATGATCCGACGTGAGCTGGCTGATTTGGCTGAATTTGCGCCAAAGGCCATCGTCAATCTGGCCGGTGAGCCGATTGCCAATGCTCGCTGGACAGGCGCCAGAAAACAAAAGCTGGTCTTGTCTCGAACCCAGACGACTCACTCACTTGTTGATTTTCTAAAGGCATTGCCCGAAAAACCTGACGTTTTTGTCTCCGCCTCGGCGGTCGGCTTCTACGGCAATCGAGGGCAAGAAGAAATGACAGAGTCCAGCTCGGGTCGTGGTGGGTTCTCGCACGAGCTGTGCGAGCGTTGGGAGGCGGCCGCCCGCTTGGCCGAAGGCGATGTCGCGCGGCTTTGTATCGTGAGAATTGGTTTGGTGTTGGATCAACCAGGCGGGTTGTTGGATCGAATGGTGTTGCCCTTTAAGCTGGGAGTTGGGGGTCGTTTTGGTTCAGGTGAGCAGTACATGCCCTGGATTCATCGTCAGGACATGGTGCGCATCATTGGATTCCTGTTGGCATCAACAACAGCCGAGGGGATTTATAACGCCTCTGCGCCTAACCCTGTGACCAATCAGGTTTTTAGTCAAACCTTGGCCGAGGTGCTCCATCGACCCATGTTGCTGCCTGTGCCATCGAGTGTTTTGAGAATGGCCTTTGGGGAGATGTCGGAACTGATGCTTGAGGGTGCACGCATGGTCCCACAGCGGCTCGTGGAGAGTGGCTTTGAGTTTAATCACCCGAATTTGAAAGAAGCACTGACCTCTATTCTTAAATAAGCACAGAGGTTAAACGCCAAGATTTATTCAAGCCTCTCTTGGATGATGATCTGAGCTCGCGTGCTGGGTCCAACCACGACTCGCCCTTCCAGATCTCCTGTCTTTGGTGCAACATCATTGCCCAGCGAGACCCGTGCGGTGAGCTGTATGTCGGCAGCTGAAGACAGGGTCATTCCTTCAATCATGGCGTCTGCATCACTCAAGGAGAGCGTGATGGGTAGGTCCTCGACAGTCAGTCTGCGAGCCGCCAAAGGGGTTGAGGGCCCGTCGACTGCTTGGGCGATCACGAACACCGTCTCTTGGCCAGTCAGCGCCTCTCTGAGGGCGGGTGCAATATCGATGGCTACTTCGATCACTCGGCCTGATCTCATTTCACCCGTTTGTGATCTGGCCAATTCGATCTGGCGTTGTATCGATTCAACAACCGGCGCGTTTTCCGGCAGCTGTGCCAACAAGCCTTCCCAGTATTGGATGGCCTGATTAAATTGTTCAGCCGTAAAAGCCACCACCCCTTGAAGCCAGAGGGCTTTTTGAAGCGTTGGGTCTGTTGCCAATGCCTCTTCAAGAAGCGCTCTCGCTTCCTGTGGGGCTGCCCCGACATTGGAGAGAATCAATGTCTCGGCGAGCTCGACTTTGAAAGTCGGGTTGTTATTGTCAATATAAAGCGCACGTCTTAGCGCATGTTCCGCCGCTGAGAAGGCTTCGATGTTTTTGTATGCCATGCCCAATGCAAACCAATTGTCTTGATTGTCAGGCTGTTTCTCAAGGTCATTGGCAATCTCAATCAGTTGTGCTCGGAGTTGATCAGAGGGGCCAAAAGAACGATCGATCGCTCTGGGTTCCCCGACCACGGCATACAGACCGATCAGGCCCGCGGGCAGTAAAAAGATAAGTGCGACACCGAGCAACAAATACTGATTTCTTTGGTCTGGTCGCCACAAAGGCACGAGAAAGCAGGCCAGGGTGAACAATAGGGACAGGAGTCCAAACGCAATAAAGGATGTCATGGGTTAAGAAGCTTTTTTCTTTGGCGGATCACAACAACAGAAGCGATCAGACCGATCAACAGCAAAATAACTGGCCCTCCCCACAACAGTAAGGTGTGAGAAGCCAATGGGGGTCGATACAAGACAAAATCCCCATAGCGTTCCACCATGAAATTGCGGATCTCTTGATCTGATCGACCATCTTGAATCATGAAGAAAAGTTGCTGGCGAAGGTCTTGAGCCAAAGGGGCGTCAGAATCAGCCAGTGATTGGTTTTGGCATACCGTGCAGCGGATTTCCTCAGCCAGGGCTTTGAATCTGATTTCCTCAACTTCAGTTCGAAAGGGAAAGGGCTCGATGGCAGATGCCATTCCGAGCAGGGGTGCCTGCAGTGCAATTAATGTCATCACAAGAGCAATGGCTCGGCTCATGAGGGTATCTCTTCTTTCAAACGCTCAATTTGTTTGAGGAGATCTTGTAGGATCTGCTCATCGATGGGTCCAATGTGTTTGTGCCGAATGGTGCCCGTGTGGTCAATCAAAAAAGTTTCTGGCGCGCCATACACACCCAAATCAATGGCACTGCGGCCCTCATAATCGACCATGTGGTAGCTCCAAGCATCACCAAAGCGGTTGAGCCAGCGAAGTGCGTCTTGCCGCTCATCTTTCCAGTTAAATCCAACCACCGCCGCACGGGATTCCTCAGTCAAGCGTTTGACATAAGGATGCTCGATGCGGCAGGACTGACACCAGCTGCCCCACACATTCAGCACCCACACCTCGCCTAAACGATCTTGAGTGCTGGTGGATTGTTCAGGGTGGTGTAATTTGGGCAAAGAAAAAGAGGGGATGGTCCGTCCTACCAAAGGAGAGTCCACCAACTTTCTTTCTTCAGCAGTTTGCATGCCGATCACGAGCAAAGCCACCAGTGCTGAAAACACCAGAAGTGGCGTGAGTAAGCGAATCATACCAGCGAGGCGCCAGTGGCCAATTCCTCAGCCTCTTGACGCTGTTTTAGGCGATATCGGCGATCGCTCGCCGCCACTGTGGCACCGATGGCCAGCAACAGCGCACCCCCCCAAATCCAACGGATGAAGGGTTTGATGTGGATGCGAATCGACCATGCGTTGGATTCATCGTCCAGACGCTCTCCCATGGCCACATACTGATCTTTAAACAACCCAGGGCGAAGCGCGACTTGGGTCATCGTTTGCCCGCTCTGGTGATAGCGTCTCTTTTGCGGTGTCATTGTTTCCACCAGTTCACCATTTTTTAGGACGGAGAAACGCGCCTCATCAGCAATCCAGTTCGGCCCTTTCACAGATACGACTTCGTTGAGTCGGAATTCATAGCCTGCCACTTCAATGGACTGACCAGGCTCAAGTCTGACATCCCGTTCGTAGGTAGAGGACTCGACCATGGCCACACCAATCACGAACACCCCAACGCCCGCATGTGCAAGCACCATCCCGAGTTGATGTCGGGGCAGGGCAAAGCGTGATTTCTTCTTTCTGTCAAAGAGATAGTGGAAAGAACCGAGGATCAACCAAAGGCCACCCATCCAGCCAGTGATGGCCCGAGCACTCCAGGCATCCAAGAGCGCGACGATGATCAACGCACCGATGCCCGATGCGAGCAAAGACAGCACCAAGGGCCTAACCACTCGGCTTAACTCATCTTGTCCCCACCGTGAGAAGGGGCCAAGAGGCATCAGCATCACAACGGGCGTCATCAGCAAAATGAACATCGCACCGAAGTAAGGGGGTCCCACCGAAATTTGCCCCCATCCCATCAGATCGATGATCAATGGGTACAGGGTGCCCAGTAGAACCATGGCTGCAGACACTGTGAAAAAGACATTGTTCAGTAGCAACAAGGCCTCTTTACTCACAAAGTCAAACCCTTTGCCCGTCATGATGCGCGGTGCCCTGAAAGCATAAAGCAATAGCGCGCCTCCGGTGACGACCACCATGAACCCTAGGATGAACATGCCCCTCTCAGGGTCGTTGGCAAAGGCGTGGACCGAGGTCAAGACACCAGAGCGCACCAAGAAAGTGCCCAGAAGCGACATGGAAAACGCGGCAATGGCCAGTAACACGGTCCAAGCAGGGAAAGCCCCTCTTTTCTCGGTCACTGCTTGCGAGTGGATCAGCGCTGTTCCGATCAGCCAAGGGATAAAAGAGGCATTCTCAACAGGGTCCCAGAACCACCAGCCACCCCAGCCGAGCTCGTAGTAGGCCCACCAAGAGCCCAAGGCAATGCCGACAGTGAGAAAAGCCCAGGCCATCAGTGTCCACGGGCGCGACCATTTCACCCACTCGGACTCAACGCGACCATCCAAGAGGCCTGCGATGGCGAAACCGAACGCCACGGCAAATCCAACGTAGCCCATGTACAG
The DNA here is from genome assembly GCA_964461845.1 of uncultured Wenzhouxiangella sp. Taxonomy (GTDB): domain Bacteria; phylum Pseudomonadota; class Gammaproteobacteria; order Xanthomonadales; family Wenzhouxiangellaceae; genus Wenzhouxiangella. The sequence continues at coordinate 217,294 of CAYWVH010000001.1, forward strand.
AAGGGGCGGGTGAAATATCATTCCTGGGTCTTGCAGCAGCGGGTTCAGGTCCTGACCGTCTAGAGGCCCTGGAATCAGCCGATCGAACGGATTTGAAGTCAGCAAAGTGAAGAGCAAAAACCCAACCGAGATCATCCCCATGACGGCGAGGACGCGGGCGATAAAGGGCCGAGGTAGGTTCTTTGAAAACACGCTGACCAAGGCCATCCAGCCGGCCAGCATCAGGATCCATAGGAGCAGTGAGCCCTCATGGCCTCCCCAAACGGCAGAGAGTCGATAATACCAAGGCAACAGCAGGTTTGAGTTTGTCGCCACATAGGTGACTGTGAAGTCGTGGTTTAAAAAGGCCATGCTGAGCGCCACATAAGCGGCTGTGGCAAACACCAAATGACCAATCACTAAAGTATGTGCCAATTGCATGAGTGCGGTTTTTTGACGGTACGCACCATACAAAGGCAAAATGGAGAGCGCCACGGCCAACAGCAGCGCCAAAATCAAAAAGACTTGGCCAAGCTCAGCGATCATTCCAACACTCCATGGGGTGCGCCAGCGCGCTCTAGCGCGGCGGCCACTTCTGGAGGCATGTAAGTCTCGTCATGCCGAGCCAATACCTCTCTGGCATGGAATAGCCCATCAGCATCCAGTCTACCCTGTGCAATCACGCCTTGGCCTTCTCGAAACAAGTCGGGCAGTATGCCTGCATAGGTGACGGGGACCGAGTGAGCGCCGTCGGTGACGAGAAAAGTCACAGCCAAAGAGTTTGGATCGCGTTGAATACTCCCAGCCTCAACCAATCCACCCAATCGAAAGTTGCGTTCTGCTGGAAGCTCGGTGGCGTAAACATCGCTGGGTGCAATGAAATACAACATATTGTCTTGTAGCGCGGTAAAAGCGATCGCTGCAGCGGCGCTGATGCCAACGACCAATAGTGTGACGGCCATCAATCGTTTACGACGGGTGGGGGTCATGGTGTTACTTGCTCCTTGGTGTGATCACTCTTTTCCCTAATCAAAATGCTTTCTTGAATGCGTTGCTTGAGCAGTCGATATTTCAAGACTGGCTGTGTGGCTTGCCAGATGATGATGCCAGCAGCGATGGCATAGCTGCTCCAGACATATTCTGCGTAAGTAAATTCAGGAAGCATGATGGTTTGGCCGCAATGCTTGATAAACCCAATTTTTTTGTTGGTCTTGCGCCAACAACTCATTTCTGGCACGTTGGAGTAACAACGCGCCGAACATCAATTTTACCGCAACCGTCATCCAAATCAGGGGCGGGAGCATGCTGGGATCCATGGTTGATGGGCCAAATAAATTGATGGTGGAGCCTTGATGCAATGTGGTCCACCACTCAACAGAGAAGTGGATGATCGGGATATTAATGAGACCGACCAGGATGAGGATGCTGGCAATTCGAGCGCCGTGGCGGCGATCATCGAAGGCTTGATACAACGCCATGATGCCCAAGTAGATGAATAACAGCACGAGCATGGATGTTAAGCGCGCATCCCAAGCCCAGTATGTGCCCCACATGGGACGGCCCCAAATGGCGCCAGTGATCAAGCAGATGAGCGTAAAGGCCGCACCGATGGGCGCGGCAGTCATGGCCATGATTTCAGCCGTCCGAATGCGCCAGACCAGAGTGATGACTGCCAAGATGGCCATCACTAAATACGTCGCCATGGCCTGCCAAGCAGCGGGCACGTGGATGTATAAAATCCGATAACTATCGCCTTGCTGATAGTCGGGCGGAACCACATACAAGGCTTGATAGAGCCCGATGCACAATGGAATCAGGGTGGCTATCCAGAGCCATGGGATCAGCCGCTGAGCGAAACGATAGAAGCTCAAAGGCGAGCCCAATTTATGAAACGCAATTTTTATCTTTTTCCACATGGCTATTCAATATTTAATCGAAGTGAGCTGGCGATCGCCATCGGCACCAAGGTCATGGTTAACACGAGTAGGGCAGAGAGCAATAGCAAATATGGGCGCACGGTTAGGCCATCCAGTAGAGCAGAGATTGAGCCTGTAGAAAAGATTAGCACAGGCACCACGAGTGGGAAGATTAAAAGGCCTAAAAGTGCGCTCCCTTGTCTCGCCCCGAGCGTCAAAGCCGCAGCCAGCCCACCGATCAAGGAAATGATGGGTGTGCCCAACAGCAAAGTGAGCAGCAAAAGAGGCAGTGCCTCTGTGGGTAGGTAGAGCATCTGCCCAGCCACTGGGGCAAAGACAATCACAGGTAAGGCAGTGACCAGCCAATGGACAAGCAACTTGACAAAAATGAGTCCAATGACGGGTTGGTTGCCAACCCACCATTGCTCCAGCGACCCATCCTCCCAGTCGCTCCGAAACAAGCCATCCAATGCCAGCATGGAAGAAAGCAGGGACGCGACCCAGATCATCCCCGGCGCAATGGTGCTAAGCACATTGGGTCCTGGGCCGATGCCGAGCGGAATCATCGCGATCACTGAGAACAAAAAGACCAAAGGCAACAGGGACTGCCCGCCTTGCCTGCGTGCGCGCCGTAGATCCCTAAAAAAGAGTGCGCGAAGCGGACAGTGGGTCATCACACAGACCCCTGGGCACTATGGACCACCAGCTGATGCATGGGGTGGGGGAGCTCTGGCATCCTCATATGAGTGCTCACCAAGGCAGAGCCTGATTGGCCCAGATGCTCATCCAGTAAAGCATCGAGCCATCGGCATGCGTCAGCATCCAAGCTCGTGTAGGGCTCATCTAAGAGCCACAGGTCAGCAGGCGCAACCAGTAGTTTGGCAAGCCCCAATCGACGTTGCTGGCCTGCGGATAGTTGGCCTGCCAATTGTCTTCTGAGGGTGATGAGCCCAACGCGGTCGAGTGCATCCAAAGGGCTGAGTGCTGAGCGTTCAGGACTGGCTGGGTAGAAGGCTCTGGCAAATTCGAGGTTCTCAACGCAGTCTAAATCGCTTTTAAGGCCCAATCTGTGGCCAAGGAAGGCCAAGGTCCCATGACGCGCAATGGTGCCTTCATGGGCGCTTAGAATGCCAGCCAGCAGCCTAATTAGGGTGGTTTTGCCGGAGCCATTTGCGCCCGTCAGCACAGTCAAGGACCCAGCCGTCAGAGACAAACTCACGGGTTGGAAGACAGGTTCGTTGTGACGGTGGAACGAAATTTGGTCGGCGACAAGAAATGGCTTCATTGACTTAGATAACAAGCAACCACGCTCATTATCCTAGCATCATTCACAGCGGTAAGCGGAAGAATCGAACCGTCGGGTGAGTCTTTTGAACCGAATCGTGGTGTAGGGCCACAGCGTGGTATTCCGACCGCTGATGGGATGTAAGTACCAGCTGCTGCATCCGCCCGCGTTCCACACTGAATTTTCTAGCGTCTTGTCTAAAAACTCACTCCAAGCAGTTTGTGCCGGCTCTGTAAGCTCCACACTTCGCCAACCTCGTTGTCTCATGGTTGAGAGGGCATCGATGATGTAATGGATCTGGCCTTCGATCATCAGCAGTACAGAGTTATGACCTAAGGCAGTATTCGGGCCCATCAGCATAAAAAAGTTGGGAAACCCGGAGACGGTGCTGCCCTTGTAGGCTTCGGGTCCTTCGTGCCATTGCTCTGCGAGGTCTTGGCCCTGCTTTCCATAGATCATGCCTGCAGGAATCGGTGAGGTGGCCTCAAACCCTGTCCCTAAAATCAGAACATCGGCCCGATATCGAACGCCGTCTCGGTCTCGCAACCCGTCTTGTTCAATCGCCTCTATGGGTACGGTGATCAGATTGACATGTGTTTGGTTAAAGATCGGGTAGTAGTCATTGGACATCAGTACCCGTTTGCATCCCATCTGATAACGAGGCGTCAATTGCTCAACCAATTTGGGATCATGAACTTGAGAGTGCAAGTGGCGCAATGCTTTGCGCCGATGAAAGAAAGATAGGTTAGGCCACCTTGTAAAGGCGGGTAGCCGAGTCTCGAGTAACAGAAACAGCCCCAAACGGGTGAGGTAGCGCAAGGGTGGAAAATAGCGATAGGCTTTTCTCAGTCCCTCGGGAATGGGGCGGTCTGGCTTGGGCAGAACCCAATTCGGTGTTCGCTGAAAGACCGTGAGTGATTTGGCCTGACGGGCCACGTGGGGCAGAAACTGAATCGCGGAAGCGCCCGTGCCGATCACAGCGACACGCTGGCCAGTTAGGTCCAGGTCCTCTGGCCAGGCTTGGGAATGAACCATCCTGCCTTGAAACGACTCCAGGCCATCAATGTTCGGTTTCGCCGGCTTTGCTAGGCCACCAACGGCACCAATCAATACTTGGCAAGTGAACTGGTCCCCTATTGACGTGGTGAGTGACCACTGCTTCTGCTGATCGTCCCAACGGGCCTCGGTGACGCGCGTATTCAACAAGATATGATCGGTGAGTTTTTTATCATCAACAACACGCTCGAGATGAGCCTGAATCTCCTCTCGACTTGGGAAGTGCCGTGTCCAATCCGGATTCGGTGCAAAAGAAAGTGAATATAGGTGGGACTGCACATCGCACGCACACCCTGGATATCGATTGACCCACCAGGTGCCACCCACACCAGCCTCGGCATCAAGGATCAAAAAATCGTCCCGACCTTTGTCCTTGAGTTTTAGGCCAAGGCCGATCCCTGCAAACCCAGCACCGATAATGATGATGGGCTTTTGAGTGCTCACACCACGCCCAAGCGCCGACCCACGCGCGTAAAGGCATCAACGGCTTTTTCTAGGTGAGACTGCGTGTGAGCTGCTGAGATTTGAGTGCGGATTCGCGCCTCATTTTTGGGAACCACGGGATAGAAGAAGCCAATCACATAAATCCCTTCTTTCAAAAGCTCGCTGGCCATGGACTGAGCCAGTTTCGCATCATAGAGCATGACGGGAACGATCGGGTGCTCGCCTGGTTTGACATCAAACCCAGCCTCTACCATGGCCCGTCTGAAAAATTGGGTGTTTTTCATCAGCTGTTGGCGTCGCTCATCGGATTGCTGGATCAGATCAAATGCTGCTTGAGAGGCCGCCACCAATGCAGGGGCAAGAGAGTTAGAGAATAAATAAGGTCGCGAGCGCTGCCGTAAAAGATCAACGACCGTCTGCGATGCAGCGGTGAATCCACCCATTCCACCCCCCATGGCTTTGCCCAGTGTGGAAGTGACAATGTCGATTTTATCCATCACGCCATGGTGTTCGCCAGAGCCCTTTCCGTGTGGGCCTAAGAAGCCGGTGGCGTGGCAATCGTCCACCATGACCAAGGCATCGTATTTTTCAGCCAGTGCGGTGATGTCGCTCAAGGGTGCAATCGTCCCATCCATAGAGAAAACACCATCTGTGGCGATGAGGCGCGTGCGTTTGCTTTTTGTTTTTTTTAGGCAGTCTTCGAGCGCATTCATATCAGCGTTCGCGTACCGATGCCGTTCTGCCTTGCACAGCCGAATGCCATCGATGATGGATGCGTGGTTGAGCTGGTCAGAAATGATGGCATCGGCCTCATCGAGGAGCGGTTCAAACAAACCGCCGTTGGCATCAAAGCAGGCCGCATACAGAATGCTGTCCTCTTGGCCAAGGAATTGGGCAATGGTTTGTTCGAGTGTTCTGTGGGGTGTTTGTGTGCCGCAAATGAAGCGAACGGAGGCAAGCCCGAAACCATAATCATCCAATGCTTGCTTTGCGGCATCAATCAGGGCGGGGTGATCGGCGAGGCCTAGGTAGTTGTTTGCACAGAAATTCAGTACAGAGCCACCATCTTCAGTCTCTATTTCAATGCGCTGTGGCGTGGTGATGAGGCGCTCTTTTTTGTAGAGCCCATCTTGCTTGATTTGTTCTAGCGTATCTTCCCAATGCGCATGAGCTTGTTTAGCGACTTTGTGTGTCATCGTCATCCTCTAAGAAGGCATCGTAATCGGGGAGGGTGGCGTCTTCGCCATGGAGCTGAAACTGCCTTCTTTGCAACCAACCATCCCGCACTAAAGCATACTCATCAAAAGCCTCTGCTAGGGTGGCATCGAATGGGAGTAGGCCTGCGCGCATTTGAACAACATCCAAAGCCGTCACACCCGAGCCTGCTCTTGCTCGCAGTTCTTGATCCACGGGATCTACGACCATCTTTGCCACTTGACCGATACCGTCTCGAACTGTGGCAGGCCCCAGCAGCGGTAACATCAAAAATCTTGACTCCTCCCAGCCCCAAACAGCCAGTGTTTGTCCCAAGTCAGTGTCGTGTTCTGGCAGATTGTTATGATCAGCAACATCAAAAAAACCACCGATGCCGTAGACCGTGTTAATTAAAAATCGCCCAAATTGTTCGGAACTGTGCTTGAATCTTCCCTGCAGTAACAGTTGGCTTGAAACCCAAGGTGAGCTCAGGTTGGTGAAAAAATTGCTGATGCCTTGTTGTGCCAAAGATGGTGTGACTTCGTCATACACGATCGCAACAGGGCGGAGTACGATCTCATCGGCCTTCTTGTTGAAAGCATAAATCGAGCGGTTCATGTCCTCCCACGGATCCTGATCCACGGGTGCGGTCAGCTCTTTGGGGTTGGCTGCGCATCCGATCAATGCGATGGTGGCTAGGCCAATGGCAAAAATTTTCACTAAACGAGCGGGTGTGTGCTTCATGGCTCGACGGATTCCCCTTGGTTACTCGGCCAGCCCAACAGACCAGATGCGCCACTGAGGCGAGCAAGTGTTAGCAGGGCAGGCGGTGGACTTTTAAGCTCGATGTCTTGGTTCAGTGACTTTGCCATGGCTTTTAGCTCAAGCAAAAGCGCGAGTGCGCTGGAATCAGTCCGCTCAACCGCTGATAGGTCTACTGAACTTGGCAGCGATGCACGGCACTTAATGTCACCGAAATGCCTCGGTACTTCCTCGAGTGTTAAGTTGCCGCTGATGCGCAATTCGGCCAAGCTTTCGCTCATGGGGTCTCAGCCTGCAGAGTAAGGCGCCCGGCTTGAAGAGACTCTAGGGTGGCGTCAAAGCCTTGTTGAGTGATTTGCTCGCCGATTTGAGTTCGGAGGGTGGCCACATAAGAAATGCCTTCAGCAATGACATCAAACAGCTGCCACTGGCCATCTTGAAGTCTGAGCATGTAATCAATCGGCATGATTGAGCCGTTATCTAGCCTCAGTCGAGTTCTGACTCGAGTGCGCCGCGGGTCTTGGTTGGGCTCCAGTGGCAGAACCTCGACTTCATTTTGGCTGTCGAAGTCCAGTAAGCGTTCGGCATATTGGTCCATAAGAACGCTTCCCAATGCATCAGCAAAGGCTTGAACTTTATCTGAGTCTAAACCGCGACCATGGCGGCCAAGAACCAGCCGCCCGGCATAGACCGCATCGATGTGCTGACGCATTCGCCCATCCACAGCTTGTTTGAGCAATTCTATGTCTGCCTCATAGGCGGTTCGGTGCTCGTCGATCAAGGCGTATAAATCCTCGGTCAGATCCTTGATCAGTTGATCAGGGGAGGGCTGAGCCAGTGAGAGCATCGGCGCCATCGCGAAGAAAGCGCCTAAAAGCATGAGTGAGCTGAGGGGCTTCGCCATAACTCTCATTGCTGTGCATCCCCACCGAGCAGGTACTTGGTGATCAGCTGCTCAAGAACCATGGCCGAGTTGGTGATCAAGACCTGATCACCGGCTTTAAGTGATTCTGGAGATCCACCGGGCTCTAGGCCTACGTACTGATCGCCTAGGATGCCTGCAGTTAGAATCGAGGCAGACGTGTCTTCTGGCAGTTCGCGGTACTGATCTGAGATCTGCATAAAAACCCGAGCCTCAAAAGTAATGGGGTCAAGTTCAATTTTCTCCACCATGCCGACCGTGACGCCACCCATGCTGACTTGGGCTTTGGGTTTAAGGCCGCCAATGTTGGTAAAAGTGGCGCTGATTTGGTAGCTGCCCCCAGAGACCACCCCCCGGTCTGTGGCCTGAAGGGCCAGAAAAATCAAAGCCGAGATGGCCAGCAGCAAAAAGATGCCGGCGGTCAATTCAATGTGATTCGATGATTTCATAATTGGACACCATTACAGCATGAATGCTGACAAAACAAAGTCAAGGATAAGTACAGAAATGGCTGTGGCGATGACGGTCTGGGTGGTGGCCAAGGCAACCCCTTCACTGGTCGCCTTGGCTGACCAGCCAAAATACACAGCAAGCCAGGCCGCCAAAAAGCCAAACCCGATCGATTTTCCCATCCCATGAAGGAAGTCACGCCCAAGCTCCACGGAGTTTTGCATATTTCCCCAAAAGCTCACTGGGTCGTTCCCCATCACAAACACAGCAAAGAAGATGCCGCCGAGCAAGGCCATTAGATTGAAAATCACAACGAGTGCAGGGACGGCAATCAGACCTGCGATCAGCCTTGGTTGAACGATGCGCTCCATTGGATCGATCGCCATCAGATCCAAGGCATCGAGCTGCTCTGTGGCTCTCATTAAGCCAATTTCAGCCGTGATTGAGGTGCCGGCTCTGCCGGCAAACAAAATGGCGGTGAGTACGGGGCCAAGCTCTCGAAATAAAGAGAGCGCAAGGACTGTGCTGGCCGCGTCAGCGGCACCAAACCGGGTCAAGGTGTCATAGGTTTGCAGGGTCAACACCAAACCAACAAAAAAGCCACAGGTCACGATGATGACCAAAGAGCGCACACCTGCATAATAAATCTGTCTGAGTGTCTCCCTGACTTGAAGCGCGCTAAAGCGCATGCGACTGATGGCTTGGGCCAAGAAAATCAGCGCGCGTCCAAGCTCACGAATGCCGTTCATGATTGATCTCCTAAGCCCAGAAGATCCGAAGCCAAGTCAGGGCCTGGGTAATGGAAAGCGACGGGGCCATCGGGCAGGCCTTGCATGAACTGCTTGACCAATGGCTCTTCCGAATTGGCCAAGGTCTTGGGTGGTGCAAATCCAATCACGTGTCCGTTGGCGATGATGCAAGCCTGATGCGCAAGCTTGGTGACCTCGTTAACGTCGTGTGTGACCACAATGCTGGTCATGCCAAGGGCCTCATTCACCTGCCTGATCAGTCTCAAAGATATCCCCATGGAAATGGGATCAAGGCCTGCGAAAGGCTCATCATAGAGCATGAGTTCAGGATCGAGCGCCATGGCTCGAGCCATCGCAATGCGCCGATTCATGCCTCCGGACAATTCGCGCGGATAGAGCTTGGCCGCACCTCTGAGCCCAACTGTGTTGAGTTTCAAGAGGACCACGCGCCTGATCAGTGACTCATCCAGTGCAGTGTGCTCCCGCAAGGGCAGCGCCACATTATCAAATACGGTCAGATCGGTGAACAGAGCGCCATTTTGTAGTAACACGCCCACGTTTTTTCGGTATTGGTTCAGCGCTTTGGCGTTGAGTTCATTCACGCTTGTGCCGTGTACCGTGACTTGGCCAGAGTCGGGTTTGAGCTGTCCGGTGATGAGGCGAAGCAGTGTGGTCTTGCCAGCGCCACTGGGGCCCATGATGGCAGTCACTTGGCCAGAGGGAATTTCCAAGCTCAATTCATCCAAAATGACACGCCCACCCAAAACCAGTGTGACCTTTTCAAACACGATGGCTGGCGAAGCCTTGTTGGTCATGTTAGTCATGGTCAAAGGATATACCGACTCAAGTCTTCATCCTCAGACAAATCTTTGAGGTGCTGATCCACATAGTCTTGATCGATGATGATTTTCTTATCCGTTAAGTCAGGTGCGCTAAAAGAAATTTCTTCTAGAAGTTTTTCAAGTAAAGTGTGCAGCCGTCTGGCGCCTATGTTCTCGGTGGATTCATTTACAGAAAAGGCAATCTCGGCGATCCGAGTAATGGCGCCTTCACTGAATTCAATCTCCAGACCCTCTGTGGCCAGCAGTGCTTTGTACTGTGTCGTGAGTGACGCATTGGGCTCGGTGAGGATCTTTTTAAAGTCATCGACACCCAAGGCTTTCAGTTCTACACGTATGGGCAGACGACCTTGGAGTTCGGGCACCAAATCAGAGGGCTTGGCCACATGAAAAGCCCCCGATGCGATAAACAAAATGTGGTCGGTTTTGATGGCGCCATAGCGCGTGTTGACGGTGCAGCCCTCGACCAGTGGCAGTAAATCACGCTGCACGCCTTCTCTCGATACTTCACCGCTGGCGGTGCTGTCTGAGCGACGAGCGACTTTATCAATTTCATCAATAAAGACAATGCCGTTTTGTTCAGCCATGCTCAACGCTTTTTGTTTGACATCTTCATCGTTGATTAGCTTTTGGGCTTCCTCTTCGATCAAGATCGGGATCGCATCTTTGACTTTGAACTTGCGCTTTTGTTTTTTCTGACCCGATAGGCTGGAGAACATTTGTTGCAGCTGGCCGGTCATCTCCTCCATACCGGGTGGGGCCATGATTTCAACGCCCAAATTCATCCGAAGGTCGATCTCAATTTCCTTGTCGTTGAAGTCACCATTGAGGAGCTTTTGCAATAACTTGGCGCGCGTCTCATCGCTTTTGTCATCGACCGTCTCGGGCGATTGGCTAAAGCCCGTGGTTTGACGCTTGGGGAGCATGATATCCACTACGCGTTGAATGGCAGCGTCCTCGGCTTTCGGGCGCACCGAGCTCATCGCCTCCTCACGCGCCAACTTGACGGAAGTCTCTACAAGATCACGGATGATGGACTCAACGTCTTTGCCTACGTAGCCCACTTCGGTGAATTTCGTGGCCTCTACCTTGATGAAGGGTGATTGCGCCAATGCCGCCAGCCTTCTGGCAATCTCTGTTTTGCCCACGCCGGTGGGTCCAATCATCAAGATGTTTTTCGGGGTGATTTCAGATTGCAAGTCGCCGCCGACTTGCATGCGTCGCCACCGATTTCGCAGCGCCACAGCCACGGCTTTCTTGGCCTCTGCCTGACCGACAATGTGCCTGTCCAATTCGTGAACGATTTCTCGTGGGGTCATTTGCGACATGACTCAGCCAACCTCCAGTGTTTCGATGGTGAAGTTGTGGTTGGTGTAGATGCAAATGTCGGCTGCTGTGTTCAGCGCCTCTTGGCAGATCGTTTGAGCATCCAGCTCGGTATGGTTGAGTAACGCGCTGGCAGCGGCTTGGGCGTAAGGGCCACCAGAACCAATGGCAATGAGGCTGTTTTCGGGCTCAATGACATCCCCGTTGCCAGAGATGATGAGAGAGGCGGTGTGGTCGGCGACGACCAAGAGCGCTTCGAGGCGGCGGAGCAATCGGTCCGTCCGCCAATCTTTGGCCAATTCAACAGCGGCCCGAGTGAGGTGCCCTGAGTGCATCTCCAGTTTGCCCTCGAACCGCTCAAACAACGTGAAGGCATCGGCGGTGGCGCCAGCAAACCCACCAATCACCTTGTTGTGATAGAGCTTGCGAACTTTTTTGGCGTGCGCTTTCATAACCGTATCGCCGAAGGTGACCTGGCCATCGCCAGCCACCACCACTTGGTGGCCCCGACGAACTGAGACGATGGTGGTGCCATGAAACTGTTCCATACCGAATGCCTTTTTGGATGTGCCTTTTGCGATGAGCCTGGATTGATGACCGCTCACTGACCCCAACGATCAAGGGCCATTCAAAGTCAGTGTCTATACATGGGGTCGGTTGAAGCAAATCCCAAGCAAAGGCCGATGGCTATCGCACCATCCTATTGTAAGCGCTTTATTTGCTCTTTTTCGCTCTGGGGTGGGTCTGATCATACACTTTGGCCAGATGTTGATAGTCAAGGTGTGTGTAGATTTGGGTGGTGGTGAGATTGGCATGCCCCAAGAGCTCTTGCACGGCGCGCAAATCGCCCGAGGATTGAAGAATATGTGAGGCAAATGAGTGACGAAGCTGATGGGGATGGACGTGTTGGTCAAGCCCCTGACGCTCGGACCAATAAGCCACCCGTTTTTGTAGGGCTCGGACCGTTAGGTGGCGGCCTTTGGGATTGGTGAAAATGTGCAGGGTATTTTCGGGCTGCAGGGACCGCCACCGAGAAAGCGCCGACAATGCATGACGTCCGACAGGCACCAAGCGCTCTTTGTTGCCTTTGCCCAGCACCCGAACCAAGCCCTCCGTGAGATCCAGGTCCTGCCATTTCAACGCCACCAATTCACTGACCCTAAGGCCGCTGGCGTAAAAAAGCTCAAGCATGGCCCGATCACGGATGGCCAGATCGGAGTCAGCGGGGATTTCGAGCAAAGCCATGATTTGGTCGATGTCCAAGGTCTCGGGCAATTTTCGCCTGACTTTCGGCGCTTTGACGCCATCGCTTGGATCCGTTTTGATGAGCCCTTGCTGGCGAAGGGATTTAAAAAAGCGGCGACAGCCTGAAATGCGACGTTGGATCGAGCGCGGACTCAATCCACGTCTGTGTTCAGAGGCAGCAAAGGCCCTGATGGTGTGGGTATCGATTTGATCCAGGCCGTCTGTCCCTTGATGCTGGCACCATTCGACCAAGGCATTGAGGTCTCGCTTGTAAGCATCTTGGGTCGCTGTGCCCAGTGAGCCTTCTTGGCTCAAGCGGTAGAGAAACTGATCAACCGCTGTGCGCAGACTGACCCGGCTCAACTTAAGGCCCTGTATTTTGCTCTGGCATGGCGCCGGCCAGTCGATGCTGGAGGGTAGAGGCCAGCAACTCTAGAAAGAGTGTGCCCATCTGGGGTTGGTATTTGGTTTGGTCTTCCGAGCCAATGGCCAATAGCCCAAATTCGTTCATGGGAACGACAGCGGCAGAACGGATCACCTTTGCTTCATCCCCAAAAAGCGCGTTCAGTTTATCTTTTGTGAACCTGCCGCATTGGGCTGCTAAGCCCGCTGAGTTCTGATCAATCCAAGAAAAGCACTTTGGATCATAGGTCTGGATGGACGAGACACCCTCGAGTGCCTCGGGGATGCTATGGAGGTGGAGCGCAATGGCTAAGGCACCAAATTCCTCGTTGAGTTGTTCAAAGAGCGCTTGAAAAAATTCATTCAGTGGTTCAATGGCCATGAGCGATAACGTCATGGCGTGCAGCCGATGCATCAATCGCTCGTTTTCGCTGGCAACGGCCACCAGTGTTTTTAATTGATCTTGCAGTTTAAGCAGCTCCGACTGGGTCCGCCTTGCTTGAAATTGCGCCAACGAAGTGGGGCCAGACGAAGAAGCTTCCTCGCTGGGCAGTTCAAGCTGTGGCACCAGTTCAGGGTGTGTCAAAAAAAATTGCGGGTTGGCCTTGAGCCAAGCGATGATGTCTTCTTTGGCAAGGTCTTTGTGGCTCATACAGACTGTATCCAATGCAGGCATCCTTCGCCAAGGCGTTGAACATCACCTGCCAATTCGATGGGGTGAGAAGGTGAATCAGTGGCTGGCCAATTTACCACAACTGACCCACCTGGTTGGTCGATCTTCAGCCGCCTCGATGACTTGAAATGCCGAATCACTGCAGCAGCTGTTGCGCAGGCACCACTGCCGCAGGCCAGTGTTGGGCCGACGCCGCGTTCATACACCCGAAGCTTCACCGCATCACCCGCCCAATGGGCCAGGCTGACATTGATCCCTCCGGTTAATGGCTCACCTGCTTGAAGCGTTGCGCCCACCGACTGACACTCCTCGTGGCTGGGTGGGTGTGGCCAGATCAAAATCAAATGAGGGTTGCCCATGGAGACACGATAGGCCGCTAGGCAAGGTGTGTTCATCGGGATGCCTGTGCTTTCGATCTCCCTTGGCCCTGGCAGTTGGACACCGACCCAAGCACGCGCCTCATCATAAGCTTCAAATTCAGTGACTCGGACCAAGCCCGCCGGTGGATTGAGACGGATGCTCGTTGCGTCTGCGACTTTTTCAGTACGGTATAAGAACTGCGCAACAGCGCGCATTCCATTGCCGCATTGTTCGGCCATGCTGCCATCGGCATTGAAGATCGCTACATCCCAAGTCTGATCGAATCGAGATCGGCCAACGAGCAAGAGCTGGTCGAAGCTTGTCAGATCGTCTTGCTGGGCCCAGTGCGTGATCTGTTGCGGTGTCAGGGGAGCATTGAGCGTCGCTTCTTCTACGATGACAAAAGCATTGCCCTGAGCGCTGAATTTCTCATAAGGAATGGTCATTTGATTCACTGGGAGATCACGCCTCAACCATCCATCGAGCCGATCACCATCCAATGTCGGTTGGAGGGCTGTTCGATGCTCCAAGTCTGCCAACCCATCGAAGCGAGCTGATCTTCAATCTCTTCAATGCGCCACGCTGCCAGCAGGCTGTTGTAGAAATCCTGTTTTAAGACCTCATGGGCGCCATTTGTGTGAGCATCGACCAATGCATTGGCTTCATCGATTGACGCTGGTCGGATTAGATCCATAACAACCACCACGGTGCCAGGCTCGCCCAATTGCTCAATCGAGTGCCACAGTGTCATCGGGTCTGCCAAATGATGAAGCAAGCTGTTTGACACGATGGCGTTCCATGGCCCAAGGGTTTTTAGCTCATCCAAATCTGTTGGGAGATGGCTCTCTTTTAAGGCCACACGCGCTTGTAAATCATTTGCTTCGATGGTGTGTCTGGCCAATGCCAACATATTGGGCCCTGCATCAACGCCCAGCATGGACCATTGTGGCAGGGTGGTGGCGAGCTCCGCGAGCAAACCGCCAGAGCCACAACCAAGATCTAAGAGGCGGCCGCTGTTCTGTGTCACGACCTCGGCGGTGCGTTGACAAAATAAGGTGTTGGGCTCGCTGAAATCGGCCGCAGCATAGGCTTGGGTCTGTTCAGCCGAGTCCATCAGTTCAGGTTCAGGAATGCGTTTCATCAAGGCTTGACCTCAACAAACAGGCTGGCGTCAACGCGCTGATCCGGTAGGATCAGGTCGTCTTTTAGTCCGCATCCACTGATCAAGCACACGCCGACTGCCCCACAGAGTGCCAGGAAGATCCGCTGCCTTGATCGGCGGTTTGTCGAACGAAACGTGGGCTTTGGCGTTAAACTGAAAGGCATGAAGCAACTCACTGTGTCAGGTGTCGAGTGCGTGGTCGTGGATGCAGGGGCTGCACCGAAGACCTCCATCATTTGGTTACATGGCTTAGGTGCCGATGCCACCGACTTTGTGCCCATTGTACCGCAGCTAAAAAAGACCCTCGCCATCGGCGCGCGCTTCGTTTTTCCCAATGCACCCATTCGCCCCGTCACCATCAATGGAGGCATGGCCATGCGCGCTTGGTACGACATCATGGGCTTTGATATCGCCAGAGATCAAGATGTGGCCGGCATTCAAGCCTCGGTTCAATCCATCCTGGCTTTGGTTGAACACGAGTCTGCGGTGATGGCCGCTCAGCGGGTGGTGTTGGCTGGATTCTCGCAAGGGGGTGCTGTGGCCTTGCGCGCAGGCTTGGCCAGTTCGAGACCCATTGCAGGCATCTTGGCTTTGTCCACCTATTTACTGCAAGCCGATACTTTGGCCCAGTGGGCGAGGCGGGAGCCAACCGACCGCCTGCCGAAGATTTGGATGGGACACGGCATGCATGATCCCATTGTCCCGGTGACAATGGGCAAACAGGCCACTGAGTCTCTCGAGGGTGCAGGCTATTCGGTGGCGTGGAACACTTGGCCGATGGGGCATGAGGTCTGTCAGGCTGAGATTGATCAGCTGGATGGGGTGTTGTCTTCTTGGAGTGACCCTGAGGTTGGACAAGCCGATGCCACAGTGGCATCATAAGACCGCTTCACAGTGGGCTACTTGGGGTGCCAAGCATACGGGTTTGTGCGCTGTGTTGATTCAAGTTTGCTATCCGGGCGCCGGCATTATGCAGAGTCATGGGGCGCTTCTCGCACTGCCAACGCCAACACGCAAGCCCCTAGCGCCTCTACAGCGCTCTGCTCGGCGCCCGGACCTTTGCCACGATCAATGTGGGCAGACATCCTTAAGGGAATTCAAATGAGGTGGGTTTCAAATCATGAGTGACTCGGTGCCAGCAAAGCCTCCCCACACATTAAAGTCGCGCTTGCTGCGGCGTTTGAAGTGGATCAGCGCCATGCTTGTTGTGCTATCCCTGGTTGGTTTCGGGGCGGGGGTCTATTTCTTTGGCTATCCAGTGAGCCTGTCTGTTTTTCAGCCTCCCTTGGCAGAGCGGCTCGGTGCCTTAGAGTCCTCCATCGATGATCGAATCGTGGCGCAAGTGGGGTCTCGGTTGGACGCGCTTGGTTTAAATGGAGATCGCCCAGTGGGTCGCGCTGAGTGGTCTGAAGCGATGGCAGAGTCCATGGATGTTCAAGGGCGTCTTCAACGTCAGATCGATGACTTGCAAACGGCCATAGATGGGGTGCTGTCAGCACACCAAGATGGGTCGGCTTCGATGGCGGAGATTCAGGCGCTGTCTGATCGGGTGGCGGCACTACAAGCCAAGGTCGATGCTGTGAGAGAGGCTTCGGCCGGCCGCATGGATCCAAGTTCCATGACAGAGGATGCGGTGCAGGCATGGGCCAAAGAGCGGATTGCTTTGACCGATGCCTTCAGCGCCCTGACCATGGCTTCTATCCAGATTCAGCGCTCTAACAAAGAGGGTGCGTTGGAGGCCTATCAGCAAGCCGAGTGGGCGCTGGCTTCGTTGGACAGCGAGTCGTTCAAGGCCATTAAAGAAACGCTGGCGGTCGAGGCAGCGCTGTTGGCACAGTGGCCTGCAGTGGATTGGCTCGCCTGGGAAGAAAGGGTGCAGGGTGTTTTGGATGATGCCGATGCGATCACTCAAGGAGCACCTTCTTCTGGCGAGTCTATGGTTCTCTCGGATGAGGCTCGGTCTGGTTGGTGGCAAAAGTTAGTCACGGCCATGAATGAGTTGGTCACCATTCGGCCCAGAGAAGCTTCGGTGCTGAGCGAAGCCGATGAGTTGTTGTTCAAGACTGCACTTCAACAGCATTGGGTGCTCCTTGAGATGGGCATGGCCAACCGCGACATCGAACGAGTCCATGTCCAGGCAGTTCGCATTCGGGGTTGGATGATGCGGATGGATCGGCCTGAGTCTCCTAAGTTGGCATCGGCTGAGGCTTTGGTCGATGAGCTTATTCAATTGGATGCGCCACCGCCACCAGAGGGGCTGGGTCAGACGAGACAAGCCATTCGGGGTTTGTTGAAATAAGATGAAGCGATTGATCCTGTTTGTTGCCATCGCAGGCGCTTTGATCGGTGCGGCCATCATCGCGCCTGTGTTGTTGGCTGATCCTGGCCGAGTGGTGGTGGGGATTGGTCCGTGGCTGATCGAGACCTCATTTCTGGCACTTGTGCTGGGCATTGTGCTCGGTTGGGCCATCTTGGGCGTGCTTTGGGCAATGGTCCGGTGGCCCGCAAAGCTGCTGGCGCATCGTCGTGAGGCGCGCTCGCGTCATCAGCTTGAGGAAGGTTTTTTGGCGCTGATTGAGGGTGAATGGCAACGGGCTGAACAGTCGTTTAGTCAGTCTTTGAGCCATCAAAAGTCAGTGGCAGGGTTGCTGGGTGCCGCCAAAGCGGCCCAAGCGCGCTCTGATTATGAAGCGCGTGACGCCTGGCTCGCCCGAGCAACAACGCGCTTTGGTCGGAAGCATTTTGTGACTGAATTTGCCCGTGCTCAACTGGCCATGGAGGCGGGGAGGCTGGATGAGGCCATTGCTTTGTTTGAGCGCCTGCACCTAAAAAAACAAAAACACCTTGGGGTTTTGAGGGCACTTTTGCAAGCCTATCAAGACAGTGGGCGTTGGCGATCCCTTCGAGAGCTAACACCTGCTTTGAAACGGGCTGGCATGATTGATGCAGACAAGGCGCAAGCATTGGTGCAACTGGCCGCGCAAAAAGAGCTGTCCCGTTGTGAGGACCACGGGGAATTGTTGGATGCATGGAAGTCGTTGGGCCGAAAACATCGCCAAGAGCCTTCCATGGTGTTGGCGTTCTCTCAGCGAGCGCATGCCTTAGGCCATCACGAAAAAGCCAGTCAGCTATTAAAGAAGCAACTGGATCAGGGTTTGTCAGCTGAGGTTTTGCGGGCATACAGACTCAGTGATGAATCCTCTCGTTCGAGTCGGATTTTGGAGTTAGAGAAGCGGCTAAAAAGCCATCCCGATCATCCCCTGTTGCTTGAGACGCTGGGGTTTTTATATTTGGATGATCGACAGTATGAAAAGGCAGAGCGTTGTCTGCTTCAAGTGGTTCAGAAAACGCCATCCGTCGAGCTGTACACAGCTTTGGGGCGCCTAATGGATCGTCAAGGCAATGTCGAGGCCTCGGCCAGGTACTACCGAAACGCGTTGCAGTTTCAAGATGGCCATCCGCTCAAACCACTCAGCTCGCCTCTGGCGGGCGATTAGCAGGTATAATCCCAGCGCTTTGCTGTCATAGATTCCCAGGGTTGGGATACCCACTCAATGAAACTTCGAAATATTGCCATCATTGCCCATGTTGACCATGGCAAGACCACTTTGGTCGACCAGTTGCTTCGCCAGTCCGGCGAGTTTGCTGCGCATGAACGTTTGACCGACCGGGTCATGGACTCAGGTGATCAGGAGCGCGAGCGGGGCATCACCATTTTGGCCAAGAACACGGCCATCACTTGGCAAGATTGGCGCATCAATATTGTGGACACCCCAGGACATGCTGACTTCGGAGGCGAAGTGGAGCGTGTGCTCTCAATGGTCGATTCTGTGCTGTTGCTCGTCGATGCTGTCGATGGGCCCATGCCTCAAACCCGGTTTGTGACACAAAAAGCCTTTGCCATGGGTTTTCGGCCGATTGTGGTGATCAATAAAGTCGACCGAGATGGTGCCAGACCAGACTGGGTCTTGAATCAGACGTTTGACTTATTTGATCAACTCAATGCCACCGATGAGCAATTGGACTTTCCAGTGCTTTATGCCTCCGCGCTCAACGGCTATGCAGGGCTTGATCAAGATGTTCGCTCTGGAGACCTCACCCCTTTATTCGAGACCTTGATCACGCATGTACCAGAGCCACCGGTGGACCCCGATGGTCCGTTCCAAATGCAAATCTCGTCATTGGCTTACTCAACCTACGTGGGCTTGATCGGCATTGGCCGTGTTCGGCGAGGCAAAGTGGCCACGAATCAACCTGTGGTTGTGGTGGATGCCGAAGGCAAAAAAACACCCGGCCGCATTCTTCAGGTATTGGGTTTTAAGGGGCTCAAACGAGAAGAGGTTCCGCAGGCGAGCGCAGGGGACATCATTGGCATTTCAGGCATTGAAAAATTGGGGATCTCCTCGACCTTGTGTGACCCCAATGCCGTCGAAGCCTTGCCTGTGCTCACCGTCGATGAGCCAACCATCCATATGACGTTCCAGGTCAATGACTCTCCCTTTGCAGGGCGTGAAGGAAAGTTTCTGACCTCGCGGCAACTTCGGGCACGTCTGTATCAAGAAGCCAGTCATAACGTTGCGCTTCAAGTCAGTGACACACCCGACCCTGATCAGTTTGAAGTGGCCGGTCGCGGTGAATTGCACTTGTCTGTCTTGATTGAAGCGATGCGCCGAGAGGGCTATGAGCTGGCGGTTTCCAGGCCTCGGGTGAGAAAGCGTGAAATCGATGGCCAATTGAAAGAACCGTGGGAGCAGGTGGTGCTGGATTGCGAGGAAGCCTACCAAGGTGCGGTGATGCAGGCCATGGGCGAGCGAAAAGCTCAGCTAAAAGACATCCAACCCGATGGCCGGGGTCGAGTGCGGCTGGATTATTTGGCGCCTGCCAGGGGCTTGATTGGCTTCCAAAGCCAGTATCGGACCATGACTGCGGGCACTGGCTTATTTTTCCGAGTCTTTGATCATTGGGGAGAGCCCACCGACAGTTTCAGCCCCAGGATCAATGGCACCTTGATCAGCATGGATGTGGGCGTTACCGTCGCCTATGCGCTTTTCAATTTACAAGAGCGGGGCAAGCTGTTTGTTGGGGCCGGTGAGGATGTCTATGAGGGCATGATCATCGGGCTTCATAATCGAGACAATGACCTGGTGGTCAATCCCCTTAAGAAAAAGCAACTGACCAATATCCGTGCCTCAGGTAAGGATGATGCGTTGCTGCTCACGCCCCCTGTCAAAATGAGTTTAGAACAGGCGCTGGAGTTCTTGGCAGACGATGAGTTGCTTGAGGTGACCCCCAGCCACATCCGACTGCGCAAAAGGTTCTTGAAAGAGCACGAGAGAAAGCGTGCGAGCAGGGAAAGCGCCTGATAAGATTGGGGCATGGATTTTTCTCAATCTTCCAAAGCCCAACAGATCAGCCATCAGCTCGATGAGTTCATGCGTGAGCACATCGAGCCTTTTGAAGCCAAGTGGCATCAGGCCAGCGCCTCATCTTCCAATCCTTGGGTGGTCTCACCCGAGATAGCCGATTTAAAAGCCAAGGCTCGCCAGGCGGGTCTTTGGAATCTGTTTTTGCCGGATGACAAGTTAGGCAGGGGGTTATCCAACTTGGACTATGCGCCCATGGCAGAGCGCATGGGTCGCTCTTTGATGGCACCAGAGATCTTTAACTGCAATGCGCCCGATACCGGCAACATGGAAGTGCTTTATCACTTTGGCTCTGCTGAGCAAAAGACAAGGTGGTTGGCCCCCTTATTGGCGGGTGAGATTCGGTCTGCTTTTTGTATGACCGAACCCGATGTGGCCTCTTCCGATGCCACCAACATGGCGGCCACTGCAATGGTTGAGGGCGACGAGATTGTCTTGAATGGTCGCAAGTGGTGGTCGACTGGGCTTGGGCATCCAGATTGTCAGTTGCTTATATTTATGGGCCTCAGCTTGCCCGAGGCGGACAGGCATCGGCGCCACTCCATGGTGTTGGTGCCGGCCGATGCCCCTGGCGTCAAAGTGGAGCGCATGCTGAAGACCATGGGGCAGTGGGATGCACCCTACGGTCACGGTGAGGTCAGCTTTGACCATGTGCGTTTGCCATTGACTTCGGTCATATCGGGCGTCGGTCATGGGTTCGCCATTGCCCAAGGTCGCTTGGGTCCTGGCCGAATCCATCATTGCATGCGCTTAATTGGTTTGGCTGAGCATGCACTGGCTTTGGCGTGCGAGCGTGCGGTATCGCGTCAAGCCTTTGGTCGGCCATTGGCTCACCTGGGCGGCAACACAGAACGCATCGCCGATGCGCGTATCGCCATCGAGCAATCGAGGCTGTTGGTGCTCAAAGCCGCTTGGGCACTGGATCGCCATGGCGTCAAAGCGTCCATGAGTGAGATTTCACAGATTAAAGTGGCCGTGCCGAATATGGCGCTTAAAGTCATTGATATGGCCATGCAGCTCCATGGGGGAGCGGGGTTGAGCGATGATTTCCCTCTGGCGATGGCTTGGACGGCGGCCCGAGCGTTGCGTCTGGCCGATGGCCCTGATGAGGTCCATCGAGGCTTGATCGCAAAGATGGAGCTCAAGCCCTACAAAGAGCAACATGAATCCTAACCAATCTGCATGGTTGGACCGCGCAGGCAAGGTGCGCAGCGAGGATCAGTTTGATGTCAGCGAGCTGGATCGGTGGCTACGAGTGCATGTGGATGGGTTGCCACCCGGTCTTCCGAAAGTCAGCCAATACGCCAAAGGGGCGTCCAATCGTACCTATCTTTTGAGTTATGGCGAAAAGCAATACGTGATGCGCCGCCCACCCTTGGGTGATAAAGCCAAGTCAGCGCATAACATGGCCAGAGAATATCGCATCCAAGAAGCGCTGGCCGAGGCCGGTGTGGCTGTGCCAAAGATGCTCGGGCTGTGTGAGGATCCCTCGGTGATTGGGCAGGAGTTTTATGTGATGGCTCATGTCGAGGGATTGATCCTGCGAGCCAATCCACCCAAAGGCCTTGATCTTGATCAGCAACATGCACACGCTTTATGTCAAAGTGCCATTGATCAACTGATTCAGCTTCATTCAAGCCCGATTGAGGGCACCGCGCTTTCTCAGATAGGCAAAGGTGAAGGTTACAACCGTCGCCAAATCGATGGATGGAGAGACCGATTTCAAAAAGCAAAGACTTGGAACGTGCAAAGTGCCAGATCAGTCATGGCTTGGCTGGATGAGCGCTGCCCCGATGAGGTGTCGCTTTGCGTGATCCATGGGGATTTTCGCCTCGATAATCTCGTCCTCAAGCCCAATTTCCACGATGTCAATGAACCAGTCGAAATTCGAGCGATTTTGGATTGGGAGTTGGCCACCATTGGCGATCCGCTCATGGACCTTGGCAATTCCATGGCCTACTGGGTACAGGCCGATGATGATTTCTATTTCAGGGGCTTTCGCCGCCAGCCCACGCATATAGATGGGATGTGGACGCGTCAACAGGTGGTGGACCACTACTGCACTGAGCGAGGCCTTTCCACCGATGATTGGCCTTTTTATGAGGTCTATGGGCTGTTTCGTCTGGCTGTGATTGTGCAACAGATCTACCATCGCTACCACCATCGACAAACATCCAATCGCCAGTTGAGGCATCTTTGGGTGGCAGTCAACTACCTGTTGTGGCGATGTCGCCGGGTGATGCGAGCCCATAGAGCTTAGAAGGCATCCGATACTCGGATACAGAAGTCGGCAAGGCGGGGGCTTTGGACATGATAAAATCGCAAACCTAATTGGCGTCCCACGGGTACCTCCATGTCGACTTTAAACAACATCCCATCACCAGGCGCGCGGTTTCGGCATCTTGTCGCCACCCACCCACCGCTTCAGGTGGTCGGTGCCATCAATGCCTACTGCGCGTTGCTGGCCAAGCGTGCAGGCCATCAGGCACTCTATCTATCGGGTGCGGGTGTGGCCAATGCATCTTTTGGCTTACCGGACTTGGGTGTCACACAGCTGGCTGATGTGGCGGAAGATGCCCAGAGGATTACATCTGTGTGTGACTTGCCCTTGCTGGTCGACATTGATACTGGTTTTGGGGGTGCCTTTAACATTGCCAGAACCATTCAGGTGCTAGAACGTGCGGGTGTGGCAGCGGTGCACATGGAAGATCAGGTGCAAGCCAAGCGCTGCGGGCATCGACCGAACAAGGCCATCGTATCAACCGCTGAAATGACGGATCGACTGAAGGCGGCTGTGGATGCAAGGAAGGATCAGTCCTTTGTAATCATGGCAAGAACGGATGCCTTTGCCAATGAGGGGATGGATGGGGCCATCGCTCGGGCTGAAGCCTATGTAGAGGCGGGTGCGGATATGATTTTTGCAGAAGCGCTTAGTTCTTTGCAGGACTTCAAAGCCTTTTGTGCATCGTGTCCTGTGCCTGTGTTGGCCAACATCACTGAGTTTGGCAAGACCCCGTTGCTGACCATTGAGGAATTGGCAGATGCTGGCGTGGGGTTGGCGCTGTATCCATTGTCAGCTTTCCGAGCGATGAGCCAGGCTGCCTTAGCGGTTTATGAAACGCTGAGAATGGAAGGGACACAGGCCTCTTTACTTCAGCAGATGCAGACCCGAGACAGTCTGTATGAGGTCTTGAACTATCACGCGTACGAAGAAAAACTAGATGCACTATTTCAACAGGAGACATCATGAGCACAACAGATAAAGGCGCTGGCCTCCGGGGTCAGTCTGCGGGCCAGACCGCCATTTGCACTGTGGGCGCCACAGGCAACAGTCTCCGCTACCGTGGCTATGATGTTGAAGAGCTGGCCCAGAAGGCAAGCTTTACTGAAGTTGCTCATCTGATATTGAAAGGGCATTTGCCTAATGCTCAAGAGCTTACGGCATACACCAAGCGTTTGGAGTCAATGCGCGCTTTGCCTCAATCGCTTAAAGAGGTCCTTGAGCGGATTCCCAGACAAGCTCATCCCATGGATGTCTTAAGGACAGGCTGTTCTTTCCTCGGCAACATTGAGCCTGAATTGGATTTTGGCGCTGAGCAAGATGTGGCCGATCGTCTCTTGGCCGTATTTCCTGCAATCATTGCCTATTGGTATCGTTTCAGTCATGAAGGTGTGCGAATCGATACAGAGACAGGCGAGGAGAGCATCGGTGGGCATTATCTCCATATGCTGCACGGGCACCCGCCCAGCGAGCTGTTTGCGCGCGTCATGGATGTGTCTCTGATTCTCTATGCAGAGCATGAATTCAATGCTTCTACCTTCACTGCCAGAGTGTGCGCATCTACCTTGTCTGACATGCATTCATGTGTGACCGGTGCCATCGGTTCATTGAGGGGGCCTTTGCATGGGGGTGCCAACGAGATGGCAATGGCGATGTTAGAGCAATATGATTCTGTTCAAGCAGCGCACGATGATGTGATGGCCAAATTGGCAGCCAAAGAGAAAATCATGGGCTTTGGGCATGCCGTCTACCGCGAGCGTGATCCGAGAAATGCCATCATCAAAGAGTGGTCGAAGAAGTTATCCGAGGCTGTGGGCGATGAGGTGCTTTATCCAGTCTCTGAGACCGTAGAGCGCATCTTATGGGATGAGAAAAAATTATTTGCCAACGCTGATTTCTTTCATGCCTCTGCCTATCACTTTATGGGCATTCCAACGCCGTTGTTCACACCCATCTTCGTGATGTCTCGGGTGACTGGATGGTGTGCTCATGTCATGGAGCAGCGGGCCAACAACCGCATCATTCGCCCAAGCGCTGACTACATTGGGCCAGATGCCAGAGCCGTGACCCCGCTCAAAGAACGCGCTTGAGTGTCATGAGATCCATTGCAAGGCGCAGTTTGATGCGTCTTGGTGAATCAGTGGTGGGTCATTGGTCTGGTGCTTCTAGAAGCGCCATGTGATCAGGTGGCAGCGCCTGTCCGTGTTCTATTTCATGAATGTTCAAGCGCTCCATCAGGTAGCACAGGCAGTCTGTGCGAATAGCAAAACGATCCTGGGTCAGCATCGCGGGCATTAAGGGGCGAGCGGTTTGGATGCCACCGGCTTTTAGTGTGAAGCAGCTGGCCGTGAGGTCTCGGCCTTGATGGCCCAGCGCCATCAGAGGCATGGCAGCACCATTGAAGCGGGCCAGCTCAAATCCAGGGGCCCATTCGCAAAAATTATGCTGGTCAAGATCGGCTGGGAATCGCAGTGCTTCATTGCGATGTGGGTTGCTGGTGCTATCGGCGATACCGCCAAATTCGAATTCGGTGTTGCTGTCAATTGTCAATGTCGCGAACATTTGATAAAGATCGAGGCGATTAGGGGGTGGGAATTGATCGGGCAAATCGCCCATGCGAAGCACATGCTCTAAATAGGCCAAGGCATGATCTGCGCCTTGCGAATCCTCTGATAATCCGCACTCGAGCGTGACAGAGGGGCAGAAGCTTGAGAATGCGTGGGATTGGACGCCCCTGGGCTCGGTGAAGTAGACCACGGTCTTAGAGAATTCGCTGGCCAATTGCAAGGCCTGAGGTGCAATGACGTTGACAGCAGCGTAATGGGGGTTTCTGCCGGTATTGTTGTGGATATCAATGCTGGCAAACGGGGCCAGCCGTTTGATGTGTTCGGTGATCTTATGCTGGAGCAAGTGCCAGGGAGTGGGTGGCAAGGTGCTGCCTGGCCAGCAACGATTGAGGTCGGCTTGGGTGGGGAGGTAACGCACGTTGTGTCGGGCTGCTTCGATGTTACCAATCAACACAATCAAACTTCGAGGCAGGGGGTCTTTGCTATACCGGCCGCGAAGAAGGCGTCGGATGGCCTCCCATCCTGAGGTTTCATTCCCGTGCTGAAGTACCGACACCACCAAGGGCCTGGTGTGTTCACCGGGCAGATGGATGACGGTTGGGCCGGACAGGTGCTGATGCAGCTCCCAGGCTGGACACTCGAGCAGTCCATCGGGCAAATGATCGAGAATCAGCGGCTCCATGAGGTATCCTTTAGGCCCATGAGTACTATCGTCGCACAATCGCTCAGCAGATGTTACGGTCCAATGAAGGCCGTGAGCGATCTGTCATTTCAGGTGGATGGGCCGACCGTGGTGGGCGTGCTG
This sequence comes from uncultured Wenzhouxiangella sp., assembly GCA_964461845.1. Classification (GTDB taxonomy): domain Bacteria; phylum Pseudomonadota; class Gammaproteobacteria; order Xanthomonadales; family Wenzhouxiangellaceae; genus Wenzhouxiangella. The sequence goes on from CAYWVH010000001.1 coordinate 243,134, forward strand.
GGTCCCAATGGGGCTGGGAAGTCTACGACCATGAAAATGCTGACGGGTTATTTGCAGCCGACCTCGGGGCGGGCCTTGATCAATGGGTATGACATTCAGGCCAAACGTTTGGAGGCGCTCAAATGCCTCGGTTATCTCCCAGAAGGCGCGCCCATGTATCCAGAAATGACGGTGTTGGCATTTCTGGAGTTTGTGGCCTCTGTGCGCTTACTTCACGGTAAGCCCAGGCTAAAAGCGATTGAGTATGTGGTTGACCGATTGGATTTATCGTCGGTGCTCCATCAACCCATAAGAACATTGTCAAAAGGCTTCGGTCGTCGGGTGGGGATGGCTCAAGCCATCATCCATGATCCGCCGATCTTGATACTGGATGAGCCGACCGATGGCCTCGATCCCATACAAAAAAATGGGGTCCGTAAGCTCATCCAAGAGATGGCCCCGAAAAAAATCATCATCATTTCTACCCATATCTTGGAGGAGGTTGAGCTTCTCTGCCAACGAATTATGGTGATTGCACATGGGCAACTGAAGTTGGATGCCACGCCATCGGGAATGCGGCAACGCTCACGCTACCGTGGTGCAGTGAGCATGGTGCTGGATCAGCCACAGACCAAAGCATCTTTGATCAGTGGCTTGCCTGAAGTGAGATCTGTGGAGTTGCGTGCCGGGCGGTTGACAGCGTTTGATAGCGGGCGAGGAGATTTGCCTGATGCGCTACAGAAATTGATCCAAGAGCAGGGTTGGCTGGTCAGTGAATTTCATCAAGAGGCTGGCCGGCTTGAGGATGTATTTGCTGAAGTCACGGGGGGCAGCTGACGTGTCATCCGTACTCTGGGCGATTATCCAGCGAGAGCTAAGGAGTTATGTCTCAACACCCATAGGCTGGGTATATGGGTTAGTTTTTATTGCGTTATCCAATGCGCTTGCATTTTATGTGGGTGGCTTTTTCCAGCGAGAGATTGCCGATCTGCAACCTTTTTTTCAGTTCCATCCTTGGCTTTACCTTCTGTTAATACCCGCCTTAGGCATGCGGGTCTGGTCCGAGGAGTTTCAGTCAGGGTCTGCGGAGCTCCTGCTAACCTTGCCCGTGGCCACATGGGAAGCGGTGATGGGTAAATTTCTGGCGGGCTGGTTTGTGATGGGTGTGGCCTTGGCTTTAACCTTTCCGATCTGGCTGACCGTCAATGTGCTTGGTTCGCCCGACAATGGTGTGATTCTCTCATCGTATTTGGCAAGCTGGTTTCTCGCAGGGGTCTTTTTGAGTTTGAGTGTTTGGCTGTCAGCAACAACCAATAATCAAGTGGTCGCTTTTACAGCAAGCTGCATTGTTTGTTTCGGGCTTTTGATGATGGGCATGCCTTGGTTGTTGGCGGCTTTGTCATCTTTTTTGCCAGAGGACATGGTTTGGGTGATGAGGAATACATCAGCACTCACCCACTACCAGTCCATGGCGCGAGGTGTCATTTCTTTGGTTGACCTGGTTTATTTTTTCGGATTGATGGCCACCTGTTTGTTTGGCAATTGGGCCGTCATTGAACTTAGGCGGGCTTCATAAGTGGCTCACCGAAACGCAGTGCGCGCCTCGTTGGTCTTAGCCCCATTGGCTTTCTTGGCGTTGGTAACTGTTTTGGCGCAGTGTTCGCAAACCGCTCGTTGGGATCTGACTGAGAACAAGATCCATACCTTAAGCGACGGAGCCAGGACAGTGCTGATGGGTTTGGATGAAGAGGTCAGGATGCGGCTGTATTTCAGTGAGCAGGCGAGCACAGATCTACCAGCGCTTGGCTTCTATGCCAAGCGGGTGAGCGATTTTCTAGATGAGGTGCGGCTGGTGTCTGATCGCCAGATTGCCATTGAGTGGAGGGATCCCCAGCCCTTCTCTGAGGCAGAGGATGAGGCGCTGTTGGCTGGGCTGAGTGGTTTGCCCATTGGCCCTAGGGGTGATCCGGTTTACTTTGGCTTGACCATGCAGTCAAGCTCAGGCGCGGTCGCAACGATCCCTTTTCTATCACCAGACCAAGCATATTTGTTGGAATATCAAGTATTGCAGGCATTGGATGAGGTGACTCGTCAACGAAGGCCTCGAGTGGCCTTGGTGACGGACTTGCCCATCCAATCTTGGGTCATTTATGAAGATATGCAGGCTCGTTATGAATTGATCGAGGTCCCCGTCGCTGCTGAGGCCTTGCCATCAGGGCTTGATTTGGTGCTGTTGATTCAGCCATCCGTAATCAGCCCCAAGCTTTTTGAAGCGCTCGAGGCGGCTATCAAAGAAGGGCAGTCGTTTTTAATATTGATTGATCCATTGATTCAAAGCATCCCCCAAGCGGCAGCGCCCGACCCAAAGGTGGATCAATTATTGGACCTCTTGGGCGTTGCTGTAGGGCTCGAAGAATTTGTCGCTGATGCTCGGCTTGGTCTTCAAGTCACCTTAGAACCCAACGCATCACCCATACGCCATCCTGCGATTTTGGGTCTGACGGGGCAGTCACTGAATCGAGAGGATGTGGTGACAGCTGAGCTAGACGCCATCAATATTGCCAGCGCCGGCATGGTGGGTCGTCCACCCACAAGTGATCGGGCTTTGAATGTGTTGTGGCGCTCGTCGAGCCAGTCCGCTTTGTTGCCGGTGACGAGGTTATTGGCAGCGACGGATGTGGCTGCGACAACTGCCCAGATCCTAGCAGAGCTTCCAGAGCAGTCGGAATCCTTGGCCATCGCTGCCCGTGTGTCTGAGCCCAGCCACTCGGTTGTCATTGCAGATGTGGATTTTTTGGCCGATCAGTATTGGGTCTCTCGGCAGGATTTACTGGGAACACAGTGGTTGGATCGGTTCGCCAGTAATGGGTCTTTTATGCTGAACTTGATAGACAACCTGGTGGGTGATCCGGCGCTGATTCAGTTGAGAAGCCGTGATGTCTCATTTAGGTCTTTCGAGCTGGTGGATGAGCTTAGGCGCAGTGCTGAGATGCAGTTGCTGGCCACCGAGCAAAGACTTGAGGCTGCTTTAGAGGCAGCAAACCAACAGCTGCGGGCGCTTCGTTTGGACCAAGACTCAGCCAATCTCGAGCAGAGTCAAACTCAAATTGAGGCTTTTGTGGCTGAGCGCGCCAGGCTTCGCCAGGAGTTAAGAGCGGTTCGACGCGATCTAGATCAGAACATCAACAGGCTGGGTCAGCAACTGACTTGGATCAACATTTTGTTGGTGCCTTTATTGATCCTTGGGGTTTATGGCACCTTTTTTGCTCGCCGTGTACTGAGCCGACGCTCGACGGGCTTTTAGTGCTCGCCGGCGAGGGCGTCAGGGCTCAATTCGCCAAACGTTCACTTCGTGGTCGGATCAAGCAGTGTCTGGTCGAGGGACTTGAAGACTTGAGCCACGGCCATCAGCAATTCTTCCCTGAGGCTACTTTTGCGCCAGGCCATGGCAATCGTTCTTTGGGGTTGCGGTGGGCTAAAAGGCCGAGTCACCACATTGTCTGTTTTGGTGACTGGGGGTTGGGTCGCCAGGATGGGCATCAAGGTCACACCGCTGCCGGCCGCCACCATGTAGCGCAGTGTCTCTAGGCTCGAAGCTTGAAAATCCAGCTGCTCTTTCGCGCCAGAGAGTTGGCAAACATCCAATGCGTGTTGTCTTAAGCAGTGTCCATCTTCCAACAACAGCAATTGTTCAGTGCGAAGATCGCCCAGACTCACCGATGGCTGTTTGGCCAGAGGGTGATCGGTGGGTAGCACCAACACGAAGGGCTCGTCGAATAAGGGCTCAACATGCAGCTGGTCGTCATGAAGGGGCAGTGCGAGTAATATCGCATCGACGACACCTGTGGCGAGCATGGCCATGACTCGCTCTGTTTTTTCTTCGAATAATCTCAAGGTGAGTTTGGGGAATTTCTGTCTGAGTGTCGGGATGACATGAGGCAATAAATAGGGTGCGAGGGTAGGGAATACCCCGAGGCTTAATGTGCCAGCGAAAGGGTCATCGGCATCCCGAGCGAGCTGTCGAATGGCTGCCGTTTCCGAAACGATGATTCTGGCGCGTTCTAGGATCCTCTGACCAATGGGGGTCAGCATCACTTGCCGTGAGTTTCGTTCAATGAGGTCCGTCCCCAGCTGCTCCTCTAGTTTCTTGATTTGGGTGCTCAGCGTGGGCTGGCTGACGTGGCAACGCTCGGCCGCTTTTCTAAAATGCCGAAGTTCGGCCAGTGCGATGAAGTACTGGAGCGCTCGAATGTTCATGGCATTTATTATATAGAAAAACTATTGATAATCGATTGATCTTTTCATTCTTCAATCAGGGTCAGCGGCGGGTTCATTTGGGTGCGCCGAGAATCAATGCAGCCAGTGCCCGTCGGTTCTCGCTCATCAGTACATTAAAGGTGCGACAAGCAGCCGCCAGCGTCATGCATTCAAGACCAATGTGCTGTTGCATAAACAAGCCGTAGATAGACTGAGGCGGAAGCGTTTGGTGCTCGCCCACCCCTAAAATAACGAGCTCTGGTTGGAGTTCCAGCAGGGGCTTAAGGGTGTGTTCATTCAGGTCCTGAAGATCATGAACAGGCCAGTTTCGTTCCAATAGTCGAGCACCCACAATGACACTCTGAGCGAGGGTCTCATCACCAATGACCACAGCGCTCGGTGTGACAGAGCGAATAAAATAGTGATTGCCGGGCTTGTGCTCAGTCAGTTGCATGGTCGGTTCGTCTCAGTGGCATCAAGTCGCCCATGTGATCACAAAAGCCATGGTTATGCCTTGGGTATGGCAAGCCTTTTGCTGGGGTCTTTGCTTGGATTGGCTCGGTAAAGGCAGAGCACTTGTCCAATCGTCATCACGGTCTGGGCGGCCAGAGCCTCTGTGATCGCGTCAATGCTGGCTTTTCTGACGGCCCGTTCTTGGCGCAATCTGATCTTGATCAGCTCGTGGTGTTCAAGCGCTTGTGAGATTTCGGTCATGACATTTTCTGTCAAGCCTTTGCTGGCCACCGTCACCACGGGTTGTAGGTGGTGACAAAGTCCTTTGAGATGCTTTTTTTGTGCTGAGGATAATGGCATGATGCCATTGTAACCTTAAGCCGATCCATTCGTAAGAGAAGTGGTGAACCATTGACAAGTAAACACTGGACTGAGCGCCAACGCAAAGATCCTTATGTAAAAAAAGCCCAGCAAGAGGGGTGGCGCGCTCGGTCGGCATTTAAGCTGATGGAGCTGGATGATGCCGATCATATTTTCAAAAAGGCCAAGTCGGTGGTGGATCTGGGAGCAGCCCCTGGCGGGTGGGTTCAGGTGGCCAAAGCAAGACTGGGGGCTGATGGGCGGGTGTTTGCCTTAGATATCTTGCCAATGGAGCCCATCGAAGATGTCGTGTTCCTCCAGGGTGATTTCCGGGAAAAGGAGGTCCTTGAGGCCTTTGAGGCCTCGCTCAGCGAAGCTGGGCTTGATGGGCAAGTCGATGTTGTATTGTCAGACATGGCCCCCAATATCTCAGGTATTGGGCCCTCGGATCAGGCCAAGAGCATGTATCTGGCTGAGTTGGCACTGGATTTCGCTCGAACTTGGCTCGGAACTGGGGGCTTTTTTGTGGTCAAAGTGTTTCAAGGGGCGGGGTTTGACGAGTTTCTCACCGAGGTTCGGCGATCATTCCAGTCTGTGAAGGTCAGGAAACCCAAGGCTTCTCGGCCTGAAAGCAGAGAGGTGTATTTGGTGGCCAAGGGATTGAAACCAGAGTGACAGGCTGGGGTGGGGTAAACTAGAGGTTCAGTGAATTGGAGATGGAACATTGAGTGACTTTGCAAAGAATCTGTTGATGTGGATCATCATTGCGATGGTGTTGATGAGTGTTTTTAACTACTACTCACAACCCACCGAGCAACAGAGCCAAGAAATGACTTACTCAATGTTTCTGGATGAAGTCCGTGCCGGTTCGGTGCGCTCGGTGGAAATCGAGGAAAGCCCGGGCGCCAAAACCATCAAGGGCACACGCCGAGATGGTCAGGTCTTCTCGGTCATGGCGCCCAGCGATGACGGCTTGATCAAAGACCTGCTTGACAATCAAGTAGAGATCATCGCGCGTGAACCCGAGGGTCGGTCGCTGTTTTTGGATATATTGATCAGCTTGCTTCCCGTTATTGTATTGGTTGGTCTTTGGGTTTATTTCATGCGCCAGATGCAAGGTGGCATGGGTGGCCGGGGTGGTGCCATGAGTTTCGGGAAATCCAAGGCCAAGCTCCAAGGAGAGGATCAGGTCAAGGTTACATTCAGTGATGTGGCTGGCTGTGAAGAGGCCAAAGAAGACGTCACCGAACTGGTGGAATTTTTGAGAAGCCCGACCAAGTTTCAGCGGTTGGGTGGTCACATCCCCAAGGGCATTTTGATGGTTGGCCCACCGGGCACGGGTAAAACCCTTTTGGCTCGCGCGATTGCAGGCGAAGCCAAAGTGCCATTTTTCTCTATCTCAGGCTCAGACTTTGTTGAGATGTTTGTCGGGGTGGGGGCGTCTCGGGTCAGAGACATGTTTGAGACCGCGAAAAAACATTCACCATGCATCATCTTTATCGATGAAATCGATGCCGTGGGCCGGCATAGGGGCGCTGGCCTCGGTGGCGGTCACGATGAGCGTGAACAAACGCTGAACCAGCTTTTGGTTGAGATGGATGGGTTCGAAGGCAACGAGGGCATCATTCTGATCGCTGCGACCAACCGTCCAGATGTTTTGGATCCTGCCTTGCTCAGGCCAGGCCGATTCGATCGCCAAGTGGTGGTGCCATTGCCCGACCTTCGCGGGCGGGAGCAAATCCTCAATGTACACATGCGTAAAGTCCCACTGGCAGATGATGTGGATGCGCGTGTGATTGCGCGGGGCACGCCCGGGTTTTCTGGTGCAGACCTTGCGAACTTGGTCAATGAGGCAGCGTTGTTTGCAGCCAGAGAAAATTTGAAGACGGTGTCTCAGGCTCAGTTCGAGAAAGCCAAAGATAAGATCATGATGGGCGCTGAACGAAAATCCATGGCCATGTCTGAGGAAGACAAGCGGCTCACCGCCTATCATGAGGCGGGCCATGCGATTGTCGGCCGACTGGTGCCTCAGCACGATCCTGTCTACAAGGTCACCATCATTCCTCGTGGTCGAGCACTTGGGGTCACCATGTTCTTGCCTGAGGAAGATAAATACTCGATGACCCGACAGCAACTTCGCTCTCAGTTGGCCAGTCTGTTCGGTGGCCGCGTGGCGGAAGAGATCATCTACGGTAAGGACAATGTCACGACAGGGGCATCCAATGACATAGAGCGGGCCTCGCAGATTGCACGCAACATGGTCACGAAGTGGGGGTTATCTGACAAGATGGGTCCGCTGGCCTACGGTGAAAATGAAGATGAGGTTTTCTTGGGCAGATCGGTTACCCAGCACAAACACATCTCTGATGACACGCATCGCCAGCTTGACCAAGAGGTACGTCATTTCATTGATGAAGCATACGCACAAGCCAAGAAAATCATTGAAGACAATCGAGACAAGCTCGAGCTCATGACCGAAGCATTGATGCGCTATGAGACCATCGATACCCACCAAATTGATCAAATCATGGCAGGCCAAGAGCCCGATCCACCCAAGGGCTGGCACGATGACTCGGCCCCGCCGCCGCCTGCCTCGAGTGCCAAAGGCCCCGTCGATGAGGCAACCGATGGCGAGGCCCCGTCAGGCGAACCACAGCCCAGCTAAGTTTGGCTGGCTCAGCCCTCATAGATCTCATTCAACGTGCCCATGCCAGCGGTACCCCGCTGGTCATGGGTGTGGTGAATGTGACGCCCGATTCGTTTTCTGACGGTGGGCAATACATCACCCCCGAATTGGCTGTCGCGCACGCGCTTTCACTCGAGCACGACGGTGCTGATATCTTGGATATCGGTGGAGAATCCACGCGGCCGGGGGCTGCTTCAGTCGGTTTGAATGAGGAGTTGGCGCGTGTGATTCCTGTGATCGAGGCCATCCGCAAAGAAAGCGAATGTCCCATTTCTGTCGATACCACCAAACCAGAGGTGATGGTCGAGGCGTTGGCTGCTGGGGCTGACATGATCAATGATGTCAATGCACTTCGCGCCGATGGGGCCATTGAAGCACTGGCGCCTCACGCCGCTCCCGTGGTCTTGATGCATATGCAAGGCCAGCCTCGGACCATGCAGCATGACCCTCAGTATGGTGAGGTGGTCGCTGACATCAAGGTTTTTTTGGCCGAACGGGTGGCCACCTGTGTTGCTGGAGGGATTGCTCCCGGGCGAATTATTCTGGATCCAGGTTTTGGTTTTGGTAAGACCTTGGCGCATAATATTGCCTTGCTGGCAAGGCTTGATGAGTTGGTGGGTTTGGGTCAGCCGATCCTGGCGGGCTTGTCTAGGAAATCGATGCTTGGCGCCATCACGGGCCGTCAGGAGCCTCAACAAAGACAAGCGGCATCACTGAGTGCGGCGCTTTTGGCGGCGCAAGCAGGCGCGACGATCATTCGGGTGCATGATGTGGCTGAGACGCTAGACGTTTTAAAGGTCTGGGCAGCTGTCAAAACGTATGATGATGGGAATAAATCACAAACATGAAGTCACCGTCCTTGGGGGATAAGACATGAAATACTTCGGTACCGATGGCGTCAGAGGCCGCGTGGGTGAAAGCCCAATGACCGCTGAGTTTGCCCTTCAGTTTGGTTGGGCCGTTGGGACGGTGTTGGGCCGCATGGGGCCGCATCGCCGCGTGGTGATAGGTAAAGACACCCGAATCTCGGGCTATTTGTTCGAATCAGCGCTGGAAGCAGGGCTCTCAGCCGCCGGCGCTGACAGCATACTGTTGGGCCCCATGCCCACACCCGCCGTGGCGCATCTGACCCACAGTTTGGGTGCGGCCGCGGGCATTGTTATCTCAGCCTCGCACAACCCATTCCATGACAACGGCTTAAAGCTGTTCTCTCGCGATGGGGAAAAGCTGGCAGATGATCTGCAGCAGGAAATTGAGGCCAAGCTTGAGGAAGGCTTGAGTCAAGGCATGAGCATGGTGGCCCCTGAAGCCCTGGGTAAGGCCTTGAGGATCGATGATGCGGTAGGTCGTTACATTGAGTTTTGTAAGGCAACGCTCGGGCCCAAGACGCAGCTTGCGGGTATTAAGTGCGTGTTGGATTGTGCCAACGGGGCGACCTACCGAATCGCACCAGAGGTTTTCCGGGAGTTGGGCTTGGTAGTCACCACCATCCATGATCGACCCGATGGCCTCAACATCAACGCACAATGTGGGTCTACTTATCCCCAAGTACTGGCCGATGCCGTGCTCAGTGCTGGTGCCGATGTGGGTCTGGCCTTCGATGGGGATGGTGACCGAGTCATCATGGTTGATCACCAAGGCAACATTGTGGATGGTGACCAGATTCTGTATCTGTTGGCCAAAGGGCAAAAAGCCTCTGGTCGCCTAAAAGGCGGCGTGGTGGGCACGCTGATGAGTAACCTGGGTCTGGAGCAAGCGCTGAGTCAGGAAGGCATTCCCTTTGAGCGCGTTGCGGTGGGCGATCGGCATGTCCACGAACGTCTGCGTCAGAATGATTGGGTGTTGGGGGGAGAGGCTTCTGGGCATATTCTTTGCCTAGACCGCTCCCAGACCGGGTGTGGCATTGTCTCTGGCCTTCAAGTCGTTGAGCAAATGGCCCAATCGGGTCAATCACTGGCCGATTTGGTGGCAACCATGCCGCAATATCCGCAAACCATGCTCAATGTGCCGGTCAAGCAGCGCGTGAGTTCCGATCTGGCAGCCATGCCCTTGATTGCTGATGCCGTGGCCCGGATCGAGGCCACCCTTGGCTCGGCAGGCAGGGTGGTGTTGCGTCCATCCGGCACGGAGCCTGTGGTTCGAGTGATGATTGAGGGCGAAGACGCCACCGAGGTCGAGCGTTTGACCCGTGAACTGGCAGAAGTGGTGACCGCAGCCCTCTAGTTCGGGGGGCAGTTGCTCAGTCCGACTTCCTGTCAGTGATGCCGATAACCCTAGAATCAATATTAAATAAATCAGTTATTACATTGATTTTACAACCAATTTCTGGCCTAGATGCCCCAATGCTTTGGCCGTGCTCATCAAGGACCAAGGCATACCCCCGCTCTAGAACTTGCAGTGGACTCAAACCATGTAGGGTTCGGGCCAACGCGGCCAAGCTCTGTTGACGTCGCTCAAGAAGGTGACTCGCCGCCAGGGATAATCGCCGTTTAAGGCCTTGAATCTCTTCATCCGCACGGCTCAGCAGCTGGGCAGGATGCGCCCGCAATAGACGCTGTTCCTGAATATCCAAGGCTTGGGCTTGCTGATTGAGCAACTGTCCGGCGGCTCGCATCAGGCGTTGTTCATATCGCTGCAATAAGGATCCCACCTCCTGGGCATCCGGAGTGGCCAAAACAGCAGCCCCAGTGGGCGTGGGAGCTCGCTGGTCTGCGACAAAATCAACAATGGTGGTATCGGTCTCATGGCCCACACCCGTGATGATCGGCTTTTTCAACCCAGCGACCACCCGAGCCAGCGCCTCGTCGTTAAATGCCCATAAATCTTCAAGCGAGCCACCGCCACGGGCGAGGATGATCAGATCAACCTCGGGCGTTGAGTCAGCGCGCTGTAGCGCTTCGATCAGTGCCGCGGGTGCTTCTTGACCTTGTACCAACGAGGGAAACAGCAATGCTGTGGCCACCGGCCAGCGGTTGGCCAGGGTTTGGCGGATGTCACGAAGCGCAGCACCCGATGATGAGGTCACAATCGCAATGGTGTTAGGCCAAGCGGGCAAGGCTTTTTTCCGTGCCTCATCAAAAAGCCCCTCCAGCGCCAAGGTGTTTTTCAGTCGCTCGAACTCTGCATGCAGGGCACCTAACCCAGCACTGAGCACGGTGTCTGCAATCAGCTGGTAATCACCTCGAGGTGCATACAAGCTCAGTTGCCCACGCAACAGCACCTCATCGCCATTGTTGGGTATAAAGCTCAGTTTGCTTGCATGGGGCTTGAAAAGGGCGCAGCGGATCTGAGCCTGACCATCTTTGAGCGTGAAATATTGATGCCCTGATGCCGGACGAGAAAAGTTAGAGATTTCGCCCTGCACCCAGACCCGGCCAAAGCCTGCTTCAATGTGTCGCTTGGCCTCAAGGTTGAGTTCGCCTGGGGTGTAGACGTGCGTTTCCGGTCCAGGAAATTCGGTCATTCTGTCTCTACCAAGGAGCGACTCAGTAAGCCCTGATAGGCGTCAATGCGTCGGTCCCGAAGAAAAGGCCATTGACGTCTGACGGTTTCTGATCGTGATAGATCTATGTTTTGGACAAGCACACAGGCCGCATCATCGGCTTCTGCCAAAATCTCACCCTGTGGGCCAGTAATTAAACTGTGCCCCCAAAACTTCGCTGGATATCGATCGCCATCGGGGTCGGTCTCTAATCCCACCCGATTACAGGCCACCACATGCAGGCCATTGGCCACGCCGTGGGCTTGGTGCATCAGTCGCCATGCATTGAGCTGACGACTTTGTTCTGCAGATTCATCCTGTGGATCCCAGCCAATGGCGGTTGGATAAATGAGAATCTCTGCTCCAGCCAGTGCCATCAATCGTGCTGCCTCTGGAAACCATTGATCCCAGCAAACGAGGACGCCCAAGCAGCCCACACTGGTCTGAACGGGACAAAAGCCAGTATCGCCCGGTGAAAAATAATATTTCTCGTTGTACCCAGGATCGTCTGGGATGTGCATTTTTCTGTAATGGCCGGCCAGTTCTCCATTGCTATCGATCACAATGGCCGTGTTCGAGGTTAGCCCGGCTTGGCGCCGTTCAAAGATGCTTCCGACAATCACCACACCGACTTTTCTGGCCATCTCAGACAAGGCATCAAAAGTCGGTCCTTTGAGGGGCTCGGCCAAATCAAAAAACCGAGCCTGCTGGCTTTTGCAAAAATACAAGGACCGGTGAAGCTCAGGCAGCACAACAAGTTTCGCCCCTTGCGAGGCAGCCTCAGCAACCATCTCTAAGCTGATGGCCAAATTTCCATGCGTGTTCTCGGTCATCGCGTGTTGCGCTAAACCGAGGGTGAGAGATGGGTTTGTCATCCAAGCCTCCTTTCAGTGCTTGAGGTTGCCGGAAAATGCATGGTAGCGCAGTGAGGCCCACCAAATTGACTGATCAAGGTATTTGAGCGGATTGGCACGATGCGGCGTTTGGGCATGGCCTCGGCCAAGATCTCGAGGGCTTTAGCATCTGTCTCAAGCCCATAGACGGGGACCAAGCAGGCGCCATTGATCAGCGTAAAGTTGACATAGTTCAGCGGCAGTGCCAGTTCATGGCGCGGGGCAGGTAAGCGAATAACGGTCGGTGTTATGGTGCTGCCGTCTTGTTTTGGGATTTTAAGTTTATGAATCTGCTCGAGGAGCGCGCGTTGTGTTTTTGGATTTCGCACATCCTGAACGACGATGGTATCGGGTGAGATAAACCGCGCCAAGGTATCAATGTGGCCATCGGTGTCATCGCCTTCGTGAGGCTCAATGTCGATCCCCATCACTTGCTGAACCTGGAGGTGCTCACAAAGTGCCGTCGAAATGGCTTCGCGTGTCAAACCGGGGTGTCTTTTTTCCAGGCAATACCAGTTAATTAATAGCGTTGATTGGCCATTTGATTCAATGGCCCCTCCCTCGAGCACAAAATCAATGGGGGTGTGCTTGAAAGGGCCAATCCAGTCGCTCAGCTCGGGGTGTTGGCATAGCCTTGAGGTCACCAGATTGTCTTTGTTATTTTGATAGCCCTTGTCCCACGCGGTGAAAGTGAAATCCAAGAGTTGCCGCTGATGCTCATCGATCAAGCTGATTGGTCCAAAATCTCGGCACCAAGTGTCATCAAATGAGACATTGACAACATGCAAGTTAGATTGAGCTAGGAGTTTATCGGGTAGATGATCTGGATCAGTCGGGGACTTGAGCAAAATGACTTGCTGATGAGGCAAGCAAGCCAGTATCAGGTTTTGAAACTCGTCCCGAATGGCAGGCAGGCAAGAGGCCCAGTCGGTATCGGCATGAGGCCATGCCAGCATCAAGGCCGCCTGAGGCTCAAATTCCCCAGGCAGATGCCAGTCGGTCTGATTGGAACTGTGAGCGGTTGGCTTTGTTTTCATGGGCGGGAAGTATAGCAGGCGAGCCTTTGGGCCAAGCTCACGCCCAGCCGATAAACTATGACTTGGGTGCAAGCACAACATACATCTTGAGTCGGTTCATCAGCAAAGATAAGGAGAGCGAATATGGCCATTGTTGCAATCACAGGTGCTAACCGCGGGATTGGGTTGGCGCTGGCCAAGCACTATGCCAATCAGGGTGATCAGGTCCTTGCCATTTGTCGTGGCAAGGCACAGGCGCTTGAGAAGATAGCGGGCATTCAAATCATCGATGGGATCGATGTCACCAGCAAACCTGACCTGGAAAAACTGGCGGATCATTTAGACGGTCAACAGATCGATGTCTTGATCAACAACGCAGGCTTGTTGATGGGCACTCGGTTCGATGCCATCGAAGAGGAGTTGGATCTTTATCGCCAGCAGTTTGAGGTGAACACGCTCGCGCCGATTCGAGTCACACATGCCCTGATTAAATGCCTGGTGCCTGGGTCCAAAGTCATCATCGTGACATCTCGCATGGGATCTATGGCTGACAACACATCGGGTGGGCAATTTGCCTATCGTATTTCGAAGGCTGGTGCGAACAGCGCTGGTGTCTCATTGGCGCATGAACTGGAACCTAAGGGGATTGCCTTGGCTCTGTTGCACCCAGGCTATGTCCGAACCGATATGACCAAGCAAAGTGGGGAGATCGACCCAGATCAGGCGGCCACCGGTTTGATGGCGAGGATTTCAGAGTTGAGTTTAGAGACGACGGGTTGTTTCCGGCACGCCAATGGCATGGATCTGCCTTGGTAGACTGCTAAGCCCCATAGCGCTGTTGCTCGGCCAATAGCCTCCTCCATGCGGCATGCCGAGATGGAAAAATGTCACCAGACTCGACTGCCTGGATGATCGCGCATCCTGGTTCGTGGGTATGTGTGCAGTCTCGAAATTTACATTGGCCGATGTAGGGTCTGAACTCAATGAACCCATGGGCCAGTTCCTGGGCTGGAATGGTCCAAAGCCCATACTCCCAAACACCCGGAGAGTCGACCAAAAAGCCGCCTTTGGGCAACGGATAAAGCCGAGTTGTTGTGGTGGTGTGTTTGCCTTTTCCTGTGGCTTTAGACAGTTGTCCTGTCAATGCATCCAATCGTGGAATCAGGCGATTGAGTAGGCTTGATTTGCCAACACCCGACTGGCCAGCCAACAAAGAAGTGTGGCCGGTGACTGATTTTTCTAAGCGCTCAAGCGATGCGCCATCGTCCTTCGATGTTTCTATTACCAGATAACCCAGTGTGCTGAGGTCGGGCAGGTCAGTGAAAGGGGGCTCGTCTGGAATACCGAGATCCTTCTTGTTGACCACGATCAGAGGTCTGATGCCTTGGAGCTCGGCCATCACAATGTAGCGAGTGATGAGATCAAGACTGGGTGCCGGCTTGGGGGCAATCACAATGAGCAATTGATCAAGGTTGGCGGCTGTGGCTTTGAATAAGCCTTTGTGGTCGCCTCGACCAAAAATACTTGTCCGCTCATGGATCTGGGTGACTCGGTTGGAGGCGTCTACCTCAATCCAATCACCCGCCAAGGGGCGGCCGGTGGAGCGGTTTAAGCCAAAGTCAATGAGTGCACCACTGTCATCCATCGCCACACCATGGTCTGAATGTGCGACCAGAACTCGGGCATGATGCGTCTTCATCTGAGACATAGAGGCTGATATAGTGGCTGGGTCTGTGGCATAGGAATGAAGTGGAGAAGAGCGTGACAGAATCTGTGGAACGGCCCGGTTGGCTGATCTGGATTGATCTGGAGATGACTGGGCTGGATTGTCAATCCGATCACATCATAGAAATCGCGACCATCGTAACCGATGCTGAGCTCAACATCATGGCCCAGGGGCCTGTCTTTGCCATTCAAACTCCGGGCGATATTCTTCAGGCCATGGATGAGTGGAATACCAGAACGCATACGCAGTCTGGATTGATCCAGCGGTGCCTGACGAGCCAAGTCTCGTTGGCAGAGGCTGAAGCAAAAACGCTGGCATTCTTGCGTAATTTGATCGCACCTGGTCAGTCTCCGATGTGTGGAAACTCGATCTGCCAAGACCGAAGATTCCTGGCAAGGCAAATGCCCGAATTGGAGTCTTTTTTCCACTACCGCAATCTCGACGTGAGTACCCTCAAAGAGCTCGGGACGAGATGGGCACCCGACATCGTCAAGGGGTTTGTTAAAAAAAGCAGCCACCAAGCCTTGGACGATATTCAAGAGTCTATTGAAGAGCTCCGCCACTACCGCGCTCATATGGGCCCCATGGGTGGCGCGTCCGGCTCTGATCAACCCTAGGCTCAGTGCTGGACCGATGCTGCTAATTTTCGCCAAGTATCAACCACGGTATCGGGATTGAGTGACATGCTCTCGATGCCTTGATCCATCAGCCACAGCGCCAAGTCGGGGTAGTCAGACGGGCCTTGCCCACAAATGCCAATGTATTTGCCTTGTTTTTTGCAGGCATCAATGGCCATAGCCAGAAGCGCTTTGACCGCTGGGTCTCGTTCATCAAATCGGTGCGCCACCAACGCTGAATCGCGGTCTAGGCCTAAGCTCAGCTGGGTCATGTCATTTGAGCCGATCGAGAATCCATCGAAGTGCTCAAGGAAGGCTTCGGCAGAGAGTGCATTGGAAGGCAGCTCGCACATCATGATTACCTTGAGCCCATGTTCACCACGCTTGAGCCCGAAGCGTTCTAAGACTTCAATGACGGATTTGGCTTCATCGACGGTTCGAACAAATGGAATCATCGCCCAAACGTGATCAAAGCCCATGTCTTCTCGGACTTTTTTCAGTGCGCGACACTCCAACTCAAAGGCAGGTTGAAACTGTTCATCCACATACCGAGAGGCACCGCGCCAGCCAATCATGGGGTTTTCTTCTTCTGGTTCGTACGCTCGACCACCGATTAGATTGGCATATTCATTGCTCTTAAAGTCCGAGAGTCGAACAATCACGGGATTGGGGCCAAATGGGGCTGCAATGGTGGCGATGCCTTCAGCCAATCGATCGACATAAAACGAGACCGGATCTGCATAGCCTTTTATTCTGGAATCGATCTCTGTCCGAATCAGCTCTGGTTGATCCTTGTAGTTTAAAAGGGCCAGCGGGTGAATGCCGATCATGCGATTGATAATGAATTCTAAGCGCGCGAGTCCGATGCCATGGTTGGGGATCTGAGCAAAGTCAAACGCGCGGTCCGGATTGGCAACATTCATCATTACTTTTAAAGGGGCAGGTGGCATCTCATCCATGGAATCTTCAGCCACGCTGTAGGGGAGTTCTCCTCGATACACCACCCCAGTGTCACCCTCAGAACAGGCCACCGTGACAGGGGTGCCATGCAATATGGTTTGGGTGGCATCACCACAGCCCACCACCGCTGGGATGCCAAGCTCTCTGGCGATGATGGCGGCATGACAAGTGCGTCCCCCGCGGTTGGTGACAATCGCAGAGGCCCGCTTCATGACAGGCTCCCAGTCAGGATCGGTCATGTCGGTCACCAAAACATCACCAGGCTCAACCTCATGAATGCCTTCTAAATCCTTGATTACTCTTGCTTTACCCACCCCAATTCTTTGGCCAATGGCCCTGCCTTGGGTGATGACTTCGCCAGTGCCCTCGAGCTTAAAGCGCTCCATGGTTTGGTCATGACGACTCTTGACCGTCTCGGGACGCGCCTGAAGAATGAACAACTCGCCCGTGGTGCCATCCTTGCCCCATTCGATGTCCATGGGGCGCTGGTAATGAGTCTCAATCGCCAACGCCATCTTCCCGAGTTCCGTGACTTCGGCCTCGGTGAGCGAGAACTGATTGGCAAGCTCGGTGGGGGTGTCTTCAACAACCACGCCCCGGTCTGGGTGGTTGATCATTCGGGTGGCTTTGGAGCCTATGGTGCGGCGCAAAACAGCCGGTAGCCCTTTCTTGAGGTTGTCTTTGAATAAGTAAAACTCATCGGGATTGACGGCGCCTTGCACCACGCTCTCGCCCAATCCGTAGCTTGAGGTCACAAACACAACACCCCGATAGCCTGATTCTGTATCCAAAGTGAACAGTACTCCCGCTGCACCGGCATCGGAGCGAACCATCAATTGGATACCGGCTGAGAGGGCTACGTCATGGTGATCAAAGCCATGATGCACTCGGTAGGCGATGGCACGGTCATTGTAGAGGCTGGCAAAAACCGCATGTACCTTCTCAAGGACATCCTCTATGCCCCGAACATTGAGATAGGTCTCTTGCTGTCCTGCAAACGAGGCGTCGGGCAGATCCTCAGCCGTTGCAGATGATCGAACGGCAACAGCAATCTCACTGCCATAGCGGTCGGTGAGAGCGGCGAATGCCTGCTCGATGGCCGATTGTAGGGGCGCTTGCAGCGGCGTGGTCATGATCCATTGACGAATCTCGGATCCAGCGGCAGCCAGTGCGCGGGTATCCTCGATGTCTAGACCAGACAGCCGCGTCTTGATTTTGTCTGCCAAGCCCGATTGGTCGAGAAACCCACGGAAAGCATCTGCGGTGGTCGCAAAGCCGCCAGGTACACGAACGCCAGCATCCGACAGATGACTGATCATTTCCCCCAAAGAAGCATTCTTACCACCGACCTTGTCTAGGTCGCCCATGCCCAACTGATCAAGCCAAAGGATATACTCTGTCACTGATTCGTCATTCCTATCTAAAATGATGGTCTGATGGTTATTGTAAACGCAGAGGTGCCCATGAAACGAACAGTCTTTTTTGTCTCCGACGGCACGGCCATCACGGCGGAGACCTTTGGCCACGGTTTGCTGACCCAGTTTTCGGATCTGGAGTACCGCCAAATCCGCCTGCCATTCGTGGATACGCCGTCCAAAGCGCGGGATACCGCTGAGTTGATTAACCGAGCCACGGAGGCCAGTGGCCAGGAGAGTTTGGTTTTTTCGACGACCATCGACCCAGAGATCACTGAGATTGTTTCGAGCAGTAAAGCGCATGTATTTAATTTATTTGATGTTTTCATCTCTCAGATTGAAGGGGTGCTCGGGCAGTCCAGAAAACCCAGTGTGGGTAGAGCCCACGGGATGGGCGATCGTCATGTCTACGAAGACCGGATGGAGGCAACCAATTACGCCCTCACGCATGACGATGGCATCAGTCAAAAGATGGATGAGGCTGAGGTCATTCTTGTGGGTGTGTCACGCTCAGGTAAGACGCCCACTTGCTTGTATATCGCGCTGCATTACGGGCTCAAGGCCGCCAATTACCCCCTGACAGAAGAGGATTTGGAGCAGCCCCGCTTGCCTGAATTTTTGCGTAAACACAAAAAGAAGCTGTTTGGCCTCACCATTGATCCTGATCGATTGAGCAAAATCCGTGAGTTGAGACGTCCCGGGAGCAGATACGCCTCCTTAAAGCAATGCCGCTATGAGGTTGAGGCCGCTGAGGCGCTGTTGCGGGCTGAGGGAGTGCCGCAACTTTCTTCTACGGGGTCTTCCATAGAGGAGTTGGCCAGTCGGATTCTGTTAAGCCAAGGGCTACAGCGAGAGGACAGTGTGAGCGTTGAGGCTTGAGTTTGGTATATTGCTCCCATGCTAACAGCGCTTGACACACAGCAACCCCAGATTCGGCGATTGGCGCGTCAACTGCCCAACTTGCACGGGGCGATTTATGGGGGGTTGCACCTCTTGATGCCCGATGCATTGTCTCGGGCGGATTGCTTCGTTTCTAGGTTGTCTGGCAGCCCCGATCTTTATTTAAACATCCTAGAGCGACATGAGTACACGTCATACCTGCAGCTGACCTACGTGTTTGCTGGCTCCAACATCCAAAATCCCAATGCCTACATTCGGGTGTATCACGATGCCAAACTGGCCGAGGCCACGGCTTTTAGTCCTAGGCAAGGGATTGAGCGGTTCGCAGGCCCTGAATTGCCCCTACATGGCCAAGTGGTCCGCAGTTGGCGGATCAATCGAGCCTTGGTGAAATGGCTCGACTATCTCATTGGTCAAGGTCATGGTGCAGAGACTTTTCGAGCAGTGGATGAGGCGCCCGAGTTTTTGGCGGTTTAACTGGCCGAAGCACCCCCAAATTGGTTAGAATAGACATCCGGATAAGGGGTATCCCATCCCTGTCAACCGGAGGTCTAACACTTTGTCCCATTTAGAGGCAGTTTTGGCACTAGAAGACGGGCGACTGTTTTCTGGTGTGGGTTTTGGCACGCCCAGTACCGTCACCGGTGAGGTGGTCTTCAATACCGCCATGACCGGCTATCAAGAGATTCTCACCGACCCAAGTTACGCTGGCCAGTTGGTCACGCTCACATCTGCCCACGTCGGCAATACGGGCATCAATCCCGAAGACTTTGAGTCGTCCCGCATGCACTGCCAAGGATTGATCGTCAGGGATTATCCAAGACTCATGAGCTCATGGCGTGCCCGCCAAAGTCTGGATGCTTTTTTAAAGGACCAAGGCCGCCCTGGGATTGCAGAGGTGGATACTCGCTCATTGACCAGCCACCTTCGGCAAGTGGGTGCTTTGAATGGGTGTTTAATGGTGGCAGATCGGGTGGATGTCCACAAAGCGCTGGAAATGGCCAAGGCCTGCCCATCACTCAATGGCCTCGATCTTGCTCAGACGGTGTCGGTCAGTGAGCCTTATGAGTGGTCAGAGGGTGCAGTCCATTTGGATCCGAAGGCGGCCAGTCAAGGCAGCGCGTCTGCCCACCATCATGTGGTTTGCGTCGACTACGGGGCAAAGCGCAATATTTTGAGAATGCTGGTCGAGGTCGGTTGCCGTGTGACTGTCGTGCCGGCTTCTTGGGGTTACGCCGAGGTGATGGCGCTTCAACCCGATGGGGTGTTGCTGTCCAACGGACCTGGGGATCCAGCCCCATGTCAATATGCCATTGACCTTGTGGGTCAATTGCTTAGCAATGATGTGCCTACTTTTGGGATTTGTCTCGGCCACCAGTTGCTTGCGCTCGGTGCAGGGGCAAAAACCTCAAAAATGAAGTTTGGTCATCATGGTGCCAATCATCCGGTAAAAAATATCAACACCGGTGAGGTCTTCATCACCAGCCAAAACCATGGGTTTGCGGTGGATGAGGCCAGTCTGCCCAGTGATGTGGTCGTGACCCATCGCTCTTTATTCGATGGCAGCATTCAGGGGATTCGCATCGAAGGAAAACGAGCGATGGGTTTTCAAGGTCACCCTGAAGCCAGCCCCGGCCCTCATGACCTCTATCCGCTGTTTGCGCAGTTCATTGAATGGATGGATCGAAGCCATGCCTAAAAGACAAGACATTAAATCCATCCTGATCATTGGCGCTGGCCCCATCGTGATCGGTCAAGCCTGTGAGTTTGATTATTCGGGCGTACAGGCAGTCAGGGCCCTGAGGGCAGAGGGTTATCGCGTTATTTTGGTGAACTCCAACCCAGCCACCATCATGACCGATCCAGAGATGGCAGATGTGGTTTACATCGAACCCATCAGATGGGAAAACGTTAGAGAGATCATTGCCAAGGAGCGACCAGATGCTTTGCTGCCCACCATGGGCGGGCAGACAGCACTCAATTGCGCACTGGATTTGGATCGCGAGGGTGTGCTGGCGGAATTTGGTGTGGAAATGATTGGTGCATCGAAGGCAGCCATCAATATGGCTGAGGACCGTGAACAGTTTCGTGTCGCCATGGGTGAAATTGGACTCGCAGTTCCCCGCGCGCGCGTCGCGCACACCCTTGAAGAAGCCATCGAGGTTCAAAAAGAGATCGGATTTCCGACCATCATTCGCCCATCCTTTACGCTGGGCGGATCGGGTGGCGGCATTGCATATAACCGGGAAGAGTTCAATGAGATTGTGAGTCATGGTCTCGATCTCTCGCCGACCAGTGAAGTGCTTCTTGAGGAGTCGGTGCTTGGCTGGAAGGAGTTTGAGCTTGAAGTGGTGCGTGATCATCAAGACAACTGCATCATCATCTGCTCCATCGAAAACATTGATCCAATGGGCATTCACACCGGTGACTCCATCACCGTTGCTCCCGCTCAGACCCTGACTGATCGAGAATATCAAGCGCTTCGTAACGCAGCGATTGCCGTGCTTCGGAAGATCGGTGTGGATACGGGTGGGTCGAATGTTCAATTCGCTGTCAATCCAGAAGACGGGCGTATTGTGGTGATCGAAATGAATCCTCGAGTCTCTCGATCATCGGCATTGGCATCCAAAGCCACGGGTTTTCCAATCGCCAAAGTGGCGGCCAAGTTGGCGGTGGGTTACACCTTGGATGAGCTCAAAAATGAAATCACAGGTGGCGCGACGCCAGCATCGTTTGAGCCAACGCTTGACTACGTCGTCACCAAGATCCCAAGGTTTGCGTTTGAAAAATTCCCCGCGGCCAATGACCGCCTGACCACTCAAATGAAGTCGGTGGGTGAGGCGATGGCGATTGGTAGGACCTTTCAAGAATCGTTACAAAAAGCCTTGTGCAGTTTAGAGACTGGGCTCACTGGGCTGGACAGTCCAGACCATGAGGCATCCGATCTGACAGAGCTTAGCTGGCTAAAGCGAGAGTTATCTCAAGCCGGCCCAGATAGACTGTTATACGTGGCCGAAGCCTTTAGGCTCGGTTTGGGCGCCGAAGAAATTCATGATCTCACCCGCATTGATCCATGGTTCTTGGACCAAATCGAGCAACTGGTGGAATTGGAAGGCGAGGTGGTTGCCGAAGGTGTGGAGGCGCTGACAGATAAGCGTTTGTTGGCCCTCAAGCGCCATGGGTTTTCGGATGCGAGGCTGGCGATACTTCTTAATTCTAAAGAAGAGCTCATTGCCAAACGACGCACTGAGGCCAACATTGTTCCTGTTTATCGGCGTGTTGATACTTGCGCAGCCGAATTTGCGACGACCACCGCTTATATGTATTCCACTTGGGGTGAGGCGTGCGAGGCAGAACCCAGTGATCGGAAAAAGATCATGGTGCTTGGGGGTGGTCCAAACCGAATCGGACAGGGCATTGAGTTCGATTATTGTTGTGTGCATGCCGCCATGGCCATGCGTGAACTGGGTTACGAGACCATTATGGTGAACTGTAACCCTGAGACCGTTTCCACCGACTATGACACCTCAGACAGGCTGTACTTTGAGCCGCTGACTCTGGAAAGCGTGTTGTCGATTCTGGCCCTCGAAAAGCCAGAGGGTGTGATCATCCAATTCGGTGGTCAGACGCCGCTTAAATTAGCCCGTGCGCTTGAGGCTCATGGCGCACCGATTGTGGGGACAACGCCAGATTGCATTGATTTGGCTGAAGACCGAGAGCGCTTTCAGGCCCTGTTGTCGAAGCTTGGGCTCAAGCAGCCACCCAATCGCACCGCAAGGACCAATGAGCAGGCACTCGCTTTGGCAGAGGAGATTGGCTACCCGTTGGTGGTGAGACCGTCCTACGTCTTGGGCGGGCGAGCCATGGACATTGTTCATGACGGCTCAGAGTTGGGGCGGTATATGACCGAAGCGGTCAAGGTGTCCAATGACTCGCCTGTGCTGTTAGATCGGTTTTTAGATCATGCCATCGAAGTGGATGTGGATGCGATTTCAGATGGTGAGCATGTCATCATCGCAGGGGTGATGGAGCATATCGAGGAAGCGGGCGTTCACTCTGGCGACTCATCATGCAGTCTGCCTACATTTTCGCTCTCAGCTGAAATAGTCGAAGACATCAAACAACAAACTCGGCAAATGGCCCGGGCGCTGAACGTTGTGGGATTGATGAATGTGCAATTCGCCGTTCGGGGGGGCGAGATCTTTGTTTTGGAGGTGAACCCAAGGGCGTCTCGTACAGTGCCTTTTGTGGCCAAGGCGACAGGAAAACCAGTGGCTAAGATCGCAGCAAGGTGCATGGTGGGCAATGGCTTGGCTGAGCAACAAGAGTTGCAGGACCTCAAGTCCAAATTCTACGCCATCAAAGAACCCGTCTATCCATTCATCAAATTCCAAGGCGTGGATCCAATTTTGGGCCCTGAAATGCGTTCAACGGGTGAGGCCATGGGGGTTGGGCTGACCTTCGGTGCAGCGGTCGCGCGAGGCCAAAAGGGGGTGGGTATCAACGCGGCATCCAGTGGCACGGCGTTTTTGAGTGTGCGCGACGCCGATAAGGAGCGTCTATTGCCGATTGCTACAGAATTGGTGGAGCGGGGCTTCAAATTGGTTGCCACTCAAGGCACGTTTGAGACCCTTCAGAAAGCCGGAATACCATGTGAGTTTGTCAATAAGGTCACACAGGGAAGGCCTCACATCGTGGATGCCATTAAAAATCGGGAGATTGATTACATCGTCAATACCACGGAGGGCCGCCAAGCCATCGCTGACTCGTTTTCTATCCGCCGGCAGGCCTTGCAGCACAAAATCAATTACTCTACAACCATCGCAGGGGCCAAGGCGACCTTGAGGGCCTTGGACCACTGGGCAGAAACAGATGCCAGAAGCTTGAATGAGCTCTATGAGATGGAGGAGAGGGAATGAGCCAAGTACCGATTACCAAGGAGGGCGCAGAACGTCTTCGGGAAGAATTGAATCGCTTGAAGAAGGTAGAGCGACCTGCGGTCATTGAGGCCATAGCAGAAGCCAGAGCCCATGGCGATCTCAAAGAGAATGCGGAATACCACGCTGCCAGAGAGCAGCAAGGGTTCATTGAGGGCAGAATCAAGGAGCTGGAAGCAGCATTGAGTCATGCCCGCGTCATTGACGTTGCCACATTGAATCCTGGCACCAAAGTAGTGTTTGGTGCCATCGTGGTACTGGCAGAGGAATCCGGTGAGGGCGAAGAGGTCACATGGCAGATCGTGGGGGATTTAGAGGCAGACGCCAAAGAGCATCGTCTGGGAATAAGCGCACCCCTTGCTCGGGCGTTGATTGGCAAAGAAGAGGGCGATGTGGTTGAGTTCGAAGCCCCAGGAGGTCGACGCGCATATGAGATCGTCGAGGTCCGCTACAACAGCTAGCAGCGATATTCTGCTGGCGGTTCCCCATCTTGAGCGCTGGTTGGATGAGTCACCCAAGCCCCCCAAGGTGATGACTCAGTGGCTCAAGCGCGCACGTGTCGAAGCGCTGGATGCCAGTGGTGCGATGTGCGAGCTTCTGTTGGGTGAGCCTCTGGGCTTGGCCCCTTTTTATAGATTCAAGGATGGGCCAATTGACTCAGGCTCTGTCTGGATTAATGTCAGTTTTGTCCGTCTTCAGGCCGATCTTAATGCCGTGTGGATGTCCCCATCCAGGGCTCTCCCAAATGATGAAACGTTGGCATCAGTCTTTGATTTATGCAAAGACTACGGTATGGCATTTGAGGTTCATCCCAGTGGTCGTGCCTATGTCAGATTAGAGGCCCTGCGGGATGTTAAGCTGACCCCGCTGTCAAACACCGCAGGTGTCAGTTTGGATCAAGTGATGCCCACTGGCGACGATGCGACACCGTTCATCCGACTGATTAACGACAGCCAAATCTTGTTTCATGATCTGGCCAAGCAGGGTGTGGATCCAGGCGCCGAAGGATTGTGGCTCTGGGGCATGGGTGCCCTCCCTGCGCTTACAGACCACCCCACGTCTTTTGATCGACTCTGTGGTCAGTCAATGGATCTGGCGGCCTTGGGTCATTGGCTGGATCTTCCTGTGATCACCACACACACCGAAGCCAATATCGAGCCTAAGGTGGGTGATTTTATTGAGTGGCAGGGCCGCAGTGATTGGGATAGCGACATGAATTTACAAGCGCTTGCCAGAGCGCTGGCCTCAGTGAGAAGAAAGCTCAGGTGGGGGCGGTTTAGGCGCGTCTCATTGGCAAGCGCATCGCGTCGTTGGCGCCTCACGTCAGCCGATCTCTGGCGTTGGTCATGAGTCGGTCAGTGTGATGCGACGCGTTGCTATCCAACGAAGACATAAGAAGGCCTTGTCAGCCACTTCACCTTCGGGCGTGGAAGATGCCTTGGGGGTGCTGTGGCGTGCGCGCGGGTTGGATTCAGTGCCTGATTATTCACTCAAGACGCTGTTGGCACCGAAGCTGTCTGGGCTGACGGAAGCAGCGCAGCGTCTGGAGGGGGCCATACGGTCGGGCGAGCACGTCAGGGTGGTGGGTGATTTTGATGCCGATGGGGCCACCGCCACGGTGCTTGCAGTGACGGCCCTTCAAGCCATGGGCCTTGGTCAAGTCGATTGGATGATTCCAGATCGATTCAGGCATGGCTATGGTCTCAGTGAAAAACTGATCGAAGACATGGGGCCCGACTGGCCAGATGTATTGCTGACAGTTGACCAGGGCATCAGCTCTGTGGCAGGCGTGGCCTTGGCGAAGTCAAAAGGCATGGATGTGATCGTCACAGATCATCATTTGCCAGGTGAGGTGTTGCCAGCCGCCGACGCCATTGTTAACCCCAACCTAAAGGAGGATTCTTTCCCCTCAAAGCATTTGGCAGGTGTGGGTGTGGTCTTCTATCTGATGGTGGCGCTTAGGCAAAGGCTTCGTGAGTCTGGATTTTTCAACACACGAGCAGAGCCGAGGCTCGATCAGTGGCTGGACTTGGTGGCCTTGGGAACCGTGGCTGATTTGGTGCAGCTTGATCACAACAATCGGGTGATGGTCCAGCAGGGACTTAATCGGATCCGCATGGGACGGTCAAGGCCTGGTCTGGTGGCGCTCTTAGAAGTGGCTGGACGCAATGTCAGATACGCCAGTGCCAGTGATCTTGGCTATGCGGTAGCACCTCGTCTGAATGCCGCTGGCAGGCTGGATGACATGGGCTTGGGGGTTCGCTGCTTGTTGTCTCAGTCTCCTCAAGAGGCACGCTCTTGGGCGCAGGCGCTGGATGCCATTAATGCGGAGCGAAAGTCATTGCAGGCGAGCATGCAAGCTGAGGCCAACGAACAAGCAAAGACGCTTTTGGCATCGCTGGGCACAACGTTGCCAGGCGCTTGTTTATTTGACCCGAGCTGGCACCAAGGCGTGGTGGGTTTGGTGGCAGGACAAGTGGCTGAGCGCATCCAAAGGCCGGTGGTGGCCTTTGCGCCAGATGAGCCGGGCAGTGAATTCTTGAAGGGCTCTGCCAGAAGCCCATCAGGCATCCATATGCGGGATTTGTTGGTGGAACTAGATGTGCGTCATCCTGGATTGATTGAGCGCTTTGGTGGGCATGCAGGTGCCGCGGGCTTGACGTTGGCCACAGGCCAGCTTGACGCATTCCGCCAGGCTTTTGATCAAGTGGTGGGTGAGATTCCCATGCGGTCTGAGGTCATAGCAAGCGATGGTATGTTGATGGATGCGATGTTGTCGGTTGAGTTCGCCGAGGCGCTGATGGCGGCAGGTCCCTGGGGGCAGGGGTTTCCAGAGCCTTTGTTTGATGGCGCTTTTGAGGTGTTGGATCGTCGTGTTGTGGGTGGCGAGCATTTAAAGCTCAGGGTCCAGCCCGTTGGAAGTGCTAACAGCTATGATGCCATTGCATTTAGGGCAGCGAATTTATGCCATCAAGAGTTACCACAGCCATGGCACGTGACTTACCGATTGGAGCTGAACCGTTGGCAAGGGCGGGTACAGGTCCAGCTCAACCTTCAACACTCAGTCGACACCGTTTTGGATTCGGCATAAACCATCAGCATCATGTGGGGTACGGTCACGGCTGCCAGCCCGATGAAAACGAGTCGAAGCAGGGTGTCTGTGACGGATAGGCTCTGCCATAGCCACAAGATAGGTGCCAACACAAGCAATGTACCCAGCGTATAAAGAACGAGCATGCGCCATAACCTCGAATGAGTTTCCCTCGGCGCCTGTTGAAAGTGCCCCATCAAATGGCGTGGGCTATGCAGCAGACAAAAATAAATGATGAAGAAGACCAAGGGTGGGGCAGCCATACCCAGTGCGATCAGTCCAATGAACTCAAAGGCAGTGCTCCAAGCCTTTTGCGATAAAGCATAGACTGAGATAACGAGCATCAATCCAGGCACCAGCCAGCCGAGCACGCTCAACTGCTCAGCCAATACGCGCCCGCCTGGGCCTGAGAGTGTTTCAAAGATGCCAGCCACTTCTTCGGTGTGAAATACGATGGGCATCAGCAACAAACCCGCTCCACCCACCAGTTGGGCAACCGGTGGCAGGCTTGAGCGCCAATCCCCACTGAAATGCCATGCGCTGACCAACAAGAAAAGCGCGAGTGTGAATGCAGGCGCCAGCCACCAGAGCCCCACCACAGCGATGACCACAGCGCTGTAGGCTGCATTAAATAGCCACAGGGAGCGTTTTGTGGAGACAAGCCCAGCATGCTCTGCGGTTGCGGGGTCCAGAGCGCCATGGGGAAGTCCCAGCACGAGGACGCCTATGGCCAATAGGACGAGCTGAACCGACCAAGGCACCCAACCTGGGGCGACGGTCAGGCTGGTGGTCATCAGCAGTGCCGTTATGACAAACGCACGTGTTTCAATCGGCCAGTTCATCTTGTCAGCATTGTACGGAGAAAAGGGCTTGAGGGTAGTGAGTAGATGACTTTTAACTTATCCACAAGCGTTGACTGATCATTCATAAAGCGAATAAATACATCCGTAGGTAGCTTTTGGTACATGTCGAAAAAAAGCTCAGGTGCTTGTTCAGGCCGTCGCCTAATGACATCCAGAAACAGCCCATCCATCCACGCTTGAATTTTGGGTTCTCGGGGATGGGAGGTCACACGACTTTCTTCTGCCAATGTTCGCGCGCAGTGCTCTGCCCATCGCTGGATCCTTAAGAAACCATAGCCTGAAGCCGCTCGGAGTCCGCCGGCCCCAGTCCCCGCCGATGCGAGGTCTGGTTGCTGGGCGATTTGGATGGGGAGCCCCATGGGCAGAATGGCGCGCTCCGTGTGCGTGACGCTTGCCTCTATCCAGCCACGGGATTGTTTGATCTTGGCAAGGTCAGCTTCGAGCACTGACCAGTCGTTGGGTCGAATTGAAAACCGTGTGGCCTCAACCAAGGCATGGTCCTGAGATTGTGGAAGTACGTAGGTAAAAACGAAACCATGCTCATCGGTGCGCATGTCGGTCATCAGTTCAGCGACATTCGGATCAAAGGCGCCAGGATAGAAGAGGGTTTCACCAATAAAGCACTGAAACATCTTCGATTTCAGGAGTTGATCATGAGAAGGCGGCCGCGTATCCACCACCCATTGGGCGGTCATGGTGCGTCTGTTTGTCCTGACTTGCCAAACATCACCCAGCTTTTCCAATGACTCAGCGGTTTCGCCCAAGCACAGTTGCATGTCTGGAGCGTTCTTGATTTTGTTTTGAATCAGTTGATAGAAGTTCGCGCTTTCGATCGTTTGATAGGGCAGCGAAGGATTATTTAGGAGCTGATTCGATTCTCCATATCGTCCGAATGACCATTGAGTCCAACGCCCTGAGATGATGGATGAGAGAGGGTGGTCATTCGGCGCCCAGAAGCTCCAAGTACGATCATGCCGATACTCGGTCCGCGGCTCAATGACCACCACACGAAGATCCGACTTGAGATTGGATAAGGCCCATGCCAGAGACAGTCCGGCACAACCACCACCAAGGATCATTAGGTCCGTATCGGTGCTTTGCCCCATTGTGCTTAGGCCGCTTTGGACTGGTTGGTTCCGAACTGTTTGGCCAGATCACGATGCAAGATGGGATTGTGCACCGGACGATAGGGGCGAAGCCGATTGCGAAGCACGTGGTTGATGATGGCGAATGTGGCACGCTGAATTTTGCGTCGTTTTGAGACGATGGCCCGTCGGTCCCACGAGCGATAGTCAGCCTGAGCAATGAGTGCGCCAATATCGCGGTAGACCTTCGCAGCCACCAAGATGGCCCATCTGGCCCCTCGTGGCAGATAGTAGAGGCCCTGCAAGCCACTGTCATAGTACTCATCTGCAAGGTATAACATTCTGCGTGTGGCGACTTTGAGTGTTTGGGCCTGGGTCATGGTCGGGTCCAAAATTTCGTTGGGTGTGAGTTCCCCAATCCAGTCGCTGGGTAGATAGACCCGGCCCAGTTCGGCATCCTCACCGACGTCTCTTGCAATGTTGGTCAGTTGCATGGCGATGCCCAGATCAATGGCATAAGGCAACGCTTTGGGATCTGAGACCTCCAGCACTGCGCACATCATCAGTCCCACGGTACCCGCCACCTGATAGGCATATTTTATGAGCTCGGCCTCGCTGGAAATGTTGACGGGTTCTAGATCCAACATGGCGCCATCAATGAGCGCAAGAACAGGGGTGATGGGCATGTTTGTTGCATCAACCAAGTCAAGCATGCGCCGACACTGCAGTTGGGAAGAGGAACGAAGGGTGAGGTCTCTTTTTAGCGATAGCAATTGTTTCTTGGCCAATTGAGGGTCTTTGGCCTTATCAGCCAAGTCGTCAACATATCGGCAGAACGCATAGAGTTGTGCGGCACGCAGCCTGAACCGCTGACCAAGCAAATGGCTGGCAAAGTGGAAGGTTCTGCCATGCTCGGCAAGAATCTCGAGCGGATGGGGCAGAGCATGGGTGTTATGTTCCGTCATGCGGCCGGCGACAGTAACCGATCTACGACTTTGGCCGAACACAACACACCGGGAAGCCCCGCGCCTGGGTGGGTGCCTGCGCCGACCAAATAAAGGTTGCTGGGCCCCTCTGAGCGGTTATGGAATCGGAACCAAGCCGATTGGCTAAAGTAGGGGGCAATCGAGAAACCGGCCCCTTGAGGAGACAGATAACGCTCCTCAAAGTCCTCTGGTGTCATGAAGAAATCAGCCTCGATACACTCTGATAGCCCAGGCATCATGGTGTCACCCAATGCGTGAATGACGCGCTGAGCCAGCTTAGGCCCTTCAATGTCCCAGTCAATCTGTGCTTGTAGGTTTGGGACAGGCACCAGCGCATAAAAACTGTCGCAGCCTTCAGGCGCAAAGCTTGGATCCGTGGCCGTGGGCCGATGCAGATAAATGGAGAAGTCGTCTGCAAGGACCTTCTTATGAAATATGTCCCTCAACAGATCGCGATAACGTGGACCCATCCAGATGGTGTGATGGGCAACATCGGAGTACTGTCGCCTGGTTCCAAAAAACAACACGAACAAGCCCATGGATTTCTTGGCATGTCGTACTTTGATCTGTGCGCTGGCTTTCACAGCCCGAGCGGGCAATAGTTCACCGTAGAGGTGAGCTGGATCGGCGTTCGAAATCACGCCGTCGCACACCAACTCAGCGTGTTGGTGTTCGCGGTCATAGGTTTTAATTCGGGTGATTTTGTCGTTTCTGACTTCAATGCTCTCGACGGTGGTGTTGAGCTCAATGCGAATGCCAACTTCCCGCATCAAGCGCTCAATCCCATCGACCAATGCCCCCGTCCCACCCATACAAAAATGCACACCATGGGCTTGTTCTAGGAAATGGATTAGCCCATAGATGCTGGTGGTATCAAAGGGGCTCCCGCCGACCAACAGTGGCTGAATGGAGAATGCTTGGCGTAAGTGATCGCTTTGGATGCGTCGACAGACCATTTGCCAAACGGTACGCCATGCCCCCAGTCTGATTAGGTGGGGGACTTGCTTGAGCATGAATGTAAATTGATGGAACGGCGCGTCTGAGAGCTGCGTGAAGCCAACATCATACAGGCGTCTTGAGTCAGCCAAAAGACGCTGATAGTTCTCAACATCAGGTGGGCTCAGGCGTTTTATTTCAGCCAGAGTGTCCTCCATGCTGCCGCCATAATCAAAAGTCTCCCCGTCGTTGAAGCGGAATCGGTACCAAGGCTTGAGGGGCACAAAAGTGACATAGTCACTGAGCTTCCGATCGAAGAGCGCGAACAGTTCTTCGAACAGAAAAGGTGCGGTGATGACAGTTGGGCCAGCATCATGTTTGTAACCTGAGCGCTCAAACACCTGTGCTCGGCCACCCAGCCGTGGACACCGGTCCACCAGTGTGACTTCATGACCTTTGGCTCGGGCGCGGAGGGCGGCTGCCATGCCACCAAACCCGCCGCCGATCACTACCCAATGACTCATGTGTTTGAAGTCTCTTGTAAAATGCTCAACCGAGTGGCCATCTCTCGTGCCTGTTCTACTAGAAAATACCCAGATTGACGGGGCAGTTGCTCTGCACGATCAATCGCGATTTGACACTGTATCAGGGCCTCTGTGAGTGCAAGAGAAAGGGCGTCTTTATGGCCAGTGCTCAGTAAACCATGGATCAAGTTATGGCCATCTTGCCGGACATCGGCCTGAAGGTCAGTGACATCATCCATGATTTGATAAGCAATTGAAAAAGCAGAGCCCGCTTCTGTGGCGAGCCTGACCGCCTCCAATCGTCCTGCGGCAATCAATGTGAGTTCGAGTGGTAAAGCCAAAAGTGCGCCTGATTTCATTGTGACAATGTTTTTATAGGCTTCAATGGAGCCAGTAGGCTCGCTTGAGTCCGCCTGAATATCGAGAGTCTGACCCTCTATAAGCTTCTTAATGGCTTGGTGTAATTGTTTGATCAGTGCCCCGCTGGGAGAGGCGATTTCACCGAGACAGCCAAACGCTTGGGACAGTAGGTAGTCTCCGGCCAAAATGGCCATGTCGG
The DNA here is from genome assembly GCA_964461845.1 of uncultured Wenzhouxiangella sp. Classification (GTDB taxonomy): domain Bacteria; phylum Pseudomonadota; class Gammaproteobacteria; order Xanthomonadales; family Wenzhouxiangellaceae; genus Wenzhouxiangella. The sequence goes on from CAYWVH010000001.1 coordinate 274,858, forward strand.
CCCCATACACCGCCCAGACCGCAGGCTGATCTCGGCGGATGGCATCTTTGTCCTGGATGTCATCATGAATCAGCGAGGCGTTATGTACCAGCTCACAGGCCAAAGCCAAGGGCAGGAAAGTCTCTTGAGGAAGCTCAAGTGCGTGACCTGCTGCTAGGCACATCCTCATTCGCACCCGCTGCCCGCCTGCTTTTAAATGATAAGTAATGACCTCACGCAATGGATTTGAGGCATCAAGGTCTTTTTGTACGTAGCTGAGCAAGACGTGATTGATCTGCTCAAGGGTCGAATCAGAGGCCCCTGGGATATGTGGATATATCGCGGGCATAAAAAAATCCCCGGCCAACAAAATTGACCGGGGATTTTGCTTCATCACGATTGTGATGTCTCCGATTAAGGATCGCTAGGACCCTTACGCAGCACCACGTGACTTGCGAACAGCAATGGTGAAGATCAGTACACCGAAGGCTGCTTTAGCGATGATGTCGGCAGCGGTGTAACCCACTTCGATCACTGCTTTGGCTGTACCGCCGTCCATTTGGATCGCGAATGGCAGGAAGTACACGACAGGGTAGAAAGACCATGACAGTACAACAATCCAACGTGCACCGCTGATCAACCCACGCACTTCGGCTGGCTGACTGTTGATGGAATCTGATAGACCCACGAACAGGTTATAGACGATGTAGAGGAATGGAATCATTGACAGCACACCCCACAGCATGCGAGTACCGTCGATTCCACCCGACACTTCACCTGGGTAGCCGAGGATGATCATCAAGGCAGCGGCGCCACCGAGCGATACACTCTTACGGACGGTCTCTGACTTCGAAAGACCCATGACCAAGATCAATTCGATCAGCAGTAAGGGCACGGTCAATAACCAATCCACGTAACGATAAGCAACGTTGAAGGCCACGCCTGTGGCTTCTACAGTGCCGTTGACGGCAGTGTATGCGTCGCCCCAGCTACCGAAGATTCTCCAGTAGTGGTAGCCAGCGATAAAGGTCACCAAACCAGTGATGATCACAGCAGTCTTGTACTCTTTCGCGACCTGTGACAATCCCAGCCAGAAGTACAAAGTTGCAGCAAAGAACGTCGCTACACCGAATGAAAACGAGTTGTAGATCAGTTCGTATTGGCCAAAAGTAAGTTCCATATAACAATCTCCCATTGACAGGCTTATTGTGAGCTGGAGATTCCTACACGTACCCCGAAGCGGGAATCGCCAGTTGTCCACGTCGGTATTGCAAGTAATCGCATACCTTGGTTGCACACACTACGCCTGCTACAAAGAGATGTCAAGGAAGCGGGGTGGGTGCTATTTCACGAAAATTGGGCAATAAATTCAGTTTCTTAGGCGAGAGAGGGCCATTTTTGTGGATTTCTTGTGAAGAAATGCTTAAATAAAAGCCGATTAATCCTCAACTTTAGCGCATTTTCTCCCTGTCTTCGGGCCAACAGGTACACTTGTCCATTGTTTTGGATTTTGAAGGACACCACAGATGGAATTGACCGCAACAAAAATCTTGTTGGATGATTTGCAACGCCGAGTGAAGGCGTTAAGGGGGTATCTTTGACTACGATGGCAAACGTGAAAAGCTAGAAGAGCTTACGCGCGAGTTAGAGCTGCCGGATGTTTGGAACAACCCAGAGCATGCTCAGAAGTTAGGTAAAGAGCGGGCAGATTTAGAAAAGTCTGTTCGGCGGCAAACAGAAGTCATTCAGGGCATTGATGAGGCCGCAGACTTGCTAGAGCTCGCAGTCAGCGAAGGAGATGCCGAAACCCTTGAGTCTGTTGGAGATGACCTGGTCTCGCTAGAGGCAAAAGTAGCCCAGCTTGAGTTTCAGCGAATGTTCTCGGGCGAAATGGATGATCGCCCCTGCTTTATCGATATCCAAGCAGGCTCAGGGGGTACTGAGGCCCAAGACTGGGCCGAGATGCTGTTGCGAATGTATCTTAGGTGGGCAGAGCGACGTGGCTGGGAAGTGGAATTGGTTGAGGTCTCTGCTGGCGAGGTTGCTGGGATCAAAAGTGCCACCATCCGAGTTGAAGGGGAGTTTGCTTATGGGTGGTGCCGGACGGAGATTGGGGTGCATCGTCTGGTTCGAAAATCGCCCTTTGATTCTGGTAATCGACGCCACACGTCTTTTGCCAGCATTTTTGTGTCACCTGAAATCGATGACAGCATTGAAATTGAGATTGATCCATCTGATCTTCGCATCGACGTATACAGAGCGTCGGGTGCGGGAGGGCAGCACGTTAACCGAACCGAGTCAGCTGTTCGAATCACACATGAGCCCTCGGGAGTGGTGGTCCAATGCCAAACGGACAGGTCGCAGCACAAAAATAAAGATCGAGCCATGAGTCAGTTACGTGCGAAGCTTTACGAACTTGAACTGATGAAACAACGAGAAGCAGCTCAAGCGACGGAAGCGGAAAAGGCGGATATTGGTTGGGGAAGCCAGATCCGAAACTATGTTTTAGACCAGTCCAGAATCAAGGACATCCGCACCGGTGTCGAGCGCACGGATACCCAAAAAGTGCTCGACGGCGATTTGGATGGTTTTGTTGCGGCCTCTTTAAAGATGGGTTTGCAATGAGGCTGGCCGAGATACAATGTCCGTTTTGGGCGATTGAGTAACATGTGAGAGTGTGATGACCACAGAACATAGTCCAACAGAACCTGAGATTGCATTGGATGATAATCGTCTAATTGCTGAGCGACGCGCTAAGTTGGCAGAGCTTCGTGCGAGCAAACAAGGCGAGTCGGTGTTTCCCAACCACTGGCGGGTGGATACAGATGCAGCGACATTGCTGAAAGAATTTGGTGATGCCGAAGCCTTTGATGCCGATCGTCTGAGTCAAATGGAGAGCCAATACTCCGTGGCTGGCCGCATGATGAGCCGACGAATCATGGGCAAAGCCAGTTTCTTTAATCTTAAAGATGGCTCTGGTGAGTCGATTCAGATCTATGTTCGTCGTGATGATCTTCCAGAAGGGCGCTATGCCGATTTCAAGCACTGGGATATTGGCGATATCATTGGCGTTCGGGGTGGCTTGATGCGAACTAAGACAGGTGAGCTAAGCCTGCATGCGTCAGACATTTGTCTGTTGACCAAATCATTGCGCCCGTTGCCAGAGAAATGGCACGGGCTAACAGACCAGCAGATGCGCTATCGTCAGCGTTACGTGGATCTGATTGTTAACCCATCGGTCAGGGAGACCTTTGAAAAGCGGTCATTGATTGTTCGTGCCATTCGTCATTTTTTGGACGATCGGGAGTTTCTAGAGGTGGAAACGCCGATGATGCACTACATTCCGGGTGGCGCAACGGCCAAGCCTTTTGTGACCCATCACAACGCATTGGATCTCGATCTTTATCTTAGGGTGGCGCCCGAGCTCTATCTCAAGCGCTTAGTGGTGGGTGGCCTGCCACGGGTCTACGAGATCAATCGAAATTTCCGTAATGAAGGCGTATCCACTCGGCACAATCCTGAGTTCACGATGCTCGAGTTTTATTGGGCGCATGCGGATTACGAAGATCTGATGAAGCTGACCGAATCGATGCTTGCTCATGTGGTCACCGTTACAGGAGCCGGCGAGGCTGGGTGCGTTCAGTACCAAGGTCAGGCATTAAACTTTGAAGCACCCTTTGATCGGGTGACGGTGGAAGCGTCGGTTGCTCAGCATTTTCCGGAGCTTGATGCGAGCACAATGCGTGATGTATCTGTGCTTCGGGCTGTCTGTGAGCGCTGTAATATCAGAACGGAAGCCGAGTGGGGCTGGGGTCGGCTGGTCATGGAGCTTTTCGAAGCGCGTGTAGAGGGGTCATTGATTCAGCCAACCTTTGTCACAGGCTATCCGATTGAAGTCTCGCCCCTGTCCAGAAGGAACGACAGAGATCCTGAAGTAGCGGATCGATTTGAGCTGTTTGTTGCCGGGCGTGAAATTGCCAATGGCTTTTCAGAGCTCAATGATCCTGAGGATCAAGAAGCGAGGTTCCGGGCGCAGGTTGAGGCACGGGATTCTGGGGATGATGAGGCCATGCATTTTGACCATGACTACATTCGTGCGCTGGAATACGGTCTCCCACCCACGGCAGGAGAGGGCGTTGGGATTGATCGGTTGGTCATGTTGCTCACAGACTCCCCATCGATACGGGATGTGTTGTTCTTCCCATATATGCGCCCAGAAGCATAGACATCAGCGATGGCTGAGGTGCAATTGGATGTTCTTGTGGTGGGGGCTGGCTGGGCTGGCCTGTCTTGCGCGACTGCTTTGGCTTCCTCAGGCTACACAGTCGCCGTGGTCGAGAAAGGACGAGGGCCTGGTGGCCGTTGTGCCACACGGCGCCACGAGGGCTGGTGTTTTGATCACGGTACGCAGTACTTTACGGCCGCATCTGAGACTTTTAGTGAAGCCTTGCGTGATTGGCAGCACCGGGGCTGGGTTCAACCCTGGGAGGAACCCATCGAGGTCTTCGGCCCGCGACCGGAACATATAAAAAAGTCAGGGACGGATCAGCCACATGTTCGCTGGGTGGGTGTGCCCGGAAATAATTCTGTCCTCAAGGCCCTCGCAGACGATGTCGATTTCTTCCCTAATCATCGAGTTCAAGGGATGGTGTGGCGTGGCGATCGCTGGCACATAGAGCTATGTGTTCAGGGGGAGGTGTTGCACTGGGAGACACGAAAGCTTGTTTTGACGGCGCCACCGAAGCAGTGTGCTGATCTGTTGGGCGAAAACCACAGCCTGTGGTCACAACTGGATGGTCATCCGATGCGCCCAACTTGGGCTCTTTTGGTCGGTTTCGAAGGGCCCTCTGGTCTCAAGCCGCAGGCTGCTTTTGTCAATGAGGGCCCCATCGCTTGGTTCGCTGCTCAGGCCAGCAAGCCAGATAGAGTGAAGGAGGCCTGGGTGGTTCATGCAACCCCAGAGTGGTCTGAGTATTTTCTCGAGGCCAGTGCCGAAACCGTTGAGCAGGACTTATTGAATGCCTGGGAAGCTTTGGTGGGACGTCCTCAGCAGCCTGCAAGCTTTATCAGCGCGCACCGGTGGCGCTATGCACAAAGCGCATCTCCTCTGAATGTGGGTTTTCTGCATGATCCGAGCACACAAGTCTGGATCGGTGGGGATTGGTGTGCCGGTAATCGTGTGGAGGGTGCTTGGGTCAGCGGGCAGGAGATGGCTCTATCTTTGACCACGTAATGGTCTGCTGATCTTCCGACAAGCTGATTGAGTGAAGCGCGATCTCATCATCGTTGATCGTGATCACCGAGCCCTTTGCCTCATGCCAGTCGCCCAGCACCCATCGTGTGGCCTGGCTTGGTGTGAGCCTATGTATGCCGATCCGGTGGGTATGCCCGTGGATCAAATGTCTCAAGCCATGTTGTTCGATGATTTTTGTGATCGCCTCAGGCGCAGCATCTGATATGCCTTTGGCCTCAATCTCAAGTTTCTGGCCGTGGCGCTGGCTTTTCCAGCGGGCAAAGTACCCAAGCATCCGTCGAACAATGATCGGTAAGGAGAGTATTTTTCTTTGCCAATCGGGTTGCCGTGTCTTTTCGCGAAAGCGCTGGTATCGGCTATCTTCGGTACACAGGACATCGCCATGGATTAGACCCACACCCGATTGTGGTGAGGCCAGAATCAAGGGTTCATCCACTAACCCCATGCCAGCGGCCTGGCAAAAGGCCTTGCCAATCAAGAAGTCACGGTTCCCCGGTAGAAAATAGACACAGACCCCAGATAGGCTCAAGCGCTTTAAGTGTGTTGCGACAAGCTCAGCGATGGCATTGGGCACGTCATCACCCAGCCAGACATCGAACAAGTCGCCTAGGATGACCAGGGACTTTGCACGAAATAACCCCGGTTCCAGCAGTTTGAGGAACAAGGCTAAGGTGTTCGGATCTGCACCATTTAAGTGCAGATCCGATATGACATAGATTGGCGGGTTAAGTTTTGATCCAGCCAAAGGAGCTGCTTAGCCTGAAATCTCAATGCGCTCAATGATCACAGGATCGATGGGCACGTCCTGGTGACCTGATCTCGGGCCAGTTTTAACTTGACGAATGGCGTCGACCACATCCATACCCTGGGTCACCTGCCCAAAGACCGCATAACCCCACGCCTGACCTGAGTAGGTCCCCTGGTGATCGAGAAAGGTGTTGTCCTGTACGTTGATGAAAAATTGAGCGGTCGCTGAGTGCGGCGACATGGTTCTTGCCATCGCCAAGGTACCGCGGGCATTGCTCAGGCCGTTATCGGCTTCATTGGTGATGGGGTCATTGGTGGGCTTCTGACGAAAATCAGTGTCAAAGCCTCCTCCTTGAATCATGAAGTTAGGAATGACTCTGTGGAAAAGGGTGTTGTCATAGTGCCCAGACTCTACGTAGGCGATGAAGTTTTCAACGGATTTAGGGGCCTTGTCTTGGAACAGTTCAAGTTCGATCTGGCCATAGTTTGTGTACATAATCACGGTTGGGTTTGCCTCCGTAGTATTGATTGAAAGGGTGGCCGAGTCTTGGATGACATCGGAGGTAGTTTGAGCCGAGGCCACCAGGGGGGCGAGGCACAGTAGGGCTTTAATGAGTAGAGACGATGCCTTCATGATTCTCTTTCCTCCTTGGGAGCAGCCATTAAAAGTATTTCGTCAATGATACTTTAGAGGGGGTCGATGGTGGGCCACAGTTCAGGTTTGAGTCCAGTTTTGGGCTGGGTGTTTTGGGTGGAAATATGCTAAAATTACCACTTGTTTGAACGACCCAAGCAAGGCGCTTTTTAACGCCCATAGTTTGGGAATATTTATTATATAAATCAACCAATTAGAAGGGCTTTTTAAGCGCCCCATAGGACCCTCCAGATGTCAGAATTGGCACGGGAAGTGCTCCAGGTCAACCTGGAAGACGAGATGCGGCAATCCTACCTCGATTACGCCATGAGCGTGATCGTTGGTAGGGCTTTACCTGATGTGCGAGATGGCCTGAAACCGGTTCATCGGCGTGTGCTGTTCGCCATGCATGAGCTCGGCAACGACTACAACAAGCCCTATAAAAAATCGGCTCGTGTCGTCGGTGATGTCATCGGTAAGTACCACCCACACGGTGATACGGCTGTCTACGACACGATTGTTCGAATGGCTCAGCCATTTTCAATGCGCTATATGTTGGTGGATGGTCAGGGTAACTTCGGCTCCATCGATGGTGACTCCCCAGCGGCGATGCGTTACACCGAAGTTCGGATGGATCGTTTGGCGCATGAAATGTTGGCGGACATCGATAAACAGACCGTTAACTTCAGTCCAAACTATGACGAGTCAGAAAATGAGCCCGTGGTGCTCCCGACTCGAGTCCCCAATTTATTGGTCAACGGCGCGTCTGGTATTGCCGTGGGCATGGCCACCAACATTCCGCCGCACAATCTCACTGAGGTGGTCAGTGCGCTGTTGGCGATGATTGATGATCCGCAATTGGATATTGAGGGGATCATGGCTTTTCTGCCGGGACCCGATTTCCCCACTGCTGGCATCATCAATGGTGTGGCAGGGATTCATGAAGCCTACCGGACTGGGCGTGGTCGTGTGTACATGCGCGCAAGATCCCATGTGGAGACCGAGGAGTCGTCCGGCCGCAGTCGCATCGTGGTGACAGAGCTACCGTATCAGGTCAACAAAGCGAGATTGCTCGAGAAAATCGCTGAGCTGGTCAGGGCCAAGCGGCTTGAGGGCATCTCAGAGTTGAGAGATGAGTCTGATAAAGACGGTATGCGCATGGTCGTAGAGCTAAAGCGTGGCGAAGTGGCTGAGGTCGTGCTCAACAACCTATATCAATTGACCCCGCTGCAGTCTGTCTTTGGTATCAACATGGTTGCTTTGGTGGACGGGCAGCCTAAGTTGCTTAATATCCAACAAATGCTGCAAGCCTTCTTGGCTCACCGAAGAGAAGTCGTCACTCGTCGCAGTTTGTTTGAATTAAGAAAAGCGCGCGAGCGGGCACACATCTTAGAAGGCTTGACCGTTGCGCTGGCCAATCTTGATGAAGTGATTAACCTGATTAAGCGCTCGCCCACGCCCGTCGAAGCGCGTGAGGCGCTCCAAGGTCGGCGTTGGGACGGCTCAATTGTCCGCTCACTGCTGGGCCGAGCAGGTGCTGACCTATCTAGACCCGAGGATCTTGCCCCTGAGTATGGTCTCAGTGAGGATGGGTATCAGCTCTCTCCAGCTCAAGCCCAAGCCATATTGGACCTGCGTTTACAAAAGCTGACAGGTTTAGAGCAAGAGAAGTTATCAGACGAGTACCAAGAGATTCTGGCTCAGATTCAGGAATTGATGCGTATTCTCTCTGAGCCCGATGCGCTTATGCAGGTGATCAGAGATGAGTTGAATGCGCTCAAAGATCAGTTTGGGGATGCTCGACGTTCAGAAATCATCGAGACCCATCTTGACTTGACCATGGAAGATTTGATCACGCCAGAAGATGTAGTGGTCACGCTTTCTCATCTTGGCTATGCCAAGTATCAGCCGCTCGACCGGTACCGCGCTCAGCGCCGCGGTGGACGAGGGCGAAGTGCCACCAAAACAAAAGATGAGGATTTTGTTGAGCGGTTCTGGGTGACCAATACGCATGACACCCTACTGATCTTTACCAATGCAGGCAAGGTCTACAAGACCAAGGTCTATGAGTTGCCACAGGCGGGTCCGCAGAGTCGCGGCCGGCCGATGGTCAATCTGTTGCCGCTTGAAGAGGGCGAGCGGATCAATGCCATATTGCCAACTCGAGAGTTCCCAGAAGATTGGTTTGTCTTTTTCGCGACCAAGTCGGGTCGGGTCAAGAAGACTGCATTGAGTGATTTTGCCAATATCCGTGCCAATGGCATCTGGGCGATCTTGCTTGAGGGTGAAGATGAATTGGTCAATGTTGGCTTCACAGATGGTCAGCGCGATGTCTTGCTGTTCTCGTCCTCCGGCAAGACCATCCGATTCAGTGAACAAGACGTCCGGCCAATGGGAAGGCAAACTCGCGGTGTTGTTGGGATCAAGTTAAAAGACGACCAGCAAGTGGTGTCTATGTTAGTGACCGAGGAAGAAGAGCGGGATGTATTGCTGGCCACAGCCAATGGCTATGGTAAGCGGACAAAACTTCCTGATTTCCCGGTCATCAAGCGAGGTGGTCAGGGTGTGATTGGCATCCAGACTTCGGCAAGAAACGGCCCTCTGGTGGCTGCGCTGGCGGTGAGTGATGAGGACGACGTGATGCTGACTTCAAACGGCGGCACCTTGGTCAGAACACAAGTCTCTGAGATTTCTACGCTCGGTCGCAACACCCAAGGTGTCACTCTGATCCGTTTGGCGGATGATGAGCACCTGATTGGCTTGGCGCGCATTGCCGCATCCGATGAGGAGGGCGATGACGCTGATGAGGGCTCCGTCGAGACCTAATCCTAGATGAGCACTGAGGAGCGGCGAATGACTACCGCTCCCTTCTTTATGCGGCCACCCTGGCGATGCCTTGACCGTTCAGGGTTTAGCTGGCCTTGAGGTAGACCTCCATGGGCGGGCAGCTGCACACGAGGTGTCGATCCCCATGCACATTGTCCACTCGGCCCACGGTCGCAAAGAACTTGTTATCTCGTAGTTGATCAACTGGCCACCCTGCTTGGCGTCTGGAGTAGGCGTGGGTCCACTCATCAGCGCTGAGTTCGGCCAGGGTATGAGGGGCATTGACCAGTGGGTTATCTTCTTTTGGCCACTCACCTTGGGCCACCGCATCAATCTCCTTGCGAATGGCAATCATGGCATCACAAAAGCGGTCAAGTTCAGATAGAGACTCGCTCTCTGTGGGCTCAATCATCAATGTGCCGGCCACCGGCCAGGACATGGTGGGTGCATGGAAGCCATAGTCAATCAAGCGTTTGGCGACATCTTCCTCGCTGATTCCAGCGAGTTCTTTAAATGGCCGTAAGTCAACAATGCACTCATGGGCAATCCTTCCGTTGCGACCGGTATAGAGAATGTTGTAGTGCCCCTCAAGCCGGGTTGCAATGTAGTTGGCATTTAGGATGGCCACCTGTGTTGCGCGCTTTAAGCCTTCAGCGCCCATCATGCGAATGTAGGCCCACGAGATCGGTAAGATGCTTGCACTTCCCCAAGGCGCGGCGGAGACCGCGCCATGGTCTGCTGCGTCTGGTCCCAGTTGTCCGCTCACATGCCCAGGCAGATGGGGGATCAGGTGGGCACGCACACCAATGGGTCCAACACCTGGTCCACCGCCTCCATGAGGAATGCAAAAGGTTTTGTGTAAGTTCAGATGGCACACATCGGCGTAGTCTGCGACCTGCGACCAGCCCACCACAGCATTGGTGTTGGCACCGTCCAAGTACACTTGTCCGCCGGCTTCCCTGACCTTATCGCATATCGTAATGATGTCCTCTTCGAAGACACCATGTGTCGAGGGATAGGTGACCATCAATGCAGCCAAATTGTCCTTGTGGAGAGCAATCATCTCCTCGAGGTGCTGGATATCCACGTTGCCTTGGTCATCGCAGCGTATGACCACAATGTCCATGCCAGTCATTTGGGCGCTGGCGGGGTTTGTGCCATGAGCCGACGATGGGATCAGACAAATGTTTCGATGGTGATCGCCTCTGGATGCGTGCCAACCCTTGATGGCCAGAAGGCCAGCATATTCGCCTTGAGACCCTGCGTTGGGTTGTAAAGACATGGCCGCAAATCCAGTGATCCGACACAGCATCTCTTCAAGTTGCTGGATCATCTCCCGATATCCGAGCGCTTGTTCGGGTGGGCAAAAAGGATGTAGCTGACCAAATTCAGGCCATGAGACTGGCATCATTTCTGCTGTGGCATTGAGCTTCATGGTGCACGAACCCAATGGAATCATCGCGTGAGCGAGAGACAGGTCTTTGTTCTCCAGCCGCTTGAGGTAGCGAAGCATCTCAGTTTCTGAGTGATATTGATGGAAAACGGGATGCTCCATATAACCGGTAGTGCGTGTCAAGGCCTCTGGGATTCCGAGCGTCCGATTCACCGCCTGGGCTGAGTTCGCAGATGATGCGTGAGCTTGGAAAATCCCGACCAAGGCCTCGAGGTGGCGCTTGCTTGTGCATTCGTTGACCGAGAGCCCGAGGTAGCCAGATCTGTCGGTGCGCAGATTAATGCCGGCTCCAACACATGCTTTAGATATGGCCAAGTGCTGAGCGTCATCTACTTTTACGAATACGGTATCAAAGAATGCCGCTGTTTCAAGACTAAATCCGAGCTTCAGCAGCGCTTCAGCTAACTGGCAAGTGGCCTGATGGATCCTTTGGGCGATGGCGCGTAAGCCATCAGGGCCATGCCATACTCCGTAAAAACCGGCCATCAGAGCGAGCAATGCTTGAGCAGTGCAGATATTGCTCATGGCCTTTTCGCGACGAATGTGTTGCTCTCTGGTCTGCAGCGCCATACGCAGGGCAGGATTGCCATAGCGATCTTTCGAAACACCGATGATTCGACCAGGAACGCTGCGTCGATAGTCTTCTCGTGTGGCAAGAAAAGCCGCATGCGGCCCACCATAGCCCAAGGGGACCCCGAAGCGTTGAGCAGACCCAACGACCACATCAACATCAAATTCACCCGGGGGCTTGATCAGGGTGAGAGCCAATAAATCACAAGCCACTGCGACCAAAGCGCCGGACTTGTGAGCAGCCTCAACGAGTGTCGAAATGTCCTCAATTCCGCCATTGTTGCCCGGATATTGGACGAAGATCCCGAAGCACTCTGTCTCAACCAAGTCTTTGGCTAAGTCATGGCTCACCTCAACGTTGAGCCCCAGGTGTTCGCCTCGTGTTTGAATTACATCGATAACATGAGGAAAGCAATTGCTGTCGACCAAGAAAGTGTTGCTGCTGCTCTTTCGGTTGACTCGCTTCAGCATCGCCATGGCCTCGGCAGCGGCTGTGGCCTCATCGAGAAGCGAGGCGTTTGATAATGGCATCGCTGTTAGGTCCATCACCATTTGCTGAAAGTTCAACAGTCCTTCCAACCTGCCTTGAGCAATCTCTGCTTGATAGGGCGTATAGGCGGTGTACCAACCCGGGTTTTCAAGCACATTTCTTTGGATGACTGGGGGAGTGATGGTGGGATGATAGCCAAGGCCAATCATGGAATGGGTGAGTTGATTTTTCTTGGCGATTGATCCCAACACCTCAAGCATCTCATATTCAGGCATGCCCTCGGGCAAATCCAAAGGCGCCTTTTGTAAGATCGCCTTGGGCATGGTCTCTTGGATTAGGTGATCAAGACTTGCTGCGCCAACGGTATCGAGCATCGATTTGACTGAGGCCTCATCGGGGCCGATGTGTCTTGCCACGAATTCGCTCATCGGCTTCGGTGACGCGGTGATAGAAGCATTGTTAGACATTATTTCATCCTTAAGGCAACATGCCAGATAAATAGTGGTCCAGTAGTAGAAAAACAAAAAGCGCCATTAAATAGACAATAGAGAATCGAAACATGGGCATTGGGAGATCTGAGCGCTTGGTTAAGACCAGCGCGATGGCATAGCCCAGGAAACCGATATTCAGAATGGATGATCCCACTAGATAGGGCAAGCCACTCATGCCAGTGAGCCAAGGAAGCAGTGTCACCAGGCACAGTATGATGGTGTAGAACAGAATCTGCCAGCGCGTAAACTCAATCCCGTGCGTCACCGGAAGCATCGGTACATCCGCTGCTGCATAGTCGTCGCGCCGATGAATCGCCAGAGCCCAAAAGTGGGGCGGCGTCCAGGCGAAGATGATTAAGAAAAGGAGCAAAGCATGAAGATGAACTTCGCCGGTAATGGCTGCCCAGCCGAGGACCGGTGGAGCGGCGCCAGCCGCACCGCCAATCACGATGTTTTGTGGGGTGGCTCTTTTGAGATAAGCAGTGTAGACCACAGCGTAGCCGATCAAGCTTGCGAATGTCAGTGCCGCAGTCAGGGGATTGACCCAAAATCCCAGTATGAGCATTGAGGCAGTGCCAAGAGATAGGGCAAATATCAATACGTCTTGCGTTGTCAGTTGCCCCTGGGGCAAAGGTCGATTCCGTGTTCGAGCCATGATCTCATCGGCCTTGGCATCCAATAAATGATTGATTGCAGCTGCAGAGGCTGCCGCTAAGCCAATGCCGATAGAGGCCAGTAAAAATCGATCAATCGGCACGAGACCCTCAACCGCGAGTGCCATCCCAACCATGGCAGTAAAAACGATTAAGGAGACCACCTTTAACTTGCACAGCCCCAGATAATAGCCCGCGCGCTGCGAGATGGTTTCTTTCATCGTAAGCACCCGTGCATTCATCAAGGGTTAACTCTTGCGTCCCGGAGCAGGAAGTGATGTTCTGTCTGTCAGGTACACCATCGCCATGATCAAGAGCGCCGCAAAACCGTTGTGCGCCACGGCGATTGACAAGGGCAGGCCGAGGACAACATTCAAAATCCCAAGGGTGATCTGTGCTGCCAATAGGCCGCACAGCCAGCTGGCTGGTTGACGCAAGCTTGGTATTTGAAAGAGGCGCCAGAGCAAATAGCCAAAGTATGCGATGACAACGATGGCTCCGATGCGATGTGCGAGGTGAATGGCAACGCGTGCAGACTGATCAAGAACCCCGCCTTCATAATCCACGCCCACACCGCGCCAGAGCTGAAACCCCTCGTCAAAATCGGCCTCCGGCCACCACTGTCCCATGCAGGTGGGGAAGTCAGGACATGCCAGTGCGGCATAGTTAGTTGATACCCATCCACCGAGCAGCAGCTGGGTGGCAATCACAATAAATCCTAAGCGTATGGGCCATCGGACTGCGAGCTCCGATAGGGCAGGCGTCCGATGCGCATCTGGCCTCGTTCTGAGGTAAAGCAAAAACAGTAAGGCAAGGGTCAACATGCCGCCAGCGAGGTGAGCAAGAACAATCGCTGGCTTCAGTAGCAGAGTGACTGTCCACATCCCCAGCGTCGCCTGAAAAGCAATCCACAATAAACTGACGGTCGGCAGAATGACCGGCTGCGTCGGATCTGAGGATCGGCGACGCCAAGCCGACACCGTCAATAGTAGAACCAAAAAACCAAGAATGCCGGCAACGTAACGATGAACCATCTCACGAATGGCTTTGCCGGTCTCAACTGGGCGCTCTGCCCACCGCGTGTTGGCGGCCAAGACTTGATCCTCTGTCTTGGGCCAAGTGAGTTTCCCGTAACAACCCGGCCAATCAGGGCAACCCAGTCCTGCGTCCGTTAGACGCACCCAAGCGCCCAAAACGATAACAATCAAGGTCAGTCCAACTGCGATTCCAGTGATTTTGTTGTAGGTTACTTTGGTCATTTACGCGTCTTTACCCGATGGTGTGAATCAATAGTTTTCCGCTGGTTTTGTCCAAGTGAGCAATCGACCTAAATCCTTTCTAATGTCATCAGGTGCTTGGCTAGGTTCGTAGCTCATGATTATATTGGCCATAGGGTCAAGAATGTATCGACCCGAGTCGTTGGCCGTTGGAAATAACGCCCCAAGGGTGGCCGCTGATTGCCCGGTTACCACCACATACTCTTCGCTAAGCTCCCCGATTTGATCCAAAAGCGAATCAGGCGCTTCAGGTTCATGAATCAATAAAAGGCCAATCTCAGGCACGTGACGGTCTTGCGCCAGGCGAACCTGCCTAAGCCAGTACAGAGACTCGATGCATGACTCATCGCAGCCAGCTCGGGTATGGTAGACCAAGTGCCATTTGCCCGCCAGCGTCTGGCGGTCAACAGATTCACCGTTGGTCGCCCGAACAGCCTGAACGCGCCATTCTATGACGGGGCTGATGAGGGTGCCGTGATTGCGCGTGCTGCCCGGTCGCCATTCAACCCACTGGCTGTGCATTAAAGTGGCGATGACAACGGGAAGGCCAAACATCGCAAACAATAAAACAATGGCTTTTTTATTCACTTGGTTTTTTCCAATAAAATCGATAGGACAATGAGAGCCAGATGATCAAAATAGCCACTGCAATGGCGATCCATTGAAAGGCATAGGCCATGTGGCGATCTGGTGTCATGTTCACAGAGGGCCATGGGTCTTTTGATAAGTGATGTGCGTCCTCTGGATCGAGCAACAAAACCCTGTTGGACAAATTGGGTCCCAATGCTTCTTTGATCCGAGCCACATCAAAATAGGTCATCAAGTTTGGCCAATCATCGGTCTTCAGTGCCTGAGCTTGGCCCAGCTCGAATCCGACCCTGGGTGGGTTGCTTAGGCGCCCTTGAATGGTCACCAAGCCCTCCGGTGTCACATACTCAGGCCACTCGCCTGAGTGCCGAAGCCAGGGTTGCCATCCCCGATTGATGAGTATGATTTGATCGTTATCAATCGGGTAGAAAGGAACGAATACGTGCACGCCAGGATGGTTGTTGCGCGTCTGATTGTCCAGCAGCACATGGCGGGTGGGGTCAAATTGGCCTTGGAGTGTGACCTTTGAGAACAAAGGCGCGGTGGCGAAGTCCAGTGGCTGATCGGGGGTCAAGGTAACGCTTTGATTCCATTGGTCGATCAATGTCGCCTTCTCATCTGCTCGGTCTCGTTGCCATTGAGCCAACTGCAAACACACAACAATGAGTACAAGCGCCACCAAATGAGGCGTTGAGTGTTTGATGAGTTGAATGACTGAGAAGTTCATCACGCTAAGGCTTTATAATTGGGCTCTAATCTTACGGAGAGCAATGGTGCTCGGAAAAGTCTTAATCATTGGTGTCTTTCTTGGCATTCTGTATACCTTGGCTTCAAGTTTTTATTTCTTGATCACAGACCGAGGCGACGGTGATCGTGCGGTCCGACGCCTGAGTTGGCGAATTGGGCTGTCACTTGGATTGCTGTTGCTT
The DNA here is from genome assembly GCA_964461845.1 of uncultured Wenzhouxiangella sp. Classification (GTDB taxonomy): domain Bacteria; phylum Pseudomonadota; class Gammaproteobacteria; order Xanthomonadales; family Wenzhouxiangellaceae; genus Wenzhouxiangella. The sequence goes on from CAYWVH010000001.1 coordinate 290,749, forward strand.
CTTTGGGCCGGTTTTTACTTTGGGATCATCGAGCCACAGGGTGTGAATCCAGTCCGCTACCCAGGCAATAACTAAGCCTGGGCTAGGGCATTGAGAACAGATTCAGCGCTGGAGACTTTAAACTCCCCAGGCGCCTCAACCATGAGCTTCTGGACTTTCCCATCCTGAATGATCATGGCAAAGCGCTGAGATCTTGTGCCCATACCAAATGCGCTGATGTCCATTTCAAGGCCCATGGCCCGCGCAAAGTCTCCATTACCATCAGCAATCATGGTGATTTTGTCTTCCACGTGGCTGGCTTTGGCCCAAGCATTGATAACAAAGACATCATTGACTGCCATGCACGCTACTTGATCCACGCCTGCCTCCATTAATGCCTCGTGTTTCTCGATGAAGCTGGGGAGATGTTGGGCAGAGCAGGTTGGTGTAAAGGCGCCAGGGGTTGCAAACAAAACCACAAGGCCATGACCCAACAACTGATCGGCGGCCACTGGGTTCGGACCTTGTTCGGCCATGACTGTCACTTGGGTGCTTGGTATCTGATCGCCAATTTGAATCATCGTGTTGAGCCTCGTGGAAATGGGTTTCGGATGGATGCCTTATGTCTTTATTTCAACCAGAATTCGGCCTTGATTGGTGCCTGCGATGAGTGATTCAAACCCCTCAGCCAGCTCGGATGGCCGCAGCGTTTTGGTGTGAATCAGCTCCAGATGCTCAGGCCGCCAGTCAGTGGCCAGTCTATCCCAGACGGTGTGGCGAATAGGTAAAGGACAGCCTGCTGAGTTGATGCCAAGGAGACTAACCCCTCGGATGATAAACGGCATCACGGTGGTGTGCAGTCCCATGCTGGCTGCCATCCCACAGCTGGCGATGTTGCCCCACGGTGCGATCACTCGAGTCAAACCATTGAGCATGTCACCGCCGACGTTATCTAGGGCGCCAGCGAACTGGGCGCTGGCCAGTGGCGAATCTGGCCAGTAGAGGCCGTTTCGGTCAATGCATTGCTTTGCCCCGAGTTCATGCAGCCAGCCAAACGCGTCTGTTTTTCCTGAAATGGCGCTGACGGCGTAGCCCGCCTTTGAGAAGATATCGATGGCCAATGTGCCCACACCACCTGTCGCACCTGTGATTGCGATCGGACCCATGTCTGGCGTTTGGCCATTGGCTTCCATTCGAAACAGTGCCAATGCTGCTGTGAACCCAGCGGTGCCTATGATCATGGCTTCTTTGAGGGTCAGGCCGTTGGGCAGAGGGATCAACCATTCAGAGGAGACACGAAGGTATTCGCTGTAGCCTCCATCTTTTGTCTCTGACAGGCCGCTGCCTGTCATCAACACCGGCTCACCGGCTTTAAATTTCTCAGAATCAGATGAGACGACAACACCCGCAACATCAATGCCACCGTTTAAAGGGAAACGTCTGAGAATCCTTCCTTTATTTGTCCCTGCCAACGCATCCTTGTAGTTGATGCTTGAGTAGTGCACTTCGATGATGACATCACCAGCTGACTGCTGATCAATCTGTTGGTCTTCCCACTGCGCCCTGAAGCCCTCTTCGTCATCATAGATTCGGAAGGCACTGAAGCGATCTGGAAGGGCAGGTTGATCGGGCATCAATTGGCCTTGTGGATGGCTCGTCCATCGACAGCCAATGCAGCTTCATGGACGGCCTCGGAGAGTGTGGGGTGCGCATGGACAATGCGTGCCAAGTCTTCACTCGACCCGGCAAATTCCATGGTCACAACACACTCCGCAATCAGCTCAGAAGCGTTGGGTCCAATGATTTGGGCACCCAATAAACGGTCTGTCTCGGCGTCGGCCAGCAGTTTGACATGTCCAGCCGCTTCACCCATCGCCAGTCCACGTCCGGTGGCCGCAAATGGGAAACTGCCCGAGCGATATTCGATGCCTGCTGCTTTTAGCTCTTTTTCGGTCTGACCGACCCAAGCAATCTCAGGGTCTGTGTAGATGACCCAAGGAATCGTGGAGAGATCAAAGTGCCCATGGTGGCCAGCAATGGTTTCAGCAACGGCGATGCCTTCTTCGGAGGCTTTGTGGGCCAACATGGGTCCGCGGACCAAATCCCCGATGGCCCAAACCCCATTCACAGCTGTTTGACAGTGATCGTTTACATCCACTTGTCCGCGGCTTGTTAACGTGACCCCACTGTCTTCAGAGAATAGCGATTCGCTGGCAGCACGCCGGCCAACCGCCACCAGCAATCGATCAAATGTCGCCTCTTTCTCATCATCACCCTCAAGGTAGGTGACTTTGACTTTATTGCGAGAGACTTTGGCGCTTTGGACTTTAGTGCCGAGGCGAATGTCCAAGCCTTGTTTTTTGAACTCCCGAGCGGCTGCCCGAGACATGTCGGTGTCGACCACACTCAAAAACTCATCCATGGCTTCAAACAAGGTGACTTCGCTTCCCAGCCGAGACCAAACACTGCCCATCTCAAGGCCAATCACCCCAGCACCAATCACACCCAGTTTCTTAGGGACCTCTTCGAAAGACAGCGCACCGACGTTATCAACGATGTGCTGATGATCGATGTCCACATTCGGGATGGTGAAAGGCACAGAGCCTGCTGCGAGAATGACGTGTTTGCCTTGGACCTTTTGACTACCAGACTCGTCGGTGACTTCCACAACGCGGTCGGCCAACAGACGACCTGTGCCATTTACAAACTCTATTTTGTTGGCCTTGAAGAGTTGCATCAGGCCACCGTTGAGTTGCTTGACCACGCCATTTTTGCGTTTGATCATGGTGGGCACATCCATCTCAACGCCTTTGACTTTGATGCCGTGTGCGGCGTAATCATGCTGAATGTGGTGGAAGTGCTTGGATGAGTCGAGTAGGGCTTTTGACGGCACACAACCAACATTCAGGCAGGTTCCGCCAGGCGCAGGTTTGCCTTCGGCATTCTTCCTGTCATCAATGAGCATGACGCTTTGTTTAAGTTGGGCCGCACGAATGGCTGCTGCGTAACCGCCTGGGCCACCACCGATCACAACAACGTCAAAGGTCTTTTCTGTCATCTGATGCTTCCTTACAGATCAAGCAACATGCGCGCTGGATCTTCGAGTGATTCTTTTATTGAGACCAGGAACTGAACAGCATCTTTGCCATCGATGATGCGGTGGTCATACGACAGCGCGATGTACATCATTGGGCGAATGACAACCTCTCCATTGACCGCCACAGGCCGCTCTTTGATCGTGTGCATGCCCAAAATGGCGCTTTGGGGCATGTTCAAAAGCGGAGTGGACAGCAACGAGCCGAACACACCACCATTGGTGATCGTGAATGTGCCGCCTTGCAAATCCTCCAAAGCGATGGTGCCTTGTCGGGCTTTCTTCGCGTAATCGGCGATGCCAGCTTCAATGTCCGCTAAGCTCAGGCGATGGGCATTGCGCAACACAGGCACGATCAGACCGCGGTCCGTAGAGACGGCAATGCCGATGTCTTGGTAGCCATGGTAGACGACCTCATCACCATCCACTGACGCATTCACGACGGGATGTTTCTGTAACGCTTCACAGGCGGCCTTGACGAAGAAAGACATGAACCCAAGCTTGACGCCGTGACGATCAAAGAACGCGTCTTTGTAACGAGCGCGCAGCGCCATGACTTCTTTCAGGTCCACTTCGTTGAAAGAGGTGAGGATGGCAGCGGTGTTCTGAGCCTCTTTCATGCGCTCTGCAATGCGGGCGCGTAAGCGTGACATCTTGACGCGCTCTTCAGGGCGAGCGCCGCCTGTTTGGATGTGTTTCAACACATCGCCCTTGGTGATGCGACCTTGACGTCCGCTGCCTTCTATTTCACTGGGATTGAGGTTGTTTTCAGCCACCAACCGACGGGCAGAGGGCGGTAGGTCCGCATTTGAGGGGCCAGCCGAAGCGGGTGGAGCAGCGGGCGCTTTGCTTGGCGCCGGTGCAGGGGATCCGCCAGACGTTTCAGAGCCAGAGGCTGTTTCTTCTTTCGGCGCTTCTTTAGGGGCTTCGCCTTCTTCTAGGATGCCAAGCAATTGACCTTCAACCACGGTCTCCCCTTCGCCTTGCTCAATGGCCTTTAAGATGCCAGAGGCGGGTGCGGGCACTTCGAGGACCACTTTGTCGGTTTCAAGATCAACCAAGTTTTCGTCACGCGTCACCGCATCTCCGGCTTTTTTGTGCCACTTCGCGATGGTCGCATCACTGACCGACTCGGGCAGATTGGGGACCTTGATCTCAATGCTCATTTCCGTGCTCCTTCCTCGGTGATTCTTCTCATGATGACTGGCCGACGCTGAGCGCTTCAGTCACCAATTGTTTTTGTTGTTGTAAATGAATTTGGTAGTAGCCCACTGCCGGGGATGCAGAGGTGTCACGCCCCACATAGTGCAAGCTCTGATTGTCTTTGATGCACGCTTGAATATGATGCCTGATCTGGAACCAAGCGCCTTGATTCATCGGCTCTTCTTGGCACCACACCACCTCATCGGCGTTGGAATAACGCTGGATGATGGCTTGGAGCTCTTCTCGAGGGAAGGGGTAGAGCTGCTCGACCCTGACCAGAGCGACATTCTCTTGAGAAAGCTCATCTCTTTGCTGAGCCAGATCGAAATAGACTTTTCCTGCACAGAAGATAATTCTCTTGACACCCTTGGCTTTGGGCTTGGCTGGATCATCGATGACCAACTGGAATTGTCCATCTGTAAGATCCGACAGAGTCGATGTCGACGCTTTGTGGCGCAGCAATGACTTGGGCGTCATCACAATCAAAGGCTTCCTGAATGGGCGAAGCATTTGACGCCTGAGCATATGAAACATTTGCGCAGGCATGGAAGGGACGCATACTTGGATGTTGTTGCCAGAGCAAAGCTGCATGAACCTCTCAAGCCTTGCTGAAGAGTGTTCAGGACCTTGGCCCTCATAACCATGTGGCAAAAACATGACCAAGCCACACAAGCGGCCCCATTTGGCTTCGCCTGATGTAATGAATTGATCAATCACCACTTGAGCACCGTTTACAAAGTCGCCGAACTGTGCCTCCCAAATGGTCAGAGTGTTTGGTTCTGCTGTGGCATAGCCATACTCAAAGCCCAGCACAGCCTCCTCAGACAACAACGAATCGATGATGGTCACTCGATTGGCTTCATTGCTGAGTTCTGCAAGCGGTATTTTCACAGCACCTGAATCTTGCTCATGGAGGACCGCGTGCCGATGGAAAAAGGTGCCCCGACCAGAGTCTTGGCCTACTAAGCGCAATCCGAAGCCAGACTCAATGAGACCAGCATAAGCCATGGTCTCTGCAAAGCCCCAATCCAGGGGTTGCTCACCAGCCGCCATGGCTTTTCTAGATTCCAATATGCGCTCGACTTGACGGTGAACCTTAAAATCGGGTGCCAGAGCCGTGAGTTGCTTAGCCAACGCCTGGATCTGACCCATATCCATTCGTGTGTCTGCCGACTCACGCCAGTCGGTGGTCAGGTAAGGCGACCACTCCACCGTCGTGGGTGCTTGATCTTGAGGTACCAGATCAATCACAGGCTCGCCTGCTTCTAACCTCGCGCGATAATCCTCGGAAGCACGTGTGAGCGTTTGTTGGTCAACCAGCCCTGCTTCAATGAGCCGTTGGGCGTACTGCTGTTTAACCGTATCTAAATTTCGGATCACTTGGTACATGCGAGGTTGCGTCGCTGCTGGCTCGTCTGCTTCGTTGTGCCCATGACGGCGATAGCAGACCAGATCGATCACTACGTCCTTCTTGAACTCTCGCCGGAAGTCGGTCGCGAGCTTCGTCACAAACCACACCGCTTCAGGATCATCACCGTTGACATGGAAGATCGGTGCTTGAACCATTTTTGCGACTTCGGTGCAGTAGAGCGTGGACCGTGCATCGATCGGGTTTGACGTGGTGAAGCCAATCTGGTTATTGACAACGATATGAAATGTCCCGCCCACTGCAAAGCCTCGGGCTTGAGACATGTTCAAAAGCTCCATCACCACACCTTGCCCGGCAATGGCCGCATCGCCATGGACCAACACGGGCATAACTTGATCTCTGTTGGCATCTTTCAGGCGCGTCTGTCTGGCACGCGCTGAACCCGCCACCACAGGGTTTACGATCTCTAAGTGCGATGGGTTGAATGCCAGTGCCAAGTGCATCACGCCACCTGGGGTGCTGACATCCGAGCTGTAGCCCATGTGATATTTCACATCACCTGAGCGGTTGGGATCATCCTTGGCAATGACCCCTTCGAATTCTGCAAACAGCTCGCCGGGGCTTTTGCCCAATACGTTGACAAGGACGTTTAAGCGGCCGCGGTGGGCCATGCCAATGACCATCTCTTTGACGCCCTGGCCACCCGCATGCTGGATGAGGGTATCAAACAGGGCAATCATGCTCTCACCGCCCTCAAGGGAGAAGCGCTTTTGACCCACATATTTGGAGTGGAGGTATTTCTCCATGTCTTCGGCGGCGCTGAGTTTGCTCAGTAACCGCCGTTTGTCATCATCACCGAGTGCAAACTGGCCCTTTTGGCTTTCGAGCCTTTTTTGTAGCCACTGCCTTTGCACGGTATCCGTGATGTGCATGTATTCGATGCCAACTGTACCCGTGTAGGTGGACTTGCAGATATCAACGATTTCTTTGAGCGTCATGCGCTCAGGACCGTGGAGCGTGCCTGAATGGAAGCTGGTATTCAGATCACCATCATTCAGGCCATGAAAGCCGAGCTCAAGATCGGGGACCTTGGGTCGCTCACTCAGTTGCAGGGGATCGAGTTTGGCGCGTTGATGGCCCCTGACCCTGTAGGCATTGATCATCCGCAAAACGCCGGCTTGCTTGTGGTCGGCAGGTGCCGCACCGAAGGCCTCCGAAGGGCCGAGGGATTTAAACTCTTCTGCAATGGCTTGGTGGAAGGTATCCGTCTTGTCTGGCGCTAGGTCTTGGAAGATGGCTTGCCAATGGGCGGGGACCCCGCTTGGATCCACCAACCACTGCTCATAGAGGCTTTCGACATAGTGGGCATTGCCACCGGACAGATGCGAGATGCGGTACTGCTCTTTTAGACTGTTGGTCATGATCCGAGGCTGCTCGTGCCGAGGTCACATAAATTCAACCTTTGATTATACCTAGGGTGAGGCCTTATGGGGCGCTGTTAGCTGATATTTGGGACAATTTTTAGCATCCGGTTTGGGGCCGGGTCACCGATCATGGTGACAAGCGGATGTTCTAACTTGATGGGTGTTAACTGTGCTTGGCAATGTCACGGGCCAGGTCAGCCGCTTTCCCTGTGTAGCGCGCAGGCGTCAGTTCCAATAAAGCTTGTTTGCTGGTCGAGGGCAACTCCAGTGATTCGATGAAGGAGCGGACGGCTTGCTCATCGATGACTCGGCCTCTGGTCAGGGCCTTTAATTGCTCATAAGGGTTCGGGAGCCCATGCAGGCGCATCACGGTTTGTATGGGCTCGGCCAGCACCTCCCAAGCAGCTTCCAAATCTGCGTTCATTCTGTCGGGATTGGCTTGAATCCTACCCAAGCCACGATACAGTGACTGCCAAGCCAACAGGCTGTAACCAAAGGCACTGCCCAAGCTTCGTTGGGCGGTAGAGTCGCTCAAGTCTCTTTGAAAGCGAGAGATCGGCAATTTGTCGGCCAAATGACCGAGCAAAGCGTTGGCAAGACCCAGGTTGCCTTCTGCATTTTCAAAATCAATCGGATTGATTTTGTGGGGCATGGTGGATGAACCGACCTCGCCTGGGACCAGCTGCTGGGCGAAGTAGCCTAGACTGATATAGCCCCAGATATCTCTGGCCAAGTCCAACAAAATGGTGTTAATGCGACTGAGCACGTGAAAGACCTCAGCCATCATGTCATGCGGCTCGATTTGAGTGGTGTAGGGGTTCCAAACGAGGCCCAGGTCTTCGATCACTTGTCGACCCAGTTCGGGCCAATCAACTTCGGGTGCGGCCACGCAATGAGCGTTGAAGTTGCCCACCGCACCATTGATTTTTGCGCTGATGGCGACTTGCGCCAGTTGGCGACGTTGGCGGCGCAAGCGAAACACCACGTTGGCCAGTTCCTTCCCGAGGGTGGTTGGGCTGGCGGTCTGACCATGGGTGCGTGAGAGCATGGGTTGATCAGCCCAATCGGTGCTCATCTGCTCCAGTTGCCGGTCCAGTTTGCCAAGCCAGGGATCGAGGTGTTGATCGAGTGCCTCTTTGATGATCAGTGCCCAAGACACGTTATTGATGTCTTCTGATGTGCATGCAAAATGAATAAACTCAGCGTCACGCTGCAACGAGGGTCGTTTGGTAAATTGCTGTTTCAGCCAATACTCAATGGCTTTGACATCATGGTTGGTGGTCGCCTCAATGGCTTTGACCTCGCAGGCATGATCAGGCGTGAACCCGTCAGCCAATGTGTCTAAGTAGCGTTCATCATCGGCAGCGATTGGACCAAGCGCAGAAAAGGCCTCGCATTTGGCCAGTGCTTTAAACCACGCGATCTCTACTCGAATGCGTTGCTTCATCAAGCCATACTCGGAGCAAAGCTCGGCAAGCTCCCGTGTTTTGGGTGCATAGCGGCCATCGAGTGGCGAAAGGGCAGTCAGGCTTGTGATGTCAATGCTCATGCGCTCTATGATACTGGATTGATGTTTGTTAAGGGCTGAAGGGCCTGCGTTCGACCCGATGCCATGCCGAAGCGGACATTGATTTCTGGCGGATGCTCTATGCCGATCACAGCCAAAGCAGACCCATCCACAGCGCTCAGAAGTGTGCCGATGGGCCGTGACATGCTTTGATCTGACGGTTCATGCGGATCTGATGGCTCATGGTGTGCAAGATGGATGGCATCACCCAGGCTCGGTGTGCTCCCAGTCCAAGTGATCAGCATCAATTGGTGCTTGGGTTTGCCTCTGTAGTGGACTTTGGCAATGACTTCTTGGCCAGGGTAGCAACCTTTTTGATAGCTGAGCCCACCCAAGCGCTCTAGGCCCAATGCCTGAGGTAGGAACTGCTGGCTGAGCTCTGGCGCCAGCCAGGCCAATCCCTGTGCAATGTCTGCTTGTTGCCAAAGGTGGGCGTCTTTGCCCACTGCTTTGGTCTGGCTGCCCAGTGCTTCGGGTGGCTGCAGAGACAGGCCACGGGTTTGATCGAATGCCAAAGGGTCTGAGTGTTTGACGCCAAATTCACCAAAAACGGGACCTGGCTCACCGAACTCGACGCGGCGACCTATGGCGAACGGCCGAAGGTCTTTGAGGGTCTGGTCGATCTGTGATGTTGGTGCGACCCAGTCCATGCGATTGTCTGTCACACGTACCAAAACAACGGCCCTCACTTTCCCTTGCGCATTGCACCAAGCGCTTGGATACCATTGATGGGGCGACCAGTGATCCATGTTTGCAGTGATTTGCGATTGACCGAAGGCCAGCGCATCAGGCCCTTGGATGGAGAGAGATTTGAGATGGGGTAGGTCAAACATCTGGCATTTCGATGTGTTCGCAGGACAATCAGGCGCCCACTTTCACATCAAACCTCTTATAATTGCTGGCCATGGGTACACATGATACGCCAAAGCCTAAAACTGAGGACGCTGGTTCTGATTTTGCCTCACAGGATCGCTCGGTCGCGTCTCGTGAGATTGGTGGGCGAAAAGAGGGATTAGAGCCAACGCGCTATGGGGACTGGGAAAAAAATGGCCGATGTATTGATTTTTGAGCCAGTCATGTCAATTCTTATCAACACACACTGGGTAATCTGATCATGTCGACGCAAGAAAGGCCACTGTCACCGCATCTACAAATCTACCGTCCGCAATTGACGTCCATTCTGTCCATCAGCCACCGCATGACCGGTGTCTTGCTCAGCATTGGCCTGCTGCCCTTGGTGGTGTGGGTGTTGGCATTGAGTTCCGGGGCGGATGCGTTTGCCTCGGTTCAGAGCCTTTATTCTCATCCAATTGCTGTCATTTTCTGGATCTTTTGGACCTTTGCACTGTTCTATCACATGTGCAATGGGGTCCGGCACTTGTTATGGGATGCAGGGTATCTTTTAGAGATTAAGGCCGCCTACGCGTCAGGTTACACAGTGGTTGGCTTGGCCGTGTTGCTGACAGCGGTGAGCTGGGGGATGTGGCGATGAAATTAAGACATCCTTTGGCCAATGCCCTGAATCACGGTTCCAGCAAAGACGGTGTGTCTCATTGGTGGGCTCAGCGCTTGAGCGCCATGTTGCTTTTGCTTCTGATGGGCTGGTTTATTTACGCGATCGGAGCACTGGCGGGCGCAGACTTTGAGGCAGCGCGGGACTGGCTGGGTCAGCCTGTGAATGCCGCACTGGGTACTTTGTTTTTGTTGACCGGTTTGTATCATGCCAGTTTGGGCTTGCAAGTGGTGATCGAAGATTATGTGCATCACCGTGCCACAGAGGTTTTGGCCATGGTGTCCATTAAGTTAGGTGCCTTGGTGACCGCGGCGTTGGTGATCTTTGCCGCATTTAATATTTCGATGGGAGGTTAGATGAACCAGGCCTATTCAATGACGCGGCATGAGTATGACGTCCTTGTTATCGGCGCGGGCGGGGCAGGGCTTCGGGCCACCATGGGCTTAGCAGCCACTGGGCTGACCACCGCCTGCATTACGAAGGTTTTTCCAACCCGCTCGCACACTGTGGCTGCTCAGGGGGGCATGAGTGCCGCGCTCGGCAACATGGGTGAGGATGATTGGCGTTGGCACATGTACGACACCATTAAAGGTTCGGATTGGTTGGGGGACCAAGACGCCATTGAGTACATGTGTCGAGAGGCCATTCCCTCGGTAATTGAACTGGAGCACTTTGGGGTGCCATTTTCACGCACCGAAGAGGGCAAGATTTATCAGCGCCCATTCGGTGGCATGACCACGAGATTTGGTGAGGGCACGGCCCAGCGGACTTGTGCGGCAGCAGACCGCACGGGTCATGCCATCTTGCACACACTCTACCAACAGTCTTTGAAGCATCAAGCGCAGTTTTTCATCGAATACTTTGCGCTTGACCTCATCATGGATGATGACGGTACATGTTGTGGCGTGGTCGCTTGGGATTTGGCGACGGGGACTTTGCACGAATTTCGTGCACACGCTGTCATTCTGGCCACGGGCGGTTATGGCCGGGCCTACTTTTCTTGTACCTCGGCACACACTTGTACGGGCGATGGCAACGGGATGGTGCTTCGTGCTGGGTTGCCATTGCAAGACATGGAGTTTGTGCAGTTTCATCCCACCGGTGTCTACGGTGCTGGGTGTTTGATCACCGAGGGTGTTCGTGGGGAAGGGGGCTACTTGACGAACTCAGAAGGTGAGCGTTTTATGGAGCGCTACGCGCCCAATGCAAAAGATCTGGCTTCGCGCGATGTGGTATCACGCTCAATGACGATTGAGATTCGCGAGGGCCGCGGGGTTGGGCCTAAGGGCGATCATATTCATTTGAACCTGCAACATTTGGGTGGTGATGTTATCCACGAGCGGCTGCCCGGTATTGCCGAGACGGCACGTATTTTTGCCGGTGCCGATGTGACCAAAGAGCCCATTCCTGTCCTGCCCACTGTGCACTACAACATGGGTGGGATACCCACCAACTATCACGGTGAGGTGGTCACGCTTCGAGACGGTGATCCTGATGCCGTCGTGCCTGGCCTCTATGCGATTGGTGAGGCAGCGTGTGTGTCTGTCCACGGTGCCAATCGCCTGGGTTCCAACTCATTGCTGGACTTGATCGTATTTGGCCGAGCTGTGGCCAAGCGATGCGGCGAGACCATCAAGCCTGGCCAGAACCATCGCACTTTGTCCTCTGAGAAGGTGGATGCCATTGTCGGTGAGTTTGATCGTATCCGTCATGCGAGCGGTTCAACAAGCACCGCTGAGATCCGTGACAACATGCAACAAGTCATGCAGCGAGATGCGGCTGTGTTTAGAACATCCAAGACTTTGGCCGAAGGCGTTGAGAGCATTCTCAAAGTCAACGCCGCTTTTGACGACATTAAAGTGACCGATCGGTCATTGGTTTGGAACTCGGACTTGGTTGAAACCTTAGAGCTTCGAAATTTGTTGGGCAACGCGGTCACTACGATGGTCTCAGCCGAGAACAGAAAAGAGAGCCGGGGAGCGCATGCGCACGAGGATTATCCAGAGCGCAATGATGAGGAGTGGATGAAACACACACTCATCTGGGCCGAAGAGAATGGTCAGACAACGATCGACTATCGGCCAGTGCACATGTACACGCTGAGCGATGATGTTGAAGTTGTGCCTGCTAAGGCGCGAACTTACTAGGATTTGTGAGGATGGACACCGACCATGGCTGAGTTTCGCTTACCTAAGAACTCCAGAATTAAATCAGGCAATCATTTTCCTGCGCCCGACGGTGCCAAGCGGGTAAAGCGCTTTTTGGTCTATCGATGGAGTCCTGATGACGGGGACAATCCCCGCATCGACCGCTACGATCTTGATTTATCGGATTGTGGGCCGATGGTCTTAGATGCGATGATAAAAATTAAAAATGAGGTCGATCCCACATTGACCTTCCGGCGGTCTTGTCGGGAGGGGATTTGCGGTTCATGCGCCTTTAATATTGATGGTGTCAATACGCTGGCTTGTATCACAGCGATCGATGACATCAAGGGTGATGTCAAGATTTATCCCCTACCACACATGCCAGTCATCAAAGATTTGGTGCCTGATCTGACTCATTTTTATGCTCAGTATGCATCGATCAAGCCTTGGATCAGAACCCAGAGCGTGGCGCCGCCTGATAAAGAGCGCCTCCAATCGCATGAGGACCGAGCACGCATTGATGGTTTGTATGAGTGCATCTTATGCGCTTGTTGCTCTACGTCTTGCCCAAGTTACTGGTGGAATGGCGATCGCTACCTGGGGCCTGCCATTTTGCTGCAGGCCTATCGATGGTTGGTGGATTCGCGGGATGAGGCCACCGGTGAGCGGTTGGATGAGTTGGAAGACCCCTTCAAGCTTTACCGCTGCCACACCATTATGAATTGCGCGCGGACGTGTCCGAAGGGCTTAAACCCAGCCAAGGCGATCGCTGAAATTAAGCAGATGATGCTGGCCAGACGCAGTTTGTGATTGGGTGTGACCGATAACCATCTAGATGGCCTAGATGAGGTGGCGCTTCGGCGCCTTAGGTGGCGCTGTCGGCGAGGCATGCGCGAATTGGACGTGTTGCTCACTAAGTTCTTAGACCATCGCTACCTTCATGCATCAACCGAACTGAGGCAATCCTTTGGTGAGCTGTTAGACCAAGAGGATGATGTGCTCTGGGATTGGCTTTTGGGTCGGGCCAGCCCTGCGTCTTCGCATCTGAAAGCGATTGTGCTTGAAGTTACCTCGGGCCATGAGAGATAGTGCCCAACCTGCTGCTGGCCACTGGTTGGGCCAGGAAATCTTGCTAAAAGGGAGTATTCGGGCCACGCTGGTCGTGGTGTGCCTCGCCCAAGTCATAGCCGTGTCCTTGGGCCAGCTGAAGGTCGTTGATGGCATGTTCTGGGTGAGTATTGGGCTCATCGAAGCAGGGGCATTTTGGGTGGCCTACCGTCAATGCTTTCCTCGATATCGGTTGTTTTTCAACGGCGTTAAGCTATTGGTGTGCTGCCCCCAGGGCCGTGTTCACTGGGAGATCGTTCACCCCCAGGGTTTCTGCTCGCCGTTTTTTATTGGTCTTCGCCTCTCAGCTTTCCAAGCCCTTGGGGTCTTTGTTGATCAAGTCAGCTCTGCTGACTTTGCTGCGCTCAGTCGTTGGGCCAGAGGCTTTGGGGGCAAAACCCCGGCCTGAGGCCATTCTTGCGGGTCTTCTCGGGTCTGAAAGCGCTCACACCAAGCATTGTTTGGAGTATCATAGGAAGCTTTCGTAACCTCACGGATTCACAAGGAAATATTACCCATGGAACGTACCCTTTCTATCATTAAGCCTGATGCTGTTGCTAAGAACGTCATCGGTGAGATTTATGCGCGGTTTGAAAAGGCCGGCCTTCGCATCGTTGCGGCAAAAATGAAGCATTTGTCCAAAGCTGAAGCCGAAGGCTTTTACGCTGTGCACAAGGATCGGCCGTTTTTTGCTGACTTAGTGTCGTTCATGAGTTCTGGGCCTGTCATGATTCAGGTGCTGGAAGGGGAAGGGGCCATTCTGAAAAACCGGGAGTTGATGGGGGCCACAAACCCGAAGGATGCAGCGCCTGGAACAATCCGCGCTGATTTTGCCGATAGCATTGATGCCAATGCAGTGCATGGGTCTGATGGCTCAGATACGGCTGCGACGGAGATCAGCTACTTTTTCACCGACGCTGAGCTGTGCCCGAGAACGTAAAACAGTTAGTCAACCTCATGGGCCTTGACCGTCAAGGCCTAGAGGCTTTTTTCGTCTCGCTGGGCGAAAAGCCTTTTCGTGCGCGGCAATTGCTGCAGTGGATTCATCAGCGCGGCGTGACCGATTTCGAGGGCATGACTGATTTGTCCCAAGGGCTTCGAAATCAGCTTTCAGATCTCGCTGTTATTCAGGCCCCTCGGATGCTTCGAGAAAGCATTTCTTCAGATGGCACGGTCAAATGGCTGGTGTCGGAACAAGGCGGCAGCGCCGTTGAAACTGTATTTATCCCTGAAACTGGAAGAGGGACGCTTTGCATTTCCTCCCAGGTGGGGTGCATGCTCAATTGCACGTTTTGTTCGACGGCCACACAGGGTTTCAAAAGAAATTTGTCTGCCGATGAAATCATTGGTCAGGTCTGGTTTGCGTCTGAACGATTAAAACAAATCACTCAAGACCAGGCCAAAATCACGAATGTGGTTTTCATGGGCATGGGTGAGCCCCTGCTCAACCTGCCTGCCGTGCGCCCAGCGTTATCCGTCCTGCGGGATGACTTGGCCTATGGATTGGCAGCGCGCAGGGTGACCATCTCAACAGCAGGAGTGGTCCCCGGTATCGATCAGCTGGCCACCGGTGTTGAGTTTGCGTTAGCGGTTTCTTTGCACGCGCCTACCGATGAGTTGCGTGAACGCCTTGTGCCCTTAAACAAAAAGTATCCGTTGGCAGAGCTGATGGAGGCCTGTCGGCGCTATGTTGCAATAGACAAGCGGCGCTCCATCACTTTTGAATACACCATGATCGAGGGTGTTAACGATCAGATTCAGCAAGCCAAGGGTTTGAGGCGATTGCTGGACGGTTTGCCTTGTAAGGTAAATCTGATTCCATTTAATCCATTCCCAGGCACACCATTTAAACCCTCCAACGACGCAACGCTGTACGCGTTTCAAATGGCGGTTCGTGCGGCGGGCATTGTGACGACCATTCGAAAAACGCGTGGTGATGATATCGCTGCTGCCTGCGGCCAACTGGTGGGTGAATTGTTGAGTCCAAGTGAACGGCGCCGCATGGTTCAAGCGCAGCTTGCTCAACAGGCGCTGACGGCATGAATGAGAAGCACAAGTACAGCAACATTGGCTGGGTGAAAGAGCTCAAGCACTGCCGTGAGGCGATGGGGTATTCGTTGACGACTGCCAGTGAGGCAACAGGGATCTCAAAACCAGTGATCGCTGCGATAGAGGCAGACGGTGGACAGGGTTTGCCCGCGCTGTATCGGCAGACGTATCTCAGGAAATATGCCTCTTTTCTGGGGGTCGAAGTGCCCGAGGATGCAGTGATCGATTTGGAATCAGTCGAGCCTTTGAAATCGCTTGATCGACTTGGTTTGGTGCATGCGCAACGCCTGAAGTTTCAACGGTCGATCAATTGGGCGCGATACCTTCTGGTCTCTGTGCTCATTGTTCCCCCATTGGTATGGGTCGCGGTCAGTCAGACCTCTTTATTGGTCACGGCGGGGCTAAGTGAGGACAAGCTGCTTGGGGACACACCGAGTGTGGAGGTGCGCCAAATTAGGGCCAGCCAGTTGTCGGCTCGGCCGATGTCTTTGCCAGTGAATGTGCAGCCTGTTGGTGATGACTCGACAACAACGACAGCCCAACCCAGCCAAAACACAGCGCCCGAAGTTCCACAGCGTCACTGGTTGACCATCTCACTGACACGCGATAGTTGGATCGAGTTGCGTGATGCCAAAGGGCAAAGGTTGGAGCATGACCTCTTGCGTGCAGAAACGCAGCGGTCTTATGAAGGCCAGCCGCCTTTCGAGCTATTGGTGGGTATGGCTGAGTCTGTCAGGCTTGAGCTCAATGGTCAGCCGGTTGATCATCTGGGAAGGGTTCGGGACTTAGCCGAAGGGCACTCACAAAATCAGATGGGGGTTATGGCGTTTCGCGTCCATGCCGATGGCTTGGTGGAGTTCCAGCCATGAGCACCCGCCAATCGATTCGGGGCATGCATGACATCCTTCCGGATGCCACAGGTCTCTGGCAAAGGCTAGAGGGTCATATTGCAGATGTGTTCAGGCGCTATCAATACCAAGAGATTCGGCTCCCTATTGTTGAGCACACCGAGGTGTTTACAAGAGCCATCGGGCAAACCACAGATGTGGTTGAAAAAGAGATGTACAGCTTTGATGATCGCAACGGCGATTCTTTAAGCCTGAGGCCGGAGGGCACTGCCGGTGTTGTCCGGTCCGTGATTCAGCATGGTCTGTTGAACCCGCCCGGTCTAAAGGTCTGGTATCAAGGCCCAATGTTTCGACATGAGCGTCCACAGCGCGGTCGTCAACGTCAGTTTCACCAGTTTGGTGCCGAGGTGTTTGGTTTGGCTGAGCCATCGATAGATGCAGAGCTGATCACTCTGGTCGAGCGGTTGTGGTCAGAATTGGGCATTCAGGATGCGGTGCGGTTGCAGATTAACTCGCTGGGTGATCCAGAGGACCGCCAGCGTTATCGCGCTCAGTTGGTCGAATACTTGATGCCACACAAAGACGAACTGGATGAGGATTCTAGACGTCGTCTAGAGACCAATCCGCTTCGGATATTTGACTCAAAGGTCCCGACCACACAAGCCATCATGGCCAATGCGCCTAGGTTTTTTGATGCTTTGGGGGAGCCAGCGCGTCAACATTTTCAAGAGCTTAGATCAATTCTGGACGCGCTCGGCATCGCCTATGAGATCAACACAGGTCTGGTTCGAGGACTGGATTATTACTGCCGTACTGTCTTTGAGTGGGTCACGGATGAGCTTGGCGCTCAAGGTACCGTCTGTGCGGGTGGTCGCTATGATGGTCTGGTGGCGATGGCGGGCGGAAAAGACGTGCCCGGTATCGGGTTTGCGCTTGGAGCGGAGCGGTTGATGGCTTTGCTGAGTGAGCGTGGGTATCAAGCACCTGAGACTCGGTCCGTTTATTGGGTGGGGACTCTACCCATCTCTGCTCTTTTGGTGTTGGCAGAAGCACTGAGGGCTGAGTCCCCTCAGCTGAGTGTGGGCGTTGATTTGAGCGGCGGTAGCCTCAAGTCGCAATTCAAGCGGGCGGATCGAAGTGGGGCGCAATATGCACTCGTAATGGGTGAGGTGGAGGCCAGGGAGCAAATTGTCCAGGTCAAAGATCTCAGATCAGATGCGCCCCAACAAAGTGTTCCCGTGAAAGATCTGGCACAATATCTGGCTGAGCATTGGCCACAAGAATAAGGAAAAATGGTTATGGCGGTTGAGTTATATGACGAGCATGAGCAGGGAGAACGAGTCAGACGTTGGCTGCAGAGCAACGGCTTGAGCTTAGTCATCGCGATTGTGCTTGCCTTGGGTGGTGTATTTGGTTTTCAGCAGTATCAGAGAAATCAGTTGATGAATCAAAGCATGGCAGCCAGCTACTTTAATACGCTTCAGTCTTTGATTGAAGAGGAGCGGCTGGATATGGCTGAGGACTACTTCAATGAATTAACTGCACTGGATGACAGTGGTTATTTCAAGCTCGGCGCCATGGCCATGGCAAAGGCCTATGTCGATGCCGGAAGATTGGGGCCAGCCATTGAAATGTATCAATCGCTGTGGGCACGCTCAGACATCGACTCTTTGAGAGGGCTCATCGGGTTGCGGCTCGCCCGCCTCCTTGATGGGCAAGGTGATGGCCAAAGTGCACTCGCCATCTTGCAAGAACCCGCCCCAATCGGTTTTGAGGCTGCATGGTCAGAGGCTCGGGGCGATGTGTATTTAGGCCTTGGACAGATTGAACAAGCACGCCTTGCCTATCAGGCTGCCCTTGATGCGCCATCTGAGCTTGGGTTTGGCGCTTCGCTCATTCAAATGAAACTCGATGCAACGGGGCCTGGCGTTCTGGTAGCCGATCGATGAATAGAGCGCCCCAGTACGTCCGCGCTCTCGGTGGTGCGATGATTTTGGTGACTCTGGCAGGTTGTCAAACCGTCGGCGGTTGGTTCAGTCGAGATGAGTCGCTGCCCCCCGCTGAGCTTATTGAGATCAACCAAACACTTAAAGTCAGTTCAGTGTGGTCGACCGATGCAGTGGGTTCAACAACGCCCTCAAGGGCAGGCATTGCACCAGTATTTGCTGATGATCGAGTATGGGTAGCCGATGAGAGTGGCTCTGTTGTCGGTGTGGATGCTCAAAGCGGACGAGTTTCCACGCGTTTTGAGACCGAATTAAAGATTTCATCGGGGCCTGTGGTCGTCGGTGATCAAATCCTTTTGGGTACTTATGAAGGCGAGGTGGCTGTCTTAGATCGAGTATCTGGTCGGGTGTTGTGGAAACAACAAGTGAGCTCAGAAGTGCTTGCAGCGCCCATCGTGGCAGATGACAAAGTGGTTGTGCGAGTTTTGGATGGCCGTATCTATGGGTTTGACCGCGCCACAGGGCAACGCGCGTGGGTCTATGACCGCACTGTGCCTTTGCTCACCCTTCGCGGCAACAGCGCGCCGATCGCGAGAGCTGGGCGCGTATATATCGGATTTGATGATGGCGTAGTCGTGGCTCTCCGTGCCAGTGATGGATCTTTGGTCTGGGAGCAACGTGTCAGTGAGCCAGAGGGTCGTACCGAGCTTGAAAGAATGACAGACATTGATGGCCCAATGGTCATTGTTGGCACTGAGCTTTATGTGGTCACCTACAAGGGGCGCATGGCGAGCTTGGCCATAGAGTCTGGGCGATTGCTGTGGATAAAAGATGTGAGTGCTGAGCAGGGGCTGAGCCTACGCCGAACCGAGTTGGCAGCAGCAGATAAAGATGATGCCATTTGGTTGATCGATCGCCGTAACAGCACCACCTTGTGGCGTGAGGACCGTCTGGAGCGCCGCGACATCACGCGACCTGTGTTTTATAACAATTATTTAGTGACCACAGACTTTGAAGGTTATATGCACTGGTTAGATACCGCCTCTGGCGAGTTTGTTGCTAGGACACGATTCGGATCGGATCGGGCGGTCACATCACCCCTGGTGGTTGGTAATACGCTTTATGTACTAGACACAAAAGGTCGATTATCCGCATGGCAAGCCAGGCCATAGCTGGAGCGCGCCATGAAACCCTTAGATGTTGTGGTCATCGTTGGGCGTCCCAACGTTGGCAAGTCAACTTTATTTAATGCCCTAACAAGAACGCGCGATGCACTGGTGGCGGACATGCCCGGTGTGACACGTGATCGAATTTATGGCCGAGCCGCAATGGCTTCCCACCCTGTCATCCTCGTTGATACTGGTGGCCTTGAAGAGGCCAGTGAGGCATTGGGTCAGGCAGCGCAGGCACAGACGCGAGCGGCGATTGAAGAGGCGGATGTGTTGTTGTTTGTTACAGACGCCCGAGCTGGCGTTACGGCAGCTGATTTTGAGATCGCGCAATCGCTCCGCCGCACCAACAAACCTGTCATCCACGTGGTCAATAAGACCGATGGGCTTGATCCTGATATTGTTTTGGCTGATAGCGCTGAGCTGGGCCTTGGCCAGATTTGCTTAATAGCAGCCACTCACCGCCGTGGCCTAGACCAATTGGCTCATCAGGTGGCCGATGACTTGGGCGAGGTGGGCGAGGAAATCGTCCATCCTGACCAAGGCATTCGTTTGGCCTTGTTGGGACGGCCCAATGCTGGCAAATCGACGTTACTGAACCGCTTGGTGGGTGAAGACCGGGCGTTGGCCAGTCCGATTCCAGGTACGACACGAGATCCGGTGCACGCCGATGTGCAACGGGATGGTCAGCGTTATCACATCATCGATACCGCAGGGATTCGGCGTCGCCAAGGATCCCATGAAGCCCTAGAAAAATTGGGCACTCTAAAGGCCATGCAAGCGATGAGTCAAGCGCATGTGGTGGTGTTGGTGATTGATGCTGAAGCCGGTGTCACTGAGCAAGATGCCAGACTCGCAGGACATGTGGTCGAGGCAGGGCGTGCTCTGGTCCTTGGGTTGAATAAGTGGGATCAGCTGTCCGAGCTTGAGAGAAACAAATGCTTGGTCGAGATGCGAGAGCGTTTGGAGTTTGCCTTATTTGCACCGGTGGTCGTGATCTCAGCGCTCCACGGTTCAGGCCTAGGTGAGCTGACCGACGCCATCGAGCATGTTCATCGAGCGGCCACTCGGGAGCTTTCCACCCCTCAATTAACCAGAGCGCTGTTAGAGGCGGTGAGTGCCCATCCTCCTGGGGGTGGCGAGCGCTTTCGACCCAAGCTTCGCTATGCGCATGCTGGGGGAGTCTTTCCCTTGCGGATCATCATCCATGGCAGCCGGACTGAGTCTGTCAAAGATCAGTACAAGCGTTATTTGGTCAACCAGTTTAGAAAGCGGTTTGAGTTAACAGGGGTGCCGGTTCAGTTGATCTTTAAGGAGTCTGTGAACCCTTTTGCCGGCCGAAAGAACCCGTTAACGCCCAGACAGATTCAAAAAAGAAAACGATTGGGTCAGCTGGGTCGCCGCAAGAAAACCCGGAAATGAGTTGCGGCTGTGATGAGGGTGCTTTTGCCAAGGCAGAACGCAGGCTAAAATAGCCCAATGAGCCCATCTCCATCAGCGCAATTACTCGACGGTAGACGAGTCTCCGATGCATTGCTCGATGCCATTGGCGGCGTTATATCGGACCACACGGCCAGTGGTGGGCAAGCACCGGGTTTGGCTGTGGTGTTGGTTGGCGATGACTCCGCATCCAAAGTGTATGTCAGTCACAAGGTCCGCGCTTGCGAGCGCGTCGGCATCCGTTCTTTTTCTCATTACCTGCCTGTGGACGTTTCTCAAGCAGCATTATTGGCGCTGATTGATGAGCTGAACGGAGATCCTCAAGTTCATGGGATCTTGGTGCAACTGCCGCTGCCCGCTGGACTGGATGCCTCTGCGGTCACTCGGCGAATCTTGCCAAGTAAAGATGTGGATGGCTTCCATCCGACCAACATCGGATTACTGGCTCAAAGAACACCCGCCATTCGGCCCTGCACGCCCAAAGGTGTGATGACGCTCTTGAGGCATTACGGCCTCGATCCGAAATACAAAGATGCCTTGGTCGTGGGGGCGTCCAACATAGTGGGCCGTCCTTTGATGCTGGAGCTATTGTTGGCCGGGTCTACGGTGACCATCGCTCACAGATTCACCCATAACCTAGAAGAGCACGTCAGGCGGGCAGAGCTTCTTTGTGTCGCAGTGGGTAAGCCTGGGTTGGTGAATCCCGAATGGGTCAAAGAGGGGGCGATTGTCATAGACATAGGGATCACCCGCACCGTTGATGGGCAGTTGGTGGGTGATCTTGATTTTGAACGCGTCAAAGAACGCGCCAGCTGGATCACACCGGTTCCCGGCGGCGTTGGGCCCATGACCGTCGCCACATTGATGCAAAACACACTCGAGGCGGCTGGCCTCAGGGCGCCTGGATTCGATTCCCATGTGGGGGCCTAAAGTAGCCCCATCAGCGCTCAACTATGGCGGCAACACCCATGCCGCCGGCGGTGCACACGGATATTAGGCCGCGCCCAGAGCCTGCTTGGTCCAAAATAGCGCCCAGCGTGGACAAAATACGCGCCCCGGTGGCGGCAAAAGGGTGACCGATGGCAATGGACCCACCTTTGATGTTCATTTTTGATCGATCAATAGCGCCCAGTGCTTCTGGCAGTCCCAAGCGGTCGCGACAATAGGACTCAGACTCCCAAGCCTTTAAAGTGCACAGGACCTGAGCCGCAAAGGCCTCATGAATCTCATAAAAATCAAAGTCTTGAAGCGAATATCCAGAAGTTTTAAGAAGTTCTGAGACCGCCACGGTCGGGGCCATGAGCAGGCCCTCCTCAGCGTTGACATGATCCACCGCTGAGGTTTTGCCCGCCACCAGATAGGCCAGTATCGGCAGGTTGTTGGCCTCGGCCCACTCCTCTGAGGCCAAGAGCACAGCGGCCGCACCGTCGGTGAGGGTGGTGCTATTACCGGCAGTCAACGTGCCCGTTTGACGATCAAAAGCGGGTTTCAGTGTGCTGAGCTTCTCAAGCGAGGTATCGGGGCGGATGATGTTGTCTCTGAGCACGCCTGCATGGGGGACGACCAAGTCATCAAAAAAGCCCTGATCCCACGCTTTGGCGGCATTCATATGGCTATCAAAGGTCAGGCGGTCTTGATCTTCTCGGGCAATGCTCCACTCCTTGGCCATCCGCTCACAATGAGCTCCCATTGATAAGCCTGTCCGAGGCTCAGCATTTTTGGGGGGGACTGGTGCCAGTTCGCCCAGATTGAAGCCTTTAAAAACAGAGAGTTTTTGTCCAATTGATCGAGCCCGACCCAGCGCCACCAAGCGCTTGGCGAATCGTTCTTGGAAGACAATCGGCACATCACTTGTGGTGTCTGTCCCAGCGACGATGGCGCATTCAATGTGCCCAGCGGCAATTTTGGCGCCAGACATCAGCGCTGCTTGGAGGCTGGTGCCACAGGCTTGTTGCAGAGTGATGCCGGGGGTTAAGGGCGATAAGCTGGTGGACAGAACAGCCTCACGAGCGAGATTGAAATCTTTTGAGTGGGTGGTGACGGCGCCTGCGACAACCTCGTCAATGACCTTCCCAGAGAGACCATATTTTCTAACGACACCCTCGATGGCCGAGCTCAGCATATCCAAATTCGACTGATCAGCATAGAAGGTATTGGAGCGACAAAAGGGAATGCGGCTCCCCCCAACAATGGCAATGCGTCTGACTTTGGGGCTATTCATGATGCGCTCTCCTGTGCTGTGACAGAGGGAATCTCTGACCCTTCGGCCTTTTCTTTGCTGCGCTGGTCTAGGGTATGGAGCGGTCCTCCTTTAAAAGGGGCGTAGCCTGTGCCAAAAATCATCCCGGCATCCAACAGATCTGTATCGGCCACCACTCGATCTGCCAAGCACGCTTTGCATTCTTCGAAGTAGGGGGCCATGAGCCTTTCACCCAGAGCGGTCAGATCATGGCCTCGGTGTGCTTGGTTGTCTTTCTGAGCTTTGCCGTCTTTCCAGCGATAGAAGCCTTGGCCGGACTTTTTACCCAGATGCCCTTGGTCGACCATGGCTTGCAGTACCTGTTTGTCTTCAGATGCGTTTTGACCCATGAGCGTTGTGATGACGCCCAAGCCCACATCGAGGCCCACAGTATCGGCAAGTTCAACAGGGCCCATGGGCATCCCAAACGCTTCGGCCGCCTTATCAATGGCCTCTTTAGGAACACCTTCTCGATGAAGCACCATGGCATGTCGCATGTAGGGTGCCAAGACTCGGTTGACTAGGAAGCCCGGGGTTGAGGTGACCGGCAGCGCGTACTTTCCAATTTGAGTGGCAAAGCTGGCTGCGTCATCGACCCAATGCTGATCTGTCTGAGTGTCATAGACCACTTCGACCAACGGCATTTGCGAGACGGGGTTGAAGAAATGTAGGCCCACCAAGCGGTTGGGGTCTTCTAAGACTTCAGCAATCTCTGCCAAAGGTATGGCTGAGGTATTGGTGGCCAGCACAGCAGAGGGTTTGGCGCGCTCAGCGATGTCCTTGAACAAGGTTCTTTTCGCATCAGCGTTTTCAAAAATGGCTTCGATAATGACGTCTGCTTTCTCTAGCCCTGTGCCGGTGGGATCAGCCACCAAGCGCGTCTTTGCAGCTGCCACTGCGGGAGCTTTTTTGATCTTTTTCTTGAAGAGTTGATGGGCTCTTGCGATGGCCGGTTCAATGTATTTCATTTCCCGGTCTTGCAGGGTGACATAAAGGCCACGCAGAGCGCACCAAGCGGCAATGTCGCCACCCATGACACCCGCGCCAATGACGTGCACTCTCTTGGCTTCGAACTGGCTGCGTTTGCCTTGGTGCTTGAGCATCTCCATGAGGCGGAACACGCGGCGTAAGTTGGTCGATGTATCACCCACCAGCAGCCGCGGTACTTTCTCGGCCTCAAGGGCGATCATTTGGTGCTTATCGTGCCCGGCTGCCTCAAACGCATCAATGAGCTCGAATGGGGCGGGGTAGTGGTCTCTCCTCGCTTTGGCGGCGGTTTGCTTGCGCATCTGTCCTGCCAAGAATCGGCGAATGGGCCCTGTTAAAGTTAGTCGCTGAGGCCAGGACAGTGGCCTGTGTTTTTTGCCTTTGAGCGCAGCAGACCGAGCAGCCCATTTAAGTGAGCCGTGGACGGACACAACCTGATCAATCAAGCCAAGTCCTTTGGCTGCGCGTGCCCTCAGTAGCCGGCCGGTCAGCATGATGGGCATGGCGTTGAGTGCGCCCATGGTCCAAACAGCTCGACCTGAGCCCCCGAAGCCCGGATAGATGCCAAGCTTGACCTCAGGAAATCCTATGCGGGTATGTTCAGCGTCTAGGGCAATCCGCCAATCAAAACACAGCGCAAGCTCTAGGCCACCGCCTAAGCAGTAACCCTCAAAGGCCACCACGGTGGGGAAGGGAAGATCCTCAATGCGTCGAAATAAGCCATGAACACGCCGCACATTGTCTTCCAGTTCAGACACTTTGTCTGTGGCATCAAACTCTCTGACATCGGCACCGACAATGAACGTCTTTGGCTTGCCTGACATCAGAACAAGCGCGGTGGGGTGGTCTGATTCCAACTGGCTGACGATGCCGTCAAGCTCAGCCATCACCGGACTTCCCAGTGTGTTGACCGCTTCGGTGGCATGATCCAAGGTCAGCCAGGCAATGCCGTCTTGGTCTTTGGCCAGGCGCCAGTGCTTGAATTGATTGACGGGGTCCAGTGTCATAAAACCACTCCGTTGCTGGGTCAGGTGAAACAGCCCCATAGCTTACCACTGTCATGGCTCGAGCAGGGTTTGCTGGAAGCCGCATCTTGGGCTAGGTTTGTGATCCGATCGAAGCGTGTTGGGCGAAGTTGATCGCTGGCTCAGGGCACGGCGATACCAAAAGACCGAAGTCCCTGGCATACCGCGATGAGTGGCAGGCCAATGATGGCTGTGGGGTCTTCGCTGGAAAACTGCTCCATCAATGAGATGCCCAGAGCTTCTGTTTTAAGGGCTCCTGAACAATTGAGGGGTTGGTCCAGCGTCACGTAACGCTCGATTTCATCTAAGCCCAACTTTCGAAGCCTCACCGTTGTCGGTACATAGGCCTCGTAGGTTTGGTGATTCATCCGCATGCACACAGCAGTGTGAAACGTGATGGTGGTCCCACTCAGAAACGCCAGTTGCTTGATGGCGTTTTCCTCGCTCAGCGGCTTGCCGAGCAGCCGACCTTCGGCCTCTGCCACTTGATCTGAGCCGATGACAATGGTGTCTGCACTGACCAACGCCACCCCAGCGCGGGCTTTGAGCTCAGCCAGACGGATGGCTAGGGCCTGTCCTGACTCATGGGGCAGCGCTGTCTCATCGACATCGGGGGAGGCGGTCTGAAACGGCAGATTCAAGCGTTCCAGCAGCATTTTTCGGTACTCTGAACCCGAGGCAAGCAATATATTCATAGCGACCTAATGGCTGTTGTAAAGGTAGGCTCAATGATATACTAGGCGGCTTATGTCGCGGACTTACCCAGAACGGGTGCGCCCTGAAAAGGTCGCAGCAGCCAAAAGAACCTTTTCTGGCACAGTGCCTGTCAAGGCGCTGACCCGGTTGGATGATTTGCTGGCCGAGTCCCGTGAGGATCAGGCGCTGTCTTTTGAGGTGAGTTTTGACCTCGATGACGAGGGCCAAACGGTTGCAGACGTTTTTGTGACTGGCGCGTTGCCCTTGATCTGCCAACGCACGATGGAGCCTTTCGACTTTGCCATCGAAAGTCGCTCAAAGATTTGCATCGTGCAGGATGAGGCAATGGCAGAACAGTTGCCAGAAGATTATGAACCTTTGGTGTGCCCAACAGGGGAGCTGGCATTGCAGGATCTGGTGGAGGAAGAAGCGCTGTTGGCTTTGCCTCTTGTGCCCACAGCACCGGGCGCTGTGATACCAGAGAGCTTAGACGTGGTGGTTGTAGAAGAGCCTGAACCTCCAACGCATCGACCATTCGAGGTGTTGGGTGAGTTGAAGAAAACGAATCAAAACAAGAAGTGATACTTGGAGATATAGATCATGGCCGTTCAAAAAAGTCGTAAAACTCCCTCTAGACGTGGGATGCGTCGCTCACACGATGCACTTTCAGGTCCAACATTATCTGAAGAGCTAACCACGGGTGAAACTCATCGTCGGCACCACGTTTCTGCAGAGGGCTTCTATCGCGGCCGTCAGGTCATCGAAGTGGCGCCCGAGGCTGAAGACAGCGAAGAACAAGCCGAAGATTGAGCGTCGAGCCTCAGGGCTGTTGCCTTGAGGCCTTCCAATCCAGCATTGGCCAGACCTTGGGTCTGAAATGATATCGGTCGCTGTAGATGTCATGGGGGGTGATGGCGGGGTGCCTGTCTGCATGGCAGGGGTTTTTCTTGCCCTAGAACAACACCCAGACCTGGCCATCACCGCCGTTGGTAACAACACTGCAATTCAGAGCCTGCTCAGCGGGCGGCGGGATACATTTGAAGATCGCTTAACTGTCCTAGATGCACCCGAGGTGTTGCCTCCAGACGTCAGCCCCGCCTACGCCATTCGGCACGGGCAGGCCAGCTCTATGGCACTGGCCATCAAGGCGCATCAAGACAAATGGGTTGATGGTGTGGTCAGTGGCGGGTCCACCGCTGGTTTGATGGCGTTGTCACGTCAACTTCTCGGGATGATGCCAGGTGTGGAGAGGCCTGCGTTGATGACGCAGTTGCCAACCATCAAAGGGTCTGTCTGGGTTTTGGATTTGGGTGCCAACGTTGGTGTAGATGCGCATCGACTCTATGAGTTTGCCACGCTAGGAACTCAGGCCCTCACCATGCGTCAGGGCATTCAACCGAGCGTGGGTCTTTTGAATATTGGTCAGGAACGAAATAAAGGCCCCGATGTGTTGCGTGAGGCGGCACGTTTGGTCGAAGAAGACCCCAACCTGAATTATCACGGGTTCATTGAAGCAGACCAGGTGTTTGCAGGTATGGTTGATCTGGTGGTTTGTGATGGTTTTGCGGGGAATGTTTTGTTAAAAAGTGCAGAGGGTGGTGTGCGGCTGGTGCTCACGGCATTGGGGGAGCAATTTACGACGGGCATGGTTTCGCGCATCCTAGGCAGCGCCATACGCTCGCGATTGGTGAAACTTTATGAGACACTCGACCCCAGTCAGCACAATGGTGCACCTTTGCTGGGCATCGAGGGCTTGGTGGTGAAGAGTCATGGCAGTGCAAGTGCACGAGGTTTTGCACGGGCCATTGAGTTGGCTTACCAAGAAGCAAAGAACGCAACGGCAGCGGCGCGCTAGACGTTTTAACCAACAAAAGGCAGTTTTAGGGCAGACAGATGACTGAGCGAATCTACGCAAGAATCACGGGCACGGGGCATTGTTTGCCAGAGAAGGTGTTGACCAATCATGATCTGGAAAAAATGGTGGATACCAGTGATGAGTGGATTCAAGAGCGCACCGGCATTAAAGAGCGCCGTGTGGCAGCCGAGGGTCAAACCACCTGTGACCTTGCTGAGGGGGCTGCTCGCATGGCCTTGGAGGCAGCCGGGCTTCAAGGCTCTGATATTGATTTATTGGTGGTGGGCACAACAACACCTGATCTGGTGTTTCCGTCGACCGCGTGCCTATTGCAACATCGATTGGGTTTGGGTGAGTGTGGTGCCTTTGATGTCAACGCGGCCTGCTCGGGA
The DNA here is from genome assembly GCA_964461845.1 of uncultured Wenzhouxiangella sp. GTDB lineage: Bacteria > Pseudomonadota > Gammaproteobacteria > Xanthomonadales > Wenzhouxiangellaceae > Wenzhouxiangella. The sequence continues at coordinate 318,798 of CAYWVH010000001.1, forward strand.
TTTGTGTATGCGCTGTCTGTGGCCGATCAATTCATTCGCTCAGGCCAGGCCAAGCATGTCCTAGTGGTCGGTGCGGAGACTCTAACCCGTATGCTGGATTGGAGCGATCGCCAAACCTGTGTGCTGTTTGGGGATGGTGCGGGTGCTGTGGTTTTAAGCGCCGATACAGAACCTGGTATTTTGTCCACGCATCTCCATGCCAACGGTGCACATGCCGATTTATTGAAAGTGGACGTGGGTGTGTCTAAAGGATTTCTACCCGATCAGCCCAGAGCGGGTATTTCGGTGTCCATGCGGGGTAATGAGGTGTTCAAGGTGGCCGTTAACACGCTGGGACGGATTGTGGATGAAACACTTGAAGCCAACGGCATTGATCGCAGCGAGCTTGACTGGCTCATACCTCACCAAGCCAACCTACGAATCATTAAAGCCACTGCCAAGAAGCTTCAAATGCCCATGGATCAGGTGATCGTGACCGTAGACAAACATGGCAACACATCGGCAGCCTCAGTGCCCCTGGCACTGGATGAAGCGGTGCGAAGTGGGCGCGTCAAGCGCGGACAGACGCTACTGCTGGAGGCATTCGGTGGCGGTTTTACTTGGGCGTCAGCCTTGTTGAGGTACTGACATGGGCCACTGCGTCATTTTTCCCGGGCAGGGATCACAAAGTGTGGGCATGTTGTCTGGGTTAAAGCCAGAGTATCAGCACATAAAAGATGAGGTCCTCAGCACAGCGTCCAGTCGACTTGGGTTCGATGTGCTTCATTTGATCGAACAAGGTCCAGAGGAGAATCTCAACCGAACTGAGATCACTCAACCCGTCTTGTTGGCGGTCAATCACATCCTGTGGCGTTGCTGGCAGGAGGAAGTTGGGCAGGGTCAGCTGATAGCGTTGGCAGGCCACAGCCTGGGCGAGTTTAATGCGCTGGTGGCCACAGGCGCTTTGACGTTTGAAGATGCCCTTGATTTGGTGGCTTACAGAGGCCAGCTCATGCAATCTGCGGTGCCTGTTGGCCAGGGTGCGATGGCAGCGATCTTAGGTCTGCCCGACGATGTGGTTGAGGCCATTTGTCGTGAAGTCGCTGAAGATGAGGTCGTGGCGCCAGCCAACTACAACTCACCCGGACAGCTGGTGATCGCAGGGCACGCTGCCGCTGTTGAGAGGGCCATGCTGCAGGCAAAAAATGCAGGCGCTAAGCGTGCCTTGATTTTGCCAGTCAGTGTCCCGTCTCATTGCGCCTTGATGAAGGAGGCCTCAGAGGCGCTGGGGGCGCGGTTGCAGGGCCTAGTGATCCAGGTGCCAAGTGTTCCAGTCATTCACAACATCGATGCTGAAGCAAAAACAGACGTCGATGAACTTCGAGCAGCGATCGTTGCCCAGCTCGCACAACCAGTGCAGTGGACTCGCTCCATAAGGCGCTTGGTCGCCATGGGGTGTGATTGCTTTTACGAATGTGGTCCAGGGCGCGTTTTAACAGGCTTAGGCAGGCGCATCGAAACAGCCCCTGAGTGGGTTGCATTTGAGCAGGAGGTCATGCAATGAGTGAAGCATTATCACCAAAACGGGTCGCCTTGGTGACTGGAGCCAGTCGAGGCATTGGGCAAGCCATTGCAATTCATCTGAAGTCACAGGGCTTTCGCGTGTATGGAACCGCCACCTCCGTAGAGGGCGCCGATCGGATCAGCGAACACCTAGGTTCAGGAAGGGGGCTTGTGCTGCGCGTCGATGACCCTCAGTCTGTGAGTGAAGCATTGGCCCTGATAGAAAACCAAGGGGACAGTGTGAGTGTGCTGGTCAACAATGCCGGCATCACCAAGGATCAGCTCTTACTCCGACAGCGTGATGATGACTGGGAACAGGTGATAGAAACCAACTTAACTGGGGCGGCACGACTGACACGCGCTGTCCTAAAAGGGATGGTGAAGCAAAGGTATGGACGCTTGATTCATATTTCATCTGTGGTTGCCTCGACAGGCAACCCGGGTCAGAGCAACTATGCTGCGGCCAAAGCGGGTTTGGAGGGATTCTCTCGGGCTGTGGCTTTGGAAGTGGCGAGTCGTCAGATCACCAGCAACGTGGTGGCACCTGGTTTCATAGAGACCGATATGACCGCAAAACTCAATGAAGAACAGACAGAAAAGCTTCGGGCATCCATTCCCTCGGGTCGGCTCGGTCAGGTGTCGGACATTGCCTGCTGCGTCGGATTTTTGGTCGGTGCTGAGGCGGGCTACATTACTGGCCAGACCATCCATGTCAATGGTGGTATGTATTTGACATAAGTGGTAACGCAAATCCCATAAGCTATTGTTTTCAATATAAATAAAGGCGATATCTGACATATCTGATCACCTGCTAATTTTGTTGATCAGGTGGCGTTTGATGGGTTAACCCACTACAATAACTCGGTTAATTAAATTTCTGATGGAGGACCATGGACCATGAGTAGCATTGAAGAACGAGTAAAGAAAATTGTGATCGAGCAGTTGGGCGTTAAAGAAGAGGAAGTCACGCCAAGCGCGTCCTTCGTTGATGACCTCGGCGCCGACTCATTGGACACCGTCGAGTTGGTGATGGCTCTGGAAGAAGAGTTTGAGTGTGAGATTCCGGACGAGGAAGCTGAGAAGATCACAAGCGTCCAGCAAGCAATCGATTACATCAATAACCACGTCAACTCTTAAACAAGATTTGTAACGATGCGTGGTGATCGCCGCATTGTCATTACCGGTCTGGGCTGTATCAGCCCAGTCGGAAACCAGGTGTCGAGCGTTTGGTCGGCACTGACCTCCGGCATCAGTGGCATTGGGCCTTTGACTGCCTTTGATCCCGAGCCTTTTCCAGCCAAGATTGCTGGGGAGGTTAGGGACTTTCAAGTTGAAGATTATTTGACGAGCAAAGAGGCTCGCATATCTGATCCATTTATCCACTATGGAATGGCTGCTGCGATCCAAGCCATTGAGGATGCTGGGCTGGCTGCCGATCCAGACAATGCAGATCGATACGGGCTCGCGATCGGATCGGGCATTGGCGGCATCCACACCATAGAACAGACTTATCAGGCCTATCTAGATAAGGGCCCTCGCAAGATCTCACCCTTTTTTGTGCCTGGGTGCATCATCAATATGATCGCTGGTCACATATCAATTCGGTACGGCTTCAAGGGGCCTAACATCAGCATCGTGACTGCTTGTACCACCGCGACACACAACATCGGTGAGGCGGCTAGGATGATTGCTTATGGGGATGCTGATGTGATGGTGGCAGGCGGGGCAGAGTATGGCACCACACCGACAGCCTATGGTGGCTTTACAGCAGCGCGTGCGCTCTCGACCCGGAATGATGCGCCCACCCAAGCCAGTCGGCCGTGGGATGTGGGGCGTGATGGGTTTGTTTTGAGTAATGGTGCTGGTGTGGTGGTGTTGGAGACCCTTGAGTCTGCAACGAAAAGAGGGGCAGAAATTTACGCTGAACTGGTTGGGTTTGGCATGAGCGGCGATGCTTATCATATGACTGCGCCCCCTGAGGGTGGTGCTGGGGCGGCTGCCTGTATGAAGCGAGCGCTTCAGGATGCAGGAATGAATCCTGCAGACGTTGATTACGTAAATGCCCATGGGACATCCACGCCAGTGGGGGACCTGGCAGAAATCGAGGCAGTTAAAAGTGTCTTTGGTGATCACGCTCGCCAGATTTCCATCAGCTCTACCAAATCAATGACTGGTCATATGTTGGGGGCGGCGGGCGGCATCGAGCTTATCGCATCGGTATTGGCCATCCGCGATGGCGTGGCACCACCGACCATAAACTTAGATGAGCCTGAGCCAGCCTGCGAAGGTTTGGACCTAGTGCCTCACCAAGCAAAAGAACGCAACATTCGGGTTGCTTTGAGTAATTCGTTTGGGTTCGGGGGCACCAACGGCACGCTCGTCATCAAAGCTTTTGCATAGTTCTGGGCGAGGCGGGTGAGGCCGTCCATGCAAACGATAGCAACCGCATTGAATTCGCCAGTCGACTTGACGCTGGTCGCTGAGGCCTTTCCTGAGCGTTGGCCGTTTTTGCTGAACTCTGGACACTCAAAAACGGGCGGGTCTGCCCGCTGGAGCATTTTGTTTAGGCGTTCCGGTGCCGAGATCCTTCAGGCCAGGGAAGATGCACAGGGCTTCTTTGTTCGGTTACAAGAGGCCTTGTCTCAATCGGCGCCGAAAGTCCCAGTTGGGCATCTGCCGTTCTGTGGGGGCTATTTTGTCTACCTCGGCTATGAGGCTGTGGGTGAGATTGAACCCACGCTGACGCTGCCCGCTGCATTGGACTCATTGCCTACAGCTTACGCAGCGCATTGCCCGGCTGCGCTGATTTTCGATCATTGGAATGATACTTTTTGGTTGGTTGCGGAGACTCAGAAAGTCTACGACCAGGCCCTTTTGGAAATCTCCAGTGTGTTGGCGGGCGATCTGAAGGCCCGAACGGCAACTTGGCCGGACGTCAGCTGGTCGATTGCGGTTGATCATTCAAAGCAATTTAAAGCGGGTGTGGCGCGCATCCAAGACTATATTCGTGCTGGTGATGTTTTCCAAGTCAACTTATCGAGGCTGTGGCGAGCAACCAGTGATGCTCCCATTGAACCCATGGAAGTCTATCGCGCTTTGATGAGGGCGAACCCGGCTCCTTTCTCTGGGTTTGCGCGACTTCCTGGGGGGGTCATAGTGAGTTCCTCACCCGAGCGATTGGTGCTTGCAAGAGACGGCTGGGTGGAGACTCGGCCAATCGCCGGGACTCGCCCCAGGGGCAGCTCAGCGGATGAAGATGCGGCATTGACCCAACAGTTATGGGAAAACCCAAAGGAGCGTGCTGAGCATATTATGCTCATTGATCTAGAACGCAATGACCTTGGTCGTGTTTGCAAGTCTGGCAGCGTTGAAGTCAACGAGCTTATGGTCATCGAAACCTATGAGCACGTGCATCACATCGTTTCTAATATAAAAGGGCAGGCTCTACCAACAAAAACAGCGACAGACATCATTCGCGCAGTATTTCCCGGGGGAACCATCACAGGCTGCCCCAAAGTCCGTTGCATGGAAATTATTGCAGAGCTGGAGGAGGTGGGTCGCAGTTTTTATACGGGGGCTATGGGCTATATCAGTCATGATGGCGGTATGGACTTCAATATCCTGATCCGGTCCATGCTTGTAGATGATAACGGCCTAACTTTCCGAACGGGTGCAGGGATCGTGGCAGATTCAGATCCAGATGCAGAAGTCGCAGAAACAGAGGCCAAAGCACTCGGGTTATTGCGCGCTCTTGGGGTGGATTTAGATCGTGTCGCTTAATATGACAACGCTTGTCGACGGTCATTGGTCGGACACACTGCCCGCCGATGACAGAGGTTTCTTGTTTGGCGACCATGTGTTTGAGACCATGCAAAGTACGGGTGAGTCTGTCCCGCTTTGGCGCTGGCACTGCGATCGGCTGAGAGAATCAGCCGAGCTCATCGGCATTGACTTGCCTCCGGCGGTTCAACTGGAGGAGGATTTAGACAAACTGATGAGCCTTGGTGCCGGTATGCTTCGGCTGACTGTTACACGGGGAAGCTCCGCCAGCGGCTACTGGGTGCCAGAACACATCACAGCGAGAAGAGTTCTACAGTGGCGTCCATTGCCAAGCGATCTTCCCAAGCTTCGCCGTGATGGCCTTTCTGTACATAGTGCCGGTCTTCAATTGCCTCCATCGTACATTTCACCTTGGTCAGGCCTTAAGCACGGCAACCGTTTGGCTCAGGTCATGTTGGCTGAATCAGTGCGACGTTTGGGTTGTCAAGAAGCCTTGGTGTATCGATCCAGCGGTCAACTCTGCGAGTCTATTTCATCCAATGTCATTATTGCCAAGCAGGGTGATTTGTTGACGCCTGAGCATCCAGATGTAATGGGAGTGGGATTGCGATGGTTGAGGCATCGTGGCGTTGAAATTAAAGCCAGTGAGATTGATGTTGAGCAGGTGGGCGCGGCCGACGAGATTATCCTAATGAACGCCGCACTGGGGCCCCGCGGTGTAAGCTCGGTGGATGGGCAAGTCAAAAAACTTGGTCCAGTGCTTGCTGGATTTTTGAAGATTTGGACGGAGGTTTTGGTTTGAATATTCCGCCTAACTTCACCACACACAAAACCATCTGGACATTCTTGCTTTTGGGTATTGTAATCGCCGGTATTGCAATTGGCTTCATTGGCTGGACTTTACTTAAAGTTCACCGAGCACCCGTTATTGAGGTCGAGCATTCGGTTGTTACATTGCAGGTTCCAAGCGGAAGCCACTTTCAAGGCGTTGTCAGGGAGCTCGAGCAGCTTGGCTTGGTTCGGTCATCAATGTGGTGGCGTCTTTATGGCAGAATTTTTAATCCTGTCATTCAGGCAGGCGAATACAACTTTAAGGGTGGTGAGAGCTTAGCCAGTTGGCTTAGGAAGATGGCCCATGGTGAGGTCTCAAGGCACCGATTCACCATTGTCGAGGGCTGGACGCTGCGTCAGCTTAGACGGGCACTGGCCGAGACCACTCGGTTGGGTCAGCAGACTCAGGAATGGAGCGATGAGCAATTAATGACAGCGCTTGGTTGTGAGCAGTGCCCGGCTGAAGGTGCTTTTTTGCCTGAGACTTACGTGTATCAACGCGGTGAGAGCGATCTTTCGCTTCTGGCAAGGGCTCACGAGGCCATGCACTTGGCCTTGCATGCTGTCTGGGCAAACCGCGATCCTGATTTGCCACTCAGCGAGGCCCGAGATCTTCTCATTCTGGCCTCCTTGATTGAAAAAGAAACGGGCGTGCCCGAAGAGCGCGGCACCATTGCAGGCGTATTTGTAAGGCGTTTGAATCTCGGCATGCGGCTACAAACGGATCCAACGGTGATTTATGGCTTGGGCGAGACTTATAATGGCAACTTGACGCGCGCAGACTTAAGAACTGATCATCCATGGAATACTTACACGCGTCACGGTTTGCCGTCCACGCCAATCGCTATGCCGGGGCTTGCGTCGTTGCAAGCTGCTGGTCAGCCAGCACCGGGTGATGCGCTTTATTTTGTGGCCAGAGGTGATGGGACGCATGTATTCTCAGAGACGCTCGAAGAACATAATCGGGCCGTGAACCGCTATATTCGAGGCCGGCAATGACAAACATAGAAAAACAAGGCCATTTGATTACCTTGGAGGGGGGCGAGGGTGCCGGTAAGACAACAGCAGCCCGCTTCATTCGAGAATGGTTTGAGGCACGTGGTCGGTCTGTTGTTATGACCCGTGAGCCCGGTGGATCGGGTTTGGCAGAGCGCATCCGCGGCATCCTGCTCGATCCTGCCGCCAAAGAGATGTCCCCCATGACAGAGCTCCTTTTAATGTTTGCCGCGCGCTCAGATAATTTGGATCAAATCATTCGACCAGCACTCCAATCAGGTGCCGTGGTGATATGTGATCGCTTCACGGATGCCTCTAGGGCATATCAAGGTGCGGGCAGGGGGCTGGGTCTGGACTTGGTGGATCAGCTCGCAGTTTTGGTTCATTCCGACATAACACCAGACTTAACTTTATTGTTGGATATACCTGTGCGAGATGGTATGGAGCGGGTGGGGAAGCGCGGTGATGCCCTGAACCGTTTTGAGTTGGCTGATTTAGAGTTTTTTGAACGGGTGCGCCAAGGCTATCTAGACCAAGCGCAGCGAGAACCAGATCGTTTTGAAGTCATCGATGCCCGTGCATCGTTGATGGAGGTTCAGCAAAGCATCGAGACGGCTTTGACCAGCACGTTTGAAATGGCATGAATCAGGAGGAAACAATCCCCATTTTGCCCGTGCCGCCCTGGTTGGAAGAAACCCTTAAATCGTTATTGGGCCATGTGGAGCGCGGGTCTCTGGGGCATGCGCCTCTGGTCTATGGGCCTGCTGGCGTGGGAAAGCAGTGGTTAGCCAATACCTTTGCAGCGAGCTTGCTTTGTGAACAAAGATCAAACGCTGAAGCGATGGCGTGTGGGGAGTGCAAGTCCTGTCAGGTGTTTGTCAACCAAACGCACCCTGATTTCTTCCGTTTGGAGCCCGAGGAGGGTAAGGTTGAGATTGGGGTGGATCAGGTGCGTGAGCTGATCGGTCAGATCGCTTTAACACCAGCGCTTGGAAAGTATCGTGTGGCATTGATCTCGCCAGCGGAGGCCATGAACAAAAATGCGGCCAATGCGCTTTTGAAAACACTTGAAGAGCCACCCAATAATGTCTGGGTGATATTGGTATCACACAGCCCAAGAAAGCTGCTTCCCACGGTTTTGAGCCGCTGTCAAAAGGTGCCTGTGACCTCACCTGATGCTGAGCGTGGGCAGGAATGGATCACAAAGCACTCTCAGGCCATGGATGCCCAATCTGTGTCCCTCGCGCTTGCTCTGGCTTCTGGTGCGCCGCTGCTTGCCATGGAACACCTAGAGTTAGGCCGCGTGGATTGTGCGATCGAGGTATTAACAGTACTCGAAGGGATCGCCGGAGGGGGTTCGGTTGAACCAGACTTGGCCCAGAAGTGGGCTGGGGATGCGCGCACGATTTGGATCAGCCTCGCTTATTGGGTCAGTCAGTTATCCTTAGCCAGCCAAGGTTTGAGCGTTGAGCCGATGGTTCAGGCATTGGCTCAAAAAACGCAAGGGATAGACTGGTCTGAGGTTTGGGGGGCGACACTGGAGGCGACTTCAATGCTGGATAGGCCCTATAGGCAGGATCTTTTATTGAGTCGCTGGTTGTTGCAGTTTCAGCTGCTTACACACGAAAGCCTTTAGTGCTCACAGAGCGCAGTGGCGGCACCACTGTTTGTCTGACAGACGCTCCACGAATGCGTCAATGTGCTCAAACGGTGTGTAGAAGTGGGGTGAGATGCGAAGATTTTTTCCCCTTTTGGCTATGTAGATACTCTCCTCAGCCAGCCTTGTCACCATCTTTTCGGCATCTAGATGACGCGCGAGCAGACAGACGATGCCTGCGCGTTGGTGACGATTGATCGGCGTCATTAATTCAACATCATCTAGTGTCTGCAACGACTGGACCAAGTGGTCTGTTCTATCTAGAAGTGCCTCACCGGTTTGTTGAGGATCCAGCTGCTGAAGCAGTTGTAATGCTGCAGCCAGCCCATGAATGCCAAACATATTAACGGTTCCCGTTTCAAAGCGTTTGCCAGAGAGCGGCGGTGTCCACTCAGTTCGGCAAAAGTTAAAGGGGTCGTCATACATGCGCCAGCCCGGTAGTGCCACATCCATTGCCTCACGTGCTTCTTTCTTAGTCCATAAAAAGCCCATGCCTTCAGGCGCCATGAGCCATTTGTGGGTGCCACAGACCAAAAAATCAATCCCAAGAGACTGCACATCTATGGGCAGGGCGCCCAGATGTTGGATGGCATCTACACTGAGCATGGTGCCATGGGTATGACAGGCCTTGGAAAGCTTGCCTAAATCAAGTCGCAATCCTGTATCAAATTGCACAGATGAAACGGCCAGTAGCCGAGTCTTGGCGCCCATGGCTTGAATCAGAGATTCTTCCGGAGCTTTATGATCTAGAGAAACTGCTATGGGTTTGACACCCTGCTTAGCCAGTCGCTCCCAAGGCAATTTATTAGATGGGAATTCATTGGCGGGGAAAATAACCTCATCACCCGCTTGCCAGTTAATGCCTTGAGCGATGATATTGAGCGCCTCAGAGGTGTTTCTCAACAGGCTGATATCGTCAGTACATGGGGCATTGATGAACTGTGCAATCTGGGTGCGCAGCTGGTCTTCTTTGGCCATCCATGCGTCATAATTGAGCGCACCTTGTTGCGCATTCTCCTCAACAAATGCTCGGGTAGCTTCAATGACGGGCGTCGGCCAGGCGGAGATCGCAGCGTGGTTCAGCCAACGGTGGCGTTCGATGACAGGAAATAGGGCGTTAAGGGCTTTAGAGTGCATAATAACAAGGTATGTTAGAACTTTCTTATTCTACACCGATCCATCGACTGGTGGCCCATGTAGACATGGATGCCTTCTATACCAGCATCGAACAAAACGATCAGCCCATGCTGCGGGGGCGGCCTGTTATTGTGGGTGGTGCGAAAGGAAGAGGTGTTGTGGCCGCCGCCAGCTATGAAGCCCGACAGTATGGCGTAAAGTCGGCGATGCCAGGTGCAGTTGCCAGACGACTATGCCCCGAAGCATTTTTCTTGCCCTCAAGAATGTCTCGTTACAAAGAGGTCTCTGAGTTAATTTTTTCAATCTTTTCTCGCCACAGCACCGCAGTGGAGGGGGTCAGCTTGGATGAAGCCTATCTTGATTTGTCTCATTTGGGTCTGAAGGATGCGCCGGCCATTGAGCGGTTTGGCCGGATGCTCAAGAAGCAAATCGCAACAGAAACGGGGCTGACGGCTTCTGTCGGGCTCGCCCACAACAAATTACTGGCAAAGCTGGCATCAGACTACGATAAGCCAGATGGTTTGGTGTACCTACCCGATGCCTCCATTGATCGGGTCTTGGCACCCATGCCCATAAGGCGGTTACCTGGTGTGGGTCCAAGAACAGCGCAGAAACTGCAAGGTGCGGGTTTATTGACGATTGGCCAGCTCCAAAATGCCAACTCGGAGGTTCTTTTTGCTTTGGTGGGCGATGGCCATTCAGAGCTAAAAGATCGGGCTTTGGGCATTGATCATCGGCCTGTCAAAGCCACGCGCATGCGTCAATCGATCAGTCAAGAGACAACTTTTGAGAAGAATATAAGTAGGCCAGATGAGGTGATTAAAAACATAGCCACACAGGCCAAGCAGGTGGCTGAGCGACTGAGAGAGAAACAGCTCTGGGCCAAAACTGTTCATATCAAGGTCCGCTCAGGGGGCTTTTCGACCCTAACGCGGAGCGTGTCTTTGCCAGACTTAACCCAAGAAGCTGGCCTCATCGAAAAAAAGGCCACTGAGTTATTTCAGCAATGGGTGCAGTGGCACCCATCGTTTGCCATCAGACTAATTGGTGTGGGTGTGAGTGTGACCGATGTCTATGACTCCTAGCTCTCTGCGCTGCTTTTCGGTGTGCCATAGAGATCTCTCAGCTCACGCCTAAGAATCTTGCCAACGTTGGTCTTGGGCAATTCATCTACAAACTCGATGTATCTAGGCACTTTGTAAGCGGTCAGCTCCTGTCTACAGTAGTCTTGTAGTTCTTTGACCGATAGTGATGTGTCATGACGAACCACGACCGCCTTGACCACTTCACCTGATTTCTCATCGGGTGCGCCGATGGCACCCACCTCGACCACTTTTGGATGCGCAGCGATCACATCCTCAATTTCGTTGGGATAGACATTGAATCCAGACACCAAGATCATGTCTTTCTTGCGATCCACGATGTAGAAATAGCCCTTGTCATCCATCTTGGCCATATCCCCCGTGCGAAGCCACCCATCCTCACTTAAGACCTTGGCTGTTTCCTCTGGCCTCTGCCAGTAGCCCTTCATGACCTGTGGGCCTCTGATGCAGAGCTCCCCGGTCTCATTGGCGGGCAGCGGTTGGCCGTCCTCATCGATGATCCGGCATTCTGTCGAAGAGATGGGCAGCCCAATTGAGCCGTTGTATGCCGCTAAGTCCATTGGGTTCATGCAGGCTGCTGGGGATGTTTCTGTCAGGCCATAGGCCTCAACCAGGGTGTTTCCAGTAACAGCCTTCCAGCGCTCCGCGACCGCTCTTTGGACCGCCATGCCTCCCCCTAAGGAGAGGGTCAGGGTGGAGAAGTCCAATTCCGAAAATCCTGGGGTATTGAGCAGCCCATTGAAGAGTGTATTTACGCCTGTAATGGCTGTGAACTTTTCTTTAGAAAGCTCTTTTACAAATCCTGGCATATCGCGTGGATTGGTTATCAATACATTGCGCCCGCCAAACTTTAAAAACACAAGGCAATTGGCCGTCAGAGCAAAGATGTGGTACAGCGGTAGGGCTGTGATAATGACTTCCTCACCCAGTTTGATCTGGCCACCCAGCCATGCGGAGGACTGCTGCATATTGGCGACCATGTTGCCGTGAGTCAGCATGGCGCCTTTGGATACCCCTGTGGTGCCACCAGTGTACTGCAAGAAGGCAATGTCCTCATGGGTCAGAGCATGACGCGAGAGCTGCATGTTGCTGCCTGCTTGAAGGCACTTTAGAAAGGCCTTGGATTGAGGTAGGTGATACTTAGGCACTGCTTTTTTCACATGGCGCAGTACAAAATTCATGATCAGGCCTTTGGGTAAGCCAACCATATCCCCCACAGCGGTGGTGATGATGTGTTCAATCTCTGTTTCATGAACCACTGCTTGTAGTACGCTTGCAAAATTCTCCAAGATGATGATGGCCTTGGCACCGGAGTCTTTGAGTTGATGCTTCAGCTCACGGGCAGTGTAGAGTGGGTTGGTATTCACAACCACCATGCCTGCTCTTAAAGCACCGAAAACCGCAATTGGGTATTGCAGGAGGTTGGGCATCATGATGGCGACTCGATCGCCTTTGCCCAATCCAAGTGATTGCAGGTAGGCACCAAATGCCTGGCTGTAATCGTCAATCTGCTGATAGGTCAGGCCTGCACCGAAGTTAACAAAGGCTACTTTTGAGGCATACTCTTCACAGCTTTTGTCTATCACGTCTACAACAGAGCTGAACTCGGTCATATCAATGTGGGCGGGAACGTGCGCTGGGTAATGATCAAGCCATGGTTTTTGCATGAAAAGACCTCACAAATGAGTAAAAGGCACCAAGCCTAAGCTTGGCATAGGTGGGCTTGACTGGCAAGCCCTTGGGGTTCGAAAGAGCTTGGCCATTGATCCAGCGCCTGAGCAAGCGATTGCCACAACTGTTTAGGCCGTTTATGATGCCAGATAAGCACATCTTGGGAAAACTCACATGGGCGAACAGCAGGCACGTCGAGGTCGGGACGAATCCGAGCATCGCTATTTCATGAAAGCGCTGTTGACTGAAGTTCGAGCGCTGGAGGATATGCATCGAGCCAAGATGTTTGAGGGTGGTGTTCGCCGAATCGGTGCAGAGCAAGAGATGTTCCTGGTTGACCGAGCTCATCGGCCCGCGTTGAGTGCCGTTGAAGTTCTCGATGGGCTGGCTGATCCACGATTTACGCATGAGCTGGGTTTGTTTAATTTAGAAGCCAATCTGTCTCCTCAGGTTTTTGGTGGGGATTGTTTATCTCTGCTGCACGCCGAGACAGAGGAAGTCGTTAACATCGCCAGAGCCCATGCGGCAAGAGTCGGCGCTGATGTGGCCTTGGTAGGCATACTGCCAACGCTGACCAAAGAGCATTTGAGCTTGTCTGCCATGGTTCCCAAGCCTCGGTATTTTGCTCTGAACGAGGCGCTGATGGCGCTGCGAGGGAGCAACTTCAAGTTCGGCATCAAAGGCATTGACCATCTTGATTTGGATCATGACAACCTCATGCTCGAGGCTTGCAATACCAGCTTTCAGGTGCATTTCCAGGTTGAGGCAGATGAGTTTGCGCATCTATATAACATTGCTCAGGTGGTGACTGGTCCGCTGCTTGCAGCATGTGTGAACTCTCCAGTGTTACTGGGTAAGCGCTTGTGGCACGAAAGCAGGATTGCCGTTTTTGAGAGCTCTGTGGATTCTCGTTCTTCAGCGCATGCGGCAAGGGGACATAAACCTCGAGTTCACTTTGGAGATCAATGGGTCGATGAGTCGGTCATTGAAATTTTTAAAGAAGACATCGCACGGTTTAGAGTGATTCTCACCACTGAGGTGGAGGAGGATCCCATTGGGATGGTGGCTCGCGGTGAGGTGCCAAGACTCAATGCGCTGCGACTACACAATGGCACCGTTTATCGTTGGAATCGCGCCTGCTACGGCATCTCAGACAATGGCAAACCTCATCTTCGTATTGAAAATCGGGTGATTCCCTCAGGGCCCACTGTCGCAGATGAAATCGCCAATGCAGCATTTTTTTTCGGAATGATGGCCAAACTCTCACGGTCTACTGATGACATCCGCAGATATTTTAGCTTTTCTGATGTTAAAGCCAATTTTATGGCCGCGGCCAGAGAGGGCTTGCGGGCTCAACAAGTATGGTTTGATCAGCGGCAGATGACGGCCCAAGCGCTCATCTTGGATGTTTTGATGCCATTGGCCGAAGAAGGTCTCCAAGAGGCCAATATTGATCCGCAAGACATTGAGTACTATCTTGGGATCATAAAGCGCCGAGTAGAGCTCCGTCGCACTGGCGCCCGGTGGCAATTGGAGTCTCTGGATGCCATGAAGGGGCAAGGCTCTAAGCATGAGTGCTTGCGCTCTCTCACTTCCAGCATGATCCAGCAACAGCATTCGGGCAAGCCGATATGTGATTGGCAATTGGCTGAGTTTTGTTTTGCGCAAGACTGGCGGGAAAGTTATCGGACAGTAGGCCAGTTCATGGCCACAGACTTATTTACGGTGAGGCCAGATGATATTGTCGATTTCGCTGCCAGCTTAATGGAGTGGCGTTATGTCAGGCATGTGCCAGTTGAGGATGATGCAGGCCATCTTCTGGGCATTGTGTCGCATCGTCAGTTACTGAGGCTTGTTGCGCGAGGGTCCAGCGATCAAGTGATGGTCAAGGATGTGATGCACACAGATCCGCGCTCTGTGATTCCAAGCACACCCACTGTGGATGCCATCCGTTTGATGCGTGAGGAGCGCCTAAGCTGTTTACCCGTCATTGATCAAGGTAAGCTGGTGGGGCTGGTTACCGAGTACGACTTGATGATCGTGGCTGGGCGATTACTTGAGTCCTATTTGCAGGACGACGGGTAGTCAGTGCGATGGTGTGACCTGGCCATTCTTCGACAGCAGCAGAGCAATCCAGCGAGATGACTCAAACTGATACAGGATAATCATAAGAATTACAGTGATTGGCACACATAAAAACATTCCAGGGATGCCCCACATCGAGCCCCACAGCACCAAGGCCAGCAGAACAACCAAAGGGGAGATATTCAGCGAGCGACCCATCAGGGGTGGCTCAATAAAGTTACCAATAATCAATTGAGTGGTCCCAACGCCAAGGCCGATGATGGCAAACGGCACCAGCGTGTCGAATTGAACCAGTGCCAGAAGCGTCGGCAGGATCGTGGCAACCAACGAGCCGATGTTGGGGATAAAGTTAAGAACGAATATTAAAAGCGCCCAGAATCCCGCAAAATCGAGCCCGACAGCAGCCATGATGCCCCATGAGATTAGCCCGGTCAGTGCGCTTACCATTGTTTTGATGCCAAGATAGATCGAAACATCGCGATCAATCCGGCGTAACAGGCGGCTTGCCGTTTCAAATTGGTCTTGGTTAGGGAAGATCGCTCTCAGTTTTTGCGTGAAAAACTTTTGCTCTAAGAATAAGAACACCAAGTACACCACAACGAGGCCTAAGTTGCCCATTAACCCACCCAAGGCACTGGCCAGGTTGCGCAACAAAGCGGCCAGATTGACACCCTCGAGTAGGCTTCGAAGCGCTGGGGGCTCTTCTAGGCCAAAGCGGGCAAAGTTCTCACCGATAATGCGGTTGATGTTTTCTTGGTAGGCGGGAGCGGTTTCGATGACCTGATTAATGTTGGCTGTGATGAGTTTTCCAAAAAGGGCAGCCACAGTGGCAGCGACAGCAATGGCCATGATGTATTGCAGATAAATGGGGAGGGACCGGCCAGCCAGATGTAGGCGCCCAAATTGCCGCGCCAGAAGGTTAATCAGATACCAAACAAAAACAGCTAAGACCAACGGAATCAAGAGATCCCTTGCGATCACAAGGAGGTAGAGGCTGACTGATATGACAACCAGCCAAAGGCCAGCTGTCATTAATCTGGGAGATGTCCCTTGTATCATTTAGTGGTCAGACCACATAGACAAAGATAAATAACCCAAGCCATACCACATCCACAAAATGCCAATACCAGGCGGCCGCTTCAAAGCCAAAGTGATTCTTTTTGCTGAAATGACCAGCCATGCATCTAAAGGTGATGATCAGGAGTATCAGTGAACCGATGAGGACATGGAGTCCATGAAACCCAGTGAGCATAAAGAAAGTTGAGCCATAGATGCCCGACCCTAGGGTTAAGCCCAGATCTCGATAGGCATGAACGTATTCATAGCCTTGGATGAATAAGAATATGGTACCCAAAGCGACCGTTGCTAACATCCAGCCAATCAGGGCCGTCCGTTGAGCTTTCTTAAGCGCCCAATGCGCCATCGTTATGGTAACGCCAGAGGTCAGCAGTATTAGGGTGTTGATCAAAGGCAGCCCAAAGCCGGGTATGGTCTGGAAATCGCCGCCCAGCTGAGCAGGGCCATGTGTTGGCCAAGCAGCTTCGTAGTCTGGATACAACAATAGGTTAGTCATAACGCCCGTTCCCTCACCACCAAGCCATGGCACTGAGAAGATGCGGGCGTAGAAAAGTGCACCAAAGAAAGCGGCAAAAAACATGACTTCAGAGAAAATGAACCAGATCATACCCTGCCGGAAAGAGGCGTCCACGGCTTCGCTGTAAAGGCCACCCTCAGACTCTTTGATGACATCAGCAAACCAGCCAAACACCATCAAAATGATGATCGCAGCACCAACGGCGAACACGTACGGACCGGTTGGGTTGTTGTTTAACCAGTTGCCGGCACCCAGCATGAGGGTAAACAGTCCGATCGAGCCGACGATTGGCCATTTTGCTGTGTGTGGAACGTAGTAGTTGCCTTGAGCCATGAATTGTTCCTCGGTACCTAATTTCTCGAATGTAGTGTCAAGCGGGTAGGGCGTCTGCTTATTTCCAGCTAAATTGTAACGGCATTACTGGCTCAGCGCCACGACCTTCGTCGCAGTGGCATCCTCGTTTTTGTAGATGATATATGACAAGGTCACGAGCTGTGTGTCTCTGGGTAAGTCTGGATGGACGAAAAACCGCACTGGCATATCTCGGCTCTCACCAGGGCCCAGTAACTGTTCGGTAAAGCAAAAACATTCTGTCTTGTTAAAGAACAAAGCCGCTTGACCTGGGGCAACGCTGGGAACGGCTTGGGCCACAACAGGTTGATCAGAATAGTTCGTGGCGCGATAAATGGTCTCGTACATCTTCCCTGGATGAACATTCATCAGTTTTTCTACAGGCTCGAAGTACCACGGCAGGGATGAGTTCACATTGGCATCAAAATGGACTGTGACCAGCCGGCTCGTATCTGCTTCGGTGGGGAGGTAGGTATCCACCGGGCCATCAGCGGTTCTACCACCAATGCCCGTGATCTCACAAAACTTGTCGTACAGAGGAACCATTAGGTAGCCAAAACCAAACATGGCAACAGCAAACATACCGAGTCTTGCCACGTAACGGAATCTACTTTCTGTTGAGCGAGCGTTGCTCATAAGCCACCTTGTAAGAATGCTCTACCGATGAAAAATAGGTAAATGCCGATCACTAAGGCAACCAACAACCACGCTGTCCTTAGGACAGCGCGGCGTTTTTGTTTGGCTGCCTCATGGGGATTTTTCATCTCATTCCGCCAGTGTGTGCTACGAGGTCCGGATGATCCACATCAGGCGGGGTGTCAAAAGTATGGAGGGGCGCAGGCGAGGGCACGGTCCATTCCAAGCCATGGGCGCCTTCCCACACGCGATCCGTTGCTTTCTCCCCGCCGCGCGCGCACTGCCAGACGATGTAGACAAAGAGCAATTGCCCAATGCCAAAGGCAAAGCCACCGATGGATGAGATGACGTTGAATTCAGTGAACTGAACCGCATAGTCAGGAATCCGGCGAGGCATGCCCGCCAGGCCGAGGTAATGTTGCGGGAAGAACAGCACGTTGACCCAGAAGGTCGACCACCAGAAGTGAATTTTGCCCAAGGTCTCGTTATACATGTGCCCCGTCCACTTTGGCAGCCAATAGTAGACTGAGGCCATAATGGCAAATACAGCGCCTGTCACGAGCACATAGTGGAAGTGAGCGACCACAAAGTAGGTGTCATGGTACTGGAAGTCAGCAGGGACGATGGCGAGCATCACACCTGATAAGCCGCCGATGGTAAAGAGCACAACAAAACCCAGCGCGAACAACATCGGGGTCTCAAAACTCATTGACCCTCGCCACATGGTGGCTACCCAGTTAAATACTTTTACGCCAGTAGGAACAGCAATCACCATCGTGGCATACATGAAGA
Organism: uncultured Wenzhouxiangella sp.; assembly: GCA_964461845.1. Classification (GTDB taxonomy): domain Bacteria; phylum Pseudomonadota; class Gammaproteobacteria; order Xanthomonadales; family Wenzhouxiangellaceae; genus Wenzhouxiangella. Next base: position 336,973 of record CAYWVH010000001.1, read on the forward strand.
ACAGAGCTGCACCCAAGGGCATGCCGACCGTAAACATATGATGCGCCCAGACGATAAATGACAAGAACGCGATTGAAGCGGTGGCATACACCATTGATGTATAGCCAAACAGTTTCTTCCGAGAGAAGGTTGGCAGGATCTCGGACACAATGCCAAAGGCTGGCAAAATCATGATGTACACCTCGGGGTGTCCGAAGAACCAGAAAATGTGCTGATACAAGACGGGATCACCGCCACCAGCCGCATTAAAGAAACTGGTGCCAAAGAATCGGTCTGTCAGCAGCATGGTGACCGCCCCGGCCAGGACAGGCATAACAGCGATCAATAGAAATGCTGTGATTAACCAGGTCCAAACAAACATCGGCATGCGCAACAGGGTCATGCCTGGGGCGCGCATGTTCAAGATTGTCGCGATGATATTAATCGCACCCATGATGGAAGAGATGCCCATTAAGTGAATGGCTAAAATCACAAACGCGATGCTGTTACCGCCTTGCAACGACAGAGGTGGGTATAGCGTCCATCCTGATGCTGGTCCACCTGAAGGCATAAAGAGCGTGGACAGAAGAAGCGTGAATGCGAAAGGCATGATCCAAAATGACCAGTTATTCATCCTGGGCAGAGCCATGTCCGGTGCACCGATCATCAACGGCACCATCCAGTTGGCAAGCCCCACGAAGGCGGGCATCACGGCGCCGAAAATCATGACCAAAGCATGCATGGTGGTCATTTGGTTAAAGAACTCTGGGTTCACCAAGTGAAGGCCTGGTGCGAAAAGCTCGGCACGAATTACCAATGCCATCGCACCGCCCACCAGAAACATCACCAAAGAGAAAATCAAATAAAGGGTCCCGATTTCCTTATGGTTGGTCGTAAACAGCCAGCGAGCCAGCCCTTTTGGGTGGTGTTCATGCGTGTCGTGATGAGCCAAAGTAGTGTCGGTCATGGTTTTACCTTTCCGTCGTTGGATCGTATCAAAGGGTTAATTCGTTATCTAAGTCTTTTGCTTGCTATGCCTGAGTACTCAAGGCGTGGCATTGATGTTGATTGCCGTGGCCTCGCCTTTTTGAGCGGCGACCCAAGAGGCATACTCCTCTTTCGAGACTGCCTCGACCACAATGGGCATGAAACCATGGTCCTTGCCGCACAGCTCGGCGCATTGGCCTCGGTAAATGCCTTCTTCTTTGATCAATGTCCAAGCCTCATTGACCATGCCAGGTATTGCATCTCGCTTCCAACCCAGATCAGGCACCCACCATGAGTGGATAACATCATCAGCAGTCAACAAAAACCGGATGCGGGTGTTGGTGGGGACCACCAGTCGGTTGTCCACCTCCAACAAGTAATTTTCAACCTCTGTGGGTCGAAGCTCAGAGCCAATCTGTCTGGCTCTGTTGCTGTTTCGATCTAGGGCTGAGAAGAAGCTGATGTCATCTTCCAAATAATCATATTTCCAGAGCCACTGATACCCGGTCACTTTGATATTCATCTCGGCGTTACCAGTGTCTTCCATGTCAATGAGTACACGGGTCGCAGGAATGGCGATCACCACCAGAATCAGCACAGGGATGGCTGTCCAGATGATCTCAGCCTTAGTGGAGTGAGAGAATTTAGCGGGGTTTGGGTTTTTCTTGCGGCTGTGGAGGATGATTGATGTAAACATTGCCGTAAAAACCAAAACACCAATGACGGTCACGACCCCCATCACGGTGTTGTGCAAGACGTAGACATCCTGGCTAAATGGGGTAACGCCAGGACGCATGTTGTCCCCTACAGCGAAGATCCCCCATGTGATCACCATGACCACAGCGAGAACGGCAACCCCAACAATCCACTCATTGATTCTTTTCATCTGGCTTGTATCTCTTCTCTTTAGGTGACAGTCGACCAAGCGGTCTTCTTGCTCAGTACATTTCTAACAAGCTCGTACAGCTCGCGTCTCTCTTCACAGGGCAAAAAGGCACCGATTTCCTTGCTAAGTGCTTCTTTTCTCAACAGCACTATGAGCCCTTTGCGCCGGTCTGGGACCTGATTGACCTTAAGCCACGCCAAGGGCCACTCCAAGGTCCAGTTCTCCTTGGCGGCTGCGTGCTCTATTGTAACGGTTTCGGGGCCAAAATGGATAACTTCGCGGGCCCAATTTCCTCGCCAGGCACTGCGAAAACAGCAACCCACCATCAGGATGTGAAAAAGGGCAATCGCCATGACCGGCCAGAGCCCGAGAATCAGTGGATACAGGGCCACAAGGAGAATGACTGCGCTGAGCACCAGAAAGACGGCAAAAAAACGATCCAATGACATGGACAAATTGGAGTAAAGCTCGATGGTTTCGAGGTGCTCCACGGAAGAGTCTGGTTTGAGTCGAATCACGCCGGTTTGCCTTTATATTCCTCGCACCACAAGCCAGTGTCTTGGCCCATTTTAGCCAATCGTGGCTCCAGGCGGTGTCAACGGCCTTTACTGAGCGCGCAAATGTTTATACAAAAGCAGGCATCGGTTACACTGACAGGCGAGAGTTTAACCGGCCATTTGCCCATTCCGAGACTGGATCAAGCCCACATGAAATCGTTTTCCGAGCCGTCCCCTGATGCACCCATGCAGACAGCACGAGGTGTTATAGATCAGGCTTATTTGATTGATGAAACTGAACATGTCAGTTGCCTCAAACAAGTCCTTGAGAGCAGTCACATCGATTTTGATGCGGTCAAGCGGCAGGCCGTCGATTTGGTGGGGCGTGTTCGCGCGCGATCCAAAGATCCAAGCCCAATTGAGGCCTTCATGCGGGAATACGATCTTTCCTCCGAAGAGGGCGTCATTTTGATGTGTCTGGCCGAGGCGCTATTGAGAATCCCAGACAATGAGACCGCCGAGCGTTTGATCGCAGACAAGCTTTCAGGTGCAGATTGGGAGGCGCATGTCGGGAAGAGCGGGTCAGTGTTTGTCAATGCATCCACTTGGGGTTTGATGCTCACTGGCAAGCTGGTGCGCTTAGGCCAAGTGAAAACCGCAGACCTCGGCGATGTCATGGGGCGATTGGTGGCGCGCTCTGGGGAGCCTGTGGTGCGGATGGCCATTCGCCAGGCCATGAAAATCATGGGCCATCAATATGTGATGGGCAGAACCATTCAAGAAGCTCTGGAGCGTTCTCAGAAAAAGAACAACAAGAAATTTCGTTACTCGTTTGACATGCTGGGTGAAGCGGCACTGACGGGGGCTGATGCTGAGCGCTATCGTCAAGCCTATGCTCAAGCCATCGAGGTCCTTGGTGCCCATGTAAAAAAAACAGGCCCAGGTCAGGATGTGGTCACCGCACCCAGCATCAGCGTTAAGCTTTCCGCGTTACACCCTCGATATCATCCCGACCAACGCGCTCGTGTTTTAGAAGAACTCGTCCCAACCGTTCTTGATCTGGCCACATTGGCCAAGTCGCACTCTGTGGCTTTGACATTGGATGCTGAGGAAGCTGACCGGCTGGATATGTCACTGGATATTTTTGAGCGCGTATTACAGTCAGAAGTGTTGGCCGGGTGGGATGGGCTTGGCTTAGCCGTGCAGGCGTATCAAAAGCGTGCTTGGTTTGTGATCGATGCATTGATCAAAATGGCTCAGGAGACCAAGCACAGGATCCCAGTGAGGCTCGTCAAAGGTGCCTACTGGGATACCGAAATAAAGATGGCCCAAGTTGAGGGCTTGGAGGGCTATCCGGTGTTCACCCGCAAGGTGGCCACGGATCTGTCTTATCTGGCGTGCGCGCATAAGTTGCTGCAGCATCCAGAGCTGATCTACCCACAGTTTGCAACCCACAATGCACACACCATAGCGGCCATTGGGGCATTGGCAGGGGCCAATCAAGACTACGAATATCAAAGACTTCATGGCATGGGGTTTGACCTTTATGAAGAGGTCTTTGCCGATCCAAATTTCAGCCATGCATGTAGAGTCTATGCGCCGGTGGGCGCGCATAAAGACCTCTTGCCTTATTTGGTTCGTCGCCTCCTCGAGAATGGTGCCAACACCTCTTTTGTAAATCGCATTGTTGATGCCTCCATCACACCTGAGGAGGTGGTAACAGACCCACTCGAGGCGTTGGCCAAGATTGAAGCGATACCCCATCCGAGAATTCCCCTGCCGGCCAAACTATACGGGGAGGGCAGACAGAATTCGCAAGGCCTTAATCTGGGGAGCGTCTCGGTCATTGGGCACGTGCAAGACCATCTCTTGGCTGCCAAGTCACATCGCTGGCAAGGGGGATACCGTGGTTCCTGCAAGGTCTCTGGGGAACCTCAGCAGGATGTGCTTTGTCCGTTTGATCAAAGGTTTGTTGTCGGATCTGTCGCGTGGACCCCGGTGTCGGCCATTGGTGAGATCGTCAAGGCGGCAGAGCGTGCACACATCGGCTGGGATGGTGCTGGCGTTGAGGCCCGTGCGGCCATTTTAATGCGAGTGGCTGATTTGATTGAGTTGCACCGAGATGAGCTCATGGCGCTGTGTGCCGTAGAAGCAGGGAAAACCGTGCGTGACTCAATCGCCGAGATTCGGGAGGCGGTGGACTTTTGTCGGTACTACGCCCAACAAGCACGCCTGGGATTGGCTGAGCCGATCTCGTTGCCTGGACCCACCGGCGAGCGTAATCAGCTGTTCTATCGAGGCAAGGGAATCTTTGTTTGTATCAGTCCTTGGAATTTTCCTCTGGCCATCTTTGTGGGTCAGGTGGTCGCTGCACTGGTCACTGGCAACGCAGTGATCGCAAAGCCCGCGCCTCAAACAAGCCTCATGGGCACGCGCGCAGTGGAGCTTATGCATGAAGCGGGTGTGCCCAGAGAAGTGCTTCATAACGTTCCAGGAAGCGCCGATATTGGCAGCGCTTTGACGTCACATCCAGCAGTGACTGGGGTCGCGTTCACCGGTTCAACGCGCACCGCAAAATCGATTGCTCAAAGCCTGCTCAACAGACAAGCGCCTCTGGCCACACTCATCGCCGAGACTGGTGGGCAGAATGCGATGATTGTTGACTCTTCTGCGCTGCCGGAGCAAGTGATTAAGGATGTAATTTCCTCAGCGTTCCTAAGCGCCGGCCAGCGCTGTTCTGCCTTGCGTGTCTTATGTTTGCAAGAAGAGATCGCAGATGGGATGCTCACCATGCTTAAAGGTGCTGTTGCTGAGCTTATGCTGGGTGATCCTAGGAAACTGGCAACTGACATTGGGCCCATCATCGACGCCGCACAATGGGACATGCTCACCCGGCACGCTGAGGGACTGGACACAACCGCTCAGCTGATTGCCAAAGCATCCATCTCAGACGGCATGACGCCAGGACATTGGTTTGCTCCGCGGGCTTATTTGATTGATGGCATCGACGCGCTGGGTGAGGAGGTGTTTGGGCCCATCTTGCATGTGGTCAGATATTCGGCCAAAGACCTAGACCGACTCATCGATCAAATCAACGCAACTGGCTACGGCTTAACCTTGGGAATTCACAGCCGCATTGATGGCATGCAGGCCTACATAGCAGAACGCTGCCACGTGGGTAATTGCTACATCAACCGAAACATGACAGGGGCCGTGGTGGGGGTGCAACCTTTTGGTGGAGAAGGGTTATCGGGAACTGGTCCCAAAGCCGGTGGTCCTAATTATCTCTACCGGTTTGTTGCAGAGCGTGTAAGAACGGTGAACACAGCTGCAGTCGGTGGGAATGCCTCCCTTCTGGCCTTATCGGACCAATAAATGTACGAGTCGTTTTATGGCCTCAAAGAGCGGCCTTTCTCAATAACACCGAATCCTCGGTACGTGTTTTTGAGTCAACGCCATCAAGATGCGCTCGCGCATCTTTTGTATGGCGTGGGCACGGGAGGCAGCGGCGGCTTTGTTCAGTTGACCGGGGAGGTGGGTACCGGCAAAACCACGTTGTGTCGCTTGGCCTTAGAGCAAGTGCCTGCCAAAACGCGCGTGGCATTGATTTTGAATCCAATGCTTGGGCCGTTGGAGTTATTGGAAGCCATCTGCAACGAGTTAGAGATAGATTGGACAGCCCATAAAGGCAGTGGGATTTTACGAATCCATGGGGCTTTAAATCAGTATCTGCTGGAGCGGCATGCAGAGGGCGAGCGCGTTGTCTTGATCATCGATGAAGCTCAGAACTTGAGTGATGATGCCCTAGAGCAGATTCGTCTTCTCACAAACCTAGAGACAGCCACAGACAAACTGCTTCAAATCATTTTGATTGGGCAGCCTGAGTTAAGAGATGTGTTACGAAAGCCATCTTTGCGGCAACTTGCCCAACGAATCACTGCAAGATTTCACCTCGAACCATTGAGTCAAGAAGAGTCCATGGCCTACATCAAGCATCGACTGACGGTGGCAGACGCACCGAAGTCCCCCTTTTCTGATGCTGCCCTCAAAGCACTTTATCGAGTCTCTGGTGGTGTCCCACGCTTGCTCAACATCATTGCCGATCGCGCAATGCTCGCTGGGTTTTCATTGGAGCGAAATGAAATTGGGGCTGATCTGGTTGAGGCGGCCGCCCGAGAAGTGGCCGGTGAAGAATCCTCGCAACAACGCTCATTGTTCCGCGGGAGCTTGGCTTTGGTCGGGGTGTTGGCGTTGGTGCTGGGTGCGCTGTGGTTGGGATGGGTATTGAGTGAATTGAACACGGGGAACCGAGACACAGAGCGGCCTGTCTGGCAGCAGGCGTTGTTAACAGGGCCAGCCAGTGACGGCTTAGAGGAGGTTGCTGGGTTGTGGCAAGGGATATCAAACCAACAGGTTGAGCAAGCGTGTAGTAGCGATTTTGGTGTGAACCAGCAGGGGCTTGCTTGTGTGCGCCATCGTGGGAACTGGCGCTATCTGGCCGAGGTAGATATGCCAGTGATGCTTGTCTTAAATGACACACCGCTTCGCCATGTCATGTTGATTGGCCTGCAGGAGGGGTTGGCCACTCTTCGATATCAGGGCCAGGTCTATGAGGTGGCAACGGGCCAACTTGAGCGTTTTTGGCGGGGCGAGTTTTTGGCGATCTGGCCAGATGAAGGGCGGGTTTTGCGAATTGAAGCTCAAGGGCCCGCCGTGTTGGAAGTCAAAACATTGGCAGCGCAATTGATTGATAACCCATGGGAAGGTGCGATCGATGAGATTTTTGACGCATCATTTGAGCAGTGGGTCATCGCTTTGCAAACCAAACACGGATTGACCAACGATGGTGTGATCGGGCCTGCGACCCGACTTTTTTTGCGTTATCCTCAAGAATTACTCAAGGGGCAAGCGTTGTTGCCGCTGAGTCTTGATCAAGCGGAGGCTTTATAGCGTGTCATTTATTTTGGATGCTCTCAAAAAATCTGAGGCAAAACGGCGCGCACAGGCCGGCCCTGAATGGGGGGTATCTGTCGTTGCAGAGTCACCTGAAAAGGGCTTTGTGGCTAAGAACGGACGTTGGCTGATCGTTGGGTTTTCTATGGTGACGGTCCTGGCCATCGCCTCTGTGGTTTTTCTTGGACGCGGCATGCAGGTGACAAGCCAGGCCAATCCCAATCCAACGGACCTCTCAACCGTTGAGCTGAGTCAAAATGCCTCCCCCGCTGGGCCAGACGGTGAAGTGCACAGTGCTCAGACAGCAGACCCCTCGGAGGCCTTGGATGCCAGTGCGAGCCTAGCGCCCCCAAGCCCTAGCACCGCGTTGGAAAGAGAGGGACAAGAGGTCCAGATGGCCGAAGCCGCTGATCAACATACTGGGCTCAATGCCCCAGAAAGCGATAACAATTTGGTGGGTTCGCCGGCAGTGATTGCAGATCAAACGAATGGAGGCGTCGAGGTACAGAATGACAATCAATCCGCCTCTGATTTGATGCCAGTGGCTGCCTTAGAGGAGGCCATCATCAGTGCCAATCTACCAACCCCAGCCAATCCGCCAGCAACAGCTGATACCGCTTGGCAGCCCGTTGCTGCTGATTATCTATATCAGTGGGAGTTGCCTTTGTCTGTTCGCCAGGCGCTACCGGTGCTTAATCTGACCATTCATGTTTTCGCCACGCAGCCTGAAGATCGGTTTGTGCTGATCAATGGCGTGCGCTACAAGGAAGGGGCAGAGTTAGGCTCAGGCGCTGTGCTGGCTGAGATTAGGGCCGAGGGCGCGTTGGTTGATTTTCGAGACTATCGATTTTTATTGACTCGATGAGTCGCGTCAATGTTGCTTGGGGCGTCGGTTCCTTGGCGCTGGCGTGGGTCATTGTCTTTTTGTTAGACCCTTGGTTTAGCAAGCAAGACCCCGCTTGGATCCTTCGTTTGGCCTTTGACCCTGCGGTGGTGGATCAGTGGCTGGCGCTTCGAGGATGGGGAGATCTGAAGTCACTTTCCGTGGCCATGGTTCTTGCTCAGTTTGTGCATCTGGATGCTTGGCATCTGATCGGTAATGTGGCCTTCTTCATTGTTTTTGGTGCCCAAGTCGAGCGTGTCATCGGAGGCTTTCGGTTGATCGCATTGACTTTATTCATAGGGTCGCTGGCTTATTTGGTGCCTGCACTCATCTGGCCCTCAGATCTAAATAAAGTGGTAGGGGCAAGCGGCGCGGTGAGCGGTATCTTGGGTGCGTATTTGACCCTTTGTGCGCAAAGCAAAGTGCGGTTTTGGTTGCCATTGGGTGTTGTCATCCAAAAGGTGCAGATCGGTGCAGGCTGGGTGATTCTGGCCTGGCTGGGTGTGCAGTTGATTTTCTTAGCCGATGCCACCAAATATGCTTCGGTGGCTGTCGAATCCCATTTGGTCGGGTTCTTTGCTGGGCTTGTGGCTGGTTTGGTCTGGCGTTGGAGCATGGGGCCGAAACGCTGGCAACATATTGATACATAGTGAGATTCAGGTATGTATAAAGTGATTTTCCATAACCACAACAAGGTCTATGAGCTGTATTGCAGGAAAGTGCTGGGTAGCGAATTCTCCTATGGGTTTGTCGAGTTTTCAGAATTTGTGTTCGAATCCGGTCGCGCGTTGGTGGTTGACCCCACCGAAGAACGTCTGCGTGAAGAATTCCAAGATGTTGAAAGTATCAGTGTGCCGATGCACTCTGTGATCCGAGTTGAGAAAGTCAAAAAGAGAGGGGCCTGCGCCATTCGTGATCGGGAATCCGGCGAGAAGGTGACGCCGTTGCCTCTGGACAGACCCAAGTTAAAAACTTAGTACGGTCGCTGCCTGGTGATACTGGGCGCATGAGGTGGTTGAATGGCCCCCGTTGTGATATCTTCAAGGCCTCCAAACACAAACTAAGCCGCCTAATGAATCACACAAAATCACTTCATAAATCCAAAAAGCAGCTCCCAATAACTTTCGGTTTTATTTGGCTTGTACTCAGCCTGTGGCCGATGGCGGCCCAAGCCAAGTCAGAGCAAGACCTGTTTTGGGAGAACCTATCTGCATTGTGTGGCCAAGCTTTCTCTGGTCAGCTGACTGTTTACGATGATGTGTCAGATGCTGGTTGGATCGGCCAAAGGATGACGATACACGGCCGAGAGTGCTCGCCTATCGAGATTCGCATCTCATTAAATGTCGGAGATGATCGCTCTAGAACATGGGTGTTCCAGCGAGCTGGCGAGACATTGGTGTTGAAGCATGATCACCGGCATGAAGATGGGTCTGAAGACATCTTGACCTGGTATGGCGGAAAAACCGTTGATGAGGGTAGGGCGACTCGACAAGCATTTAAGGTGGACGGGTACTCGCAGTCGCTGTTCTACGCTCAAGGACTGGATGTTTCTGCTGGCAACATTTGGTACGTAGAGATCCAGCCAGGGCAAACGTTCTCATACGGGCTGACTCGGCCCAACAGGCACTTCCGAGCAGAGTTCGACCTAACCCAGACGATTGATACTCCGCCAGCACCCTGGGGAGCCACCGTCCCATGAATGCCTCAACACAAGAATTAACGGCGCTTGAGCGAGCCTTGGGGGTCATTGAGCGCGTTGGTAATCGTTTGCCAGATCCTGCGGTTTTATTTTTCATCTTGTTGTTGGTGACCTGGGTCTTATCCTGGGCCTTGTCCGGCATCAACTTCACTGCCATTCACCCGCAAACGGGCAACCCCATCGTGATCATCAATCAGCTCGCTGGGGATCAGATGGCGTCTTTTCTCTCCAACATGGTCAGGACCTTTGTACTGTTTGCACCACTGGGTGTGGTCTTGGTGGCCATGCTTGGGGTTGGGGTGGCCGAACACACGGGGTTCATTAATGCAGCATTAAGAAAAGTGCTTGCTGTGAGGCTATTTGGACAGAGTTCGACCGCATTCCTGACACCTTTGGTTGTGTTTGTGGGTGTGATGAGTTCAACAGCGGTTGATGCTGGGTATGTTGTCGTTATTCCATTGGGTGCGGTGATGTTCTATGCGGCGGGTCGCCATCCTTTGGCGGGCGTCGCCGCTGCCTTTGCAGGTGTTTCTGGTGGCTTTTCGGCCAATTTTATTCCATCGGCTTTGGACCCCATGCTGGCCGCGATCACTCAAGAGGCTGCTCAGGTGATAGAGCCTGGGTTGATGGTGAATCCACTCTCCAACTGGTTTTTTATGTCAGCCTCTTGTTTGGTGGTGGTGATGGCGGCCTGGTGGCTGACTGATCGAATCATTGAACCCCGGCTGAAAAAAGAGACCCCGATTGATGCCGATACCTCCGATCTGCCAAAGATGGAACCACTGTCTGATCATGAGCTGCGTGCACTTCGATTTTCGGGTGCATCGATTGTCGTTTTGGCGTTACTCCTGACAGCCATTGCCTGGCCAGCGGGTTCGCCGCTTCGAGACGCCCAAGGTCAACTGGGTTCTTTTAGCTCACCCATGATGCTATCCATTGTGCCTTTTATCCTGATCTTTTTTATGATCCCAGGCATTATCTATGGCTATTTGGCCAAGACCATTTCGTCTCATAAAGACATCATCGAGGGCATGAGTAAATCAATGTCCTCGATGGGCTACTACATCGTCATGGCCTTTTTTGCTGCCCAGTTTATTGCGGCGTTTGGCCAGTCGAACATTGGGTTATTGTTGGCCATGAGTGGTGCCAGTTGGTTGGAGGCGATGGCGCTCCCAGCACAGTTGACCATCATTGGCATCTTGTTTTTGACTGTGTTTGTTAATTTGTTTGTGGGTTCAGCGTCGGCCAAGTGGTTAATTATTGCGCCGATCTTCGTGCCCATGCTGATGCAATTGGGTTTGTCTCCGGAGCTAACACAGGCAGCGTATCGGATCGGTGATTCATCGTCCAATATCATCACGCCTCTGTTGCCCTATTTCCCCTTGGTCGTGGTGTTTTGTAAGCGCTACTACACAGGGGCTGGCATTGGGACGCTGATTTCTCTGATGCTGCCTTACTCAGTGGTTCTGTTTACCATTTGGACGGCATTTTTGATGGTGTTTTGGGCGCTGGGTCTGCCACTGGGCTTGCAAGCGGGGTATGTGTACCCAGCACCTTAAGGGATGGCTGACTGGGGAAGTCGATTGCGGTCAATCCACGCTGCTGGGTCTTTTGCTTGGCCACCTTGTCGAAGCTCAAAGTAGCTGCCGTGGTCTACTTGCGTGCCGGGTAGGTTGGGTTGACCCACTGTGGCTATGGTTTCACCGGCGCGCACCCAGTCACCCACGTTAAAGTAGAGCGTTTCGTTGTGGGCATACAGCGTTAGTAATTCGTCTTGATGATCGATGATGATGAGTAGTCCATACCCCCTGAGCCAGTCGGCGTAAATAACCCGACCAGCACCGATGGCATGAACGCTGGCTTTTGGCTCGGTTTCTAGGATCCATCCCCGCCAAGGCGTGCTCCCTGGTCTTGACTGCCCAAACCCGACTCTCAGACGACCCCGGGTGGGCATGGGTAGGCGGCCTTTTTCCGCAATTACGTTTGGTGGCTCTGTCATCGGGAGCAGCTGGGCGCTCTCCTGACGGGCCTGGCTCAGAACACGCTCAAGTCTCTTTTCATCCTCTTTGAGTTCTTCGAGTGCCTGGGTATTGGAGGAGATTTGCCGATCAATTTCGGCCAATGTGTGACGTCGGGCATCCATGGTCTCGTTCAAGACGGCCAGCTGCACTTGCTGGTTTTTTTTAAGGTCGGCCAGGTTCTGCTGTTTGGATTGGAGCTCTTGGGTGAGCTGATCTAGGGAAGCCATTTCGGTTGCCAAACGGTTAAGCAAGTCGGTGCTGGCTTGACTGAGGCGTCGGTGGTAAGCCCAGACCCTTGCCGCCTGGTGCGGCGAGTCCTGATTGAGAATAAGTTTGAGTGAGGCTTGAGCTTCTATTGGGTAGCCACTCAGTAGGAGTCGGTTAAAGCCGGCAAGAAGTTCATTGATCTTTTCTCTTCGCTCTGATTGTTGTGGGGTAATGAGAGCTATCTCTTGGTCAAGTGCTTGCTGCGCTGAAAGATTGGCATTGAGGGATTGATTCAGGTCGCTGATCGTGCGCGTCAACTCGGCCAGCTCGGCCATGGCCTGATTTTTTTGTTTAAGCTCAGCATCAAGCTGAGCCTGCAATGTAGCCATTCTCTGTCTGAGATCACTCAGAGCCTCCTCTGATGATTCAGTTTGGTTGGCAAAGCTGAAAGATCCAAGCGCCAACCATAGGCAAATGCCCATCCATGTGCGGAGGACAAGGGTGTGGAGTGCCTGATTAAGCTTGCTCAGCATCGACCAAGGACTGTCCAGTCATCTCTTGGGGTATGGGTATGTCCATCAGCGTCAAAAGGGTAGGCGCAATGTCTCTCAAGCTCCCTGTGGCGGCCAAGGTCCAGGGCCGATTGCCCACATAGATCAGCGGGACGGGGTTGGTGGTGTGGGCTGTGTGTGCTTGGCCTGTGTCCGCATCGAGCATTTGCTCTGCGTTGCCATGATCTGCCGTGATGATGGCCTCGCCACCGACCGCTTCGAGTGCCCTGAGCACTTCTCCTATCACCTGATCAACGGCTTCTACTGCTGCCACCGCGGCCGAGAGTTTGCCAGTGTGTCCAACCATATCTGGATTGGCCAAATTGGCCACGATGAGATCGTACTTTTTAGCTTTGATCGCATCGGTCAGTTCGTGGGATAAAGCCGGCGCACTCATCTGTGGTTGTAAATCATAGGTGGCCACCTTGGGTGAGGGAATCAAAACGCGGTCCTCGCCTTCAAAGACAGTTTCTTCTCCCCCGTTTAAAAAGTAAGTGACATGGGCATATTTTTCGGTTTCTGCGATCCGAAGTTGAGTCCGTCCAGCCTGCGCTACAGCCTGGCCCAGAACATTGTCCAGCGTTTGCGGTGGGAAGGCCACTTGCACCTTTAACCCTTGTTCATAGGCCGTCATCGTCACAAACTGAGAAAAGGGCACGCCATCGGCTTGATCAAAGGCCTCGAAATCTTCATCAACCAACGCATGGGTGAGCTGGCGGGCTCGATCCGAGCGAAAGTTAATAAAAATGCCGACATCTCCAGCACAAATCGGGGCGCCTTCACCAATGACGGTGGGTTGAATAAATTCATCATCTTCACCACGCGCATAAGCCTCTTCAACCGCGGCTTTTGCACTGGAGCAACAATACGTGGCCTGCGCGAGGCTGATCGCACGCCACGCCTTTTCAGTGCGCTCCCAGCGATGGTCTCGGTCCATCGCAAAGTACCGACCTGAGACACTGGCAACTTGGACCTGTGGATGCACCAGATAGTGCTCTAGCTTTTGGATTGAACTGAGTGCACAGCGCGGGGGAACATCGCGACCATCGGTAAACAGGTGAAGCGCTATGCGGGGAACCCCTTGCGCCAAGGCGAGCTCGATGGTGGCGAACAAATGAGACTCGTGGCTGTGGACGCCTCCATCAGACAACAAACCCAAGATATGCAGGGTGCTGTTTTGGGTCTTTGCGTTCTGTGTGGCGCTCACCAAGACATCATTGCTTTGGAAATCCCCTTCATCAATGGCCTTGCTTATGCGCGTGAGGTCTTGATACACAATGCGCCCAGCGCCGATGTTCATATGCCCCACCTCTGAGTTGCCCATTTGGCCCTCTGGCAAGCCCACAGCCAAACCGTGCGTTGTTAACAGACCCATCGGTCGATGGGCAATAAGCCCGTCCCAGTTGGGCGTGTGAGCGAGGGAGATGGCGTTGTCGGGCGCCGGTGCGCGGTGCCCCCAGCCATCCAAGATGAGCAGCACAACCGGCTTGGGTGTTTGCATGCCTAAACTCCGTTAGGGTAGGCGCCCATTATCCCATACTCCGTTTTTGGCTGGTTAAGATGCGCTGGCATCCATCTGTTGAATGGATGATAATAGGCGGTTGTTGCCCAAAGCCAGGTTTTCACATGGAACAGTGGATTGAATTTTTACAAGACAACCTTCTTTTATCTGGTCTTTTTGTTGCTGTCTTGATTGCGTGGCTCAGTTGGGAAGTCGCCAGATTGGGTCGAAAATGGCAGGAGGTCGACACTTTGGCTGCTGTCCAGTTCATCAATCGAGCAGATCCACTGATTCTCGACGTGTCGAACAGCACAGATTTTGCAAAGGGGCATATTCAGGGTGCTTTGCATCTGCCGCCGTCTAGAATTGAGGCGGGTAACCAGCGGCTGTTGAAGGAAAAGGATCGGCCAGTGCTGGTGTATTGCAGGTCGGCGCAAGTTGCGCCTCAAATGGCAAACCGCTTGGTCAAAATGGGCTTTGGGGAAGTCAAGATGCTCAGTGGTGGGTTGGCGCAGTGGGAAGCGGACAAACAACCGATCAGCCGCGATAAAGCAACATCAAAGAAGAAGCAGGATTAAAAAAACATCAATATCAACACATTAGGATGGAAACAAAAGAATATGTCTGAAGAAAATAACAGCGCAGCAAACTCCGCCCAAGGCCCACAAATGTCCTTGCAGCACATCTTCTTGAAAGACGCGTCATTTGAAGCGAAGTCACCCCACGAGCTGGACAATGCGACTGGCCAGCCCGATGTCAACTTGAACCTTGCGCAACGGACGACCGACATGGGTGAGGGCCGTTGGGAGGTGATTTTGACAGTCACTGTGACTGCCAAAGAAGGTGAGAAGAATGTGTTCGTCTGCGAAGTGCAATACGGCGGCATCTTCAAGTTCTCTCACTTCACTGAAGAGCAAATGCCCTACGCCATTAATGTGCTGTGCCCCAATGTGTTGTATCCGTATAACCGAGCCAAGATTGCTGATTTGGTCAGTTCAGGTGGATTCATGTTGCCACCAATGCAGCCCATTAACTTTGAGACTGTCTTTCGCCAAAGACTGGCAGAAGCGCAGGCACAAAACAGCCCAGCATCGCAAACGCCTCAATAATGACCAAGCCTCATGGGGCGCGAATTGCTGTACTCGGGGCGGGGTCTTGGGGCACCGCCTTGGCCTTGCAGTTGGCCAGAGTAGGCCACTCGGTAGCACTTTGGACCCACTCAGCAGAGCAGGCCCAGCAGATTGGCCAAGCGCGCGTCAACGAAAAGTATCTCCCTGGCATCACGCTCCCCGATGGCATTGAAATCCATGCTCGAATTGACGAGGCAATACGGGATGCTGATCACAGCCTGATCGTTACCCCGAGTCATGCGTTTGCTCAAACGGTTGCACTGATTGAGCCTTGGGTAACGCCCACCACTGGGCTGGCTTGGGCTTGCAAAGGCTTTGAACCTGGGACGGGCCGGTTCCTGCACGAACGCGCCAGAGAGATGATTGCCGACACCGTGCCACTGGCCCTGGTCAGTGGGCCGTCATTTGCACGTGAGGTGGCCCAAGGCCAACCCACAGCCGTCACCGTGGCTGCGAGCGAGCCAGCCTTTGGCGCTCGCTGGGCATCGTTATTGCATGGGCAGAGTTTTAGGGCCTATTACACAGCAGATTTGATCGGCGCAGAGCTCGGTGGGGCTTTGAAGAACGTCATAGCTGTTGCTTGCGGCCTGGCAGATGGGCTGGGTTTGGGTTTGAATACGCGGGCTGCGCTCATTACAAGGGGCTTGGCTGAAATGATCCGCTTGGGTGAGGCCATAGGTGCAGATTCAAAAACGCTGATTGGCTTGGCTGGGGTTGGGGATTTGGTCCTGACGTGCACGGGCGACCTATCCAGAAATCGACGCTTCGGCATCGCGCTGGGTCAGGGCAAAAGCTTAGATCAGGCTTTGGCTGAGATTGGTCAGGTGGTGGAGGGTGTGAAGACCACCGAGGAGGCCATGCGTTTGGCCCAGCGTTTTGGGGTAGAAATGCCGATCACAGAGCAGGTACACGGCATTTTATTCAAGGGCTGGAGCCCTGCTAAGGGGGTCAAAGTCTTGATGGAGCGAGACCCCAAGCCCGAGTCTGACTGAGATTTTTAAAAGATTCGCATTTGTCACTTGATTCTTAGAATCGATACCGATACAGTAACCCGGTGGCACAAGATATTGTGTCGCGTCGGGAAGAATCACACAACAGGTTGTGGATATCGGGTCGAACAACCTGTGGATAACATTGGTCGAACACGCAGAATCAAGAGGTTAGGGAATGAGCGTTTCAGCAGAGGCATTGTCAGCAGCCCGCCCAGAGATTGACTTTCAAGAAGCATCACTGGACATCTGGGATAAAAAATACCGGCTGAAGTCGAAAACGGGCGAGGTCATTGACCAAGACATAGACGCCACCTACCAACGAGTGGCACGTGCGCTCTCAGAAGTAGAACAAACCAAAGCGCTCAAAGAGCAGTGGTACAAAGAATTCCTATGGGCGCTGAGAAGAGGTGCCATCCCAGCGGGGCGCATTACCTCCAATGCGGGTGCTCAGGCGCACAAACCGGCAACCTCGACCATCAACTGCACCGTCTCCGGCACCATTGAAGATTCAATGAATGACATTTTGGACAAAGTCCACGAGGCCGGATTAACCCTCAAGGCGGGCTGCGGCATAGGCTATGAGTTCTCCACCTTACGACCCAAGGGTGCCTACGTCTCGGGTGCCGGTGCCTACACGTCTGGACCCCTGTCATTCATGGACATTTATGACCGCATGTGTTTTACCGTGTCCTCTGCGGGCGGGCGAAGGGGCGCACAGATGGCGACTTTTAATGTCTCACACCCAGATGTGATGGAGTTCATTCGTGCCAAGCGGGAGAACGGGGTGCTGCGCCAGTTCAACTGCTCTTTGCTGATCACTGACGACTTCATTGAAGCCGTCAAAAATGAGGCATTGTGGCCACTGGTGTTCCCTGTGTTGGAAAAAGAGTCATCAGAGGTCAACTTGGCTGACCCCGAAGAGGTTCTGTGGCGCGATTGGCCCACCAAGAATGGCTATGTCGTCAATGAAGAGGGTTTGGTGGCATGCAAGATCTATGAGAAAGTGCCCGCCAAGCGGCTCTGGAACATGATCATGACGTCTACCTATGACTTCGCCGAGCCGGGCTTTGTGTTGGTTGATCGAATCAATGAGCAGAACAACAACTGGTGGTGCGAGAACATTCGGGCGACCAACCCCTGCGGTGAGCAGCCACTCCCGCCTTATGGTGCGTGCTTGTTGGGCTCAGTTAATTTGACGCGTTTTGTTGATGATCCATTTACCGACAAAGCAAGATTCAACTGGGATGATTATCGCAAGACAGTCAAGATTTTCACTCGGATGCTGGACAACGTCGTTGAAGTCAACGGTTTGCCATTGGGGCGTCAGCGCCAAGAAATTGAATACAAACGTCGCCATGGCATGGGCTTTTTGGGCCTTGGCTCGGCGATGACCATGATGGGGATGAAATACGGCCAGTCTGACTCGCTTGAATTCACCGATAAGGTTGCGCAAGAGATGGCCATTACAGGGTGGGAGGCTGCTCTAGAGTTATCTAAAGAAAAGGGCGCAGCACCCATCATGAATGATGAGTTTGAAGTCACCGCTGAAATGCTTCGTCTGAGACCAGAAATGAAGAAAGATGGCTATAAAGTAGGTGACAAGGTCACAGGCAAAGTTTTGCACGCCAAATACAGCCGCTACATGCAAAAAGTCGCAGAGGTAGCCCCTGAGCTTGTTCAAGAACTTGCAGAGGTGGGCGCTCGATTCACGCATCACACGTCAATCGCGCCAACAGGGACCATTTCATTGTCCCTAGCCAATAATGCATCGAATGGCATCGAGCCAAGCTTCGCGCATCATTACAACCGAAATGTGATCAGAGAAGGCCGGAAGAGTAAGGAAAAGGTCAGTGTCTTTTCATACGAACTCCTGGCTTACCGCACCTTGGTCAATCCACAGGCCATGCCATACTCGGATGCACCAGAAGAGCAGCTTCCAGAGTATTTCATGACCGCTGAAAGCATCACGCCGAAGGAGCATGTCTCTGTGCAAGCGGCCGCCCAGAAATGGATTGATTCATCCATTTCCAAAACAGCGAATGTGCCCACAGACTATCCCTACGAAGACTTCAAGGACATTTATTTATTCGCCTGGGAGCAAGGATTGAAGGGCTGTACGACATTTAGATTTAACCCAGAGGCTTTCCAAGGTGTCTTGGTTACAGATAAAGATTTAGAGTCAACGACCTATCGGTTCGAGCTAGAGGACGGTTCGTCTGTGGAGCTCAAAGGGCATGAGGAGGTTGAATATGATGGTGAAGTGCACACCGCTGCCAACCTATTCGATGCCTTGAAAGAAGGTTATTACGGTAAGTTCTAAGAGATTTTGGAGCAAATAGGCCATGGCCATAAAAATTGATAAGAAAATTGTTAGCTATAACGTGGGTAGCCCTAAGTCTCAGGAACTGTCTAATGCAAATGAGGCACCAGCCAAAGAAGTGCCACAGAAGGCTGAAATCATTCGCATGCACGAAAAGCTTGAGCGCCCAGAAGGTATGGAGTGTCTCGAGGGTGCGACCTATAAGATCAGAACGCCTTTGGACGACCATGCACTCTACGTGACCATCAACGACATCGTATTGAATGCTGGCACTGAGCACGAACAACGACGTCCATTTGAGATCTTTATAAACTCAAAAAACATGGATCACTTCCAGTGGATCGTTGCGCTGACCAGGGTGATGTCGGCCGTCTTCAGAAAGGGTGGGGATGTCACCTTCCTGTCTGAAGAATTGCAAGCGGTTTTTGATCCCAAGGGTGGGTACTTCAAGCCTGGCGGTCGTTTTGTACCGTCCATCGTGGCTGATATCGGTGCAGTGGTAGAACACCACCTAAGAAGAATCGGCCTGCTTGAGCCTGATGAGCTAAGCGAGCAGCAAATGCTGATGCTGGAGCAAAAAAGGGCTGAGGTAGAAGCACGGGAGCGGGCTGCCGCTGATGGTGAGCCGGCTCAAAAAAAAACGGCGCATGACGGCGACGAAGTAGAGTCATCGTTCCCGCCAAGCGCCACCTTGTGCACAAAGTGCAACACAAAGGCCATGGTCCTGCTCGATGGATGCCAAACCTGTTTGGCTTGTGGCTACTCCAAATGTGGGTAGCCACAAGCCATTCAGGAACGACACTCCAAGCCTAAAGTCGGTCAATCCTCTACCAGGTTCCTGTAGTGGATTGGAAGGTCAAACCGTTGTAGCCTCATCTGCGCAATCAATTGTTGCGCATCGTCTATGTGACCGGTGACGACATGTATCTCTTCATTTTGATAAGTGTATTTTGCCGGAATGCAAAAACTCTTCATCGTCTTGATCAAATGCTCCGCCCAGTCTTTGGTGATGCCGCGTTCAATTTTCAGACGCGCAGTGAATCGTCCTTGATGCACTTCTGGCCGACTGACTGCAATAAAAGCGAGGCTAACCAGCTGTTTGCTCAAGGCGTAGCATAACTCTTTGAGCATCTGATTCAGCTGCTGGTAAGAAGCACCATTTAGGATGATGTGGTTCTCGGTCAATTGACAGGAAGGGTCCGTGTCTTTCCAGTCGTGGCGCTGAGGAATCAAATCATTCAGTTCAGTCACTGCCTTCTTGACGCAGCCCATATGAGGTTCGCAAAAAATATCAAAACTAGCCATAGAATCCCCCAAGGATTTGTTGAGTGATTGTCTAACTTACAAAAAGTGTGACATCATGTCTATGGTCGTTGACAATGATTAACAATTCGCTGGAGAGTGAGCATGAAGCTGAGAAAGCATTCGGGTTTTGTCCTTATTTTATTGACTGTCTTTGGTCTTGCGACGTCGGCACTGGGCCGTCCTATCACGCATGAAGATGTCTGGCTGATGCCACGCGTGGGTTCACCTGTCCTGAGTCCAGATGGTCAGCGCGCCATCGTTAGCGTCACTCGGCCGGCCTATGATCGATCAGAACAAACCACTGATCTCTATTTGCTGGATTTAGCGAATGATGCACCAGCTCGGCAGCTGACGTTTTCTGCAGGCGGTGAGTCCCAAGTCGTTTGGTCGCCTGACTCCCAGCACATCGCTTTTAGAGCCAGACGGGCAGGGGATGACGTACCACAGATCTATCTTCTGTCACTGACACAAGGCGGGGAGGCACGTCGGATCACAGGCCACCCAAGCGGTGCATCGGAGCCCGTTTTCTCGCCCAGTGGGGATCGGATTGCATATGTTGCCGCGATTGACCCCATGGCAGATGCTCTAACTGAAGAGCAAAAAAGCGCGCTTAAGGGCGCGAATGTTAGGACCTATACCGGCTTTCCGATCAGAAACTGGAACCGCTGGTTGGACGGTAAATCCCCAAGGCTATATGTACAAACCATCGGTTCAGAGGAACGGGTGGATGTGATTGGGGGCTCAGAGCTTGTCAGGCAACCAGGATTCGCAGGCTCACGTGCCAGTGCTGGTGAGCAATTAAATCCTGTGTGGTCCCCAGACGGGCAGCACATCATTTTTTCGGCCAGCGACAATCGCCATCGATTTGCGTTTGATTTCACCGATCAAGATCTGTGGATGGTTTCAGCCTCAGGCGGGGAGCCCAGCAGATTGACTGGTGATGCCGGACTCGCTGGCAGTAACAGTTACTCAGGTCATCGCTTTACACCGGATGGGAACTATTTGGTGGCGACCATGACGCCACGAACAGACAAAGTGTTCAATGCTTCGAGCCTGATGGTTTGGTCTTGGCCGGAACTCGAGAAAGTTAATGAGATCACGATGCCGGATCGCCGGCGCGTCGGGCAGTTCACCATACCTGGCGATGGGCAGGTGTACATATTGGGTCAAGACGCGGGGCATGTGAAACTCTATCAGGCGAATCTGCTAAGCGATACCCAAGCGCGCATGAGCTTTGAAGTAAATAGCGGGATTTATGCAGGCTTAGAGGGCACGATGCGCGGTGAGGAATTGGTGCTGGTGGGTAACTGGCAAGCGGCACACCAGCCTGCGGAGGTAGTGGCTATCAATTTGGAGCAGGGTGGTCACATCACCCTGACGGATTTCACGCTCGAGGCCATGGGTGATCTCGATTTGCCACCGGTGGAGCATTTCTGGTTTACGAATGAGGAAGGCATGGAGATTCATAGCCTCCTGGTTAAGCCAGCTGGGTTTGATCCGAGCAAGCGATACCCAGTGGTGGCATTGATGCATGGTGGGCCACACTCGCAATGGCAGGACTACTTTTTTGTTCGATGGAATTACCATCTTTTGGCGCGGGAAGATTTTGTACTGGTCTTGACCAATTACAGAGGCTCTACCGGATTCGGCGAAGCGTTCGCCCAAGCCATACAGGGTGATCCACTAAGAGGCCCTGCTGACGATATTAATCAAGCCGTTGACGTGGCGATTGATCGATTTGATTTCATTGATGGTGATCGTCAGTGCGCGGGCGGTGCCAGCTATGGTGGCCACTTGGCCAATTGGATGCAGTCCTCTACCGATCGTTACCGCTGTCTCATTTCACACGCAGGCTTGGTAAATCTGATCACACAGTGGGGCACAAGCGATGCCGTCTATCACCGTGAAGCCAACATTGGGGGTCCTCCATGGGCAATTCCGGAGGCATGGGCTGAGCAAAACCCAATTAACTATGCCGATAATTGGAAGACACCCGTTTTGGTCACCATTGGCATGAAGGATGAGCGGGTGCCATTGGCCAATTCACTGGAGTACTGGACGGCACTGCAACGCCAACAAATTGAAAGTCGCTTACTGGTTTATCCTGATGAGGATCATTGGATCATGAGTGGCCCTAACAGTCGCCATTTTTATGGTGAACTGAACGAATGGCTACGCAAGTATCTGGTGGACTGACTCCCAATACAATGGGGTTTTCATTACCTATGACACATGACGGCTGCTGCCATCGTTGGCATGATGGTGGCGCGTCCCAAATTAAGAGTTGTCATCTACTATGAAGCCTTTTCTTAACTTAATTACACAGTTTGCCCTTTGCCCGCTCAGTCTGATTCTTGCACTGACCATGCCCGCATTCTCCGCTGGTCCCATTATGATCGAGTCGGATGCAGATTCCTCCAGCCTTTCGGCGAGAAATGAGCCCATCAGGATTAATGATGGTGCCAGAATCAATGGGTCCGTAAGCAACCGCAACGGGCCAATTCAAATAGGCGATCGCGTGGTGGTGTCTGGCAACATTTCTAACCGAAATGGAGGAATCAGCGCTGGCACCGGTTTGGTTGCGGACGCGGTAACAGCCCGCAATGGCTCAGTATCGCTGGGTCCAATGAGTAAAGTCGGGGAGATAACAACGAGGAATGGAGGCATTCGTGTAGGCGAAGGGTCACAAATAGAGTCCGTGGGTAGCCGAAACGGTGTGATAGTGATCGGGCAGGATGTCCAGGCCCGTTCAATCTCCAATCGGAACGGCGCGGTCTCTATTGAATCTGGCGCTGTTATCGATGGTGGTATCCATGTACGCAATGGCAAAGTTCACATTGACGGTGCTCAGGTGGGTGGCCACGTCAGTTCCCGTAACGGAGCGATAGTTGTGCAGGCGGCAACAATAGGTGGAGATGTCTCTTCGCAGACGGGTGAGATACTGATCACAGAACAGAGCAAGATTAATGGCAGCGTTCAAATCGATCTCAGGGATTTCGCAAATGATTTGCGGATTGTGAGTGGCCAAAATAAGACAGATCTTTTGATTACGATTGAGGGCGACGCTGAGGTGTTTGGGGACGTCGTTCTTCGTCTACCGAGTGCGCACTCGGATCGGTTTCGTGCCGAGATAAAGGTAGCCGCAGGCGTTAGGATTGGTGGTGTGATCATCGCCAGCGAGGGTGTGGGTGTCAGCGGTCAGGCCCAGGCTGCTGGTGGGCTTATCAGAGAATGATCGCCCATTAGTTCGCATAATGTATATTATGTATAGTTAAGGATGACCGATTATGGAACCTAGCTTTTGGCACGAACGCTGGGCGCTGGGTGAAATAGGTTTCCACCGCTCTGCCGTTCATTGGGGTTTGACAGCCCATTGGTCATCTCTTTCCATAGCACGCGGTGAAACTGTCTTGGTTCCACTTTGCGGCAAAACCATGGATCTCCATTGGTTGGTGGCCCAAGGACACCCCGTGGTCGGCGTGGAGCTCGATCACTCCGCGATTGAGGCCTTTTTCAACGAGTGGCCGAGCAACGTGCAGGACCCCAAAGTCCAAATCAGTGAGACACCCTCTGGTCAGCGACGCTACGAATCACCAACATATTCCCTGTGGCAAGCGGATTTCTTTGATCTTTCAACTGAACGTCGATTCGAGGCTTTCTACGATCGCGCCGCCTTGATTGCCATGCCACCGGCGATGCGTTCGAACTACCTCGACAAGCTCCATTCTCTGGCTTCACCCCAAGCCAAAGGGCTCTTGGTAAGCTTAGAATACGATATAAATCAGATGGATGGGCCGCCTTTCTCAGTTTCTAGTGAAGAAGTGATCCGCCATGGGGCATTTGATTTGGCGTGTCTGGAGCGACGTGATGTGATCGCAGACCACAAAGGCATGCAGGCTAAGGGCCTAACAGCGCTGACAGAGTCGGTCTATCTCATGACCCCTCGCTAGGGTCGGTATAATTCGAGCTTAAGTTGTTGGCTTGAGCAGTGAACTGAGGGAACTTCAAATATGCCTTTTCCACATCCTTTTTATCGTTGGCGTCCACACCCATGGCACGGGCTTGAGATTGGCAAGGCGCCACCTCATCGCGTTCATGCTTACATCGAGATCACGCCCTTCGATACCGTCAAATACGAGATTGACAAGAAAACTGGCTATTTGCGCGTGGATCGGCCACAGCGGACCTCCTCGCAACCCCCTACCCTCTATGGTTTTATCCCAAGAACTTACTGCGGCGAGCGGGTTGGGAAATTGTGTCCTGAGGCCAACCGCGGCGATGGGGATCCATTGGATATTTGCGTCTTCAGCGAGCGGCCCATCAGCCGGTCAGAGGTGCTGCTGAATGTTCGTGTGATTGGCGGCTTGCAGATGATCGATGACGGTGAAGCAGACGACAAAATCGTGGCGGTTCTGGAAAATGACAGCCTCTGGGGCGATGCTGAGGATATCTCAGAGCTCCCCAAGGCACTGGCTGAACGCTTACGCCATTACTTTCTAACCTACAAACAGCTGCCTGGCGAGCCCTCGAACGTCCGCTTGGACACCATTTATGGTCATGAGCATGCTTGTGCTGTTGTGCAGGCGGCGATGCAAGATTATCAGGACGAATTCGGAGAATAGTTGTCCAACCCGAAGTAGCCTCAGCGGATTGAGGTGAAAATTTTGAGGAGAATTGAGATATGAAATCATGGTTTGAAAGAGTCAAAATAGCTGCCCTCGGCGCCGTATCTTTGACCATGGTCGGATGCGCGACCACAGCCGGGCCCAATGAAGAGTCTGGCATGATTATAGGTGGCATCTTGGGTGGAATTCTGGGAAGCCAAGTGGGCGATGGCCGAGGGCAAACGGCCGCCACCATCATTGGTGCGATGGCGGGCATGGCCATCGGAGGCTCAGTGGGACGGTCTATGGACGATGTTGACCGCATGAAGCTGGCAGCCGCCATGGAAACTACAAGGACAGGGGTCGTTACCCAGTGGCAGAACCCAGACACGGGCTATCAGTATTCAGTAACACCCACCCAAACCACTGAAACCATTGAAGGCCCATGCCGTGAGTTCACGCTCAATGCAGCCATCGGTGGCTCATCAGAACAAATTTATGGCACGGCTTGCCGTCAAGCCGATGGCAGCTGGCGCATCGTAAACTGATGATCCGCGGGGAAGGTAATCGAGACCTCATGGTTCCCTCCCCCAGCCCTTCTAATGTTGGATAAGCCCTCATACCCTATGAGGGCTTTATTTTGGCTGCTGTAAGTCAAGCTAATGGGTTTGACGAGCATCCGTATAAACCAGTTACTCGGCTCCAGTGTAAAGCGCTCTAGCTCAGGTTGATCGGGTGTTGGTTGGTGGCTTAAGCGAAACTGGATGGTCGTTAGTCGCGCTGAGCTTGCGAAATCAAACCTGACGCGTTTGCCCGCCAAGAGTGCTTCCCATTGGCCTGCGATCAGGGCACTGAACCCAGCATCGATGACCAGAGGAATGTTTTCCGATGCACGGACAGTTGCTGTTTCCTTTTTCCCATCAATGGTCCGATAGAGCTCAATCTCACCACCGGCCAACATTGTGGCCCCCTCTTCAAAACCATCACGATAGTCTATGAGCCGGTAGTTGGGTCTTTCTGGATAGCGCGCATCAAACCACACACTTCGCTCCGCAAATAGCTCGCTATCGGCGTCCAAGTAGTCGGATTCCATGATCCAAATGCCTTCAGAGTTTGGCGCCATTGAGTGCCTCTCGCGGTAGACAATTTTCCCGGTCGTCGCATCAAGCGCATCGCCCTCGAGGAAAGGCAGCTCTGCATGACTGATATTCATCACGGCAAGACCCATGAGGGCAATGAGCATGTCAGCCCAGGCGGGCTTGTGTCTAAGAAGGTTTCGCATGTCTATCGACCTCTAGTTCGGCGCTGCTCCATCATCGACAATGTTGCATTACAAAACTGTGAAATGGCAGCATTTTGATAAAATCAACGTTGGATTCTGGGAGCATGATCATGAATCAGTTGGATGAATTGGTGGCTTTGATCCGTCAAAATGACAGCCACCGTTTGGCGCTACAGAGTGCCGAGACGAGGGAAGAACTTCTGGCCATCCTGATGGATATTGCGGAATCAGAGGGGCTTTACGTAGAGGAGGCCGTGCTGGAGGCTGCGATTTTGGCCGCTGAGTCTCCCGAGGATCAAGTCTAAATCGATCTGCCGCTTGACGCTCCTGCTGAGCTATTGGATAATACCCGATTGGATTCCCCGGTAGCTCAGTTGGTTAGAGCGGGTGACTGTTAATCACTAGGTCGTTGGTTCGAGTCCGACCCGGGGAGCCAATAAAATCAAGGCCTTGCGACTGTTCTGGCAGCGCGAGGCCTTTTGGTTTTCAGGGCTAGGTAACTTTCTGGCCACCCATAGGGTGGTGATGAAGTTCTCTCGTGGGGGCTACAGATGTCAGGCTTGATGAACCCGCTCACCCTCTAAATGGCTCGGGCCGCCGTTGACTTGCACAGCCCAAGCATTCAATCTACTACCGATACTCCAGGCAATTTACTCGGGCAATATCACCGCATCAATTACGTGGATGACACCATTTGATGCTTCAATATCCGCTGTTACCACATTGGCGCCTTTGACCTTAACGCCATCAGTTGCATCAATTGCCACAGTGGTGCCTTGAACTGTGGCGGGTGCAAGCGTTTGCCCAGCGATATCGGCGGACATGACCTTGCCTGGCAAGACGTGATAAGTCAGGATGCTCTGTAACGTGGCCTGATTGGCTGGATCCAAGAGCGACTCCAGGGTGCCGGCAGGCAGTGCTGCAAACGCTGCATCGGTGGGGGCAAAGACAGTGAACGGACCCTCCCCTTTTAGGGTTTCCACCAAGCCAGCCGCTTCCAGTGCTGCGACCAGTGTTGTGAAAGACCCAGCGGCGACAGCGGTATCAACGATGTCTTTTTGCTGGTGATTGCCGTGGTTACCGGCGCTGGCCACCGAGGTCAGAAGAGCCAGTGTGCTTGCTAAAATGATCTTTCTCAGTTGCGTTGTCATGATGCGATCCTTGTGTGGGTAAGCTTGGGTTTCGAGTTTTCGATCTAAGCAACGCCATGGTAATGTGCCCTCAGTGAAGGGTACGTGACTTAGATTAGGCCGGAGTGCCGATTCCGCTTGTAGCTTCCCTTCTTGCGACTCTTGTAGGCGGCTCTTACGGGCAAGATCCATCTTGCATAAGGCCAATCACGCTTCACTCGATCCATTTGTGGTGAGTGCGGCCGTTGGCTGGAAGTTCTGGTCTCATTGAT
>CAYWVH010000002.1:0-36246 GCA_964461845.1 uncultured Wenzhouxiangella sp.
CTTTGCAGGCGTTCATCATTATTTTGGGCGCGCTGCTATTAGAGTTTTTTTATCGATTGTTCATTGCGCGCTTAGAGCAGATCGCCAAGAAAACCGAGCGCCTTTGGGACGATGCCATTGTTTACGCCGGTAAACGGCCGATTTCTTTGTTGATCTGGTGGCAAGGTATTGTGATGGCGGCACGCATCATCAGCCCGAACACAAAAGCCTTGGCGTTTGACGATGCACTTTTGAACGCCACGTCACAACTGGGTCTGGTCGTGGCAGTGACTTGGTTTGCGTTCAGACTCACCACCGGGTTTGAGCGTGCCTTTATCAATGAGCGGCAACGCCAGCAAAAAGCCTATGACATCACCACGGTCAGCGTATTGGGCCGCATTGTGCGCATCGCGGTTGTCCTTACCGGGGTTCTAACAGCGCTCAGCATTCTCGAAATACCCATATCTGGGTTCTTGGCCGCCGGTGGAGTGGGGGGTGTGGCTGTCGGTTTGGCGGCGCGGGATTTGATCGCCAATTTTTTCGGTGGGCTGATGGTGTTTATGGACCGTCCATTTTCAGTCGGAGACTGGATCCGGTCACCAGACAAGGAAATTGAGGGGGTGGTTGAGGCGATTGGATGGCGTGTCACCACAGTCAGGAAATTTGATAAACGGCCCATGTACATCCCCAATGCAGTGTTCACAACCATCACCTTGGAAAATCCCTCACGAATGACGCATCGACGCATTTTTGAGCACATAGGGATTCGCTATGATGACCAGTCGGTGATCGCCAAAGTGGTTGATGATGTCCGCGCCATGTTGGTGGCGCACGATGAGATTGCCACCGATCAAACATTGATGGTGCACTTTGATGTCTATGGTGCGTCATCTTTGGACATCATGGTGTACTGCTTTACCAAGACCAAAGACTGGGGTGAGTATCACCGGGTCAGGGAGAACGTGCTTTTGAGAATTGGCGCAATCATAGAGCAGCATGGTGCTGAGATTGCCTTCCCAACGAGAACCTTAAAACTTGAGCAAGCAGAAGCCATGGCGCGCGCTGAGGCGAAGCACGGAGTGGAGGCATGAACACACACCCAAGCTGGCCATCGGGAGCGAAGCTCATTTTTGATGCGCCGACCATTGCCCAAGCGATGGATCGACAGGCCGAGCGCATCAATCAAGCGTTATTGGATAAAGATCCTGTCACGTTGGTTGCGCTGATGAACGGTGGATTGATCCCAGCGGCTGAGCTGGCCCGTCGCTTAACGGCCCCTGTGCGCTTTGATTATGTTCACGCCACGCGATACCGTGAGGCGCGCGAGGGTCAGGACCTTCAGTGGGTCAGGCGACCTGGATCCATCAAAGGACCTGTGTTGCTGGTCGATGATATTTTCGATGAGGGCCACACCATGGCGGCTGTAAAGCAAGCGCTGATAGAGGCGGGTGCTGAGTCTGTCATGACGGTAGCAGCAGTTAGAAAACTGCATGACCGTGGTCTTCCGAGAGATTGGATTGATGATGTGGCACTGGATGTGCCGGATGAATACGTATTTGGCTTTGGCATGGATATCGATGGTTTGTGGCGGGGCTTGGATTCCATTTGGAGTGTGTCATGAGAGCCGGTGAGCTTGAAAAGCGCAGGGTGGGTGTCATTGGCGGCACAGGCGCCTTGTCACTTTTTCAAGCTGGAGATTGCTTTGTGGTGGAGACCGATTGGGGATCCCCATCCTCTGCCATCAGCGAGATCACGTTGGGTTCTGAGCACCGGCTCACGCCCGCGTGGCTGATTCAGCGCCACGGAAACCCGCATCGGATTCCGCCGCATCGAGTGAACTACCGAGCAAATATCGCAGCACTCAAAGAGGCAGGCGTTCAGCACATCATCGCCATCAATGCCGTCGGTGGTATTTCAACTGACTATGCGCCAGGGGATCTGGTCTTGGTCGATGACCTGATCGACTACACCTGGGGGCGAGCCCACACCTTCAGTGACGGGCCCGAGGCACCGTTAAATCACATAGAGTTTGCGCATCCCTACGAAGGCCCCATGTGGGATGCCTTAAAAGCGGCTGCGATCGATGCCAACGTGAAGGTTCACTTCGGGGGGTGCTATGGCGCCACGCAAGGCCCTCGCCTAGAGACCGCTGCTGAAATCAAACGCATGGCGCAGGATGGATGTGATGTGGTTGGGATGACTGGGATGCCTGAGGCCTCGCTCGCGCGTGAAGCGGGGATGGATTATGCCTGCATCTGCGTGGTGGCCAACCCAGCTGCCGGATTGGAGGCAGAGCCTATCAGTATGGAAGCATTACACGCTGTGCTGGATGAATCGATGGTCCGTGTGGCTCAGTGGTTGGCGGCCCTGACCCTGGCCGACAGTCAATAGCGAAGCTTCGCGTACTCAATGCCTTTGACGGCATTGATGGCTGCCAGCAGTTCGGCGGACGGTGACACACGCCAGTCCTCGCCGAGTTTAACCAGCGCTTGGGCGGATTGATTTCGGTATCGCAAGATCACGGGTGTTTGTCCGGCCAAGTAAGGTTTGAGGGCGGCGGCCAAGTCTTGATCAAGCGCTTGTGTTTGACCATTGAGTTGGATTTCAAGGCCGCGGGCAAATCGTGTTCTGGCTTCATCCAAGCTCAAGATTTCATCGGCCACCATCCGAAAGCCTCCTCGGTACTCATCCACCTCAACTCGGCCCTTGATGACCAAAATGGCATCCACGCTGAGACGATGCCCGACTTGCTGATAGAGTTTTTCAAAGACCGCGACCTCAACTCTGCCAGTGCCATCATCCAAACTCAGGAAATAGCCACGACCGGCGCGCTTTTGAAGTGCCATGACGATGCCTGCCAAGGTCATCTCAGTGCCTTTGTTTCGTTGATAGCGCCGACCGCCTGACTCATCGTCGCTGGCAGGGGCGGGTGTGGGTGCTGAGACTTGGCGCGCTAGGGCCTCCATGGGGCAACTGATAAACGCCGATAACTCCTCTCTGAGTTCATCCACTGGATGACCCGATAGGAATAGCCCCAAGGTTTCTCGTTCTGCCTTTAGACGTTGCAGCGATGTCCAAGGGGGCACGGTGGCAGACTCTGAATCAGATCGGGTCTGTTCCGATGCCAGCGGCGCTGAAGTCGTTTCTGGGGCCAAACCAAATAAGCTGGCTTGGCCGGAGGCCAGATCTGATTGGATTTGGTCAGCGCGGGTCAGGGCGTCGGCCAGATTGTGCATGAGAAAGGCTCGATTGGGATGCACGGAATCCATGGCGCCTGCCCGAATGAGGCTCTCGAGCGTTCGACGATTGACTTTTTGCATATCAATGTGCGTACATAAATCATCTAAAGAGGCGATGCGGCCTAAGCTTGCACGCGCTTCTATGATGTTATTGATGGCCCCCAAGCCCACACCTTTGATCGCACCCAATCCATAGCGGATGGCGCCATCTTCCACTTTGAATCGATGGTCAGATGCATTGATGTCGGGCGGCAGGATATTAAGCGCCATCGCCTTGCAATCATCAATGAGCATGGCGATTTTGTCTGTCTTGTCGAGATCGGCGCTCAAAACAGCCGCCATAAACTCGGCTTTGTAATGGGTTTTGAGCCAAGCGGTTTGATAGGCCACCAACGCATAAGCCACCGAGTGGGACTTATTAAAGCCGTAGCGAGCAAAGGTTTCCATAAGATCAAAGATGGACTCGGCCTGTTTTGTGGGGATGTCGTTGGTGGCCGCCCCTTTGACGAAGCCTTCGCGCTGGCGTTCCATCTCTTCAATGTTTTTCTTGCCCATGGCTCGTCGAAGAATGTCGGCCTGGCCCAGCGAGTAACCAGCCAAATCCTGGGCAATTTGCATCACCTGTTCTTGATAGACGATGACACCATAAGTGGTGCCCAAGATGGGCTCTGCCAATGGGTGTGGGTATTTCACGGCCGCTTTACCATGTTTTCGGTTGATGTACTCATCCACCATACCCGCATCCAAAGGACCTGGCCGATACAACGCCACGGCCGCGACGATGTCATTAAAGGTATCTGGCTTGAGTTTTCGTAGAAGCTCTTTCATACCTGCCGATTCAAGCTGAAAGACGGCTGTGGTGTGCGCCTGTTGCAGTGTTTTAAAAGTCTCTGCATCATCGAGGGGAATGTCATCCAGAACAATGGGGGCCTGATCAGCGATCTTGCGACTCTCATTCACGGACTTCAGTGCCCAGTCGATGATCGTGAGGTTTCTTAGGCCTAGGAAGTCAAACTTCACCAAGCCCACCGACTCAACATCATTCTTGTCATATTGGGTCAACACCGAGGAACCATCAGGTTCGGTGTAGAGGGGTGTGAAGTCAGTCAATGGCGAGGGGGCGATCACCAAGCCACCGGCGTGTTTGCCTGCATTCCGTGCCAAGCCTTCTAATGATTTGGCCAAATCAATGATGGCTTTGGCATCTTCTTCTGATTCATAGCGTGCTCGCAGCTCAGGCTCTTCTTCAAAGGCACGCTCTAATGTCATCTCCGGTTTGGCAGGGATGAGCTTGGCGATGGAGTCCACAAAGCCATAGTTGTAACCGAGCACACGCCCGCAATCTCTGACCACCGCTTTGGCGGCCATGGTGCCATAGGTGATGATTTGTGAGACCTGGTCGCGCCCGTAGCGCTCAGCGACATAGTCAATCACCCGATCACGGCCCTCGACGCAAAAGTCGATATCAAAATCGGGCATAGACACCCGATCTGGGTTCAAGAAGCGTTCAAACAGCAGGTCATAACGCAGGGGATCAACATCGGTGATTCCAAGCGCCCACGCCACGACCGATCCTGCACCAGAGCCCCGACCCGGACCCACCGGTACGCCATTGTTCCTGGCCCAGGCAATGAAGTCAGCCACGATTAAAAAGTAGCCAGCAAACCCCATGGATACGATGACCTCAAGCTCATGTTTTAGACGATTTTCATAGTCATCCAGACCCAGTTCATCCGCGAGCCCATGGCGATCAAGGCGTCGAGCGAGCCCTTCAGCAGCTTTGTCCCTTAGGAAGCCTGCTTCAGTTTGACCATCGGGGATGGGGAAGGCGGGAAGCGCGTATTGACCCAGTGACAATTCAAAGTTGCACCGTTTGGCCACTTCCAGTGTGTTTTCAAGCACGATGGGTAGATCAGCAAACGCGCTGGCCATTTCCTCAGCGCTTTTTAGATACTGTTGGTCCACAAACTCCCGAGCTCTGCGTTTGTCGTCAAGGAGTCGGCCTTGGTGGATACACACGCGGGCCTCGTGCGCGAAATAATCTTCTTGATGCAAAAATCTCACATCATTGGTGGCCACCACTGGGATCTGATGCTCGATGGCCAGCGCCAATAGGTTCTGCTCCATCATCGATTCGTTATCGCGACCCAGTCTCTCAATGGCCAAATACAGCCGATCACCCCATAGGCTTTTTTGCTCGCGAAGCCGCGCGTTGGCCAACACGCCATTGCCTTGGCTGATGGCCTGCCCAATCGATGAGTCGCGGCCCATCAGTACCAGCAGTCCTTCATGATGGCGCATCAACCAAGAGGGGTGCACCAATGGGCGTCCGTGCGCATTGCGACCCTCTAGAAAACTCTTTGAGATCAATTGGCACAGATTGAGGTAGCCGGTTTGATTTTGCACCAACACCGTCATCGCGCTGAACTCGCTGGCATTTTCTAGATCCGCGATCAACAAATCAGCCCCGCAAATGGGCTTGATGCCGCGGGCGAGCGCTTGTTTATAAAACTTCACCCAGCCAAATAAGTTAGACCAATCGGTCAGCGCCACAGCGGGCATATTGAGCTCGACGGCTCGGTCCATGAGCGCATTGATGCGGACCATGCCATCTTCAATGGAGTACTCGGTATGCGAGCGAAGGTGGATGAAGGATGGGGTGCCCACGGCTTAGCCCAGCATCTTTTCTAAAGCTTCAAAAGCGCGTTCGAAGCGAGGCCTTAATAAGGCATAGGCAGCACTGCTCATGGGGATGCTTTGATGCCAGCGAAGGTTTCGTTGGCTTAAGTCCTCAGATAAAGAAGCGCCTTGGCCGCGTTGATTAAGCCGCTCATTGAGCCGCTGGACCTGAAAGGCTTTTTTGATGGCCTCATCTTCAGCCGGCGTCTCAAGGCCTGACAAAAATTCAAGCTCGACGACCACTTGCCTGGCCTGCTGATCATGCATGGCCATGTTGTTTTGCCATGCATCTAAAGAAAGTGAGTCACCTTGCAAGGACTTGAGTGTTGTATCTAGCGTTTGCCAGACCGCATCCAGGTCGGTGCCTGCTGGCTTTGGCGGGGGCGTGATCTTGGCCAAGTGTTCAGGGGATGACTCGTTGGCTGCTTGTTGGATCGCTTCCGCCCATTGCCAGATGCCTTGTTTGGCTTGAGATTTTGCGCGGAGTTTCAGTTCAGCGATGTGTTTCTCAATCTGGGCCTTGGCCTGAGTGAACCGTGTCTCGAGTTTGGGTGGTCGCTGGGTCTCGTTTTGCCATTGATCGCTCAGCCGCGTCCATGTGGCTTTTGGCTCGCTGTTTTCCCAGTCACCGGTTTTGACCAGCGCTTCAATTTCAGTGATGAGCCGGGTGAGTTGTTCCTCATGCGCTCGGCGCTCAGCGCGCTCGGTCTCTGAGGCTTGCTTGAGTTCGGCAAAGAGGGGATCAATGGGCGTTCTAAAGGCCTTCCAAAGTGTCTGGTCGGAGGCGCGTCGCCCAGAACCGATGGCCCGCCATTTGGCTTGCAGGGCTTTGGCTGTCTCGATCGCGGTTGATGGGTCTTTTTCGTGAGCCAATTGCTCTGCTTGAGCCACGAGCTTTCTTTTCTGCGCTTCAATGTCCGCAAAGCCTGACTCAATTTCTGCTGAGAGATCGCTCATCAGCCCTTTTAAAGCATCGGCTGCCTGAGCCCTTTTTTTCGGTGATAGATCGTTCAAGCGGCGGATGGCAGCCCGTGCGGTTTTTAGATGATCAAGCATGGCCTTGGTGTCCCTCTGGGTGCCCTCGGTGGCCTCGCTGAGTGCTGCTTTGGTCTTGTCGATAAAGCCCTGCAGGGCTGTCCAGTTTTCGCTTTGGTAATGCTGTCTATGCTCACGCGCAGGTTGAGTGGCTTCGCGGATGTTGGCAAGCGCTTGGTTAAATCGACGCCACTGCTTGTGGGGTGCGACGGGCCTAGCCTCTTCAGTGTTCAGTTGTTCTGTGGTTTCGAGGCTCCGCCAACGCTGTTTGGCCTCTTGAGCCAATGCTGTGAGCGCATCTGGATGCATGGATTGGGTTAGGGCATGTTCCAGTTGATCAATCAGTTCGTCTCTTTGGGTATTGTTTGACCAGTGGAGCCAACGCTTGAGCTCGTTGAATTTTTGATGAATGCGATGCTCGCTGCTTCGAAGCTCGCGAGGTAGAGGCTTGGGCAGCATGGCCAGTTGTTCATGCGCCCGTTTTAAGTGTCCCTCATCAATGGCGGTTTCAGCCTGTGCCAGAATGGATTTTGCCTCTGTCAACACCGCCTCTTTTTCAGCCAACGATGGTGGGCTGGACTTTTGAGGCTTCGGGTTGGCCGAAGGCTCAGCTTTGGGGGGCTTGCTTGAGTGGCTCGGTGCCGTGGCGATCTCTGTGGCGGGCTCAGGGGGTGGTGATTCAGGCAATGGTGTTGGTTCGGGACGAGCAGGCGGGTTAAGGGTCGCCTCTATGATGTCCTGAGCCCGCTCAAAGCGCGCTTGTAAGGCCGCTGAGCGCGTGGGATTGGCCTGCCACTGGGCCTGCAAGGCTGCCCACTGGCTCGCCAGGTCGCTTACCCCTTGACCTAAAATCAGACGCTCGATGGCCTGTAGGCATGCGTTGGCTGCTTGCGTGTTCTTGTCTTCCTGGCTTTGGCCTTGGAGCGTTTCAATCCGTTCTTCCAGAGCGCGGGCTTTGGCCTTGGAGCGCTTTTTGATTTCTGGGAGGATGCGCTCCAGTGGGCTTGTTTGATCAATCTGAGTTAGGATCATCGCTGCCACCGATGCATCTTGTTCTGTCGCATAGCAATCGGCCAAAAAACCTGGGGCCTGGATGCTGGCCAGCGCCTTGGCGCGAGCCTCAGCGTGCTTGGCCCGTTGTGCCATTGATTTCAGTACTGAGCGGTGTTGGCCTTCTTCGATGAGTTGATCAATCCATGCCAAGCGCTCTCGGTGAAATTCGGAGTCTGCTTGATGCAGTAGGGCGTGTGTCAGTGCATGATCTGCTGCTTGGTTGATCATGGGGTCTTGCTCGGGCGATCGAGCATCCAACCAAAAAGCCTCTTTGTTTAGGCGCTTGAGCGCAGCAAGACGTACTTTGGGTGATGGGTCATGTTGGGCAAGGTGGGGCAGGCGTTCGGCCAGTTTGGGGTGGTCTAGGGAGGCAGTGGCTTCTGCTCGAATGGCCTCATCCTTACTTTCCCAAGGTTTTTTGAACAACGATGTTTTCAATGCTGAAGATGTCCTGTCTAGAACTTTATTGTGCCAGATTTCCAATGGTATAAGATAAGCCGATGACAAATACGAACCCACAGACTCCACCCCAAGCTCAGCCCGCTTCCCGCGCGCCTTCTTTGTTTCAGGCGTTGCTGCCCATCAGCCTTCTGATCTTGATGCTGGCCACCTCAGTGTGGCTGTTTGGCGATGATTCATCTTATGGGCCCAATCAGATCGCTTTGTTGATTGCAGCGGCCACAGCGGCTGTGGTGGGGATGAGCAACGGTCAGCGGTGGGCAGAGATTCAAGATGGGATTGTGCAGGGGATCTCTGTTGCCCTGGGTGCCATCTTGATCATTCTGACCGTGGGGGCGTTGGTGGGGACTTGGCTGTTGGCGGGGATTGTGCCGACCATGATCTATTTTGGTCTGGAGCTTTTAAGCCCCAGCTGGTTCTATGCCGCCAGCTGTCTAATGTGTGCGATTGTCGCTGTATCCATCGGCAGTTCATGGACGACCGCGGCCACCATTGGGGTGGCCTTGATGGGGATTGCCGCAGGCCTTGAGCTGTCTCTGCCGATGGCTGCTGGCGCGGTGGTCTCGGGGGCCTATTTTGGCGATAAGATGTCGCCTCTGTCGGACACCACCAATCTGGCGCCCGCCGTCAGTGGCAGTGAGCTGTTTGCCCACATTCGCTATATGACTTGGGTGTCTGTGCCGGCGCTGTTGCTGGCGCTGATTGCTTATGCCGTCTTGGGTTTGTCGGCCGATGTCAGCAGCACGGGCGAGGCCTTGGTTAGGATGCAACAAGACCTAGACTCACTGTTCAATATCAGCGTTTGGATGTTGATTCCATTGGGGTTTTTGTTTCTTCTGGCGGCCATGGGTCAGCCCGCTTTGCCCAGTATTTTCGCTGGCGCATTGCTCGGGGCGGTGTGGGCTTTGGTGTTTCAGCCAGAGCGGGTTGCGGCGATGGCAGGTGAGGGTGAAGGTGCCTTGCTGAGCCTTCAGGCCGTGTGGTTGGCCTTGAGCGATGGCACCAGCATCGCCAGTGGCAATGAGACCTTAGATGAGCTTTTGAGCGGGGGCGGCATGTCCTCCATGCTCAACACGGTCTGGTTGGTGATCTGCGCCATGACCTTTGGTGGCGTGATGGAACAAACGGGGCTCTTGAGAAGGGTGTTGGAGGCGCTTTTGGGCTTGATTAAGACCACAGCGTCCTTGATCACCACCACGATCTTGACGGCTTTTTCAACCAATATCCTCACCGCTGATCAATACATCTCGCTGGTGTTGCCCGGTCGCATGTTTAAGGCGGAATATGCTGCGCGAGGCCTGGATCCCAGGGTGCTCTCTCGAAGCTTAGAAAACGGTGGGACCATCACCTCGGTGTTGATCCCTTGGAATACCTGTGCCGTGTTTATGTTTGGGGTGTTGGGCGTGAGCCCGATTGAATATGCGCCTTATGCCTTTTTTGCGCTGCTGGTGCCCGTCATTGGCATTGCTTATGCCTTTTTTGACTTTAAGATCCTGCGCTTAGCTGAGACACCATAGAAAAGCCTGCAATCCAGGTGCCGGCCGCCGAGCCCAAGTTGGACAGGAAAAACACCAAAAACACCCGGGAGATGCGGTTGTGATACCAGCCCTTCAGGGTGGCCACATCGTCTCTTAAGCTGTCAAAGTCGCCCACGGTGGGTTTTCGAAGCCAAGCCTCAACGGCGCCTGTCACCATGCCAGCACCAACGGTGGGGTTCAGTGAGGTCAAAGGTGCGGCCACCAAAGCCGTCAGTATGGTCAGAGGATGCGCCCTGGCGATAAGCGCCCCCAAGGCTGAGAGCCCGCCATTGATCACCACCCAAGTGACAACCAGCGATAAGCCCAGTTCGGGTGAGCGGGCAAAGCCCAGTGCAAACCCAGAGACCACCAAAATCAAAATCGCCCAAGGGATCGCTTTCCAGATCGGGTTTTTAGGTGGTGTGTGTTCAAGGGCCTCAATGGTCTTTGCCGGTGCGTCGTGGCTGGCCAGCGCTTTCTCCGTGCCGGCCAAGTGCCCAGCGCCGACCACCGCCAAGATCCGTCGAGCTGGATGGGCGGTGTCATTGTTGGCCTCTATTTTGAGTTTGGCCGCCATGTACCGGTCTCGCTCAGCGATCAGGCTCTCATAGAGCTCTGGGCTGGCTTCAGAAAATTGAGCAAAGGTTTGATCCAAAAGATCACCTGTTTTTAAGGCCTCGATTTCCTCTTCGGTGACCTCGTCTTTTGAGAACATTGAAAAGAATAAGCCATTGAGCATGACCCAACGGCGCCACCAGCCTAAATGGGCGTTGGCCCGTCGTAATGTGATGCCGATGTCTCTATCAATCAGGTAGATGGGTTTGTCGAGTGCTTTGGCAGACGCAATGGCCGCTTTCATCTCAGCACCTGGTTCGATGCCCAGTTGCTCAGCAATCCTTCGTTGATAGGCAGATAGCGCCAGCGAGGCCATCATCATGCCGGCCTTGCCTTCTCTTAGAACCGCAAACAAATCAAGGTCTCGCCATCCGTTGTTCTGGGTCACGGCATCAAACCTAGGCGGACAGAGCTCCACAGCGACCGCATCAAAATAATTTGACTCAATCAGTGCTTTGACGGTGTCAGCGCTCGCTTGAGAGACATGGGCGGTGCCCAGTAAAAAGAAGGTTGCATGATCACTTTGAACGATGCGCATCGGCTCTTGGCCAACGAGGGTTTTGATCTCTTCTGGGACCGGTGCGATTTTTGTCTGTGCCATGTCGTTCATCGGGAGGGAAGCTCATGCATTGATTTGAATTGAGCTGCCAGTGTAGCCAATCTACGGCAGGTAGGATTAATAATATTGGTATGATTTTCAGTGAGTGGATACTTAATTTGGAGAGTACAAAGCAATGAGCCAAGTGGGTTCTTTTTGGTTGGGGCTGGGATTCGGTGTGCTCCTCGGCGCAGTGATTGTGGCATCGTGGGTGGCATGGCGCGCTCGCCAAGCCGACAAGTCAGGCCGTTCGATCAGGGTTATGGAAGCTCAGCATCAGCAATTTAGGGATGAGGTCAATCATCACTTTGTTGAGACCGCGGAATTGATTAATCGGATGACCGATAGCTACAAGGCAGTCTTTGATCATCTAAGCCGAGGGGCGGAGCGCTTGGTTGAGGATCGGGTGGTGCAGGAACGTATGCCTAAAGTTGGAGACCATGAAGTCAGGCTGAAACACATAGGGCATCGCGTCAAGTTAGAGAAAGACATCAAGGTTGATGAAGTTTAGACACCATTCGTGCCGACACATACCTCGATTAGGCCACTGACATGGTTCTCGAGATGTCGATGCTGGGTCAAAAAAATCTAAGCACTTAGGTAAGTGCTTAGATGTTTCTTTTAGCGAAAATTGGTGGAGGCGGCGGGAGTCGAACCCGCGTCCGCAAACCATTTGATCCTGGTTCTACATGCTTAGCCCGCTCGATTTTTTCTCATCGTCATGCCGCCCGAGGGGCAGGGCATACATGCCGACCAGTTGCGGTTTGATTTAACAGCCTGCCCCGAAACTCAGCAGACCGCGATCCTACTTAATGATCTCTGTTCAGAAGCGCAGGCTCAACTGGCAGAGAGCAGGCTGGGTTTAAGCAGCCAGTGCGTAGTTGTCGTCGTTGGCAACTAACTTTTTTACAGCCAGGTTTTACGAGGATTGCTGTCTCCTCGGCATGCCCCAGGGTACGTCCGATCCACGTCGAAGCCGGTACGCCCCCATAAGGTGACTACATAGACTACCAGCTTTTGCTTAAGTTCCGCAATTGTTTCAGGGTTTACTCAGTGACTGGTGTGCTGATTGGGCAAGGGGCAATAGATCATGGCAATGGAGTCAGCGGGTCTTCGGCCTTTGGCAATTTGCAGGGCTTTTTTGTAGATTCTTGGAGGAACAAGCTCTGCCAGAGGCTGAGCGACTTCAGCCATCAATGGGAAAGTGTCTTTTAAGATTTCATCCCATTGCGGCGCCATTCGCAGCAAATCGTCTGGGAACACCACCGTTCTGTCGGTGCCCTCATCAACGGCCTCGAAGGGTTCAGTGATGTTCAAATAGCCATAGTCATTGGTTAACTGCTCACCTGGATAGATGTCTCGAACCGCCAGCTCAAAGTCGTAGCAGGTCGACAAGCAATTGCTGTTGAAGCTGTGGTTCACAAATCGGGAGTGATCCCAGCACAGCACGTATTGACCTTTATTGTTTCTGAAGGTGTAGGTGTCGATGATCTTTTTCATTTGTGGGCTGAGACGATCGACCTGTTTTTGGGTAAAGACCTGATCAAGATCATCATGCACCCAAGTGATGGTGCCTTTGGGGATCAGCTGGGTGGCGACAACCCCAAAGCCAATCTCGGGGCCAATGAATTTAAGTTCAGTGTTCGGGTGGATCATGTATTCCTCGTTGAAAGTGAGGTAAAAGCCGTACTGGCCACCAGGCCAAAGGGGCCTGATGAGCGTATTGAAGCCTAAATCTCAGGGCTTAGCAAGGGATTTTTAAGGGGGTCAAGAGGGGCGAGTAACTGATTGAATTTAAATGTAACTTTGGCTACTTGTTTTTCAGCAAGCGGCCTTTCTCCCGCTCCCAGTCGCGGTCTTTTTCAACACGGCGTTTGTCATGGGTTTGTTTGCCTCTGGCCACGGCGATCTCCACTTTGACCTTGCCCTTTTTCCAATACATGGCGGTGGGGATCAGGGTGAAGCCTTTTCTCTCGACCAAGCCCACCAGTCGATCGATTTCTCGACGGTGAAGCAACAGCCGTCGAGTCCGCATGGGGTCTGCGGGCACGTGGGTTGAGGTGGAGACCAGGGGTGTGATCAGGCAACCGAATAAGAAGGCCTCGCCCCGCTTCAGCAGGACATAGCTTTCCCCGAACTGGATGTTGCCAGCTCTTAGCGCCTTAACTTCCCAACCTTCCAGCGCAATACCGGCCTCAATGGTCTCATCGAGGTGATATTCAAACCGCGCCTTTTTGTTCAGAGCAATGGTCGATGATGGGGTTTTGCTCATGCCTTCTCAATCAGCCTTCAATGACCGTCCATGATACCGCAATGGATGGTGATTCAAGTATGATGTCGCCATGCCTGAAATCCACCGATTTGCGCTGGTTCCGTTCAGCCCGAAGCAAATGTTTGACTTGGTTCAAGACGTGGCAGCCTATCCTGACTTTTTGTCCTGGATTGAGCATGCCGAAGTCCATGAGCATGGCGATGAATTGCAACGTGCCACACTGGGGTTGAGCTTGGCGGGTGCGCGAGCGCAATTTACCACCGCCAATCGTCTGAACTCGCCCCATCAGGTCTCTATGGCGTTGGAGGAGGGGCCTTTTAGGGCTTTGGCAGGGCAGTGGCAATTTGAGCCGATGGGGTCAGGCACGAAGGTGAAGTTGGACCTTAGTTTTGAGATGAACCCAGGCTTGGTGTCTTCTGCCATCAGCCGCGGTTTTGGGCGGGTGGCCGATCGCATGGTGAATGATTTTTGCGCCCGCGCTTTCGAGGTCTATGGCGATGAAGATTGAATTGGTCTGGGGCGATCGCGACCGCCAAACGCTGATTGAGCTAGAGGTCAGCGATCAAGCCACCGTTGGCCAGGCGATTGCACAGGCAATAGACGAAGGTCTGGTGCCTAAGGCGTCGTTCGATCCTGAGCGAGTGGGTATTTTTGGGGCGCGCTGCAGCATTGATCAGGCGTTGAGCGAGGGGGATCGCAT
Source organism: uncultured Wenzhouxiangella sp. (assembly GCA_964461845.1). GTDB lineage: Bacteria > Pseudomonadota > Gammaproteobacteria > Xanthomonadales > Wenzhouxiangellaceae > Wenzhouxiangella. The sequence goes on from CAYWVH010000002.1 coordinate 14,147, forward strand.
CGAGCTCTACAGGCCTTTAGTGGCTGACCCGAAAGAAGTCAGGCGCGCCTTGGCTGAGATCGAGCGTGCCAAGAAGGGGACGGTTGTTTAACAAGCGCCTAAAGTCAGGCTGGAGTCCGAGCCACCTAGTTGGGGCCGATGAGCTCAGCTTCTTCGAGCTGCCGATCTGCGCTTTGCAGCGCCTTCAGCAATCTGGCCGTTTCAGAATCTTGGTCCAAGTAATTGCCTTCCACCGAAGCCAGCGCATCGTTAACGAAGACCAGAGTCAAGGTTCTAGAGACAAAAGCCTCACCACGCCTGGCGTAGGTGTTCACATAGTCCCAGCGGTCGGCATGGAAAGGGCTTTGCACTGAGGGTGAGCCCAAAAGCACCAGCGCTTGGCGTTTGGTCATGCCCAGTTGAATTTGCGTCAGGTCTTCCTCATCCAAAACATTGCCTTGTTGAATGTCTTGACGGTATACCCAGTCAGAACAGCCCGTCAGCCCGAGGGCTAAGGTGAGAGAGACCAGCATGGCCAGCCAGGGCTTGGTGGTCAAAATAGAAGTACTTGGGCGCATGGGGTGACCTGATGTATGAATGCCAAAGCCCAATGATACAATAGCCACCATGGTCAGAGAAACGAAAGAGTTAAAGAATGCGGGGTTAAAGGTCACGCAACCCCGTCTAACCATTCTTCGCTTTCTAGAGCGCGCAGCACAAAAGCACCTCACGGCAGATGAGATCTATCGCCAGCTCAATGATGAAGGTGAGGTCATCGGCCTTGCCACCGTCTATCGGGTGTTGGCGCAGTTTGAGGCGGCGCAGTTAATCCATAAGCATGTATTCGATGATGGCAGTGGCCGACCGGCGCAGGCCTGCTATGAGTTGGCCGTGGATGACCATCATGATCATATGGTCTGTGTCGATACCGGTGAGGTGATTGAGTTCTATGACCCAGCCATCGAGGCCAGACAAGAAGAGATTGCCAAAGCGCATGGTTACGAGATCGTCGATCATGCTTTGGTCATGTACGTGAAAAAATCCAAATAAGCGCTGACTTCAGCCCCTGAGATTTATTGGTCACTGGCTCCAAGCTCGAGCAACTCTTGGGCATGCGCCAAACTTTTTTGCGATTGAGCGTTGCCCAACATGCGAGCAATTTCCTGCACCCGCTCATCTTTATTCAGCGCTCGGACCGATACCGCCGTTGATTGAGCCTGTGATTTGCTGACCTGCAAATGGAGATCGGCACGGGCAGCCACTTGGGCCAGATGGGTGACGCAAAGGGCTTGAGCTTGCTGCTTATCAGAGTGCCCCACCCGATGCAAGAATCGACCCACAGCATGCGCAGTCTCACCCCCAATGCCTGCGTCCACTTCATCAAAGACCCGAGTCAACGGAGCGCTTCGGTCACCCGCCGCCAGCATTAATGCCAGACTGATCCGTGAGAGTTCGCCACCGGAGGCCACTTTTGATAGCGCCTTGGCGGGTTGTCCTGGGTTGGCGCTGAATAAGATGTTGATCTCATCAAAGCCTTGGGGAGTTGGGGCGCGCTCTGGGTGTGCTTGGACCTCAATCACCAACTTGGCGTGGTTCATCCCAAGCAGGCTGAGCGCCTCGGTGGTCTCAGTGGCCAACCTTTGGGCTGCCTGTTGGCGCGATTGACTCAATACACCACAACTGCTTTGCCACTTTTTCAAGGCACGCTCCAGCGTTTGAGCCAGCTTTTGCCGATGCTCGTCTTGGCCTTGAATGGCCTCTAAGCGTTGATTGAGCGACTCTGTTAGATCGGTCAACGCCTCGGGCCGGATGCGATGTTTTCTAGCAAGCTCAAGGGCGCTGGCCAGCCTGGCATTGATCAGCGCCAATTTTTCTGGCTCCTCCTCGGGAAGTGAGGCCAGATGTTCCAACTCGGTGCTGGCTTCGCTGATCTGGATCAAGGCCTCATCAATCAATGCAGTGACATTTTCCAAGCGCTTATCCAATTGGCTCACTGGGCTGATGGCGAGGCTGGCTTGCCTGAGCAAAGCGCGCGCTGAGGGTCCGTCATCTTGATCGAGCAAGGATGCGGCCGCCCCAATGGCGCGCTGGATTTCACTGTAGCGTTGCAGTCTTTCTTGATCTGCCTCTAAGGTTTCGTACTCGCCGGATTTTAAAGCCAGCGCGTTGAGCTCTTTGACTTGGAAGGTCAGCAGCTCAAGTTGGGTGGCATCACCCACGGTTTCGTCGAATTGGGCCAGTTCCGCTTGAGCGCGCCGCCAGTCATCAAAGGCCTCTTCTACAGCCGATCGCTCCGCCTTAGGGCAATGTGCATCCAGTAAAGCGCGTTGATGCTCTGCGCTGGTCAGTTGTTGATGGGCGTGTTGGCCATGAATTTCCAAAAGATGATTGCCGAGATCCTTCAGTTGCGAGGCGCTGGCGGGATGTCCATTGATCCAGCCCCGCGATCCTCCACTCGACGAGATGCTCCGTCTTATCAAGACAGCGCCCTCATCCTCTTGCAGCGCTTGGTCTATCAGCCATTGATGGGCGGGCGAGGTGGGCCCAATCAAAAACTCAGCACTGATGTCGGCTCGATCCTGCCCATGGGCCACCATGCTGGCATCGGCGCGTCCTCCGACCACCAATGACAGCGCATCGACCAAAATTGACTTTCCGGCCCCAGTCTCGCCCGTGATCACGCCAAAGCCCGCCGAAAACTCCAACTCAGCTTGGTCGATGATGGCGAAATGTTGGATGGTCAATGCCCGAAGCATGCAGTGTGGCCAAAGGTCCGTGGGGTAAGGTGCCTAAACTAGCACTTGGGGATGGCTGGGCGCAAATAGATTGCTTGCACAGGCACCCTAGGCGCCGTTGGCTGGCAAAACCTCCCAAGATGGCTTGTATTGGCCAAGCAAGAACCCCATATGGTGCAAAGAGGGCTAAATTTTAAGGCTTGAATCGCTATGAGTGAAGCTATGAGTGAAGAAAAAAAACAACCCCAAGACGATCAAAACCAAGACCCATTGAACGCTCAGGAGGCGCTGGGAGAAGCATCTTCGCCCGATCCCTTTGAAGCGCCCGGCGCTGAGGACAACGCCCCAGATCCTGATCCTGTGGCAGAGCTCAAGGAGGCACTGCTTCGGACTCGGGCGGAAATGGACAATCTGGAAAAGCGCGCTCAGCGAGAGATCGAAAGGGCCCGCAAGTTTATGTTTGAGGGGATTTTTAAGGACCTACTGCCCGTTCTCGACGGTTTGGATTTGGGGTTGCAGGCCACAGGTGCTGATCTTGAAGGCGATGATGGTCTGGCGCTGACCCGCCGCGGCCTGTTGCAGGCACTGCAAAAACATGGCCTGGAGATGATCGATCCAGCCGGGGAGCCGTTTGATCCCGAATGGCATGAGGCGATGAGTGCCCAGCCCAATGATGAAGTCCCCGCGCAGACTGTATTGATGGTGATGCAAAAGGGTTATCGATTAAATGATCGCCTGCTTCGGCCGGCACGTGTGGTGATTTCCACAGATGGCGCATGAGTGTCAGAGAAAATTGTTAAAAAACCTGATCTAAGCGTTGAAATGGGGAAATCATGCCCCCAACTCTTGGATCAAGCGCTCAAACAGCAAGGATGGATGAGAAATGAGCAAAATTATTGGAATTGATTTAGGGACCACCAACTCGTGTGTGGCCGTCATGGACGGCGGCAAGGCCCGTGTGATTGAAAATTCAGAAGGGGATCGTACAACGCCCTCAACGGTCGCATTCACCAAGGACGACGAGGTTTTGGTGGGTCAGCCTGCCAAGCGTCAAGCGGTGACCAACCCCAGTCGGACTCTGTATGCGGTCAAACGCCTCATCGGTCGGAAATTCAAAGAAGAGGTCGTACAAAAAGACAAAGGCTTGGTGCCTTATTCCATTGTTGAAGCCGACAATGGGGATGCTTGGGTCGAGGTGGGGGACAAGAAGATGGCCCCACCAGAAATCTCAGCGCGCGTATTAATGAAGATGAAAAAGACCGCTGAGGATTACCTGGGGCATGAAGTCAAAGAGGCTGTCATTACCGTGCCTGCCTACTTTAATGACTCTCAGCGTCAGGCCACCAAAGATGCCGGCAAGATTGCAGGCCTAGAAGTCAAGCGCATCATCAATGAGCCCACAGCGGCTGCATTGGCTTATGGGCTAGATAAAGAAGGCAAGGATCGAACCATTGCTGTCTATGACCTAGGCGGTGGCACTTTCGATATTTCCATCATCGAGATTGCGGATGTTGATGGTGAGAAGCAATTTGAGGTCTTGGCCACCAATGGTGATACTTTCTTAGGTGGTGAAGATTTTGATTTAAGGCTGATCAATTACTTGGCCGATGAGTTCAAAAAGGAGCAAGGGGTTGACTTGCACAACGACCCACTGGCTTTGCAGCGGTTAAGAGAAGCAGCCGAACGGGCGAAGATTGAATTGTCATCTGCTGAGCAAACCGAAGTGAATCTGCCCTACATCACAGCAGACGCTTCAGGGCCCAAGCACTTGGTCGTTAAAGTCACTCGCGCCAAGCTTGAATCTTTGGTAGACGACCTGATCAAGCGCTCGATTGAGCCTTGCAAGACCGCATTAAAAGACGCTGGACTCAAAGTGGGTGACATCAATGAAGTCATTTTGGTCGGTGGCCAGACTCGGATGCCTAAGGTGCAAAGCGCTGTGGCGGAGTTCTTTGGTCGCGAAGCCAGAAAAGATGTGAACCCGGACGAGGCGGTCGCCATGGGTGCCGCCATTCAAGGTGGCGTGTTGGCCGGTGATGTCAAGGATGTGTTGTTGTTGGATGTTACGCCTTTGTCACTGGGCATAGAAACATTGGGCGGTGTCTTTACCAAGTTAATTGAGAAAAACACCACGATTCCTACCAAGGCATCGCAGGTCTTCTCCACCGCTGAAGACAACCAAAGCGCGGTCACGGTGCATGTGCTGCAAGGCGAGCGTGAGCAGGCGGTGGCCAATAAGTCGCTGGGTCGATTTGATCTGACTGGCATTGCAGCAGCCCCTCGTGGGATGCCACAAATCGAAGTCACGTTTGATATCGATGCCAACGGCATCTTGCATGTCTCAGCGAAAGACAAAGCAACGGGCAAAGAGCAGCGCATTGAAATCAAGGCGGGCTCCGGTTTGTCTGAGGAAGAAATTGAAAAAATGGTCCAAGATGCTGAGGCCCATCGTGATGAGGACAAAAAGTTCCATGAGCTGGTCACTGCAAGAAACAGTGCCGATGGTGTGGCGCATGCCACCCGCAGCGCATTGACGGAGCATGGCGATGTCATTGATGATGAGACCAAGGGCAAGATTGAGGCAGCGTTGGCCAAGGTAGACGAGGCCATCAAAGGCGATGACAAAGACGCCATTGAGACCGCGGTGAATGAACTTCAACAGGCAGGCGCTGAGCTTTATCAAAAAGCAGCTGAGAAAGCGCAGGCTGAGGCGTCAGGTGCTGGTGAAGGCGGCCAGTCTACAGGCGCTGCAGAGGCTGCAGCTGATGACGTGGTGGATGCCGAATTTACCGAGGTCAACGAAGACAACAAGTAACCAACGTGTTGTCTGGTTAAGTAGATGAAGGCCGTCTTCTCGTTGCCGCGGGAAGACGGCCGTTTCTTGTAGTAGAGGGCATGATGGCAACAGACTATTACGACATTTTAGGCGTGGCTCGGGGTGTCTCTCCCGAGGAGCTGAAGAAGGCGTACCGACGTCTGGCCATGAAATATCATCCGGACCGCAATGGTGGAGACGACTCGGCGTTAGATAAGTTCAAAGACATCCAAAAAGCCTATGAGGTGCTCAAAGACCCAGAAAAAAGAGCGGCCTATGACCGGTATGGTGAGGCGGGTGTCTCTGGCATGGGGGGTGGCGCCCAAGACTTTGGGGACATCAACGATATTTTTGGCGATATTTTTGGGGATATTTTCGGCGGTGGTCGCCGCCGCTCGCGCCAACAGTCTCGGCGTGGGCAAGACTTGCGCTATGAGCTTGCCATCGATTTAGAGGATGCTGTTCGGGGCATTGTCAAAGAGATCAAGATCCCAACCTTGGGTACTTGCCAACGATGCTCGGGCAGTGGTTCAGCTTCTGGCGAGAGTCAGGTGTGTAACACCTGTGCAGGACAGGGCCAAGTGCGGATGAGTCAGGGCATTTTCTCTGTCCAGCAGACGTGTCCCAACTGCGGAGGCAGTGGGCAAACCATTAAGGATCCTTGTCTGGAGTGCAATGGCTCAGGTCAGGTCAGAGAAACGAAGACAATAGAGGTCAAGATTCCAGCGGGTGTCGACACAGGCGATCGGATCCGTTTAAGCGGTGAAGGTGCGGCTGGAGGTCAAGGGGGTCCAGCGGGTGATTTGTATGTCGATATCATCGTTAACCCGCATGCCTTGTTCCAACGAGAGGGCGATGACTTGTTTTGTGAAGTGCCCATCCCGATGACAACAGCGGCCTTGGGTGGCGAGCTCAAAGTGCCCACGCTCGGCGGTTCAGTGGTTCTAAAGGTTCCCTCAGGCACACAAAGCGGCAAGCTTTTTAGATTGCGTGGCAAAGGTGTTCAGTCTGTGCGCTCCCGGAGCACCGGTGATCTTCTTTGCCGGGTGGCGGTTGAGACACCTGTGAATCTGACGCGCGAACAAAAGGCACTGCTGGAAGAGTTTCAATCCCTATCTGGTGATGGCAGTGGCCATCATCCAGAGTCGCAAGGCTGGTCGGACAAGGTCAAAGGATTCTTTGACCGCATGGGTTTATAGCTCATGATGCGCCGAGCCATCTGGTCTCTTGTTGTCTTGATCGGGCTTTTGGGTGGCTTGGCGCTTGGCTTGATTCGCACCGACGTCCCGCTCGATCAATTAATAGACCGCTACAGCGATGAGCAGAGCACCTTTTTGGAAGTGGGCGACCTGATCGTCCATCTGAAGGAAGAGGGCCCAAACGAGGGCCAAGCCATCCTTCTGCTCCATGGCACTTTTTCCTCCTTGCATACCTGGGACGGCTGGGCGATGGAGCTGGCCAAAGACCATCGAGTGATTCGCATGGATCTCCCTGGGTTTGGGCTCACTGGGCCACACCCCACAAATGATTATTCGCTGCAGTCTCATTTGCTGATGTTTGAGACGATCCGAGAGACCCTTGGTATCGAGCGCTGGGTGGTTGCGGGTAACTCTTTGGGCGCAGGTTATGCATTGGCCTACGCGCAGCACTTTCCCGACCGGATCGAAGCGGTCGGGCTTCTCAATGGTGGCCGTGTTCGCTTAAGTACAAAGGACTTTGAGCGTCAGCGTGAGGAGACCATGGAGGCCCAAGCGCGTGAGCGCGGTGAGTCCTGGGTGGTCCGGTCCTTGCAGCAACCCTTGCTTCGTTCCGCTTTAAGCCTCATTACCCCGAAGTTTCTCATCAGGTACGCGCTTGAAGATGTCTATGGGCAGCCGGAACTCATCAATGATCGATTGGTGCAGCGCTATCAAGACCTATTAAGACGCGAGGGCAATCGAGAGGCGTTTATCGCTCGACGCGCGGGAGGAGGCGCCCGATCCGATCAAGCCTCCGAATTGACTGAGCCTATGAGGCCAGACCAATTGCCCATGCCCATTTTGATCCAATGGGGTGGACAAGATCGATGGATACCACCCAGTGTCGGAGCGCGTCTTGCCACGGTGTTGCCGACTTCAACGCATATCCTCTATGAAGACCTTGGGCATGTGCCCATGGAAGAGGCGCCGGCTAGGACGGTGAGGGATTTTATGGAGTTCCTAGCCTCTGGCATCCTGCCTTCGAAAAGGGCATCATCGACGGATGAACGACAGAACTGAAAAATCATCCCAACCGCCTGTCAAGGTGATGCTCAGTGGGGCCAATGGCTTCATGGGCCAAGCCGTGATTCGTTTAAGTGAGACGATGCCAGGCGTTGAAATCATCGCTCGATTCAACGGGGCAGGTGGGTTTCAGGACCAACCGTTGGGGGATGTGGTACTCGATGTCTCTCATTTCTCTCGCACACCAGCGGTGGTTGAGTTTGCTCGGATGCATCAACTGCCATTGGTCATTGGCACCACGGCACTCAAGGATGAAGCCAAAGAGGCCATCGCGAAGGCCGCGAGAAGTATTGCGATTTGTCAGGCCAGTAACTTCAGCCTGGGTGCGTTGGTACTGGCTAGGGTGGCGCGTTTGGCCGCTCGCCACTTGGCGCATTTTGAGGTCAGCATTGAAGAGACGCATCACGTTCACAAGAAAGACGCCCCGTCTGGGACGGCGCTGATGCTGCAGTCTGCAATCCAAGAAACCCTTGGCCATTCCGCTCCCATCGCCTCTATTCGGCACGGGGAGGTGATTGGCACCCACGAAATCAATCTGGTGGGGGAGGGGGAAACGTTGAGCCTCGTCCATAAAGTCACAGATCGAGATGTTTTTGCGCGGGGTGCACTGGCAACAGCGAAGCTCATGATTGGACAAAGCCCCGGGCTCTATGAGTTGTCCGAATTATTCGGGCTGGATAAAGCCTAAAAGACTCGTTCAGAGGCCCGATGGATGGTGTAATTGATCAAAAAGACCTTTTGACAGCGCTGGGTTTGGTGCTAAAATAGTCGGCTTGGGTACGGGGCCATAGCTCAGCTGGGAGAGCGCTACAATGGCATTGTAGAGGTCGGCGGTTCGATCCCGCCTGGCTCCACCAGAACCAAAAAGTAGTATAAAATCCGTATTCGTCCTGGGCGTTCGAAGTTTTTGTTTTAAAACGTCCCCTTCGTCTAGAGGCCTAGGACACTGCCCTTTCACGGCGGTAACAGGGGTTCGAATCCCCTAGGGGACGCCAGCAAGACCGAAAGCCCGCCACTGTGCGGGCTTTCTTTTTAGACGGGTTTCGATACTGAACTGGTTTGGTCTTGGTTTGTGAGCAATAACGAAAGGGTGCATGTCATGACCATCGTACTGGCCTTACTGCTGACCGCTCTCATCGAACTGCTGCTTCGCTATGGCTTTGGTTTTTCCTTGCCAGGGCTCGTGTTTATTGGGCTTTATTTGCTTCTCTATTATCTCGTTGATTATTTGAGAAAGCATCGTGCAGGAGAGGAAGACAAAGAACGTTGGTTGGAGAGGTGGGGCATCTATCCGATTGAGGACCTGTCAGGCATCCGCGCCTCAGGACCCATTCGCCATCTTGGCCGATGGGGCATGATGTTTGTGTTTTTCGGCACGCAACTCTTGGTGATCCTGAATCCTTGGCAGTTGATTGAGATCATCAAGCAACTGGGCGGTAACTTTTCTTTGAGTTCGCGTGAGCGTAAAACCAACGACAGCCATCAATGCTATGAAACCCAAGTGGACTATCGTTTGCCGGTTGAGGGAGAGTGGCTGGTCCTTAACGGAGGCATGACGCCGAAAACCTCTCACTCTTGGGATATCTTGGGTCAGCGGTATGCGCTGGATCTGGTCAAGGTCAATGACACCCTAGAACGTCACGCCGGTAAAGGGACCGATACAAAGGATTATTTCTGCTACGGCGAGCCCATTGTGGCCGCCCAAGACGGTGTAATCGTTGCCATGGAAGACCGTGTTAAAGACGCGCCCTTTCTCGGTTGGGGTGTGTGTGATGTCACCGCGCGCAGTTTTATCGGCAATTACGTGATGATCGAACATGCGCTAGGGGAGTTTGGCTTATACGCTCACCTGCAACCAGAAAGCATTGCTGTGAAAGTCGGAGATCAGGTTTCGATCGGGCAACTGATCGGTCGGTGCGGTCACACCGGGCACTCGACAGAGCCCCATCTGCATTTTCACCTCCAAGACTCACCTGACCCTTACCATGGCATGGGCCTGCCTGTGGCTTTCAGTGGTCTTAGGGTGGGCGGGCAGCGAGCCACCCGCGCAAGATTGAGGGCAGGGCATCGCGTGAGTCATGATGAATAGCGCTGCTTAGATGGAAAAGATTTTGAACAAGCTCATTCACTCTGTTAAGTCATTGCTGATCCTTCTTTGTGCCTTGACCTCAATGGTCATTGCAGAAGATGTGGTCTTGCCAGACAAAGAGGCGGTTCCTACCTCAGAGCTGCCAGAAGCATTCGTGGATGGTGCGCCTGAGGCCATAGATACCATTGTGGTCACGGCCACGCGATCAAGGTTGACTGAAGAAAAGACACCGATGGCACTTTCTGTGCTGAGCGAGTCTGACTTTGATGTCCCGAATCAAGGTTTGGGTTTGGACGAGTGGCTGATGCAGGTGCCTGGTCTTTTCTTTGAAAATCGGTATAACTTTGCTCAAAACCTGAGGGTATCCACCCGTGGCTTTGGGGCAAGGGCACCTTTCGGTGTCCGTGGCATTCGCCTCATCACCGATGGGTTTCCTGACACTTTACCGGATGGTCAAGCGCAGGTTGATGGCATTGATTTGCTGTCTCTCAGGAGCGCTGAGGTCATCAGAGGCCCATCTTCTGTGTTGTATGGCAATGCATCGGGTGGTGTGATCTCATTGGCCACTGAGGATGGCGAGGGACAACCAGGGTTGGTTAAAACCCAATTGGATGCAGGCGCTGATGGGTTTCGCAGAATCAACGTGCAAGCCGGGAAGGATGTGGGGCTGTGGCATGGCTGGGTGAGTGCCTCAGATCTCAGCTACCAAGGACAACGTCGTCATGCGGGGACAGACAAGCGGTTGCTCAATGCCCATGGCGTGGTCCGCCTATCTGAAACCCAAAAACTCAAAGCGGTGGTGGGTCTTTTGGATCAGCCTTTGGGCCAAGATCCAGGCGCGTTGACGCTGGATCAGATCAAAGAAGATCGCTGGCAGGCCAGTGCGCAGTCTGAGTCTTTGAATGCTGGGCAAAGCGTGGAGCAAGCCCGCATCGGCCTTCAGTATGAAGAAGACTTAGCTCAAGGTCATACCATCTCGGCACACATTTTTAGGCTGAACCGCGATTTTGAGCAGCAATTGCCCAGTTCATTTTTCCCTAGCCTCATCAACTATGAGCGTATATTTTCCGGCGCAGGTGTGAGTGTGGCAACGCCCAGCGAAGACCCATGGGGCTGGGTGGCTGGTATCGAATGGGCGAGGCAGGCGGATGATCGCCAGCGATTCCTAGTCGACCGGCAGGGTCAAGTGGTATCGCAGACTCAAGACGAATTACAGGTCGCTCAGATATATGCCGCTTTCTTGCAAACGCATTGGGTGGCTGGTCCATGGTCGGCGATGTTCGGACTTCGTCGGGATAATCTGAGGCTCAGCATCAATGATGCTCAAAGCACAGCACCGTTCCAATCCAAACGCACCTTCTCGCCTTGGAGTCTCATGGGTGGGCTCACTTATGAAATTTGGCCTGGGCTGAGTGGGTTTGTCAGCCTGGGGGAAGGGTTTGAGAGCCCAAGTTTCACTGAGATCAAGGATCTCTCAGGGGGTGGCGGTTTTACACGCTCACTTGGACCTGCTCGGGCCTTGAATGCGGAAGTGGGCGTGCGGGCCAAGTGGTCGTCAGGGGAATTGTCAGCCAACCTCTTTTGGATCGATACCAAAGATGAAATTGTGGTGGTGGGTGCTTTTGAGGGCGTGGATATTTTCGATAACGCGGGACGAACAGATCGAAAAGGTTTTGAGTTCTCGTTGCGTCAGGATCTTGGGTCACGCTTGAAGTGGCAGATGGCCTATACCTATGCAGGCTACCGATTTGATGAGTTTGTCGTGTCTGGTGATGTGTTCAACGGCAACCGGTTACCTGGGCTCCCCAAGCACGTGGTTGTCTCCAGCCTAGATTTTGCGATTTCAGATCGATGGTCTATTTGGATGGATGGATCAATGGTGGGTGGACGATTCGCTGACAATGCCAATGAGGATTATGTCGCTGGGCACGAATTGGTGAACATCAAGCTGCGCTATCGTCAGGCAGATCCGAAATCTCATGGATTGGAGTGGGTCATGGGCATCAATAATCTCTTCAATCAGACTCACTTTTCCAACATTAGGATCAATGCCAACCGCAAGGCCTACTACGAGCCTGGACCTGCTCGGGCCTGGTTTGTTGGCTTGGGGTGGTCATTCTAGCCACGTAGGAAAAGCCGCACACAGACAGGTCCAGATATCCGATGTCGCTTCATTGTGAATTTTTGCAAACTACTCATGAAGCCCATCGGGACTGTCTGTTAGAGGGGATAACGACCGAGATGTTTGGCTTAACCCGATTGTCCGTGTGATGCAATGAGCGCATTGTCCAGTGAACCGACCTAACGGGGTGCCTGTCTTGGCCATGAGGCCAAGGCAGGCATTTTTCTTTGCGCAAACGATAAGTGCGCTATGCTTTGGTCGATGACAGCCTACTTGGTGATTTTTGTTTTTATTGGACTGGGTCTAGCGCTTCAGCACCTGGACAGGATGCCAAAAGATGCTGCCCAGTGGCTGAATCAAATGGCCATTTATGTTTGTTTGCCAGCGCTGATTTTGTTGCATGTGCCGACCCTTGATCCAGACCTTGCGTTGTTGCCTCTGATCATTGTCCCGTGGAGTTTATTGCTGGTCACGGTGGTTTGTGTTTTGCCATTGGCAAAAAGGATGAACTGGTCAAGAGAGGTCACTGCTGTTCTATTGGTGTTGTTGCCGCTTGGCAATACATCATTTCTAGGGTTCCCTCTCACCGAGGCATTGCTGGGGCAAGGCCAATTGCCCTTGGCGGTGGTATACGATCAGTTTGGGTCTTTTTTGATGGTGTCAACCTATGTGCTTTGGGTGATTGCTTGGTACTCAACAGGCACGCGGCCCACCATTGGCATGATGCTCAGGCGTTTGGTGCAATTCCCGCCTTTTGTCGCCCTTGTGGTTGCGGTGATCTTTGGCCACCACTGGATGGGGGCTTCGGGATTATTGATCGCTGAGGTCTTATCAAAGCTTTTGTTGCCCATCGTCACCGTTGCCATTGGGCTGAGCCTCAAACTGCAATTGCCCAAAGCTTTTATCCAGCCCTTAATTTTCGGGGTGACCGCAAAGCTAATCGCCCTCCCAGTGGTGGCCATTGGCCTGTTGCTTGGGTTCGGATCGGTTTGGCCAATCAGCAAAGAAGTCGCGCAGGTCGCTGTATTAGAGGCCTCGATGCCGTCCATGATTACAGCAGGCGCATTGCTCTCCCAAGCAAGATTGGCTCCAGAGCTGTCCAGTGCCACCGTGGCTTGGACGGTCTTGCTGTCCGTCACCACTGTGCCCGTATGGTTTTGGCTCAGCAGCCTCCTTTGGGCAGTCTGATGAGTTCGACTGAAGATGGACGCGAACTAGAACGGCGCGCTTTTCGGGGTTCTTGGGTATGGGATGACGTCGCGGATGTTTCCAAGGCCTGTGATGTAGTTGAGCAGGCGCTCAAAACCCAAGCCGAAGCCAGCGTGCGGTACTGTTCCATACCTGCGAAGATCCAAAAACCACTGGTAGGTATCCGTATCAAGTCCATGGTGGGCCATGCGTTGTTGCAAGACATCCAATCGCTCTTCGCGTTGTGAGCCACCGATGATCTCGCCAATGCCAGGGGCGAGCACATCCATCGCCGCCACTGTTTGGCCATCATCGTTGAGGCGCATGTAAAAGGCCTTGATCGCATCCGGGTAGTTCACAACAACCACGGGCGCTTTGCAGTGCACTTCGGTTAAGAAACGTTCATGTTCGGTCTGGAGGTCTGTGCCCCATGCCACTGGAAACTCAAACTTCTGACCTGATGCCTGCAAAATTTTGACGGCCTCTGCATAGTCCATGCGAATGAAAGGGTGATCAATGACAGCTTGCAGACGATCGATGGCCTGGGGCTCGATCCGGTCTGCAAAAAACGCCATGTCTTCAGCGCAGTTTTGCAACACATCAGCAAAGACAAACTTTAAAAACCGCTCAGCCAAGTGAGCCAAATCATTCAAATCGGCAAAAGCCACTTCAGGTTCAACCATCCAAAACTCGGCCAGGTGGCGAGAGGTGTTTGAGTTCTCTGCCCTGAAGGTGGGGCCGAAGGTGTAGACCTTGCTCATGGCCAAACAAAAGGCTTCCACATTGAGCTGGCCTGAGACGGTGAGAAAGGTTTCGCGTCCAAAGAAATCATCAGAGAAATCGATCTTCCCATCGGCGTCTTTTGGGAGGTTCATCAAATCGAGGGTGCTGACCCGAAACATCTGCCCAGCCCCTTCCGCATCAGAGGCAGTGATGATGGGCGTATTGACCCAGACATAGCCGTCCTGATCAAAGAACCGGTGGATGGCTTGGGCAGCGGCATGACGCACCCGTGTCACTGCACCAAAGGTATTGGTCCGTGGCCTCAGATGCGCCACCGTTCTCAAAAACTCAAACGAGTGTTGCTTAGGTTGGATGGGGTAAGTGTCTGGGTCTTGCACTAGGCCAAGAACTTCAAGCTCGATCGCCTGAATCTCAACGCTTTGTCCCTTGCCTTTGGAAGCCACCACTTTGCCTCGGCACCGAATGGATGCGCCGCTGGTTAGCTTGAGGATCTCAGTGCTGTAATTGGGCAGGGCTTGGTCAGCCACCAACTGGATATTGGCAAGACAGGAGCCATCGTTGAGGTGGATAAACGAAAAGCCTGCTTTAGAGTCACGGCGGGTTCTGGTCCAGCCTTGGACAATGACCTCGGCGCCCTCGGGGAATTCGTTGGCCAATAGGGCCTTAACGGAGGCTATGGACAGCTGTTCGGGGCTTGTTTGTCCCATGAGTGGCTACATTCCCATACGTTGTAAAATGACAATAGGTACAATCATACACAGACATGAGCGCACAAATCACAACACAGGCCCAAAACGGTTCGGGGATTTATCTCACGGAATCCGCTGCTGCCCGAATCTTGGCCTTCATGGTCAAACAAGGGGGGCGCGGGATTCACCTTGATGTCCGGCGCACGGGTTGTTCTGGGTGGGCGTACGAGCTCAACATCGCCCATGAGCCTGCCAAGACGGGGGAGGTGGTCTTTACCGACCAAGGGGTTGAGATCATCATCACCGAGCAAGCGCTCAGTATGATGGCAGGAACGGTGGTGGATTTTGTTGAAGAGGGCTTGGTGCGCGAATTCCGCTTCAAAAACCCGAATGTCACCGCCGAATGTGGTTGTGGTGAGAGTTTCACCGTCAACCCCCAATAACCCCCAAGCCTAAAATCCCCGCCCCCAAGAAAACGGCCCATCGGGCGAGCAAACAAGGCCCTTGGCAATTGCTAAATGGTCTGATTTGGTCGTATAATGGCGGGCTGGCCCACGGGCCACCCTTGCTCCACAGCGTCTGTTTGGGCGACTGGGGGCTTTTTAGCCACAAGGAGAAAAGCATTGAGACACTATGAAATCGTGTTGTTGGTCCATCCTGACCAAAGCGAGCAAGTCCCCGGTATGCTGGAGCGCTACAAGAGCGTTGTAGAAGCTGGCGGCGGGCGCGTACACCGGTCTGAAGACTGGGGTCGGCTGCAGCTCGCTTACACCATCGAGAAGCTCCACAAAGCACACTACATCATGATCAACATCGAATGTGATGCTGCTGTGCTCGAGGAGCTAGAAACCATATTCCGCTTTAACGACGCCATCTTGCGTCATTTGACCATCCGCAAAGACGAGGCTGAGACTGAGCCATCTGTGATGATGAAGCGCAAAGAACGCAAAGACGAGGGTGATGCGCGTCGCCGTTCGCGCCATGTCTCTGAGTACGATGCTGACGATGCGAATGACGATGAAGATGATGATGACAATGATTTAGATGAGGTTGTCACAGATTCAGTCGAATCAGACCTTGAAGATGATGACAACAACGATGCTCGGGTGGAGGGTTAAGCCATGTCCAAGTTCATGAAAAGACGCAAATTTTGCCGCTTTACCGCTGAAGGCATCGAGCATGTCGACTACAAAGATGTGGATTTGCTCAAAGACTTCATTACAGAGACCGGCAAGGTGGTCCCCAGCCGCATCACGGGCACCAAGGCCAAGTATCAGCGCCAGTTAACAACGGCCATCAAGCGTGCCCGTTTCTTGGCCTTGCTGCCTTACTCAGATAGCCACTAGGAGTCCGATGTTATGAAACTGATTTTGTTGGAAAAAGTATATAACTTGGGCGATCTGGGCGACACCGTGAATGTGCGTCCTGGCTATGGTCGTAATTTCTTGCTGCCCCGTGGCAAAGCCGTTGCTGCAACGCCTGAGAATCTGCAAAAGTTTGAAGAGCGTCGCGAAGAGCTTCAGCGCCAGGCCGATGAGAAGAAAGCGGCCGCTCAAGCCAGAGCAGACGCCATCGGTCAAGTCGGTGAGATTGAGTTTGTGGTGGCCGTCAGCCCTGAGGGGCGCCTGTATGGCTCGATCAATCCTCATGAGGTCGCAGAGCGTTTGACAGAGCTGGGTGTGCCCGTGGAAAAGGCCGAGGTAGACATGCCAGAAGGCCCGATTCGGGAGCCGGGGCGGTTTGAGGCCAACTTGATTTTGCACGCAGACGTTCAAACCACCATTGCCTTGGTGGTCATTGATGAAGATGGCGGCCAGAAGCCTGCGATCGCAGCAGAGGGTGAAGACGAATCCTCTGACTGATCAGATCGTGGATTGGCCCATGGTAAACAGGGTGCAAAGCGGTATACTGCACCCTGAAACCTTTTTAAAAGACCTGTAACGCATAAGGTAAATCAAAGATCCCGGTGGCCACTCCAAACATTAAGTCGGTTGCAAGCCCAAGAACGCCCCCGCATTCCAACGAGGCCGAGCAGTCTGTTTTGGGGGCTTTGATGCTATCGGCGAATGCTTGGGACAAGGTCGCCGACCAAATCGACGAGGGCGATTTTTATCGCGAGACCCATCGTCTGATCTTCAGAGCCATCTCCGAACTGGCCCACGACGGTCAACCCACCGATGCCATCACCGTCACAGAGTGGTTTTCACGGCACGGCAAGCTCGACAAGATAGATGCGGGCGCCTATGTCACCATGCTGGCCAACGAGACGCCAGGGCCTGCCAACATTCTGGGTTACGCCAAAATTGTTCGAGAAAAGTCCATACTTCGGCAGCTCACCGACATCGGTGCTCGGATCGCTGAGGATGCACTGGCCTCTACTGGACAGACCAGTCAAGAGCTTCTTGAGGCGGCGGAGAAGGCCATTTATGCCATTGCCGATCAGGGTGCGCACCGTGCCTCCAGCTATACGGCCATTCAGCAGGTCATGGCCAAGACCATGGACCTGCTCAATGAGTTGCAGGAGTCAGACGGGGACATCACAGGTGTTCCCACAGGCTTTGCTGAGTTGGATGCCAGGACCGCTGGCTTGCAACCCACGGATTTGATCATCGTCGCTGCGCGTCCTTCGATGGGTAAAACCACTTTTGCCATGAACATCGCCGAGCGGGCTGCGATTCGCTACAAAGTGCCGGTGGCGGTCTTTTCTATGGAGATGTCGGATACTCAGTTGGTCCTTAGGCTGTTCTCCTCGCTGGGTCAGATTGCTCAGGATAAATTGAGGACCGGGAACTTGGACAACCATGACTGGGTGAATCTTCGCTCGGCCATGGGCATGCTCAAAGGGGCGCAGATTTTTATTGATCAGACCCCCTCTCTCTCACCGGTAGAGCTTAGGGCTCGCGCTCGGCGCATGAAGCGGGAGCACGACATTGGCCTGATCGTGATCGATTATCTTCAGCTGATGAAGGTGGCGGGTACCTCCGAAAATAGAACCAATGAAATCAGTGAGATATCAAGAAGTCTTAAGGCATTAGCTAAGGAGCTGGGCGTGCCCGTCGTGGCGCTATCTCAGCTCAACCGAGCCCTAGAGCAACGTCCGGACAAACGGCCAAAGATGGCAGATTTGCGTGAGTCTGGGGCCATCGAGCAGGATGCAGATTTGATTTTGTTTATCTACCGCGATGAGGTGTACCACGAGGACTCGCCTGATAAAGGCAAGGCCGAGATCATCATTGGCAAACACCGAAATGGTGCCACAGGGCACTTCCCATTGAGCTTCCAAGGCGAGTTTCTGAGGTTTCGAGATTTCACTCCAGATTTCCATGGCCTTGATGACTGAGTTTCAAAGGGTGGTTTAACGCCCGATGCCTCGCCAAACGCAAGTCACCATTTCGCCCTCGGCGATCACCCACAATTTGCAACGGGTGCGCGATTGGGCGCCTGATTCAAAGATCATGGCAGTGGTTAAAGCGGATGCCTACGGCCATCGGCTGGATCTTTGCACGCAGGCGCTGATCGATGCCGATCTGTTGGCGGTGGCCACTTTGGAAGAAGCGCGTGCCATTCGTCGTCTCGGTGTTGATCAAGACATTGTTTTATTGGAAGGTGTGGCGCACGCCAGTGATCTTCCTGTGGTGGAGGATTTGGGGCTGGAGTTAACAGTGCACCACCGCCACCAGCTCGAAGCGTTGGAGCGCTTCGGTCATTCGCCCGCACGGCGTGTCTGGATCAAGGTCAACACGGGCATGAACCGTTTGGGCATTCGCCCAGACCAGGCCTGCGAGTTTTACGATCGCATCAAAGCACTCCCGGGTCTAGAAGCCATCGCTTGGATCGCCCATTTCTCTTCCTCTGAATCAGATCAAGACACAACGCTTAAGCAAATGGCGGTATTTGATGAAGCACTGGCGGGGCTTCCTGGAGAGCGCTGTTTGGCCAACTCGGCAGCGATCATCAATCACCCCAATAGCCAACGCGACTGGGTCAGGGCGGGTGTTGTGCTGTATGGCATCTCGCCGCTACCACAAACAACGGCCCAGGCGCTGGGTTTGGAGCCTGCCATGATGCTGGAGGCAGAGCTCATCTCCGTTTATCAGGTCGAGGCGGGCGAGTCGGTTGGCTATGGGGGACGTTTCACTGCCAAAAGCCCCATGACTTTGGGCGTGGCTTCCATAGGGTATGGCGATGGCTACCCAAGGGCCATGCGCGATGGTGCGCCGGTGTTGGTCAGGGGGCAGCGCTGCGCGTTGGTGGGTCGCGTCTCCATGGACATGATCACACTGGACATTACAAAGGTCGAGGATCCCAAGATCGGCGACGTAGTGACTTTGTGGGGCGGTGCCTTGCCGATTGAGGAAGTCGCCCCGTGGGCGGACACCATCCCCTATGAGTTGGCCTGTCGCATCACACGGCGCGTGCGCTACAATATCGCCCCATGACCCAAAAGCTTTACATCAAGACACACGGTTGTCAGATGAATGAGTACGACTCGGAAAAAATGGCCGATGTCTTAAGGGCCTCCCATGGCCTTGAGTTGACGGATGACCCCGCCGAGGCGGATGTCATTTTGATCAACACCTGCTCGATTCGAGAAAAAGCCCAAGAGAAAGTATTCTCGCAGCTTGGCCAGTGGCGCCCATTAAAAGACAAGCGACCTGAAGTGGTCATCGGGGTCGGTGGTTGCGTTGCCTCTCAAGAAGGCAAGGGTTTGAGAAAGCGCGCCCCATTCGTGGATTTGGTATTTGGCCCTCAGACCATCCATCGTTTGCCACACATGCTCGATCAGGTAAAGACTGGGCAGGGTGCACAGGTGGATGTGTCGTTTCCAGAAATTGAAAAGTTTGACCATCTTCCGCCTTCCGGCAAGAAAGGAGCCACGGCCTTTGTCTCGGTTATGGAAGGCTGCAGTAAGTACTGCTCGTTTTGCGTGGTGCCCTACACACGGGGTGAAGAGGTCTCTCGTCCGCTGGATGATGTGATTGCCGAAGTGGCGGCATTGGCAGATCAAGGTGTCATAGAAATCAATCTATTGGGGCAGAATGTCAATGCCTATCAAGGGCCCATGCATGGGGGTGGGGTTGCAGATCTCGCTCTGTTGATTCGGTATGTGGCCCACATTGAGGGGATTGAGCGCATTCGATTCACCACATCTCATCCGGTTGAATTCTCAGATAGCTTGATTGAGGCCTATCGAGATGTGCCCAAGCTCGCCAACTACCTGCATTTGCCGGTTCAAGCAGGCTCAGATCGCATTTTGTCACTGATGAAGCGGGGTCACACCGCGCTTGAATACAAACAAAAAATTCGAAAGCTTCGAGCAGTGCGCCCCGATATAGCCTTGTCCTCAGACTTTATTGTGGGATTTCCCGGCGAGACCGAGCATGACTTTGAGCAGACCATGAATCTGGTCACCGAGCTTAATTTTGACCAAAGCTTCAGTTTTGTTTACTCAGCGCGTCCCGGCACGCCGGCGGCCTCTTACCCAGACAACGTTTCTCTGGAAGAAAAAAAGGCAAGGCTGCAGCGCCTACAATCCCAGATCAACGCTCAGGCGAGCGCCTATGCCAAAGCCATGGTGGATAGCGTTCAAAGGGTGGTGGTCGAAGGCCCCAGTAAAAAGAACCCCAATGAGTTGGCCGGGCGTACGGAGAACAACCGCGTGGTGAATTTCCAAGGCCCAGAGGGTTTGATTGGCCGAATGACGGATGTGGTGATTGTCGAAGCCTTGAGCAATTCGCTCAGAGGTCGATGGATCGATCCCCAGTCTCAGGTGGCTTGATGCCCACCAGCACTCAATCTGTTGTCAGCTTTACACTGGAGCCGGTAGACAACGAGCGCTTGGCCAATCTATGCGGGCAGCTCGATGAACATGTGCGCCTAATCGAACGACGCTTAGGACTTGATATAGCCTCGCGTGGAGAGATTTTTCAGTTGACCGGTGAGGCCGCTGCGGTGGCAGCGGGGGAGCGATTGATTAAACAACTCTATGAATTAACGGACACCGAGATTCTCACCCCAGCAGCGGTGAATCTTCAGCTACAAGAGGCGGGCTTAAATGAGCCGGACTCAGGCCTAGGCATCGGGATCAAAACACGCCGGGGCATGATCCGTGGGCGGGGGCCGAATCAAAAGCGCTATCTTCAAAGTATCAACGACCACGACATCAGCTTTGGCGTGGGCCCAGCAGGCACCGGTAAGACATTCTTAGCAGTGGCTTGTGCGGTGGATGCACTTGAAAGCGAGCGTGTTCAAAGAATCGTGTTGGTCAGGCCAGCCGTTGAAGCGGGTGAGCGTCTGGGGTTTTTGCCTGGTGATCTTGCCCAAAAGGTCGACCCTTACCTCAGGCCGCTTCATGATGCGCTTTTTGAGATGCTTGGGTTTGAGAAGGCGACACGGCTATCTGAGCGAAACGTCATAGAAGTGGCCCCGCTGGCTTACATGCGGGGTCGGACTTTAAATGATGCTTTTGTGATTTTGGATGAGGCCCAAAACACCACTTCAGAGCAAATGAAGATGTTCTTAACGCGCATCGGATTCGGCTCGAAAGCCGTGATCACTGGCGATTTGACGCAGATTGATTTGCCCTCCAGTGTCACCTCTGGCCTCAAAGAAGCGGTGCATTTGCTAAAAGAGGTCGAGGGCATCAGTCAGACATTCTTTGATTCTCGAGATGTGGTTCGTCATCCCTTGGTAAGAAAGATCATCGAAGCCTATGACCAAGCAAAGTGAGATTGAAGGCTCAGACGAGCCTGACCCTTATAGTATCGAGCGCGACAGTCAGTCGACGCGGTTGCCCACGGATGGTGATTTGTGTCGGTGGTTGGACGCAGCCTTGGCTGGCAAAGCCCGAGAAACTCCATTGCATGCAGATCTTCCTTGGGTCAGCCTTCGTTTGGTCGATGAGGCAGAATCCAAAGCATTGAATGCCCTATGGCGCGATAAAGACTACCCCACCAATGTGCTGAGTTTTCCCTCCAACGTGAGTGGGTTTTTGGGTGACATCGTCCTGTGCGCGCCGGTGATAGAGCAAGAAGCCAGAGAGCAAGCCAAGCGCTTAGGCGCCCACTGGGCCCATTTGGTGGTACATGGGGTCTTGCATTTGTGCGGCTGGGATCATCAGACCGATTCAGAAGCAGCAAACATGGAGGCCGAAGAGGTCTTGATTTTGGAGGGATTAGGCATCATTAATCCTTATCTTGAACAATGAGGTACATTTAGAGCATGAACGACGATACAAGCGAAGACCGATCGAGCTCGGGCGGCTGGCTAGAGAAGATCGGACGTGCCTTTGGGGCAGACCCCAAAAGCAGGGAAGATTTGATCGATATATTGGGGGCAGCCGCCCAACATGGACTGATCGAAGGCGATACCTTGGCCATGCTAAAAGGGGCTTTGGGGGTCGATGAGTTGCAAGTCAGAGACGTGATGGTGCCGCGGTCCCATATGGTGGTGCTACCCAAGACAGCTTCTTTGCAAGA
>CAYWVH010000002.1:36256-72091 GCA_964461845.1 uncultured Wenzhouxiangella sp.
CTCTTACCGATCATTGTGGAATCTGGGCATTCTAGATTTCCAGTGGTCGGTGAGGACCGTGATGAAGTCGAGGGGATTTTGTTGGCCAAAGACCTTCTGCATTGGGTCACCAGTGATGAGGAGCCAGATCTTGGCAAATTGTTGCGTCCAGCCGTCATCATTCCTGAATCCAAGCGCCTTAATGTGCTACTTCGCGAATTTCGCGTCAGCAAAAATCACATTGCCATCGTTGTGGATGAATACGGCGGGGTCTCGGGCCTTATCACCATAGAAGATGTCCTAGAAGAGATCGTTGGTGACATTGATGACGAGCATGATGTAGAAGCCATCGAGGATGTCCAAAAACTCGATGATGGCGGCTATTTGATTCAAGCCTTGGCAACGATCGCCGACATCAACGAGGTGCTGGGCACGCAGTTCAGTGATGATGACTATGACACGATTGGTGGATTGGTGGTCTCAGAGTTTGGACGAGTGCCAGAAGTGGGTGAGAGTGTAGAGATAGGGCCATGGCGCTTCACCGTCAAGGCAGCCGATGAGCGTCGTCTGCACGCCATGGAGATGCGATCCATTGTCTAGGGTGTCTGCCTTATTGCGGATTCTGATCTTGAGTGCTTTGGGTTGGTGGTTCGTGGCAGACAACGCACAATCCAAAGAAGCCTACCTCGTGACTTACGGGGTAGGTGAGGAAGTTTGGGAGTGGTTTGGTCATAACGCACTCTGGCTTCGTGATCAAAGCCAAGGCTTAGATCATACATTTAGTTTTGGTTATTTTGATCTGGATGCATCTGGCTTCTATTGGCGTTTTGCCAAAGGTCAGATGCGTTATTTCGGCTCCTCAGTGTCGGTAGAGCGTGAGTTTGCTTTCTATCGGGCCTCCAAGCGCTCTATTCGCATCCAGAGATTGAATCTATCTATTGCCCAGTTCGATGCCCTGCACCAATCGCTCACCGAAGCGATTTATCCGTATCCTAAATATTATGACTATGACTACTATTGGGCCAATTGCTCTACCTGGCTTAGAGACCTTCTGGACCAAGCGCTTGGCGGTGCCCTGTCTCAGCAGTTGAAAGATCGGCCAGCAGATGCGTCATTTCGGGTGCACACCGCAAGACTCACTGCGCATCAACCATTGGCGCAATTGGGCTTGATGACCATTTTGGGGCAGGCTTCGGATCAAGACATCACCAAATGGGATGAGCTTTTTTTGCCGGAGGTCATGGCCAATGAGCTCGGGTCATTAGAACTGAATGGCGGTAACCCTTTGGTGCTTGACGATGAGTTTTTATTTGTCGCGACAAACTCATCGGTGTCGGTGACTGACTTCTCCACTCAATTCTGGTTGAGTGGGCTCGGGCTTGTCTTTGGTTTGCTGGTTGTTTTGCCGTTGTGGGTCAGCCGGTTTCGGTCTGATTGGCCACATCAGCTGGCTGTTGTCTTTGTTTCTGTCGTTGGATTGATCATTGTGTGGCTTTGGTTTTATTCTGAACATCAAGTGGCGAAATCCAACCATTTAATCGCATTGGCCAACCCACTGTTTCTCGGCCTTTTATTTCTTTGGCCCAAACGGGTACAAAGGATTGCTTGGTGGATGTGCGCTCTGAGTCTTGGCTTAGGCCTGGTGTTGTGGGCTTTGGGGCCTGTGCCCAGACAGTCCGGTGAGATGATGGGCTTCTTCTTGCCGGTGGCCATCGGTATTTTGGCCATGAGCGCGCAGCGCGCCTTGGGGGTTGGAAATCAGACCAATGAGGCCTCTTGATTAAGGCCCATTGAGATTAGGATTTCGCCATTTCTGCCAGCAGTTCGGCTTGATGGGCTTGCTGCAGTGGGCCAATAACGAGATCAAGATCTCCTTCCATAACGCCATCCAGGTCATACAGTGTCAATCCAATCCGATGATCGGTGACGCGTCCTTGTGGGAAGTTATAGGTTCTGATTCTTTCAGAGCGATCACCTGAGCCCACTTGAAGTTTTCGCTCACTGGCCACCTCTTGGCGTTGAGCTTCGACTTGAGCTTCCAGCAGTTTCGCACTCAGTAAACTCATGGCCCGTGCGCGGTTTTTGTGTTGTGAGCGTTCATCTTGGCATTCGACCACAATGCCAGAGGGTAGGTGGGTGATGCGAATGGCCGAGTCGGTGGTGTTGACATGCTGACCACCCGCACCCGAGGAGCGATAAGTGTCAATCTTTAGGTCGTTGGGGTTGATGTCCACGCCGTCCACCTCATCAATTTCGGGCAAGATGGCCACCGTGCATGCCGATGTATGGATGCGCCCCTGTGACTCGGTGACTGGGACACGCTGAACGCGGTGGGTGCCTGACTCAAATTTTAAGTGAGAGTAGGCGCCTCGACCAATCACTCGGGCAATGACCTCCTTAAAGCCCCCTGTCTCACTTTCGTGTTGAGATAGGATCTCGACCCGCCAGCCTTGTTTTTCAGCATAGCGGTTGTACGCGCGGAATAAGTCTCCTGCGAATAAGGAAGCTTCTTGGCCACCGGTACCTGCTCTGATCTCCAGAAATAAATTTTTATCATCATTCGGGTCTTTGGGCATCAGCAGTCGTTGTAGTGACTCAGTCAGGTCGTTCAATGCCTCCTCAGCTTGCGTCTTTTCCTCCAAGGCCAGTTGGCGAAGTTCGGGGTCGCTGTCCTTGGCCATTTCTTGGCTCTCTGCAAGACGCTGTTGAGTCTTTTGATATTGGCGCCATACCTCAACGACAGGCTCTAAGTCGCCATATTCCACGGACATGCTCTGAAACCGAGCTCGGTCAGAGATGATCTCTGGATCGGCCAATAGGTGCGTGATCTCCTCAAAGCGTTCGCTTAAAGAGGCCAATCGCTGTTCAAGCCCTTGGTTCATTTGCAAAGGTTCCGTACCATGATCTAACTGCACCATGATAGGCTATTTGCCATGCAACATAGCAAACATCAAACGCAATCGATGCCGCTGACAGCGTTACTGTGGTGTGGGATATGGCTGGGGCTGGTCTGTATGTCGTGGGAGGGTGCCCACGCCCAAGAACCCTCTGATTGGTTGTCTCATCTCAATCCAGACGAAGCCCGGTCACACAGCGAAGCGTTTGATGAGTATGTGACCGATGTGTTGGCCAATGGCTCAATGGAGGCGCTCAAGCAGCTGGCCATCATGGCGAGCATGAGCCAAGACTGGGCGGTGGCTGCAGCAGCTGCAGCGAAGGTCAGGCTGGACCACAAAGACTATGACGCGGTAGCACTGGAATTGGCAGCCTGGTTGGCTCTGGGCGACCAGGCCAGCGCTCAAGAGACACTGACTGCCATCCTAAGTGCGCCCCCGGCAATGTGGACGGGTTGGGAGCGATTGCCTGATTTGGTTTGGTCTCAGCATGACCCCCAGCAGACTCTGCTGCTCTTGAATGAGCGGGAGACGGATTCGCTCAGCGATGATCAGAAAATGTGGCTGTTGGAAGCCAAGGCCAGATTGATGGTTAAGTTGAATGATCTGGAACAAGCACAGGCTTTGCTCGGTGAGTTGTTGGCCGAGGCACCCACTGAGCAGCGGGTGATGTGGGCTGTCCGCTGGGCCAGATCAGCGGGACGACCTGAGCTTGCCTTGTCTTTTCTGGATCAGTGGCCCAGGGTGAGTCTTTGGGAAAATCATTCAGCGGCTGACTCGAGGGCTGCTGGGTCTGGGGATGAATGGCCGATCTGGCGGGCAGAGTTGCTGCAGGAACTGGGTCGTTCAGAGGAGGCGCTAGAAGTGCTTCTGGTCACACCACCCACGCCTGAAGTCTTGTTTTACCGAGCGCGGATGGCACTGGCAATGGGCCGTGATGCTTTGGCGAATGCCGCATGGGAAGCCTTGCCCCCCTTGATCGAAGGGATTGAGCTGAGCAGTGAGGAGGCTTATTACACAGCGCATCTGGCTCAGTTGCTGGGGCATTTTGGGCAGGCTTGGGTTTGGTTTGGTGCCGTTGAGGACCCGCCTTGGGTGTATGAGGCGCTGTTGGCCCGAGGCTTGCTTCTCAATCAACTGGCCAAGTCTGATGGTGTGGCCAGATGGGTGGGTTCTTTGTCGGATGTCAGGGAGGGGCTTGGTCGTGTCAGGCAAGAGGCCAATGAGGGCATGGCAGAGCAGGCTTGGGCGGTCGAGGCGCTGTTGCTTCGGCAAGCCAATCAAACGCAAGCGCTGCTGCGGCTTTTGGACGATGCGCTGGCGATGGACCCCAATAATCACTTCTTGCTTTATCTTCGGGCGCTTGAAGCAGCACATCTGAATGATCTTGAACTGGCTGAGCAGGATCTCCGACGAATCATCCAAGAGGACCCAGAGCATGCCGATGCGCTTAATGCGCTGGGATATCTCCTGGCCGATCAAACCACACGGTACCGAGAAGCTTATCAACTGATCCACAGGGCGTTGCGGCTCAAACCAGAGAGCCCCGAGATCTTGGATTCCATGGGATGGGTGAATTATCGCCTGGGTCGGACAGCGGAGGCACTCAGTTATCTTGAGAAGGCCTATGCGCTCAGTCAGGACCCAGAAATTCAGAGTCATTTGGCTGAGGTCTTGATGGCCAATGGCCAGCAGGAACGAGCAGAGGCCTTGATGAGCGGTTCGCCTTAATGGCTCGTTGCAGGAGTGATGCGCACGCGATGATGCCTAAATATGTTCTACAAGCATTCAAGCCCATAGGCGCGCTTGCATTGCTTTTGGTGCTGATATCAGGGTGTGCGACACCCACGAAGCCTCTGATCGAGCAGCGTTCGATGGTGGCCAGCGATTGGTTAGAGGCCCAGGAAGACTGGTCGTTTCGCGGGAAAATGGCCGTATCCGATGGGCAAGAAGGGGGGCAGCTTTCGTTAACTTGGGTATCAAGAGAGGGTGTCAATGACATTCAGGTGCGCTCGGGCCTTGCTGGGCCGCGATGGCAAATCGCCTTTGGTGACGGTTTTGCGCGGTTTTCAGGAACTGACGTAGTGGCTCAAGCGGGGCAGGATGCTGAGGATTTGCTGTTACAGGCGACTGGCTGGCCATTGCCTATGGACCGTCTTCGCCATTGGGTCCGAGGCTTGGCCGCTCCCTCTGACCAGCAGGTGCGTCGAGATCAAGAGGGCGCATTGCTGTCATTGGAGGCTGAAGGCTGGGTGGTCGAGTTCTCAAATCATCGGCCGGTGCCCGTGGGTATGGGGCAGTGGGTGACGCTACCAGCTGGACTTGAGCTCAATCGACCGCCTTACCGCATCCGCTTGGTGACTGAGCGCTGGGATTGGTTAAATGTTGATTCAAACGGGTGATTTGGCGTTATAATACTGGGCGCAACGAAGCGACTGGGACGTCGCCAAGCTGGTTAAGGCACGGGGTTTTGATCCCCGCATTCGCAGGTTCGAGTCCTGCCGTCCCAGCCATTAACTTCTCACAGCCAAAGCGGTGGGCGCGCGTGTGACCAATTCTTCTTTGATGTTGTTCTCCGGCAATGCCAACCGACCTTTGGCGCAAGCCATCGCCAGAAGCTTAGGCGTGCCCATGGGCAGCGCCATTGTCGATCGTTTTAGCGATGGTGAGGTCAACATCGAAATCACCGAGAACGTCCGCGGGCAAGATGTCTATCTTGTCCAGCCCACTTGTCACCCTGCAGCAGAAAACTTCATGGAGCTCATCGTCATGGTCGATGCGCTCAAACGGGCTTCTGCCGCTCGGGTAACGGCCGTGATGCCTTATTTTGGATACGCACGCCAGGATCGCCGTAGCCGATCCTCTCGGGTGCCCATCACGGCAAAAGTCGCAGCCAGAATGATCAGCCTGATGGGGACAGACCGCGTGGTCACCATCGACTTACACGCTGACCAGATCCAAGGTTTCTTTGATATCCCGGTAGATAACGTCTATGCCTCGCCGCTGACGCTGGCTGACATTTGGAAGCACCACGATATGAATGATGTCGTGGTGGTCTCGCCGGATGTGGGCGGCGTGGTGCGCGCACGCGCCATCGCCAAGCGTTTGGATACTGAACTTGCAATCATCGACAAACGTCGGCCCAGAGCCAATGAATCCACAGTGATGAACCTGATTGGGGATGTGGAAGGAAAGACCTGTGTGTTGGTCGACGATATGATCGATACGGCGGGGACTTTGTGTGCAGCTGCCAAAGCATTGAAGGAAAAAGGCGCAAAGAGTGTTGTCGCCTATTGTGTTCACCCCATTTTATCGGGCAGGGCCATTGAGAATATTGAAGGGTCAGAGCTTGATGAGGTGGTGGTCACCGACACCATTCCACTGAGCGCTGAAGCTAAGGCATGCACTCGGATCCGCCAATTGTCTGTGGCCCAATTGCTGGCCGAGACCATCCGCCGCATGTCAGAGGGTGAGTCGGTCAGTTCTCTCTATATCGATTAATTCATCAGCTAGCTGTAGCCGATCCAGACAGCGACCATCAAAGCCAACGAACCGGCAACCAATAGCTTCACAATCAGGGGAAAGATGAAGCGAAGCCAGCGGTCGTAAGGGATTCCCGCCAAGCCAATGATGCCCATCAACACTGGGTTGGTGGGTACGATCATGTTCATAAACCCATCCCCGAATTGGAAGGCCAACACAGCCACCTGACGGCTCACGCCCACCAAGTCACCAATGGGCGCCATCAATGGCATGGTCACAAACGCTTGGCCACTGCCTGAGGGAATAAAAAAGTTCAAGGCACTTTGGATGAGCAACATGCCGACTGCAGATAGCTCAGCAGGCAAGGTGGCCAGTGGGGTGGATAGGGCATACACAATGGTATCGAGCACCTGTCCATCTTCCAAAAGAAGTGCGATGGAGCGAGCAAAACCGATCAGCAGCGCGGTCCCTGCCAGTTCGGCCGCGCCTTTAGAGAAGGTCTTGGCCAGCTCATCTAAGCTCAGGCCACCAATGATGCCAGCAATGGCCGCAAGGCCCAAAAACACCGCACCCAACTCAACCAGATACCAGCCATGGCCCATGATGCCAACCACCAAGATGAGCAAGGCGGACAGGGTAGCGATCAATACCCAGGCCCGTCGGGCCGTCAAAGGTATATTGTCGCTGGGGGCTGGTGGTTGGGCCTCTGCGACATCAAAGACCAGGCTTGATGACGGGTTGGCTTGTACCTTTCGTGCATAAGACCATACATGATGAAACCCGATGGCAAAGAAGGGTACCCATAAGACGAATCGGTAACCCATGCCTGAACCCGGTGCGAGCTCTGCCACTTCCTGAGCAATCAGTAAGGTAAAGGGGTTGATCAGGGCAACGCCATAACCAATGCCATAGCCGACCACCATGATCCCCATGGCCGCCACCGCATCCATCCGCATCGCCACGCACAAAGCGATCAAGATCGCCGCGAACGGGATGTATTCTTCGGCCATGCCCAGTGTGGCAGAGGCCAAGCCAAACGCCAGCATGCCGAGCAATATGAGTAAGCGGGGACTGTTTCCAAACCGCTCAATCACTTTCCCTAAGGCCGCATCGATCGCGCCGGTTTGTCGAACCACCGCCAAGGCACCGCCAATGATGAGGACAAAGAAGATGATCCCTTGAGCGTCTGCCATGGCGCGCGGGACGGCGGTCAGCAATGCCCAAGGACTTAAGCGCTCGGCATCGGTGGTGACTTGATAGCTTCCCGCCACCACCACAGATCGACCTGCTTCGTTGGTGATCCGTTCAAACGCACCTGTGGGCACCACCCAGGTCATGGCCCACGCCACGACCATCATGGCAAACAGTAAGACGAGGGTATGCGGGACCTTCGTCAAAGCGCTGTCTCAGGCAGCCGCCTGCGCGCTGGGCGCCGGGCCTTCCCCTGCGATCTGGCGAAGCACGTAGTGCAGGATGCCGCCATGCTGGTAATACTCGATCTCTTTGGGGGTATCCAGCCGGACGCGCGCTTCAAACAAGGTTTGGTGTCCGTTGGCGCTGGTGGCGGTCACTTTAACGGTTTTGGCTTGGCCGTTATCGAGCCCTTCGATGTCATAGACCTCTGTGCCATCAAGCCCCAAGGATTCAGGGGTTTGACCTGGCATAAAGTTCAGTGGCAACACACCCATACCCACTAGGTTCGAGCGGTGGATGCGCTCAAAGCTCTCGGTGATGACCGCTTTCACACCCAAAAGACGCGTGCCTTTTGCGGCCCAGTCGCGTGATGAACCGGATCCATACTCTTTACCTGCAATCACGACCAAGGGTGTTTCGTCGGCCTGATAGCGAACCGCGGCATCATAAATGGGCATCACTTCATCGGTCGGGAAGTAAGTGGTCAGACCACCTTCTGTGCCGGGCGCGATTTGGTTTCTGATCCGAACGTTGGCAAACGTGCCTCGCATCATCACCTCATGATTGCCTCGTCTTGAGCCATAGGAGTTGAAGTCAGCAGGAGCCACACCATGCGACTGTAAATATTTGCCAGCGGGTGAGTCTTTGGCAATTGAGCCTGCGGGTGAGATGTGATCGGTGGTCACCGAATCACCCAACTTTGCCAACACCCTGGCACCTTTAATATCAGAGATGGTGGGTAGGGTCATGTCCATGCCCTCGAAGTAGGGCGGGTTCTGAACATAAGTTGAGTCGCTGTCCCAAGCAAACATTTCACCGACGGGTGTGTCCATGCTCTTCCAGCGCTCGTCGCCCTCAAAAACACTGGCGTAGTTTCTCCGATACATCTCGGAAGAGACATTCTCTTCGATGAAGCGCTGCAGCTCGATGGGGTCTGGCCAGATGTCTTTTAAATAAACTGGGTTGCCGTCTGGGTCATGGCCCAAAGGATCATGAACGATGTCTGCATCCATCCGACCGGCAATGGCATAAGCCACCACCAATGGCGGCGAAGCCAGATAATTCATTTTGATTTCTGGATGAATCCTACCCTCGAAGTTGCGGTTTCCAGAAAGCACAGACACGGCAATCAAGTCATTGTCATGAATGGCATCGTGGATGGGCTCAGGCAGTGGGCCAGAGTTGCCAATGCACGTTGTGCAACCGTAGCCTACGGTATAAAAGCCAAGGCCCTCTAAGTCATCGAGTAAGCCAGCTGAGCTCAGGTAGTCAGTCACCACTTTTGAACCCGGCGCGAGCGAGGTTTTGACCCATGGTTTGACACTTAAGCCTTTGGCCAGCGCGTTTCTTGCCAAAAGACCTGCGCCCAGCATGACGGCTGGATTCGAGGTGTTGGTGCATGATGTGATCGCTGCAATGACAATCGCACCATCACACAGATCAAAGGTCTTGTCCTGATAAGTGACTGTTGCTTGCCCCTCTGAGCCTTTGCGTTCCGCTGCCAACGGCTTGGCATGGCGCTGATACTCAGCGGCCGCCTCACTCAACAATACTCGGTCTTGTGGGCGTTTGGGTCCCGCGAGACTCGGCACGACCTCACCCAGATCCAACTCAATCACATCGGTATAGATGGGATCAGCGTCACCGTCCTCACGCCACATGCCTTGGGCTTTGGCATAGGCCTCCACCAACTGAACCCGAGAGTCATCGCGCCCAGAGAGTTGTAAATATCGAATGGTCTCTGCATCGATCGGGAAGATGGCGCAGGTCGATCCAAACTCTGGAGACATATTGCCAATCGTGGCACGGTCTGCCAGTGGCAGTTTGCTCAAGCCGTCACCAAAAAACTCGACGAATTTCCCGACCACGCCACGCTCTCTTAATATGTCTGTGATGGTCAGGACCAAGTCAGTGGCCGTGGTGCCCTCTGGCAGTCGGCCAGTGAGCTTAAAGCCGATGACTTGAGGGATGAGCATGGAAATGGGCTGACCCAGCATCGCAGCTTCTGCCTCAATGCCACCCACGCCCCATCCAAGAATGCCCAGGCCATTGATCATGGTGGTGTGCGAATCCGTGCCCACGACGGTATCGGGCCATGCCATCAGCACTTCTTTATCGCCCATTTTTCTGACTTCGCCAAAGACCACCCGAGATAAGTTCTCAAGGTTGACTTGGTGGACGATGCCGGTGTTTGGTGGCACCACTTTGAAGTTATCAAAAGCGCCTTGGCCCCAGCGCAAAAAGGCATAGCGCTCTTTGTTTCTTTGAAACTCGATTCGGTTATTCAGGTCCAGTGCTTCTGCTCTTCCATAGGCATCTACTTGCACAGAGTGATCAATGACAAGCTCAGCAGGTGACAATGGATTGATGCGGCTGGCCTCGCCCCCCAGTTTTTTCATGGCATCTCGCATGGCAGCGAGATCAACAACGGCAGGGACGCCTGTAAAGTCTTGCAACACCACGCGGGCCGGCACAAAGCCGATCTCTTGGCTGGGCTCAGCCTTAGGATCCCAATGCGCCAATGCTTCGATGTCTGTTTTCGTGGTGTTGATTCCATCTTCATAACGAAGTTGGTTTTCGAGGAGAATTTTCAAGGAATAGGGCAGGCGTGCAACGCCAGGGTAGTGATCATTCAATTTCTTGAGACTATAAAAGCCGTAGTCTTGACCGGCGGCGTGGAAGTGATCAAAGCAGCCCAGCAGGTCACGCATGATGAGATCTCCAGTTGTCAGTGGTGTGCGTTATCAGACCGTGATTTTATCACGGCAAAGCCCCAATGATTCAAATCAGGCCGAAGGCCTGCTCCACCATGGGCTTTCTTTGCATGATCAGGCGCCATTGATTGCCACCCACTTGACGCCAAAGGATTGCCGCCCGGAGGCCTGCCAGCAGGAAGGATCGAACCAATTGCACTTTCTCTGGGTTTTTCAAAATGGTGGGGTTGCCTTGTACTTTAATCCGAAAAGACAAAGTTGAGATGTGCTGTTCATAGGCATCGGCCAACTGAGAGGTCACACTTGGGTCCATGCTGTCGTCAGCGGATTCCCAGGCGGTACGACAAAGCTCAATGGACTCATAGAGGCTGCCAAGCCTTTGCTTGTCCCGTTGCAACTGCCTTCCCAGTTTCAGAAGTGAGAGGGCCACTTGAAGGTCTGTCAGATGGGTGGTGCTTCCCCTGCCACCCAATAACTCGGTGAGTGTTCTCAACCCCAGTTGCAGCTTGTCTTCGCCACCGAACGTGGCCGCTGTATCTTCTGGTGTATTGACAAAGATGCTCGATAAGCTGGCCTGAGCCGCTTGACCAGAGCACTGTCCGTTCCTGGCGATCTGTCCAACCAGCGCTGCTGACTGCATCACACCCGCCAGCGCCAGCGTTCGGTCTTTGATGTTCGGGGTCATGAGCGCATTGGGTCCAGGGCCGTGGGTATGGAGGCATCACATCGATCGATGATTGCGCCACCGAGGCATTCCTCGCCATCATAAAAAACAATCGATTGACCGGGGGTTGCAGCACGCTGCGGTTGGTCAAAGACCACCTCAATCTGATCATTTTCTAAAGCCACGATCCGGCAGGCTTGGTCTGGCTGACGGTACCTGATTTTTGCGCCGAGCACAGCATTGAGCGGTGGTGGGTCGCCGCTGATCCAGTGGGCTTGGTCTGCCCATAAGCGAGTAGACATCAATGCAGGGTCATGCGTGTCCTGTGTCACATAAAGGACGTTGTTGTTGAGGTCTTTGTAGGCAACAAACCAAGGGGCTTCTGGGAAATCCTTGAGCCCCCCAATGGATAGGCCTTTTCGCTGGCCCAGCGTGTAATGCATCAGACCAGTGTGCTTGCCAATCTCTTGACCGATCAATGTCTTGATGGGCCCTGGGGTGCCTTTTAGATAGTCATCAATGAAGGTGTTGAAAGGCCGCTCACCAATGAAGCAAATCCCCGTGGAGTCTTTCTTGGTGGCGACTGGTAGGTTGGCTTCAGCTGCCAGCGCTCGGACTTGGTCTTTGGTGAGCTCGCCCAAGGGGAAGCGGGCGAATTGGAGTTGATGTTGGTCCAATGCGTAGAGGAAATAACTCTGATCTTTGTTGTCATCCACGCCTTTGAGCATTGAGAATGTGCCATCTTCATTGACTCGGCGTCTGGCGTAGTGGCCTGTTGCCATCGCGGTTGCGCCCATGGCCACTGCATGTTCCAAAAAAGCCTTGAACTTCACTTCTCGGTTACACAGGATATCGGGATTCGGTGTGCGGCCTCTTTGTAATTCTTCCAGAAAGTGCTCGAACACATTTTCCCAGTACTCGGTGGCGAAGTTGCGGGCATAGAAGGGGATCCCCAAGGCATCAGCAACGCTTCGGGCATCTTCAGCATCTTCCTCTGCGCTGCATCCTTGGGTGGGGTCATCGCCCTCCCAATTTTTCATGAACATTGCTGCCACTGGCTCATTTTTTTGTTTTAAGAGCCAAGCGGTGGTGGCAGAATCGACCCCGCCTGACAGCGCAACCATCGTTAGTTTTTCCATGGGATTAGTTTAGCGGATGGTCGTTTGGATTCGTGCCAATTGAACCAAACATGGCCTTATTCATAAGATCGATAAAGCGCTTGGCTTGCGGGGACAAGTAAGCGCCTCGCCGGAAGACCGCCCCATAGGTGCGGGATGGAAAATATTGCGATAAGTCTCTCACGATCAACCGCTCTCGGTCTGCATCCGTGATACAGATGCTGGTGACGATGGAGATGCCTATGCCCAGAGATACATAGCGTTTGATGACTTCCCAACCGCCAATTTCGAGTGTGACTCGATAGGGGAGGTGATGGCGCTGAAACACCAGGTCCACCATTTGGTAGGTGGTTTGGCGCTTCGGTGGCAGGATCAATCCGTAGGGGCTGATGTCACCTAAACCAATGTCTTTGCGGCGTGCCAGCGGGTGATCTTTGGCCGCAATCAATACAGGCTTAAATTGATAGATGGGTTGATAGGTGATGTCATCTGGGATGTCCACCATGGAACCGACCGCAAAGTCAACATCATTGGCTCGAATCCGTTTGAGCCCTTCCGCGCCGCTGACGTGTTGCAAGTCAATGCTGATCCCAGGGTGAAGCCGCTTAAACCGCATCAACAAAGGGGGAAGTAAATGCATGATGGTGGACTCCCCTGCCGCCAAACGAATCGTGCCGTTGTCCAGCGACTCAAATCGCTTGGCAAACTCTTCAGGCAATGCGTCTAACTGGTTGATCAGCGGCTGGCTCAGTTGCAAGAGCGACTGACCTGCGGGTGTCAGCCGGAGCTTGGGGCCCATTCTTTCAAATAGCACCTGGCCCAGCGCATCCTCCAGCGAGCGGATCTGTTGACTGATGGAGGGTTGGCTGAGGTACAGGCGCCGCGCTGCCATCGAGACGCTCCCGGTTTGAGCGGTTTGAATAAAAGCTTTGAGGTGTTTGTGTAAGTTGCCCCGGTACATGCTCAAAGTGTAACGCCAGATTATTAGAAAAACCAATAATAAAAATCAAAACATTTGATTTGATAAATAATGCATGAGCCCTTTAGCCTAGGCACAGTCATTGAGCACAGGAGGGGCGCCCCCATGAAATCACCATCGGCACAACATCCAAGCGATTGGCGGGGCGGCGCACCAGATGTGACCTTTGTTCGCCCACTGCCCGATGTGGCCAAGCCTTTGTTCTCTGAGCCTCTTTTGAATCTCTTGGGTCGCTTGTCTGCGCGCTCCCGGGGTGAGGTCGATGCGCTGTTGGCGGCAAGACGTCATCGACAGGCGCTATGGAATGATGGGGCGTTGCCCGACTTCGATCCCGACACTACCCCTATCCGCGAGGGTGATTGGCAGGTCGAACGGATCCCCGAGCCCTTGAGAGATCGACGCGTTGAGATCACGGGGCCCGTGGATCGCAAAATGATCATCAATGCCCTGAATTCTGGTGCCAAGGTGTTTATGGCAGACTTTGAGGACTCCTCATCGCCGACCTGGGACAACATGATCCAGGGCCAAATCAACTTATTCGACGCGACGCGGCGGACCATCGAGCTCAAGGCAGACAACGGTAAACACTACAAACTAAATGATGATCCTGCCATTTTGATTGTGCGGCCTCGAGGCTGGCACTTGGATGAGGCGCATGCCATGGTCAACGGCAAGCCCATCCCAGCTGGCATTTTTGATGCTGCGGTATATGTGTACAACAACGCCGAGACATTGATTTCTCAGGGCCTTGGGCCTTATTTGTACTTGCCCAAATTGGAGTCTTGGCAAGAGGCCGCCTTGTGGGAGCGCGTGCTGACAGACATTGAAAAGACCTTGGGGCTCAACCCAGGCACCGTCAAAGTCACGGTCTTGATTGAAACGTTGCCAGCGGTGTTTCAAATGCATGAGATCTTGCATGCGCTGAAAAGCCGCGTGGTCGGCCTCAATTGTGGGCGTTGGGATTATATCTTCAGCTATATCAAATGCTTACAGGCTCACCCTGACCGGCGATTGCCAGACCGCGCTGAGGTCACCATGGGGGTCGGGTTTTTGAAGGCCTATTCTGAGTTGTTGATCCAGACCTGCCATCGCCGGGGCGCCTTTGCCATGGGGGGGATGGCCGCACAAATCCCCATCAAGGGCGATGAGGCAGCGAATGAGGCGGCCTTGGAGAAGGTCAGACAGGACAAGGAGCGCGAAGCCAAAGCAGGCCACGATGGCACCTGGGTGGCACACCCTGGCTTGATTCCGATTGCCCGAGCCGTGTTTGATAAGTACCTAGAAAAACGTAATCAACTCAGTGTTTTAAGAGATGATATTAATGTCACAAGGGAAGATCTGTTGCGCCCTTGTGAGGGGGGCATTACCGAGGGTGGCGTTCGAGGCAACTTGAGCGTGGCCATAGGCTACATGGCTGCTTGGTTGCGGGGTCAAGGCTGTGTTCCAATCCACCACCTGATGGAAGACGCAGCCACCGCTGAGATCGCCAGAGCGCAAGTTTGGCAATGGATTCATCACCCCGAGACCCGTTTGAGCGATGGGCGCATCTTAGACGCTGCCTTGGCCAGAGTTTGGTTTGATGAGGAGGTCGATGCCCTAAGGGATCGGCATGGTGAGGCGGACTTCGAAGCCTTGGGTTTTGCCGCGGCCGCCGAGCTCATTGAGTCCGTGGTCTTCAGTGACACATTTGTCGAGTTTTTAACGCTGCCAGGCTACGCCCGGCTGACTGAATCCAAAAGCACAGGGGAGTGATTGCTATGAACGATGTAAACACCATCATTGGAATGGAAAAAGACTGGCTGGAAAATCCTCGTTGGGCAGGGGTAGAGCGCCCATATGATGGGGCGGAGGTCATGAGGCTTCGGGGCAGCCTGACCATCGAGTACACCTTGGCCAAACGGGGTGCTGAGAGGTTGTGGCAGTTGATGCACGATAGGCCCTATGTCAATGCCCTAGGCGCGCTGACGGGCAATCAAGCCATGCAGCAGGTCCGCGCTGGATTGGAGGCGATCTATTTGTCCGGCTGGCAAGTGGCGGCGGATGCCAACTTGGCGGGTCAAATGTACCCTGACCAGTCTTTGTACCCAGCAGATTCGGTTCCCTCCGTGGTTCGGAGGATTAACAACGCCTTGATGCGTCAAGACCAAATCCAATCCTCCGAAGGCCAGGGCAACATCGACTGGTTTGCGCCCATTGTGGCCGATGCTGAGGCGGGGTTTGGGGGTGTATTGAACGCCCATGAGCTGATGAAGGACATGATTCAAGCAGGTGCTGCCGGAGTTCATTTTGAAGACCAGTTGGCCTCTGCCAAGAAATGTGGGCATATGGGGGGCAAGGTCTTGGTGCCGACCCAAGAAGCGGTTCAAAAACTGATCGCGGCTCGGCTGGCAGCAGATATCTGTGGTGTGCCCACGATCATTGTGGCCCGAACCGATGCCATGGCCGCTGATCTGTTGACCTCAGATGTGGATGAGCGCGATCAGCCATTTTTAACCGGTGAGCGGACGGTGGAGGGCTTCCATCGGGTCAATGCCGGCCTCGAACAGGCCATCGCCCGAGGGCTTGCCTATGCGCCGGTGGCCGATTTGATTTGGTGTGAAACTGCCACACCGGATATGGCGCACGCCAAAACCTTTGCAGAGGCCATCAGGGCTCAATATCCCAATAAGATGCTGGCGTATAACTGCTCGCCCAGTTTTAATTGGAAGAAAAATCTCAGCGATGTTGAGATTGCAAAATTCCAAAACGAGCTGGGTGCCATGGGCTACAAGTTCCAGTTCATTACCTTGGCAGGTTTTCATGCGCTCAATCACTCCATGTTCCAGCTGGCCCTGGGGTATAAGGCACGTCAAATGAGTGCTTATGTGGAGCTTCAGGAGGCTGAGTTTGCAGCTGAAGTACAGGGTTACACGGCCACCCGCCATCAGCGCGAA
The DNA here is from genome assembly GCA_964461845.1 of uncultured Wenzhouxiangella sp. Lineage (GTDB taxonomy): Bacteria > Pseudomonadota > Gammaproteobacteria > Xanthomonadales > Wenzhouxiangellaceae > Wenzhouxiangella. The sequence goes on from CAYWVH010000002.1 coordinate 52,434, forward strand.
GTGGGCACGGGTTACTTTGATCAAATCACCCAAGTGGTCAGCGCTGGGCAATCGTCCCTGAGTGCCTTGAGGGGGTCTACCGAGGAAGATCAGTTTAAATCCTGATCATCACTTGAATTCTTGCCCGATGTGCCACAATCTTAAGGTTGTGGCCGTTCGGTGGTTGGGTGAGAAAACATGAGCAATGATCATAATTCGTCTTCGGAAAACCCTAACCTGGGGGCCGATGAAGGGCTGGTGCTCGAGGAGAGCCAGCCAGATCTCAAAAGACCCCCGCTGTATCGCGTGATCATTCTCAATGATGACTACACGCCAATGGGCTTCGTTGTGGCGGTGTTACAGCGCTTTTTCGGCATGAGCGAGGATGAGGCCACTGCGGTGATGCTGCATGTCCACACCCGAGGCCGAGGCATTGCAGGCGTGTTCAGTTATGAGATTGCCGAGACCAAGGTCGCCATGGTCAACGAATTTGCCCGTGAAAATGAACATCCCCTGCAATCCACACTCGAGCCAGCGGAGGAGTAGTGCATGTTTTCCAAAGATCTAGAAACCGCCATTTCAAAGGCCTATCACGCCGCACGTAGCCGCCGGCATGAATTCCTCACCGTCGAGCACTTATTGATCGCTTTGCTGGATAACCCTTCAGCCAAAGAGGTTTTGCTCGCGCTGTCTGCTGATTTAACCGCGCTGGGTTTTGAGTTGAGTGCGTTGATCGACGAGACCACGCCGGTGTTGCCCAAAGAAGATCAAAGGGACACCCAGCCCACTGTGGGTTTTCAGCGGGTTTTGCAGCGGGCGTTGTATCACGTCCAGTCGGCGGAGCGCTCAGAGGTCTTGGGCGCGAATGTATTGGTGGCCATCTTCGCCGAAAAAGACTCACATGCCGTTTATGCATTGGGCAAACAAGGGATCAGCCGCTTGGATGTGGTGAACTACATCTCGCATGGTGCCAAACCTGAGGGGAAAGATGCGCCCAGCCAAGACGAGGAGCCTCGTTCAGTCCGCCCCTCCCGTGCCGAAGCTCAGCTGGTGAATAACAGCTACCTAGAGACCTATGCGGTCGATTTAAATGCACGTGCCAAAGAAGACCGCATCGATCCTTTGGTGGGGCGGCACGACGAAGTCGAGCGCACCATTCAAGTGTTGTGTCGCCGCAGGAAAAACAATCCACTCTTTGTCGGGGATTCTGGTGTGGGTAAAACCGCGCTGGCCGAAGGCTTGGCCGTTCGAGTGGTCAATGGCGAGGTGCCAGATGTTCTAAAAGATGCCCAGCTGTGGTCGTTGGACTTAGGCGCCATGATCGCGGGGACCAAGTACCGCGGTGATTTCGAGAAGCGCATGAAGGGCGTTTTGAATGAGATCAAAAAGCGAGACAACGCCATTTTATTCATCGATGAAATCCACTCGGTGATCGGCGCAGGGTCTGCCTCGGGCGCTGTGATGGACGCCTCCAACCTGATTAAGCCCGCGTTGTCCAATGGTGAGCTTCGATGCATAGGCTCAACCACCTTTGAAGAGTACCGTGCCATTTTTGAGCGTGATCGCGCATTGGCTCGGCGTTTTCAGAAAATCAATATAGAAGAGCCCTCTGTCGCTGATGCCATTGAGATTTTGCATGGCTTAAAGCACCGGTTTGAGGCGCATCATGGGGTGCGATACAGCCACGAGGCGATCAAAGCGGCGGTTGAGTTGTCAGCACGTCACATCACCGACCGCAAATTGCCTGATAAGGCCATCGATGTCATCGATGAGGCGGGGGCAAAAGAGTGGTTGAAACCCAAAGATGAGCGCTCAGAGGAGATCTCCGAAGCACACGTTGAGCAGGTGATCGCCAAAATGGCGCGGATTCCGTCACGGCAGGTCAGTCGCTCAGACAAAGATGCCTTAAAGACCCTCGATCGCGATCTGGGGATGGTGGTGTTTGGTCAAGACGAGGCCATCGAGACCTTGGCCTCTGCCATCAAAATGTCACGGTCTGGGCTGGGTGACAAAGACCGGCCCATTGGTAGCTTTTTGTTCGCTGGCCCAACGGGGGTGGGTAAAACAGAGGTCACTCGACAATTGGCGCTGACATTGGGCGTTGAGTTGATTCGCTTTGACATGTCGGAGTACATGGAGGCGCACACGGTCTCACGTTTGGTGGGCTCCCCCCCTGGCTATGTGGGCTTCGACCGAGGTGGCTTGCTGACAGAAGCCGTCACTCAGCATCCGCATTGTGTTCTGTTGTTGGATGAAATTGAAAAAGCGCATCCTGATATCTACAACATTTTGTTGCAGGTCATGGACCATGGAACCCTCACGGATTCAAACGGCCGCACTGCCGATTTTCGAAACGTGATCTTGGTGATGACGACAAATGCTGGGGCTGCACAGGCCGCCAAGCGCAGCATCGGATTTAAGTCTGGACAAAGTCAGGGCACGGAGTCTTTGGAGGCGATTCGGCGCCAGTTCTCACCGGAATTTAGAAATCGCCTAGATGCCATCATAGAGTTCAGCGGGCTCTCTATTGAGGTGATCTTGAAGGTGGTGGATAAATTTGTCATGGAGCTCGAGAATCAGTTGGCAGATAAAGGCGTCACCCTGGAAGTGTCTGACAAAGCCAGAGCTCGCTTGGCTGAGATGGGCTTTGACCCAGAAATGGGTGCTCGTCCGATGAAAAGAGTGATCCAAGATAAGATCAAACGCCCATTGGCCGATGCTTTGCTGTTTGGTGAGCTGTCAGAGCACGGGGGCAGTGTGCTGGTGACAACAGGCGACAGCGAGAAAGAACTTCATGTGGTTGTCACACCGGGTGAGTCCGAAGAGACCCGATCTGACCAAGAGGCTCCAGCTTTGGTGGAGAGCGCCAAACAGGCTGACGACCAAGATGACTTAAGCGATTGATGGCAGCAGCACGACAGCAGCTGCCTTACTTCATGCGATAGGTGATTCGACCCTTGGTCAAGTCGTATGGAGTCATTTCCACTTTGACTCGGTCGCCTGTAAGAATGCGAATGTAGTTTTTTCTCATGCGACCTGAGATATGGGCTGTGATGATGTGCCCGTTATCTAGCTCAACTCGAAACATGGTATTCGGCAAAGAATCAAGTACCTTGCCTTCCATTTCAATATGATCGTCTTTTGCCATAGATTTCCTGTAAAGTCCAATTGCGTTAAAACCGCGTTATTGTGCCACAGAATGGCCCAGGCCACAGGCTTGTGCGAGCGTCGAACTTAGGGTTTTGGGGGAACTTGTGAGGGTGTTCTTAGCTGTTCTGGCCGAAATCCCCGAGCGGTTCTGTAATAAAGGGTGGTTGGGGCAGCGCCTTTTGTCTCGATCTTGACGGTTTGAAGTGGCCCCACGCCCAACAGCGCTTGCTCGATCCAGGCTTCATCAATGAGCTCTTTTTTGTGGTGGACCAGCAAGATGGGCTGGTCGCTGGCTTGCTGGGCGTCGAACCAAAAGCCCCACATGGAGCCTGACATCCCAATCAGGTTTTGGGCTGTGACCCGATTCCTCAGTGGGTCAGACCCATGGAAGCTCAGTGCAGCAGCCATGCCCCATTTGTCGGTGGCCGCCACGATGGGATAGCTGCCTTCTTGCTGTGCCAGGGTGTCCGCCAACGCCTCTACCGTCCTTGTGATGGTGGGCCAATGGAGATAGCCTGTGCCAAAATCGGTTCTGGTGGTGCCCGGTAGCCCAAGCGTCAAATAGTGCAAAAGCGTTCCATAGCCAATCACCAGGGCCAGCAATGACGGCGCCCAGGTCCTCATCAAGATTCGATGGAATCGACCAAGGCAACGCCCATTTTTCAAGTGATCGCCCATCAATAACGACATCACCAGTGGGATGATGGCAATCCACGCAGGCGGCGTCCAGTGAAACTTGGTCACCGAGAACAGGCCATAGAGGGCAAAGATGAGCAAGGGAATGCCCGTCATGACCAGCATAAATAGACGGTTACGGTCGGTTGATCCCATCATTTGTGATGGTCGGACAAAAGCATAAATGGCAGCCAAGGCAAAGACTGGAGAGAGCAACACGAAAGCATAAATCCCAATTAGATGGGTGGAGAAGTCGGGGTTTTCGTTGAGTCGGCGTGTGAATTGAAACCCGAATGAGGCCCAGTCATGCAGGCTGTTCCAGATCAAAACGGGTGAGAAAATGGCCGCAGCAATCAGGATGGCCAAATACAGGTGCGGTTTTTTAAACCATGCCCGGGCCTTGGGGTCAACGAGCATAAAGATCAGGCCTCCAAGCGCCAATAAAGCAATGGTGTATTTGGCAAGCAAGCCCAAACCCATTGCGATGCCAAGCCCAAGAAAAGCATTGGGGTGCTGGTCTACCAAAAGCCTTTTCATGTAATACAAGCTGGCTGCCCAAGCAACAATCATCGGGGCATCGGGTGTCATCAGCAGGCCGCTTAAGAAGAAGAAGGGCAGCGCCACCAACGCCAGCATGGTCAATAGACCCACTGTGCGACCTCCCATCGTTGAGCCGTAACGATAGAAATAGAAAGCACCCAAAAGAACCAGAGGGATCAGCATGGCTCGCACTCCAAACACACCATCCCCGAATAAATGGGTAGATAGAGCGATGAGCCATGCGGTTAACGGGGGATGATCGAGATAAGACAGAGCCAAGTGTTGCGTATACACCCAGTAGTACATCTCATCTGGTATCAGGGGCAGGTGTGGCAGATACAACAAGCGCAAGCCAAAAACAAATGCAAACAGCCCAAGTGCCGCCAAATGCCATCGCACCCGTGTGATCACACCAGATTCGGTGGTCGAAAATACGTAGAATGCACTGCCCAAGTAATTAATCAAAGCTGTTGCGGCGATCGCTGGAAAAATGGCGAGTAAGGGTGGCCAGGACAGGGTGGTCACTAACAACACCAGCACACCACCGCGCATGAGCATGGCTAGAATGGCCACAACCAGAAATCTGAGATAGCGTTTGAATGGCCCGTCTTGAGTATGCGAATCGCCCCTAAAGCTCCAGTGGTAGTTCAGAGTGAAATTGACCAAGGTGGCAGCCGCAAAACTCAGCATGTGAGCCAGATCGAGCTTTGAGAACGCCCACATCAAAAAGACGAACAGCGATAAGTCCACCGCCATACCCAAAAGCCCGACACCAAAAAAGCGCGCAGCTGTCTGTCGGGTGACACGACCACCACCCAGGTTCATTAATCGACGAAGGTAGGTTCGCTGTTGGCTGGTGCTGAGCTTCGATTGCCCGGCACTTCGGTCTTCGAATCTGATCGGAATTTCTTTCACTCGGATCTCATCACCGCCGCGAACCAAAAGCTCCAACAGGATTTTGTAACCCGCGGCACCACGAGAAAGATTGTCTAGACGATCGCGAGTGGTAGCAAAAAAACCCGCCATCGGGTCCTTGATTTCGGTAAATGGCCACGCCAGCAACGTGGCCAGGCGGGAGGTCAGGTGGCGATGCCATGGCCAATGGACTGTTACTCCACCTTTTATGTGCCGAGAACCGATCACAACATCGGCGCTTTTATTCATCAATGGCTCAAGCAGATCGGGCAGGGCGCTTGTGGGGTGGGAGCCATCTGCATCCATGACAACCACCCACTGTCCTTGTGCGTAAGAGGCGCCCTCTAACACGGAGGCCGATAAATCAGCCGGCCCCGTTCTTTGGATGACAGCCACGGGCAGTTGTTGCTGCCAGTCCCTCGCTATTGCCACCGTGTCATCGACAGACTGATCGTCAACAATGATGATTTCTGCTGTGAGATTTGAAAGAGCAGGGGAAGCGAGAGCGGCTTTTAGGCCGGCCATGAGCCGGCCAATGTTATCGGCCTCGTTGAGCGTGGGAATGACAATGCTCAACTGAGTCATCGTACTGGCCTTTCGTTTAAAACAAACAGGTTTAGTGTACGAGATTGCGGCCTTGAGTGATAGGCTCGGCGACGATCAGGCCAACTTATGGGTTTGTCGGCCGCCCTGCCTTACAATGGCTTTTTGAGATACAGACGGTCGGGAGACGTTTTCGCCATGTTAGAAGCTTTCTCCATTGGGCTTGCCTTTGTTTTTGGTCTTGCCGTACGAGGATTGGGCCTTCCTCCATTGGTTGGGTTTTTAATTGCGGGCTTTGTGCTTAATTATGTTGGCCAGCGTTTTGGCCTGTTGCCAGCCTTTACTGGTGAGGTGCTTCATTATGTCGCGCACTGGGGTGTGCTCCTGCTGCTGTTTACCGTTGGTTTGAAACTCAAGCTCGGTCAGGTTACGCAGCGACATGTGGTGGGATCCGGGCTCATTCATTTTACGATCTCTGTCGGGCTGTTTATGCCGGCCTTCTATTTCTTGCTTGGTTTGGATCCCATGCGGTCAGCGTTGTTGGGTATTGCATTGGCATTTTCTTCGACCGTATTGGCAGCCAAAATCCTAGAAGGGAAGCGAGAGCTGACCGCCTTTCACGGCCGTTCAGCAATCGGTATTTTGATCATCCAAGACTTATTGGCACTGTTGGCGCTCAGTGTCTGGGGCGGGAAGGAGCCTTCCCTATGGGCACTGTTGATTTTCATATTGCCGCTGTTGAGGCCATGGCTCCATCGCTTGCTTGACATGAGTGGGCATGACGAGTTGTTGGTGCTGATGGGCATGTTGCTTGCTTTGGTCATTGGTGGCGTGGGTTTTACGCTGCTGGGCCTATCTTCTGAGCTCGGTGCCTTGGTGATGGGCTTGTTGCTGGCCAATCATGAACGCGCAGGAGAGGTGTCTCGTGCGCTCTGGGGGCTCAAAGAGCTCTTTTTGGTGGGATTCTTTTTGCAGATTGGCATGTCTGGTCTGCCGACTTGGTCAGACTGGGTATTCGCTGTGAGCCTGGTCGCTTTGTTGCCTCTAAAGGGCATGTTGTTCTTTGGTATTTTGGTGCTGTTTGGTCTGCGGGCAAGAAACGCCTTTTTGGCTGCTCTTAGCTTGACGGCTTATAGTGAGTTTGGATTGATCGTCGCTGCAGGGGTGCCCATGCTGAGCGACTGGTTGGTGCCTTTGGCGCTGACTGTTGCTTTGTCTTTTGCGGTATCTGCTCCATTGAACCGAGCTGCTCACCGACTATTTGAGCGCTTGGAGCGGTTTTTATGCCCGTTGCAGAGTCAACGACTGCATCCTGATGAAATGCCGCCGGATTTATCACAAACAGAGGCATGGATTTTCGGCATGGGGCGGACTGGGACCGCAGCTTATGATGCTTTGCAGGGGGCGATGCCAAGCATTGTCGGCATTGATTCCGACCCATATCGAGTGGAAGCACATCAGCAAAGCGGGCGGGATGCCGTGCTTGCAGACGCGGAAGACGCCGATTTTTGGTCCTCAGTGCGCCTTGATGCTTTGAAGGTGGCCATTCTTGCAGTGGACAACATGGAAGCGAAGCTACTGGCGACACGCAAGTTAAGAGAACGCGGTTTTGTTGGTGCCATCGTCACTCACGTATTGTATGAAGATCAGGCGGATTTAATTCGGCAAGCGGGTGCTGATCGGGCTTATCTGACCATGCGTGAAGCGGGTGCGAGCTTGGCGGGGCATGCAGTTGAATGCCTTCAGGGTGAATCCGTGCCCAAGGCCTGATTATTGGCTTTTTTTGGGGTGTTTCGGTATTGACACAACTCGCTTTGAGGTTAAAATGTAGGGCTGGAAGATGTTCCAGCACCCTGCGGGAATAGCTCAGTTGGTAGAGCACAACCTTGCCAAGGTTGGGGTCGCGAGTTCGAGTCTCGTTTCCCGCTCCAAATTCGATGAAGCCTCAGCGTTTGCTGGGGTTTTTTTATGCCTGAAACGAGTTCGTATGTCGTTTCAAGGGGCTATGGGGTACAATAGCGTGGTTCACCAAAGGCTAGATGGCAGAGTGGTGATGCAGCGGCCTGCAAAGCCGTGTACCCCGGTTCGATTCCGGGTCTAGCCTCCACACCCAATCAATTGGCCCGGGTGGCGGAACTGGTAGACGCAAGGGACTTAAAATCCCTCGAAGGAAACTTCGTGCCGGTTCGATTCCGGCCCCGGGCACCAGTGACTAAATAATCACTAAGCAAAGCCGCAGGCTCACCAGCGTGTGTCTGCTTCCGCGACAGAGCCATCCGGCTTACCATGCCAGTCAGGTTAATCTTCCCTGTCTTCCGCTCTCTCCTGCAAGGTGTTGGGCATACTATTGGTTGAGGAATTTTGAGAGGGGCAGATCCATTGCAGATTATCTCTGCTGCTGGCGATTGAGTGAAGCTGGCTGGTGTTCTAAGGCTCGGGTATGATGGTGCTCAGATACAGAAGGTTAGGTTTTAGACGATGCAAATCAGGGTGAACTCTGAGGTTGGGAAACTTGATGCTGTGCTGGTACACACGCCAGGTGCTGAGATTGAGAACATGACGCCGGCCACAGCAGCGGATGTTCTCTACGACGATATTTTGAACCTACCTTTGGCCTCTAAAGAGCATGCCCAGCTCAAAGGTGTTTTGGAGACTGTGGCAAACGTTTATGAGCTTAAAACATTGCTCGCGGATGTCTTGCTGAAAGAACCCATTAAAGAAGCCTTGCTTCGAGAGTTCGTAAAACTCTATCGATGCCCGGAGCACCTCGATCGTCTTTTGGATGCGCCTGCCCAAGCGCTTGCGGCCCAGCTGATCGAGGGAACACCGAAGGTGGCACTCAGTCTTGAGCGGTTCTTGGACCCATCGCCCTATGCCTTGCCGCCTTTGCCAAATGCCTTTTTCACAAGAGATGCCACGATGTGTCTCAATGATCGGGTGATCATTGGTTCGATGGCGTATCCAGCCCGTGTGGCGGAATCGCTCATTCTGAAGGCCATTTTTAACCATCACGATGAGATGATTGCCGCTGGTTATTACTTCGATGGCACTGCACACACCGATTCAGACCTCACCATCGAGGGCGGAGATCTATTGGTTGTCCGAGAAGACTTGGTGTTGATTGGGTACAGCGAAAGAACCTCTGTCAGTGCCATTGATGGTCTGATGAAATCGATCGCTTCACAGGGACCGGTGAGGCATTTTGTGGTCGTGGAAATCCCCAAAACACGCGCCAGTATTCATTTGGACATGTTGTTTACATTGGTTGATCGTCATCATTGTGTTGTGTTTCCGCCCATGGTTAATGGCATCCATGCCTCCCGAGCTTATCATTGTCGGTTTGATGCGGATGGCTGCAAGATGATGGGTATCACAGAGCATGCTGACGTTTTGGTGGCCCTAGCCAGTCTCGATATCGAATTAGAGCCCATCTGGTGCGGTGGGAAAGAGCACTTTCACCAAGAACGAGAGCAGTGGGCCAGTGGTGCCAATTTTTTTGCATTTGGCCCTGGCCAAGTGATGGGCTACGCCCACAACATCCACACCATCGAGTCCATGGCCGAGGCTGGATTTGAAATTGTCTCAGCGCAGCGCGTAATGACTCACGAGCACGTGATCAAGAAGAGCGATCGGGTTCTTGTCACCATGGACGGTGCTGAGCTCAGCCGAGGCGGTGGGGGTTGTCGGTGCATGACCTTGCCGCTGGCAAGACACGATGCTTAGCCCTGGTTATCGACAAAACGGCCAGACCTGATACCAGCGTCTGCAATGAAACTCATCCCGACAGCTTTGCAGTTGTGCGTCGTATTGCGCTGCTTGTCGCTCCACTTTCCGAGCAATGCCTTGGAGGCTATTTTTGCTGCGCCATGCACCGCTTTGGTAGCCAGAATGCCCTTCATGATAAGCAAGGTAAAGGTTAAAGGCGTCATCTTTTCGTAGCCTCAGCCGGCGATGGCTCACATCGTTATACCAGCCGATAAAATCAACCGCATCGGAGAAGCTAGAGCGTCTGGCAATCATTTGACCGGTGGCATCCATATAGTCTTGCCATGCGGGGTCTTGTGCTTGCGCATAGCCTTTGGCAGAGGAGGGGCGTCGCCACGGAATGAAGCCAAGTAATCGCGTACGCTCTGGACGAACGGCCGCTCTGAAAGAGGACTCTTGCTGAACGATGGCCATTTGAATGGCGATGGGCGTGCCCCAGCGTCGCTCAGAATCCAGTGTCTGATCATACCAATTGGGGTATTGACGAAAAATCTGGCAAATATTGTCTTGCTGTTTAGGTGGCGTGGTGGCACATGCACTCAGTAACAACAGCAGCGCCATAATAGAGGGGATGCGTTTTGCCAAGTCACTGATAAATCCATTGTGTGCCAAAACGCATACCCCGCTGGTTCATGTGGATAGCCTACTTCAATAGGTTACCCGAGTTTAGAAGTATGCGAAAGCCCAATCCGGCAATCCGCTCCTTCCCTGTCAGATCGCGGTCTAGCTGACGAATCCCACCATGGATGCTCACCAAATTATGCAACTGATAACGCGCACCCAACGCAAAGTAACTGCCATCATTCACATCATTATCGTCAGCAAAAAAGCCAAGGTTGGCATTGAATTGCCACTTGTCCTGACGATAAGTCCCGGTGAAAAACGCAAAGTCGCCACCTTCAAGGCCTTGACCACGCGATTCATAAATGACGGCCGCTGACCATTGATCCTGGTTATAGCGTGCACCGAGCTTTATGGCATCACGGTCCTTGGGGCCACCTTCGTACTCGCTGGCATCAATATACGCGCCCAACAATTGGACGGGTCCCAAAGGAGCGGTCACCGATGCGGCAATCAGATGGTCATCGTCTGACCCGGGATCATTGAGTACGTTGTCATCCAATGTCAGTGTGGCATGGACATCAAAAATACCAAGTGATTGGCGATAGCCCAGCGATCGGTCGAATAGTCCAGCGTGGCCGAACGCGCCGCCGGAGACACCGCCATTGCCGCGCGCTTGGAGGAAAGAGGCCACCATGGGATCCCAACTTAGCCCAGCCACCCTGTAAGCGCTTTGTAGGCGCCCAGCAAAAACCTCACCGTAGGATCCGGCGATGCCTGCATATATCTCTCGATTGCGGGCATCGCCATCCTTGAGCCCTTCATTGTCTAGGTTCAAGCTGAAGCGGGCAAAGAAACGGGTGTTATCGGATATCTGATGGGCCCCATCGATAAACAGACCACCCCAGTTTCCAGAATTGGGATTGCCGCCACTCCATCCGTCCGTAAGATCAAACCCATCCGTACCACGGGCATCGGCTGCGCTACCATCCACGTAGACAAACTCTGGTTGCAGCCTCAGTAGGACGGTCAGTTCGCTGCCACTCTCAGAATCCTGCGCGAACGCACCCTCGCCAGCAACTGAGAATAACAATGCAGTGACCGAGGCAATGCCACGATGCTTTAATTGCCCAAATTTCAATGTTCTGCTCCTATGACAAAGTAATATTAAAAAGCACTAATATTTTAACAAACTTGTCACAGGTAGTGTCAGAACAAAAATAAGAACGCCCACGCCAAACGCCATGGCTGCTAACAACACCCAGTCAATCAGTGCAATGAAGTTGGCAAAGCTGGCTTGGGTGAGTGTTGGGCCGAAGACAAACGCGGCTATCATAGCGAGCATCCCAACAACAAGCGCCATGCGTCTTGCGCGTTGATGCGCAAACTGATTTCGTCGCAACGCATAAACCACAAGCACACCATCGATCGCAATCCAAGCAATCAAAAAGGGCACCAAGGGTCGAAATGCCTCAAGCAGAACAGAAAAAATACCAAGAAGTGAAAAGGCCATAACAGTTGACTCCTGAAATAATGTTCTGGTTCAGAGATTAAACACGGCCACGTAACATGGCGTTGTAGGCGGCGTGTAACATCCGATCCTTGAGCATCCATGGGAACCAATGTTTCTCATAAGGGTTAATGAAGGGAAACGAGGGCACCATGTCCAGATCGTAATTGAACTCAACCAAGATGCCTTGGCCTTTTCGAGTGATCAGTGGGCATGAAGTATAGCCATTGTATTGCGCAGTCATCTCACGGCCGGCGATCTGGGACACGAGATTGGCTACAGCGACCGGTACTTGTGCTTTGACACTCGCGGCGGTTTTGCCAATCGGAGTACCTACGCAGTCACCGGAACCAAATACATTCCCAAAGCGACGGTGTTGTAAGGTGTATTTGTCCACCTCCAACCATTTACCGGCAGCAAACGGGCCCTCTTGCCAAGGCAATTCGGAATTGGCCAAAGGCTCTGGGGCTTGCATGGGTGGGACCACATGGATGAAATCATAATCCATGGTTTTTGGGCCCTCAGGGGTTCTGAAGGTCGCCCGCTTAAGTTCTGGTTCAATGCCCATCAGTGGGTGATCCCACTGGATGGTGATCCCACGGCTGGGCAGTTCTTCTTTTAAAAACTCGTTGATGTCTGGCTGAGAGAACAAGCCTTTGGCTGGCGGGGTGTAAAACAACTGCGCCTTGTCTCGAGTGCCTTTTCTCTCAAACAAGTCTTCGGTGAGCATGGTGACCTTGAGCGGTGCGCCGGCGCACTTCACTGGGCCAGGCGGGCGGGTAAATACACCAACGCCGCCTCGGTCTGTGAACTCATTGATCATGTTCCAGGTGCGGCCAGCGTGATCTGGGTTGTCATATACACAGCCAATGCCCATCTGGCCGATCAGCTCGGGAGACATCCCCTCGATTGAGGCGTAATTCACCTGAAGGCCAGTGGTGACCATCAAATAATCGTAGCCGATGCTTTGGCCATTGTCGGTCACGACCACATTGGCGGCTGGATCAAACTCAACCACTTTGGCAGTCACCCATTCCACGCCATCCGGCATGTAGCGGGCGTTTTGATCCATCACTTTCGTGGGCGCCCATATCCCGGTCGCAACCAAGGTCAGCCCTGGCTGGTAGATATGTTGTGTGCGCGAATCGATGATGGTGATCTTGGCACCATCCAATTGCGATGAGAGGCGATTGGCCGCATCTAAACCCGCAGCACCAGCACCGACAATCACGATATGGGCATTGGTTTTAACGCTGGCTGCGTGGGCTTGGTTGCCCGCCACCAGCATGGGGCTCGCGGATGCTGCGACACCTAGACCTGTGGCTTGAAGGAAACGTCGACGGCTGACTGACTTGGAACGGATGTTCTTTTTCTGACTCATTCTGACTCTCCCGCTTAAACGGATTGAAACGGACTCCTAGGCCGAGTATATGAGGAAAGTCTTATGGTTTCAAATCTATGCAAACTGAAGGCGCCAGCTGGCATGTTCTCTGATCAATACAATGTGCGGGTCTTTATGGTCCCAGAAATGTTGCCTAGTGCTTGAACCAGGGGCTCGGGTTCACTGGTTTCTACATCCATCACCACATAGCCGATGTCTGACTGGGTTTGCAGATACTGAGCTGCGATGTTGATTGATTCACTGGAGACGGCGGCGTTGATCGCATTTAAGATGCCCGGTTCGTTTTTATGAATGTGCATGATGCGTCTGGTACCGGCGTGATCGGGTAGGGCGACCTCAGGAAAATTGACCGCACCCATGGTTGAGCCATTGTCTGAATAACGGATGAGTTTCTCTATCACATCTCTTGCGATGTTCGCCTGCGCTTCTTGCGTGCTCCCTCCGATGTGAGGGGTCAAGAGCACATTATCCATCCCGCACAGTGGGCTTTCAAAAGGCTGGTCTTTGGCTTTGGGTTCTTTGGGAAAAACATCCAGTGCAGCGGAGGCCACATGGCCAGAGATCAATGCGTGTTTGAGTGCGTCAATATCAACGACTCTGCCCCGCGAGGCATTGATCAGATGCACGCCTTCCATCATTTTTTTAAACTCAGATGAGCCTATCATTCCCTCGGTTTCTTTTGTATCGGGGACATGCAGGCTGACCACATGGCTGGCATTCAAAAGGCCATCCAATGAAGCAGCGGGCATCGCGTTGCCCAGCGGCAGCTTTGAGATGATGTCATGGTAAATCACTCGCATTCCAAGGCCCTCAGCCAGAATGCCCAGTTGCGAGCCTATGTGGCCGTACCCGATGATGCCCAGCGTTTTACCCCTGACTTCGTGAGCGCCCTGGGCGTGTTTTAGCCATTGACCACGGTGGGCTGCAGCGTTTCTGGCAGGGATCCCGCGCATGAGCATGATGATCTCGGCGAGCACCAGTTCTGCCACCGAACGTGTGTTGGCATAAGGTGCGTTGAACACAGGAATGCCGAGCTTGGCGGCCTCCTTGAGATCAACTTGGTCGGTGCCGATACAAAAGCAACCAATGCCCACCAATTTTTTTGCGCTCTCGAGCACCTGGGGGTCAACCTCGGTTCGTGAGCGGATCCCAAGAAAATGGACATCACTGATCACTGAACTCAGATCACTCTGGCCAATGGCAGAGTCCAGTCGTTCTATGTTGGTATAGCCTGCGTGGTTGAGAATGGTTTCTGCGTCTGGGTGAACACCTTCAAGTAATAAGAACTTTATCTTATCTTTTGCCAGAGACAGGGCCATCGCCTAGACCTTGAGATGAGTGAGGGTTCTATTATTACAGGGTTTTACTGAGTTTGGGGTCTGTCTCACCGCCAAAAGCATGTCCCCGTCCAACATTTTCAGCGGCTGGCCTTCGAAACGCCCATCAGACATCGTCCGCGGTTAGAATCAGTCTAGGACAACTCACAAGGAAATACTGCCATGACCATGAAATTTTTCGGCCGGTTAATGTCTCTGGCCCTGATTTTGGCCGTAATGGCTCCTGGCCAATTGTTGGCCAACGGCATGAGCTTGCACGATATTGCTCGCTTGAGTCAGGTGGGCCAAATTGCGCTGAGCCCAGATGGCCAAACAGTGGCATATACAAAGATTGTGCCCCGCCAGGTTGGTCAAGGGAAGGATGGGCCCTCATGGAGCGAGCTTCATGTCATCCATGCCAGTGGCGAGGATCGGGCTTTCGTGTCGGGCGAGGTCAATGTCTCATCAATCGGATGGGACCGTGCTGGTGAGTTGATTGTGTTTTTGTCAAAACGAGAAGGCGATGATTACACTCAGCTCTACGGCATCCCACTCAAAGGTGGTGAGGCAAGGTCTCTGGCGAAAGCCAAGGGCAATATTCGCAGTTACAGCTTTTCACCAGATGGGGCCTCAGTGGCATTGATTGTTGCACCCCCAGAATCTGATGAACGGAAAGCTGAGAAAGAAAAAGGGTTTAGCCAAATCATCTTCGAAGAAGAGTGGCGCGCGAATCAATTGGTGATTCATGAGATCGGCGGGCAAAGCACGCCAGTAGAGGTCGAGGGTTCAGTCCAACAGGTGCAATGGTCACCTACAGGCGATCGTCTGGCCATTGCTGTGACACCCAGACAGTTGGTCGACGACACACTGATGTTCCAGCGCATCCGGTTGATCACCCCAACAGGAGAGGTGATAGGACGCGTAGATAACCCAGGAAAACTGGGGCAGATGGCGTGGAGTTCAGCGGGCGATACCTTGGCGTTCATTGGTACGACCATGGTGCGCGACCCAAGGGAGGGTCGACTGATGGTGGCCTCGGCCAGTGGCGGTGAGTATCAGGAATTAATGCCAGGTCTTGAGGGGCATGTCTGGCATATGGCATGGCGAGGTGATGTCATCTCCTTTGTCAGTTATGAAGGAGTGACAACGCGCTTGGGTGAGATCTCTCCAGACGGCAGTGGCGAGCGGACTCTGGCCAGATTCGATGCGTTGGTGTTCGAGGGTTTGAGCGTCGCCGGTGATGACTCGATTGTATTGAGCGCGTCTAGCCCAGTACATCCAAGAGAACTGTTTCGATTTGTGGATGACGGTGGTGTTGAGCGTCTTACGGACAGCAACCCTTGGTTGGCCAATGTCTCCATGGCGAAGCAAAGCGTGGTTCGGTATGAAGCCGAAGATGGTTTGATGCTTGAGGGTTTGTTAATTTGGCCCCTTGATTATCAAGACGGTGAGCGCTATCCATTGATTCTGGCCGTGCACGGTGGACCAGAGGCGCATTATTCCAATGGGTGGATCACAAGCTATGCATTGCCTGGCCAAGTTGCGGCGGCGGAGGGTTACTTTACTTTTTATCCCAATTACCGAGGCAGTACCGGTCGGGGCGTGGAATTCACGTTGAGTTCTCAAGGGCGCCCAGCTGCCGAGGAGTTCAGTGATCTGATTGATGGCGTAGATCACCTCATTAATGAAGGCCTGGTGGATCGAGATCGCGTCGGGATCACGGGCGGGTCTTACGGTGGCTATGCCACAGCTTGGGGGGCGACCTATTATTCAGACAGATTTGCGGCTGCGGTCATGAATGTGGGCCTGTCAGACAAGATTGCCATGTTGGGGACATCGGATATCGCCCAAGAACTCTATCTTGTGCATTACCGAACCTGGCCCTGGGAGGATTGGGATTTATATCGAAAGGCCAGCCCCATTTATTATGCGGATCAAGCCAAGACGCCGATTTTGATTATGCATGGTGCAGCAGACCCCCGCGTCGATCCCACGCAGTCTCGCATCTTGTATCGCTATCTTGTTTTACAGGATGACCCACCACCTGTAAGGCTGGTTTTGTACCCCGGTGAGGGCCATGGCAATCAACGAGCAGCCTCTCGCTGGGACTACAGCTTAAGGTTGATGCGTTGGATGGATCACTATCTCAAAGGTCCAGGTGGCGAGCCACCGCCTTACGCGTTGGATTATCAGCTAGAGACTTCATCTGATGAGTGAGCCGGTTGATGCGGTATCGAACAAAGAGGCGCGCTTAGCGCGCCTCAATGCCAGCTCTGCCTCCACGCTGATGGAGACTTTGGGCATGCGCTATACCGATGTGGGTGAGGGCTATCTCGAAGCCAGCATGCCCGTCGGGCCCAATGTGCACCAGCCCATGGGGATCTTGCATGGGGGCGCTACCGCTGCCTTGGCTGAATCGGTGGGCAGTGCCGCATCTGCTTTGTTGGTCGATCTCAAGACGCATTACCCCGTGGGCTTAGAGTTGTCCATCAATCACATTCGCTCTGTTCGAGACGGTGAGATTACAGCTCGGGCTGAACTGATACATCAGGGAAAAAGCACGCATCTTTGGGATATTCATATCCGCAACGAAGCAGGTCACCAAGTCGCATGGGCGAAACTGAGCATGATGATTTTGCCCAGGCGTGATTGAGGCTTAAGTCATTGAGAATTGGTTTATCAGCGCTTTATGAAGCTTGCTGACGGATTGCTCCAGACGCTCTGGGTCTTTGTCATTCAAGATCAGATGGGTTGCCACGTGCCTGCGTGCTTCGCGCGTGGCCTGAGCTTGGATCATGCGTTCTGCCAGCGCTTGGTCAATTCCATCGCGCTTGATTAAACGCTCTAATTGCACCTGCTTGGGTGCATCCACAACCACAACGGCATCCGCACTCAAGGTGGCCCCTGTTTCAACATAGAGTGGAATCACAACAACAGCGTAGGGATAAGTTGAATCCATCGATAGGTTCGTGATCTCCTCTTCAACCTTTGACATGATCAAAGGATGGAGCATCGACTCGAGAACAGCCTTGTCCGTCGGATGAGCAAAAATCTGAGCACGCAGTTGTCGACGATCCAGCGTGCCAGCTTCCTCGCCGGAGGCGATCAGGATATCTTCCCCCCAGTGTTTGACAATGGCCTCGTAGCCCGGTTGGCCAGGTTGTGTCACCGCTCGGGCGAGCTCATCAGTATCAACGATGGCAGCGCCAAGCTCGGCCAGCTTATTGGCAACGGCACTCTTGCCACTGGCAATGCCACCCGTGAGTACCACAATGGGCAGACGATCGGCCATCGAATTAATTCAGAGGATAGATCTTAAAGATTGCACCCTCTGCGGCATCGGTAATGACATACACATGGCCATCTGGGCCCGTCCTGACATCTCGTATTCTGCCGAGTTCGCCGCGGAGAATCTCTTCTTGATGGACCACAACGCCGTTCTCAAAGACGATCCGTCTTAGCTGCTCTGTACGCAAGCCGCCTGCCAAGAAATTGCCTTGCCAGCGCCCCCATGATTCGTGGTCTAGCTTCACCAAACCTGAGGGCGCGATGCCAGGGGTCCAGTCAATCATTGGGTCAATCATGTCTGGATGGCTTCTTCGGCCTTCTGCAAATTGCTCCTCGGTGCGGTAGTCACGCCCCAAGGACACAACTGGCCAACCATAGTTTGCGCCGGGGCGAATTAAGTTTAGTTCGTCACCCCCGCGTGGCCCGTGTTCGGTGGCCCAAATCTCACCAGTGTCAGGATCAACCATGAGGCCCTGAATGTTGCGGTTGCCCAAAGAGAACACCTCAGGCTTGGCATTGGGTTGATCGACGAAAGGGTTGTCTTTAGGGGCTTGGCCCAGCTGAGTGAGGCGAAGGAGTTTGCCCGCGTGGTCATTTGGATCCTGCGCTCTGGGTGGCTCGCGACCGCGGTCGCCAATGCTCATAAGTAGGGTGTTATCCGGCAACCACGCCAATTTTGATCCATAGTGGCGCCCTGGTGCGCTGTATCGGTCCTGAATAAACAAGTCTTCAACCGCGATGAGTTCACCATTGATGAGGTAACCGCGAGCCAGTGCTGTGGCCGTTTGACCAGGCGTCGTTGGGTCTTCCTTGGAGTAGGTGAGATACAAGATTCGATTGTCTTGGAAATCAGGGTGAGGGAGCACCTCTAATAAGCCGCCTTGATTGATCGCACTGACCACAGGTGTGCCATTAATGGGCTGAATATCTCCCTCCTGTGTCACAAAGTTTAGAGTCCCACCTCGCTCAGTGACCAGCATTGAGCCATCGCTCAGAACTGCCAAGGACCAAGGATGCTCCAAGCCAGAAGCCACTTGCTCCACACCGAGGGTCAGGTATTCGGTTCGAAAGCTCTGTTGGGCATGAGTGGCGCTTGTGAATAACAAAAGTGTTAAGAGTGCGATGCTCATCCGATAATGCTTATTCATGGTGGTCTCCCGGGCCCTTTGTTTTATCGTCGCCCATTGTAGCGAGAAAACGTCAACATCATGCGGTGGCATGGCGCCCACTGATGCGATTGTTAAACAATGTCAGCATATCAGGAATGGCTTTACTGGGCCGATAAGCTTGGGTTGTGTTTAGGAGGAGACTCAATGCTTAGAGTAATTGTTGTTGAAGAAAGTGTTTTGATGAGACAGGCTTTGGTTAGGCTGATAGAAGAGAGTCTAAAGCTAAAGGTCGTTCATGAGGGGGGATATGACGCCGCCACCATAAGAAGCTTGCAGGTCATGCAGCCTTCAGCCGTGGTGTTGAGTTTCAATAAGTCTCTGTCGTTAGCGATCAGGATGATTGATCGCCTTCACAAGAGTTGCCCCGATGTGGGTATCTTGGGTCTTGCAAATCGTAGTAACCATCCAGCCTTCAGTCGATTAATCGAGCTGGGTCTTACGGGGCTCATCAGTACGCGCTGCGAGGCGCGCCAGCTGCATGAATCGATATTTAAGGTGGCGAGACGAGAACATGCAATCAGCCCAGACATTGCTGAGTTTTTGGCGTTATCGCTACTTCCAAGTCAGGCCGCCTCTCCATTTGAGGTGCTGACAACCCGCGAGATGGAAGTCGCTATGTCTCTGATAGAGGGTCGGCGCATGCCAGCGATCGCGAAACAACTCAGCGTGAGCCCTAAAACGGTTGCGACCTACAAATATCGCATTTACGACAAGCTCAGTGTCGACACGGAAGTAGCGTTGCTAAAGCTGGCGTTGCAGTTTGGGGTGGTCGAGCTTGACCAGCCCCAAATGCAAAGCACTCTCTTTTAAGGCTCTGGCTTAGGCTCTGGCTTAGGCTCTGGCTT
>CAYWVH010000002.1:72191-152876 GCA_964461845.1 uncultured Wenzhouxiangella sp.
AGGCTCTGGCTTAGGCTCTGGCTTAGGCTCTGGCTTGGGCTCTGGCTTGGGCTCTGGCTTGGGCTCTGGCTTGGGCTCTGGCTTGGGAATACGATAAAGTCCGTCGTCACCCATAACTGGTTTTGGGCTGGTCTGGGTCGTCGCAACAGCCTGTGGAGTCGCCGATTGTTGCATTGCAGCCGGCGCCTCTATTGTTGGCTGAGGAGAGTCAGAGAGGGCTAACGCTCCTTGAGTCTGCGTGGCTGAAGAAGCCGCTGGCGTGTCTGACTTCTGCCGCCGTTTCTTTCCGCCCCGTCTGCGCCGCTTTTTCTTGCTGCTGCCGTCTGCATCTGTGGCTAACTCTGGGGTGTTCAATCTTTGGCGATCGTCTTGACGCTGTGAGCCAGAGGCCTTGTTTGTACTGGATTTTTTCTTGGCGCTCTTCTTGCCCCTAGTTGACCTTTTCGGATCACGGTCGGATTGCGGTCTGTCTTTTCTGCGATCAGACGGATCCCTCGAGCTTTTGGCCGAAGCACGATTCTTCGATTTGGTTGGCTTATCTGTTAGGCCAAAAAGTGTCTTTAACCAACCAACTATGCCGAGTTTGGGTTTCACCTCGGGTGCCGGAGTGGCTGGCCGAATCCCGCTGACAGCTGCTTGCGCCTTCGGTTTGGCCGTGGCCTCCGCAATGGATTCAGTGCTAAGGCCACTTTCACTGGGTTCTTCTGAGGCCAATTCATAGCTTGTGCCTTCAACGGTCTCGCTGGGTCTGACTCGCTGGATATGGAATTTGGGGGTCTCCAGACTTGTGCTGGCCACAACGGTAATAGGAACGCTCGTTCTTTTCTCGAGCTCAGCCATGGCTGCGCGTTTTTCATTGAGCAAGAAGTTCGCTACTGATACGGGTGCTTGAACAATGACTCTAGAGGTGTGGTCTTTCATCGACTCTTCTTCGGTCAGACGAAGGATAGACAACGCCAATGATTCAATGGACCGAATAGAACCATATCCATCACAACGAGGGCAGGTGATATAGCTAGACTCGCCGAGCGATGGACGGAGTCTCTGCCTAGACATTTCAAGTAGGCCGAAGCGAGAGATACGACCAATTTGAACCCGGGCTTTGTCCATTCGCAAGGCCTCGCGAAGTCGATTCTCAACTTGGCGTTGTGCATCCTTACTGAGCATGTCGATAAAGTCGATGACCACCAAGCCACCAAGATCTCGAATCCTTAGCTGACGAGCGATTTCGTCCGCCGCCTCTAGGTTCGTTTGGAGTGCGGTTTCCTCAATGTCAGAGCCCTTGGTTGCACGCGCTGAGTTGATGTCGATAGACAAAAGGGCTTCTGTGTGATCAATAACTACGGCGCCACCCGAGGGCAACTGCACTTCGCGAGAGAAGGCAGATTCAATCTGACTCTCAATTTGATAGCGAGAGAACAATGGCGTGTCATCTGAATAGAGCTTCAGCTTTTTGAGATTGTGCGGCATGACCTGCTGCATAAACTCTCTGGCATCCTCAAAAACGGCGTTGTCATCAATCAGAATTTCACCGATGTCTTCTCGCAAGTAATCGCGCAGTGCACGAATAATGAGGCTGCTTTCTTGGTAGATCAAAAACGGTGCTTGTCGAGACTTGGCAGCCTCACATATGGCGTTCCACAGTTGCAGCAGGTAGTCCAGGTCCCATTGAAGATCTTCGCGCTCTCGGCCAACGCCTGCGGTTCTAACGATCAGCCCCATGCCATCGGGAATAGTCACTTGTTGGAGTGTGTCTAGAAGTTCTGTGCGCTCTTCGCGGGTGATCTGTCGAGAAACACCCCCCGCACGCGGGTTGTTCGGCATCAGCACCAAATATCTACCGGCCAAGCTAATGAACGTTGTCAGGGCAGCGCCTTTGTTCCCTCGTTCTTCTTTGTCCACTTGAACAATGACTTCCTGGCCAGCTCTGAGGGCATCTTTAATGTCAACACGCTCACCGGCGGCCAGTGCGTTTCTGGCCGACTCGTTAAAATATTCGGGCGCCACTTCCTTCATGGACAAAAAGCCGTGTCGCTCTGAGCCGAATTCGACAAAGCAGGCATCGAGACTGGGCTCAATGCGGGTAATCTTGCCTTTATAGATGTTGGCTTTTTTCTGAGCCTGGGCGGGAACCTCAATATCAAGGTCTAGAAGATTTTGGCCATCAGCAATGGCCACTCGAACCTCTTCAGGCTGAGTGGCATTAATAAGCATTCTTTTCATGTTGCAGTATTCCTCTTAGCTCGCCGGTCGTGCTCGCTGCGGGAATTAAGGCCTAACGGGATCAAGGCAGCTGGTGACCGCCTAATTACAAACACGCGCCCATAAGGACTGTGTCTGGTTCTCGACTGCCGAGACAATGGTCTCGTTTTGTCTGTTTGCTAAGGCGACGTTGGTTCGCCAAGCAATGTCCTCAGGTCTAATTTTTCCGCCACCCCGGTTTCATCAAAGATGTACCTCGGGGTGCTTTTCGAGCGGTGACTTAGTCACCGACCGGTGCAATTTATTGTCATATCTCACAAAGGCCTAGCGGGCCACAGGGGCGTCATCACTTGCCTTCACCTTGTTTGTTTCTGCTGGTTCTCAGCAGACAACACAATCCTTACTAACGGGCCCCGTGTTTCCGCGTGGCCCAATCAATTCCGTCAATCCAGTTCGCAGCTGGTTCAGCAGCAGAAAAAAATCGGCAAAATCAATATTTTGCCTATCATTGCGAACAGTTCGACATAATATCACTCTTTGCCTCTGCTGTCTGCAAGACCGAGAGGATGCCATGGAAGGAGTTAAGGGCATGTTAGGTGACGTTCGTCACGAAGTGATAGCAGCCGAGCGGAGCGGGCAACGCTTGGACAATTTTCTGATGGGTTTGCCAGAGAAACCCCCGCGTAGCTTGGTTTACAGGCTAATTCGCACGGGCCAGGTCAGGGTCAATGGGAAACGGTCTAAGCCCATGCAGAAGCTACAACTGGGCGATGATGTGCGCATTCCGCCTCTAGAAGCGCCCACGAAAGGGCCTTTGGTGGATGAAAGGGCGCGGGAGCGTTGGGCGCGTCAAATAGATGCCTGGACTTTGGAGTCAGGTGATGGTTGGGTTGCGCTTGATAAGCCCTCTGGGCTCGCCATGCACGGCGGGACAGGTGTCGGCGTGGGCTTGATTGATATGGTCCAGGCCTCGCATCCAACCTGGCAATTGGTCCATCGCTTGGATCGGGCCACAAGCGGCATTGTGCTCGTTGCCACCGACCGGGCTCATCTGTTGAGATTGCAGGCGCTTTTTCGTGATCGGCAACTGGATAAGCGCTATTTGGCGCTGTTGCAGGGGCGGCTACCAGAATCGCAAATCATTGTTGATCAGCCGCTCAAGAAGATCAAAGATGGGAGTGGGCAACATCGCGTGGTGGTTGATTATCAAGGGCAAACCGCAAAATCGACTTTCAAGGTGCTGGAGAGATTGGCGGGTGCAACGTATGTGGAGGTTGTGATTGAGACAGGCAGAATGCACCAAATCAGGGCTCATGCCGCAGCCATTGGCCATGCAGTGATTGGTGATGAGCGATACAATGACCGCACACCCCGCAAAGGAGTCAAGCGCTTGTTCTTGCACGCACACCAATTAACGCTGCCAGAGCCAGATGCTTGTGTGATTTCTTCGCCACTGCCGGAAGACCTGCGGCAGGTCTTGGACTTATACAGGGATTAGGTAGCGAATGTTTCAACCTGTCAGTCTTTTCATCGGCCTTAGGTATGTGCGTGCTAAACGGCGCAATCATTTTATTTCCTTTATTTCTTTAATATCGATGATGGGGATTGCGCTTGGTGTGATGACCTTAATCACGGTATTGAGCGTCATGAACGGCTTTGAAAGAGAGCTGCGTGAGCGTATTTTGGGTATGGTTTCGCATGCCACAATCCAAAGTGTTGATGGCCAATTTTCGGATTGGGAGGGCATTTTGCAGAGCGTTCGCTCTGAGCCTCGTGTGGTCGGGGCAGCACCGTATATCGAACAAGAAACGCTGATCAACGGCAGAGAGACAGCGGGCGCCTTGATTCGAGGCATTGATCCACGCTTTGAAGGCAGTGTGTCTGATCTGGATGAGCTGATGATTTTGGGAGAGCTGGAATCCTTGAACTCCGGGGACTGGGGGATGATTTTAGGCGTCGGTCTGGCTGCCAGGCTGGGTGTGGGTCCTGGGGACAGTATCACTGTGTTCGCACCTCGCATCCGCGCAACCCCTGCTGGCGTTCTGCCTCAGGTTAGGCAATTTACAGTCGTGGGTCTTTTTGAGGTGGGCGTGCATGAGTACGACACGGCCTTAGCATTGATGCACTATCAAGACGCTCAGCGTTTATTTCGATTGGGAGATAACATCGGCGGTATCCGATTAAAGCTGGATGATCTGATGGTGGCCCCAATGGTTGCCAGAGAGATTGGGCAATCGCTGCCCGGGTTTTATCGCATTAGAGATTGGACTCAGCAGCATGCCAATTTTTTTAGGGCGGTGCAAACCGAAAAAACGGTGATGTTCATTATCCTGTCTTTGATCATTGCTGTGGCCGCCTTCAATATCATCTCCACCTTAGTGATGGTGGTGACGGATAAACAATCTGACATTGCTATTCTAAAGACCATGGGCCTTGACCCGGCCAGGATACGTCAGGTCTTTATGGTGCAGGGGTCTTTGATTGGCGTGGTAGGCACTTTTATTGGGGTGGTGTTGGGGATTGCACTTGCGTTGAATGTCCAAGATGTTGTCGCATTGATAGAGCGCATCTTGAGCGTTGATTTCCTATCGGCCGAGGTCTACTACATTTCTGACCTACCATCTGAGCTCAGGGTCTCGGATGTCATTCGGTTTGCATCTTTGGCGCTTGTTCTGTCTTTGTTGTCCACCATCTATCCCGCATGGCGAGCGGCAAAGACGGATGCTGTGGAGGCGCTGCGTTATGAATAGAGACTCCAAGCAGCCACCCGTAGTGCTTTGTCAGTCGCTTGGGCGTGTTTTTGAGCAAGGCACCCATCGGATCGAAGTCTTGCGATCGGTGGACTTCCGAGTGGAACGGGGTGAGCGGATTGCGATTGTGGGGGCTTCAGGGGCGGGCAAGAGCACGCTGTTGCATCTGATGGGTGGCTTGGACCGGCCAAGCTCAGGGACGGTTGAGGTCGATGGCATGGCACTCGCTGGACGATCCGAGAGCGAGCTTGCCAAGCTTAGAAATCGAGCTCTGGGCTTTGTGTATCAGTTCCATCATCTTTTGCCTGAGTTCAGCGCACTAGAAAATGTGGCCATGCCCTTGCTGATCGCTGGGAAATCGGCCAAAGACGCGTCAACGCGAGCCACCGACATGCTCAAGCGAGTTGGTTTGGAGCATCGGATTGGCCATAAACCGGGTGAGATGTCAGGGGGGGAGAGGCAAAGAACAGCGGTTGCGCGCGCCATGGTGCATCAGCCTATGTGCTTACTCGCTGATGAGCCCACCGGAAATCTTGACCATCGAAATTCGGAGCAAATCTACGATCTCATGCTGGAGCTGAATGAATCAGAAAAGACAGCGTTGGTGATTGTCACGCACGATCGTGCGTTGGCTCAACGCATGGATCGGTGTCTAGAAATGGTGGACGGGCAGCTACAGGACGTCGCCTGAGGTGATTCAAAAGACCCTGCTTGCTTTTATCGCAGGCACGGTCTTGGCAGCATGGCTTCCTCATTTGCTCAGCGCTTACTGGCTGATCGGCATGGTGCCTTTGGCCTTGCTCATCATTCGCGTGAGCTTGCCTGTCAGTGGACTTTTGCTTGGTTTTGTTTGGTGCTCTGTGGTCGGGCATCAGATGATGGCAGATCGCTGGCCAGTAGAAAGTGCGGGCCAGAGTCATGTGGTGGAGGGGGAGGTGGTCGGCTTGCCTGTTTGGGTCGGCGACAGTCTCCGGTTTGATTTTCGTACCACAAGCACTCCTGATGTTTTCCCAGAACATGTTCGAGTTTATTGGTACCGAGCGGGACACTACATTTATCCTGGTCAGCAATGGAAACTCCACCTTCGCCTGAACCCCCCGCTTGGCCGCTTGAATTTTTCTGGGTTTGATTATGAGCATTATCTGTTTGAGCAGGGCATTGGAGCCACAGCGCGTGTGGTGGACCGAAACTTAAGTGGTTCTGAGCTGCAACTTGCGGGGAGGCGTGGCTTCCGTGCTTGGTTTGATCAGCAACGGTTGAGGTTGGCTGAGAACATTCAGGCGCGCACTGTGGATCTTGAGGTCGCTGCGGTTAAGCGTGCCTTGTTGGTGGGTGATCGTTCTGGGTTGGATGATGAGACGCGAGCCATGATGCAACAAACAGGCACAGCCCATCTATTGGCGATCTCGGGGCTGCATATCGGGATGGTGGCGAGCTTTGGCGGGGTGTTGAGTGGGGCTCTTTGGTGGTTTCTCAGTTGCCTAGGTATTCGGATGAGTCGTCGATCTTTAATGCTGCGCGTGGGGTGGTTGTGTGCTTTTTTCTACGCGGGCTTGGCGGGTTTCAGTGTGCCTACACAGCGCGCCTTGATCATGCTGGCGGTGGCTGTTCTGGCGTTGAGTTGGAGACGGCGGGTGTTGCCTTTTGATGGGCTCTTGGTGGCAGCGGCTTTGGTGGTCTTGATCAGCCCAATGGCGGTCTTAAGCCTCGGCTTTTGGCTGTCTTTTTTGGCAGTGGCCTATCTGATTTGGGGGTTTTCCTGGCGGATTGGTAAAAGACACAAGTGGCGGGGCGCCAAGAGTTTGCTTTGGGCCCAGTGGCTGGTCTCAGTGGGACTTTTGCCACTGAGTTTGACGCAGTTTGGTCATTGGTCGCCTGCCTCATTCTTGGCCAATGGCATGGCCATACCTTGGGTTAGCGCATTGGTCTTACCCAGTTTGTTGATATCCACCCTGGCAGAAGAGCTCGGGGTCGGCCTGGCGTTGTTGAGCCAATTCTCTGATGCTGTTTTGGCCTTCTTGCTTTGGGGGTTGGGTTGGATCCAGGCACATGTGGCTGTCTCGTTCATTGGCAGAAACATTAACCCCATTTTATTGTCTGGTGCATTGCTGGGGGCTGTTTGGCTGTTGGCCCCGCATGGATGGCCTGCTCGATGGCTGGGTGCGTTGTTGTTATTGCCACTGATGATTGAGCCGAAGATGGGGGGCAGAAATCAGGATCTTAGGATCGAAGTGTTGGATGTTGGGGCAGGTTCGTCTGTATTGGTTTCGGTGGGGGATTATCGCTTGCTTTATGATGTTGGACCGGGTCGAGAAGAGGATTACGCGCCGGCGGCTGAGCTGATCAGCCGGTGGCCAACGCATGCTAAGGATCCAAGACCACTGAAGCTCATTGATGACTTAGTGCTCTCGCACCCGAATAGGAATCATCTGGGTGGCTCACTGGCATTGAGTGACAAAATTTGGGTTGATAGGCTTCGTCCATCCCCATGGGTTGAAGATGTCAAGCGGTGGCGTTCGGGGGAGTTGATTCCATGCAGACGTGGGCAGCATTGGTCGGTGGGCCAAT
Organism: uncultured Wenzhouxiangella sp.; assembly: GCA_964461845.1. Taxonomy (GTDB): domain Bacteria; phylum Pseudomonadota; class Gammaproteobacteria; order Xanthomonadales; family Wenzhouxiangellaceae; genus Wenzhouxiangella. Next base: position 79,712 of record CAYWVH010000002.1, read on the forward strand.
GGCGCTTTGAGCTGCTACACCCAGGCCTGTTTCTGCCTGACCTGGGTGGCAATAGCAGCTGCGTTCTCAGGATATTCGATGAACATCACAGCATTCTATTGACGGGGGGCTTGGATCGGCACGGTGAGCACCACCTAACGTTGATGTATCCAGAGCTTAAGGCGGATGTGCTGATGCTCGCCAATGGCGGGCATCATGAGGGGGCAAGTGGACGGTGGTTGGATGCGCTCCAGCCCTCGTGGGCCCTGATTTCGGCCAGTGGCATGGATCGCAATAAGCGCCGGAATCAAGAGGTCTTGGATCGATTACAAGAACGAAGAATTAAGTTTTTCAATACCGCTACCTGTGGCGCCCTTGAGCTGACATTTGCGTCCAACGTCAAGGATGTTCAAATAAAAACCGCGGTGGCTGAGCGCCCGCGATTCTGGCGTGATGGGTCGGATTGTTAGCGGGAACCCAGCAATCCTCAGACGGCTCAAGGGTCGGTGACGCCACGTCCCTGACCGAGGGGTCATCCAGGCGCGCTTTATTGGGCAGTAATGAGGGGTACAATGAGCACCGACATGAATGCGACAAGCCTACCGTTAACTGACGCCGGTCTATCTGTTTATCGGCGACTCCTCAAAGCCATGCTGGCCTACCGGCTGGTGTTTGTCATTTCCATCATGGCTGTGGCTTTGGATGCTGCAGGCCAGGGTTTGTTTTTCTATCTGCTTCGTCCATTGATTGATGAGACCATCGTGGCCCAAGAGGCGCATTTTGGTTGGTGGTTGCCTGGTTTGGTCATGGGGGCAGTGGTGCTGCGCATCCTTGGTAATTTTGGGGGCGTCTATGGCATGGAATGGGTGGGCCGACGGCTCATCGCTGATATGCGCCAATCCATCTTTTCCAGATACCTTCAGCTTCCCAGTGATTATTTTGATCAGCATGCGCCCGGACAAATGATTTCTGTGGTGAGCTACAACGCTGAGCAGGTCGCACAAGGAGCAACCACAGCGTTGATTGGTGCTGTGCGGGATGTTTTGACTGTGACGGCTTTGCTTGCGGTGATGCTGATCCAGTCATGGCGGTTGACCATGGCGATGCTGTTGTTGGTGCCCGTCATTTTCTTGGTGGTCAGCGTGATCAGCGTTCGTTTTAGACGTTTATCCACGAAGATTCAGGACTCGATGGGTGATGTGACTCATTTGACCGAAGAGGCAGTCTTGGGGCACGAGGTCATTAAGGTCTACGGAGGGCAGTCACATGAGGCGAAAAGATTCGCCGAAGAGGCTGAAGCCAACCGGCGCTTGCATATGAAGCTCTCCCTGGCGCAGTTGGCGTCATCGTCGCTGATCCAACTGGCAGCAGGGCTTGCGGTTGTTTTGCTCTTGGCCTTGGCAGCCAGTGATTGGCTGCAAGACTCGATCAGTGCGGGCATTTTCATGTCTGTCTTGGCCGCTATGGTGGCCTGTATACCGCCTCTAAAGCGCTTGACCCGATTGCATGTGGTGATTGAAAAAGCGGTTGCTGCGGCCACCAGCATCTTTGAGATATTGGATGCCCAGACGGAGGTGAACTGTGGAACTGAAAAACTTGCTGAGGTCGAAGGCCAGATTCAACTGGCGGGTGTTAGCTTTCGGTATGGGCAAGAACAAGGCGACGTGCTCGATGGCATCGAGCTGACCTTAAAGCCGGGGACCCTGACGGCATTGGTAGGACGCTCAGGCTCTGGTAAGTCAACTTTGATGAAGCTCATACCGCGGTTTTATCAACCCACACAGGGCGTGGTGCGGCTAGATGGATCAGACATCAGGCAACTCGACCTTGATTGGCTGAGGCAACACATTGCGCTGGTGAGTCAACAAGTGGTGCTGTTCAATGACACTGTGGCTGCCAACATAGGCTATGGATCCATAAACAAACCGACGGCCTCTCAGATCGAACAGGCTGCTTTGAGTGCCTGCGCCATGGAGTTCATTGAAAAGCTCCCCCAAGGCTTTGATACGTTATTGGGCCCAGGGGGTGTGATGTTGTCTGGTGGTCAGCGTCAGCGCATAGCGATTGCCCGAGCCATCTTAAAGGATGCACCTATTTTGCTTCTGGATGAAGCGACATCGGCTTTGGATGCAGAATCAGAGCGATGGGTCCAGCAAGCCTTGGATAACCTCTACAGCAATAGAACGAGCTTGGTCATCGCGCATCAATTGGCAACCGTTCAAAAAGCGGACCAAGTGGTGGTGTTGGAACAAGGAAAGATGGTTGAAATTGGAACACATGCGGAATTGATGGCGCTTGAGCAAGGGCGTTATAAGCATCTTTATCACATGCAGCTGAGCGATGGCCTCGGTGGGATGGATGCACAGGATTGAGCGTTGGCTTGTTGGGGTTTGGTATGGGGGCGCCCAAGTTCCCAAGATCCTCCAGTGGCTAAGTGGCGTGTACCGATGGCTGCTCATTGCAAAACAGCAGCGAACCCCCAAGGCCAAGGCGCGACCGGTAAGATGCGTGATCGTTGTGGGCAATCTGGTCGTAGGCGGCACTGGCAAGTCTCCCGTTGTCGCCGCCTTGGGGCGCTTATTGCTGGCTGAAGGCCATAACGTGGCGATTCTGTGTCGTGGTTATCAACCTTTCTTGTCAAGCCTAACGCGTCGCAGCAAAAAGCCGATCAAAGTATCAGCGCATAGCGCCGTGCAAGATCTGGGTGACGAAGCATTGATGCTTGCCTCGCAACTGCCGTGTCCGGTGTGGGTTTCTAAGGATCGGTGTGCGGCCTATGAGTCGGCGATTGCCGAGGGCGCAGACGTGGTGATCAGCGATGATGGCCTGCAACACGCCAAGCTGCCAAGGTCCTATGAGGTCTGTGTGTTTGATGGTCAGCGCTTGTGGGGCAACGGCCTATTGTTGCCAGCCGGTCCACTGAGAGAGCCGATGACCCGATTGAGCAGCGTCGACGAGGTGCTGATCAAGGGGCCCGTAAGCCAGTGTAACGAAGCTTATGATTTCTTTGAGTTGGTGCCCAGTGCTTTGTTATGCCCCTCTACGGGAGAAAGGATTGAGGTAGACGCGCTGCGTGGTCATAAAGTCTCAGCGCTTTGCGCCATCGGTCATCCAGAAAGTTTTGTGGAGACACTGATGTCTCTGGGGATGGTCCCCTCACCACATTTTTACAGAGACCATCATGCCTACACCGGTCAGGAGCTGACTGGCTTGCCCGAGGATCAACCGATCGTGATCACTGAAAAAGACTGGGTCAAGCTCAAGGCGCTTTCCTTGCCATCCAACGTGCAATCAAGGTTGCATGTTCTGGAGGTTCAAGCGCGCTTGCCAGAGGGTTTAAAGCATCGAATTGTTCAACATGTGAGAGAATTTAAACAACATGACTGACTTCCATATCCTCATTCCCGCCCGTATGGGCTCGACCCGTCTGGCCAACAAAGCCATGGCAGATGTCGCTGGGATGCCATTGGTGCGGCGCGTCTGGCATCGGGCCATGGCTTCAAACGCCAAGTCAGTGCATGTTCTCACCGACCATAAAGACATTTTTAATGCCATCCAAGACGCGGGTGGCCAGGCACTGATGACGCGCAGCGATCATGTCTCTGGAACGGATCGACTGGCAGAAGCGGTGGATCAGCTGGCGTTTGGGGGGGGTGAGATCATTGTCAACTTACAGGGTGATGAGCCTTTGATGCCTGTGGCGTGTTTGCAACAAGTGGCCCAGGTGTTGAGTGCCGATCCTCAGGCACAGATGGCAACGCTTTTTGATGAGATTCTAGATGAACAGCAATGGCGTGATCCTGATGTCGTAAAGGTGTTGGTGAGCTCAAGCAATCAAGCGCTTTGCTTTTCTCGAGCGGCCATTCCTCATTTTAGGGGTGGGGCCTTCGTGCCCAGTTTGGTTCGGCGCCATGTGGGTTTGTATGCCTACCGCGTATCGGCTTTGAAGACTTGGTCAAGTCTGCCGCCATCAGACATTGAGCGGGCAGAGTCACTGGAACAGTGGCGAGCCTTGGAAGCAGGCTGGAGGATCGCCATTGCAAAGTCGGTCGAAAAAATTCCGCCAGGTGTTGATAACGAACATGACCTCAAAGAGGTCAGGAACTTCTTTGGTTCTCAAGTGTGAGTCTTGAATGGGCAGAGCAACGGACGGTTCAATTCTATTTGTTTGTCTGGGCAATATTTGCCGAAGTCCGTTAGCACAAGGTGTGTTTGAGCACCATGCAAAAAAAGCGGGGCTTGATGTGTTGTTAGACTCGGCGGGGACCGCGGGGTATCACCAGGGTCACTCGCCCGATCCACGCGCCATTGAAGTGGCCAATGAATGGGGCATCGATATCAGCGAGCAGCGCGCCCGCCGGCTCGTCAAGGATGACTTTCTGCGCTTTGAACAGATCTTTGTCATGGATCGATCTAATTTACAAGCCGTCGAGTCCATGGCGCCCATCGACGGCTTGAGCCGAATTGAGATGGTGCTAAAGCTTCTCGGGTCTGGCCACAGCCCCATCACTCAAGACGTCCCAGATCCCTACTATGGTCATTTAGACGATTTTCGTTCAGCGCTCGCTCTCCTAGATCAGGCCGCCAGCGCGTGGGTGGATCACTGTCTGAATTTCGATGGCATGCGCTGAAGATGGCTAAGACTGATTTTTGCGGCACTGAATTTGCTCGAGGGCTTTCCACGGGCCCAGGCGTCTATGTCATGAAAAATCAAACGGGTGATGTCTTATATGTAGGCAAGGCAAAAAACTTAAAGCGTCGCGTGGGCAGTTACTTCAATGGCCAAGACAAAGGGCCTCGAATCAATTTGATGATTAAAAAGATTGCTTCGATGGAGGTCAGTCTGACGCGTACGGAAACCGAGGCATTGCTGCTGGAAAATGAGTGGATCAAGTCTTACCGGCCTAAATTCAATATCAACCTACGAGATGACAAAAGCTACCCATGGATTCGCTTAGGCACCGAGCATGCCTATCCTTTAGTCAGTTTCTACCGAGGGAAAAAGAAAACCAAGGGCGAGCTTTTTGGGCCTTATTCCAGCATTGGTGCGGTGAGAGAGTCTCTGAACCAAATCTATCGACTGTTTAAGCTGAGGCAGTGCCGAGATTCTGTTTTTAAAAATCGGACGCGGCCATGTCTGCAGTACCAGATCAATCGTTGTTCAGCCCCCTGCGTGGGCTACATCAGTGAGTCCGATTATGCGCAAGATGTTGATGCAGCAAGACAGTTGCTCAATGGCAACGATGATGCCGTGATTGGATACTTGGTCGAGCGCATGAAAAAAGCCAGCGGAGCGAAAGACTATGAGCAAGCGGCAGTGTTTCGCGATCACATACAGTCTTTGCAAACGGTTAGGTCACAACAATATGTGGTGGGTCATCAGCAAGACATGGATGTGATTGGATTTTCCGCTCAGTCGGGTATGGCTGCTGTTCATGTGAGCTCTTATCGAAATGGGAGAAACGTGGGCGGTCGGACACTGTTTCCTGCCAATGTGCAGCCCGGGGAGTCAATGGTCGCGATTGTGGATGCGTTTCTAGGGCAATTTTATCAAGACCACGTGCCACCCCGACAGATCATGCTATCCGAGCCACCCAACGGTGTGGCTTTGTGGGAGGAGGCTTTGTCGCAACGCCGTGGTGGCCGGGTTGAGATCAAGAGCCGGGTTCGTGGTGAGCGTGCCAAGCAGGTTCTGTTGGCCAAGGACAATGCTGAGGATGCTTTGCGTCGTCGCCTGGCTGATCAAGACCAGTGGGGGCGGGGCTTACAATCCTTGAGTGACCTGATTGGGCTTGCCGCCGTGCCTGAAACGATTGAGTGTTTTGACATCTCTCATAGCGCTGGTCAGGGAACGGTGGGTGCTTGCGTGGTGTTTGGGGGCGAAGGCCCGATCAAGCGAAAATATCGACTGTACGGGGTTGAAGGGATCGTCGCTGGCGATGACTATGCAGCCATGGCCCAGACGCTCGAGCGCCGCTATCGAAGAGCACTGCTGGAAAATCATCCGCTGCCTGAATTGATCATCATTGATGGTGGGCAAGGGCAGCTAAGTGCAGCACAGGCAGTGATGAATGATTTGGGCCTGGATGCCATTCCACTTTTGGGTGTGGCGAAGGGCGCTGCGAGGCGAGCGGGGCACGAGCGGCTCATATTCAATGCCCGTGAGGTGGTGCCCGGTCCCCATCATCCTGCGTCGCATGTGATCCAAAGGATCCGTGATGAGGCCCATCGATTTGCCATCACAGCGCACAGAAAGAAACGCCAGAAACAAAGCCACCAATCCCTGCTTGACGGGATTGAAGGGATTGGGCCAGTCAAGAAAAAGCGCTTGCTTGAGCATTTTGGGGGCCAAGAGGGATTGCTTCGGGCCACGCCAGAGGATTTGGCACGCGTGCCTGGCATTAGCCAATCTTTAGCGCAAAGCTTGTTTCAAGCCTTGGGTCAAGGCCACGGCAAGGCTGTTGTGAGTTCACTGAAAAAGTCCGAGCTTCAGCCTTGATTCCATCGCTTGGGCTTTATAATGAGGCAGGCTTTGAGCATCAGTTAAAGTAGGGCACGCATTGATCATCACAATCCCAACCATGCTGACTTTGATCAGGATCTTGATGATCCCTGTGTTGGTCGTGGTGTTCTATTTGCCCTGGCCTGCGAGCAATCAATTGGCTGTGTTGGTGTTTGTGTTGGCCGCCATCACAGATTGGGCCGATGGTTGGGTGGCGCGGCGGTTCTCAATGTCATCCAAGTTGGGTGCATTTTTAGATCCAGTGGCCGATAAGTTGATGGTCGCAGTGGCATTGGTGCTGATCCTACAGGCCAATCCGAGCCTAACCATGGCATTATCAGCCGCGATTATTATTGGGCGTGAAATCACAGTATCAGCCCTTCGGGAATGGATGGCGAGCGTTGGGCAGAGTTCGAAGGTGAAAGTCTTGTGGATAGGGAAGCTCAAAACCTTTGCCCAAATGTTGGCCATTGGTTTTTGCTTGTATGAGCATGATCTTTTCTTCCTGCCAGTGCTGGTGATTGGTCAGTGGCTGCTGATCATTGCTGCAGCCCTGACATTGGTCTCTATGACGATGTATCTAAGAGCAGCATGGCCTGCGTTGCGGGCCAGCGATCGTGAATAACACAAGGTAAAACGAGCTATGAAACTTTCCAAGCCAACCCTTGCACCCTCGATGGCTGAACGAGCGGATCGACACGCCTTGTACGAGGCCTCGGTTCAGGACACTGAGCCTGAGCTTGATTTTGTTGAGCAAACGTTCCAAGAACTCGCAGGTCGACCGTTAAAGCTGTTGCGGGAAGATTTCTGTGGCACGGCCAATACCGCTTGTGATTGGGTCAGCCGTGGCCACGACCATCAGGCCGTGGGGATTGATCTCGACCTTGAAGTGCTTGAGTGGGGCCGTCTGCATCATTACAGCAAGCTCTCAACCGATGCTCAGTCGCGTATTCAGTTGATTCATGCAGATGTCTTGGATGTCTCCGAGCCTAAGGTAGATGTCACCATAGCCATGAATTTCAGCTATTACTTGTTTAAAACCCGCCCACAGCTCAGAGCGTACTTTGAGCATTGCAGGCGAGGATTGAAGCAAGACGGCCTCCTCATCATGGATTCGTTTGGGGGTTACGAGGCCCATCGCGAGTTGGAAGAGAGCACCGAATACGACGGGTTCACCTACGTCTGGGACCAGCATGCATTTGACCCCATTACCCATGACACCGTTTGCCAGATTCATTTTGAGTTCCCCGATGGATCCAAGATGAAGCGGGCATTCGAATACCATTGGCGCCTTTGGACCCTGCCAGAGATTCAGGAGCTACTGATAGAGGCTGGATTCAGTGATGTGGGCGTTTATTGGGAAGGGACGGATGAGCGCACTGGGGAAGGCGATGGGATTTACCGTCGGCAAGCACACGGGGAGGCCGACGCAGGCTGGATCGCTTACTTGGTTGCCAGAGCATAACGGACATAAGGCTAGGAGCAGATAACATGAGTGAATTTCGAATCGAGCGCGACAGCATGGGTGAATTGCAAGTGCCCAAAGATGCCTTGTGGGGCGCTCAGACGCAGCGAGCCGTGGTCAATTTCCCAATCAGCGGACAACGCATGCCGAGACGCTTCATTCAGGCGCTGGGTCTGGTCAAGAGTGCGTGTGCTCAGGCGAACGTTTCCTTGGATCTGCTGGAGCCGTCACTGGGCGAGGCCATTGTTGAGGCCGCGGCTCATGTGGCAGATGGTCGCTTGGATGCGCATTTCCCGATTGATGTCTATCAAACAGGCTCAGGGACCAGCTCCAACATGAACGCCAACGAGGTGATTGCACATTGGATCTCTGAGGCACATCCAGAGCTGACCATTCATCCCAACGATCATGTCAACATGTCACAAAGTTCTAATGATGTGATCCCAACGGCCATTCAGGTCAGTGCCTGTTTGGCAACGGCAGAACATCTTTTACCAGCACTCAAGCACTTGCATCAGGTGCTAACGCAGCGCGCAAAAGAGCTCAGTGGTGTGGCCAAAACAGGCCGGACGCATCTGATGGATGCGATGCCTGTGACGCTCGGGCAGGAGCTTGAGACTTGGGCCTGTCAGGTGGACAGTTCAATCCAACGCTTAACCGGTGCTCTGGACAGGCTTCGCTTCTTACCTCAAGGTGGCACAGCGGTTGGAACAGGCATCAATGCCGATCCTCGGTTTGGTGAGGAGGTTGCCAAAGCATTGGCCACTGCAACGGGGTTTGAGTTCGCCTCAGCCGAGAATAAATTCGAGGGCATCTCGAGTCAGGATGCGGTGGTTGAGTTGTCTGGCCAGTTAAAAACACTGGCGGTGTCGTTGATGAAGATCAGCAATGATCTTCGATGGATGAACTCAGGGCCGCTGGCGGGGCTGGGAGAAATCGAATTAGAACCGCTTCAGCCTGGCAGTTCCATCATGCCCGGTAAGGTCAACCCCGTGATCCCAGAAGCGGTCTGTATGGTGGCTGCGCGTGTTATGGGCAACGATACCACCATCACCGTGGCGGGTCAGTCAGGAAATTTCCAATTGAATGTCATGTTGCCAGTGGTGGGCTACACGATTCTTGAGAGCCTCGAGATCCTGGGTCACGCGGTGCGATTGTTGGCGGATCGAGCCATTCAAACCTTTAAAGTGAGGAACGAGTCTTTGAATGAAGCGCTGGGTAAGAACCCGATTCTGGTGACCGCATTGAATCGAGTGATTGGCTATGAAAAAGGTGCGGCCTGCGCTAAGAAAGCGTATCAGGAAGGTCGTGCCATTTTGGATGTTGCAGAAGAGATGACCGACTTGTCACGGGCAGAGCTTGAGGCTTTGTTAGAACCTCTGGCTTTGACCAAAGGCGGTATTGTCTAGATAAAATTTTGTGCAGTGCGGGTGTTGAAAAATCTCCAAGTGAGCCCCAATTAAGAGGGTGAGGGTGCCGATTGGGCCCTCTTAACTACTCACTTATTGCTTCAAAGGAGAATAAGGCAATGACTACATTTGATTTAACACCCCTGTATCGTTCTGCCATTGGTTTTGATCGTCTTGCAGATCTGCTGTCCAGTGCTGCGCGTACGGACTCCAATGCCGGCTACCCACCCTACAACGTTGCCGTGCTGGGTGAGGATAGCTATCGAATCACCATGGCCGTGGCAGGTTTCAGTGAAGAAGAGCTGGAAATCGAAACTGAGCAAAACACCCTGACCATTTCGGGCAGGCAAGCGGCGAGCTCAGAGGGCGATGAGCCTCAGTATCTGTACCGGGGCATTGCAACCCGCTCGTTTGAGAGACGTTTCCAGTTGGCAGATCATGTGGAGGTCAGAGAAGCGAAGCTCGTCAATGGCCTGTTGCACATTGATTTGAAACGCGAGTTGCCAGAGCAAATGAAACCGAGAAAAATTGCCATCGGTTCAACCAAGTTGGTACATGACGGCGGCCAAGATAAGGCGGCCTAGCCTGATCTAAAACCGCCAAAACCTAGGATGGGGTGCTTTTTAGCACCCCATTTTTATGTAGCATAGACCATATGGAAAATTCGCTAGATTCAAGTCTCCGGCAGGGCTGGGTATATCCCCTCTACCAATGGCTCTTTTATATCCCCATCGCTTTGGCTGCCACCGTGGTGGGTGCTTTGGTGGCTGTGCCCGTGGGCTTGTTGATCTCATCCAGAGGGGCCAATTTGTATGTGGCTGTGTGGTGGGCCAAGCTTTTGACTCGGTTGGCGGGAGTTCGAGTAGAGATCCAGGGCCATGAGCATCTCACACCTGGTCAGTCTTATGTGCTGGTGGCCAACCACCAAAGCGCTTTTGACATACCGGTCATCTATGGCTACAGCGGGCTGGACTTGCGTTGGGTGATGAAAGCCGAGATCAAATGGATTCCTTTTGTCGCGGCTGGGTGTCGGGCCATTGGGCATGTTTTTGTGGAGCGCGGAAACACAGAGCAAGCGACTGCCGCGATTAACCGGGCCGTGCATAGGTTGGAGGCTGGGACTGGCGTGCTGTTCTTCCCGGAGGGGACGCGAAGCCTCGACGGTCAGCTCCTTCCCTTCAAGAAGGGTGCGTTCCGGCTGGCCATGGATCAAGGATGGCCCGTGTTGCCGGTCAGCGTGGTCGGCACTCGGGAGGTGTTGCCGCCGAAGCGTTGGTCGATTCGCCCCAGAGTCGTCCAGTTACAGTTTCATCAGCCGATCGATGTTTCTCAGTTTGACCGGCAAGCAGTGGGTCAATTGATGGATGCTGCCAGGGCCTCTATTTTGAGTGGGCTGGGCTAAGCGTTGGCATCCGAGCGTGGTTGATCTTCCAGACCCCAACTACACGGCTTCGGCCAAGTCGCGGTTGAATTTCTTACTGGCTGCAAAGATCAGCATGATGTGGGTGTTTCTCATGGTGCTCGTTTTCGTGGCCGATCAAATGATGGCGTCTGATTGGGTTGAGTTTGGCCTCAGACCCAGAAGTCTGGGCGGTCTTTTAGGGATCATCACCGGTCCATGGTTACACGCCTCTTGGGGCCATCTTTTGTCCAATGCCATTCCATTGGGGGTGGGCTTTGGTTTGATGTTATATCTTTATCCACATGCCTCTGTTCGGGCTTTGCCTGTCATTTACTTGGGCAGTGGCGCATTGGTGTGGTGCGTGGGCCGAGAGGCCATCCATGTGGGTTCCAGTGGCTTGGTGTACGGGGTGCTGGCGTTTTTATTTACTTCGGGTTTGGTTAGAAGGGACCGAAGATCTTTAGGGGTTGCCATGATGGTTGCCTTTGTCTACGGGTCGATCATTTGGGGCCTCTTCCCCTATGACTCATCCATGAGCTGGGAGCTCCACGTGGCGGGGACGCTTTTGGGGTTGGGGATGGCGGTTGGATACCGCCGCTTCGATTGCCCACCCATGGTGCAGTTTGATTGGGAGTTGGACGAGGACGACAGTGAGGATGAGGAAAAGGACAGATCCTAGTGCCAATTTAGGGGCTAAGTCTTACAGAGCCCGTGGTCACAGAGCAGGCTGCTGTAGCTTTGCCATGATCCGGGTTGCATCGATGGATGGGGAGCAGCGCCTTTTAAGCCCTGAATGATGGCATGTCGAAACTCGACGCGAGGGATAAATTGAGCGCCGAGGCGCAGAAGATGGGGGTTGGCCACTTGGCAATCCATCAAGGCAAAGCCACAGACCTTCAACATGCCCATTAAGCTCACCAAGGCCACTTTAGAGGCATTGGTTTTTCGATGAAACTTGGATTCTGCGAAAAACACATGCCCGAGCGAGACGCCATACAAACCTCCCACCAGCTCTGTTCCTGACCAGACCTCTACGCTGTGTGCATGCCCCAGGTCATGCAGTGTTGCATAGGCCTCTTGCATGCTTGACGTAATCCAGGTTCCGCGCTCATTGGCCCGTGGCGCGGCGCATCCTTGGACGACCGCCATGAAGTCTTGATCCAGTGTGAGCTCCCAATCCATTTGACGCATCGTCTTTCGTAACGAGCGCGACACATGAACTTGGCTTGGGCGAAAAATAAGCCTCGGGTCCGGCGACCACCACAAGATCGGTGAACCAGGTTCATACCAAGGAAAGATGCCCATGGCATAGGCCCTCAACAAACGCTGTGGGTCTAGGTCGCCACCCCAAGCCAGCAGCCCTTCAGGATGCTCACAGAGCTCAGGGTCCGGAAATGGTGCATCTGGGGCATCATCCAGTTTATGAATGTAAGGATCACGGGCCATAAGGGTTCAGTGCTTCTAACTGCTCGCGATAGGCCATCACAGCACGGTGCTCCTGGCGCAAGTAGTCAGCCACCGCAGGTCGCATGCGATCATCGTTGAGCCAGTGATAGGAATGGGTTTGTTGTGGTAGAAACCCACGTTTGATCTTGTGCTCTCCTTGAGCGCCAGGCTCAAACCAGCCCAATTGATGTTGGATGCAGTATTCAATCCCTTGGTAGTAACAGGCCTCAAAGTGCACATCGCGGGTATCCACCAAGCTTCCCCAGTAGCGGCCATACAAGCGGTTGGCATCGCGAAAGAAAATGGCCACGGCAAGATCTTGATCGTCGGCACGCGCAATACACAGTTGAAGGATGGGGCCCATTTGTGTCGCAACCGCATGGAAGAAAGCGGCAGACAGTGCGGGATGATTGCCATAAAGCCGATGTGTGCTTAGGTAGCAGCGATGGGCGAGGTCCAGCTCTTCTGGGCTTGCTTCATCTCCAGACACCCATCGAAACCCCCATCCGGCCATGGCTGTCTTTCGACGCTCCGCTTGAATGTTCTTCCGAGGTTTTCTTTTTAACTCGGCCAAAAAAGACTCAAAGTCGGCATAGCCCCGATTTTGCCAGTGGAACTGCCAATCGGTTCTCTTCAACCAGCGGCTTTGCTCTAGGACTTCTTGGTCGAGCGGGTCGCAAAAATTGATCGACGCATAGTTGATTTGGGTCTCGACCAAATAGGACTCAATGGCTGACAATGTGGTGCTCGCGTGGTCGGATGAGCGGGTTTTAAGGCCCAAGCGTGGGCCCACCACTGGGCTAAAAGGCGCAGCAATGAGCAACTTTGGATACCAACGAATCCCGGCACGCTGAGCGGCTTCGGCCCACATCCAATCAAACACAAACTCGCCATGAGAGTGTGTCTTGATATAAGCCGGTGCGTCTAGATCTGCAACGGGTAGCCAGCCAGTGCCTGGGCCAACGCAGCCACAATCTATTAAGGCGTCGAGAAAGCGCGCATCAACAAAAGGGGCGCCACGCAACTCCATCCAAGGTGACTCAGTGCCCTTGATCTAAATATTTCTCAGCATCTAATGCGGCCATGCATCCAAAGCCAGCCGAAGTGATGGCTTGTCTATAGATATGATCGGCCACATCGCCGGCTGCGAATACGCCAGGGATGCTGGTCTGCGTCGCCATGCCCGCTTGCCCGCTGTGTATTTTGAGGTAACCATCTTCCATGTCCAGCTGGCCCTTGAACAGTTGGGTGTTGGGGTCGTGCCCAATCGCTATGAAAACGGCATCCAGTGGAATGGTTTGGGTGCTTTGATCCTGCGTGGACTGGATGATCATGCCCGTTACACCATCATCATCGCCCACCACCTCGCTCAGGGTATGGTTCCAGTGGATCTTGATGCGTCCTTCGGTCTCTCGCTGAAAAAGACGTTGTTGCAGAATCTTCTCAGCACGCAGCTCGCTGCGGCGATGGACCAGAATCACCTCACTGGCGATGTTGGATAAATAGAGCGCTTCCTCAACCGCGGTGTTGCCGCCGCCGATCACAGCCACAGGCTTATCTCGGTAAAAAAAGCCATCACAGGTGGCACAGGCCGAGACGCCGCGCCCCAAGAAGGCCTGCTCTGAGGGTAGCCCCAAATACCGTGCCGAGGCACCTGTGGCGATGATTAGGGCGTCGGCGGTGTAGGTCCCGCTGTCGCCAATCAAACGGAAAGGCCGCTGGCCCAGTTCAGCCGTATGAATATGATCAAAAATAATATTTGTATCAAAGGCTTGCGCATGATTTAGCATGCGTTGCATGAGCTCTGGGCCTTGCAGGTCTGGGTAATCTCCGGGCCAATTTTCAACATCGGTGGTGGTGGTCAATTGGCCCCCTTGTTGAATCCCCGTGATCAGCGTGGGTTTGAGGTTGGCTCGGGCGGCGTAAATGGCCGCGGTGTATCCAGCAGGGCCAGATCCTAGGATGAGTAGTGGGCAATGTTGCGTGTCAGCCATGTATAATTTTCCAATTGGGCGAAGGCGCCCTTGCTTGTCTGCAAAGGAGTGATTCATGCGCATCGGAATTCCGAGCGAAACAAAGACGCTTGAGGGCCGGGTGGCCTTGGTACCTTATGCCTGCGCTGACCTGGTCAAGGCAGGGCACGAGGTCTACATCCAAGCCGGGGCCGGTGACAAAAGCGGCTTCTGCGATGAGGATTTTAGCAAGGTTGGTGTCAAGGTGGTGCCGGATGCTGCGGCATTGTTTGAAAAAGCCGAGTTGGTGGTCAAAGTCAAAGAGCCAATCGCTGGGGATTTGGCCCATTTGGCCGCCCATCATCGCTTGTTTTGCTACCTCCACCTAGCCGCTGAACCTCAATTGACCCAAGCCCTAAGGGAGATTGGGCTCACCGCGGTCGCCTTTGAGACCGTGGAAGAGGCCAGTGGGGAGCTGCCGTTGCTGGCACCCATGAGCATCATCGCTGGAAAAATCGCAGTTCAGGTCGGCACACACCTTTTGCATCAGCCACAGGGTGGTAGGGGTGTTCTACTCGGGGGCCTGGGCGCGGCAGAGCGGGGCCATGTGGTCGTGCTTGGTGCTGGGGCGGCCGGCGGGCACGCCACACGCCTAGCGGCGGCGGGTGGGGCGCGTGTGACGGTATTCGATAAGCGGCCTGATCGTTTGGAGGCCATGATGGCCGTCGGTCCGAATGTGTCCACACTGTACCCTTATGCTGAGGCGGTTGCTGAAGCCGTGAGACACGCTGATTTGGTCATCGGTGCCGTATTGGTCACTGGTGCCAAAGCACCTCATGTTGTGACCCGTTCAATGATTGGAGCGATGGAGAAGGGGGCTGTGGTCGTAGACATCTCGGTGGATCAGGGAGGGTGCTTCGAGACCACTCGTCCAACCACCTACCAAGAACCCACCTACGTGGTCGACGATGTGACGCACTTTGCGGTCACCAACATGCCAGGGGCTGTTCCGCGGACATCAAGTCAGGCCCTATCAGCTGCGATTTTGCCCTATGTATTGAAAATGGCCAAGGACAATTGGCGCCATGATCCTGCGTTGGCCAAGGGCATCAATGTAGAGGGCGGTTCGGTGGTGCACCCTGCGCTCAAGGAAGTGGCCTAATCCCATGGCTCAAGGCCGATCTCAGGTAAAAGCCAAAGCGCCCAATGAGCAGGCGCAACTGCTCATTCGGCGGGTCGCGGAGGCGGTGTTTTTGATTCTGGTGGTCTTGGCCCTTTATCTGATGCTGGCTTTGCTCACGCACTCCTCCAATGATCCTGGTTTTATGCAAAGTTCGGGAGATGGTTCTGTCCGTAATCTTGGGGGGCCTTGGGGTGCTTGGATTGCCGATGTGTTTTTGGTGTTGTTTGGCTACATGGCTTACGCCTCACCCGTTGCCTTAGGCGTGGGTTCGCTTCGGGTCCTCAAAGAGCGCTCAGCGCCTGCTACCTTGTTGGAGTGGGGGGTTCGCTCGGGTGGATTGGTACTGGTCATTCTCAGTGGGTGCGTTTTGTTTCATCTGCAAAATGGGGGTGCACTGACCCAGTCAGGGGGTGTGTTGGGGGCGAGTCTGGGCGCGCCGATGGTGGGAGCTGTGGGCTACACAGGGACCACGTTGCTCAATCTGGCCTTTTTCCTCGCTGGCGTGACCCTTTTCACTGGTCTTTCATGGATTGCCGTCATGGAGTCAACCGGTCGCTGGATTCTGTCATTGGGTGATCAAAGTGCTCAGTGGGTGTTGCGGGGTCGGGATTGGTTGGCTGGGCGCAGAGCCCGTGCGGAACGAGACGTGGTGCGCAAAAAGGACACAGAAAAACGCAAGCACCGTCCTGAGTTGAAGATCGAGAAACGCGTTGAGCCTGAAATCAAGCCAAGAGATGAGTTCAAGGCGGCACAGCAGCCTTTATTTAAGAACCTGCCAGAGGGAGGCTTGCCACCTTTAGAGCTCTTGAGCGAGCCACCTGAGCGCCAGGCCGGATACTCAGAAGAGACGCTTAAAGCCATGAGCCGTCAGGTGGAGCTAAAGCTCTCTGACTTTGGTGTGGAGGTAGAGGTGGTTGAGGTCCATCCAGGACCTGTGATCACGCGATTTGAGCTCCAGCCCGCACCCGGGGTCAAAGGCTCTCAGATTTCCAATCTCGCCACCGACTTGGCGCGGGGCTTGAGTGTTGTTGCCGTGCGAGTGGTGGATGTGATCCCAGGAAAGAGTGTCATTGGGCTGGAGATCCCCAATGAGAACCGTGAGATGGTGACCTTGAGAGAGATCCTTGCTTCTGAGGTCTACCAGAAGTCGTCTTCACCTTTGACGCTTGGTCTGGGCAAAAGCATTTCTGGTAGCCCCATGGTGGGTGACATCGGCAAGATGCCCCATTTGTTGGTCGCCGGTACCACGGGGTCAGGTAAATCTGTCGCCCTCAATGCCATGATTCTAAGTTTGCTCTACAAGGCAACACCCGATCAGGTTCGTCTGATCATGGTAGACCCGAAAATGTTGGAATTGTCCGTCTATGAAGGGATCGGACATTTGCTGACCCCCGTGGTCACCGACATGAAAGAAGCATCGAATGCGCTTCGTTGGTGTGTGGCAGAAATGGAGCGTCGCTATAGCTTGATGTCGGCTTTGGGTGTTCGCAATTTGGCCGGCTATAACCGAAAGGTCAAAGACGCCATCGATCAGGGGCAACCCATTCCGCATCCGGCCATTGATCCAGAGCATCTTCCCCCAGGGGCGGAGATGCCCACCCTCAAACCCATGCCTTATATCGTTGTGGTGGTCGATGAATTTGCCGATATGATGATGATTGTTGGTAAAAAGATCGAGCAATTGATCGCGCGCTTGGCGCAGAAAGCACGCGCCTCTGGCATTCATTTGATCCTAGCCACCCAAAGGCCTTCTGTCGATGTCATCACAGGCCTTATCAAGGCCAATATTCCAACACGTATCGCGTTTCAGGTGTCGGCTAAGGTGGACTCAAGAACCATCCTGGACCGCGGGGGGGCAGAGCAGTTACTGGGGCATGGAGATATGCTGTACCTGCCGCCTGGTTCGGGAATCACCGAGCGCATTCACGGCGCGTTTGTGGACGATGATGAAGTGCACAAGGTCGTTGAGTGGCTAAGAAAGCAAGGCGAGCCGGATTATCTAGAGGAAGTGTTAGCAGAGACCCAGGCCACAGCAGATGGCCAGACCATCGGCTTGACGGGTCTGCCCGAGCCTGGCGAGGCGGGGTCATCTGAAGATGAACTATATGACCGTGCCGTTGCCTATGTATTGGAGAGCCGCAGAGCATCTATTTCGAGTGTTCAGCGGCACCTGCGGGTGGGATATAACCGAGCTGCCCGCCTGATCGAGGAAATGGAGGCTCAGGGTGTTGTCAGTCCACCAGAACACAATGGTCAACGAGAGGTGTTGGCGCCGGCGCCACCCAGAGACTGAGGGCCAGCGTATGATTTTGGGCTTTTGCACGCGAGCCACTCTGATGGTGTTTTGCATGCTTTTATGGTCGGTCACGCAGGCAGGGGTCGGGCCACAGAAGCCAGTGGCGCCAGTGTCTCCCGAGGCAGTGGAAGCGCTCCATCAATTCTCAACCCACGTACATTCCATGTCCGCTCAGTTTGAGCAGACCAGTGCCGATCTTCAGGGATATGTGATTGATCGTCTTGAGGGTGTCTTTTATTTTAAGCGCCCCACCTTGTTTCGCTTTGCCTACACGGCTCCGAGTGAGGAGTTGATTGTGAGTGATGGAGAGAAGCTCTGGCACTACGATCCCAGCCTTGCTCAGGCGACCGTCCGACCGCAGTCGAGCCTGGGTGAGTCACCTGTGCTGCTTCTGACGGATTGGGCAAAACTTTCTGAGGCTTATCGCGTGGTTGCTGGTGAGGATCCGGGGCTGATCAAGCTCTTTCCAAACTCTGATCAGATGGGTCTGGTCTGGGTTGAAATTGAAATGGAAGGGATTAACCCCTCCGTGATCCGTTGGCTCGATGAGTTTGGTCAAGAGACCCAGCTGAAGCTGACCGAGCTTGTGGTCAACCCAAGCCTAGACAGCGGGCTTTTCACTTTCAGCCCGCCGAGTGGGGTGGATGTGTTAGAGGGTTTTTAAGACGCCCTTATTTGCCATCTGGGCGATGAAACAGCCGGCGCAATCTCCCAGCCAGTGTATCGGCATTGACCACAATGATAAAAACCTTTCTTAGTCTGTCCTCTGGGCACTGGAGGGCTTTGACACCGTGCCAAGAGTTCCCTTGTCGCTGAAACAGCAATGAGCGATTGCCCATCGTATCTGCCGTCCAGCTTCTATCGAAATCATCAAAGTCAGGGGCGCTGGAGGTCTTGAATTTGCCTGAATCGTCCAAGATCATCGTTTCACCACCCCAGCTTCTGTCCCAATCTTCTTCCGTATTAAAGTAGAAAATATGCGAGCCAAGTTTGCGTTTGGCATCACAATGAGGGGAGACTGACGCACCTTTGGGCGCATAGTGCCAGTGGTAGGTCAGCTTGAACCGGGAGGTCTTAAACAAACGGGCGAGCCACTGCTGATAAACAGGACCATTGAGCTCGGCAACAAATTGATGCCACAGTGGGTGGATATCGAGATCGGGATGGTATTCCAGAGCGAACCGATCATGTGGCTTTTGCCCGTGCGCACGCTTCCGGCCGAAGCTTGCTTTCATGATGTCCGTTGGTGGCATGTTGTCTCTTAATTCGTTGAATGCCTCTTTCGTTAAAACCGCTTCAGGGTTGATCCATGGGTAAGGGTCAGCGTTTTGAAATGACTCTGGTGCGATCGACTCTAAAGTCTGACGGTTTAATACAAATGGCACGGTTGCGCTCATCTCAATCCTCGGCGTCTAGTTTGGGTTTTGGGTTAAATTCAAGGTCAAGCTCATCAATCATTTGCTGGATGGCACCCTCTGCCACAGGCGGAACCATAAACGAGCCTAGCGGTTGATCGCCAGCTGGGGCAGCAAAGCCTTGGGCGTATAGCGTTTGGTGTAGACCAGCCAAGTCGCGTGGTGGCAGAATCCAACCACGCTCCATCGCCCGAGCACACAAGTATTGTATCCCTTGTTGCGGTCGAATGCTGCCGCGCCGGTTGTACTGAGGCTCGATCGCACGCCTGGCCACCCAATGTGAGAAACGGTCGATCATTCGAGTCGGATTCTTGGGTGGGTAGAAAATGGAAAATCCGCGACCCGTGGCCAGCGCATCGGCCAGCATAGATTCGCTTTCACCTGTAACCACCAACTTATCTGCCTCACCAAGGGCTAGGCTATAGGGGTTGGTGGGATCGTTTGCCCGCCAATGATAGAAGAGGGTGTTCTCGGGAAGTTCTGTCCGGAGATGCTCGATCAAAGAGGCGCTCCGGCGGCTACCCACCACCAAGATCGAACCCTCAGCATCCGCCTGCTGCCGCAATAGTTGTCCCAGTGCTTTGAGGTCATGGTCATCGTAGTGATAGGCCTTGGTGTTGCCTCCCAACAGGCACGCGACTTTGGTTGGCGCATTCAACCACATTTCCCATGGGGCATGCTCTTGGCACGATTGGACATGGCCAAAGTTCAGGGGCACCAGTGTGGTAATCCGTTTGGGGTGGGGTGGCAGCCCAAAGTGCGCACACTGCACAACGACCCCGCCATGCGAAGGAACGGGTCCTGCTTTCCTGCCGGATAAAACGATGCGAAGGTATGGGTAGTGGCGCTGGTAGGCGCGGGCGACCAGATTTGGTAGCCATCCGCCCGCCACCAGGATCGCGCAGTCCTCTGGTAGATGATCCTTCGGGGGTCTTCTCAGGACAACGCAATTGAGAATAAAACTCGCTTCACTGGCAGTGATCGAGGTGGTTTTATGTGCTCTTCCTAGTCGTTCGGCCAGATGTTTGGCTAAGGCGTCAGCCTGCTGATTGTGTCCTGGTTTTTGGTGTTGTAAGGCAACCACTGAACCGGCCAAGGCGCGACCGCCATAGAAGATTTGGCTGCCTGACCACGGGCTTTTGTGGTGATGCAGCGCCCATCGGGCGGTAGGGCACATTTTCTGTGCGAGTTCCAAATGCTCCAGCCAAAAACTTAAGGAGCGTTTGAATTGCCCACCGTGATGTAGCCACGGCTCTTTGATGTAGATAACAAGTTCTTTGCAGCCCTCGAGAAGGCGCACCAACACCCAAAGGGCATCTTGGTCTGGCACATACTCAAACAGCCCTCGGATCTCAAGCTTTTTTTCAACTGATTGGGTGAAGGGTTTCTCTTGCACCTTCAGGAGATCCAGCCAGGTTTCAGCCTGTTGTTTAGAGCTCAAAAAGAGAAGCACAGAAGCCCAGTGTCTTGAGGGCCTGAATTCATTGAAGGGCAAAAACCTGTTTTCATTGGCATCTGCCTCGATGTCTGGCCATAGCTCATGGGTCGGGTTTTCAAAGTAAACCATTTGGGAGGGAAAGGGGCGCCAGGGCTGCGTGTGCAGTGTTGTGAAGTGCACGAGTTTAGAGTTTGTGGGGTCGTACTCCTTATCTCTGGCATTCCAACCGTCGTCCAAGTCGCCCCATAACCCTTTGGATCGCGCCACTGCCTCGAGCTGTTTTCTGCTCTTATTTCGGACCTCAAGCTCATTCCATGTGGTGGCCATTCGTTCACAGTCAATCAGCATGACAGAGGTGTCTCGATCATTAATGGACAGAAATCCAGCATCTCCCATGGGTTGGTCAAATAGGTCGGCCGGATCGGTTAGATAAACTTGATCAGCATCGTTGTAGATCGCGCGGCCTTGATAGTGACAAAAAGCAGGAATAGCGAATCGATAGTTGGTAAAACCCGTCAGCCAGAACCCCCGACTGAACCCTGAGAGGTCGCGCATGAGGAAAATTTCATAGGTTCTTGAAGGGTCTCGATGGCGCTCTATCGACCATAAGAAAGCACGCTCAGCACGGAATTGATGACGCTCACTGCCCAAATAGATCCGGACAGGGGGCTTGTCAGAGGGCGCATATCCTTTGCGTGGTGCCAGCACGATCCGATCTGGGACGGATTCCGTGGCTGGGGGGCGTGTGCGACTGAATTTTGGCGAGATCAGTCCATTGATGATGCGTTGTGCAAGCAAGGCCATGGGGTCAATGCATTCCTGTGATTTGGGGTACAAAAGGGTATTTTACCCAGCGCCGTTGGTGCCAGGACCACAGTTGGGGAGTTTTTAGGATATGTTGCTCCATGCGTTGGGTCAGTGCATGGACAAGTCCAGTGCTGTCTTCATAATTCTCTGGAAGCAAAGGGGCTTGGCACTCAAAGGTCCATCCTCCTTCGTTGGCCCCACTTAAGAATATCGGGACTATGGCAGCTCCAGAGCGCCGAGCAAGCTCTGCAGGCCCTTGAGGCATGCCCATACGTTTACCAAGGAAAGTGACCATGACGCCACCACGCTTTTGCCCCTGATCCATCAAGATGAGTAGGCTCTCCTGGCGTTTCAATGCCCGCAGCATATCCCGAAAACCGCCATCAGGGAGGCTGGCATTGATCGCAGATAGCCCCAAGCGCTCAATGCCACGTCGATAGAAGCCAGGGGTGATCTTGTTGGACTCACGATAGACCACATGAATGGGTCCGTGCTGCTCGTTGAGGTGACGAGCCATGGCCAGGCCATTGCCCATGTGCATGCCAAGAATGATGACACCCTGTCCGCGCGCATGTGCCTCCATGAGATGTTCGATCTGTTTGAGCCAAATACGGGGAGTGATGTTATCCAATGAAGCGCTGGCGCAATAAAGCGCAGTGACTTCAAAGATCGCGCGGCTGTTCAGGCGGTATGCCTGCTCTGTGATGAATTTGCTTTGAGTGCTAAGCTCATCACGGTTTAAGTATTTGCCAAGTGTCTTGATTTCGTGTGCCGTGCGCCACCGAAGGCCAGGTCGAATGATGCGGTCTAGTCGCCCCAGCCCTTGGCCCCATCGAACGATGCGCGGATAACCCCCAGCACTGGCTCTTTTTGCCATCCAGCATAGGAGGTGGAAGCTGGCTCGCCTAAATGGGCGCTTTATTTTCACAGGATGCGTCCATCCTCAAGTGTGATGTGCTGATCAGCCACCGCAAGGATGGCTTGGTCATGAGAGATCGCAAGCATGGTGAGTTTTCCTTTAAGCCCTTTGATCGCCTCAACAACCGCTGCCTCTGCCTCAGAGTCTAGACTGCTCGTGGCCTCATCCAAGATCAAGAGTGCTGGTCTGTGAATCAGTGCTCTGGCAATGGCCAGTCTCTGGCGTTGACCACCCGATAAGCGGCCACCCCGCTCTCCGAGGACGGTGTGAAGCCCTTGCTCGAGTTTGGCTACAAACTGATCTGCTTGGGCCAGCCTTAACGCCTCTAGTGCATCATTTTCAGTGATCATGGGATCGCCGAGTGTTAGGTTTTGGAAAACAGTGTCATTGACCAAGAGCGGGTCTTGAGGGACGTAGCCAATCATTTGACGCCACTGGTGTCGGTCTAATTGATTCAGCGCTACGCCATCGATTTCGATGACACCATCATCGGGTATGAGCAATGCCGCGACTAAATCAATAATGGTGGTTTTACCAGAGCCAGATGGCCCAGTCAGGACCGTCAACTGGCCTTGGGGAATGGCTAAGTTTACGGCATGCAAAGTGGGCACAGCGCCATAGGCAAAACTCACATCACGGAATTTGATTTCCTTAGATAGGGCGGGTGGATGTGTGCCCTGAGGCTCTTCTCGTTGATCATCTGCCTCATGGGTCAAGGCTTGAAGCGACCAATAAGCGCTTTCGCTGATGCTCATGTGTTGGTAGGCCCGCTGTGCTTTGGCCAGATGATTGACCGCTCTTGCAATGAGGAAAATCATGACAACGACCGTGGCCATGGCCATCTCAAGTTGTACGACAAAAAAGTAAAAGCCTACAGCGACTAAAATCGCAAGCAGAGGTTCTTGCAATGCGATCAAGAACGCTTTGGATATGACTTGGCTCTTGAGCGCTCGTTTTAAGGCTGTGGTTTGGGTAGACATCAAAGCATCCACATGCCCCTCTCGGCCCATCGCTTTTAAGGGTTTGATGGCGCCCAGTTGATCGGTCATCGCCGACAGCAGGCTTTTAAGAAGTGTTGTTTGTTCGCGGCCAGCACGACCAGCCAGTATTACCAGAAAATGCAGCAAACCAAGTAAGGCACCCCCGGCCAACAGAGCGATCAGGCTCGCCTTCCAAGAGATGAGGAGGGCCAATATTCCAAAAATCAAGGCATTGGTGATCTGGGTGGCCATTACAGCACCGTGGTAGAAGCCCTCTGATGCGCGGTTTGCTTCCGTCGCGAGCGCATTGGATAAGCGGCCCACAGGTTGTGACAGGTAATAGCGCCATTGGCTATCCATAATGGCCCGAATCAGTGATAGGCGAAGGTCTGTAGCGACACGAGCCACGGCGTACCCAACCTGACGATTGGCCAGCAATAGAAAGATGGCCTTGGTGGCAATGAGGCCAACCCCAATGCTCAGTAAGGTGAGGGTGGTTGGATCTACATTGAGGCCAGTCAGGACGTCGAGAATCAGCCGCTCAGGCGTTGAGGGGTCTTCGGTCTGCCCAGTGGCTAGATTGAGCATGGAAAGCAAGACTGAAAGCCCAAGGCCATCGAGAACGCTGGCGATCACCAACGCCAATAACACCAACGCGCTTCGGCCCGGGTAGCGCCGAATGAAAGCCAAGAGCATGCGCATGGCGCCTTGCTTGTGCTGACTCATCTAAAACCGCCTTTTCTCTTTAGCTGCCATGCCAACCACCAACCCGCTATTCGTGGGTATCGTCTCATCCAAGGTTTGATGTCTATGCTCACGCCACTGTGGCGCTCTACTTTCCAAGCAATATAGTCCACGCCATCTTGAAAAGTAGATGCGGCTTTCAGCAATCTGGCCAGGTTGAGAAGCTTGCCCGTCACACGCCTTATTCTCCAAGCAGTGATCACCCACCAGCGCCGTTGTTTGGGCAGGCTGTTGTCCAAGAGCAACGCCTCTGTGACTGAAGTCCAGAAAGTCATTTCCTTGTTGATGAGCCGCTCGGTGTGCTCGGGCTTTTCAGGTCGTAGCTCGCAGGCATAAGTGCGCTGCAAGCCCGTTGCCCAGAAGGCCAATGGGTCCTCGGGCAAGCCATGGATGGGCACCAAGTTATGATAAAAAGTCATGAGCGCCTGCCGTTGAGCTTTGACGAGATCTTCTTGCAACCTTTGTGTCTGAGTGTAAAGCACAGTGAATGGTTGAGAAAATCGCGCCCAAAAATAGTGGTCCAAGTCGCTGGAGAGTTTCTTTGCAAACTGGGCCTTTGAAATAACGATGTATTTGCACCGAAGGCCTTGGGCCTGCAAAAAATAAACATTCGGCGGGAGCAAGTGGTTGGCGATGCTGTCAAAGAGGGCGCCGTGCGCTTTGTGGTAGTCATCCACGATGACACATAAATCAATCAAGCCCTCCTCGGGCTCACTGGTTCTGCGGCATGAGCCGTACAACAGGAGCGCGAGCATGTGCCGGCCATAGCGCTCATCGAGTTTGGTGATTAAAGCGGATATTTCCGGTGTGGCCGAACTTCTTTGTTGGGACTGATGTAAAACTGGATCCAATGCGCTCATAGGCTCAAGAAGCGATACGTGGGCCCGCTTGCTATTTTGGTCTGTTGAGCGGGGTCAAGCGCATACTCTTGCCCATCCAAACAGATGGTTGATAAGCCTTTGACTGTGAATTCGTCAGCAGATCCTGAGAGGTAGCCATTGGCTGGCGTCAATCTCGGGTGAGGTCTCCCTGAGAGCAACCATGGCAGGATAGACCAGAAGGCTTTCGCGTGACGTGTCACGGCGGTGACCTTGACAGGCCCTTGGCCCTTTGGGAGGTAAGGGTGAATGCGCACTTGGCTCTCATCCAACGTGGTGCCCACCAATAGCCTGATGGGTCCTTCTAGTTCCCCCACACCAGCGGCTGATAGAGTCATGTCTGGGCTTTGGTAGTGGACGCGCCGCAACAGCCCAAGGAAGGCGAGCTGTAATAATCGCCACAGCGTCGAGTATTTGCCTTGGCGAAAACGGCCACGCCCAGTGGCCCGATACTGATGGCAGTCTCGAATGACGTGGTCGACCAAAGCACCCCCGACAAAGAAGCCAAAAATCGGTGGATGATTGGCTTGGCAGATAGCAAGACTGGCCTTATGGATGATGTCAAAAGCATCTGGACGGGTGAGTGCACGCTCGATAATGGAAATCGGTTTTTTTTGTGTGCCAAGGTGTGCGGCCGTGTAGTTTGTTCGCCCCCCACCGAGCATCAAAATCGGGGGTGATGTCTGTTCACTGAAACGGCTAGCAAGCAATGAGACGCAGCCTTGAAGCGTGCCGTCTCCGCCAACGATAACAATCAAATCTAAGCCTTTCTCCAGTGCTGGCCCGAGCAGTGGCTCAATCTCTTGAGGGCCGTAGACGACGTGTGGCTGTAAGCCTAGACCTTGGGCTTGCTTTCTTAGGCGAGCAAATGCCCCCGGCAATGAGAGCCTGAAGCTTAACGGGTTGACCAGCATCAAGGTGCGGTCAGGGCGGATCGGGCTGGCTGCAGTCACGGGCGAGTTTACCCGTCAAGAATGATGTTCAGCACGCCATGCGGCGATGGCAGAATCGGTATTCGGGGTTCTTAGGGCGCCCCCAATCAATTCCGCAACCACGGCGAAGAAATTTTTTCGGTTCGCGATGGCGTAGGGCGAATTTTCCCCGAAGTGCTGCATCAATCGGCGATGTGCTCTGCCTAGATTGTGATAAGGCAAGCCTGGGAAAAGATGATGAAGGGCATGGTAACGAAGGCCAACGGGGAACAGCCAACAGGTGAGCCACGTTTGACCGACTAAGTTCACAGAGTCCTCAAGTTGAGCAAGATGACTCATGGCTTCCCCTCGGTTGCTATACGTGTGCGCAGCCAAGTTGCGTATCCAATTAAGCGCCAGTGTGAGCGTGTGCAGTGCCCAAGCCAGCACCCAATGCACCCAAGTCACGGGGCCCCACAGTGTCAGTGCAAACCAAAAAAGCACCCAGGCAAAGCAAAGCCACTCGACCCGAGTCAGGCTCGGTAGCTCTTTGTCTGGAAATTTCTTGACGTAATACGGGTTGGATGCGTAGGCACTGGCATGCGAGAGCACCCAGTCACGCAAGGGCCGATAAAGATAAGACAGTGGTGCCAATATGCCAAAGCGTGCCAACGCCAGCAATGAGAGGAATGGCAACTTAACAAGATATATGAGCGTCTCATAAAAAGGCGCTGCGGCCAGCGGGTAATACTCTCCATCTCGAGGCGTTCCGAAATGGGCTCGACTGTGGTGTTCGATGTGATTGCGGTACATGATCCATGGCAGGAGAAGTGGGATACCAATCAGTGCATTCCACATCCACTTAAACCCCCGCAATGTCGCCCTGGGCATGTGAATGATTTCATGCATAAAAGTTCCGCCTCGATAAAAGGCCACGGCTGCAACAATCATGGCCACGCCCTGAGCAGGCGCTCCAAAGATGCCTGTTAGGTAGACGAGCGTGCTGAACCAGGCAACGACTGCCGTCATCATCAAATCAAGCCAGTAGAGGGATGCTCTATGATCAAACAGGTCATGGACTTGAGCATGCGCTTCCCGAATCCAGGCTTTTTCTGCTTCTGGGCTCATCCAGCGCGCTGAGTTTGGATGTGGGTGGTCGATATCGCTCATAACCGTCGATTATAACCCGCTTGTCATGGCTGTTAAGCGAGCTTGGCTGATGCTCGGCGGCTCTCTACGCGCTCCAGAGCGCTGAGAATTTGGTCAATGTCCTCATCGGTGTGAGCCGCGCTCAACGAGAGCCTGAGCAAGCACAGACCATTGGGGGTCGCCGGTGGGATCATTAAGTTGGCGTAGACGCCTTCTTTGAACAAGTGCTGCCAGTGGGCCAGAGCAGTGTCTCGATCGGGCAAAATGATGGCAGCCACTGGCCCTGGCTGATCGCTGCCGAGCTTATAACCAAGTGCTGCTGCGCCTGCATAGAGCCTTTCCATGTTCCTGTGGAGTTGTGTGCGCAATGCCTGCCCATCGATGACCAGCTTAAGTGCTTCTCGTGTCCCCGCAATCACGGCAGGCGAGGGGGATGCCGTGAACACATAGGGACGACTGGCCAAACGCAAGAGCTCAAGTTCTGGGTGTGGACTGACGCAAAAGCCACCAATCCCTGCGAGGCTTTTGGAAAAGGTGCCCACGATGAAATCAACCTGATCCAAGAGACCAGTGGCTTCAGTGAGGCCTAATCCTCGCTCACCAAATACCCCAAAGGAATGCGCTTCATCCACAAGCAACCATGCACCATGCCGGTTTTTTACTTCAACAAATTCAGCCAGAGGGGGCTGGTCACCCAGCATGGAGTACAAGCCCTCAACCACCACCAGTGTTTTCTTGGCGTCTTCGCCCAATCGAGCCAGCTTTCTGTCTAGGTTTTCAGGATCGTTGTGTCGAAAGGTGACCGTCTGGGCCTTGCTCATCCTGCACCCATCGTAGATGCTGGCATGACTGTCTGCATCAATAAGCAAGGTCTCGCCATGGCCTACGATGGCCGACATGACGCCGACATTGGCCTGATATCCAGTTGAAAACACCATGGCAGAAGGCCAACCAAAGGCCTGTGCCAGTTCTTGTTCTAAGAGCGCATGCGATGCATACGAGCCATTGGCCATGCGCGAGCCGGTTGTGCCGCTTCCTAATTCGTCCAATGCAATTTTTGCTTGGTTGATGACGTTGGGGTGAAACGTCAGCCCCAGATAATTGTTGGTGCCTGCCAACAAAACTTCACGGCCCTCCACAACCCCGCGGGTGGGTGAGAGCACTCGATCGAACGGAGTGGCCACCGGCGCTGGGCCATTGGCGCCCAATGCTTTTCTCGATTGGGCTAGAAGTTCGAATTTCTCAAATAAACTCATGTGCAGGTCTCTTTGCTAAGTGCGATTAGGTCCAGTCTATTATGGTTTTGCTTGGACAAGCCCAACTAGCTTGCTGGCGAGCTCATTAAGGGTATGTGCATCAGCCAGCACATCCACTGGGACCGAGATATCCAGCGTGTCTTCTATCTCCATCACCAGATTCATGATTTGGACAGAATCAAGACCGGCAGCAGAGCTCAGTGCCACATTCCAGTCAATTTCACCGTGCTCTGGAAGGGTCGCTTCTAATGCAGCCTTGATCGCGCTGTCCACTTGTTCTTTGTGATTATCCACAGCCTTTATATCCTGCATTCTTCTAGGTCAGGGTTGAAAGCGTATCATGCAACTGTCGACGCGGCGACCAGCCAATCTCTTGCCAGGTGTTGGCATGGTTTGCGACCCACGTAGGATAGCGTAGTTCATGTACTTTGCCCACGGTAAACACGTTTGGCGTTCGGCGCAGCCATGCGATGACATCGGCCAGTCCTGCAGCTGATAGCAAGACTGACTTTGGAATAGGGAGCCGGTGTATTTTGCGTCCAAAGACTGCCTGACCTATGGTTTCCAATTCCATCCAACCATAGCCTTTTTGAGATTCAAAGTGGTATTGATCATCCAACTCCAGAACTTGACGCTCACACACAGACCATTGAGTGCAGACGGTGGCGATCGCCTCCGCTAAGTCACTGACATGGATCATTGAAAACCTGGCGCTGGGTTCGGAAAATTCGGGCAACAAGCCGTGGCGCATCAGTTGCCACAAGGGTCTGAGCGCCACATCCTCTGGCCCATGTACCGCCGGTGGGCGAATGAGGGCCCAAGACAGGCTCGAAGCTTTGATGATTTCCTCGCCAGCGCGTTTTGAGGCAGCATAGTCAGACAGTTCAGGGTGACGTGCGGCCAGGCTTGAGACCGCGATCAGAGGAACATGACTTGATGATTGTTCCATGGTCTCAACCAAATGAGTGGTCCCAGCGGCATTGGTCTTAAAAAAGTCGCGACGATGGAGGCCGGCCACAGATCCAGCCAAATGGATGACGGCATCAGACTGATCAACGAGCTTTCTTAGGCTGTCTCTGTCCTCAAGGCTGCCTTCGATGACCTTAACTCTTGAATCGGTGATGCGATGGGCCGCCCGTGCCAGAGCACGCACATCATGACCAGAGCCAAGCAAATGCTGGCTGAGAGCCCGTCCAATGAATCCGGTGGCACCTGTTAGCGCGTAGACAGCCACAGGCAAAAAGCCTACTAGGCGCCTTCTTTGGCAGGGAGTGCGGCGGTTTTCTCTAGCATGGTCACAGGCAAAACACCACGTTCATCTAGGGCATTGCGCTGCAAAAAGTCGACCTTTGCCCCGCTTCTCGATAATTTTCCTGAGGAGGTGCGAGGTAGGGTATGCAGCGGCACAAGTTCGATGAGGCATGCAATCCCGAACTCAGATTGAATTCGGTGCTTCAAGCGTTCTACCAAATTGGCCTGAACAAAGGCATCGGTCTGGCGGCACTGGACAACCAAGACAGCCACCTCTGTGCCATCGTCAGCGGGAATAGAAAATGCTGAGGCATCCTCTGGTCGAACTTCCGGCTGTTGCTCAGCGATGTACTCTAAGTCTTGGGGCCAGATGTTTCTGCCATTGATGATCAGGACATCTTTAGAGCGGCCGGTGATGAACAATGCATCACCCGCTCGATACCCGACATCGCCAGTATTTAGCCAGCCATCTTCAGTCAGGGCCTGGGCGGTGGCTTCAGGGTTATTGGCATAGCCTTCCATGATGCTTGGGCCTTTGAGGAAGATGACGCCACATTGGCGCTCTGGTACGACTGTGCCAAGATGATCTCTGATCTCAACCTGATATTCAGGCAATGGCCGCCCACAATTGACAAAGCCGGTGGTTCGGGTTGCGTGGGCTTTGTCATCGACGGGCATGGCGTGTCGATCGTGCGCGAGGGTATCTGCATCAATGGTGTCAACCTCAAGGCCCTGACCCAGGGGTGCAAATGATACGGCCAGCGAGCACTCTGCCATGCCATAGCAGGGGAGGAACGTTGATTGATCAAACCCAGAAGGCGCGAGGCGCTCAGCAAATTCATTGAGCCAGCCTGCGCGAATCATTTCAGCGCCCACGCCAGCCACCCGCCAGCTAGATAGGTCATAGCGTGATAAGTCACCATCACGCAGGCGACGTGCGCAGAGCGCGTAACCAAAAGGTGGGCTGAAAGAAATGGTGGCTTGGTTGGCTGATATCAGGCTAAGCCAGAGTCTTGGGCGCATCGCAAATTCGCGGGTGCCCAAATAATCAACGGACAACTGCGAAACCACTGGGCCGAGTATCAGCCCGACCAGTCCCATGTCATGGTAGAAAGGAAGCCATGACATAAACCGATCACCGCGGCGAATTTGTACCCCAAACTGTAAAATGCCAGCCAAATTGCTCAACACAGCCCGCTGAGTAATCATCGTGCCGCGCGGAAAGCGCGTGCTCCCAGAGGTGTACTGTAGGTAGGCCAATTCTTCACTGCTGGGTGGCGCGGGAAGCTCGTCAGCGAGAGGCAGTTCATTGAATTCAGCCAAAGTACCAGAGAATCTGATATCCAGCCCCTCAACAGCTTCCTGCAAAAAGCCTATGTAGTCGGAGCTTGCGAAGGCAAGCTTCGCTTGGCAATCCTCTAGCATCAGTCGCAGGTGGCTGACAAAGGCTTCATGACCACCTAGGTGAACAGCCGCTGGGAGCGGCACTGGCACCAAACCGGCGTACTGGCAGGCGAAGAAGAAAATCAAAAAGTGTGGATGCGTGTCAGCCACCAGTGCCACGGTCGAGCCACGTTTCAACCCCAAGGCATGCAGCCGTTTACCCAGTGTCATCGCCTGTGATTGAAGCTCTGAATAGGTGAGCACATCGGCCAGCTCGCCACGGCCATTGTAAAAATTACAGCCAGTGCTTCCCTGCGCCGCGTAATTGAGCGCGTCAATCAAGCTTGAGTAACCCGATGTTTTGAGCGGTAAAGAGTTCTTTGTGGGTGTTGGTTGTTGTGTCAAAACACTCATTCCCTGCTTTTTGACGTATCGTTGTCAGCCTCAATGGACCTTGCACGCAGTCCGACTGACTGAGCCACGCGCGGTATCATTATTATTTCTGGCCCAGCATCACTCAGTCTTTGGCGTTGTCAGTGATACTGGCGTGACCAAGGTACAGGCTAGCGCGTATTATAAGGTGTTGGCGCAATAATGAAAACCATATGACAAACAGGCGGTTTTACCCGATGGATTCGGGCAGAGGCGTTCGGTGGGTGCAACTGAGGTGCGTCACGAGACAACGCATATATGCTGAGGTCCTGTCTAATGACCCATAAAAATCAAGCAGTTACCGTTCATCCTTGGGTGGGTCGTCGCGATTGGGCCGCCTATCATCAGTTCTGCCGGCGGATCTATGCGGCCGATGGGGCTTGGGTGGAACCACTGCATCAAACCACGCAGGCCCGTTGGAAAAGCCGCCATCCTTGGTTTGAATACGGGAAAGCGCAGGCATGGTTGGCACGACGTGACGGCATGGTGGTGGGTTCGATCAGTGCTCAATGGG
The DNA here is from genome assembly GCA_964461845.1 of uncultured Wenzhouxiangella sp. Lineage (GTDB taxonomy): Bacteria > Pseudomonadota > Gammaproteobacteria > Xanthomonadales > Wenzhouxiangellaceae > Wenzhouxiangella. The sequence goes on from CAYWVH010000002.1 coordinate 111,423, forward strand.
ACTCACGTGCCATCGATGATCAGGGCCATCCAGTGGGCTATTTTGGACAGTTCGAGTGTATCGAGGATTCCGATGTCGCATGTGCGCTCTTTGAAACAGCTAAGGCTTGGTTGCGTGATCAAGGCATTCTTGAGATGAAGGGTCCTTTTGATCTGCATATCAACGATACGTGTGGGCTTTTGGTCGAAGGGTTCGAAACGCCTCCGATGATGATGATGCCGCACCACCCAAACTACTACGATGATCTATTGACAAAGGTAGGATTGAGCCCGGAGATAAAGCTTTACGCCTATACCATCGCACCGAACTTCGCGGCGCCGAAAGTGATGAAGCGTTTGGCCATAAGACATTCCAGTCGGCTCGAGATTCGACGGCTTGATTCCAGGCGCTATGCACAAGAGATCGAGCTCATTCGGACGTTGTTCAACGATGCTTGGCAATCCAACTGGGGATTTGTGCCTTTTTCCGAGCGGGAGTTTGCGGCCATTGGGCGAGAGCTTAAGCCTCTGTTACAGGGTGACTATACCGCCATCGCCATGTTGGACGGTGAGGCTGCAGGCTTCTTGATTGCATTGCCCAACATTAACGAATTGATTAGCGGGTTCAATGGGCGCTTGTGGCCCATGAATGTATGGAAATTAATATGGCGACTGAAAACGCAGGCCTATCAGACGGCTCGGGTGCCTTTGATGGGTGTGCGCAGCGATTTCCATCAGGGGCCTCTGGGGGCATTGATTGCATTTTCGATGATCGATGCAGTCCGCTGGCCTTTGCATCGAAATGGAGTCACCCAAGTGGAGATGTCTTGGATCTTAGAGACCAATGACGGCATGAACGCCCTGATAGAAGCGATGGGGGGTAAGCGGTACAAAACCTATCAAATGTATCAACACCGTCTGGATTCCTCCCAATGAAAGCCGATGTAAATCCGCCCATATCAGGCAATGGGCCCTTTGATGTCTTGGTGCTGGCGGGAGACCGTCCAGGGAGCACCGAGTTGTTGATGAGGGCAGGGGTCTCGGGTAAAGCGCTGGTTCCGTTGGGAGGTGTCCCGCTGCTTGAGCGTGTACTGACTGCTGTTGTGCAATGGGAGCAATTGAGATCCATTGTCGTGGTTGCGCCGGAAAAAGCCGAGTACCAAACCGTGGTTCGGCGGTGTGTGCCTGCTGGTGTCACTTGGGTGTCACCTCGGCCCACTTTATTTGAAAGCATTGAGGTTTCTTTGCGATTGACACGCCATTGGGAGACAGCAGGTGTGATTGTCTCTGCAGATCATGGTTTGGTTCGTCCCGCTTGGTTCGATCAAGTGACCTCTGGGTTTAGGCCCGATAGCGGGGTGGCGATAGGCATGGCTGACTGGCATCAGGTGATGGAGGCCTATCCCGACAACCATCGCACCCGTTATCGCTTCTCAAACCGAAGTGTATGTGGTGGCAACATATTTGCATTCCATCGCGAGGCGCTGGAAAAAGTACTGGGTGTCTGGTCTTCTGTTGAACAGCAGCGGAAAAAGCCATGGCGCGTATTATCTATGTTGGGGTTTGGCTCTGTCATAGGCTACCTTTTGGGTCGGCTGTCTATAGAAGATGCTTTTACGAAATTGTCTAGGCTAACCCAGACATCCGTTGTTCCAGTCATGATGGAAGATCCCTCTGTTGCCGTGGACATAGACAGCGTGGCTGATTGGTTGTTGGCAGAGCGTATTTTGGTAGAGCGCAAGCATCAGTCTCAGGACATTGGGCCTTGTTGATTCAACGCTACTTGGCCAGACGTCTCTTCACGCCCATCTTGGGGGTGTTTGCATTTGCTATGGTGGTTGTTGCCGTCTTTTATCTGGCCCAAGTGCTGAATTGGGCTGCCAGCGATGGTTGGCCCATCGAAGTGGTGTTGGCCATGGCGGGTCTTCGCTTGTTGCTGTATCTCGATGTATTGATCCCGGTGGCGGTCTTGGTGGGTGTCGTGATTGGTTGGAGCCGCATCAATCAGGCCAATGAGTGGGTGGCTTTGGCCAGTGTGGGTATGAGTCGGGTCCGTTTGATCTCGATGTTGGCAGGTTGGGTCGTGCTCGTAATATTGCTGGTGGCGACCATCTCAATGATCATACGGCCCTGGGGCTATGGCCAGGTCTATCAGCTGGAGGCCTCTTTGGCAGAGCGGCTGGATGTGACGCAGGTCGAACCTGGGCGCTTCCAGGTTGGGGATGCATCTTGGCTGATCTATGCGAAGAATCGTCAAGGAAATGAACTTTCCAACGTCTTTGTCCATCAGCGTCGTGGAGACGGACGCGGACTCTTGACCGCTTCGTCAATGTCTCAGGCCTCAGAAGACAGTGGACTGACCCGTTTGCTGTTTCGTGGCGATGTGAACAGCTACCTCATCTCACCATTGTCTGCGAGCGAGGGTGCCAGCACCGGGCGGCCCATCATTGCTCGTTTTGATGCCCTCGATGTGTTGGTAGAGACTGAGCCTCCGATGGTGCGAGAAAAAATCAGACGCGCTCTATCGATGAGGCAGCTTTTCAGATCCAACGAGGCGATTGAAATCGCCGAGTTGCAGTGGCGTTGGGTGGGGGCATTGTCCGTGCCGCTGCTCGCTTGGCTTGCGATGGGGCTGGTCTCAACAAAGCCTAGGTCACACCGAGCCTTCCCGATTTTTGCCGCCTTGGTGGTTGGAACCGTGTATTTCAGTGCGCTGGGCGTTTTAGTTAATTGGGTTGAACAAGGGAAGATTGGCGCGGTGCCAGGTGTTTTCGCTGCGCCCATGTTTCTTGCATTGGCGCTCATGGGTACAGCACTGGTTTCACGAATGAGCATTTGGTGGCGTAAATGAGCATCGTCGCCCGCTACATTACAAAGACTGTTTTGGGTGCTTATGGGCTTGCTGCTTTGGGCATTGGGTCACTGTTTTTTGTGTTGGATCTGCTTGAGCGCATTGAGGATGGTGTGACGGGTATGGTCGGCCTGCTACAGATGGTCCTGTCGTCAGCGATGGCCATGCCTCAGACCTTGATTGATGTGCTCCCCGTGATCGCCGTGTTGGCAACAGCTGTGGCCATGGGTCGACTCCAGACGCTATCAGAGCTCACGGTGATGCGTGTCGCGGGGATTTCAATTTGGCGTTTGTCTCGTATTGCCTTGTTGCCCGGATTGTTTTTGGTCGCCGTGGGCCTTGCAGCGATGCAATGGGTTGTTCCCCATCTACAACAAGCACCGCAACAAACCTTAGGCGCCTCGTTGGGTGAGAGCGGGCTTTGGCATCCCACCCATGGTCTTTGGATTCGGCAAGACAGCCAGTTTCTAAACGTAGCTGATCTTGAGTTAGGGCGTTTGCCTGTTGGCATTGATATTTTCCGTTTAGACGAGAGTGGGGCGCTGGAGGAGCATATTCAAGCTCAGCGCGGATTGGTCACTCCTGATGGCACGTGGTTGCTCTCCGAGGTGGTGCGAACTGACTATCGCCAAGGTGCACAACAAGAAGCGTTTGAACAGCTGTCTTGGTCTTCTTTCTTAACAGAGCAACAACTCTCGTTATTATTGAATGCCCCTTCGAGTTTATCTCTCAGCGATCTCTGGCGTTACGTGTCTGGGCTAAAAGCCCGTGGTCAGCCATATCAAGAGTTTGAGTTGATCTTGTGGCAACGGTTGTCTTTGCCTCTGGCGTGTGTGGCCATGATGTTGGCTGCCATGGCAACTGCCGCTGTGCCACTGAAAAGCCGGATCATTGGTGTGAGAATTGTGGCGGCTTTGGTGTTGGGGTTGGGATTTGAGTTGGTCACCGAGTTGATGTCCTACTTAGGGCTGCTGCTCGGGTGGCCCATCATTCCGGTGGCACTCTTGCCCCCCATGGTGCTTACTTTGCTATCGGTGTGGCTTGTGGCCCAAGCGCGCTGATTAAAGGCGCGCTTAAGCCACATGTTTCAAGGTCAAACCTTTAGCCCTGACGCAACACCCACGCATTGCACCAACCTTCTCTGGCCACTTGTTTGCCTGGGAAAATGCCACAGCCCATCCAGTCAGCAGTGACATCGCCTTGCGCCAGCTGGCAGTTGCCACAAATTTGACCTGCTTGGTAGCGGGTCCATTTGGCTTGATCGACATCATCAAAATGCTCAACATAACCCAGCGCTTTGGCTTGTGGGGTCTCGGGATCGAGAGCGTTATCTTGAGCCCATGCCTCAGCACGTTTATCGAGCCCTAATGTCGGCAATAACAGCGCTAGTGAGCCAGCGCCAGCAAGTTTAAAAATATTACGGCGTGAGCATTTGGTCATGGTCTTGACTCCTGTGGTGGTAACTTAAGAATATTCTAACATTAGACATGATAGCGAGACGCTATGAACTCAATTGCATTTATGCCAAAAGGCTGGGTAAAGCTGTGGCCAGATTTCCTACCCAAGCTAAGGGCCGATGCCTTGTTCCACGAGTTCTCCCGCGACTTGGTGTGGGGCCAGCATGCGATCCGCTTGTTTGGTCGCCAAGTCATGCAGCCGAGGCTGACGACGCTCTACGGATCAAGACCATTGCGTTACCGGTACTCAGGCCTTGAGTTGATCGCCCACACTTGGTCAGGCGCGCTGGAAGCTTTGGCCAGCGAGGTGTCTATGTCCTCTGATTGTGAGTTTAATTCCGTCTTGGGTAACCTATACCGAGATGGCAATGATTCAATGGGTTGGCACGCCGATGATGAGGCCGAATTGGGTCAGAACCCGATCATTGCCTCCATAAGCCTAGGGGCTTCGAGACGCTTTGATTTAAAACCCAAAGCAGAGGGTGGCGGCGAAAAAGTTTCGCTGGAACTACAGCACGGCAGCCTTTTGGTGATGGGTGGGGATTTGCAACACCACTGGGTGCACCAAATTGCAAAAACCAAACGGGTCAGTGAGCCCAGAATCAATCTGACGTTTCGGTGGATTGCTCAGTAGGGTTTTCGTCACCCATCCACTTGGCCACTTGCTGCCTGGCCTGTTCTAGGTGCGCTTGGCAAGTGCGCACCAGAGTGATGCCGCGCTCGAACTCAGCCATGGCGTCGGCCAAGGGCAGTTCGTTGCTTTCCATGCGCTGAACAAGGTTTTCTAAGTCAGCCAGCGCTTTTTCAAAATCAACAGATCCGTCCATCCGCCTAGTTTACTGGATTGAGTGCCGCCCCGAAACACTCCGTCTCCCAGACCAAGGCATTTTCCAAGCAGGGGTGCTGCCAACGCGATCCACAGGCAAGCAAATCACCCTCCAGCCATACCCTTGGCCAGAGGCCCCGCTCCCAGGGTGGGATATGGGCCTGAGACATCAGCTTGGAGACACCGGTGGGTGACGAGTCATTTTTTAGAAGCAAGGCATCACCCGGTTGCCCAGACTGGATGATGAGTCCTCGCTGTTTAACATCGGTCAGCAACTTGACAGGCGTACCCGGTTGAAACATCAGCCTTCCAAGTTGATTGGGGAGTTCAATAGGGGCCGTGGGGTTCCAAGACAGCCGGTAATTCGAGCTTTCGGGGGAGGCTTGGGCCTGTACAAGCCAAAGATGAGATCGATAAAGATAGATTTTGTGTGTGCCCCAAGACAGAGTCGGTAACGCGTCTGGTCTACTCGATTCGAGTTGTTGAACGAAACTCTCGAGCGGTTTGCCGGGTGGGGGAGGGATGTGTTGGCCAAGACACCATAGCCGGATCAGTTCTGATTTTTGGAATGGCCCAATGCTGTGCCACTGACCCACATCGAGGCGCTGATGGCCTCTTTGAAGCGCTTTGACTTCTTTTTTTAAATAGCAGGCCAACAGCTCAGACGCTTCCCGATTGAGCCTTGCGCTTCGGTTGAGGGCCTCCACAGCGCCGGTAAAGTGCGCCTTGATGACCGGTATCACGCGGTGCCTGACCACATTACGATCTAAGTCCATGGATGCATTGCTGGGGTCCTGAATCGAGCTGAATGAATGGTCTTTCAAATAGTTCTCAATCTGTTGCTTCGACCAATCCAGCAGGGGGCGCAGCAGAAAGCCGGGCCCGAACGGCTGTTGGCTGTGGATTCCACTCAGACCACTTAACCCTGCACCCCTGAGCCATCTCAAGACCATGGTCTCTGCGACATCATCGGCATGATGGGCTGTGAGCAGGAGGTCATTGGCTCGCATCTGCGTTTTAAAAAAAGCATAGCGCTGTTCTCTGGCCCATGCTTCCCGATTGGCATTGGGTGCCACATCGAGCTTGTGAGTGAAACACGCGATCCCAAGCGAACTCGCTATCCGTTGGGCTTGGTGTGCTCTCAAGCTGGAGTCTGGGTCTAGGCCATGATCGACATGTAGGCAAGTGATATGTGGGTGATGCTTTTTGTCGACGGCCCCATGAAGTTGATGAAGCAAGCAGGCCGAATCTGGGCCTCCACTGAACGCAATGAAGAGTCGTTGGCCTCGGCTTAGGTGATCATTGAGTGTCGAAAGATCCATGGGCCATCAGTCGGTCGTAGCGCTGCGCGATGCGCTGATCTTTCTCGGTTTTAGAAAGCGCCTTGAGTTGAGCTTCGAAGGTTTCTTTCAAACGGGTTGCCACGGTGGCCGGATCACGATGAGCCCCGCCAGTGGGCTCTGTAATGACCTTATCAATGAGCCCTTGGGCATGGAGTTTCTTCGCCGTTAATCCCAGTGCGCCGGCGGCCTCTTGGGCTCTGCCGGCATCTTTCCATAAAATCGATGCGCAACCCTCAGGTGAGATCACAGAGTAGATGCTGTACTCAAGCATATTCACTCGATCCCCAACGCCGATTGCCAAAGCACCGCCTGACCCACCTTCGCCAATGACGTTGCAGATGATGGGTACCGATAGGCGAGACATAGTGCTTAGATTTCTCGCAATCGCCTCTGATTGTCCTCTCTCCTCGGCGCCCACGCCGGGGTAGGCGCCTGGGGTGTCGATAAAAGTGATGATGGGTAGGGAAAAACGGTCCGCCATTTGCATCAACCGAAACGCTTTTCGATAGCCCTCAGGGCGAGGCATGCCAAAATTGTGAAACACCTTTTCTTTGGTGCTGCGGCCTTTCTGGTGCCCAATGACAACGACCGACTGGTGGCCAAGCTTGGCCAGTCCACCCATGATCGCTTTGTCATCGGCGTATTGACGATCGCCATGCAAAGGCTCAAAGGCATCAAAAATGAGGGGGATGTAGTCTAGGGTGTAGGGCCTTTGTGGGTGCCGGGCCAATTGCGCAATTTGCCAATCAGTGAGCTCAGAAAAAATCTTCTGAGTTTGGTCTTGACATTTTTTCTCAAGGCGCGCGATCTCGTCGTCGAGATTGAGCTGTTGCTCAGGACCTAGGCCTTTGAGCTCCGCTATTTTCGCCTCAAGCTCGACGATCGGTTGTTCAAAATCCAGATAGTTGGCTGCCATGAATGCTCTCTTTGGGGACCCTCATTCGACCGACCAGTATACCGATTTATTCAAAGCGCCTCTATCGAAATGGGCCCGCGTGGAATTTTTGCCAGATCCCAGTTTCTGATGGCCCAGTCGCGTTGCGCCGCCACGCTTTCTTTGCCAGGCGGAGGCTCGTGACCCAATGCACGAAGGGCCAGCCGCATCACAGTTCGGTGATCATATTTCTCAACCGGGTCGGCTCCATCCGATTTAGAGAGCTTTCGACCATCGCGATCCACAATGATCGGGAGATGTAAATAGTCGGGTGTGGGTTTTCCCATCGCACGATACACCAGTGATTGCCGACCGACAGAGTCGAGTAAGTCGGCACCCCTGATGACCTCGCTGATGTTTTGGCTGACGTCATCGACCACCACCGCGAGCTGATAGGCAATCAAACCATCGCCCCGTTGAATAACAAAATCCCCGGTTTGCTCTGAAGGCACTTGACGTTGAGGCCCCTGCAGGAGGTCATTGAATTCGATGATTTCGCCGTGTGTTTTAAGCCGAACTGATCGTCCTTTAGTCCCAGCAGGTAAACCAGTCCGACACGTGCCAGGATAAATGCCTGAATCGGGCAGGTCTTTGGAGCTGCAGGCACACCGATAGGCGAGCTCTTTTCTAAGAAGGGTGCGGAGTATGTCCCGATAGGCATCCATGCGAGCAGATTGGAATCTGACGGGTTCTTCGGAAAATAACCCAAAGTCCGCAAGGGTTCTGAGTTGAGTGTCCTTCACCAGCGGCTTTTCACGTGGCGGGTCGATGTCTTCCATGCGAATAAGCCACACACCGCCTTGGCTTTGGGCGCGAAGCCAGCTGCCGATCGCTGTCACCATGGAACCGAAATGCAAAGGCCCCGTCGGCGAGGGTGCAAATCGTGTTCTATACCCTTTATGGGAGTTGATATTACGCGGCATAATGCCCATATTATAGGCACGCTGTGGTTTTGATAAAAGCTTCGAGGAGATGCTAGGTGTTTAGACGCATTGGGTTATTTGTTTTGACCAACTTGGCCGTTTTGTTTGTATTAAACATTGTGCTCACGCTGATGGAGCCGTGGTTGATTCAGCAGGGCATCAATGTACAAGACGCCACGCTGTGGATCTTCGCGCTGTTGTTTGGTATGGGTGGTGCCTTGATCTCGCTGGCGCTATCCAAAACCATGGCATTGCGCTCAACAGGAGCCCAGGTCATAAAAGAGCCTCGTAACGATACCGAGCGATGGCTGTTGCAGGTGGTGACCAAACAAGCAAAAGAGATGGACATTGGCGTCCCAGATTTTGCGATCTATGACGCGCCAGAGCCAAACGCGTTTGCGACCGGTGCATCACGAAATAAGGCGTTGGTGGCTGTGAGCACTGGCTTGCTGCGATCAATGGAGAGGAACGAGGTTGAGGCTGTGATTGGCCATGAAATGGCTCATGTGGCCAATGGCGATATGATTACTCTGACATTGCTACAAGGCGTTTTGAATACTTTTGTGTTGGTATTGTCGCGCGTGCTGGGACAATTGATTGACCGAGTGGTATTTCGCTCAGATCGGGGCTATGGGCCGGGGTATTTTATTGCGGTCGTGGTTTTGCAACTTGTCCTCGGTGTGCTGGCCAGCATGATTGTGATGGCTTTCTCCAGGTATCGTGAGTACCGTGCAGATGCCGGTGGAGCAAGGCTAGCAGGACGTGCCAATATGATCTCAGCGCTAGAGCGCTTGGGCCGGGCGAGCACCCACTCGCACCTGCCAGAATCAGTTGAGGCATTTGGTATCAGCGGTCGAGTCGGTCAGGGCTTAAGAGGTCTATTGATGTCCCATCCCCCCATTGCCTCTCGGATCAGAGCACTGCGTGACGGTGGATAACTTCTTTTTGGTGTTTTTTAGAGCAACGGCATTTTATACGGGGCGCCTTGTTGCTCCCAGACCAGTCTAGGCACCAAATACCCACTTAACCTGATGCGCAGAGCTTCAATGAGGGCCTTGGCGCTGTCATCATTTACGGCATAGCGATGAGCTCCAGCGACGCGATCCAGTCGGTGTAGGTAGTAGGGCAGTGCACCAGCAAGAAAGCCCCGTTCCATCAGATCGGCAAGCGAAGCCTCGCTGTCATTGACCCCTTTGAGAAGCACGGCCTGATTCAGGAGCCGTGCGCCTGTTTGGCTGATTGCACGAAGCGCATCATCCACCTCACCATCAAATTCATTGGCATGGTTGGCGTGGATCACCATCACCACTGGCCAAGGCATGGATCCTAACCAAGCAAGCAACGATGGCGTGACGCGCGCAGGCAGCACAATGGGCATTCGGGTGTGTATGCGTAAGCGCTTGATGTGGGGGATCAATCGAAGTTCATCAGTCAGCTCTGTGAGCCGGGCTGTTGAGAGCATGAGAGGATCTCCGCCCGATAAGATGATCTCTTCAATGGTGCTTTGGTTTTTTATGTAGGCCAATGCCTCCGAATAAACGCCTTTGTGGATGTGCTCACTGGCATAGGGGAAGTTTTGTCGGAAACAATAGCGACAATGCACGGCGCAAGCACCGGTAGTAATCAAAAGTGCACGCCCGTGGTACTTGTGTAGCACGCCACGAGATTGTTTGCTCAATTGGTCACCGACTGGGTCTGTGACATAGCCGGGCACAACCTCACTTTCCTCAATCTTTGGAAGGACCTGAGCCAACAGGGGATCTCTGGGGTCATGCTTTTGCATTCTTTGGACAAAGGCTTTTGGGACGCGCATTGGAAAGGGAGCATCCCCCAATGATGGCCAGAGTTCAGGAGAGATGTCCAATGCCTCCAGAAGCGCTTTGGGCTCTGTGTAGGCCAAGCGAAGCTGATTGCGCCAGTCGCTTTGGGCTACACTAGACGGTTTAAGTCGGGCTGATTCCATCGGCCTAGTTTAACGGTGCTAAGGAGTAAACATGGCCACTTATGGTACAAATGAATTCAAGGCGGGCTTGAAAATTTTGCTGGATGGTGAACCCCACACCATTGTGGAAAACGAGTTTGTTAAACCAGGAAAAGGCCAGGCCTTCAACCGCGTCCGTGTGAGAAACCTCAAGACAGGTAGAACCATTGAAAAGACGTTCAAGTCGAATGAGACGGTCGAGTCAGCAGATGTCTTCGAAAAAGAGGTTCAGTATCTCTACAACGATGGTGAGTTTTGGCATTTTATGGACCCCGATAGCTTTGAGCAAATTGCGGCGGGTCCCCAAGTGGTTGGGGATGCAGACAAGTGGTTTAAGGAAGAGGACCGTTGCCATGTCACACTGTGGAACGGGGAGCCCATCACCGTGTTGCCGCCCAATTTTGTCGAGCTCAAGATCGTTGAGACCGACCCTGGGCTGAAAGGTGATACCTCTGGGAGTGGCGGAAAGCCTGCGACACTCGAGACGGGTGCGGTGGTGCGGGTGCCTTTATTCGTTCAAGAAGGAGAGGTGATCCGTGTGGATACTCGAAATCAAGAGTATGTATCGAGAGTGGGGAAATGAGCCAGGGAAGTGAAACACTGGCCTTGCTGCCCAGCTGGGTCGTGCCGGTGGTGCCTGAGAATGAGGTGCTGACCAATACAGCAGTGGTGATCCAGGGCTCTCAAATCATTGATGTGGTGCCAGCAGATTCAGTGGCTCGCACCTATCCAGATGCCAAGATCCAGCGTCTGGAAGGTCAGGTGCTCATACCAGGCTTGGTCAATGCGCACGGCCACAGCCCCATGGTGCTCATGCGTGGCTTGGCCGATGATCTCCCGCTCATGGAATGGTTAAGTCAGCACATTTGGCCGGCTGAGCAAGCGTTTGCCAGTGAGGATTTTGTGCGGGCTGGTAGCGAGCTTGCAGCCATTGAGATGCTGCTGGGGGGCACCACATGCTTTAACGATAACTATTTTTTCCCAAACGTCACGGCAGACGTGGTCGATACAGCGGGCATGCGGGCAGTGTTGGGATTGCCAGTCATGAACGTGCCCACCATTTGGGCAGAGGATGAAACGGGCTACATTGAGAAGGGGCTTTGGGTCATCGATGAGGTGGGTTCGAATGATCGCATCGGGTTTGCATGGGCACCACACGCGCCTTACACCGTGAGTGACAAGAGCTTTGAGCGACTCGGCGAGCTTGTCGAACATGGGGATATGAAGCTTCATCTGCATCTCCTCGAAACAGCCGGGGAAATCACACAAAGTATGGCCGATTTCGGGCTGCACCCCATTGATCGGCTGATGGGCTTGGGCCTTTATAACGAGCGCCTGATCGCCGCTCACATGACTCAATTGACAGATCACCAGATTGAGCAAACTGCCAAGGCAGGTGTTCATGTGCTCCACTGTCCGGCGGCCAATATGAAACTTGCCAGTGGTTTTTGCCGTGTGGCTGATTTGGACCGAGCGGGGGTCAATATCGCGATTGGGACTGATGGTGCGGCGAGCAACAATCGCTTGGACATGTTTGCCGAGATGCGCTTGGCCAGCCTGATTGCAAAGGGCTCGAGCTTAGACCCAGTGGCTGCATCTGCCCCTCGGACGCTAAGCATGGCCACCATGGGTGGGGCCAGGGCGCTTGGCCTGGAAGACAGCATCGGTTCGATCGAGGCTGGTAAGAAAGCGGATCTTGTGGCTGTGGATTTAGCTCATGTGGGCACCAGCCCAATCCACCATGTCATCTCTCATTTGGTTTATGCCGCCAGCAGGCAGCAAGTCAACCATGTCTGGGTGGATGGAAAGGCCGTGGTGGTGGCGGGTGAAGTGGTCACCCTTGAGACGGATCGCATTGTAGAGGCCAGTCAGATCTGGGCCAATAAAATGCATTGATATCAATACTATATAGGTCTTTATTAAAGTGAATACTGGTGTTGGTAATGTCGATCCTGCTGAAACCGAGAAATTCGATCAGCTCGCTGCGCACTGGTGGGATCCCGAGGGCGAGTGCCGTCCTTTGCACGACATCAATGGCCCTCGGGTGCAGTTTATGGCGGAGCGTGTGGCACTCAACGGGGCTTGCGTGTTGGATATTGGATGCGGGGGCGGTCTTTTGACTGAGGCGTGCGCCAGAGAAGGGGCTGAAGTCGTGGGCATTGACTTGGCCAAGCGGGCTCTGGCAGTGGCCAAGATGCACGCCGAGGCCAGTGGGCTCGAGATCGATTACCGTCATTGCTCAGCTGAGGCCTTGGCAGAAGACGCGCCAGAGCATTTTGATGTGGTCTGTTGCTTTGAGCTTTTGGAGCATGTGCCATCGCCCAGCGATGTTGTGGAGGCTGCAGCTAAGCTTGCCAGACCAGGTGGGACTCTGTTTTTTAGCACCATCGATAGAACACCCTTGTCGTGGGCCTCGGCCATTGTGGGTGCAGAGTATGTGCTAGGCCTATTGCCCAAAGGCACCCATCGCTACGACCGCTTCATTCGCCCAAGCGAGCTTGCCCAAATCTGTCGAGACCAAGGGCTTCATGTGGCTGGCATCACGGGCATGGCGTACAACCCATGGTCCCGCACCGTGAAAATGGGCACGTCACCTCGGGTCAACTATTTTGTTCATGCCACCAAACCCCATTAGATGACCGAACTTCCAAAAATCGCCATACCACCGCAGGCTGTCTTGTTTGATCTGGATGGCACATTGATAGACACGGCCCCTGATTTGGTGGCGGCTTTAAATGCGGTTTGGGCTTGGCGTCAAAGAAGCGGTTCCTTGCCTGATTTGGCGTGGCGCTCTATGGTCTCAAAGGGTGCTTTGTTCCTGATTGAGACGGCTTTGGGGCCTGCGCCTGACCAACAGCGAGAGGAAGAGCTTCGTTATTTTCTTCAGCATTATGAAGACAATATATTTGAGCAATCCGTAATTTTCCATGGAATGGTAGAAGCATTGGAAGCGCTTCGCCAAAAAGGGATCCCATTGGGTGTGGTCACCAACAAGCGAGAGGCACTGGCGCATGGTTTGTTGGATCAAGCAGGTCTTAAAGATTTTTTTTCAGTGATCATTGGGGGTGATCGCTTGCCCCTGAGTAAACCACACCCAGAGCCACTGTGGGCGGCATGCGAAGCGCTATCGATTAATGCTGGGTGCGCCGTTATGGTGGGCGATGATCAACGTGACATCACAGCTGCGCAGAATGCTGGGATGGGTTGTGTGGTGGCCATGTGGGGCTACGGCGTGGGTGAGATAGATACCGGCGTTCAAGCTGGCATGATTCAGTGTTCAGAACCCTTGGATCTTCCCAAACAGCTCGGGTTTGGATGAGTGCATGAGCGCTCTGGATCCCATCAAATGGTGTGAGGACAGACTTCTGGTCCCAGGAAATCCCTTGGGGGCCAGTTTGCTGTTTGTGGATTCGGATGCTCGGGCTCAGATCCTGGCGCTTAGGGCAATCATTACAGAAATTGCCAGCAATGCCCAACTGACTGATGAGCCAGGTTTGGCAGAGGCGAAATTGGGTTGGTGGCGTGATGCACTGATAGAACAAAGAAATCACCCAGCCATAGAGGCTTGGTTGGCCGGTGACGGAGGGCATCCGATGTTGATCGCAGGCCTGGTGGATTTAATTGAGGGTGTTCGAACAAGTTTGGATCAAACCCGTTACGAGACCGTCGATCAAGCCTGGGGCATGTGTGAGGCCTTAGGGGGGCAAGCGTTCGTTCTGGAATTTGACATGCTCTACGGAGCGGGCGCGCCTGCCAACGCGCGGAATGGGGCCAAGGCTTTGGGTGCTTTTGCTTACTGGATACGGAGCGTTCGTGATCTGGCGCTCGATGCGAGGCAGGGGCGATGGTTTGTCCCTTTGACTCTACAAGCCGAATATCAGATTGCTCGACGCGATTTGGACTCAGATATCAATCAACGGCGCTGGAGTGGTTTGGTTCAGAGCCTCGTTTCAGTTGGCTTATCAATGGTGAGTGAAGCTGAGAAAGTGCTGCATCAAGCACCTGCAGCGTATCATTTGTTGCTCGCACATGCGCTGGATAAGAGGTTGGCAAAGCAGTTGGTCAGGTCGCCGAAGCGCATGCTGAGACAGCGCCTATTGCCCTCTCATGCAGGCAATGTTTGGGTGGCATGGCGACACGCCAGGCAACTGAAAATGAGCAGGTGAGTTGATCGTATTAGGCATGGGCCAAAGCATTACATACATTTGGAATTTGAAGGATTGTTAGCAATGCCCTTACGCAAAGAAACATGGCTGATCACTGGAGGCGCCGGGACCTTAGGCAGCGCCATGGTCCAAGCGCTCATGAGGCAAGGGGCCGATTGCTTGGCCATCGACAAGGATTTCAAGGGCCTCGAAGCATTGGACGATGCTTGTCAAGCCGAGGGGATAGGACGACCTGCTTTGTATCCCATGGATCTATCTGGCGCGACCTTGGAGGATATGGAAACCCTGGCGCAGACTGTTGAAAAAGAAATCGGGCATTTAAATCATATTGTGCACGCAGCAAATTCATTTGTTGCATCGCGACCCTTGATGCATCAGCCTCCTCAAGAGTGGATGCAAATCACTCAGACAGCGGTTCATGCGCCTTTGTTTCTTACCAAGGCACTCATCCCAATCCTTTCTTCCAATGAAGCTGCAAGCATCACTTGGGTGATAGATGAAGTCTGCTTGAAGCAACCGGCGCACTGGGGTGCTTATGGGATGAGCCAAGCAGCGCGCAAATGGATTGCTGAGGCATTGGCAGCAGAAGTGGGTCCCAAAGGGCCATCTGTGAATGCCTTGGGAACCCCGGACTTTTTAAGCCCCATTCGACAACAGGCCTGGCCTGCGCATGGGCAATCTCATTATCCAGCCATCGGGCCCATTGCTGATGCGCTGATTGAGCAGATCCGGCAACTAAGTCAGAGACACAAACAAGATGGGGAGGGCGATCATGGCAGATGAACTGTTTTTAAAAATCATACAAAGAGAAATACCTGCTGATATTTTGTTTGAAGATGAGCGGGTCATCGCGTTTAAGGACATTGCACCCCAAGCCCCTGTCCACTTTTTGGTGGTGCCGAAGAAGAGAATTGAGACCATCAATGTCCTTGAGCCTGATGATGCGAGCTTGGTCGGCCATATGGTGCTGACAGCGCGGGAAATCGCGAACGCTCAGGGGATTGCTGAATCGGGTTACCGCTTGGTGTTTAACTGCAATCCTGACGGTGGTCAAACGGTTTACCACATCCACCTGCACGTACTGGGCGGGCGTGGGATGCGGTGGCCGCCTGGCTAAGGAATCTGATCGAGGGGGCGTAGACGCATCAGCACAGCTAAGCGAGGCGAGTCAAAATAGACCCACTGACCCAAGGGGATGACACGCTCAGAGATCAATGGAGCAACCCAAGCACCAGTGGGATACAAGAACGCTGGTCGCATCGGGCCATATAAGTTTTGGCTGGTTTGTTGCCACCATAAATCCAAAGCCACTCGAAAAAACTGATCGCGCTTGATTGCGATCAGTCCATCCACAAAATCGGTGCCCGGTGGATGTGCGTGGTTCGCAAACCAATCTTTGCTCAATTCCAGTGCTTCAATCAGCGTTGCGTTTGTTCTTACCCGCCAAGCGATCTCATCGGCGTTTCGAGGCAGTGTCTGATCCCACTGCACGGCGAGCCTCACCTCATGAAGCGGGGAGTTTCTCAGTCGACTGACCGCAGCCTGCATGTCAGGACTTAAGAAACGAAACCTTCGCTCCACAATGGGGTGGTTGAGCAAAATGTCTTTGGTCTGAAGTGGCAGCCGAGGGCCCATGAAAGGGGATTGATTGTGTGATAGGGCAACCTCTTCCCAACGCTGCAGCGCCATCAGGAAATCCCAGGTGCTGCTCTTTGAGGGTGGCTCATTCTTGTTGATGGGCGCTCGTACATAGACCAATTCTGGGATGCGCGAGAAGTCTTGTGCTGCGTCTGTGGCCCTTGTAGGAGCGCCTGCATTCGTGTGTTCGACAAGCACCAAGTCAATGCGGTAGATATCTTCTCTTTGGGGCCACGTGCTCTGTGCAAACGCGACTGAAAGTAGGCTTGATAATGCCCAAATAGTCACGATGGCAAAACGAGGGAAGGTTAGGCGCATGACTTGGCCGATGGCTGTTGGATGGACAATCTAGATAATACCTCTTTTGCCAAAGCCAGTCGGTCCTCGTAGTTTTCGTAAGTTCCCTTTATCCTTAATCGATGGGGTTGGGGTAGGTCATAGGTGTGCGACTCTTTTTGAATCATCGTTATAAATTCATCGATTTTGATGTCAGGCTGCTCGATGAAATCAATGCGCCCTCCCAATGGGCCGATTTCCAGTCGCTGGATGCCCATGGTCTTGGCCCAGAGTCGCAGGCGTGCTGCGGTAAACAAGTGCCTGACAGGCTCAGGCAGCAACCCGAAACGATCAATCATTTCAACCTCCAGGTCATACAAACTTTGTTCATTGGCTGCTTGAGCGATGCGTTTGTATAAGACCAAGCGCTGATGAATATCAGATAAGTAATCCTCGGGGATGAGTGCGACGGTATGAAGGTCAATGTCGCTGTTCAGTGCCAGTGGCTGGTCTAAATCGGGCTCTCTACCGCTTTTTAGGGCCTCGACTGCACGGTTGAGCAAGTCTGAATAAAGAGAAAAACCAATGGCCTCGATTTGTCCAGATTGATCCTCTCCCAAGAGCTCGCCAGCGCCCCTGATCTCCAAATCATGGGTTGCCAATACAAATCCCGCCCCCAGATCCTCCATGGAGGCAATCGCTTCAAGTCGTTTTTTGGCATCGGTGGTCAGCGAATTCCATGGAGGGGTGATCAGATGCGCGAAGGCCAGGTGATGTGATCTTCCCACTCGGCCCCGAAGTTGATGCAGTTGAGCGAGCCCAAATTTATCGGCCCGATTGATGATGATGGTATTCGCCGTGGGCACATCAATTCCGTTTTCGATGATGGTTGTGCAGACCAATAAATTCAGACGCCTCTGATAAAAAGCGCGCATCGTCTGTTCCATCTCGCCGGGCGGCATTTGTCCGTGTGCAATGCCAATCTGGGCATCCGGGAACATTTCTTTTAGTTCAGCTGCGACTTTTGGCAAGGTTTTAACTTCGTTGTGGAGATAGTAAACCTGACCGCCGCGTTGAAACTCGCGTGCCACAGCATCCCTAATGGTGCCAGCATCCCACTGAGAGACAAAGGTCTTCACTGCCAAGCGGTTTTGGGGCGGTGTGGCAATGATCGATAGCTCTCGCAAACCCGCCATCGACATATTGAGGGTTCTCGGGATCGGTGTGGCTGTGAGGGTCAATAAATTCACCTCTGCACGCATGGCTTTAAGTTGCTCTTTTTGACGAACTCCGAACCGCTGCTCTTCGTCAATGACCACCAAACGCAAGTCTTTAAATTGGACATCCGACTGGAGCAGGCGATGGGTGCCGATTACGATGTCCACCGTGCCATCAGCAATCCCTGCCAGCGTGTCTTTGTTCTTCTGGCTTGACCGAGTCAGCCGTTCAACGCGCACGGGCCAATCAGCGAACCGGCTGGCGAACTGGCGATAATGCTGATCGGCCAATAGCGTTGTTGGTGCCAAGATGGCCACCTGAGCTCCTGAGTGAGCAACCACAAAGCTTGCGCGCAGTGCCACCTCGGTTTTTCCAAACCCGACATCACCACACACCACCCGATCCATGGGTTGGTCAGCTGCCAGGTCATCCAGTACCGCTGTGATCGCTTGAAGCTGATCTTCGGTTTCCTCATACTCAAAGCCCGCACAAAATTGTGCGTAGCCATTGGCGTCTGCCGCGATCGGGTCGATGGTTCGCGCTTGACGTCGGGCTTGAAGATGGAGCAATTCCGCTGCGACATCACGGATGCGCTCGGCTGCCTTTCTTCGGGTCTTTTTCCATTGATCAGAGCCCAGCCGATGGAGCGTGACCGACTCTGGGTCTTGCCCTGTGTAGCGACTCACCAAAGCCAAATCAGCCACCGGCACATAGAGAAGGTCCCCATCTGCATAAGCAATGGTTAAATACTCACCAATGTGGCCTTCGGTTTTTAAAACCTCAAGCCCTTGGTAGCGCCCAATGCCATGTTCCAGGTGGACAACGAGCGCACCGGCTTGCAAGTCAGCCAAGCTTTTGATCAGTGCTTCAGGGTCTTGTATCGCTCTTTTGTCTTGCCGACGGGTTCGCGTATGACCGGGGAAACACTCGTTTTCAGACAACACCGTGATATTTTGTCTGGGCAAATCTAGGCCGCTGCTGATGGGGAGTGTGGCCACATTCAAAGGCGCTTGGCCGCTCATGAACGCATGCCAAGATTTCACCACCACAAAGTCGATTTTCTCAGCCCGAAGTGCCTGAAGAATCATTTCGCGCCTTGCCGGTGTGTCAGCCCCGATGAGGACCCGTCCTTGGCACTGGCTGAGTTGTTCACGCAATCTCTTGGGTTGGCTTAAATCGATCACAGGGGGCGCGCTGACATCCTCGGGTGCAGCAGCGTGGTGCCCAATGCTGACAGCGCTCAGTGAAGATAGGTGCTCATTGATCGATGAGGCGGGGGCAAACAGTTCCTCGGGGCGCAGAATAGGCCGTTCTATGTCTCCTGATCTTTGGTCATAACGCTGATGAATGCTGTGGTGATATTTGTTGGCTTGCTCATGGGCACTTTCAAAGACGATGGTCCGACAAGCGCTGGGAAGATAATCGAGTAATAAGCTTGTTTCATCAAAAAACAGCGGGATGTACTGTTCAAGGCCTTGGCTTTGGATGCCCTGGCCGACTTCTTGGTAGGTGAGTGCGCGCCGAAGGTCAGCATCAAACCGCATTCGAAAGCGACGACGGAACTCGTTCCGAGCGGCCTCATCAAACGGATATTCTCGGGCCGGCATGAGCCTGAACTCAGGCACCTTATCGATCGAGCGTTGCGTGTCTGGATCAAACCGTCGAATCGACTCAACCTCGTTGTCAAATAACTCGATGCGGATGGGCTGCTGGGCATTGCCCATTGGCCACAAATCAATCACAGCCCCCCGAGTGGCAAACTGCCCGGGCTGCCAGACTTGATCGCTCATGACATAACCCGCATCCACAAGGTCCGATTTAAATTGGGGCGGATCAATGACTTGGTTCGTGGTCACAGCCAGGCTGTGCCCCTTGAGCCAATGAACCGGTGGTAGGCGCTGCATCAGCGTCGTGACCGGACATAAGATCACGCCTTTTTCTAGATGCGGCAGTCGGCTCAGTAGGTCAAGCCGCCGAGAGACAAGGTCGGGATGCGGCGAGTACAAGTCATAAGGCAAAACTTCCCAGTCGGGGAATAATTCCACGGATGTGGTTTCGAGCGTCAGCAAGTCGTCTCGTAAATACCGCGCGGTGTAGCCATCTGGGGTGACAACCAGCACAGGCCCTCGGTCTCGATTGGCAAAGCTGGATACGGCCAAGGCCAAAGCCAAGCCCTCCAGTTTCGGCCACTGTGTGACCTTGGAGGGTTGATGTCTGGGTGGATCGATGACGCTGAATGAACTCACGGGGCTAAGTTTACCTAATCGCTTGTCAACTCGGTCATGAAACTGCGATAATATGGGGCTTGGTCGGTGGTTGATGCCGACGTTGGTTTTCGGGCGATTAGCTCAGTTGGTTAGAGCGCTGTCTTGACATGGCAGAGGTCACTGGTTCAAATCCAGTATCGCCCACCAGTTTTTCGGTCAGTCCCGCTGATGATCGCCCAGCTTGATGATCGCCCAGAGACCCTGGGTCAATGACACTGTCTAAAACGATGCCACAAATTACTTTGCCAGACGGCAGCCAAAAAGTGTTTGAGTCACCTGTCACGGTCCTGCAGGTCGCTGAGTCTATTGGGCCCGGTTTGGCCAAATCTGCCCTGGGTGGGGAAGTGGATGGTCATCTGGTGGACTTGACCCACGTGATTGCCGATGATGCCAGTGTCCGACTGCTGACCTCAAAAGATCAGCAAGGGCTTGAGATGATTCGGCACTCAACGGCTCACCTCATGGCACAGGCCATTAAGCGTCTGTTCCCCGAGACTCAGGTCACCATTGGCCCTGTCATCGAGAATGGGTTTTATTACGATCTCTCGCGTGAGGAATCCTTCAAACCCGAGGACCTTGATGCGATCGAGCAGGAGATGGCCAAGATTGTGTCTGAGGACCATCCCATTGAGCGGGATGTCATGAGCAGAAACGAGGCCATCGAATTTTTCGAGGGTTTAGGCGAGCGCTACAAGGCCGAAATCATCGCCTCCATTCCAGACGACCAGGTGTTGTCTGTCTACCGACAAGGTGAGTTCACCGACCTGTGTCGTGGCCCGCATGTGCCATCCACCGGCCGGCTGGGGGCTTTTAAGCTCACTAAGTTGGCGGGCGCCTATTGGCGGGGTGACGCGAGCAATGAGATGCTCCAGCGGATCTACGGGACAGCGTGGGCCGATAAAAAGGAACTCAAGGCATATCTGCATCGCGTTGAGGAGGCGGAGAAGCGGGATCACCGCAGGCTGGGCAAGCAACTTAATCTTTTCCAGTTCCAAGAAGAAGCCCCCGGAGCAGTCTTTTGGCACCCTCGGGGTTGGCGTTTGTTCAGAAACTTGATGGAGTATGTTCGGGAGCGCCAAGATCAATCGGGATACATCGAGGTCAACACCCCTGATGTGATGGACCGGGCGCTTTGGGAGACTTCAGGCCACTGGCAAAATTATCAAGAGCATATGTTCACCACTGAGACCGAAGATGGTCGCGTTTATGCGCTAAAGCCCATGAACTGCCCTGGCTCTGTGGCGATGTATAAGCAGGGGCTGAAAAGTTACCGTGATTTGCCCATTCGAATGTCAGAGTTTGGCAAAGTCCATCGCTATGAGCCCTCAGGCGCCTTGCATGGGCTGATGCGTGTCCGGCACTTCACGCAAGATGATGCGCACATCTACTGCACCGAAGAACAAATGCAGGAGGAGTGTCGTGCCGTCATTGAGCTCAACCTGTCGGTCTATCGTCAGTTTGGGTTTGATGATGTGCGGTTGAAATTTGCTGACCGGCCTGAGAATCGGATTGGCGATGATGAGACCTGGGATAAGCTGGAAGGTGCCTTGTTGGGTGCTTTGGACGCCATGGGCCTCGAATACACCCATAACCCAGGCGAGGGGGCGTTTTATGGCCCCAAAATCGAATTTGTGTTGCGGGATGCCATCGGTCGAGACTGGCAGTGTGGCACCTTGCAAGTGGATCTGAATTTACCAGAGCGTTTCGATGCCAGTTATCGGAGCGCCGATGGCGGGGAAAAACGCCCAGTGATGTTGCACCGTGCGCTGTTGGGTTCTTTGGAGCGATTCACAGGCATTTTGTTGGAGCATCACGCAGGCAAACTGCCTTTGTGGCTGGCGCCCGTTCATGCGGTTTTGATGGGCATCACGGATCAACAAAATCAATACATTGAAGGGGTTGCCCAAGCATTGAGGCAGGCTGGCTTGTGGGTTGAGACCGATCTTCGCAACGAGAAGATTGGGTATAAGATTCGCGAGCATACGCTGCAGAAGATTCCTTATCTTTTGGTGGCAGGTCACCGAGAGCAGGAAGAGCAGACGATCTCCGTTAGGATGCAAGATGGCACAGATCTTGGGTCCATGGCGGTTGAGGAATTAGTTAAAAAATTGCAAATTGAGGTCGCATCTCGCGCCCCAATGCCCCATAATCAGCCCACCGAATAACGAGTTAGGAGCAGCACCCATCGCAAGTGAAAAACATACTCGGCGCAATGAAGAGATCATTGCGCGAGAAATCAGAGTTGTCGGCCCCGACGGGGAGCAAATTGGTCTCATGCGAGTACCAGATGCGCTGGAGCGCGCTCAAGAGCTTGGGCTCGATTTGGTAGAGATTGCACCCCAAGCTGAGCCACCGGTTTGTCGGATCATGGATTGGGGTAAGTTCAAGTTCGAGCTCTCTAAGAAGTCGCAAGCGGCTCGAAAGAAGCAAAAGCAAATCCAGATCAAAGAGATCAAGTTCCGTCCCGGCACGGATGAGCATGACTATCAGGTCAAGATGCGGAGCCTCCATCGATTCATAGAGGAGGGCAATAAGGTCAAGGTCACGCTGCGCTTTCGCGGGCGTGAGATGGCGCACCAGGAGCTCGGGCGCGACTTGTTAAAGCGCATCGAGACCGAAACAGCAGAAGAAACCACCGTTGAGCAGTTTCCACGCGTGGAAGGCAGGCAGATGGTTATGATGCTTGCCCCGAAAAAAACCTAGCCTTTAGTGATACTTGGCGATATAATGTCGGGCTAGGTCTCACCTGTAGCCGTAACAAAGCGTTGTCTCAGTGGCACTGGGGCAACCGCTACAGGAGAGTGTTTTAAAACTTCATTATTTGGAGTTACGTCATGCCAAAGTTAAAAACAAATCGAGGCGCAGCGAAACGCTTCCGGGTCACCGGCAGTGGCAAGATCAAGAGAAAGCGCGCTTTCCATAGCCATATCCTCACTAAGAAAGACACCAAACGTAAGCGCCGATTGCGCTCTACAGTCTTAGTATCCAAAGCTGACGAAAAATCAATTCGGCAGATGTTGCCCAATCACTGATTGACGGACACATAGGAGAGGAATCATGGCAAGAGTTAAACGTGGTGTAGTAGCAAGACGCCGTCATCGGAAGATCCTAAATCGTGCTAAGGGCTATTATGGTGCCCGTCGCAAGGTCTACCGGGTCGCCAAGCAGGCAGTCATCAAAGCTGGGCAGTATGCCTATCGCGATCGACGCCAGAAGAAACGGGATTTCCGCCGTTTGTGGATCGCCCGGATCAATGCAGGCGCTCGGGAACATGGTTTGTCGTACAGCCGTTTCATGAATGGCTTGAAGAAGGCTGAGATTGCTGTTGATCGTAAGATGCTGGCGGATTTGGCGGTACATGACAAACCAGCCTTCAAGGCCTTGGCTCAAAAAGCGCAATCCCACCTGTCTTAAGCCGAATACTGGCTGACCCACGGTGGATGCACAAGCACTCAGTGTCCTGTTAGATGGCGCACTCTCGGAGGTGGAAGCCACCTCCGAGCTAGCAGGTCTTGAGTCGGTTCGCGTCTCTTACCTCGGAAAGAAAGGCCAGATCACACAAGCACTTAAGGCTCTGGGTGGCCTCGAGCCTGAGGCGAGGCGCGAGGCTGGGGCCGCCATCAATATTGCAAAAGACCGTCTTCTACAGGCCATCCGCAACAAGGAGCAGATGCTCAAGACTGAGCAGCTGGCTCAAGAGCTCAGTATCGATCGAATCGATGTTACTTTGCCTGGTCGCATTCCACACATTGGCGGTCAGCATCCAGTCTCTCGAACAATGGACCGGATCTTAGACATTTTTTCTAGATTGGGTTTTCAGACCGCCACCGGGCCTGAGATAGAGAGCGATTACTATAATTTTGAGGCTTTGAATTTTCCTGAGCACCACCCAGCACGTGCGATGCACGATACCTTCTATTTTGCCGATGGGCGATTGCTTCGCACCCATACTTCTCCGGTCCAAATTCGCGTTTTGGAACAGCAGTCTCCTCCAGTGAGGATCGTCGCGCCCGGCCGTGTCTTTCGTGCGGATTCTGACCAGACACACACACCTCAATTCCACCAAGTGGAGGGTTTGGTGGTGGATAAAGGTGTCAGCTTTGCCGATCTTAAAGGGATGTTGTCTGCGTTTGTCAGTGCCTTTTTCGAAGAAAGCCTAGAAATTCGCCTGAGGCCCTCCTATTTTCCATTCACCGAACCCTCAGCTGAGGTGGATGTCCGCTGGCACGACCAGGCGGGTAACCCGACCGGCTGGCTTGAGGTTCTTGGCTGTGGAATGGTCCATCCAAATGTGCTCAAACACTGTGGTGTTGACCCTGAGGTGTATTCAGGTTATGCGTTTGGTCTTGGGGTTGAGCGCTTTGCAATGTTGCGCTATCAGGTCGACGATCTGAGGTTGTTCTATGACAATGATCTTAGATTTTTGCGGCAGTTCCGCTGAGGGCTTGATGGGATGAAGATTTCGCTCGACTGGTTGAAAGAGTGGGTTGATGTGTCCTTGGATGCGCATGCCTTGGCCGATCGGCTGACACACGCAGGGCTTGAAGTTGACTCCGTTGAAACCCTAGGCGCTGGTCTCAGTGGCATTGTGGTTGGTGAGATCCTAGAGGCCAACCCACACCCTGATGCCGATCGATTACGGGTGTGCCGCGTGATCGGCGATGATGAAGAGCGGATGATTGTGTGCGGTGCTCCGAATGCAAGGCAAGGGCTCAAAGCACCTTTGGCCACCATGGGTACCGTGATGCCCAATGGGATGAAGATTAAGCCTGCCAAGCTCAGAGGCGTGGCTTCTCAAGGCATGTTGTGCTCCGCTGCGGAGCTTGGTTTGGCTGACGATGCCGAGGCAGCCGCTGGCCTGATGGCGTTGCCCGATGATGCACCGGTCGGGGAAGCCTTAACCACCTATCTTGGCTTAGATGACGCCGTCATTGACATCGACTTGACTCCGAACCGTGCAGATTGCCTATCGATCCGAGGTGTTGCGCGTGAGGTGGCCGCCCTAACGGGGGAGGGGCATCATCCCCTCATCATCACGCCTGTTGAACCCACGATTGAAGATCGCGTGGCCATCGAGGTGTCTGCAACCGCTGATTGTCCCAGTTACTGTGCCCGTGTGATCACAGGCGTGAATACGTCAGCACAAACGCCTTTGTGGATGGCGGAGCGGTTGCGTCGGGCCGGTATTCGCTCATTGAGTCCGGTGGTGGATATCACCAACTATGTGTTGCTGGAGCTTGGACAACCCATGCATGCCTTTGATCATGCCAAGATCCGCGGTGGCATTCAGGTGCGCCGAGCCAAACAGAACGAAACCATCACTTTGCTCGATCAGCAGCAGATCGAATTGGATGAAGGGTGTTTGGTCATTGCCGATGTCCATGAACCCATTGCCTTGGCTGGCATTATGGGTGGGCTTGATTCGGCCGTCAGCGATCACACTGAGACTATAGTGTTGGAGTCTGCCTGGTTTAACCCTGCCACCATTGCTGGCAGAGGCCGCCGTTTTGGCTTGCACACAGAGTCTTCTCATCGCTTCGAGCGTGGGGTTGATCCCAAACTCCAAGTGGAAGCCATAGAGCGCGCCACCGCCTTGGTTCTAGAGATCGCAGGTGGCCATGCTGGGCCGGTATGTCAGAGCATCGATGAGGCCTGCCTTCCTCAGTCACCAGTGGTGTCGCTGTCGCTTTCTAGAGCCAACGCCTTGCTGGGAACCGATTTCAATGCAGAGCATGTGGTTGGTATTTTGGAAGCACTTGGAATGAGCGTCGAGCGCTCGGACAGTGACCAGCTCCGCGTGACGCCGCCCAGTGCCCGCCAAGACATTATTCAGGAAGTTGATTTGATCGAGGAAGTGGCCAGAGTCACGGGTTATGATCAGTTGCCCTCAAAGCCACCATCGGGCCTTATTGATCTAAAAGTGCCCCTGGAGTACCGGTTGCCGGGAATCCGGCTACGCGGGTATTTGGCCGCCCGAGGGTTTCAGGAAGTAATGACCTGGAGTTTTATTCCGGCTGATACCAAAGGTCCGGATGGAACACCCACCGAGGGTCTGACACTGGCCAATCCTTTGAGCCAGGACCAAAGCTTAATGAGGCCGCATTTGTTACCGGGCCTGTTGGAGGTCGGAAGACGCAACCTGCGTCAGGGACGACATGATTTTCGTTTGTTTGAGTTGGGGCAGTGCTTTTCGGCTGACGGCGAGGCACAACATCTTGGCTTGCTAATGACGGGCAGGTCCACGCCGGAGCATTTCCGTGCCCATTCTGATGATGTTGATTTTTATGACCTGAAAGGTGAGCTTGAGCACCTTTTCAATGGCTTGCAGCTCCCTCCTGCTACTTTCAGTTCCCAGAATCCGCACCCTTGGCTCCATCCTGCCAAATCCGCGGCCATTGAGGTTGAGGGGCAGACCGTTGGCTATTTGGGTCAACTGCATCCCATCCTCGCCGAGCGCTTTGATTTGAAGAAGAACACACTGGTTGCTGAGCTGGTGGTGGAAAATATTTCTAGATTGACCCCGCCTCAGCACTCGGGTGTATCTAAGTTTCCATCCTCACGGCGGGATCTTGCCGTGGTGCTGGCTGAGGAGATTGAAGCCAGCGCGGTGCTTGAGGTTGTCAAGGCAGCAGGAGACGCGCTGTTGGAGCGGGTCGTGATTTTTGATGTTTATCAAGGCACAGGCATTGAAAAAGGCTTAAAAAGTTTAGGTATAGGCTTGATTATTCGTGACAATTCACGCACTCTTACAGACCAAGACGTCGATGCCGTGTCCACCGCTGTGATGAGCGCGTTGGCCAAGAGCTTCGATGCAAGATT
Organism: uncultured Wenzhouxiangella sp.; assembly: GCA_964461845.1. Classification (GTDB taxonomy): domain Bacteria; phylum Pseudomonadota; class Gammaproteobacteria; order Xanthomonadales; family Wenzhouxiangellaceae; genus Wenzhouxiangella. The sequence continues at coordinate 138,100 of CAYWVH010000002.1, forward strand.
GAGAGGGTAGTTGCTATGACTTTGACAAAGGCTGAATTGGCCACCATGTTGTTTGATGAGGTCGGCCTGAATAAGCGTGAGGCCAAAGACTTTGTCGATACATGGTTTGAGGCGATCTCTCAGGCACTTGAGGCAGGTGAACAGGTCAAGTTATCTGGTTTTGGTAACTTCCAACTCAGAGACAAAACGGAACGTCCAGGCCGAAATCCAAAGACGGGTGAGGAGATTCCTATCTCTGCGCGTCGTGTAGTGACATTCAAGCCAGGACAGAAATTGAGGGCAAGGGTAGAGGCATATGCTGGACCAAAGGAGTAATCAGGAGCTGCCGGTCATCCCGGCGAAGCGCTATTTCACCATTGGTGAGGTCAGCGAGCTCTGCGCGGTAAAACCTCATGTCTTGAGGTATTGGGAGCAAGAGTTCCCGCAATTGAAACCGGTGAAGCGCCGGGGTAATCGGCGCTACTATCAGCGGCACGACGTGATCATGATCCGTCAAATCCGCAGCCTGTTGCACGAGCAAGGGTTTACAATAGTCGGCGCTCGGCAACAGCTCGAGAGTGAAAACGCACACACCGATGCGACTCGCAGTCAACTGGTGGTGCGTCAGTTAAGAACAGAGCTTGAGGAGATTTTGCAGCTGTTGCGTCGTTAAGCAGTTGACAGAGCAATGACACTCTACTGAGTAGACTGTGGGATAAGTTTTATTTCGGAGCGTAGCGCAGCCTGGTAGCGCACCACAATGGGGTTGTGGGGGTCGGGAGTTCGAATCTCCCCGCTCCGACCATGTCTACAACAGGAATTTTGAATATGTCAGCGAGCACCAAAGTGATCCAAATGCCCGATGTGGCCACTCATGCCGAGGTCAAAGTGGCCGGTACCCTTGATTGGGTAGGCATGAATGACATTGAGTTGCCAATCTTACTCGAGACGGCTGACGGACATTGCATCCCCGCCCATGCAAAGGTGAACGCCTTTGTCGATCTGGCTGAGCCCAAAAAGCGTGGCATTCACATGTCGCGGTTATATCTGCATTTAGACCAGCACTTATCCAATCAGGCTGCAACGCCGGCGAGGTTAAAGCAAATCTTGGATGAGTTTTTAGCGTCTCATAGTGATTTAAGCACCCGTGCGCTGGTGCGCCTGAACTTTGACTACATGGTGCGGCGCCCATCTTTGATCAGCGATAACAGTGGCTGGAAAAAATACCCATTCAGCATCATCGCCAGCGTCAATGAAGCCGGTTATGAATTTGAGGTCTCTTTCCAGGTGGTCTATTCCAGCACCTGTCCTTGTTCTGCAGCGCTGTCGCGTCAGCTCATTCAGCATCAGTTTCAGAGAGATTTCGCGGCAGATCAAGACTTAGACCATGATTCGGTGCTTGCTTGGTTGGGCACGGAAGAAGGCATTCTCGCCACACCGCACAGCCAAAGGTCATCGGCGGACATTCGCCTGAAGCTTGGCTCAGAGGTCAATGCCTTTGGGTTTGATGAGATGATTGATCTTATTGAGGATGCTTTGAAAACACCCGTACAAGCAGCGGTGAAGCGGGAGGATGAGCAAGCGTTTGCATTGCTCAATGGTCAGAACCTGATGTTCGTCGAGGACTCCGCCCGGCGATTACAAACAGCATTGGGGAGTCAGCAAGAAATCCTCGATTTTTGGGCACGCTGCCGGCATTTTGAGAGCCTTCATCCTCATGACGCAGTCGCCATTGTCACCAAGGGCATTGAACACGGATATAAGCCCATAGATGGGCATCCTTCAGGCTGGCGGCTTTGAGTAAACGAGCTAGGGCAGGCGTCTGAATTCTACTTGTAGGTCCAAGCCAGCCCAGCCAAACGTTTGACTGTTATCGGTCGCCCAGACTTGCCCGAGCACATCGGTGTTTTGGGGGTCTGAGATCACCGCCAACCAATGCAGCTGGTCGTGCAGAATTCGGGGCTCTACTGACACCGCAATGCCCAAAGACATCCCAGCTGCATCCTCAACGGCACGTCGCTGTCCATCGCTCGGGAGGTTGGTGACTGCAGCCACCCGCCACTGGTCGCCATCTAAACGAGCGACCGAAGCGCTGAATCGTTGGACCCTTTGAAAATCAGTGGTCTGTGTCTCCAAGTAGGGTCTTCCGCTCTCTATTTCAAAAAGCTGATCGGCAAAACGAAGCGTTTGTCCATCAAAAGCAAGTTCTTTGATGAGCCCAAGCTGCTGTCCCTCGCCCTCAAATTGACAAGAATCAAGTGAGGTGCTGCCCAACAAAACCTTTGCACCAGATGTGCCCGTGGCCCACTGCCATGTCATTTGACATGCCCGTGGATTGGCATCGGTGATAAGAGGCTGAGCAGTAAAAGAGCCTGTAAGAGCCTGGCCTTCTCGGGCCACAGAGAGAAAGAAAACACGATCTGCACCCGCTGGCTGGGATTGCGTCAGGGCATAACGCCGCTTAAAAGCATTCGTCTCTGGGAGAGGCTCAATGGTTAACTGCCACCCAGTTGGTTTGGTTGATGCATAGGTGCCAATCAAACGATCAAAAACAGTCAGGCTTTCAATGTTGGCATCGGCACTGACATTGATCGAGTGATTTTGTGATGGCGAAACCGCGCACGCTCCTAACAAAAGAAGGGTTGTCAAAATGACTGATAGCCTCAACAGAAAGCCCGACACCTTCGGCTGATGCGCCCCTCGCAGGCTCACGGTTGAGATACCAGCAGCTGAGCGTCGACCCGAACATCACGCCAGCTCACTCGCCAATCCAAATGGGGGCCAGTGGCGCGGCCGGATGCGCCAACTGTCGCAAATCGTTCCCCTTGTTTAATGTGCTGGCCTTCTTCGACAAAAATCTGGTCCAAGTGCAAAAATGCGGACATCAGACCGTGTCCGTGATCGATAAAGATCGTGCCACCACTGAAATACATGTCAGGATGAACCAAGACCACTCGCCCTGATGCGGGTGCTATGACCGGTGTCCCTGTCGGGGCAGCCACATCAACGCCCCAATGAGGCGCTCTGGGCTCGCCATTTAAGATCCGTTGAGATCCGTAGACCCCCGTGATTCGACCCACCACCGGCCAGACGAAAGATTCAGTGAACCCTGTCAGTTGGCTGATGTTCTGACGCGCCTGACGCGCCATCAGGGCCTCTTGCTCAATCCGGTCTTGGACGTGGGGAGGTGGCGTGACCCTATCCGCTGGCAACCCATCGATTCGCTGAATTTGAAATGCTCTGGCCTCTGGCTTAATTGATTGCTGCCAAGTATCGCCCGTGGGTAACTGCACTTTAATTTCTACGGCAGAATCATCGTCTTTGCCGAAGCCAAAGACAAAGGCGCCGTGCTCGGTTGTGATCAAAGGCTCATTATTTAAGAAGGCTTTGGACCCAGTAGGTGCTTTACCCACGATGACACCGCCTTGTACTGCTGCACCAGTCAACTGCACCGCGTCTGCCAGCGCTACAGAGGTCATCAGGCACAGACTCAAAATTAGGTACAGGCTGGATTGAGCAGGCCGCCCCAGCAGGTCTGTGATCTGTTTACTCACTGCTGCCTCCTATGCTGAGCATTAAAGCTTGTCCCGGCCTCAGAATGCTGTTGGGCTGTAAGTTGTTTTCTTCTATCAGCGCATCCAGTGGGATCCGATGGCGCTTGGCAATCGCCCACAAAGAATCTCCGTTTCGCACAATGTAACGCGTCTTAGCAGTGGGGGTGACAACCTGGGATGCTCGGGTGGGCTCCATGATCACTGTCAGCCTTTGACCAGGCTTGATCAGGTTACTTGAGCCCAACTGATTCCAGCGCTGCAGGTCTGATGGTTCAACGCCATAGCGTCTTGCGATTACCCAAAGGCTCTCACCTGGCCTGACCTCGTGCTGAAACCGTTTGGCAGGCACCAGCCTTGATTGCAACAAAGCAAGTTCTTGGTATCGATCAGCGAATTGCGAGGGTTGCTTGGGGCTGATCTTGGAAGGAATTTCAAGCCGCTGCCCAATTTGGATTCGATCGGTACCGAGCTTATTGTGTTCCATCAGCGCGTCGACGGTCGTGTCGTGTCGATTGGCTAGGCCTGAGAGCGTATCTCCCGAAACCACCACAATGGACCGATACTCGAGCCATTGCGCATTGCCCATATCCTCCACCAACGATCTGGCCTGATCGGCCAACGGAATGGGCACGATCAAATGATGTGGCCCGGTTGGAGAGGTGATGTGGCGGTTAAGCCCTGGATTGAGCGCCATCAGTTCAGCCACATCAAGCCCAAGCAGTGCTGAGAACACCACAACATCTGTCGGTCCGTTGAGTTCTATCCGCTCCACCACCGGCTGATTCGGCCACTTAGGTAGCGTCAAGCCATAATCGGTGGGCGATGCGAACAAACAAGACAGGCCATGAAGCTTCGGGATATAGGCCTTGGTCTCTTGGGGTAGGCGCAACGAGCGCCAGTCGGTTGGATGATTCAGGCGTCGGTTTCTTTCTATTGCTCTTCCCACGCGCCCCTGCCCACCATTGTAGGCCGCCAGTGCCAGATTCCAATCGCCGTCAAACCTAGTGTTGAGCTGCTCAAGATAAGTCAGGGCGGCTCTGGTTGCAGCGTAGACATCCCTGCGACCGTCATACCAATCATTGATGTTGATTCCATGGCTTTCAGCGGTCGGCGCTAGGAACTGCCACGCACCAGAGGCCCGTCCATGAGAGTAGGCAAAAGGATCATACGCACTCTCAACGATGGGCAATAACGCAAGTTCTCCAGGAAGATTGCGATTCTCAAGTTCAGTGACGATGTCAAAAAGCCAGGGCCGAGCACGTTCCATCACGCGCTCAATATAATCGGGCCGCTCACCAAACCATTGAGCCCACGAGCTTGCTTCTGGAAAATCCTCGCATTGCGCAAATTCAAATCGGTCAATGGTCCGCTGCCAAAGGTCTTGGCCTGACTCATCGGTGGAATCAATCACTTGATCCAAGAAAGTCAATCGACGCGTTGCAGACTCAATGGCAGAAAATGGATCATCAATGCTCCGCCGAAGGTAATACGGCGGCTGCGGATCTGGCTTGGCTGAGAACCCACTCTGTTGGCCCTGTTTGGTTATGCTGGCACAAGCGCTCAGCATTAATGCTAAGGCCACTAAGAGGCTCTGTTTGACCCATGGCTTGGTTGTCACATTGGGCTTGGAATTATTCATAGGCTTTCGCAGATGTGCCATGGGCAAGGTCGTTCGGGGCTACAATAGACAGCAATACTGGGCGGCACCAGCCTCCAGCCCTCATTGTACTTCAGGATAGCCATCATTGTGACCAACCCCCCGAAAACGCCTATTCCAGCCAAAGACATTCGCCGTGCCTTGTCAGAAGCCAGTCAGCCCCTGAGTCGGCGTCAACTTTCGGACATGTTTGGGCTAACAAAACAACAGTCTGATGACTATCTTAAGCCGACATTGGTAGCGATGGTCAGGACGGGTGAGGTCATTCGGAATCGACGCGCCGCTTATGGCTTGGCTCAGGAGATGAACTTGATCAGAGGGCGGGTCAGCGCCCATCCCGATGGGTTTGGGTTTGTTGTGCCCGATCAAGATGGCCCTGATCTTTTCCTCTCGCCAAAACAGATGCGCCAGGTGTTTGATGGCGATGAGGTCATGGCATCGATTGCCCACATTGACCGCAGGGGTCGGTTAGAGGGAGCGATCGTTGAGGTGGTGTCCCGAGCCCATGAGCAAGTGGTGGGTCGGTTGATGATTGAGAGTGGGGTGGCGAGTGTGGTGCCAGATAATCCTAAGCTCACTCAAGAGGTGATCATCCCCATTGCGGATATTGGGGATGCCACGCCCGGTCAAATAGTGGTGGCGCGACTTGTGCAGTCACCGACCATGCAACGGGCCGCTGTGGGACAAATCATTGCAACACTCGGTCATGCAGATGAGCCTGGGATTGCCACCGACATCGCGATTCACTCGTACGAATTGCCATCAGAATTTCCAGACGAAGTCGTCAATGCAGCCAGCAAGTTTGGGGCAAGCATTGACCAAGAGATTGCAGCCAAGCGGGTAGACCTTCGTGATCTTCCTTTGGTGACCATCGACGGTGCGGACGCTCGAGATTTTGATGATGCGGTGTTTGCTGAGCGACTTGATAAGGGTGGGTATCGGGTGCTCGTGTGTATCGCAGACGTGGCTGAGTATGTCACAACCGGCGCGCCGTTGGACGGTGAGGCCATAAAAAGAGGCACCTCTGTCTACTTCCCCGATCGTGTATTGCCCATGTTGCCAGAGGCGCTTTCGAATGGCCTATGTTCTCTGGTGCCTGATGAGGATCGGCTGTGTCTGACTTGCGATATGCGCTTGGATGAAAAGGGCAAGGTGATATCAAGTCGGTTCTATGAGGCTGTGATGCGCTCGCATGCGAGGCTGACTTATGACCAAGTGAGGCGGATGGTTGAGGCTGAAGACTCTGTCCTTTCGGAACGCTTTTCTCATGTCCGACCTCAGCTCGATGATCTAATGGCCGTCTATAGAGTCCTATATGCCAGAAGACAGCGCAGAGGCGCATTGGACTTTGAGTCGAATCAAGTCTATTTCCAATTTGCACAAGACGGTCACGTCGAGGGCATCCGCAAACAGTCACGACATGACGCGCATCGACTCATTGAAGAGCTCATGATTCAGGCCAATGTGGAGGCTGCGCGCTTCGTGCATCGGCACCAAGTACCCATGTTGTTTCGAGTCCATGAGCCACCCCAAGAACAAAAGCTGGAATCCCTGGAAGCTTTCCTAAAAGCCGAAGGCATTCGGATGAACTGGAAGGAGTCACCAGAGCCCGCCCAGTTTGCAGCCCTCCAAAAGAAAGTCCAGGGCACGCCGGCGGACCATTTAATCAATGCGGTCTTGTTGCGCTCCTTGAGCTTGGCGGTTTATTCACCTGATAACAAAGGCCACTTTGGGCTGGCCTTGGCGGAGTATGCGCACTTCACCTCGCCCATTCGACGCTACCCCGATTTATTGCTCCACCGTGCGATCAAGCATATTTGTCGCAAGAATGCCCCTGAAAAATTCTCGATCTCAGCAGGGCAGATGGTCGAGTTCGGGCGTCGATGCTCTTGGACAGAGCGACGGGCAGAAGAAGCCTCCCGTGATGTGGATGAACGCTTGAAGTGTCAGTTCATGCAACGCCACCTAGGCGATACCTTCAATGGCGTGGTGACGGGCGTGACCGGCTTTGGCCTGTTTGTCGAACTCTTGGATATGGGGGTCAGTGGTCTGGTCCACATCACATCACTGCCCGATGACTATTACGACTTCGATCCAACCTCGCATCGGTTGACTGGCAAAAGACGTAGACAGGTCTTTCAGCTGGCTGATCGAGTACAAATTAAAGTACTAGCCGTGAGCGTTGAGGAACGAAAAATTGACTTTGAGTTGGTGAGCGATGAAACGTGAGTTGATGGGTGGAATACACGCTGTGGAGGCGTTGCTTGAGCAAGCCCCACAAACCATTGTGCGCATCTGGGTTAAGGCAGGTAGCGCTCGGCTCGATGCGATCATCGCCAAGGCGGGTCACCTCGGGATTGCAGTAGAAACTGCGGATGAGAGAAGCTTAGACAGGCGGCTACCCAACATCACGCACCAAGGCGTGGTGGCAGAGTTTCATGCGCGTCCCGCCATTGAGGAGCATGAGCTGTTGGAGTTGGCTGAGACGGCGGAAGCACCCTTGATTCTGGTGCTTGATGGTGTTCAAGACCCGAATAATCTTGGCGCATGTCTGAGGTCTGCTGCAGCGGCGGGGGCATTGGCGGTGGTCATTCCGAAAGACCGGGCCAGCGGCCTCACACCCGCGGCGAGGAAAGCCTCCGCAGGTGCCTCTGAAATGGTTCCTCTGGCGATGGTCACTAACTTATCAAGAACCCTTATGGCGCTTCAAAAAGCCAACATTTGGACGGTGGGCTTAACCATGGATGCCGAGATGTCCTTGTTCTCGCCCGAGATGGACGACTGGTTTCGAGGCGGGGTTGCTTTGGTGATGGGCGGTGAGGGCGCGGGTCTTCGTCGCTTGACCAGTGAGCATTGTGATCGGCTGGTCTCGATACCGATGCCAGGGCCCATAGAGAGCCTCAATGTATCAGTGGCGGCTGCGGTGGGTCTTTTTACGGCGGTGCGTGCTCGGCATCGCAGTTAGCCGCTTGGCATCGCGATCGGAAACCAAGGTCAACTCTTGAGGCTCTGGTCCAAGCCCCGCATCTTCTCTCAGGATTTGATGGTCCTTGTGGGTCAATTCTTCGAATCGACCTGAGCGAACACGGGCGGGGAGAAAGACGGGCCCGAAACGGACCCTTTTGAGTCTGGCCACTTGGGCACCCACCGCTTCCCACAGTCGCCGCACTTCACGATGACGGCCCTCCAGCAAAGTGACTGTGACCCAAGTGTGGCCCTGGGTTGTTTGGCCCACCACCAAGTCACTGAATTTCGCAGGCCCATCCTCCAGCATCACCCCTGATTTCAATTGCTCAATCTGCTCATCGGTGACTTGCCCTCGGATGCGACAGAGGTATTCTCGATCCACCGCATTGGATGGATGCATCATTTGGTTGGCAAGCTCTCCATCCGTGGTCAGGAGAAGTAAACCGGCGGTGTTGATGTCTAGGCGCCCTATGGCAATCCAACGTGCATCGGTTAAGCGGGGGAGGCGCTCAAAGACGGTTTTTCGACCCTCTGGATCGTGGCGCGTCGTGATTTCCCCTTCAGGCTTATGGTAGATCAGCGTCCTATGAGCAGGCTGTATCGGGAGTACCTTGTAGCTTCTATCTTGGTAAAGGACCGCATCCCCTGAGCCGACTTGCTGGCCGAGACCAGCCACTTGTCCATTGACTTTTACCAGCCCTTGTTCAATCTGAGTTTCAAGACCACGCCTTGACCCAAGCCCAGCGCGGGCCATGACCTTTTGTAAGCGCTCAGTGGGTTGTGACATTGGGGGGCAGTCCAGCGGCATCCTGGTCTGAGTCTAGATCTTCTTGCATGGCATCTGATGATGTGGCTGCCTCCAGCTCTTCTGGCTGGGTGTCTGATTCAGAGGCATCGTCAGTCTGACCCTCAGCGGCCGCCTCAGCCTTTTTTTTCGGAACACTGTGTTCGGGGTCATTGAGATCCAACTGAGGCTCGAAATCATCCAAATCCTTGATTTCCGCTAGGGTAGGCAACTCATTGAGTGATTTCAGGTTGAAGTAATCCAAGAAGAGCCGCGTCGTTCCCAGCAGCTCTGGCCGCCCGGGGACGTCTCGGTGTCCGATGATTTTGATCCAGTCACGTTCTTGCAGCGTTCTGAGAATGTTGCTACTCAGGGAAACGCCTCGGATCTGCTCGATCTCAGCGCGCGTGATGGGTTGGCGGTAGGCAATGATGGCGAGCGTCTCCAGCAAAGCCCGTGAGTATTTCGGGGGTTTCTCCGCCCACAGCTTGGCAATTCGGGGCATTAACTGGGTTCTGACCTGGATGCGATAGCCGCTGCCCACTTCCACCAACTGCACGGCGCGGTCAGCAAGCTCGGCATCTAGCGCAGCCAAGGCCTCTTTTAATGCACTTTGGCCAGGCTTTTCGTCGTCATCAAATAACGCATCCAACTGGTTGAGGGTGAGTGGAAGCTGACTGGCCAGCAGTGCGCCTTCCACAATTTTCTTAAGTTGTTCAATGTCCATAATACCGATCAAGCCTCAGTTTCGTTTGGGCGCCGAAGATAAATCATTCCGAACTGTTCTTGTTGCACGAGATCAATCAAGTGCTCTCTGAGGAGTTCCAGTAGCGCAAGAAAGGTCACCACAGCACCGAGTCTGCCTTCTGCAAGATCGAAGCACTGATTGAACTCCACGAATTGCTCACTGTTTGACACCAGCTCAATGATCCGACTCATGCGCTCCCGAACGGACAGCGGCTCGGATTGAATCTGGTGGTGTGCCATCAAGTCGGCTCGCGCCATCACGTCGCGCAGTGCAAGCAGCAATTCTTTGAGATCAACTTCAGGTGGTACCTGCAAAATATCCGGTTTTTCTGCAGCCGCTTTGGCCACAACGATGTCCCGCTCCAAACGAGGCATGAGATCTAAGTCATCAGCGGCCTGCTTAAAACGTTCATATTCTTGCAAGCGACGAATCAAATCCGCTCTAGGATCGTCCTCGTCTTCGTCCACCTCAATTCTGGGAAGCAGCATTCTGGACTTGATCTCAGCCAAGATGGCTGCCATCACCAAGTACTCAGCAGCCAGTTCCATCCGCATACTGGTCATCATCTCAATGTAGCCAGTGTATTGGCGTGTCACCTCGGCAATGGGAATCTCAACGATGTCAAGGTTCTGGCGTCGAGTCAGATACAAAAGCAAATCCAAAGGCCCCTCAAAGGCTTCCAGAAAAATCTCCAACGCATCCGGTGGAATATAGAGATCATCAGGTAGTTTCAGCAGTGGCTGGCCCTGAACCACGGCAAAGGGCATTTCGACCTGTTGAGCGGGGGCCGAAGTAGAAGCGTTTTGGTCTTCTGTGGGGGTGTAAGTTGTCATGTGGTTGTAAGTTTAGCCCGACGGCGCTTGGATGGGTACAATGTTGGCAGAAAACAGTTGGGAGCCCGAAAACCGCGTGATCGACAATTCTCAGCGCATTGAGATCATAGAGGCTCGTCTACGGGATGCCTTGCGCCCCGATTTCCTCGAGGTGATTGATGAGTCTCATCTGCACATTGGGCATGCGGGGGCAGCCGATGGACGGGGTCATTTTCGTGTGCGCGTGAGCAGCGCTTTGTTTCATGGGCTACCGACGATGGCCAGACATCGCCACATCTACCGCGCGCTCGGCGAGCTGATGCGCACAGACATTCATGCACTGACTATTGAGGCATTTTCGATAAATGAAAAATAAACCATTGATTAGTATAGGAATACTTTTGGTCTTGTTGGTGGGCTGTGAGTCGCAGCCTGTTGCGCCATGGTCAAGCGAGGACGATGTGGTGCTGGTGGAAGTGGACGGCCAGCCGATCAGCTTGCCCATGCTCGAGTTCATGATGGCCAACCGCGGCGTGGGTGAAGATGACCACGAGGCCATGCGAGGACTCTTAGATGAGCTCATTCGTCTTCGTGTCGTGGCAAATGCAGCCGAGGCAGAGGGCGTGGGTCAAGAGCCAAAGCTTCGGGCCGAGCGGGCGATCCGTGATTTGGAGGCCCTGCAGATCGCTTATTTCACTGATGTTTATGAGCGCTATCCGGTGACCGAGGCGCAAATTCAAGAAACCTATGAGCGCCAGATTGAGCGTTCAGGACAATGGCAGTTTCGGCTCAGAACGGTTCGCTATGAGGACCAGGGCCAAGCACTGTTGGCCATTGTAGAGCGGGCCGAGGCTGTCTCTGGTGCTGAAACAGCCCCCGCCATTGGCCGAACAGAAGGTGAGGGCATGGTCACTCCGTGGATTGATAGAAGCCAGTTGCCGGAGCGGTTATGGTCTGAGCTTGATGAGGCTAAGCCCGGGCAGGTATTGAGTCTCCCCATTCCAGCCCCAACCGGTTCGGGCTGGCTGGTGGGCACCATTGAAGAGATCAGAGCACTGAGTCCGCCCCCATTGTCAGAAGTCCAAGAGGGCATTGCACGCAGCTTGGTCAGGCAGCGCTTGGAGGCGTTGGTCGATGACCTCTATGAAGCCGCCGAAATCGTCCCGATGCTGCCTCTGGATGATGCAGAGGCAGCTCACCAAGCGCCAGAGTAAACCTGAGGCGCTGACCCTCTAAGGCGTGGGGGGTAAGTCAACCGGTGGAGCGGGCGTCCACCCTTGAGCGCGATGTTCCGCGATGACACAGGTGTAAATACCGCCTCTTACGTTGAAGTCGGCAGACAGTCGCATGAACCGTGGTGAGGCTGCCGCAACAAAGTCCTCCAACATTCGGTTGGTGACTGCCTCATGGAAGGCGCCCTCGTTCCTGAAGCTCCAAATGTAGTTCTTTAAGCCCTTGAGTTCTATGCAAAAAGCATCTGGAATGTACTCCAAGGTCAGCTCGGCAAAATCAGGCTGGCCGGTCTTGGGACATAGGCAGGTAAATTCAGGAATTTCAATTCGAATGGTATAATCCCGCTCAGGTTGCGGATTCGGAAATAGTTCTAGATCCTTGCTGGGTTCACTTGGCATGCTAAGGCACCTGTCATCGGTTACTGTAATCGGTTAATAGAATGACTTTCGAAGACGATATTATTATAAAAACTCACTGGCTGACGCATTAATGCAACTAACCGAGATCAAACTCTCCGGGTTCAAATCTTTTGTGGACCCCACCACCATCAAGTTTCCATCCAACATCATGGGCGTTGTTGGGCCCAATGGCTGCGGCAAATCCAACGTGATCGATGCCGTGCGTTGGGTCATGGGCGAGTCCTCCGCGAAGCAGCTGCGGGGTGAGTCCATGACCGATGTCATTTTCTCTGGCTCTTCAGCGAGAAAGCCCGTGGCAACCGCCACCGTTGAGTTGGTATTTGACAATGCTGAAGGCCGAGCGGGGGGAGAGTATGCCAAGTACAGCGAGATTTCTGTCAAGCGCCAAGTTTCACGTGATGGGACGTCGAACTATTACTTGAATGGGGCCAGGTGTCGTCGGAAAGACATCACAGATTTATTCTTAGGCACAGGACTTGGCCCGAGAAGTTACGCGATTATTGAGCAAGGCATGATCTCACAGATCGTTGAAGCCAGGCCGGAAGAGCTGAGAGGCTTTTTAGAGGAAGCAGCAGGCATCTCCCGCTACAAAGAAAGACGCAGAGAGACCGAAAATCGAATTAAACATACTCGCGAAAACTTATCGCGTCTGGCGGATTTGAGAGAGGAAGTCACCAAGCAATTGGAAAAGCTCAAGCGCCAAGCACGTGCGGCAGAGAAGTATCGCGAACTAAAAGAGCGCTATCGCGTTGATGAAGCAAAACTGCTCGCCCTTCGTTGGCGAGAGCTCAACCACAAACTCGAACAACAAAACAAGCGCATCCAAGGTATGCAGACAGAGCTTGAAGCTCGGGTAGCGGAGCAGCGCTCTGCAGAAAAAGAGTTGGAGAGTCTAAGACAGGCGCAGCAGGCAGCCAGTGAGCACAGCGCAAAGGTGCAAGCGCGTCTGTATGAAGTGGGTGCCGAAATCGCACGGCTTGAACAGGCCATTGAGCATCAGCGTGAGATCCGTCAGCGCCAAGAGGCTGAACATAAGAAAATCGAGTTACAGATGAGTGAGCTGCAGCAGCATCTGGTTCTGGACAAGGCCCAAGTGTCTGAAACCGTTCAACTCATCACTCAACTCGACCCAGCCTTGGCAACCGCAAAGGCAACCGAGCAAAGCCATGTGGATGCGCTGGCTGCCATTGAAACTGAAATGACCCAGTGGCAGGCGCAGTGGGATCAGATTCAAGGCGCTAAAAGCGAGACTGAGAGTGCGATCAAGTTGCTCCAACAACAGTTATCGCACCTTGATGAACGAATGCATCAAGACGCGAATCGACTCCAGCAACTGAAAACCCAGGGCTTTGAGGCCATTGCCGAAAAACTCAAGACAGAGCAGGCGGGGTATCAAGAAAAGCTCGAAGCCATTGTCCGTGAGTCTGATGAACTCACCGGTCAGGAAGCAACGCTAAAAGAGTCGCTGCATCGCCTCAGTTCTGAGATTGAAGGGACCAGAACAGACTTGGAAACGTCGCGCTCGGAGAAAGCCAGTTTGGGTTCCAGACTGGAGACACTGAAGCTCCTCAATACCGCACCAGGCATTTCTGATGAGGCGCTGGAATGGTTAGCGTCTGAGTCAAATGCGACACCCGTGCGGATCGCCAGCGAACTTCAAGTGATCAACCCACACTGGGCCGCGGCGGTTGAGCAAGTCCTCAGTGGTTGGCTGGATGCCCAGGCTTTGGACGAAGGCGGCCTCAAAGACCCATATCTCACTCAGTCTTGGGGCTTATCGCTGGTGGAGCGTGGCGATCAGAAAGGGGCAAGCGGGACCTTAGCCGAGCATGTATCCGGCGCGGGGGGTCTGACCGACTTTCTGAATCAAGTCCATTGCGCTGAGTCGCTAGAACAAGCCAAGAACAAGCTAGACACGCTGCCATCGGGACAATCTGTGATTTTAAAAGATGGCACCTGGCTTGGACATGGTTGGTCATCGCAGCCGGCCTCAACCCAAGGGGATACAGAGGGTGTATTGGCTAGGGAGGCGGAGATTCGAGAAATTGAAAACAAGCTTCCGATCCTAGATGCGCACATGGCTTCGCTGGAGCAGGCATTGAGTAGCAAGCGCGAAGCGTTTGAAGCGCAACAAGAAAAGATTGAGGCGCTTTTGATCACTTCCCGTGCCACAGAAAGGCAGCGCTCAGAGCTGATGGGTCAACTCGCTGGTGTCGATAATCGGCTCAAAGCGGCGACAGCTCAAAAGCAGGAGCAAGAGCTGGAGCTTGCAGCGCTCACTGAGCGGCAAGACAGTGATCACAGTGCAGTAAAAAAAGCCAGAAGCGATTTGGAATCTGCCATTGTCGCGCTTGAAGAGGTATCGGTGCGCGAAAGCGAAATGAGCGCCAAGCGGACGGGCCTATTGAGCCGTAGGCAAACCACACAAACTGCGCTGGGGTCTGCTCGCGCTGAGCGCGAAGAGACGGCCCTAAAGCTTCAGTCGGCGCGATCGGGATTGGATTCTCTTAAACAGTCGATTGAGCGCATGGATCGGCAGGTGGGTGAGCTCCAGAATCGCTATGTTGAATTGAGTGAGGCATTGGCACAGGGCGATGAGCCGATCAAGCAACTTGAAGTGCAAC
>CAYWVH010000002.1:152976-161083 GCA_964461845.1 uncultured Wenzhouxiangella sp.
GCAACTTGAAGTGCAACGTGATGAGCTTCTGTCCAAGCGATTAGAAGTAGAGGAGCACATGAAAGCAGCGCGCCAGGCGCTCGACGAGCTAGAAGCCAAGCGCAGTGAGTTCGATAAGGCGCGTCAGGCGGCGGTGGCTTCCGTTGAGCAGCTGAGGGAACAAAGCGCCCAAGCCACGCTGGAAAAGCGTGAACTGGAAATCAATGCCAGCAATCTTGTCCAGCGTATTAAAGCCCTTAAAGCAGACGTCGACCAGCTGCTGACAGAGCTTCCTGATGATGCTGAGACGCAGGCCTTCCAGGCTCAATTAGAAAGCCTTGAAGAGCAGATCAGAAAACTGGAGCCTGTTAATTTGGCGGCCATTGATGAGTTGGCCGTCGAATCTGAGAGGAAAGAATACCTTGATCGCCAGAACGCTGACCTTGAGGAAGCCCTTGAGACTCTGGAGAAGGCAATTGAGAAGATTGACCGCGAGTCTCGGACACGCTTCAAGGAAACTTTTGACCAGATCAATTCCCAGATTGAGATTCTGTTCCCAAGGTTATTTGGCGGCGGGCATGCCCACCTCGAAATGGTCGGGAACGACTGGTTGACCGCTGGTATTGCGATCATGGCCCGCCCACCTGGCAAGCGTGTGGCCCGCATTCACCTGATGTCAGGGGGTGAGAAGGCATTGACGGCCGTGGCATTCGTGTTCTCCATCTTCAATCTGAACCCAGCGCCTTTCTGTTTGCTTGATGAGGTGGATGCGCCCCTAGATGATGCGAACGTTGGACGCTTTACCGAGATGGTCAAAGAGATGTCCGATACCGTTCAATTCATTGTGGTCACGCATAACAAAGTGACCATGGAGGCTGCACACCAAATGCTCGGTGTCACCATGCGCGAGCCAGGTGTGTCACGGCTGGTGAGCGTTGACTTGGATAAAGCCGTGGCCATGGTGGCTGAAGGCTGATGCAGAGGGTGAGTGGTCCCAGTGGATGATTTGAGATTGACACTTCTGGGCGTGGGGGCTTTGATCCTATTGGTCTTGGTCATCGCTCACCGCCGCCATCAAAACCGCCCGAAAACGCAAGCAGATTGGCGAAGAAGTGTTGTAGAGCCCAAGATCACAAGCTCAGTGGATCCCGGTGATACTGTCATCGATGAAATCGATGCGACTGACACAGACACGGCCGACTATCGCAATGCACCCCACCAGCCTGGTTTGAAGGGGATTGCACCTGCATCAGTCAAGCACCCCTCTGAAGTCATTACCCTGTATGTGCGACGTAAGGACCAAGGCTTGATTTCTGGACCCACGCTGGCGGATGCTGCGCGCCGTGCAGGCTTGAGCTTTGGGGAAATGGATATCTTCCACAGAGCGCAAGAAGGCTATGAGCAGCCCGTCTTTAGTATGGCCAATCTGGTGGCGCCGGGCACATTTAACCCTGATGACTGGGACACCTTCAAAACGCCTGGCGTCACTTTATTTGCGACGCTCCCGGGATCTGTCAGCGCGCTCGACTGCTGGGATTCCATGCTCGCGACTGCCACTCGTTTGACTGAACTCTTGGATGGAGAGATTCTGGATGCCAACCGCTTGTTGCTGAGCAGAAAACGCATAGGCGAGACGCGTGATCGAATGCGGCAGTTGGACCGAGACTCAGGGTGGGGAGAGGCGAGTGAGTAGTGCCTATTCATGAGCGGTGCAGATGAAAAGGTGATTCAAAGAATTGATCAGCTGCGCCAAGAGCTTCAAGAGCACAATCACCGATATTACGTGCTCAATGACCCCAGCGTATCTGACCAACACTATGACCGCTTGCTCCGTGAGCTGGAGGGGCTCGAAGCGCAGTATCCAAGCTTGATCACAACAGATTCACCCACGCAGCGTGTGGGTGCCAAGCTGGCACAAGGCTTTACATCGGTCACCCATCGAGTGCCGATGTTGTCGCTGAACAATGCCTTTGATGAAGATGAAGTGGCTGCTTGGTATCGAAGGGTGACAGATGTGCTGGATAGGCCCACCATCGAAGTGATGGCGGAGCCCAAACTCGATGGTTTGGCCATCTCCCTTCGTTATGAGAAAGGTCATCTTATCCAGGCTGCCACGCGGGGCGATGGCACGGAAGGGGAAGACGTCACCCTAAACGTCAGAACGATCCGTGCGATCCCTTTAACCATCCGTGACTGCAATGTCCCCAATGAGCTTGAGGTGCGGGGCGAGATCATCATGACCCGGTCTGGATTCGCTTCGTTGAACCGGTCCTTGGGCGCCGATGGTCAAAAACTTTTTGTGAATCCAAGAAATGCAGCCTCAGGGAGCTTACGTCAATTGGACCCAGCCATCACCGCTCAGCGACCGCTTCGGTTCTTCGCCTATGGGCTGGGCAGTGATGATCTGGGTGTGGCCACCCAGTATGAAATTTATCAAGCTTTGATGAATATGGGCTTTCCTATCAGCTCGGATATTCAACTCTGCCATAACCTAGATGGCCTCTTAGATGCCTACCGAATCTTAGGGGAAAAGCGAGATGGGCTGGACTACGACATTGATGGTGTGGTTTACAAGGTCAATGCACTGTCAGATCAGCTGGAACTCGGGTTTGTGTCGCGCGCCCCTCGCTGGGCATTAGCACACAAATTTCCTGCACAAGAAGAGGTGACGACATTACTCGACATTGATGTCCAAGTGGGGCGAACGGGGGCCTTAACCCCTGTTGGTCGCTTGGAGCCAGTGTTTGTCGGCGGTGTGACGGTAACGAATGCCACCTTGCATAATGCTGATGAAATCACTCGGAAAGATGTGCGTCCGGGGGATCAGGTGGTGGTGCGACGGGCAGGGGATGTGATTCCAGAGATTGTTAGATCCATCCACACCGATGCGACGAACCGTGCCCCTGCGTGGCGCATGCCAACCCAGTGCCCAGTCTGTGGCAGCACCGTTGAACATGTGGAAGGCCAGTCAGTCGCACGATGCACGGGAGGCTTGTTCTGCCCGGCACAACGAAAACGCGCGCTGGAACACTTTGTCAGCCGAGGTGCCATGGACATTGAGGGCTTGGGGAGTCAAGTCATCGCGCAACTGGTGGATGGTGGATTTGTCGAAACACCCGCCGATTTATATCGACTGGACCACGCCACATTGTCTGGACTGGAGCGGATGGGAGATAAGTCGGCACAAAACCTAATCACAGCGATTGATCACTCCAAACAGGCACAACTGGATCGTTTTATTTTTGCCTTGGGCATCCGCGAAGTCGGCGCAGTCACGGCACGATCCTTGGCACGATACTTTGGCACCCTGGATAAGTTAGCCCAAGCCAGCGCGCAAGAGTTGGAGCAAGTGCCCGATGTTGGGCCTGTGATGGCGCATCACATCGAAGCTTTTTTCGCTGAGCGACACAACCAAGATGTCATTGAAGATTTGCTCAGCCTTGGGGTGAGCTACCAGCCGCTTCAAGCCATGGATACTCATGCCGCGCCCTTGCAGGGTCAGACCTTTGTGTTGACTGGAAAATTACAAGCGATGAGTCGAGGGCAAGCCAAGGAAGCCTTAGAGCATCTGGGTGCCAAAGTGACGGGCAGCGTCTCTAAGGCCACTACAGCGCTCATCGCGGGCGAGGATCCAGGTTCCAAGTTAGAAAAGGCGCTCTCCTTGGGGATCACGGTATTGGATGAAGATGGGCTCGGAGCGCTCTTGGACGGCGCCTCGGGCAATGCCGTAGAATAGGTTATCCCACAGACTAGTTGAGGAGTGGTTCTATGACTGAGCAGATTACCGAGATCTTGGTACCCGTCGATGGGTCAGATAATTCAACCCGAGCCGCGTTATTTGGCGTTGATCTTGCCAAAGCCTTTGGAGTGGGTATTCGGCTTTTTTATGTCTTCCCAGCGGCCTCTGTCGAGATCATTGGCATGGCGGGCATGTCACGTGCTGACATCGATCAGGCCGCACAGGCAGCAGCACAAAAGGCTTTTGATGTCAGTAAAGAGGCCCTTGGCGAGGCCGGTGGCGTCACTGTAGAGCAAGAGACCTCGATGGGTGATCCTGCTGAAGAAGTCATTCGCTACACTGAAGATGCGCCGGGTGCTATGGTCGTTATTGGCCGTCGTGGACTATCAAGAATGAAAAGTCTGATGTTAGGCAGTGTCTCTGATAAGGTCCTGCGCCATGCTAAAAGCCCTGTGGTGGTTATCACCTAGTTTGAAGTCGAGAATCAGCGGATTAGGGAAGCAGAAGGTAAGTGCAGGCTTGGGTGCTTTGCTCTATCTTCTCTTGGGATGGATGAGTGTTGCTGTGGCACAGTGTAACGATCTATTGGATTATGAGCACAGACAGCTGGCCTCATCGCAGACCGTAAACTTATGCGAGCGGTATGCTGGAGAAGTCATTTTGGTGGTGAACACAGCCAGTCAATGCGGCTTTACGGGACAGTTTGAGGGCCTTGAGGCGCTTTATCAGGCTTATAAAGACAAGGGCTTTGTCGTCCTTGGGTTTCCGTCCGATGATTTTCGCCAAGAGCATGCAGACGAGAGTCAAACGGCTGATGTCTGCAGATTGAATTACGGTGTGACCTTTCCGATGTTCTCAACGAGTTCAGTGAAGGGGGAGGGTGCCAATGCGCTTTTTAAAGCCCTGGGGAAAAGCACTCAATCGCCGAGCTGGAATTTCAATAAGTATTTGATCGATCGCCAAGGTCAAGTGGTTCAGCACTTCGGCTCAATGGCCAGACCCATGGGCGGCAAGTTGGAGGCCGCTGTTGTGGGACTGTTGGACGGTCAGCCGAGCGCTGAATAATTGAGCTTTGTGCTGAATCCAGCCTGATCGTTTCGTTAGTTCTCTTAGACTGATCTTGAGACCAGTAGTCAATCTTGGCTGCTCATTTCTATGCTGCTGGCTTTTCCCCAAATGGGTAAGCCTCCACTTCCGGCTAAGGTTTCTGCCATTGCTTTTAACTCAGGATGAGCCTGTAGCATGGCGTGGTATATGACGTTCTGCTCTAAAACACCGAATAGAACCTGAGCGCCGGGCCCAGTGGCGTAGATGGGCACATCCTCGCCTGCATGGGTTGATGAGTATTGCCAGGTACCCGCCTTTTGCTTGTAGTCCGGCATCAAGGGATCCATGGTTCTGAAATCAATCTCGGCGTCCGCTCTGCGGTAACCTGGGCCGTTGGCGTAGTTTAAGACAGTCATGGGTTGGTCTTCGTGATCGCGCATGGTGCGCTCTTCACTTGGGCCATCCCCTGGCCGAACTGCATAGCCCATGATCGGATTGCCGCGAGCGCCATAGCCATCAAAGGTCAGCGCATGAGCGTGATCAGCGGTCACGATGATCAGCGTCTCGTCGAGATCCACCTGTTTGACCGCGCTCTCAATGGCTCTTGAGAATTCAATGGTATCGGTTAGGGCACGCCAAGCATTATTGGCATGGTGAGCATGATCAATGCGGCCACTCTCAACGACCAGCAAAAATCCATTCGGTGACCGCGCCTTCAGGATGCCAATGGTCTTGGTGACCATCTCACTCAAAGAGGGTTCACCAGCAGGATCACTGCCCCGATCGAACTCATATTGCATGTGATCCGGTTCAAACAAAGCCAAGACTGGTCCCTGAAAAGAGGGATCCAGCGCATCAAATTCGGCCTGATTCCAAATAAACCGGCCCTGTGAATGGCGACTCTGCCACTCGTCTAACAAATTCCGACCATCGGTTCTATGGCCCAAAATCTCTGGATACTCTGGGTCTGGCATTTCACTGGGATAGAAGGCACGTCGACCACCGCCCATGACGACATCGATGCCTTTGCCAACAGAGTAGGCAGCCAACTGAGCTGCTATGTCCTGGCAGCCTTGTTCTTTGGCCGTGGGCGGGAGGCCACGGTCGCTCTCCCAGCGCCGATCTGGGGACTTCGAAAATAAGGCGGCAGGCGTGGCATGCGTGATGCGCGTCGTGGTCACAACCCCAGTGCTTAAACCTGCCAGCGTGGCCAGGTCCAAGATGCTCACCAGCTTAGCACCCTGTGCCGAGGCGCAGTCGCCACGGGTTGAGGTCTGATCTACTGCAATGGCGCCTGCGTAACTTTTAACCCCTGTGACCATGGCCGTCATGGTCCCAGCAGAGTCTGGGGTTTGCTGGTTGGTGTTGTAAGTCTTGGCCAAGGCAACATGCTCAAAGCCTTCGAAAAACAGAAGGTTCTCCTCTCCCGACTGACCCTTCTGCTGCCCGTCCAAGATCCGAGCTGCACTGACAGTCGTAAGACTCATGCCATCACCTACAAACAAAATGATGTTGCGGGCAGGGCTGTTAGGATCACGCTCGAACCGCTCTGCTACCAAGGCCTGTCCGTTGGCATACCATTGGATGGGTGACTCGGTGCCCACGGCGTGACAAGACAATGTCAGCAGCAAAAAGAAGACCGATCGTGTTGACCTCATGTTTTAGCTCTCAAAATCAGTGAACCATGGCTAGAGAGTCTAGCCATGGCATGTCTCAGCGGGGTTACCAAATGCTTACACGGTTTTCAGGGGCAATGTAGAGTGCATCCTCGGGCTGAACATCAAAAGCCTCATACCATGCATCAATGTTACGTACCACACCATTGACTCGATACATGGCCGGGCTGTGGGGGCCAGTGATCAATCGAGCACGCAGCGACTCTTCAGTCTCAATGGTCCGCCAGACTTGTGCCCAGGCCATGAAGAACCTTTGATCCCCAGTATAGCCATCCAATACAGGCGTCTGCCCATTGTGGTGATCTGCCAGATACATTTGGTAGGCGTGGTGAGCAATCGACAGCCCACCCAAATCACCGATGTTCTCGCCTAAGGACAGTGCGCCGTTGACCGTCATGTTGGGTAAGGGGCTAAAGCCATCGTATTGGGCCACCAGGGTAGACGTTCTTGCTTCGAACTGCTCACGCGAGCGTTCAGTCCACCAATTTCTCAAGACACCCTTGCTGTCTGAGCGAGAGCCTTGGTCATCAAATCCATGCCCCATCTCATGCCCAATGACACCCCCAATCGCACCAAAGTTGACTGCTGGGTCTGCAAAAGGATCAAAAAACGGTGGCTGCAAGATGGCTGCAGGAAAGACAATCTCATTGCGTGTGGGCGAGTAGTAAGCATTGACTGTTTGAGGGCTCATAAACCACTCCCAGTCTCTTACGGGCTCGTTTAGGCGTGCCAGAGAATCGGCCCATGACCATTCAGATAAGCGCTGCAGGTTGCCGACCAAATCATCGGCGGTGATGACCACCTCCGAGTAATCCCGCCAGCGGTCTGGGTAGCCGATCTTAGGAAGGAAGGCTTCGAGCTTGGCTCTGGCCTCAACACGGGTCTCGTCATCCATCCACTCAAGGGTTTCTAGTCGTTCTGCGAATGCTTTTCTCAAATACTCAACCAGGGTGGTCATTTGGTCTCGGTATTCGGGTGGGAAGTGGCGTTGAACGTAGACCTGACCAATCAGCTCACCCAAACGACCAGAAACAAAGTTGATGCCGCGCTGGGCGCGATCACGCTGTTCTTCGACACCATTGAGGCGACGGCTGAAGAAATCAAAGTGTGCATCTGCATAGGCAGCAGAGATAATTGGGGCGTGATTATTGATCCAGTGGAAGGCATGGTAACTGGACCAGGTTTCTACGGGTGTATCTGAAAATAAAGCAGCACTGGCTGCCACGGCACCATCGGTGGCGACCACGACCTCTTCAATGCCGCCCAGTTGTCGCTCAGCCAAGAAAACTTGCCATGGGAACTGGGGTGCAAAGTCCATCAGTTCTTGTTTGGTTTTTAGTTTGTAATTGGCTTCTCGATCACGTTGCTGCACGCGAGACCAATGAATCTCAGCCAATTGAGTCTCAAGTGCCATGATGGCTTCGGCCCTTGAGCGGGCATTGTCAATGCCAGCGCGTTCAAACGTGGCTTCAATGTAATCCACATAGGCTTCGCGATGCTCAGGGAAGGGCGCATCATCTCGACTGTAGTAGTCGCGGTTCGGTAGCCCCAGGCCGCTTTGGCTCACATGCGTTAAGTACCGCGTTGGGTTACCTGCATCTTGGGTGATGTAGAGGCCGAACAGGCTGTTGGTGCCATTCCTAGACATCCATTGCGCCACCGCTTC
>CAYWVH010000003.1:0-7143 GCA_964461845.1 uncultured Wenzhouxiangella sp.
CACATCTTGCATACCTACGGGTACCTTTGCTCGTTGGACGAATGCCGGTTCTCTTCCCGCAAATTCAAGTCAAGGGGGCATTATTCAGCAATATATTTCGCCAGAGATTGGCGACGCGGGTGGTCCCTACCAGATAGGCATCAGGTGTCAAAACGCTAATGGGTCCGATGATTCCATTTCATTGCAGCTGGTTGTTGAAAAACTTGACTGTTCTGCAAGCCCAGCAATTTCAGGCTGGACGAGACTCACCACCGGTTCTCGTAGTTGCGCGTGGGGAATGCCTTCAGCTGATTGTACTCGATGGAGTCCCAATCTGTGGACTACGCCATTTCTTCAGGCGGGAGGTCTAACGGCCAATATTTTGACGAACGTAAGTGACCCGAAGCAATACGTATCAATCGCACTCAATACAAACGGGATGGCAAGCAATGAGTACGGGCGCTTTAATTTCGAGCAAATTCTGCAGGCCCAGAGGAAAGACATGATTGTTACTGTATCAAAATGCCCAGGAGATTTTTCTCCGCAACAGCAAACTGGGTGTTACGGTATGCCGTCCTTTTCTTTCCGATGGCGTGGTCCTAGCTCTAGCGAAAGTACTTCTTGTATTCTCAATCCAGATGAAACATATTACTTCAACATGTTGTCGACTAAGTCGCCAGCCAATACCGCGCCCGCGAGTATCCTGCCAGCTGACGAGTGTGGAACAAAAAGACAGGACGGTAGCTATATCTTGTGTGGTGCCTTGGTGCAGCCCAATCGCTAGCAACATTCAACTTAGTGGACATCACCTCATAGTAGAGATACGGCGAGAGACTCATGGGTAAGTTCACGTAGTACCACAACGGTGGGCTGATTTAGTTTGGTGCCAACTGGGTTGGCTTTGCTTGCAAAGTTTAGGTCATAAAATCTGGAGTTTTGAAAAGCCATGAAATATGTACGCTATTGGTTGAGGTCATCAAGTCTGTTAGCCTCCGTTTTGCTCTGCGGAGCCGTGTTTGCTCAGGAAGTGAGTAAAAGCTTGGATCTCAATTTCGAGTCTCCTATTTTGGTTAAATCTGGGCCTGTCACCATCACTCTGGCGGATTTTGTGGCTTATCTTGATCGGAGGGTACCGAAAGAAGATCATCGCGAGCTGATTTCAAGTGCCTCGAGGATTGAAACTGTGTTACAAAATGTCGCTTTGACTGAGGCGTTTTGGTATCGTGCGAGTGATGAGGGTCTTTCAATGGATGGCAACTTCCAAGCTCGCGTGTATCAGGCGGCTGTTAGAGAAGCCAGAGAAGTCTATAGAGAGAGGCTTAGAGAGGAAATTGAGCTTGACGATTATTCTGATGTGGCGCGCGAACTGTTTATAGTTAGTCCTGAGAGGTTTGTTAGGCCGGTGAGCTACGATCTGCAACATTTGCTTGTAGCAGTTGGCAATGATCGCCCTGAGCTTGAAAGTATGAAGAGAGTACTTGTTGCGCACGAACGGTTGAGCTCAGGTGAAGACTTTGCGACTGTTGCTGCAGAGATGTCAGATGATCCTACTTTTGCGGATAATCAGGGTGTTTTGAAGGGTGTCGAGATGCCTATGCTAGCTCCCTCGCTGCGTCAAGCCCTTGAGACACTGAACGTCGGTGGACTATCCATGCCTGTGCAGTCCCGGTTTGGCTGGCATATTATCAAGTTGACTAGGATTAATGCGCCTGAAAACATGACTTGGGAAGAGGCCAAACCTCTGGCCACGGATATTGCAAGAGAGAGACACATTGCTGAGTCATATGAACGGCTGTTGAGAGAAATGAACTCTGCTCCACTACAATTTGCTGAAGGGGCAGTGCAGGCTATACTTGATCATTACGGTGCCACAGGTTTCGGTGTCCCAGACCCAATTACGGAAGAGTCAGCCTCGCGCGGTCAGTAGGTCGCACCCCAACTCTGGCAAGCTGTGTCTAATTACCCTTGGCGACTTCTGAGCGATCTCACACTCCGTGAGATCCGAAGTCGCTTAAGCCATTCCGCGGTCGGTGTGATCTGGCTGGTGGTCACCCCCGTGCTCTTGCTCGCCGTCTACGCCTTTGTCTTTGGTGTTATTTTCAAAGCCCGCGCCCCCGAAGGGCTCGGCTTTCCTTTCGTGGTTTGGCTCGCCATTGGGCTTTGGCCTTGGCTGGCCTTCTCAGAATCCACCCTGCGGGCCGCCCAAGCCATCCGCCAGCACAGCGCACTCATATCTAAGATTTCTATCAATCGCTCGGTCTTGGTGCTCTCAGTGCTCTCTGGCACATTTGTGCTTCATTTGGTGGGCTATGGCGTGGTGCTCCTGATTCTAGAGTTCAGAGGGATAGCGCTCACCTGGCAGGGCTTGCCCTATGCACTATTGATCATGCTCACTTTGTATGTGCTCTCGGCAGGTCTTGGTCTCTTACTGGCAGCAAGCCAAGTGTTTATTAGAGACCTAGAGCAACTGTTGCCTGTATTGTTCATGCTTTGGTTCTTCTTAACGCCCATCTTGTACGCCCCTGAGTTACTCCCCAGTGAGCTCCAGCATCTTTTGTGGATCAACCCCATGACATGGTGGATCGAGGGCCTAAGAGAGGCCATGATCCATGGGCAGATGCTCCCAGATCTCAATTTTCTTTGGCTATTGCTGGGCAGTCTTTTCGTCTTTGGGCTCGGTCGCTGGGTGTTTGAGCGCTGCAGCCCTTACTTTGAGGATTTCTTGTGAGCCAGTGGCTTCTCAAAGTAGACGGGGTCTCGAAGAGCTTTGCCCACAGCGGCAAAGTCAGCGGTCGCTTCAAGGCACTGGTTCAGATCTTGTCTCAAGGCAAAGCGCCTGAGGGCACACCTGTATTACATGACATTGATTTTGAGGTCTTGCGAGGTCAGTCACTGGCCATCATCGGGGCCAATGGTGCGGGTAAGTCCACCCTATTAAAACTCATCACCGGCGTGCTCGCCCCCTCCACAGGCAAGGTCACCACCCATGGCACCACCGCAGCCTTATTGGAACTGGGTGCTGGATTTGACCCAGAGTACACAGGCCTTGAGAACCTGCACATGAATGCTGCTTTCTTGGGTCTAACCAGGCAAGAAATCGCTGAGCGCTTGGATGACATTCTCGCGTTTGCTGATATTGGGGATGCGATCCATGAGCCTGTCAAACACTACTCATCAGGCATGATTGTTCGACTTGGATTTGCGGTGGTCGCCGCCGTCAAGCCAGATCTATTGATCACCGATGAAGTCTTGGCTGTGGGTGATGAATCCTTTCAGAAAAAATGCATCCGTTGGATTGAACAATACCTATCCGACGGTGGCACCCTGCTGATGGTGTCTCACAACATGTACCAAGTCCAAAAGCTGTGCCAGCATGCGATTTGGTTGGATCAAGGGACCATCCATCGACAAGGCGATGTGTTCGATGTGACCCAACGTTATCTCGCTTGGCACGAGAGCAAAGACGCTGCCATGCAAGCCAATCAAAGAAAGAGCTCAAGCGCTGGTCAATACGCCATCACCGATCTCACCCTCAATGGCCAAGGCAATGAAGAGCTATCAATAGAGGTGGGTCAGGCACTGACCGTCTCGGTGTCATTGAAAACCCCCGATGGCCGCGCCCCAGAAGTTTTGATTGGTTTGGTGCGAGCAGATGGCACGCCGGTTTATGGCGTGGCCACCGATCACGATGGCCATTCGGTCAGCCCACCTGACAATGGCATCAGCAGAGTCACTTGCCGATTTTTGGCTCTGCCTCTGTTGCCTGGGGGGTATCGGGTAAGAGCACACACCCTAGACCCTGAAGGCCTTCGGGTCCATGACACCCAAGAACGTTCACTCATGGTGGTTGGAAAAACACGAGAGCTCGGTATGGTGCGTCTAAAACACGAGTGGGACCCTAAATGACCACGGTGGTGGTACCGATTTTCAATGCGCCAGAAGAGACCGCTCGGTGTTTGAGCGCTTTGGCCGATAAGACAGATGCCAGTACGCGTGTGGTTTTGATCAACGATGCCTCCAGTGACCCCGCCGTCATGGACGTACTGGCTGACCGACCCAGGTCTTGGACTCTGATCGAAAATGAACAAAACGTGGGCTTCGTCGCCAGTACCAATTTAGGGATGGCGATCGCAGCCCCGGATGATGTACTGCTCCTAAATGCCGACACCGAAGTCACCGAGGGTTGGCTGGATGCCTTGGAGCACTGCCTGGCCTCGGATCCTAGGATTGCTTCTGTCAGCCCTTTGACCAATCATGGAGAGATCGCCTCCATTCCCAGCTTTTGCCAAGCCAACCCCTACCCAGACTCACCCGATCACTGGGCACGTGCTTGCCAGCACAGCCTAGAAGACCCAACCCACATCGACTGGATCGATGTGCCGACCACCATTGGTTTTTGTATGCTCCTAAGACGCGAGACCTTAAACGCCATCGGGTATTTCGATGAAGCAGCGTTTGGTCGAGGCTATGGCGAAGAAAACGATTGGTGCCAACGCGCGATTGGGGCCGGTTGGAGGCATGTGTTGTGTGATCGAGCATTCGTGGCTCACCGAGGAGGTGCCAGTTTCGGGCCGCTGGGGCTGGCCCCAGGGGGCGAGGCGATGGCTCAACTGCTCAGCCGATACCCCAACTACGAGCAGGATGTCGCTCAGTTCATTGCTGATGACCCCATGGCAGACCGGCGAAGACAGATTGTTGAGTATTACCAGAAGACTCAGCACAATAAGAACTCATGAGCCAAGACAAACCCAAGTTGGAGTTCACCGGAGAGCGTTTTACGCCCGAGTGTGTTCGAGAGATTGCCTATGAGCATTGGCATCGCTATGCCTGGGTGAGGGCGCTGACCGAAAAGAAGACCGTATTGGATCTGGCTTGCGGTGAGGGCTACGGCAGTCACTTCTTGGCCGAGAGCGCGCAGTCGGTCATGGGCATCGATGTGGATCCAAAGGCCATTGAGCATGCCCAACAGCGCTATCAGGCCCCAAACCTTCAATTCATGGAAGCCGATGCCTGCGACCTCCCGATTGAAGATCAGAGCATCGATGTGGTGGTGTGCTTTGAGACCTTGGAGCACTTGGAAGACCACGATGGCTTGATGGCATCGTTTAAGCGGGTTCTCAAACCCGATGGCCATTTGGTGCTGTCCTCTCCCGACAAAGCAAGCTACAGCGACCAAACGGGCTATGACAACCCCTTTCATGCCAAAGAGCTCTACCGTGAAGAGTTAGAAGCTCTTTTGGCTAGACACTTCACCAGTCATCGGCTCTGGGCACAAAAGCTCACGTTTTCTTCTGCGATTTGGTCACTCAATGAGATGGATCGCCCCCATGAAGGAAAGGCGAGCTGGTTGATCCAAAAAGGCCAAGAGATCGAGGAAGTCGCCACCCCCACCTATCCGGCGCAGTATTTTCTGGCCGTGGCGAGCATGGGGGAAGATGCCTTGATGATCCCCGATTTATCGCTGTTCGGTGATCAAGACGAATCGGTCTATCAGCACTACCAAGCGGAGATTCGCCATCACATGGCTTCAGGTGAGCTGTTGGCTGCAAAAGAGGCTGAGATTGCA
Organism: uncultured Wenzhouxiangella sp.; assembly: GCA_964461845.1. Taxonomy (GTDB): domain Bacteria; phylum Pseudomonadota; class Gammaproteobacteria; order Xanthomonadales; family Wenzhouxiangellaceae; genus Wenzhouxiangella. Next base: position 5,546 of record CAYWVH010000003.1, read on the forward strand.
GCCCTCAAAGCCAAGTTAAAACGCCCATGGTGGCGACGGCTTTGGCCCCAATGACCCCCTTGGCCCAACAGCACTTGAGAGCACTCACTGTCTTGATCGTGAACTACAACTCAGGGCGCTGGTTGGCGCGTTGCATTGAGACGCTGCTCAATGGGGCGACCGATCATCCACGCGTCTTGATATTGGATAACGCATCGACCGATGGGAGCTTGGCCGAACTCAAGCCCACCCCGAATGTTGAGATCACCAGATCTGAAACCAACCTAGGATTTGCCCGAGGCATCAATCGTCTATCAGCAGAGGTCGAGACAGACTATCTCCTCATCCTCAATCCAGACTGTTTGTTGCGACCCGATGGCTTAATTCGATTGCTCGAAGAATTACAAACCCATCCAGAAGCGGCTATGGTCTCTGGCCGGGTCTTCAACCTCAATGGCGCAGAACAACGTGGGAGCCGACGACGCCTTCCAGACCCAGGGCGCATTTTAAGAGAGCTCTCTGGACGAAGCCCAGGGGCAGGGGTGGATCTCATCGACCAGCCACCACCCATTGAGCCTTGTGAGGTCGAGGCGGTATCGGGGGCGTGTATGTTGGTCAGGACCGAGGTCTTTCGGGACTTGAGCGGCTTTGATGCTGACTACCCCATGCACTTTGAGGACCTGGACTTGATGGCGCGGATTCGAGAAGCGGGCCACGCGATTCGCCTGGTGCCCGATGTGGCCATCTCTCATGCCGGTGGGATCTCCTCAAATCACCGCCCACTGGCCGTGATGCGCGATAAGCATGAGGGCTTGTGGCGTTATCTCAATAAACACTGTCAGGATTCCTGGCCTGTGTGGAGCCGGCCGGTTTGGTGGCTGGGTATCAAATTGCACGCTTGGATGCTCACGCCCATTTTGTGGTGGCAGCAGCGCCACTGAGCCGGTGATGGCGAAGCCAGCTCAGCGCCTCTTGATCTTTGGTGGCACCCAGGGAGTGGGCCAGGGGTTGCTGTCGGTGCTCCTCGAGCTCAAGCTTGAGAGCCTCATAGAAATTCATGCAGTTTCCAGACGGCCACCGATCGGCCAATGCAGCGCCCACCACAGCGCCCATGAGTCGATCATCCAATGGCATCAAATGGACTTGAATGAAGCGATGCCTGTGATGGAGACCGATGTGTTGGTGAGCCTTGGCCCGATTCAGCACGCGCTTGGCTATCTCAAGAATGCATCCAAGCCCCCCAAGGCCATTTGGGCATTGAGCTCGGCCAGCACCGATTTCAAGTGTGATTCGGAGGATCCTAAAGAGCGATCACAAATGACGGAGATTCTGGCCGCAGAAAACGCCTTGATGGGTGTTTGCCAAGCCAAACACATCCAGTGGCAGTTATTAAAGACCACGCTGCTCTATGGGCGAGACGATCACAACGTCAATCGGCTGGCGGCCTTGATCAAAAAGCTTCGCTGGGTGCCTGTGTTGGGTGAGGGCAAACGAGCACCCGTGCACGTGGATGATGTGGCCAAGCTGATCGTAGATGGCCTGAAGCGATACCGAGAAGATGCGCTCTTGTCCGAGGGCACGTTTCGTTTGCAAGGCAATGAAATCTTGAGCTATCCCCA
>CAYWVH010000003.1:7243-156890 GCA_964461845.1 uncultured Wenzhouxiangella sp.
AGACATTGCCACCGCTTTTCAATACTTTGGCCAAGTGCAAGCGATTGCGTTCACCGCCGGAGAGTTGCCCGACGCGTTTTTGTTGCTCAGCGCCTTTGAAGTTAAAACGGCTGGCGTAGGCTCTCGCTGCAATGCGGTAGTTGCCGACTTGAACTTCCTCGGCGCCATCACTGATCTCCTCCCACACCTGCCGATCGGCATGCAGGCTGGAGCGCTTTTGATCAACGTAAGCAAGCTCCACGGTATCACCCACCCGAACCGTGCCCGAATCAGGCGTCTCTGTGCCTGCAATCATGTTAAAGAGCGTGGTCTTGCCTGCACCGTTGCCACCAATGATCCCGACAATCGCACCGGCTGGGATCTTGAAGCTCAAGTTGTCAATCAATAAGCGGTCTTCAAAGCCTTTAGAAATGCCATTGGCTTCAATCACCAAGTCTCCCAAACGGGGCCCGGGTGGGATGTAAATTTGGGCCGTCTCATTCCTGGCCTGGAATTCTTTTGAGTTCAGTTCTTCAAATTGCTTGAGTCTCGCCTTGCTCTTGGCTTGGCGGCCTTTGGGGTTGTTTCTGACCCACTCAAGCTCAGATTTGATGGTGCGTTGGCGTGCTTCTTCTTGTTTTTGCTCCATGGCCAGGCGCTGTTCTTTTTGCTCCAACCATGAGCTGTAGTTGCCTTCAAACGGCAAGCCATGTCCCCGGTCCATCTCCAGAATCCAACCGGCCACGTTGTCTAAGAAGTAACGATCGTGGGTCACCGCAATCACGGTGCCCGGGAACTTATCCAAGAAGCGTTCCAACCAAGCCACCGATTCGGCATCCAGGTGGTTGGTGGGCTCATCCAACAAGAGCATGTCTGGTTTGGAGAGCAGCAGCCGACACAAGGCCACCCGGCGCCGCTCACCACCGGAGAGTTTTGAGACATTCGCTTCCCACGGTGGCAGGCGCAATGCATCGGCCGCCACTTCCAAGGTGCGATCCAGCTCCCAGCCATCGACCGCGTCAATCTTGTCCTGAAGCTCGGCTTGTTCAGCCAACAGCGCATTCATGGCCTCATCGTCCATGGTCTCGCCAAACGCCTCTGAGATCTGATCGAATCGGGTCAGCAGCGATTGAATATCGGCCACACCTTCCATCACCACATCGCGAACCGTCGCGTTCTCCGGAAGGTCTGGCTCTTGGGGCAGATAGCCGATGCGGATATTGGGTTGTGGTCTGGCCTCACCGTCAAACTCGGTATCAACGCCCGCCATGATCCTAAGGACCGTGGACTTACCCGCGCCATTGAGGCCCAAAACACCAATCTTGGCACCTGGAAAAAAGGACAAGGAGACATCTTTGATCAATGTCTTGTTCGGGGGCACCACTTTACTCACCCGGTGCATGGTGTAGACGTATTGGCTCATGGCCCGAATGATACCAATCTATGGCCCAAAAAGGCTAAGCTTGAGCCATGGAAATACTCATAACCGGTGGCGGTGGCTTCCTAGGACAGGCCATCGTCAAGCAATTGTTGGCCCGAGGCGACCGAGTCCGCGTGCTAAACCGCGGTGCCTACCCTGAACTGGCCGCTTTGGGGGTCACCTGCCACCAAGGCCACATCGGCGATTTGGAGGCCGTCATGGCCGCCTCAGATGGGGTGGAGGCCATCATCCATGTGGCCGCCAAAGCCGGGTCTGGGCTGTACTTACCAGAATTTTGGGAGGCCAATGTCACAGGGACTGAGCATGTGATCAAAGCCTGCCAGCACCATGGGATTGATCGCTTGGTCTATACCTCCTCGCCCAGTGTGGTGCATGCAGGCGGTGACATTGAAAATGGGGATGAGTCGCTGCCCTACGCCGAGCATTTCAACGCCCCCTATCCCATGACCAAAGCCCTATCTGAGCAGCGCGTGCTGGCAGCCAATGGGCACCCCCTGGCCAATGGCTCGGTGCTCAAGACCTGTGCTTTGCGCCCGCATTTGATTTGGGGGCCGGGGGACAACCAATTGCTGCCCCGGCTGATTGAAAAAAACAAAGCCCGCGGCATTCGTCTGCCAGCGCCTGAGAAAAAAATCGATACCGTCTACATCGACAATGCCGCGGATGCCCATCTGTTGGCCCTCGATGGCCTAAAAACAAACTCACACACCGCTGGGCGGGCATTTTTCATCAGCAATGGTGAGCCCATTGCCATCGGTGAGATGATTGAGAGATTGCTCAAGGCTGCAGGTGAGGTGCCCAACATCAAACCCATTCCTCTTTGGTTGGCCAACGCCGCGGCTTCTTTGATTGAGGGTTACTGGCGCTTGAGTCGTCGCCGAGACGAGCCACCGCTGTCTCGGTTTGTGGTTGAGCACTTGGCCACGGCGCATTGGTATAACCTAGACCGAGCCAGAAATATCTTGGGGTTTGAGCCCCGCGTCTCCATTGCTGAAGGTCTTCAGCGATTGCGCGAACGCCACTGAGTCAGCATTCGCTCCAGCCACGAGCGCTGGAGATGGGCCTGATCTTCCACGGCCACCCCCTCATAACCCTTGTACTTATGTTTGACCCACGCATTGAGATCCGTTTGGGCCAAGAACCCAAATAACCTGTGGTTGATGGGGTGCCATCCAGTGCGTTTGACGAGAGCAGTACCCAGATCGATGACATAGATCTCGCCACCAGAGGTGATCAAAAGATTGTCTTTTTTCTTCAAGTCCCCGTGTGCGACCCCGTGGGCATGCATGGCTTGAATGGTCATTAATAAACCCGCCCAAGACACATCAGCTATCTCGTGGTGTGGTGTGATGGGTTCCCCATCAATGTACTCCAGAACCAAGTATTGGTCTTGGTAAAAACCAAAACAGCGAGGAATGCCAGCCACACCAGCCAGCCGTTGATAGGCTTTGGCCTCTCGCCTTAAAGTCTGCTGACTCAAGCGACGTCTAAGCCCCATGCCTTGCGGGCGCTTGATGATGATGTGTTCAGGAAGCATGGGGTCATTGGGGTCAAAGCGTCTGACTTCGCCTTGATGGTGGGTCTCATCGGTCACCACAACACCCGAGTCAAAGTCCAGCTTGGCCAGAAATTGAGCCAGGGCTTCTTGGATTGCGGTGGGGCTTTCAGGGCGCATGGTCCTATGATAGATGAGGACATCGCCTCATTTTCTGGCAAAATGGCCTTTTAGAGACTCGAAATCGGTGCACACCGCCCCCATAAAGGGTTCTGGTTTCCTGTGTGACCTTGTGAGGATAGCTAACATGCCCATTTATGAATACCGTTGCGAGGCCTGTGGCCACGAATTTGAAAAGCTTCAAAAGATTTCAGATCCTGCCATCACCGAGTGCCCGGTGTGCCACAAAAATGAGGTCAAAAAACTGATCTCAGCGGCAGCGTTTAGACTCAAGGGCGGTGGTTGGTATGAGACCGACTTTAAAAAAGACGGCAAGCGCAACTTAGCCGGTGATAGTGCAGACAAAAGCGCTGCATCATCGGATAAGAGCTCAAGCAGCGCGTCTGGCGAGGGTGCGAAGTCATCCGAATCAACATCCAAATCAACACCAAAAACAACCTCCGGCTCGACCGATAAAGTGGCCTAATGGCGCTCAACACAGATTCTGAATAAAGGCTGATTCATGCGAACTCATTTGTGCGGTGAGATCACCGAAACGCTGAACGAACACACCATCACTGTCTGTGGTTGGGTGGACCGTGCCCGCGATTTGGGTGGTTTGATTTTTGTTGGCTTGAGAGACCACAAAGGGATCTTGCAGGTGGTGATTGAGCCAGAAAACACCGAGGCCTTTAAAGTCGGTGAGTCATTGCGCAATGAGTTTTGTATCCAAGTCACAGGCCGAGTGCGGATGCGCCCTGAGAGTCAGTGGAATGCGGGCATGAACACCGGCAAGGTTGAGCTGGTGGCCGATGAGGTCAAGGTGTTGAGCCAAGCCGCTCCATTGCCTTTGTTGATGAGCGATGAAGATGGCGAAGAAGTGCGTCTGAAATACCGCTACTTGGATATCCGTCGCGAGCGCTTGCAAAAAAACTTAAGGCTTCGCACCCAACTGACCCGCGCGATCAGGCGCTATCTGGATGAGCAAGATTTTCAAGACATCGAAACACCGATCTTGACCCGTGCGACCCCAGAAGGGGCTAGGGACTATTTGGTGCCCAGCCGTGTCCAGCAGGGCCGATTCTTTGCCTTGCCGCAATCGCCTCAGTTGTTCAAGCAGCTGTTGATGATGGGCGGCATGGACCGTTATTACCAAATCGCCCGCTGTTTTCGGGATGAGGATTTAAGGGCCGATCGTCAGCCTGAGTTTACCCAGCTGGACTTGGAGATGGCCTTTGTCGAAGAGGCCGATGTTCAAGCCGTGGCTGAGGGCATGGTGAGATCCGTCTTTCAATCGGTCTTGGGCGTGGCACTCCCCAATCCTTTCCCAAGAATGACTTGGGCAGAGGCGATGGATCGGTTTGGCTCAGACAAACCTGACCTTAGAAACCCCTTGGAGTTTGTCAATATTTCAAAGCACGTCGAACACGTCGAGTTCAAGGTGTTTTCAGAACCTGCCAAAGATCCATCATCTCGGGTCGTGGCGTTGCGAGCCCCTGGGGCGTCAGAGATGACCCGTCGCCAAATCGATGAGTACACCGATTTTGTCAGCCGCTACGGCGCCAAGGGCTTGGCTTGGATGAAGGTCAATGACCGATCCAAAGGCATGGAGGGCGTTCAGTCACCCATTTTGAAGTTCTTGGATGAGGCCGCTTTGAACGGGATCTTAGAAGCGACCCAAGCCGAAGATGGCGATGCGATCTTCTTTGGCGCCGGCTTAAAACCCACGGTCGCTGCTTTCATGGGCGCGTTAAGAGACCGGCTGGGTCAGGATTTGGGGTTGATCGCAGACGGTTGGGCACCGCTTTGGGTGGTGGATTTTCCGATGTTCGAAGATGACCCCGAGACCGATCGACTCTACGCGCTTCATCATCCGTTCACCGCACCGTCGGTGTCAGACCCACACGCGCTCAAACAAGATCCAATCGGGGCCGTGTCTCGGGCTTATGATTTGGTGCTCAACGGCGCAGAGATTGGTGGAGGTTCCATTCGGATCCACGATCAGACCATGCAGCAGACCGTGTTTGATCTTCTTGGCATTGAGGCAGAAGAGGCCAAGACCCGATTTGGCTTCTTGTTGGAGGCCCTTCGTTACGGGCCGCCCCCGCATGGTGGCATTGCCTTTGGCATCGACAGGATCGCTGCCTTGATGGCCGGTGAGGCCTCTATCCGTGAAGTCATCGCCTTTCCAAAGACCACCAACGCAGGTTGTCCGCTGACCGGTGCCCCTTCTGTCATTGATCCAGAGCAACTGAGAGAACTTGCAGTCGCGGTGGCCTTGCCTGAGTCCAAACCCAAGCAGTAGCCATGGCGCCCGTGGTCTTGGTGCACGGGTTTTTGGTGGGGCCAGCCTCTGTTTGGGTGCTCGATCAGCGGCTTCAGCGGGCGGGGTTTGTGACGCACCGCTTTTCTTATAAAACTCGACACACATCACTGGAGCAAGCCGCAGAGCGGTTATTTCATCTCAGCCAACGGCTTAGGGCGGACACCGTCCATTGGGTGGGCCATAGTTTGGGCGGCTTAGTGATCTTAAAGATGTTTGAGCGCTGCGGAAATGCCCATGCTAGATGCCCGCCAGGGCGCATCGTTTTGTTGGGTTCACCTGTGAAAGGGTCTATGGCTTCTTCTCGTCTGTCACAACGGATGGGCGGGCGCTGGGTGTTGGGAGAAGCAGGTCCTGCTCTGGCACAGTCATTTGATCAGGCGCCCAGTGGGCATCCCACCACCGTGATTGCAGGCACGCAGGCCATGGGGTTGGGTGCTTTGATGGCTGATTTGCCTAGACCCCATGATGGAACAGTGGCTGTGGCAGAGACCGAGCTGGCAGGTGCCACACTCATCGAAGTGCCCACCAGCCACTCTGGGTTATTGATATCCAAGCCAGTCTCGAAGCGTGTCATTGAAGCACTGACCTAGCGAGGTTTCGTATCGGCAGCGCATCGGGGCTTGTGGGCTTTTGGGGTAAAATTGAGCGCATCTGGAATCAAACGGAGCTATTCCCCCATGGCAGGTCATAGTAAGTGGGCCAATATCCAGCATCGCAAGAAAGCCCAAGATGCAAAACGAGGCAAAATTTTCACCCGCTTGGTCAGAGAAATTTCGGTGGCGGCCCGAGAAGGCGGCGGGGATCCTGAATCCAACCCACGGCTTCGGTTGGCTGTGGATAGGGCCAACGGCGCCAATGTTCCCAAAGACAACATCGAGCGGGCGATCAAGAAGGCCACCGGCGAGCTTGAGGGCGTGAACTATGAGTCCTTGCGCTATGAGGGCTATGGGCCCGGGGGTGTGGCCGTGATGGTGGATTGTTTAACGGACAATAAAAACCGCACCGTGGCGGCGGTTCGTCATGCATTCAACAAGCACGGGGGCAACTTAGGTACCGATGGTTCGGTGGCTTACATGTTTGAAAAAACAGGTGTGATCCAGTTCGCACCCGGGGCAGATGAAGACAAGATCATGGAAGTGGCTCTGGAAGCCGGGGCTTTGGACATCCTCACCGATGACGATGGCAGCATTGAAGTGTTGACAGCCCCGGATGCTTTTGAGGCGGTGCGCGATGCTTTGAAAACAGCTTCTTTGGATTTTGAGGAGGCTGAAATCACCCAACGCGCCGCCACTTTGGCCCAAGTCGATGCTGAAACAGGCCAAAAAGTGCTGACATTTTTGGATGTCTTAGAAGACCTGGACGATACGCAAGACGTCTGGTCCAATGCCGATATTCCAACCGAAAGTTATCAGTGATGCGCATCCTTGGCATCGATCCAGGCTCACGCATCACCGGCATTGGCATCATTGAAAACGAGCGATTGATCTTTGCCCACAGCCTAAAGTTGGGCCAAGGCCCGATGCCTGAGCGCTTGGGGAAGATCTTTGCATCGATAGAGCGCATCATTGCCGAGCACCAACCCACCATCTGTGCGGTCGAGTCGGTGTTTATGAATAAAAACCCACAAGTGACCATCAAGCTGGGACAAGCCAGAGGAGCGGCGATTTGTGCGGCGGTGCAAGCAGGCCTTCCAGTCCATGAGTATGCCCCCCGCGAGGTCAAACAAGCGTTGGTGGGCAAGGGGGGTGCGGCCAAGACTCAAGTTCAGCACATGACCAAGATCTTGTTGAAGCTCACCGATGAGATCGGGGAAGATGCCTTCGATGCATTGGCGGTGGCCCTGTGTCATCATCACACACACCAAACCAATCAACGGTTGCCCAAAGGGATTCGATTGCGATGATTGCCCGTTTGACCGGAACGCTCATTGAAGTCACACCACCCAGTGTGGTCATTGATGTGGCTGGCGTGGGCTATGAAGTGCACGTCCCCATGGGTGTGTTCGATAAACTGCCCGCCCTTCATGACACCGTGACGGTCCTAACCGAGCTGATCATTCGTGAGGATGCTCATACTCTCTATGGATTCTCATCTACCGGTGATCGACAATTGTTTAGGGACTTATTGAAAGTCTCAGGTGTGGGGCCGAGGCTCGCTTTGGGCATCTTGTCTGGGGTCAGCGGGGCTGATTTCGCGCTGATGGTTGAATCGGGTGATGTGCCTGCCCTCACAAAGCTACCAGGCATTGGCAAGAAAACGGCAGAGCGTCTCATCGTTGAAATGAAAGGCCGGTTGGCGAGCATAGGCCCAGCCGATGGCACAACATCTTCAGGTGCTGCCGATCCTGCCGGTGAGGCCAGAGCGGCGCTGGGGGCGTTGGGGTATCCTCAAGCAGAAGCCTTGAAAATGGTGAGAGCAGCCACAGATGCCCTGGGCACTGAAGCCTCCGCCCAAGCCCTGATCAAAGAAGCCTTGAAACAGAAAATGAGTCGATGAGTGTGGACGATATCCGGTTAATCAGCACAGGCAATCAACCCGAAGAAATCGCTGTTGAGGCGAGCCTTCGTCCAAGCTCATTGAAAGAGTATGTGGGTCAGCAAGGCATGAAAGATCGCTTGTCGATCTACTTAGAGTCCGCCAAACGACGCCATGAGGCGCTGGACCATGTGTTGATATTCGGTCCACCTGGCTTGGGTAAGACCACACTGGCCAATGTCATCGCCGCTGAAATGGGGGTGAACTTACGCCAGACCTCAGGGCCTGTGTTGGAACGTGCGGGCGACTTGGCGGCGATGCTGACCAATCTTGAGCCTGGGGATGTGTTGTTCATTGACGAGATTCACCGCCTAAGCCCTGTGATTGAGGAGATTCTTTATCCAGCGATGGAGGATTATCGGATCGACATCATCATCGGCGAGGGACCAGCGGCTCGGTCCATCCAGTTGGATTTACCGCGGTTTACCTTGGTCGGTGCCACCACGCGCGCGGGCCTTTTGACCTCTCCCTTGAGGGATCGATTTGGTGTGGTCGAGCGCTTGGAGTTTTACCGCGCCGATGAGCTCAGCCAAATTGTCTCGCGCTCAGCGGGCATTTTGGGGATCGAGTCTGATCCAGAAGGTGCCCATGAGATTGCCAAACGCGCTCGGGGCACGCCCAGAATTGCCAACCGACTGTTGAGGCGCGTTCGAGACTTCGCCCAAGTCAAAGCCGATGGCAAGATCACCGAAGCCGTGGCCAGTGAGGCCCTTGAGATGCTGCAAGTCGATAAGCATGGCTTTGATCATATGGACAGGCGCCTTTTAAAGCTTTTGATTGAGCAGTTCGAGGGTGGGCCTGTGGGTGTAGAGAGTCTGGCGGCGTCATTGTCAGAAGAGCGGGGCACCATTGAGGATGTGATCGAACCCTATTTGATTCAAGAAGGTTATTTGGTCAGAACCGCCAGAGGCCGGATGGCCACTCGGGCTTGCTGGGATCATTTTGGCTTAAAACCCCCTTCAGACCGAGCGGTGGGGGACCTGTTTGAGTCTTCTTGATCGCCATGACTGAGGCCAGTTTTCGATACCGCGTCTACTGGGAAGACACCGATGCAGGTGGTGTGGTCTACCATGCCCGCTATCTTCATTTTCTAGAGCGGGCGAGGACGGATTTTTTGTTGTCGCTGGGGTTTCCCCAAACAACTTTGCGGCAAACACTAGAAAAGCTGTTCGTGGTGACCCGCATTGAAACCAATTTCATTCAGCCAGCGCGACTGGAAGATGAACTTCAGGTCGATGTCAGCGTCGAACACATGAAGAAAGCATCGATGGTGTTTTTTCAAACCATCAGAAGATGCCAAGATGATCAACTGTTAAATGAGGCTTGGGTCACAGTGGCCTGTGTCGATGCCCATACCTTTAAACCGGCCCGATTGCCTGACTCTTTGATGGCGGCCATTCAACCCAACTAGGACTGAGAAATCATGGAAGCAACGCAACTACAAATTTGGGATTTGATTGTTGAAGCGAGCCTATTGGTTCAAGGTGTGATGGCACTTTTGGTGCTGGCATCGATTGTCTCTTGGATGGTGATCTTTAAGAAGCGCCAAATGCTCTCTCGGGCCAATAAGCGCGCACGGGCTTTTGAAGAAACGTTTTGGTCGGGCGCTGATCTATCCAAGCTCTATGACAAGGTGGCGGGCAATCAAGCCGATTGCGAGGGGCTGGAGGCGATTTTTCAGTCTGGTTTTAGGGAGTTCACGCGCTTAAGAGAAGAACAGCACTTGAACCCAGAAACGCTTTTCAATGGCGCGCAGCGCGCGATGCGGGTGACCTTGACCCGTGAAGTGGAGCGTTTGGAGCACAGCTTGAGCTTCTTGGCGACCGTTGGCTCGGTCAGTCCTTATGTGGGTCTGTTTGGCACCGTGTGGGGGATCATGAACTCGTTTCGGGGGCTTGCGGGTGCTCAATCGGCCACCATTGCGATGGTTGCCCCTGGGATCTCAGAGGCCTTAATCGCCACGGCCATGGGGTTGTTTGCTGCCATTCCAGCAGTCATTGCCTTTAACAAATACTCATCTGAAGTCGAGCGTCTTGAGATGCACTACGACAATTTCAAAGAAGAGTTTGCCGCGATCTTGCACCGCCAAGCCAGAAAGTTCCAGGAGCAAGGCTAATGGCCCAGGAGAGCAGCATCCGGCGGCGCAGAAAGCGCATGTCGGAGATGAATGTGGTGCCCTACATCGATGTGATGTTGGTGCTGTTGATCATCTTTATGGTCACCGCGCCTTTGATGAATCTCGGCATCGAAGTGGATTTACCCACGGGTCAAGCAGGGCCCTTGAATGATCAGGGTGATCGCTTGATGGTCACGGTAACCGCCAATGGAGAGTTGTATTTAGATTTGGGGGACGCGCCTGAACTGGTGGACGAACAAACCTTGATTGAAAAAGTCAGCGTGATTGCCAATGCCAACCCCAGTATCCAAGTCACCGTCAGCGGTGATCGAGACGTGGCCTATCAGCACATTTACGGGGCCATGGTGCTATTGCAACGAGCAGGTGTGGAATCTGTGGGTCTGATCGGTGATCCAGAAGACCCATAGGGAAGATTTCAAAGCAAGTGTGCGGGCGCTGGTCCAAGCGATCGGCGTCCATGTGCTGTTTCTTTTCTTGTTTCTGGCCAGCAGCTGGAACTGGGCGCCTTTCGAGCAACCCATGCCGCCGGTGCAAGTCAGTTTGGTGGACATGGGCCCGACTGTGGCAGAAAGGGAGGCACAAGAGCGCAGACAAGCCGAACAACAAGCCCGAGCCGAAGAGGAAGCTCGGGCATTGGAACGGGCACGCCAAGAAGCGGCCGCGCGCCTAGAGCGGGAGCGACAAGCAGAAGTCGAGCGTCAGGCAGAGGCACAAAGACAAGCCAGAGCCCGTGAAGCGGCCGAAGCCCGTGAACGTGAGCAAGCGGCTGCTGAGGCCAGGGCGAGAAGAGAGGCAGCCAGACGTGAGGCGGAAGAGCAGGCCCGCCGTGAAGCCGAAGCCCGAGAGCGTGAGTTGGCAGAGCTTAGAGCCCAACGCGAAGCCGCCCAGAAAAAACGCGAGGAAGAAGAGCGACGGTTGGCTGAGTTGGCCGAGCGACGGTTGGCGCAAGAAGAAGAGCGTCGCGAGCAGGCAGAAGCTGAGCGATTGCGTTTGGCCAATGAGCAAGCCCGCGCCGATGCCAGGCGAGCGACGTTGAGAGAAGAGTATATACTGACCATTCAAGAGCTCATTCGGCGCAACTGGACGCGCCCACCGACCACGCAGGTGGGCATGAACTGCACGGTGAAGGTCTTCCAGATCCCAGGTGGGGAGATCATCAGTGCCGAATTGGTCTCACCGTGTAACGCAGATCAAGCCACGCGTCGATCGATTGAAAATGCCATCAACCGAGTCACTGCTTTACCCTATAGAGGATATGAAAGTGTCTTTGAAAGAGAAATCGAGTTTGCTTTCCGTTTTGACGGCCAATAAGACCAAAGGGCATAGGTCCCTGTCTGTTGGCTGGATGTGGGTGGCGGCATGGGTGCTCGCCATGGTTGTTGGCCCTGCATCGGCACAACTTCGCATTGAGATTGTCGATGGGGTAGAAGGTGCCATCCCCGTGGCGGTGGTGCCCTTTGATTGGCAGTCCCAAGCCTCGGCGCCTGCCGTCGGTGTCTCGGACATCATCGGCGCTAACTTGTCCCGAACGGGCTTATTTGAGGCCATCCCCAGGTCACAAATGATCGAGCGACCATCGACGCCGACAGAGGTCGGGTTTGGTGCGTGGCGGTTGGTGGGTGTGGATTATGTGGTCATCGGCCGAGTGGTGGATGCTGCCTTTGGCCCTGGCCAAGAGATTGAATATCATCTGTTGGACGTCAATGCAGAAAGAAGCCTGCTCTCCCAGGCCATGCCAGCCGCCCCGGGGGACCTTCGGTTTGCGGCCCATCGGGTCTCGGATGCGATTTATGAGGCTTTGATGGGTGTACCCGGTGCGTTTGCCACCCGCATTGCTTATGTGGTGGTGCAAAACACAGGCACCGATAATGAGATGTTTGAGTTGATCGTGGCCGACGCCGATGGATTTAACCCACAACCTGTGGTGCGCAATTCAGAGCCCATCATGTCACCGGCTTGGTCGCCCGATGGGCGCCAAATGGCCTATGTGTCGTTTGCCACAGGACGGTCCAATATCATCGTCCAAGACTTGTACACGGGCCAAAACCGCGTGGTGAGCTCGTCTCGGGGCATTAATGGTGCACCTGCTTGGTCACCCGATGGTACTCGCCTGGCAGTGAGCCTATCGGTGCGGGGTAGCCCAGATATTTGGGTGATTGACTTGGCCACCAGCAATCGGCGCCAATTGACCGACCATTGGTCGATCAATACAGAACCTGTGTGGTCAAAAGACGGCCAGCATCTGTTTTTTACCTCGGATCGGGCCGGCCGGCCGCAAATCTATCAGATGCGCTCGGATGGGTCAGATCTTAAGCGGGTGACTTTTGAGGGTGAATATAACTCCAGAGCCTCTGTTGGCCTAGATGATCGCTTCCTGGCTGTCGTCCACAGCCCCGGTAACAATGACTTTAGGATCGGGATTTATGATCGAAAAGATGAGCGTTTGCGTGTATTATCAGACGGTCGCATGGACGAATCGCCCAGCTTCGCGCCCAATGGCTCAATGATTCTGTATGCGAGGCGGGACAATGGACGGGGTGTGCTGGCGGCCGTATCGGCCGATGGTCGCGTCCGCCAACGTTTGGTTAACAGCGAGGGTGATGTCAGAGAACCTGCGTGGTCGCCCTTGTTGCGGTAAGATATTAGGCTCTGGAGGGTTCCAGAACCTAGGGCTTGGACAACCTATTTGAGGCTATTCTTGGAGGAAGCATGAACACTGGATTGCGTTTGTTTGCCATCATTGCACTGGCTGGTCTGTTGACTGCTTGTGCGCGTGATGTTCGCGATGAGCCGGTTGCGCCATCGGCGCCGGGTGCGTCTGGCACCACCCAAACTGATCGAATCGATGCCAGAGACTTTTCAGATGCACGCAATCTGGAAAATCCTGACAGCTTGCTCAGTCAGCGAGTGATCTATTTTGAATTCGACCGTGCCGATGTGCGCGCTCAATTCAGACCCATCATCGAAGCGCATGCCGCTTACATGCGGGCTAACCCATCGGCGCGTGTGAGCTTAGAAAGCCACGCCGATGAGCGTGGTTCTCGTGAGTACAACTTAGGTCTGGGTGAGCGCCGTGGTGGTTCGGTCAGTGACCTCTTGAGCGCCGGTGGTGCTTCATCGGGTCAGATCGAAGTGGTGAGCTATGGCGAAGAGCGCCCTGTCTGTCGTGAAAGCAATAACGACTGCTGGCAGCGCAACCGCCGTGTGGAGATTGTCTACACCGCTCGGTAAAGAAGCGTAATTGTCATTATGACCATGGTATTCAAACCAACCAACATCGGGGCAGCGGCCAGTGTCGCTGCCTTGTTGTTTTTGGGCATGCCAAGCAAGGTGCATGCACAAGACACAGACACCATTTATCAACTCCAAGCCCTGTTGGAAGAGGTCCGAGAGCTTCGGGGTCAAGTCGAGTCGCAGCAAGTCGAGATTGAGAACCTTCGCCGGCGTCAACGCGATCAGTACCTAGACCTTGACCAAAGACTCCAGGCCTTGGGTCGGCAAGCCGTCACACCCGTTCCTGCGCTTGAAGACAACAGCGCTTTGGCCGATCAAGGGCCTCAAACCAGTGCCAGTGGTGGGCAAGTGATCGGGGATGTTCCCGAGGTGCGCGCACCCATTGAGACCCGTGCTGAAATCATCACTCTGGCCATGCCTGCCAGCGGTGGTGAGCGCGCGTTGACACAGCCCACAGAAGCTGAGCAAGCGGCCTATGACCAAGCCTTCAGAGCGCTTCGGGAAGCACGGTATGTGGACGCAGCAGACCAGTTCAATGCGTTTGTTGATCAATACCCCGATTCAAGCTACGCCCCCAATGCCTATTATTGGTTGGCAGAGACCTACTACGTTACCCGCGATTTTGAAACAGCCAGAGCCTTGTTTTCGAATGTACTCGAGCGCTACCCCAATAGCTCAAAAGCGGGCGATGCGCTGCTCAAGTTGGGCTTTAGTTATTTTGAGTTACAGCAGTGGCCAGAGGCTCGCTCAGCACTGGAGCAAGTGCGTGCAGAGCATCCAGACACCACCCTATCGAGATTGGCCGAGAGCCGCCTAAGAGACATGCGCCTATCGGGCCGCTTCTGAACTAAGCGCCTGGCCATGATCCAAACCACGCAAGTCCATCGTCATCACTCGGGGGATTATCTATGAGTGCCGTCATCAATACGGTTGTCTTTCCAGTGGCTGGTCTGGGCACGCGCTTCTTGCCCGCCACCAAATCTGTGCCCAAAGAAATGCTGCCGGTGGTCGATAAGCCACTGATCCAGTACGCCGTAGAAGAAGCGGTGGCTGCGGGTGCCAAGCATCTCATCTTTGTCACGGGTCGTACCAAGAATGCCATTGCCGATCATTTCGATACTGCCTTTGAGCTGGAAAGCGAACTTGAAGCCAAGCAAAAGCATGACCTGTTGGCCATTGCCCGGTCGGTATTACCCAAAGGGGTGACTTGTCTTTATGTCAGGCAAGCACAAGCCTTGGGTTTGGGCCATGCGATCTTATGTGCCAAGCCTTTGGTGCAAGACAAATCGTTTGGGGTGATCTTGCCGGACGATTTGATTGATAACGGGTCAGACCCGGTGATGGCCCAATTGGCCAGACACCACCACGCCACTGGGGCCTCGGTCATCAGCGTCAACGAAGTCATCCCAGAACACGTCAGTCGCTATGGCGTGGTCGATGCGCCTTCGTTTGAGGGCCGTTCAGGGCGCTTGGTTGGGATTGTTGAAAAGCCCGAACCGAAAGATGCCCCTTCCAATTTGGCGGTGGTGGGTCGCTATATTTTGAGCAGCGAGATTTTTGAGGTCTTAGAGCGAACAGCACCCGATCATCGAGGTGAGATTCAGATCACCGATGCGATCGCGACTTTGCTCAAAGACAAGCCAGTGGATGCCTATCGCTTTGAAGGTGATCAATTCGATTGCGGCAATAAACTTGGGTTCTTACAAGCCACTGTGGCTTTGGGTGCCAAGCACCCAGAGTTTGGAGCCGAGTTTGCGCAGTGGTTAATTCAATACAACACGAAGTCATAAAACAACATTGGAGTCGGTGTGGATTTAGAGAAGTACTTGGAAGGTGTCATCGAAGCGGTGGACCGTGCTGGCGATGAGATCTTAGACATTTATGCCGACCCGGAGCGTTTTAATACTGAACACAAGGCCGATGATAGCCCTTTAACTGCGGCAGATTTGGCGGCCAATCGGGTGTTGGTGGAAGCACTCAAAGCCCTAACGCCCAACATCCCCATCCTGTCTGAGGAATCGGCTCAAGCGCCTTGGTCTGAGCGGCAACACTGGACCTCGTGTTGGGTGGTGGACCCTTTGGATGGGACCAAAGAATTCTTGAAGCGCAACGATGAGTTCACCGTCAATGTCGGCTTAGTGGTGGACCATGCGCCAGTTTTGGGTGTGGTCTACGCGCCAGCGCTCAAGCGTTGGTACTTTGCAGCCAAAGGGGTGGGGGCCTTTATGAAGGTGGGGGAAGAAGCGTCCATGCCCATTCAGGTGGCCACAAAGCCGTCAGATCAGCCATGGCGTGTGGTGGGCTCTCGCTCGCACCAAAGCCCAGAAATGGCGGGCTTCTTAGCAGATCTTGGCCAGACCGAGATGGTGGCGATGGGGAGCTCATTAAAACTTTGCCTGGTCGCCTCGGGCGAGGCGGATCTGTACCCTCGCTTAGGACCCACCAGTGAGTGGGATACCTGTGCGGCACACGCTGTTGTCAATGTGGCCGGTGGCCAAGTGCTGAGTCTGGAGAGTGGACAGCCTCTGACTTACAACGCCCGAGAGAGCATTCTCAATCCACACTTTATTGTTTGCACCGAGCCCCAGTCAGCCTGGTTTTCATAGCTGGCTGGGACCCGTTGCAGTGACCCTTTTATTCTTCTGAGTCTTCTTTGGCTTCAAAGTCGCCCACAGTGACACTGAACCACTGGTCTGGCTTCAGGTGGCGTCTGGCCGCTTGGGTGACCTCGTCTGCGTCCAAGGCTTTGAGCGCCTCTTCAAACCGAGACCAGTAGAAGAGATCGCGGTCCAGATAAAGGTTGGTGTTCAGCAAGCCATTAAGCGCTGGATCAGAGCTTCTTCCAAGCTCCAGTTCTTTGAGATACCCGGCTCTGACCGCCTCAATCTCTTCTTGAGAAAATCCGTCATCAATGACTTTGTTGAGTTCTTCAAACATCACCTCAACCAGGCGGTCTCGGTTTT
The DNA here is from genome assembly GCA_964461845.1 of uncultured Wenzhouxiangella sp. Classification (GTDB taxonomy): domain Bacteria; phylum Pseudomonadota; class Gammaproteobacteria; order Xanthomonadales; family Wenzhouxiangellaceae; genus Wenzhouxiangella. The sequence goes on from CAYWVH010000003.1 coordinate 23,513, forward strand.
GTGGAGCGAACATGGCGAAGGAAACAAAGCTGCCTTGTTGGTCTAAGTCAGAGGCTTCAAAGCGCCCACCCACACCATAACTCAGGCCCTCTTGGTCTCGGATCCGATCGGCCAGGCGTGAGTTCAAGAACCCACCACCCAACAACTCACCCACCAACATTAAAGCGGGGTAGTCAGGATGATCACTGCCGATGGGTAGGCTTTGTAAGCCAATGAACATGGCGTTGGCTTTGTCTGGCATCAGCTCAACCAGGGTCTCGCCTTGTGTTGCGCTGTAGTTGGGTTTGATGCGCTCAAACGGCACTTCCGCGGTCCAGTCGCCAAACGCCCGCTCCAGCGTGACTTTTAGGGCATCGACATCCACATCACCGACAAAGCTGATGGTGGTCTGTGGCCCCATACCAAAGTGCGAGGCATGGTGAGCCACCAAATCGTCTCTAGCAATGGCTTGAACTCGCTCGGCTTGTTCTTCCCAGCTGGGGCTGTAAGAGGGATGGTCTTTGGGATAGTCATCAAGATGCCGGCGAAGCAAGTAGCTCGCCACGGAGGTGGGCTCGTCGCGCTGCTGATCAATGGCGGTTAATGTCTGACGCCTCAATTCCTCCAGTTCTGATTCTGGGAAGGTGGGGTTTTTTAGCACATCTTCTACGATGGCCAATACCGCCTCTAACTGGTTGCGTTGCGACTCGATCGATACAGTGGTCCGTTGGCCGCCACCAATGCTCATGGATGAGCGAAGCTTGTCCAGCTCATCGCGAATGGCTTGCCTTGAGTACTGATCAGAGCCTCGGGTCAGCATCCGAGTGGTGTTCTGAGGGATGTCGCCCAGGCCTGTTAAGCTCTCTAGATTACCCATGCGAAGCGTGATTCGGCCCCAGACACGCTGGCCGCGGGTCAGTTTGGGCAACACAGTCACTTTGGCACCATTGGATAAGGTAAAGGACACGCGATTGGCTTCAATGTTCTCAGCGCTGGGTTCAAAGACCTCTTCGATGGTCTCAATTTCTCGGCCTTGGTAATCAGCCAGCAATGTCTCAAGTGAGGGTGCTGCGGGGATCTCAGCACGCTCTGGACGGCTGTCGGGTAAGAAAATGCCAATGGTGCGGTTGTCTCTTAGCAGATAGGTATTCAAGACTCGGGCCACATCATCTACGGTGACCGACTCAATCCGATCGCGGTGCAGCAGCATCAAGCGCCAATCCCCCATCGCGGCCCATTCAGACAGCTCAATGCCGACACGCCCAGAGTCATTCATGCTTTGCTCAATGTCGGTGATCAAGGCATTGATGGCTCGGGTGACTTCCGCCTCACTGGGTGGATTATCCTTGGCCGCTTCAATGGTGGCCAACAGCTCATCTTTGACTTGGTCCATGTCCTGACCATCGCGGCTTTGGGCATAGAGCATCAATAAGGACGGCTCAGGCAGCGCCAAGCTAAAAGCACCTACCTGAGTGGCCAGTTCAGGCACGATGAGCGTCTCATAGAGCCTGCCCGAAGGCACATCACCCAAAATAAATGACAGCACCTCAATGGCGGCGTAGTCTTCGTGGGCTGCAGCGGGGATGTGGTAGGCCGCCATCAGTGACCGGACGGTACCAGAGCGACGGGTGGTGACCACACGCTCGCCGTCTTGGACTGGGTCGCGGGTATAGGTATCCCATAGCTGCATCTCACCGGTGCGCTCTGGTCTTGGAATGGCACCAAAATATTGGTCCACCAGCTCAAGGGTGCGGTCTGGATCGATGTTGCCAGACAGAATCAAGATCGCATTGTCAGGCTGGTAGTAGCGACGATAAAAAGACTGCAGCCGCTCAATGGGGACATTCTCGATGTCTGAACGTGCCCCAATGGTCGAGCGTCCATAGCCATGCCATGAATAAGCGGTGCCCATGACCCGCTGCATCAGAACTCTGAAAGGGTTGGTCTCGCCAATCTCAAACTCGTTCCTGACCACAGTCATTTCAGAGGCCAAGTCTTCTGGATCGATCAAAGAGTTGACCATCCGATCGGCTTCCATTCGAAGCGCCCACTCAAGATTCTCTTCGCCGGCCGGCAGCACTTGAAAGTAGTTGGTGCGCTCATACCAAGTTGTCCCATTGGCGCGACCGCCCCGCTCAGAGATTTCGGCTTTGATGTCTTGGTGGTTCGGAGTGCCATAGAAGAGCATGTGCTCCAGCAAGTGCGCCATGCCTGTCTCACCGTAGCTCTCATGCTTGGAGCCTACTTTGTAGGTGATGTTGATGGTGGTGGTCGGCCGGCTTTGGTCTGGGACCAACAGGACCTGCAGACCATTGTCCAGACGGTATTCACTGATGCCTTCAACGGTTTGGACGAACGTCATTCGCTCGTTGGCGTGGGCTGTGGTGATCAGCAATAGAGCAGCGATCGCCACACACAAGCTGTGGACAAAACGGTTCATGACAGAATTTCCTTTATGGGGTGGTTTATGAAAAGTAGATCATTGACGGGTAGAGGAATCACCGCCCGCCTCATCGCCCCAGATCTCTTCGAGTCGCTGATCGCGACCGCAGCGCCAACGGTAGAAGTTGTAGCGTCCGGGGTTTTTTTGGTAGTAATCTTGATGGTAGTCTTCGGCTGCATAGAATGCGTCGAATTCAATGATGCGTGTATCGATGGACTGGCCTGGGAAGCGCGCCCCAATCTCAGCCAACGAGTTTTCAGCCAACCGCCTTTGCGCGTCATCGTGCACAAAGATGGCGCTTCGATAGGTCTCGGCCAAATCACAAAACTGCCCATTGGACTGGAATGGATCGATGTTTCTCCAAAAGACTTCCAATAATCGCTCATAACTGACTTTATTTGGGTCATAGGTGACTTGCACCACTTCCAGGTGACCTGTGCCCCCTCTGACCACTTGCTCATAGCTTGGGTTCGGAACATGGCCACCGCTGAAACCTGATCGGGTATCCAACACCCCATCCAGTTTGTCATACGGAGGCTCCATGCACCAAAAGCATCCACCGGCGAAGGTGGCTGTGGCGAGCGTGGGCTCATCTTCAGCGATGGATGATGAGACAAACCCCATCCAGAGCGCTAGGGCCAAAAGTAATGGTCGACACAGACGAATAGGGGCTGATGATTTAGAGCGCGATGACATCATTAAGGCGCCTGTCTTAGGGCTGGCAAAGGTTCGCCTTCGGGGATGAAGCGAAGGGCAACACCGTTGTTACACCACCGCTGTCCCGTGGGTTCGGGACCGTCATTAAAGACATGGCCTTGATGACCTTTGCACCTGGCGCAATGGTACTCGGTGCGCGGCCATATCAATTTGAAGTCTTTTTTGGTGTTGATGTGGTCATCATTGATGGGCCGCCAAAAACTCGGCCAACCCGTGCCTGAGTTGTATTTGTGCTCTGAGGCGAACAGCGGCAGATAGCAACCGGCACAGACATAAGTGCCCGGTCCATATTCTTTGTCCAATGGGCTGGTGAAGGCACGTTCTGTGGCCTCTTTTCGAAGCACATCAAAGGCTTGGGGGCTCAGCCATTCGCGCCAAGTCGCTTCATCCACCGCCAACGGTTCTATGGCGTTGGCGAGACTCGGTAAAGCGAGACCTGCGGTCATGCTGAACACGGGTAGGGCGTAGAGGGATCTCAGCAACCATGCCCTTCTGTGTGGGTCATCTGGCTGAGTGTCTGGGGGTGTTAGTGGGGTCATGTTGTCCATGCCCCTATTAAACCAAACCCACCATGGATGGGTGTGAAGATTTGGTTGATCAGTCGTCTGGCGATCGATACGGTAATCTAGACCGCAATCTCAGCCAAATTGCCCTTGTCCTCCAGCCATTGGCGACGGTCAGCGGCTCGTTTTTTCGCCAGCAGCATGTCCATTAACTCTTGGGTCTTGGCCTCATCGCTGACCGTGAATTTCAGCAATCGTCGGGTGTCAGGGTCGATGGTGGATTCTCGAAGTTGCATGGGGTTCATCTCGCCCAAGCCCTTAAACCGAGTTTCAGAGACTTTGCCCGTCATTTTTTCTGCCTCAATGCGCGCCAAGATGCCACGGCGTTCCTCACCATCCAAGGCATAAAAAGTTTGTTTGCCCACATCGATCCGATAAAGCGGTGGCATGGCCACAAAAATCCGTCCTGCCTCCACCAAGGGCTTGAAGTGCTTGATGAAGAGGGCAGACAACAAGGTGGCGATATGAAGGCCATCGGAGTCCGCATCGGCCAAAATAATGACCTTGCCATAGCGCAATTGGCTCAAGTCATTGGAGCCTGGGTCCACCCCAATGGCAGTGGCCAGGTCATGAACCTCTTGGGAGCGCAGCACTTGATCGGGCTCGGTCTCCCAAGTGTTCAAGATTTTTCCTCGAAGCGGCATGATCGCTTGGAATTCTCGATTGCGTGCTTGCTTGGCGCTGCCACCGGCAGAATCACCCTCGACCAAGAACAGCTCGGTCTGCTCTAAATCGGTAGACGCGCAATCGGCCAGCTTGCCCGGCAGGGCCGGCCCTTGTGTCACTTTGCGTCTGGCCACTTGTTTTTGGGCCTTTTGACGCTTGAGCGCATGATCAATGGCGAGTTTGGCAATCGCCTCACCCTCTTCAACGTGCTTATTCAGCCACAGCGCAAACGCATCTTTCACCACGCCTGAGACAAAGCTGGCTGCGGCTCTGGAACTCAGCCGTTCTTTGGTCTGTCCTGAAAATTGTGGGTCTTCAAGTTTGATGGACAACAAAAAGCTCAACCGATCCCACACATCCTCTGGAGAGAGTTTGATGCCTCTGGGCAGCAGGTTTCTGATCTCACAGAACTCTCTAAGCGCCTCAATCAGCCCAGTGCGAAGCCCATTGGTGTGTGTGCCTCCAGAGGGTGTCGGGATCAAATTCACGTAAGACTCTTGAATGAGCTCCCCTTCGGGCACCCAAGCCAGCGCCCAGCTTGCTTCTTGGTCACCACCGGCCAGTTCGCCGACGAAGGGAGAGGCTGGGATATGGGCTTGGTCTTTGAGCTGCTCTTGCAAATAAGCCACCAGACCATCTTCAAAGTACCAGCGCTCATCACTGCCATCGACCTCGTCATGCAAAGTGATTTCTAAGCCTGGGCACAAAATGGCTTTGGCTTTCAAGAGGTGCTTTAGCTGTGGTCTCGATACATTCGCGCTGTCGAAATAACTGGCATCAGGCCAGAAATGAACAGCGGTTCCGGTATTGCGTTTGCCCACCTCACCTGTCGGGGTCAGCGACTGGGCAGTGATGCCATCTTTAAAAGTGATTTGGTGGACTTGACCATTTCGTTTGATGTCACAGACCAGTTTGGAGGACAAAGCATTGACCACTGAGACCCCGACGCCGTGGAGCCCGCCAGAGAATTTGTAGTTCTTACCAGAGAACTTACCGCCTGCGTGCAAGCGCGTTAGGATCAACTCAGCGCCTGGCAGTTGATGTTCTGGGTGCAGATCAATCGGCATGCCTCGCCCGTCATCGGCCACTGAGACCGAGCCATCTTTGTATAAGGCCACAGCTATTTTTTTGGCATAGCCTGCCAACGCTTCATCGACTGCGTTGTCGACGACTTCAGCTACCAAGTGGTTGGGTCGGCTGGTATCGGTGTACATCCCCGGCCGGCGTTTGACCGGGTCTAGGCCTTGTAAGACTTCAATATCAGAGGCTTGGTATTGACCGCTCATCGATAAATCCTATGAATAGAGCACATGCTCAGTGGCGGGTGCCCGCAAATTATAGTGGGACGCCATCACTCGGCCATACGCACCGGTGTTGGCAATTAAGATGATGTCGCCAGGCTGGCATTCGGGCAGGAGTCGATCAAGCCCCAAGATATCGCCCGTCTCACAAATCGGGCCCACCACGTTGTAGACGTGATCGCCTCGTTCGTCGAGCTTGCCTAAGTGATGAATGGGATGCCACGCACCATACAACGCAGGCCGAATCAACGAGTTCATGCCGGTGGCCAAGCCCAGATAGCGCACATCCCCTTTGCCTTTGGTTTGGGTCACGCGCGCCAGCAGGACACCTGCGCTGGCCACCAAGTACCGACCTGGCTCAAGCCAGATGGCCATGGGCCTTGGAAGTTTGGCTTTCAAACGCCCAATGCCAGTATCAAGGGCCACCAAGTCCAGCGGTTGCGCATCATCGTGGTCTGGGATGCCCAGCCCACCACCTAGGTCAATGGTCTCAACCTCTGGGAATGCTTCGGCCGCTTCACCCAAGACTTCCAAGGTCCGATGCCAGTTGTCTGGGTGCAAGATGCCAGAGCCCGTGTGGGCATGGAGCCCCACGATATGCACATCGTGCGCTTGAGCCAGTCGGGCCACTTTGTCGATTTCTGCCAACGGCACCCCAAACTTGGCATGCGAGCCGGCGGTTCTGACCATTTTGTGGTGTCCAAGGCCTGAGCCTGGGTCCAGCCGTAAGAAGATCTTGTGGCCCGCAAAGTCATGGCCCCAACGCTCTAAAATAAAAGCATTGTCGATGGTGACGGTCACCCCAAGTTTGAGTGCATTTCGATACTCATCGCGGGTGGCAAAGTTCGGGGTGAACAAAATATCAGCCGCCTTGAGTCCATCGAGGTGGGCCAGCGCATGGTTGATCTCATCGATTGACACACACTCAATGCCCACGCCATGGTCAAACACGGTTTTTAAGATCTCAGGATGCGGGTTCGCCTTCATCGAGTACAGCACACGATCAACACAGGCCATGGCCGTCAATCGATCGGCTGCTTGGGCAATGGTGGGAAGATGATAGACATAAGCAGAGGACTGCTCCGTCATCAACTCAGTCAGCCTTGCGTGCTCAGAGCGCCACCAAGCAGGGGCAGTCGGTGTGTCGTCTTGGTCTCGGAACAGCTGCTCCCAAGTGGGGCCAAACACCAAGTCACCACCGAGGCCCCCTGGGATCAGTTGCTGATGGAGTTGCTGGACCAATCTATCGGCATGGCGTGCTTCCACCACAAAGGTGAGGTTTAGGTCGTTGGCTGCTTGAGATACTTGAAAAATACGGCGCTGCTCGAAGACCTCTAGGGCAGGGCCTAGGCGATGCAAGATGGTTCGAATGCCTAAGCCCACCAGCGAGACGCAGGCACAATCAGGCACCCACTCCACCGAGCAGTGTTTTTTGAGTCTGTCGATCAAGGCCTCAATATCGGCCTCGCTGGCCACGTTGGCACGAAGATCCAGGGTAAGGGTGACATTGGATTCTGAAGTCGATATTTGATCCACCGACAAACCCAGCGCTTTGAATTCTGAAAAGACATCTGCTAAGAAACCGACCTGCTGCCACATGCCGATGTCTTCTAGAGAGATCAGCGCGATGTGTCTGCGTTGCACGATGGCCTTGACCTGTGCGCCATGCTCTCTGGCCTTGGCAGAAATTTCTGTGCCTTCAATCTCGGGGCGTTGGGTTTGCTTGAGCCACAAGGGGATGTTGTGAGCACGCACCGGTGCCAGCGCGTGGGGATGGATCGCTTTGGCACCCATGGCGGCCAACTCTTGCGCTTCTCTGTAGCTCACCATTTTCAGCAATCGTGCTGTCGGGATGCGATGGGGGTCTGCGCTGAAAAGGCCTGGCACATCCGAGTAGATTTCAACCCGATCGGCATCTAGAAGTGCACCGATCAGGGCCGCTGAGGTGTCAGAGCCCCCGCGGCCCAATAACACCACTTCGCCATCCAGGTTTCTTGCACTAAAGCCCGGCATGATGAAAGCTCGGGCTTGCTCAGCCAACGACGCAGCCAATTCAGGGTCTGGTTTGGCTTCGGCGGTGGCGGCCAAGTATTGAGCCGCCCTCGAGCGTCCTGGTTGGGGGGTGGCGTGCAACAGCTGGGTGGCTTGGATCGTTTGGATCTCAATGCCTTGTCGTTGCAAAAAAGCCTCGCCAATATCAGCGCTCCATGTCTCTCCCAGCGCCAGGAGCGCTGCTTTTTTTGAGGGACAGTCAAATCGCTCAGGATCGGCCAACAACTCAGCCAGTCGATCCCATTGCCCATCGAGAAGATCAGTGGGTAGAGATAAGGCGTCCAGCAGCGATCGGTGACGGGAAATGATGAAATCACGTGCCTCATCGCTTGTCAGCGCTGTGGCTTGTTCGGTTTGCTCAGATAAGAAATCAGTGATGCCGCTTAAGGCAGAGACCACCACAAAAGGTTGACGCCCTTGGCCGATGGTGTCTTTGACGATGCCTTCGATGGCTTTCCAGTGGCTGGCTTGACTGACAGAGCTCCCGCCAAATTTAAGGACACGCCAGATGACCTGTGATCTTGGGGATGGCTGACTCATGATGCTTCAAAGAAGTGGCGTGATATTGGCATAAGCCCCATTTTACGCCATTGCGCACAATACAAGAGAGCAGAGATTGTGGAAAAAGTTAAGCATTTGGGTGAATTGAGGGCCAAGATGTTCGATAATACTCGTTTGGCCTTTTGTCGTGGGTGTATGCCATGAGTTCACGCAAAATCAAGCTCCACGGATTTAATAATCTGACCAAGGCGCTGAGTTTCAATATTTATGACCTGTGCTATGCCACCACAGATGCCGAGCGCGAGGATTACATCGCCTACATCGATGAGGCCTATAACGCTGAACGATTGACCCAGATCTTATCGGATGTCTCAGACATCATCGGCGCCAACATCTTAAATATCGCCCGCCAAGACTATGACCCACAAGGGGCCAGCGTGACCATGCTGATCGCTGAAGAGCCGGTGGTGCTCAATGACGATGCGGCCACCGCCGGCCCCGGGCCCCTGCCTGAGAGCGTGGTTGGGCATTTGGATAAAAGCCACATCACGGTCCACACTTATCCAGAGTCACACCCGCACGATGGGATCTGCACCTTCCGAGCAGACATTGATGTCGCCACATGTGGGGTGATCTCACCACTGAAGGCACTCAATTACTTGATCCACAGCTTCGAGTCAGACATTGTCACGATTGACTACAGGGTCAGAGGCTTTACCCGAGACATTCGAGGCAGAAAGCATTTTATTGATCATAAAATCACCTCGATCCAAGACTACTTGACCCGAGACACCAAAAATCGTTACGACATGATCGATGTCAACGTCTATCAAGAAAACTTGTTCCACACCAAGATGGTGCTCAAAGATTTCGAACTCGACAGTTATCTATTTGACCGTTCAGCCAATGATTTGGATAAACGGGAAGCGCAACGGATTGAAAAGCGTTTGCGAAAAGAGATGAGAGAGCTCTATTACGGACGCAATTTATAAGCGTTCAATCGTCGCTCGACTCAAGCGCTTCCAGCGCTTCTGCGGTTTCCATCCAGTCTGATTCTGTGCTTTCTAGCAAGGCCTGTCGGTCTTGTCTGTCTTTGATGAGGGTGGCAACCTCATCGGCTTTGGCCGGATCATTGTAGAGATCAGGATCCGCCAGTTTCGCATCCATCGACTGGATGGCGGCACCCAGCTCATCCATGGTCTGAGTGAGTCGCTTGAGTTTGTTCTGTAAGGGTTTTAGTTGCGCCCGTTGCTCAGCTTTGACTTGGCGCTGACGCTTTTTCGAATGCTCTGAGCCAGCACTTGCTTCAGCACTGGATGGCCTTTTTTTAATCAGTTGTCGATAGTCATCCAAATCACCATCGAACTGACTGACCTGGCCCTCGTGCACCCACCAAAACTGATCAACGCTGTTGGTCAGCAGATGCTTATCGTGAGAAACAACGATGACAGCCCCTTCAAAGGTTTGCAAAGCCACGGTCAGCGCGTGTCGCATTTCCAGATCCAGGTGGTTGGTGGGCTCATCCAGAAGCAATAGGTTGGGGCGTTGTCTGACCAATAAAGCGAGCACCAACCGGGCTTTCTCGCCCCCTGAATAATGCTCAATCGTGGAGGTCGCCATATCACCACTGAAATCAAAGCCCCCAAGAAAATCCCGAATCGATTGTTCGGTGGCATCCACCCCCATGGATTGATCCAATTGGGCCAAATGCCAAACCGCGGTTTCTTTTGGCTTGAGTTGCTCCATTTGGTGCTGGGCGAAGTAACCCACGTTTAAGCCTTTGGCATGCGCCAGTCGTCCGCCTTGTGGTTTGAGCTCACCGGCGATGGCCTTGATCAGGGTAGATTTGCCCGCCCCATTGAGACCCAATAAGCCAATCCGATCGCCAGGTGTGATGCTGATAGACACATGGCTCAGTACTTGATGGTCACCGTAGCCGAGCGCCATCTGATCAGAATGCACCAGAGGATTGGCTGCTTTCGGTGGGATGGCAAACTCAAAGTCAAAAGGCGAGTCAAAATGGGCGGGTGCTATGGTTTCTAGGCGGGCCAGTGCTTTGAGTCGACTCTGCGCCGCTTTGGCTTTACTGGCTTTGGCGCGAAAGCGGTCAATGAATTTTTGCATGTGCGCCATGGTTTGTTGCTGTTTTTGGTAAGCGGCTTGTTGTTGCATCAACCGCTCAGCACGTTGGCGTTCGAACTGGCTGTAATCCCCTTTGTAAACATTGAGCTTGTGATGCTCGATGTGGATGATGGTGTCCACGACCGCATCCAAGAAATCGCGGTCGTGAGAAATCACCACCAAAGTGCCCTGATAATGTTTCAGCCAACCTTCCAGCCATGTGACGGTCTCCAAGTCTAAGTGGTTGGTCGGCTCATCAAGAAGCAATAAATCAGATGGGCACATCAAAGCACGCGCCAGGCTCAAGCGAATCCGCCAGCCACCTGAGAATGATGAGATGGGGGCACCTATGTCATCGGAGGAAAAGCCAAGGCCTGAGAGCAGTCGCGCTGCCCGCGCATGGGCCTGATAACCATTGGAGGCTTCCATGGCTTCATGGCCTTTGGCCATGGCCAAAGCGGCTTCTTCTGAGCCATCGGTCAAGCGTTCTGCCTTGGCAATGGCTGCCTCGGCTTGGCGATAGGCTTGATCACCATCAAGCACAAAATCAATGGCGCTTTGCTCCAGATCGCTGATTTGCTGGGCCATGTGGGCCACTTGCCAGTGCTTCGGTACCTCCACATCCCCTCGATCCACGCCAAGCTTTCCAAGCAATACAGAAAACAGGGTGCTCTTTCCGCAGCCATTGGCGCCGACCAGCCCAACTTTGTGGCCCGGAAATAGAGTTGCTGAGGCAGACTCCAACAGGCTCAAGCTGCCGTGCCTAACGGAGATGTCACTTAACTTGATCATCGTATTGCCTGATGGGTCCTTATCTATGTTGTCAACTGAGACTGACTTGCCCCGATGGGGCGTTGGTGCGATGATCTTCAAGCCATTCGAGGGACCATCCAAAGTGTGATGGTCTGATTAACGAAGCCCAAACTTAGGAAACTTAAAGCCAATGAATCTTATCTTAAAACTGATTGCAGGAATTGTATTGGGTATTGTCATTGGATTGATCGCCCCCGATTGGATCGTTCAACTGCTGCTGACCTTCAAAGGCTTATTTGGCCAGTTATTGTTCTTCACCATCCCGCTCTTGATTTTGTTTTTCATCACCTCAGGCATTGCTGGGCTGCCGAAACAATCGGGCAAGCTGTTGGGGCTGACCTTGGGGGGTGCCTACCTATCCACCATTGTCGCGGGTATCGTGGCGTTTTTAGCGGCTGTGTTGCTGGTGCCTGTGCTGACCTCATCGGTCAGCGAGCTCATCAATGGTGGAGGTACAACGCTTGCTCCCTTCATCAGCGTGAACATTCCACCACTGCTCTCCATCATGGGCGCATTAACCGCGGCGTTTATATTTGGGTTGGGCATCGCTGCACGCGAAGCCAGCGCGCTCAAACAAGTTTTTGACCAAGGCCGGGATGTGATCGAGCAGTTATTGGTCTCAGTGATCATTCCATTCTTGCCGCTCTACATTGCAGGGGTGTTCGCTGAGCTTGCCGCCGCTGGAACCGTGTTTGCCACTCTAAAAACCTTTGGGGTGATTTTGGCCTTGTCTGTCAGCCTTCATTGGGTTTGGTTACTGGTCCTCTACACCTTGGTCGGGCTTCGCATTAAGCGCTCGCCCTTGGCTTTGATCCGTCAGATGTTGCCGGCTTATTTCACAGCCCTTGGAACCATGTCGAGCGCGGCCACCATCCCTGTGACCCTGAAATCCGTGGAGGCCAATGGTGTGGATTCGAAGATTGCAGGCTTTTGCGTGCCTTTGTGTGCCACCACCCATCTGTCGGGCTCAACCATCACGATTGTCGCTTGTGCGGTGGCGGTGATGGTGTTGCAAGAGGGTCTGGTGGTGCCTGGCTTATGGGCCATGTTGCCGTTTATTTTGACCTTGGGTGTGGTGATGTTGGCCGCACCGGGTGTGCCTGGGGGTGCGGTGATGTCAGCCGTTGGGTTGTTGGGCACCATGCTGGGGTTTGGGGAAACGGCGGTGGCCTTAATGATTGCTCTATATATGGCTCAAGACAGTTTTGGGACCGCGTGTAATGTGACGGGCGATGGGGCCATCGCGCTATGGATAGACGCTTCCCAAAAATCTTAAAAGACCCATGCACAAAAAAAGCGGCGCCACTCGGGCGCCGCTTCGTTTTCTACTCAGTTAGTTTGGTTTAATGCGTCAATAAAGGCGCAATCACCAAACTGACAATCGCCATCACGTTGATCAAGATGTTCATGGATGGACCTGAGGTGTCTTTCAGCGGATCACCCACGGTATCACCGACCACGTTGGCTTTGTGGGTGTCTGAACCCTTGCCGCCAAAGTGACCTTTCTCAACGTGCTTTTTAGCATTGTCCCAAGCACCACCGGCGTTGGCCATGGTGAGCGCCAGAAGCACACAGCCTAACAGTGCGCCACCCAGCATGCCGCCCAAGGCCTCAGCGCCTAGGCCAAAGCCAACCACAGCAGGGCCGAAGACCGCTAGGGCTGCAGGTAACAGCATGCGCTTGATCGCAGAGGTGGTTGCAATATCCACACAGCGTGCGGCATCGGGCGTGCCTGTGCCTTCCAAAAGACCCGGGATTTCTTTGAACTGACGACGGATCTCGGTGATCATTTCAAAAGCAGCATCACCAACTGCTGTCATCGTGATGGATGCCACCAAGAAGGGGAACACGCCACCGATGAACATGCCGATCAAGACGTTGGGGTCAGAGATCTCAAGGCTAAAGCCTGGCAAGCGATGCGAGACTTCAGCGATGTAGGCTGAGATGATGGTGAGCGCTGCCAAAGCCGCTGCTCCGATCGCAAACCCTTTGCCAATGGCTGCTGTTGTGTTGCCCAGCTCATCGAGTGAGTCAGTGATCTTGCGTGTCTCTTCACCCAAGCCTGACATCTCTGCAATGCCACCTGCGTTATCAGCCACTGGGCCGTACGCATCAATCGCCATGGTCATGCCCACAGTGGCGAGCATGCCCACCGCAGCAATGCCCACACCATAAAGCTCAGCATTGGCATTGGCGATGAAGATGATCATACAAATGGTCAAAACCGGTATAACCACAGACTGCATGCCAGTCGCGAGCCCCGAAATGATGACCGTTGCAGAACCCGTCTCACCTGAACGGGCGATCTCGCGGATGGGTTTCCCTGCCGTGTAGTACTCAGTGGATAAACCAATCACCACACCACCGACCGCACCCACCAATGCAGCCACCCACACACCATTGTTGATGCCCAGATAACCAATCAGGAAATACGCCAGCACCACAAAGCCTACGGCAGCAGACATGGTGCCGAGTCGGAGGGCCACCTCAGGGCTCTTGGATGAGCTGGCCTTGACCACCAAAATGGCCAAGATGGAGCACACCAGACCCAATGAAGCGAGTAAAAGAGGCAAGCCCATCAAAGCACTGCCTTCACCCATGCCCTCAACAAAACTGGTCCCAGATTGTTGGACCATCACTGTAGCGAGTGCAACGGTAGCAATCATCGCGCCGCAGTACGATTCAAAGATATCCGAACCCATGCCCGCGACATCACCCACATTGTCACCCACGTTATCGGCGATCACGCCTGGGTTTCTTGGATCATCTTCAGGAATGCCTGCTTCGACTTTACCAACCAAGTCAGCACCTACATCGGCGGCTTTGGTGAAGATGCCACCACCGACACGATAAAACAGCGCCACGACGCTGGCGCCCATGCCAAAGCCATGGATGTTGTGTGCGGTTTGTGGATCGGTACCAAACAAGAAGTACAGAGTGCCTAAGCCCAACAGACCCAACGAAGCCAGCACCATGCCCATCACTGAGCCGCCATAGAAGGCGACCATCAATGCATCGGATGCACCATGGGTGTGTGCGGCCGAAGTGGTTCTCACATTGGCACGCGTTGCTGCGGTCATGCCCAAGAAGCCAGCCAAAGCGGAGCAACCAGCGCCCACTAAAAATGAGATCGCTGTTTGTAAGCCCAACCCAGAGCTTGCTAAGGCCACGAACAAGACAGCGACCGACAAGCCAATCAGAATCAGCTCACGGCGCATAAATGCCAGCGCACCCTCTTGGATCAGCTTGGCGATCTCAGAAGGCTTGCCTTCCATCGCCGGGTAGCTCATCACCACGCGGTAGAGAATAAAGGCCACGACCAGGCCGACAACCCCAAGGACGGGGGGGATCATTAACTGATTCATTGTGTCTCCCAAAGATACAGTTGTTTATGAATGTTTGTTGTAATGCATCTAACCCGCTAATTGTAGTGAGAACGGGCCTTTTGAGCAAATGCCAGGCAAACCCAATCCCCGTCGGTGCGGATGCTTGGCTGGTCATCCCATGCTCGGTAGGCAGCCATCACTGCATCGGCTTGGGATTGGAGAATGCCAGACAACACCAAGCGCCCACCGGAAGCAACGTGCCCCATCAGGGTGGGGGCCAGATCGATCAGGGGCTGAGCCAAGATGTTGGCCAACACCAGATCTGCTTTAAAGTTGGCGTGGTCAGCAAAAAAAGTCTCAGGGCTCAAGGCTTGGATCTGATCTGCACACCCATTGGCTTTGGCATTGTCTTCGGTGGCGACCAAGGCCTGAGGATCGTGGTCCACCGCCAGAATGTGATCGGCCCCAAACAGTGCGGCACCAATGGCCAAGATGCCAGAGCCACATCCAAAATCGAGCACTGCGGTATTGGCTTGGATGAGGTTGTCACTGGCCCATTGGTCGAGCTGGCGAAGGCACATGGCGGTGGTCGGGTGGGTGCCACTGCCAAACGCCAAACCTGGGTCTAGGCGAATGACCACCGGCCAGCTGGGGTCTGGATCAATGTGAGATGGGCAGACCCAAAGGCGCTGGCCAAAAGACATGGGCACAAATTGATCCATCCAAGCCCGCGTCCATGCTTGGTCCTCAAGATCACCCAAATGGATTTGGTGGGGGTCTTGGATGAGCCCTGAATCGATCAGCTGATCAACCGCATGGCTTTGGCTGGACTTGTCGTCAAATAAAGCCTCAATCACCACCTTCGGCCACAGTGGTAAGGCGCCTGGGTCTGGCTCATGCAAGGGATGGTCCTCGGCATCAACCAAGGTCACCGATAAAGCACCTGCTTGAAACAACACAGACTCCATCGGCTCAATCCACTGGCTTTGGTCTTTTTGGGTGGATGCATCCTCAAGGCCTTCAGGTAAATCATCGATGCGCACACTGACCCGCAGCGTGTACCAACGCTTGGCTGGCGCCGTGGTTTGGTTCACTTAAAAATCCCCCCACAAAGTCTGGATGGCGGCGATGGCAACCGCCCCGGCCGTCTCGGTCCTTAAGACCCGAGGCCCCAGACGAAGCCCCACAGCACCTTGGTTCGATAATCGGGTGATCTCTTCGGACGTCAAGCCACCCTCAGGCCCGATGAGCAATGTGCAGCGTTGAGGAGCGGCGCAATCCTTTAAGGTCTGGGATGCCAGTGGGTCAAGATACCAGCAGGGTTGATCTTGGGGCACAGACCAATCGTAAAGCTTGATGGGGGTTTGGATGTGGGGGACTCGGGTCCTGCCGCTTTGTTCGGCCGCATGAATCGCGATGGCTTGCCATCGATCCACACGGGCATCTGTGCGTTTTTCATCGAGCTTCACAGCGACCCTTTCTGTAAGCAAGGGCGTGATGGTCGTCACACCCAGCTCAGTGGCTTTTTGGATCGCCCAGTCCATCCGCTCACCGCGGCCAATGGCCTGAATCAAATGAACCTCAATGCTTGATTCAACTTGGGGGGTGTCCATGCCATCAATCTCGACCTTGAGCCCTTTGGGTTTGGCAGGCGGCAGCAGCGTGCCGGTATAGGCATGGCCATCGCCATTGAAGAGCACCACGCCATCTCCTGCGCCATGGCGCAGTACCGTGATTAAATGTTTGGCCGGTGCGGCCTCAAGCTCGATGGTTTGCCCCACGCCTAAGGCCTGTGGGGTATAAATGCGGCTGACGCGGCCTTTGGGATTGATTGATGGGCGCATCAGCGTATGATGAGTGATATCGGATTTAACATCAACCAAGTGGTCGGTTGTCAAAGCACTTCTAAAGGCGGATCAACCACCACCAAGCCATGGCCGTTGACAGATCAGAGGTTGGATTTTTATGAGACAAACAGCAAAAGGTTTTTCGTTGATTGAGGTGTTGGTGGTTGTGGTGATCATCAGCATTTTGGCTGCAGTGGTTGTCCCCAGAATCATGGATGAGCCCGATCGGGCACGGGTGGTGCGCGCCGAGCAAGACATCCGAGCACTGGTCACGGCACTCAACCTATATCGACTGGATAATTCGAGTTACCCATCGACCCAGCAAGGGCTGAAAGCTTTGGTAGAAAGACCACAAGGCGAGCCACAGCCAAGCAATTGGAAAGCCGGGGGCTACCTTGATCAATTGCCGCTCGATCCTTGGGGCCGTGAGTATCAGTACCTCAATCCAGGACTCAAAGGCGAGATTGATGTGTGGTCTTTGGGCGCCAATGGTCTGCCGGGTGGCGAGGGCATCAATGCCGAGATAGGTAACTGGGCGCGCTGATTGCTTGGATGATCGATGCTTGATCGAGACATGCGAGGGTTCACACTGATTGAAACCTTGGTGGTGGTCGTCATCATCAGCGCTCTGGCAACGATGGTGGTGCTGAGCATCAATGTGCGGTCATCTGATCAGGGGCCTGAAGCGCATTTAATTCGCGTCGCCCAAGCCATCGATGCTGTGTGTGAAAAAGCCTTATTCCAAGCCCAAGTACAAGCCATCGAGGTCTCTGCGCAAGGGGTGGGCTGGTGGGATCGAAGCACGTCCCTGTCTCAACCGGCGTCCATGAAGTCATTGGTCGAATGGCCAAAAGCATGGCGCGTGTCTTTGCGTGTTGAGGGGATGACCGCGCCCATTGCGCCAAGTTCGGGTCTGGATCTATCTAGTGCTCAATTGATGTGCGGGGTCATGGGTGAGCGCAATGCCTTTTCCCTAACGCTGAACAACGGCGACCAACAAGCCACGCTTGAGATGCCTGCCAGCGCACGACCGGGGCATTGGACGGTTAGGGTAGACCCATCATGAGTCGGCCACGCAATCAGCACTCCGGCCCATGCAAAAAAGCCATAGGGGGCATGACCTTGATCGAGGTGCTGGTGGCCTTGGTGATCGTTTCTGTCGCGGTGTTGGCCTTGAGCCGATCGGCCGCCGATGTGTTAGATGCCCAGTATCAGTTAGAGTCAAAAACACTGGGGCTGATCGTGGCCAACAATGTGCTGTCTGATATTCGATTGGCTGCTGATGTGCGCCCCGGGCGGCGACAAGGCCAATCCACCCTAGCGCGTCGGGTGTGGTCTTGGGATGCGCTTGTTCAACCCACGCCCGATGGGTCGATGCTGCGGATTGATGTCGGTGTTTATGATCCATCCAATGGAGAGACACCGGTGGTGGTGCACACAGGGTTTGTGTTGCCATGATCCGTCGAGCCCCAATGAGCGAGCGGGGTTATACCCTGATCGAGGTCTTGATTGCTGTTAGCATTTTTTCGGCTCTGAGCTTGGCGGCTTACTCCGCGCTTGATGCGATATCAAAAGCCAAAGTGGCCAGCGAGACACATGCCGAAGTGCTGGCGGACCTTCAGTGGGTGTTGCAGCGCTTTGAATCAGACATGCAATCGTTGGTGGCTCGACCACGGTTGAATGGCGCTGATGGCAGTGATTTTTTCGGGCAAGCCAATGGTTTAGGCGGCATTCGATCGGGGTGGGCCAATCCTCTGGATCAACCCCGATCACAACTGCAGCGATTTCAATATCAATGGTCTTCCGATGGCTTGGTCCGAAGTTATTGGCCACGGCTTTATGGTGATGCGGCCACTGTCCCCCAACAAGAGCCGCTGACCGACGGCAGTGTTGTGGTGTCCTTTCGTTATTTCTCACCTGAGCTGGGTTGGCAAAGCAGTTGGAGCGCCAGTGCTGTGCGTGCATGGCCCATGGGGATAGAAATCACGCTGGACCATCCGCAGTTTGGGCCCATTCGTCGTCGGGTGGTGGTGCAATGAGGCGATTGGATTGCATTGGCTGGCCTAAACGACGTCAAGAGGCTGGCATGGCACTGCTGCTGACATTGGTGGTGGTGACGCTGGCCAGTGTGTTGGCACTGTCGATGCTCGAACAAGCCAGCCGCTCGATTGCCAGAACCCAAGCCGTCGTTGATCGCTCATCTGTGAATGCACTGAGCGATGGGATGGCCCTATTGGCTCAGCGTGGTTTGGATGAGTGGCAAGCTTTGGCCGATCAGGCAAACCTTTCTCGCAGCATCGATGAATGGACACCAGCTTATCCCATACCCGGCGGGATGATTCAGGGTCGGTTGGTGGATTTGGGGGGTCGATTTAACCTCAACGCTTTATTGCACTCAGACCCTAATAAGCGACGATACGCCCAAGCCGTGTTTGAGCGCCTAAATGGGGCACTGAATCTCGATCCAGGTGCGGTGCTTGAACTGAGTCAGTGGTTGAACACGCGTCAAATGAGTCCATCCGAAATGGGTCGATCAACTTGGGGTGGAGCAGGCAATCAACAAAAAGCCTTGCCATTGATGCACCTGTCTGAACTCAGAGAGTGGCCGGGTTATCAAGCCCATGTCTATGAAGCATGGGCCCCTCATGTGGTGGTGTTACCGAGCACTGAGTTGGTGGTGAATGTGAATCGAGCCTCTGAGGTTTTGTTGGTGGCTTTGTTCAGTGGGCTGGATTTATCTCAAGCCGAGCGCATTTTGCTGGACCGTCCATTTGAAGATTTGGCCTCTTTTTGGGCTCAACCCATCATCCAAAGCTTGGTATTGAGTGAGCATCAGCAACAGAGTGTGGTGGTCCGATCCACTTGGTATTTGGCACAAGCCAGAGTCACGCTGGATCAGGCTGGCCGGTCTGGGCCTGTCAGCTACGATGTGTTTCGTCTGATGTCAGCCTCTGGGTCGGGGTATGATTTTAGGTATGTCAGCCAAGGAACACCCTAATCGTGGCTAAATCTGAGCCCAACCGAGCCCCGGACCCCGTTGCCGTGCATACACTGGTGGTGTACGTCCAGCCAGACGGTGGTGATGTTGCCTGGTTAAGCTTGGATGGATCTGATCATGTGCTTGAACAAGGCACAGCGCCCATTGCCACACTGGCCAATCAATTTAAGCCACATCACTGTGTGGTGTTGTTTGATGCCTCTTTGTGCACACCGTTGCGCTTGGATCTGCCCAACTTGCCAAAGCACCGTCAAGCGCAAGCCCTAAAGTGGGCCGCTGAAGAATTTGTCGCCGGATCAATTGAGGAAGAGCATGTGGTGGCCGGCCCACGCGATGCCTCCGGTCATTGGCTGGCGCTGACCATGACAGAGGCCTCAATGGATGCCTTGGCCTCACAACTTAAGGCACTCTCGCCTGATGCGATGATGCCCGATGCCTTGTGCTTGCCCCATGTCGATGGCGAAGTCTCTTTGGCCATGGCCGGTGATGATGTGCTCATGCGTTGGGGTGAGTGGGACTTTGGCCGGTTTCATCAAGACAGTGCCTGGTCGATGGTGGAGTCATTGGGCGGGCTTACGTGGACATGGTACGGAGCGATGCCACCCCCGGCGGCGGTGTCACATCAAGTCACGCACTGCTTGCAAGATCAATCGCTGGTCAGTGTGCTCGCAAAACGCGCCACGCAATCACCGATCAATGTACTCACAGACCGATGGCAGCCGCAATCAGCGCTTGAGCTCAAAGGCCAATGGGCATGGGTGGCGGGCTTGGCCTCTGCGTGCTTGATGTTGGTATTGGCGCACCTGGGCCTTGAGCAGCGTTTGTTGAAGAACGAAGCCAACGCGCTTCGGAGCGAGGTGGCCGCACAATTTCAAGCTTTGTTCCCAGGCCAACCCGCGGTTGGACGAGAGCGGGAGTTGGCCACCCGTGAACTGGAACGATTGCAGTTTGGTCAATCGGCAGGCCTGATGGCCTTGATGGCCAGAATCGGTCCCACCTTGGCTGGACAAACGGGCTTAGAGATCCAATCCTTGGATTACCGAGCGGGTGAGCTGACTTTGGGTGTGCAAGGGCGTGATGTGGCGAGCATCGATGCCTTGGGCCGTCAACTGAGCCAAGGCGGTCTGATGGCCAATGTGCGTTCCGCCACGCTCTCGTCTCAAGGCGCGCGTGCCGAGATCACAGTCACAGGAGTGCTGAGATGAAGGCGTTTTGGCAACAACTCAACCGCCGTCAGCAACAGTGGCTACTGGTGCTCGGTGTTGTTGTGGTTGCGGCCTTAAGTTACGTCTTGGTTTGGGAGCCCTGGGTTGAGGCCAAACAGACCCATGCCGAGGAAGTGGCTTACCACCAAGCAACGCTCGACTGGCTCAATGCGCTGGCGCCAACGATCGAGGCATTGCAGGCCCAGCAGTCTGCATGGCAATTAGACGACGGGCAGTCTTTGTTGAGTTTGACAGATCAAACGGCCAGAGCGGCTGGTTTGGCGGGGGCTTTAAGTCGCATTGAGCCAGTGAACAACAACGAAGTCAGTGTTTGGCTCAATGGCGCAAGCTTTGATGAGGTGATGGCTTGGTTGAGTGATTTGTCCATCGAGCGAGGCGTCCATGTTGATCAACTGTCTGTCAACCGAGCCACCGATCCATCTTCGGTGGATGTGAGGCTGACGCTCACCCTTCGGCGCTGATTGTCAGTGCTCAAAAAAATACTGATATTGTTGGCATTGGCTCTGCCCATTTGGGTTGTGGTGACCTTGCCGGCCTCATTGGTTTTAAGTGACGAGGCCTCTGGGCTTCGTTTTGATCAAGTCCAAGGCACCGTTTGGTCGGGGCAGGGCCGGCTGGTATTGCCTGCGCAGTCACCCATCCCCATCCAATGGCGTTGGTCGGGTGGTACGGCGTGGCACTGGTCACTGGCCTCCGAGGGTCTGGTGCTCCAGGGGCAGTGGCGGGTGACAGACAGGAAGCGCCTAGAAAACATCACAGGCCGAGTGGATATTCAGACACTGGAT
This sequence comes from uncultured Wenzhouxiangella sp., assembly GCA_964461845.1. Lineage (GTDB taxonomy): Bacteria > Pseudomonadota > Gammaproteobacteria > Xanthomonadales > Wenzhouxiangellaceae > Wenzhouxiangella. The sequence goes on from CAYWVH010000003.1 coordinate 44,851, forward strand.
GTGGCGTCTTGGTTGGTGGTCATATGGCCCAAAGGCCAAATGAGCGTGGATGTTGCGTTTGTTGAGTGGTCGGATGAGTTGCCAAGACAACTGTTGGCTGAGGGTGAGCTCGTTTGGCAAGACGCCGCCCTTGAGGGCTTGGTCAATGAGTCATTGGGTGATATCTCTGTTTTTCTCAGCCCAAGTGAGGAGGCTTTCGGGCAAACCCAAGCCGTGATTTCCTCCAATGCTGAAGGTGCGGTGCGCATTTCTGGAAAAATCACCAGCGACGGGGATCGTTATCGGGCCAACCTGTCTTTGGACCCCGAACCTGGGCGCGACCGATTGCTTCGGTATTTGGCGCCATTGGGGTATGTGCAAGACGGAGCGATTAAAATTGAGCGATCCGGACAATTGGGGGTGTTTCAATGACAAGTACACATGACCTTAATCCTCTGTGGTTAGAGGTGGCCAAACAAGCCGCACACCAAGCCGATGCCATTGCTATGACGTTTTTTGAGCAAGGGGTATCGGTCGAAACCAAGGCAGATGAGAGCCCAGTCACAGAAGCCGATCGCGCGTGCGAGCGAGCCATTCGAGCGGTCATTGGTGAGGCTTTCCCAGACCATGCCATCGTGGGTGAGGAGTACGGGGGCGAGTCTGATGGACGCTATGTTTGGTTGATTGATCCCATCGATGGCACGCGCAGTTTCATTCGGGGTTTGCCGTTTTGGTCCATCCAGATTGCACTGATGGTCGATGGGGAATTGGTTTTGGGTGTCTCATCGGCACCCGCATTTAATGAAATGGCTTTTGCCATGCGGGGGCAGGGAGCGTATGTTGCCGGGCAAGCCGCAAAAGTGCGTTCGGTCGATGACATCAGCTCAGCCGATGTCTCCATGGGCAACATCCGATCCTTGGCGCGATCCGATCATTGGCCTTGGTTGGGGCAAGTGGTGGAAAAAGCAGCCAGGACCCGAGGCTATGGAGATTTTTATTCCTATCACCGTTTGGCACTCGGACAACAGGATGTGGTCATAGAGAGTGATGTCAACATTCTAGACATCGCGGCCTTGACGGTCATTGTGGAACAAGCCGGTGGTGTGGTGACTGATTTGTCCGGTGAGCCGATCGGCCTTCATTCCACTTCTGTGTTGGCCGCTTCACCTCCGTTGCATGCGAAATTGCTGGCAGACCTGTTATCCTTTTAGGCATGTCATCGTCCTTTAAGCGCCCACTGCCCATCATTCACGACAGACGCGAGCGTCGCCCGGCGGATCTTTTCAAGGTCGAACAGTTGGATTTAGAGTTCTCCAACGGGCAGCGCCGTCAATACGAGCGACTGGTCTCTCGAGGTCTGGGTGCTGTGATTGTGGTGGCCATGCCCGATGATGATCATGTGCTTTTGATCAGAGAGTACGCCTGTGGTTTTCATCGGTTTGAGTTGGGCCTTCCCAAAGGCCGCCTGGAAAAAGGCGAGAGTTTGCTCGAGGGTGCGAATCGGGAGCTTCAGGAAGAAGCAGGCTTCGGTGCCAATCAACTGACAGAGCTTGGGGAGCTCAGTTTGGCGCCCGGTTACATGAGCCATCAAACGCATGTGATCTTGGCCAGAGATCTTTATCCATCAAGATTGCCTGGGGATGAACCCGAAGAGCTCGAAGTGATCCAATGGCCGATGAATGACTTGATCAGTTTGATTCAGCGGCCAGATTGCACCGAGGGCCGATCTATTGCTGCCCTGTACATGGCCAGAGACCTTATCTTGCATGGGCAAGTTTAGGTTCACCAAAACCGCTGGACGCCACCTTGAGGCTTCGTTAAAGTAAGACTATGAATGAGTTAGAGCCCCTAATTTTTACTGAAAGCGCAGCCTCTAAAGTCAGAGAATTGATTTTGGAGGAGGCCAATCCAAACTTAAAGCTTCGTGTGTACATCACCGGAGGTGGGTGTTCGGGCTTTCAGTACGGCTTCACTTTTGATGAAGCACTGGATGAAGGTGACATCACCGTAGAGCGAGACGATGTGACCTTGGTGGTGGATCCTTTGAGCTTTCAGTACTTAGAAGGTGCCGAGGTCGACTACACGGAGAACTTACAGGGTGCTCGCTTCGTGATCAAAAACCCAAATGCCGCGACCACCTGTAGCTGCGGTTCTTCTTTTGGGGTGGGGTGACATGCAAAGCCGCTCTTCCTACCTGACTGAATTGGTCTGCGGCTGATGAAAATCTTAGTGTTATTCGCGGCCATGGCCATCAGCCACTACGGCAAAGGCATTGATCGGTATCGGTCTTTTGATGGGTTCTTTGCTTGGCTTCAGCGTCAATTTGATCGTTTCTCAAACCAACCCTACATGGATTTGGCTCTGATCTTGCTGATCGCAGTGATCGGTGGTGGCGTGTTATCTGCGCTGGCTGACGGCTTGGGCGGTGGTGCGCTTTGGGCCTTGGTGGCTCTGGGTGTTTTGTTATTTAGCCTAGGCCCCAGAGATTTGGATTTGGATGTCAAAGACGCGCTGGCCTCTGATGAGCCGTCCGAGGGCTATGAGGCGCTGGGTATTCGGGAAGAGGCCGATGCCCACGAAGCAGGCATGCAGGTTTATTTGGCTGCCTTGGCGCGTTGGTTCGGTGTGATTTTCTGGTTTGTGGTGCTGGGTATCCCGGGTGCGCTGTTATATCGAATCACTGAGCGAGTTTGTGAGCAAGCCGGTGCGGGTGCGGAGAGGCAGTGGGTATTTCGGCTGCGTTTCTTTCTTGAGTGGCCGGTGATTGTTTTGATGGTGGTGGCCAGCGCCTTGACGAATGATTTTGATCGAGTCTATCAGGCCTGGCACCGTTATCGAAAAGACATGATGGAAGATGAGCAGGGCCGTGTTTGGCTCATTCATCGTCAGATGCTGACCGAGCTTGCCGATGCCGTCTTGCCTGAGGGCTTAGATCAGCGAGGCGGTATCCAGTTGGCCCATCATTTCGTTTGGCGCATGTTGATTTTGTGGCTGGTGGTATTGAGTATTCTGCTATTGGTCGGTTGGTTGTCTTAAAACAATAAATCAAGTCAGGAGCAACAGAAATGAATCCATCTCGGTTTTTGCAAATGCCTGCAACCTTGTCTTTGGCGCTGGCGCTTCTGTTTTTAACTGCCACGACGGCTTGGTCACAGACCACCTGGATCAGATGTGGCCAAGTGCTGGATGTCGCCGAAGGGCGGTTGGTGGGCCCCCACACACTCGTGATTGAGCAAGGCAAAGTGGCTTCGGTGGCATCGGGTTATCCAGGCGCTCAAGCGGGCATAGAAGAGATTGATCTTTCCTCATTGACGTGTCTGCCGGGCTTGATGGACATGCATACGCACTTGTCTTCGGAGTACTCGCCCAGATCGCAAGTCAATCGATTCACGATGAATGAAGCTGACATTGCGCTGTTGGGCGCCAAGCATGCCCGCGTGACTTTGGAGGCTGGGTTTACAACCGTGCGCGATTTGGGTGACTCGTTCAACGCCACAGTGGCCCTTCGTAATGCGATCAACCAAGGCCATATCCCAGGGCCTCGCATTTTCACCGCCGCTAAGTCCATTGCAACGACGGGTGGCCATGCAGATCCAACCAACGCGTGGCGGGCAGACATCATGGGTAACCCAGGTCCTCGTGATGGCGTGATCAATGGCGTGGCGGCTGCGCGCGAGGCGGTTAGACAACGGTATAAAGATGGCGCGGATGCGATCAAGATCACCGCCACGGGGGGCGTATTGAGTGTCGCCAGAAGCGGCCAAAACCCGCAGTTTCGTGCCGATGAGCTAGAGGCCATCATTGAAGTGGCCAATGACTATGGCATGCATGTTGCAGCCCATGCCCATGGGGGTGAGGGGATGCGTCGTGCGGTTGAGGCGGGGGTGCATTCCATTGAGCATGGCACCTACATGGATGATGAGATCATGGCTTTGATGGTGGAGAAGGGAACTTGGTATGTGCCAACCATTTTGGCCGGAGATTTTGTGGCCGAGAAATCCAAAATTGACGGCTATTTCCCACCGATGGTGGCAGTGAAAGCAGCCACGATTGGTCCACTGATTCAAGAGACCTTTGGCCGCGCCTACCGGGCAGGTGTCAAAATCGCTTTTGGCACCGATTGTGGGGTGAGCCCACACGGCACCAATGCCGAGGAGTTTGCGGTGATGGTGGAAGCGGGTATGCCTCCAGCTGAGGCCATTCGTGCAGCCACCATTTCGGCCGCCACTTTGTTGGGGATGGAATCATCCTTGGGTCAGATCAAGCCAGGCTTTATGGCTGATGTGATTGCGGTGGAGGGCAATCCTCTAGAAGATGTGACGCGTCTTGAGTCTGTCTCTTTTGTGATGCGCGACGGTGAGGTCTACGTCACTCCGCATACCCACTGAGTTCGAGATAGCCTCGGCCCACTCGGGTTGAGGCTTGATACACATCGATGGCCCCTTCCCAATAAGCCACGGATTGAGTCCAGCGCTGGGCCTCAAATAACGGCTCAACAGTCAAGCTGATTCCGTGCCTAGGTAACTCAATCTGCCATCTGATGGGCCACTCGATGCCGTGCTCATCTCGCCACCAGCCCGTCGGGGAAGCTTGGAAGTCCTCAAACTGTAATGCCGTCGATTCGCCCGTTGCCTCGACCAGCACGCCTGCGGAAAATTCAGAGGCCGTGTTGTCGAGGTTTCGCAAACGATAGAGCATGAGGTCTCGCCCATCATCCAAGTGAATGGCAAACCAATCCCAGCCACTTTGTGTTTTTGATAACTGGCCTGAGCCCCATTCTCGATCCAGCCACGATAGCCCCTCGACCACCCGCGTTTCAGAGGCTTCCTCATCTGAAGGTTGAAGTGTGACCGTCCCGGTGGTGTGCAGTCGAGTCAAAGAGTAATAGTGAGAGGCATTGCCAACTTCGGGGCCTTTTTGGCTAAAGCCTTGATCGCCTTGGAGTGTGATTGGGCGCGTGGGCTCGAGCGCTAAGCTCAGTTGAAAGTCCTCGGCCTGAGCATTGAGTTGCCAGCCTTCGGGTGTGGCCACGACCTCCCAGTCGCGAAGCCACCACTTTTGTTCGGTCGCACCGGCCAAGCCCATGGAGTCTCTAGCAAATCGTTCGGCTTGATAAAAGCGAGGAGGTGAGTCTTGACCATCCCCGCCATCGCTCAGCGCCACATGGGCCATCCACAGCTGATCGCTGGCCCATTGGCTGTCTATTGAGCTGTGTTCTTCGCTCGGTGGCTGCATGCCGAACCGAAACAACGTGAACTGAAAACCCATGGGCCTACCAGGCGCATCAATGCGGCCAGTGAAATACCACCATTCATTTCTAAAAGAAGGATGCATCGCATGGTCTTTGGGAAAGTCGAACGGCCTAGGTGCCAACACCCGCTCGAAGCCATCGGGGGCTTCACCCAACAACATATCCAAGGACCACGTGCTGGTGGGCGTGGGTTCTGGCTTTGTTTGTTGATGCAGCCAAAGCACCATGGCACCGAGGCAAAACAGCAAAGCGATGGTGATGCGGGTGATCATTACAGTGTCCTGAGCAATCGAGCAGGTGGGGTTTTGCTGATGAACCAGGCAGGGTAGAGGCTGGCAAGTCCACCCACGGTGATGCTCACCAAGGCAGTCACTGCCCATGGGGCCAATGGCAGTTGCCAAGCGATCTGCCAACCAAAGGCCAGCGGTTGAATCACCAAGGAAAGAACGGCATGGATGACCAGACTTAAAGGCAGGGCCAGAAGCATCGATAGCCACGCCAGTCCCAGCGTTTGGACCAACACCACCTGTCGCAATTGTGCCTGAGTAAATCCGACGGCTCTTAGGGTGGCATACTCTCGACCCCGTTCAATGCCAATGGCCAACAAGGCACTGATCAATGCAACAGAGGCAATCACGCCGACCAAAAAAGCCAAGGCCCACGAGATTCTGAAGGTGTCATCAAACACACGTAAGGTTTCTGTGCGAATCGTTTCTTTGCTGGTGATGGATATTTGATCATCCCATTCAAGCGAGGCCAGTACGCCACCGATGGATCCTATGTCACTGTTCGGTGCCAAATACACACCGAGGCTGTCTTTGATTGGGTCATTCCAAAGCGTGATGTAGGTTTCATCATCCATGGCCAGTGAGCCTTGATCACTGGCATAGTCGCGGTAAATGCCCAAGATGGGCAGGGTCAAAGGGCCTTTGGGTGTGGTCAAGGTAAAAAGCGAACCGACCTCGAGGTTTTGCTTATTTGCCAGTGGCTCGGTGATGAGCCAGCCTTCTCCCCGTTCAAATATATTTTTTAACCCATCCAAGTCATTGATTGATTGGCTGATCGCGATCCATTCAAACCCGGCCCAAGCAGCCTCTGGCAACTCATAGGCCAAGACATTGAGCCCTTTGACATCGGCTGCTCGGCGAACGGAGCTGATGGCCGCAATGCTCGGGTCATTGGCCAACTGATCTCGCACTTCCAGCGTGATCGGCATCTGGTCGCTGGTGAGATAGGCATCTGCCTGCAACAGCTGCTCAACCCAGTGATCCACCGCACCTCGAAACCCCAACACCATCATGCCAATGCCTGCACCCAATGCCAGCGCCAAGCTAAGCGCGGCGAGCGCTGGCTTGAGTCGATGGCGCGCACTGAGAAGCATGATGAGGCTTTGTTGGATCAATCCACCCCCCAGAGCATGTCTGAACCGGGCCAAGCCTTGGAGTCCAAGGTGAGGCAACCAAACACTCAATGAAAGCAAGACAAAAAATAAACCGAGCAATGCCATGGGTAGTTTGCCGGGAATAAAAATCAGCGAAAGCCCAAGGCCAAGCGGCAGCCAAGCCAGCCATAACCAAGGCAGTGAGGCGCTTTTTTGCTTCAAGGGCGCGCGAACGCCTTGTGCAGGGCTGACCCGAAAGGCTTCAACCAGCACGCTGGTGACCGAGACAAAGGCCATCACCACTGCAAATGCCCAAAGCGAGCCATACAGAGCCCATGTGGGTGTGATCGCGTGCGCGGGTGTGGTGCCATACAACATGCTGTAGGGTTGGCTGACCAGAGCCAATAAGCCGTCGGCCAACGATGTACCGACCACCAAGCCAAGACCCCCACCCAGTAGCGCCAAGACCAACACTTCCAAGGCCAGTGAGGCCACCACCCAGCGGCGTTGAACACCCAACGCGCGCATTAAGGAGATCATTTTTCTGCGCTGAACCAATAAAAAAGACAACACGGCATAGACCACCAATAAACCGACTGCCAAGGCCAAAAGGCTCATGGCCAATAAGTTGGTGCGCATGCCTCGACTGAGATCAGACACGCGACGTTGTTCGCTGGCAGCAGAGGTCACCACGGTTTGATCAGGCGCATGGGTGGTCAACCAATCAAAGGCGTGTGCGGGCACATCGATGGCACTCAATACCCCAGGCCCTACCCAATGGCGCTGAGCGGTGGCCAAATCCATTAAGAGGTAATCATTTAAGGCGCTGCTGGTCTCGATGATGGCCGCCACCTCAAACCACGCGCGCTTGTTGCCCGCCGACACATTGATGCGATCCCCCACGTTTAAAGATTGCCTGCCTGCCAAGCTTTGGCTGATCACAACAGCCTGATTCTCATTCAGTAAAACGCCAGCGATGGCGGTCCCTGCTAAGTTGATGTTTGAGCCCAAGCCCATCATGGGATCTATACCCAGGAGTTTTAAGGACTGACCCTCAAGCTCAACCATGGCCTCGATCACAGGGTAGAGCTCAGGTGCCCCGGGCTTCAGTGCCAGATCGCGGTAAATGGTTTCATCGAGCTCACCCGTGGTCGCAGTCAATCTCACGGTGGGTGTGCCCATCAATTGCGTGGTGGCTTGGTCGATGGTGCCAACCAACGCCTGTTGCATCAGCCACACGCCACTCATCACCGCCACACCTGAGGCAATGCCGATCAGGGCCATCCACCACTGGCCTGGGTGTTGTTTAAAAAACCGATAAGAGGCCAAAGCAAGCAATTTCATGGCAGCGTTTGGGCTTGCAGTGTTCCGCCTTGCAACTCAAAAATTCGATGGCATGTGCCGGCAGCCATCGGATCATGCGTCACCAGCAACACAGCACAGTGGAGCGATTGAGTGATGTTTGAAAATAAATCCAAAACCGATTGAGCGTGTGTCTCATCCAAGTTGCCGGTGGGCTCATCGGCCAATACCAGTGAGGGCTCATGAATCAAGGCCCGAGCAATGGCCACGCGTTGTTTTTCACCGCCCGACAATGCTTGCGGCAGCCGCTCCAAAAGAGCCGTGATGCCTAAAGATTTCGCCATGGTTTGGATGCGATCGGTTTGATCTGACAAGCCAGTGAGCCAAAGCGGAAGCGCCATATTTTCTTTGACGGTTAAGCTGTCGATTAAATTGAAATCTTGGAACACCAAGCCGATGTGCAACGCACGCCAACGTGTTCGTTCAGGTTCAGCCAGTTCACTCAAGCATCGATCGTTCACCCACACCTGACCAGCCTGCGGTTGATCTAAGCCGCAGGCCATGTGCAAAAGCGTTGTCTTGCCAACGCCCGACCGACCCATCACCGCCACTTTCTCACCCGGTTGTATGGTCAAGCAGACCTCGTTCAACAAACGCACGCCATCGATGGTTTGACTGACACGTTCCAGTCTCAAGGCAGAATGGTTTTGGCTCATGCCTGCCCCGCGCCCCCAAACTCAAGCCCCAAGCCCACCAGGCCGCCTAGGGTGAGGATCAAAACCACCGCAACTGAAATGGTTAAGCGCATGTGGCGATACCAAGAAGGCCCAGCATGGGCTCGCCACGGGGCATCCAGCCAGAGGTGGGCAGCGAACAAAGCAGCCAGCCAAAGACAGGCCCAAGCAGTCGGCATCAGCACCGAAGGCCACGCGGCCAAGACCAAGACATTCGATGCCATCAATTCAAATTTGACGCGGTGGCTTGAGCGTTGGCCGAAGATCAGACCGGTCCACAAGGTGCCCGCCATGAACGCCAAGATCAAAGCGCCATAGGCGATCAGTGCCACTTCAAGCCAGCGGGGCCCATCCATGGCCGCCAAGCTCGCCAGAGCCAGAAACGGCAAAATCCCCATGTAGCCCAGTATTCTTGCGACTTTACGGCCCTCAAGGCCGATCGTTTGTTCAGTGTCCATAGCATTACTCTGTCGATTGAACCACGGATCTATACATGTTAGCCCTGAGGATGTGATCGATGTGCGCTAAAAAAAGCCCCGGGTGACGAATCAACCGGGGCTTTCAGGGATGCGTTCGGCTCAGCAGGAGGGAGTCAGAGGAGCCAGAGACTGGGCCGAACAGCGCTATTTTCGGTGAGGCAAGTGAAGGTGAGGTGAAGTTGGCCTCCCAAATCCGGTCTTTGGGCTCACCTTGGGGTTGGATTTTAAAAAATGTTGTGGTATGCTTACCACCAATCTTGGCATCACATGAACAGTTTTGACAAGGTTGCAGGGCGCGAAGCGAGATACATCACTCCGAAAACATTACCCCTCCCGACGATTCGGGAGGGGTTTTTTTTAGCCCAGCAGGGGCGGGCCAGCGTCCAGTTTCAAGTGTTGCGTAAAAACAACAGATGACCCAAGGCGGGGAACAACATGAACCCAAGCATTGCCGATTTAATGGCCAGCGAGCCTGACCGAGCAAAGACCCACCGAGTGTCGCAAGGTGGCTGGGTGCTCGATTACTCCCATCTTCCCTTATCGGCTGCCAGACGCGACGCCTTGGTAGAGGCGTTTACAAATGCCCGGGCCGCCGATCACATCGAGGCCTTATTTGCAGGGGAGTGTGTGAACCCCTCAGAGCAGCAACCTGCCCTGCATACGCGCTTGCGTTCCAATGAAGATGCCGAGGTCGCAGGCCTAACAGAGCGGTTTTTGGCGGTGGCCGGAGCGCTTTACTCAGGGCGTCAGGGGCTGAGCGATGTGATCCACATCGGCATCGGAGGGTCTGATTTGGGGCCTAGGCTGGTCGCCGATGCCCTGGAGGCGGGTGACAGCGCTGTGCGTGTGCATTGGCTATCTACCGTCGATGGCCGCCGGGTGCGGCGTCTATTGAATGAGTTGGATCCCGCCACCACCGGTGTGGTGATCGCCTCTAAGTCGTTTTCCACCGAAGAGACCCTGGTACAGGCTCAGCACATCAAAGATTGGTTGGGCGAGCGGTTCGTGTCGCAGGCCTGGGCGGCCACAGCCAAACCAGGTAAAGCCGAAGCTTTTGGGGTGGCCCAAGCGCATATCTTGGCTTTCCCCAGCTGGACGGGTGGTCGTTTTTCTCTGTGGTCCTCGGTGGGGGTGTCTGCTGCCGCTTTGATTGGACCGCAGGCTTTTCGAGGCCTGCTGGCAGGGGCGCATGAGGCCGATGCGCTTTATCGAGCAACCCCCAGAGCTTCGGATGCTGGACAGCATGGTCTGGCGGTTTGGTTGGCGCTTGCCATTGAGCACTTGCGAAGAGGCTTGGATTTGCCCACCTTGGGCGTGGTGGCCTATGAGCCGAGGCTCGCTTTGTTGGGTGATTACTGCCAACAATTGTTTATGGAAAGTTTGGGCAAGCGGGTCGGTTTGGATGACCAGCCCGTTGCCACACCCACCGTACCGCTGATCTACGGCGGCCGCGGGACTGATTTGCAGCACTCGATTTTTCAGGCCCTGCATCAGGGTCTCGACACCCATCCGCTTTTGTTGGTGGGGGCTTTGAGAGATGAGGCGGGTGAGTCGTCATGGCACCATGTGCAGCTGGCCCACCTCTTGGCTCAACGCCAAGCCTTTGCGCGCGGGAGAATCGATGGTGAGGTGTATCAACACATGCCGGGTAACCGCCCTGTGGCTCTATTGCTGACCGAGGCGCTGACTGCCAAGGGCCTGGGATTTCTATTGGCCAGTCTGGAGCACTGTGTCTACAGTCTGTCGATTCTTTGGGGCGTGAATGCCTTTGACCAATGGGGTGTGGAAGAAGGCAAACGATTGGCCGGTCCGATCAGGGATCGCTTAGCGGCTGAAAATCCAAGCCTAGAAGCGCTTCTAGACTGGGATCTCAACCACCACTGAGCGTGGCATCCTTGTAAACTAGCCTTTGGTATTTGTAACAAAGGCTTATCGGTGTCCACAAGCTACGATCCGCAAACACTAGAACCCATGATTCAGGCCCGGTGGGAGGAGACCGGTGCCCACAGTGCTGAGCGGGGGAAGGGTGAGCGCTTTTATTGTCTGAGCATGTTTCCCTATCCATCGGGCAAGTTGCACATGGGGCACATGCGCAACTACACCATCAGCGATGTCATTTCTCGCTACCACATCATGCAGGGCAAGAAAGTCTTGCAACCCATGGGTTGGGATGCCTTTGGCTTGCCTGCTGAGAATGCAGCGATGGCGCATGGCGTCCCGCCAGCACAATGGACCCGAGACAACATCGCCCACATGCGATCGCAACTCAAAGCTTTGGGGTTTGCCATCGACTGGGGCCGTGAGTTGGCGACCTGCGACCCGGCTTACTATCGCTGGAATCAATGGTTTTTCCTCCGGTTGTTAGAAAAAGGCATCGCCTATCAAAAAACGGGCGTGGTCAACTGGGATCCGGTGGATCAGACCGTACTGGCCAATGAGCAGGTGGTTGACGGCAAGGGATGGCGCACGGGGGCCGTGGTCGAAAAACGCGAAATCCCGATGTATTACCTAAAGATCACCGACTACGCCGATGAGCTTCTGGCTGCGCTTGAGACTTTGCCGGGGTGGCCAGAGCGGGTCCGGACCATGCAGGCCAATTGGATCGGCCGAAGCGAGGGTGCGGAGGTGACGTTTCAGTGCGGCGAGCACGCCATCGATGTGTTCACCACACGGCCAGACACTTTGATGGGGGCCACTTTCTTGGCGGTGGCGCCAGAGCATCCGATCGCACAACAAGCAGCCGCCCAGCAACCCACACTCCAGGCCTTTATTCACGAATGCCAAAAAGGCGGTGTGTCTGAGGCCGACTTGGCCACACAAGAAAAGCGGGGCATGGATACGGGCTTTCGGGCCACGCACCCGCTGACCGGTGATCAGATCCCTGTCTATGTTGCCAACTATGTTTTGATGAGTTACGGTTCTGGTGCCGTGATGGCGGTCCCTGCCCACGATGAGCGCGATTTTGAGTTTGCGAACAAATATGGTCTGCCGATTGTGCCTGTGGTGGCTTTGCCCGATGGCCGTCCTTATGATGACAAAGTATGGAGCGATGACTATGCCTCCAAGTCAGGTGAACTTGTCCATTCGGGGCCCTATGATGGTTTAAGTTGCGAACATGGTTTTGAAGCCATCGTGACAGATCTGGAAAAAGCCGGCCAAGGTCGACGCAAGATTCAATACCGCCTGAGGGACTGGGGCATTTCAAGACAGCGTTATTGGGGCTGTCCCATTCCCATCATTCATTGTCCTGCCTGTGGGGCGGTGCCAGTGCCAGAAGAGCATTTGCCGGTGGTGTTGCCCGAGGACCTGGTGCCTGATGGTTCAGGCAACCCACTGAATCGTTCGGAAGCCTTTTTGAACACGCAATGCCCTCGTTGTGGCCAAGCGGCAAAGCGAGAGACCGATACGATGGATACCTTTGTGGATTCATCGTGGTATTTCTTGCGCTATACCTGCCCCGATAATGATCAAGCGATGGTGGATGCGCAAACCCAAGCATGGATGCCAGTGGATCAATACATTGGCGGCATTGAACATGCGATTTTGCATTTGTTGTATGCGCGGTTTTGGACGCGCTTGATGAAAGACGAGGGATTGGTTGACATTGCTGAGCCTTTCTCACATCTGTTGACCCAAGGCATGGTGTTGGCAGAGACCTATTATCGAGAGGATGATGCCGGTCGGAAGATTTGGTTCAACCCGTCTGAAGTTGAGACCGAGCACGATGAGAAAGGGCGCGTGGTTCGGGCTTACTTAAGAAGCGATGGTCAGCCGGTGATCTCAGGTGGCATCGAGAAGATGGCCAAATCAAAAAACAACGGCGTTGACCCAGCCCAATTGGTCGAGCGTTACGGTGCTGATACCGTTCGTTTGTTCTCGATGTTCGCAGCACCCCCCGAGCAATCATTGGAATGGTCAGATGCCGGTGTGGAAGGGGCGTGGCGCTTTTTGAAAAGACTCCATGCGGGGGTTCATCACCATGTCAAAACCCATCCGAAGCAAAGTGCAACGTCATCAACAACCTTAGAACGAGAACAAGCCCTCAACCTGCGTCGCCAGTTGCATGAGGCCATCCAAAAAGTGGGTGATGACTTTGGGCGCCGGTACGCATTCAATACGGCCATCGCGGCGGTCATGGGCTTGTGCAATGAGATCGGAAAATTAGAGCCTGAGTCCGAGGCTGAAACATCATTGCTGCAAGAGTGCTGGGAGGGTGTGGTCCAGATGATGGCGCCTGTCGCACCCCATTTGGCTGAAGCCTTGTGGGAGATGCTTGGTCAGACAGGTTCGGTGTTTGATGCCGGGTGGCCTTTGGTGGATGAGGCGGCGTTGGTTCGCCAGAAGGTCACGGTGGTGGTGCAGGTCAATGGCAAAGTCAGAGACAGGATTGAAGTGAGCCCAGGCCTTGACCACGCTGAGTTAGAGGCCAAAGCCAAAGAGGCAGAGAATGCCTCAAGATTTTTGGAGGGAGCCACCATCAAAAAAGTGATTGTTGTGCCCGACAAACTCGTCAACATTGTGGCCACGCAATGATGGGTTCGCTGAACATGGGTCTGGCCCGTACGCGTGCCCGATGGTTGGTTCTGTTGTTGCTCTTGCTGCTGGCGGGTTGTGGCTTCCAGCTTCGAGGGCAAATTGAATTGCCTCAATCGCTAGAGCGCATTACGCTCAATGCCGCCGACCCCACTTCCTTGTTGTTCCAAGAGCTGATCGGTCAGCTGGAGGCCAATGGGGTGGTGGTCTCTCAGCAAGCGTTACCTCAAGCATCTCTGCTTACCCTTCATTCTGAGCGTTTGTATCGACAAGCGCTCACCATCTCACAAGATGCGCGTGTCAGAGAGTACGTGCTGTATCTCGAGGTTCGTTACAGTCTCGCCAACGCCGAGGGTGAGGTGTTGTTGCAAGATGAGTCCATGCGCTTGAGCCGTGAATATCAATTTGATGAACAGGCGATTTTAGGGGGGCAGCGCGAAGAAGAGTTTTTGGCCGATGACTTGGCCAGACAAATGGCCAGTCAGCTCGTGAGGTCACTGGCCAGCCGACTGTCCTCAGGGTCTGGTGGTCTGTAATGAAAGTCTTTCCAGATCGATTGCCCGGTGCGCTCAAAGGACCGATGGCCAAAGCCTATTTGGTCGCGGGCACAGAAGCGCTGTTGCTCGAAGAATCCCTAGATCACATTCGACAAGCCGCCAAAGCGCAGGGCGTTGTGGAGCGGGTTGTGGTCGAGGCCGATGGTCGCTTCGATTGGGATCGGCTGGGACAGGCGACAGAAACCGGTTCTTTGTTTGCCACCCGACGTTTGGTCGAGCTTCGATTGGCCTCTGGCAAGCCGGGCAAAGAGGGAGGTGGTGCGATTCGAGAATGGATTGCTCAGCCCAGCGATGATGTGCTTTTGATCAAGTGTGCTTCGTGGGAAGTGGCTCAAGAAAAAACCGTTTGGTTTAAAGCGGTAGACGAGGCCGGTGTGTTTGTGCCGTGTTGGCCCATCAAACCGCAGCAATTGCCTCAATGGATGGCTGCTCGTCTCAGCGCCAAAGGTTTATCAGTCGATCGTGCGGGTGTTGAGTTTTTGGCACAACGCTTAGAGGGCAATGTGTTGGCGGCAGCCCAAGAAGTGGAGCGGTTGGCCCTGTTATACCCGCAAGGCCACCGCTTGACGCTGGCAGAGCTCAAACAATCGGTTGCTGACCATGCGAGGTTTGATCCATTTCGCCTGGTTGAGCTGGTGCTAACAGCCCAATCGGGTGCGGCACTTCGTTGCGTCCGCGGCTTGATTGAAGCCGATGTTGCCAAGCCAGCCGTGATTTTTGCGCTGGCCAAGGAACTGCAAGTGATTGCGGCTTTTCAGGTGCTCAGTAAAAAACAAAACGCGCAAGCAGCGTTTCGTGAGCTTTTTGTTTGGCCGGCGCGACAAGGGCCTGTTGAGGCCGCCGCCAAAAGGCTCTCGCCCAAGCATCTCTCGCTGGCTTTGGCACAATTATCAAAGCTTGATCGCATGGCCAAGTCGAATGATGCCCATCGCTTCTGGGTGAATTTAGAGCGTTTGTGCGTTGGGCTGGCAGACACCGCCCATTTTGATTTCGTAGATGAGGGGGGCATGGGTCGTGTCGCTTAATACACCGCTTCCCAAGAGCAAAATCCAAAACCGAGCGGTGGCCGTCTTTGGTGGCACATTTGATCCCGTGCATCATGGGCACTTGCGCGCCGCGGCTGAAGTCAGCGAATGGTTAAAAGTCAGTGACTTTCGTTTGGTGCCGGTTGGGACGCCACCCCATAGAAGCGAAACACATGCCTCAGCTTTTCATCGTCTGGCGATGTTGGAGCTTGCCTTGGCGCCTTATCAAGATCTGACCGTGGATGACCGAGAGGTGCGCCGTGGGGGACGCTCTTACATGGTCGATACACTGAAAAGCATTCGACAAGAAGTCGGTGATGTGCCTGTGTTTTTGTGTGTGGGCCAAGATGCTGCCAATCAGCTCCATACCTGGCGGGATTGGGAGCAACTGTTTGAATTGGCGCACTTGGTGGTGATGACCCGACCCGATGCCGTGACCAATTATCCGCCCGAGCTTGATGCGTTTATTCAGGAACGATCTGTGAAAAGGACGCGTGACTTGGTGACAACACCTGCTGGAGGGGTTCGTCATGTGGAAGTGACCCAATTGGCCATCTCCAGCACCAACATCAGAAACCAAGTCTCAGAAGGCCACAGCCCACGCTTCTTGCTGCCCGCGACCGTCTTGACGTACATCGAAAAACACGGGCTTTACCGCAAAACAACGCCGGCAAGCAAAGCCACAACAGACAAGGTAGAATAAGCGTTTCATGCCATTGTTAACCCCCAGAGCAGCCCCTTGAACGAAGCGACAACCATGACGCCAGCAGCACTGCGTGATTTTGTGATCACTGTGCTTGAGGATATGAAAGGCGAACAGATCGAAGTCATTGATCTGACCGATCGCAACGCCTTCGCCGATTATCTGATCGTTGTCAGCGGCACGTCTACACGCCAAGTCAAAGCGATGGCTGAGCGGGTGGTGGAGCGCGTTAAAGAAAAGGGCATGCGCCCCATGGGGGTTGAGGGCGAGCGTGAAGGGGAGTGGGTCTTGGTGGATTTGTGTGATGTGGTGCTCCATGTCATGCTGCCCCAAACACGTGCCTTTTATAACCTTGAAAAGCTGTGGTCAACACCACCTAGTACGCGCAGCCAAGCCGGGAGTTAACCCCGGTGAAACTCCAAGTGATCAGCGTCGGTACCCGCATGCCGTCGTGGCTGCAGGAAGGCTGGCGTGACTATGCCAAACGCATGCCACCTCACTTGGATTTGCAGTTGATTGAAGTTGAGCCGGCGCATCCAAACGAGCCCAAGCGCCAATCAATTGAAGCAGAGCGGCTACTGAAAAAAACCCAAGACCGCTCAACACGCATCGCTTTGCACGGCGGGCGTGAGGCGTGGTCAACAGAGAAGCTCAAAAAAAACATGGAGCAGTGGTTGGCCGAGGGTGACCCCATTGGCTTTTTCATTGGTGGTGCCGATGGACTCGACCAAAGTCTATTGGATCAATGCGACAGCCGCTGGTCACTGGGCCCTGCGGTCTATCCGCACATGTTGGTCCGGGTGTTGGTGGCAGAACAACTCTATCGTGCTTGGACCATGATTCAGGGCCACCCCTATCATCGAGGTGAGTGATGACTGAGACTTTGATTTTGGCATCAGCATCGCCCAGACGTGCGGAGTTGTTGCAGCGATTTGGGCTTAACTTTGTTGTCGAACCGGCCAACATCGACGAGCAAGCGTTGCCCGAGGAGAGCGCACAGTCTCTCATCAAACGAGTGGCGAGAGAAAAAGCGCAAGCTTTGGCGGTGGGCCATCCTGGCTCATTTGTCTTGGGCGCCGATACTGGGGTGTTGCTGGATCGGGCCTTTCTAGGTAAACCGAGAGATGCTTCTGAGGCAGTGGCCATGCTTCAAGCCTTGTCAGGCAGAAGCCATGAGGTCTGTTCAGCGGTTGCATTGTTGGGCCCAGGAGAGGTTCTGCTCGAGGCTTTCGTCACCACCACCGTGTGGTTTTCCTCCTTGTCCCCAGATTGGATTGAGGCCTATGTGGCCAGTGGCGATCCCATGGACAAGGCGGGTGCCTATGCCATTCAGAACCAAGCAGGTTTGTTTGTCTCCCGCATCGAGGGAAGCTACAGCAATGTGGTCGGTTTGCCGTTGTTTGAGACAGGGCAGTTGTTGCGCCAAGCAGGCTTGTGGCATCCTCACCAGATTGAACCTTAAATAAAGAGCCTTTGAGCCTTGAGTGATGAACTGCTGATCAATGTCACCCCCACAGAGTGTCGGGTGGCTGCTGTCGAAAATGGGCTGGTCCAAGAGCTTTACTTGGAGCGGCAGGGTGCGACCAGTTACGTGGGCAATATTTACATGGGCCGCGTTGAGCGTGTCTTGCCAGGCATGCAGGCAGCCTTTATTGATATTGGCTTGGCCAGAACTGCATTTTTGCACATCGTTGACCTGTTGCCTCGTCACCCCGATGGGGATGCCTTGCATGATGACGAGGATTCATCCTTAAAAGCCTTGCCGCCCATCACAGAATGCTTGAGCGAGGGGCAGGTCTTGCCTATTCAAGTGATGAAAGATCCTCTGGGCACCAAGGGTGCGCGATTGACTGCCCAATTGAGCATTCCTTCCCGCTACTTGGTGCTCTTGCCTACCTCAACCCACATTGGCATTTCTGTCAGGATCGAGGATGAGGCTGAACGCGAGCGGTTGTTGCAATTGGTGGAGGCCTTGGTTGGGCCTGAGCCAAAGATGGGTTTGATTGTTAGAACCAATGCTGAAGGCATTGGTGTTGAGGCCATCAAGCAAGATCTAGATTACTTGCATAAGCGTTGGGCGCATGTTGAGCGCGATCAGCAAACGGCCAAGCCGCAGCAATGCATTTATGAGGATTTGTCTTTGCCTTACCGCGCGCTTAGGGATTTGGTGCACGCCAAGGTGGATAAAATTCGCATTGATGATGCCCAGACTTATCACGCAGCATTGACCTTCGCTGAGTCCTTCTTCCCAGACTGGGTTGGTCGAATTGAACATTACACGCCAGCCAGGCCATTGTTTGATCTCTTCGGCGTAGAGGCGGAAATTGAGCGTGCCTTAAGTCGCACCACGCCATTGAAATCGGGGGGCTACCTAACGATCGATCAAACAGAAGCCATGACCACGGTCGATGTGAATACCGGTGGATTTGTTGGCCTGAAAAATCCAGAAGAAACCATTTTTAAAACGAACTTAGAAGCGGCACAGGCCATCGCTCGACAATTGAGGCTTAGAAACTTAGGCGGCATCATCATTGTTGATTTCATCGATATGACCAATGAAGACCATAAAGCCCAGGTGCTTCGGGTACTCACGCATGCGCTCGACAGGGACCCTGCCAAGACCTCAGTCTCTGATATTTCTCCATTGGGTTTGGTGGAAATGACCAGAAAGAGGACGACGGAGAGCCTTGAGCATCGCTTATGCGAGCCTTGCCAAGCGTGTCATGGCACGGGGCGAGTCAAAACACCTCAGACGGTGTGCTCTGAAATTTTTAGAGAGGTGGTCAGGGCGACTCGCCAGTTCGAGACAGGCCAGTTACAAATCATGGCAGCCCCTAGAGTGATTGATTGTCTTTTGGACGAGCATGAGGCAACCGTGGCCGAGTTAACAGAAAAGCTGGGTGCAGCGATTCGGTTTCAGCCCCATAATGAATACGCAACCGATCAATTTGACGTGGTGCTCTTGTAAGGTGAGCTGGTGAAGCACACAGACCCACTGGCCTCTGCATCGTATCGGTGGCGACGCATCAAGCTTAGGCTTTTCTATGCGCTGTCAGTGTGCATCATTGCTGTGGCGGTGCTCGTGGGCATCGCGCGCTTGTTGGTTCCTTATGCCGATGAGCTGACACCCCATGTCGAGACTTGGTTGAGCACTCAGCTGGATGCCGAGGTTGCCATCGATCGCATTGAAGTCAACTGGCCGGGGTTAACGCCCTCTATATTGATTCAGGGTTTATCGGTCGATGAGGGCGAGGCTGAGCGCTTTGGTCTTGAGACGGCCGCTGTGGAGTTCAAGTTACTTCATCTGTTTCAACGAAACCGCGTCTTGACACAGGTGGTTTTGGTGGGTCCCAGAATCACACTGACACAACTGCCTGACGGCCAATGGCAATTTTCTTTTTCATCAAACCAGACAGACGAGCCACGCGAGACCCGATCTGATCAATGGCGTGAGTCGTCACAAAGCTTGCCCCGATGGTTGGGACTGTCGATTCGAAACGCCAATCTTTTCTTAGCGCCCAATGAGCGTCGGGTGATTGATCTGCATGTGGCAGAGGCTGATTTCACACAGCAAGGCAATGAATATCGATTATCAGGCTGGTTGGCGGCCGCGCCCGAGGCACCCGAGCAGGTGCAGTTTCGCGTTTGGATGGCACGTCAGGACAATCGTTGGGTCAGCGCACAAGCTTGGCTCAATGCCAAAGAACTCGTGCTGGATTATTGGCTCAAAGAGGTGGGGTTGGGTGCCTTAATTGAGATCAAGACCGTATTGAGCGCAGAGGCTTGGGCGTACTGGAGCCAGGATCGAGGCGGGCGCATAGATGCTGAATGGACGGTGGCTGGTGAGCATGGTGTGGTGGAAGGCCAAGCCAGTGCAACGCGTCGGCCCATTGAGGAAGACAAGCGGGCATGGTCAGTTGAGCTTTTTGAGCTTCGCTTTGATGATGTGCCCGTGGCCAAGTCCATTGCTTGGAGCAGCGATGACCAAGCCAAGGCAATAGGGGTGGCCTATGCCGATCTTGAAGCGCTGCATTTGTCCTTGAACCCATGGCTTTCGAGTCACGCACAGTGGCCACGGTCGATGCATGGAAAAGTAGAGGACTGGCTATTGAGCATCGACCAAGGCTATCGTGTGCAGCATGCGGGCGGGCGCATTGAATCATTTGCGATAGCGCAGGACGAAGATGAGCTCAGCCTCGAAGGCGTTGATCTAGACTTCTCACAAGCAGGGGATCAATGGGCCATCGACTTCGGTGGCAGTCCAACTGTGGTTTGGCCCCGTGTCTTCTCAGCCCAAGTTGATTTAGACGGCATTGAGGGTCGCGTTGTTGTCTCGCCAGATCAACTCTCGTTTGAGGCACTGAGTTTGGAGGCTCCTTATGTCAGCGCCCAGTTGGACGGGGCCATTTATCGAACGGATGAGCGTTTGTTTTTGGATTTGTTCATCAATGCACCCCGAATCGAGGCGGTGGACCCTCGGCCCTTTTTGCCTCGCACCATCATTCCGCCACCGGCCATGAATTGGTTGCAACAGGCCTTGGTGTTTGTACAAAGCGCCCAAGGAGATGTGCTCATGCATTTTCCCGTGGGGCTTCGGACAAGAGACTTTGAAGCAGGGCATTTTTCATCAGACATCCAGTTTTCAGGCATTGAGCTTGCGTATGCCAACGGCTGGCCAGTGGCTCAAGAGGTCACAGGCCGTGCTGGATTTTTAGGGGCGGGGTTAAGTGCCGATGTCACAAAAGCGATGGTCAATGGCATGACATTGTCGGCACCTCAATTATCCATAGCGCGCTTTGCAGAGCCGACCTTGGACTTGAGCCTAAGAGCCAGTCGCGTGTCTGCAGATCGTTTGGCCACCACCCTTGGCCTGTTGCCTTATTCGGGGTGGTCTGAGACCTTTTCGGTGATGCAGTGGGAAGGCGGGCTCGATGCTTCTGTCAATATCACATTGCCGTTCGCTCAAATGAGAGATTGGTCACTGGCTGGGGCACTCGATTTAAGAGGCAATGGCTTGTCTTTCCCCGAGGCAGGTATGGGTGTGACTCAATTGACTGGCCCGGTGTCGATCACCAAAGAAGGTGTATCAGCCGATGCCCTGAGTGCGCGACTGGATAATCAAGAACTGAGCTGGCGCATTGATGGACGATGGGGGCCGACAGGCGAGCTGGTGGCCCGCACTGACCTGGCTTTGGGTGAGTGGCTGAAGTCTCAAGCTTGGGGAGAGCCATGGGCTGATCGGCTGCTGGGACAGACCGATGTCTCCATCCGCGTGGCCAGCACACCTTCGTCGTCTGGTATTCAGGTGGCGATCGAGAGCTCACTGCAAGGCACGACCCTTGATCTACCACCACCTTTGAAAAAGCCAGCCGATGATGCTTGGCCGATCACCCTTCGTTGGTGGGGTGGGCAAAGCGAGGGTGGGGAATGGCAGTTGGTGTGGCCAAGATTGGGGAGTGCCGTGATGCGATCCACTGATCAAGGCTGGGGGATCTCTGTTGAGACGGGAGGCACGGATCAACTGCCCGTTGCCCCGATCCAGCCGGGACTTGAGTGGGTTGGACAACTGGAGGGGTTGGATGTGGGCGGCTGGCAGAGTCTGCTCAACTCTATGATGACTAAAACATCATCTGAGGCCTCAGTGGATGACTGGATGGCGATCAACTTGGGTAACCGAGTATTTGCAGATGTCGTTATTGATGAGCTTTTAGCGCCCGGACTTCGACCGGGATCTGCCTCAGTGAATCTGCAGCGCCAATCGGACGAATGGACGCTCGACATCAGAGGTGACTCCATTCAAGGCGAGATCGTGGCCCCAACGACCGCTGGTAGGGCTCGGGTGGTGGACTTAGAGCATCTCTACCTGTTGACCAAGGCGCCCAGCAGTGAAGAGGCGCCAATTCGCCCACCGAATCTCCAAGACCCCCGTCAAAGCAGACCGCTGACCTTGTTGGTCGAGTCCTTGTACTGGGGAGACTTGGCTCTGGGCTCGACCCGAGTTGAAACTCACCGAAGTGATCGTGGCATTGAGATCGAGTTGCTTGACATAGATGGGCCTGATCTTCGTCTGCAAGCGCGCGGTCGTTGGGATCAGAGCGATGAGGGTTCCCCGCAGACGGCCATGGTGGGGCGCTTGAGTTCCAGAAACTTCAACCAGCTCATTCAAGCCACCGGCTATGAGGCAGGCTTGCGGGCCCAACAGGCCACAGTGGACTTCGATCTCAACTGGCCCGGCATGCCGACAGACTTCAACTTGATTCGGCTAGAGGGTGGCTTGGACTTTGAGCTCAGAGGCGGCAATGTTCCTCAAGCTTCTGCGGGTGCGGGTCGTCTGTTGGGGTTGGTGAGCTTAAGCGCGCTGCCCAGGCGCTTGATCCTTGATTTTCGTGATGTGTTCGGGTCAGGGTTTCCCTATGACCGGATCACCGGCAGGTTTGATATGGTCGAAGGCCGAGCAGAAACGGAAGGTGTGAAAATTGCAGCACCGGCTGCTGTGATTACCTTATCTGGATCCACGGATATGATCGCTCGCACCTACAACCAAACCGTTGTCGTTGAGCCTGGCTTGGGTTCTACCTTGCCAGTGATTGGTGGGCTTGCAGGTGGGCCGGTGGGTGCAGCTGCAGGTTTGGTGTTGCAGTCGATCTTTAATCAGCCGCTGAAAGGTGTCAGCGAGGTCAGGTACACCATCACCGGCCCTTGGTCAGAACCTTTGATTGAACTGACCGATGCCAAAGTCGCAGAAGCCCCCGCAAAAGAAGGCTCGATTGAGCCAGATATGGATCAAGAAAAAAGCACCGAGCCCCCACCCAGCCCGTGATGTATCTTCGCGGGTGGGGCACGGTGTTAGGAATGAAAGAATTAAACTTCTTTGTCTTGGCGAATGCCTTCCACGTCTAAGATGATCTCAACCTCCCGTGCATCAGGGCCTAGGTTGTAATCAATCCCAAAGTCTGCCAAAGCAAAACGCGTGGTGCCATGGAAGCCTCTACGATGGTTGCCCCATGGGTCTTGTCCTGCACCAATTTGTTCCACATCAAAGGTCAAGCGCTTGGTCACACCCATGAAGGTGAAATCACCCGACATCGCATAGCGATTGCCTTCAATGTGCTGGAAGTCTGTGCTGACGAACCGAGCTTCGGGGTAGGTCTCGACCGCCAAGAAGTCATCGTTTCTTAAATGCGCATCACGCCTGTCGTGGTTTGAGTCGATGCTCGCAGTCTGAATGGTCACCTCAACGCTTGAGTTGGCGGGATCATTTGGATCATAACTGAAGCTGCCCTCAAACTCATTGAAGCGGCCATACAACCAAGAAAAACCCAGGTGCTTAATCTTGAACTGGATAAAGGCATGCGCACCTGAGGTATCAATCACATAGTGCTCAATGCCATCATCGCTGTGGCTGTGATCATCAGCATGCGCTGTGTGGCTAATGGCCAGCAACAGCGTGGCCGCGGCTGTATACATCCATGATTTCATCTTTCCTGCTCCTTGAATGGGTTGAGTCATCAATTTGGATCTCTTAACTTTTATTCGACCGGCTTGCCATTACAAACTGCCCCTTGCCAAGTTAACGTGAAGAGGGCTAGGCAGGTTCTTGTAGTCTAAAGTCTCCGCTTCGTTTTCTAACCAAAGCATAGCCCCAGCGATAGGGCAGTTTTCTCGACAAAAACGTCAAGAAGCGATTGACCTTGCCAGGAACCAGCATCACAGGCGCTTTCGGGTCTTGAAGCGCATCCAGGCTGATTTTGACCACCTCATCGGCTTGCATCCACATGTAATCGGGCATTTGCGAGACCAAATGCCGATTGCCGATCACATCGTGGAACTCGGACAAGGTAAAGCCGGGGCACAGGGCTTGGACGGTGATGCCGGTGTGGTGGTTTTCCATCGCCAATGATTCTGAGAATTTGATTAAGAACGCCTTTGAAGCGGCATAGAGGGTGTGGCCTGAGGACCCAGCGACAATGCCTGCAACAGAGGCAACATTCACAATGGACCCAGAATCATTTTTGAGCATGGTGGGCAGTACGCGATGGGTCAGTTCTGCCACAGCATGGACCATCACCTGCATAAACTTGGCCTGTTCATCCCAACTGGCTGCCGTATAAAACCCGCCCACCGCAAAGCCTGCGTTGTTAATGAGGACATCAACTTCAAAGCCTGCCTCATCAATGCTGGCCATGATGTTGTTGGATGCTTGAGGGTCAGCCAAATCTTCGGCGATAACCAAGACCTCAATCCCGTGGGCCTGTTTGAGGCGCTCGGCTGTCTCATCGAGGCGCTCTTTTCGTCTGGCCACGAGTGCTAAGTTGTGGCCTAGTGCCGCCAATTGTTCGGCAAAGGCCAGGCCAATGCCGGCTGAGGCACCGGTGATCAGGGCAATGCGGGGCTTTGTCATGTCTCATCCCTTGTCTGTGGTTGCTTAAGCTTTTATCCTACTCTTTACTCATCTACAAAGCGAAATGAATTCATGACTGGACCAGCAAGACGCCCGTTCATCGGGGGCAATTGGAAGATGCATGGGGATGTGGCCATGGCGCATGCGCTGACGGATGCGATTTGTTCAGGCTTGGGCGGGCTTGATGTTGAAGTGGCCGTGTTCCCGCCCTATCCCTACCTGGGCATGGTGGCCAAAGCCATTGATTCTTCGGGCAGTCATTTGGGTTTAGGCGCTCAAGATCTCAGTATTCACGCCTCAGGTGCCCACACTGGGGAGGTCAGCGGGTCCATGCTCAAAGACATGGGGTGTCAATACGTCTTGGTCGGTCACTCCGAGCGACGCGCCGATCACGCCGAATCCAGCCAGTTGGTGGCCTTAAAGTGCGTGGCCGCCCAAGCCTCGGGGCTGACACCCATCATCTGTGTGGGTGAGACGCTGGCAGAGCGAGAAGCTGGAAAGACAGAAGCAGTGGTTTTGGGCCAGCTCGATGCCGTCATTAACCAGGCGGGCATTGAGGCTTTTGCCCATGCCATTGTTGCCTATGAGCCTGTTTGGGCGATTGGGACTGGAATGACCGCCACGCCAGAGCAAGCTCAGGCTGTACATGCATCAATTCGAGCACGAATCTCGAGCAACAGTGATACAATAGGCGGTCAGGTCAGGGTGATCTATGGTGGCAGCGTCAAACCCGACAATGCACCCGAAATTCTGAGCTGTGAAGACATTGATGGTGGCCTCATTGGCGGGGCGTCGTTGTCTGCGGAGTCTTTTTTAGGCATCTGTGGGGCAGCGCGCTGAGCATTGCCAGTGGGGCTTGTCCTTAAATGAGGATTGCCCGTATTCGTAGTGAGTGGCTGAAATAATTATGCTGTATACCGCCTTAATTGTGATTCATATCGTACTGGCCATCGGCTTGATCGCCGTCGTGCTGGTCCAGCGTGGCCCGGGTGCAACCATGGGTGCGGCGTTTGGTGCGGGCGCCTCAGGCACCGTGTTTGGTGCCAAAGGCTCGGCCAGTTTCTTGGGTAAGCTCACCGGATGGGTGGGTGTGGCCTTTTTCTTGATCAGCTTATCCATGGCCATTTTGCTGGCTCGGACGGGCAGCTCCATCTCAGCGGCCGATGATTTGGGGGTGGCTGAGCGTTTGGTGGGAGAGCCAGCGCTGGTGATTCCTGATGATGCGGGTTTTCAGGCAGAACAAGGCACCGATCAAGAGACTTTTTTAGCGCCGCCAGAAGCCGGGGCTCAGGAAGCGCCATCGAGTGAAGCTGCCTCTGCTGAGGCTGCGGTGGTCGATGAGCCAGAGCCAGAACCGAACCCTGAGGGGCCAGGTTCGCCTTAAATAAGACAAAGAATTAGCCGAAGTGGTGGAATTGGTAGACACGCTGTCTTGAGGGGGCAGTGGCGAAAGCCGTGCCGGTTCGAGTCCGGCCTTCGGCACCAAACATTGGACTAAATCATCGGCCGATGGCCGAGAGAGAAGACGAAATACGATGCTGACGGATTATTTTCCGATTTTGGTCTTTTTGGGTGTGGGCATTGGCATGGGCGCCGTGTTATTGGCCGCTGGAGGCATTCTCGGCCCCCGCAACCCCAACGATGAGAAGAATTCGGCCTACGAATGTGGGTTCGAAGCCTTTGAAGATTCCCGAATGAAGTTTGATGTCAGGTTTTACCTGATCGCGATCTTATTCATCATCTTTGATTTGGAAATTGCCTTCTTGTTTCCGTGGGCGGTGGCGCTTGACACCATCGGGATGACAGGCTTCGTGGCCATGGGCATTTTCTTGCTGATTCTGGTGATTGGCTTTATCTACGAATGGAAGAAGGGAGCCTTGGAGTGGGAATAAGCACCTTGCTGCATAACCCGCTGGTCGAAGGTGAGGTTGACGACATCCTCCGCCCAAATGGTGACAACCCGCTACTTGAGAAGGGGTTTGTGACCACCAGCGCCGATGCCCTGATCAATTGGGCCAGAACCGGTAGCATGTGGCCGATGACCTTTGGTCTGGCCTGCTGTGCCGTCGAGATGATGCACTCAGCGGCCTCCCGTTACGACATCGACCGTTTTGGCATGGTGTTTCGCCCAAGCCCCAGACAATCAGATGTGATGATTGTGGCCGGTACTTTGGTGAATAAAATGGCGCCTGCGCTTCGCAAAGTGTACGACCAGATGCCCGATCCGAAATGGGTGATTTCCATGGGCTCTTGCGCCAATGGGGGCGGCTATTACCACTATTCTTATGCCGTGACCCGTGGCTGTGACCGGATTGTCCCTGTGGATATTTATGTGCCCGGTTGTCCGCCCACGGCAGAAGCCTTGGTCTACGGCATCTTGCAGCTGCAAAAGAAAATCCGTCGAACCAACACGATTGCCCGCTCATGAGTCCTTTCTCAGCGCACATTCAGCCGCTAGTCGAGGCGCTTGATCACCTATTTGGCGACAAGATCGAGCACTACAGCGAGCATCGCGGTCAGCTGACCTCAGTCATCTCACCAGACCATTGGCTGGAAGTCGCTTTTCAGCTCAGAGACGAGCCATCACTGGCCTTTGAACAGCTCACCGATCTTTGCGGTGTGGATTATCTTGGGTATGGTGATGATGAGTGGGAGACCGCTGAAGCCACTGGCGAGGGCTTCTCTCGCGGTGTTGATGCCTTGGGTCCTGGCCGTTTCAGCTGGGCGGATCGGCCTGAAGCTGATGTGGTTGAGAACCGGTTTGCGGTGGTTGCACACTTATTGAGCTTGAAGCACAACCAACGCCTTCGCATCAAGTGCTTTGCGCCCAATGACGAACTGCCGATCGTTCCTTCTCTGATCGATGTGTGGAACTCCGTGAATTGGTATGAGCGTGAAGCTTTTGACCTGTTCGGCATCGTGTTCGAGGGGCACCCAGATCTTCGAAGAATCCTCACCGATTATGGCTTTATTGGCCACCCCTTCAGAAAAGATTTCCCGCTGATCGGCAACGTCACCGTACGTTATGACGAAGACAAAGGCCGTGTGGTCTATGAGCCTGTGGAGATCGAGCCTCGTGTGCTCGTGCCCCGCGTCATTCGCCACGACAGTCGCTATGTCGATGAAAAGTTAGAGTCGAAGTCGAGCAAGGAAGGACGGACTGAGGCATGAGTGAAATTCGTAACTTCACAATGAACTTTGGGCCTCAGCACCCTGCAGCCCATGGGGTACTTCGCTTGATTCTGGAGCTCAATGGCGAGGTTGTCGAGCGGGCAGACCCACACGTGGGTCTACTGCATCGAGCCACAGAAAAGCTCGCGGAATCTAAGCCCTATAACCAATCGATTGGTTATATGGATCGGCTCGATTATGTCTCGATGATGTGCAACGAGCACGCTTATGTCAGAGCCATTGAACAGCTGATGGGCATCGAGGCACCTGAGCGTGCTCAATACATCCGCACCCTGTTCGATGAGATCACCCGAATCCTCAATCACTTGATGTGGTTGGGTTCAAACGCACTTGATTTGGGGGCCATGTCAGTGTTCTTGTATGCCTTTAGGGAGCGCGAGAACCTGATGGACTGCTATGAGGCGGTATCAGGGGCCAGAATGCATGCCACCTATTACCGGCCGGGCGGTGTGTATAGAGACTTGCCTGACTACATGCCCAAGGTGGCCGAAAGCCGTTGGCGTAAGGGCAAAGACTTAGAAAGAATGAACCGCTGGCGAGAGGGGTCCTTACTGGATTTCTTGGATCAGTTCAGCGCTGATTTCTACGACAAGGTCGATGACTATGAGACTTTGTTGACCGATAACCGCATTTGGAAGCAAAGAACCGTGGGCATTGGCGCTGTGAGCGCCGATCGTGCCCTGCAGCTTGGGTTCACCGGCCCGATGCTCAGAGGCAGCGGGGTGGCGTGGGATCTTCGGAAAAAACAACCCTATGCCGTCTATGACAAAGTGGACTTTGAGATTCCCGTCGGCACCAATGGCGATTGTTACGACCGCTACTTGGTGCGCATCGAAGAGATGCGTCAATCCAATGGCATCATCCGTCAGTGCATTGAGTGGTTAAGAAACAACCCAGGCCCTGTGATGCTCAGAAATTTCAAAGTCTCACCCCCGACCCGAGAAGAGATGAAAGACGACATGGAAGCGTTGATTCATCACTTCAAGCTGTTCACCGAGGGCTATTGCGTCCCAGAGGGAGAGACGTATGCAGCGGTAGAAGCGCCCAAAGGCGAGTTTGGTTGCTACATGGTCTCGGATGGCGCGAATAAGCCTTTCCGCGTGCACTTAAGAGCCCCGGGTTTTGCTCACTTATCTGCCATGCATGAGATGGCCAAAGGCCACATGCTTGCAGACATTGCTGCCTTGATTGCAACGCAAGACATTGTGTTTGGAGAGATCGACCGATGAGCATAGAAGCGACCACCTCACCGGTGACGGGACGCGCCGAGCTGTTATCGGAAAAGACCAAGGCCACCATTGATGAGTGGCTCGGTCGTTTTCCTCAAGGCCCCGAAGGACGGCGCTCAGCCATCATCCAAGCATTGGTGGCTGCCCAGTATCAGAACAAAGGCTGGGTCAGTGCAGAGTTGATGGATGCTGTAGCAGATTATTTGGATGTGCCTCAGGTGTGGGTCTATGAGGTGGCTAACTTTTATTCCATGATTGAGACCGAGCCAGTGGGGCGGCACTCGATCTCGATCTGCACCAACATTTCTTGCATGCTCTGCGGCGCCGATAAGGTGGTGGAGCAAGTGGAGAACAAGCTCGGCATCAAGATGGGCGAAACGACACCCGATGGCCGCATTTTTTTGAAAGTAGAAGAAGAATGTGTGGCGGCCTGTGTGGGTGCACCCATGATGATCGTAGATGGTCATTACCATGAGCATCTCACGCCTGAAAAAATTGATGACATCCTCGATGGACTGGAGTGATTGAAGATGAGCGATCATCACGTCGTATTGGGTGATTTGGGTGAGAACAGCTGGACGCTGGCGTCTTATCGAGCGCGTGGTGGCTGGCAGGCTTGGGAGAAAATCCTCAAAGAAAAGACGCCACCCGAGACCATCATCGAGACGGTAAAGACCTCTGCTTTGCGAGGCCGCGGGGGTGCAGGTTTCCCCACGGGCCTCAAATGGTCATTTATGCCCCGCTCGGCACCTGGGCAAAAGTATCTCTTATGCAACTCAGATGAGTCAGAGCCTGGCACCTGTCACGACCGAGACATCTTGCGGTTTAATCCGCATGCTGTTTTGGAAGGCATGGCCATTGGTTGCTATGCCATGGGGGCAACCGTCGGTTACAACTACTTAAGGGGTGAGTTTCACCACGAGCCTTTTGAGCGGATTGAGGCCGCGCTGAAAGAAGCCTATGCGGCAGGATTGTTGGGCAAGAACATCCAAGGCTCAGGCGTTGATGTGGATCTGTACAACGCCCTAGGCGCCGGTGCCTATATCTGCGGCGAAGAAACCGCTTTGATGGAGTCACTCGAGGGCAAGAAAGGACAGCCCAGATTCAAGCCACCTTTTCCTGCGAACTTCGGATTATATGGCAAGCCCACCACCATCAATAACACCGAGACGCTGGCGTCTGTGCCTGCCATTATGAGAAACGGTGCTGAGTGGTTTTTGGACATTGGCAAACCCAACAATGGTGGGCCGAAAGTATTCTCTGTGTCTGGACATGTACAGCGTCCAGGCAATTTCGAGATCCCGCTGGGCACGCCTTTTGCTGATCTATTGGAGATGGCCGGCGGTATGCGCAACGGCCATGCGCTCAAAGCGGTGATTCCCGGCGGGTCCTCCATGCCGGTGTTACCCGCCTCCATCATTAAAGACATCACCATGGACTACGATGCCCTGCAAAAAGCAGGCTCTGGTTTGGGTTCAGGTGCTGTGATCGTGATGGATGAGACCACCTGCATGGTCAAAGCGTGTACCCGCATAGCGCGTTTTTACTACGCCGAATCGTGTGGCCAGTGCACGCCTTGTCGGGAAGGCACAGGTTGGATGTATCGTTTGTTGACCAAGATCGTGGCCGGCAAGGCCAAGATGGATGACTTGGATTTGTTGGCCTCAGCGGCAGGGCAGATCGAAGGCCATACCATTTGTGCTTTTGGAGAAGCTGCGGCGTGGCCAGTCCAAGGCTTCTTGCGGCACTTTAGGCACGAGTTTGAGTATTACATCGAGCATGGGCGCTCCATCGTCGATACCCCAGTTGGGGAGGCGGCATAAGTCATGGCCACAGTAGAGAAGCCCGAAGTGCAGATGGTGAACTTGGAAATCGATGGCCAGTCAGTGAGTGTGCCCGCAGGCTCCATGATCATTGAAGCCTCAGACCAAATCGGCATTGACATTCCAAGGTTTTGTTATCACCGAAAGCTCACCATCGCGGCCAATTGCCGCATGTGCTTGGTGGATGTAGAAAAAGCACCGAAACCCTTACCGGCGTGTGCCACCCCTGTGGCTGAGGGGATGAAGGTATATACCGAATCTCGTCGAGCGGTGGATGCTCAGCGTGGTGTGATGGAGTTCCTATTAATCAATCACCCCCTAGACTGCCCGATTTGCGACCAAGGGGGTGAGTGTGAGTTGCAAGACTTGGCCATGGGCTATGGCCGGTCGGTGTCACGATTCACAGAAAGAAAGCGCGTTGTCAAAGACAAAAACTTAGGTTCATTGGTCGCGACCGACATGACCCGCTGCATCCATTGCACGCGCTGTGTCCGCTTTTTAGAAGAAATTGCGGGCACCACTGAGCTGGGCGGCATTGGTCGCGGTGAGCACACCGAGATTTCGACTTTTGTTGAGCGCAACATCAACTCAGAACTGTCAGGCAACATCATCGACTTGTGCCCCGTGGGTGCGTTGACCAACAAGCCTTTCAGGTTTTCAGCGCGGGCTTGGGAGATGCGTGCTAAGCCCAGTGTGGCCAGCCATGACAATGTCGGGTCCAACCTTTTTTATCATGCACGTGGCAAACAGATCATGCGCTCTGTTCCCAAGGACAACGAGCGCATCAATGAGTGCTGGTTGTCCGATCGAGATCGCTACAGTCATTTTGGTTTGGCCTCAAAAGAGCTGTTGGGGGTGCCGAAGGTCAAGGTCAATGGTGAATGGCAAGAGGCCAGCTGGGATGAGGCTTTGGCCAAGGCCACAGACTTGATCCAACAAGCCGCCTCCCAAGACCCCAATCAACTGGGCTTTTTGGTGTCGCCAAGGGCCACCAGCCAAGAGCATTTCTTGCTGAGTAAAGTGGCTCGAGGGCTCGGTACTGAGAATGTTGATCACCGCCTGCGCGTCAGTGATTTTTCTCATCCCATGACGGGTCGGTCCAAGATGGACATGGCCACGGCAGACTGGACACGTGCCGATGCCATTTTCTTGGTCGGCAGTAACATCAGACACGACCAGCCCATCTTGGGGCATCGTGTCAGAACCGCTTGGCGTCAACATCAGGCCAAAGTGATGGACCTCAATCCTGTTGCTTATGAGTTTCATTTTGATCTGACCCATCGACTGATTCAGGCACCCCAATACATGGTCCAAGCACTGGCCTGCTTGGCCAAACGCACCAGTGAGGTCATGAACACATCCTTGCCTGGGTGGATTGGGGATATCGCCAACGCTGGAGCGCTCTCGGTCGAGCAAGCTGAAATCGATGGTATTGTCCATACGCTCACTGAAGCCAAGCGAGGCCTGATCGTGTTGGGGGATGGGGCCATGAACCACCCACAAGCCGGTGCATTGCGAGCGCTGGTCGAATGGCTCAGCGAGACCATGAATGGATCATTATGTGTCCTCGGTGGTCCCGCCAACGCAGAAGGTGGGTGGCGCGCGGGCACTGTCCCTGGCCAGGGTGGCTTGAATGCTCACCAGATGCTCAGCCAACCAAGACGCGCTTACGTGCTGTTTAATTTTGAGCCCAGTTTGGATACTGCCAACTCACACATGACCATGCAGGCCATGGAGCGCGCTGAAGCTGTGATTGCCTTGAGTGCGTTTGAGAGTGAGGATTTATTGGCAGTGGCTGATGTGTTGTTGCCGGTGGCAGAAGTCTCGCAAACCGATGGCAGCTACGTCAATCTTGATGGCATCGAGCAACACTTTGATGCTGCTGTGGCACCCTGCGGTCAGGCGCGTCCTGGTTGGAAGGTATTGCGCCGTCTGGGGGATGCTTTGGGACTGGCTGGCTTTGACTTTATCGATCGGGCCGCCATTGATGAAGCCATGACTCGAGTGGCTTCAGCTAGGCCAGATGCTGGGGCGTTTGTTCCCTCATCGTCCGCACCAGAGAGTGCAGGCTTGACTCGAATTGGCGATGTGCCGATCTACCACACGGATTCTTTGACGCGTCGCTCTAGGCCTTTGCAAGACAGTGATCACGCGAAGCCCCCTGTGGTGAGAGTGCACCCCAAAACAGCAAAATCACTGGGCATTGAATCAGGTGCAATGGTTCAGCTGAGTCAGCAGGGTGTGGCGGTGACTTTGCCCCTTGAGGTCGATGCCAGGATCGCAGAAGAAGCGATTTGGCTACCCAGTGCGCAAACAGAAGTGATCGGGCTGGCTGACATGTATGGGCCGATCCAAGTTGAGGGAGCAGGTCAGTGATCGAACAAATCACCACACTGCTGTGGACACTCGCTAAGATCATGGCCATCGTGTTACCGGTCACCATTGGTGTGGCTTATTTCACTTATTTTGAGCGCAAAGTCATTGGCTACATGCAAGCGCGTCGGGGCCCCAACCGCGTGGGTCCATTGGGATTGTTACAGCCATTCGCCGATGTCTTTAAGATGTTGTTCAAAGAACTCATCATCCCAGCCAACGCCAACCGCTTCTTATTCCTATTGGCCCCCGTCTTGGCATTGGCACCCGCATTGACCGCTTGGGCGGTGGTTCCGTTCGATGATTGGTTGGTGTTGGCAGACATTGACGCTGGTTTGTTGTTTGTCTTGGCCATGACCTCAATGGGTGTCTATGGCATCTTGATTGGTGGGTGGGCGTCCAACTCAAAATATGCGCTGTTGGGCGGGCTTCGCTCGGCAGCACAAACAGTGAGCTATGAAATTGCCATGGGCTTTGCCTTGGTCGGTGTGGTGGTCTTGGCCGGTACATTGAATTTGACCGGCGTGGTGATGGCACAGTCTGGCGGACTGTTTAGCTGGTTTTGGTTGCCACTGCTGCCTTTGTTCGTGATTTATTTTATCTCTGGGGTAGCAGAGACGAACCGAGCGCCGTTTGATGTGGCCGAGGGCGAATCTGAGATTGTCGCTGGCTTCCATGTGGAATACTCGGGTGCCGCCTTTGCGGTGTTCTTCTTGGCTGAGTACGCCAACATGATCCTGATTTCAGCGCTGGCCTCACTGCTCTTCTTGGGCGGCTGGTTGTCGCCTTTTGAGGGAACACCCGTGTTGCAGGATACGTGGCTTGGTGTTTCTGGTATTCATTGGTTCTTAGCCAAGACGGCGGTGTTTTGTTTCTTGTATCTGTGGTTTAGAGCCACATTCCCACGCTACCGCTACGACCAAATCATGCGCCTTGGATGGAAGGTCTTTATCCCCATCACGATCTTCTGGGTGATGGTGGCCGGTGCCATGCGTCTGGCGGGGCTTTACGGTTAAGACAGCGGAGACAGTTATCGTGCAAACAGTCGTTCAGTACTTTCGCTCCCTGATGCTTCTTGAGTTGATCAAGGGGTTGAGTGTGACTTTTCGTTATGGCAAAGCGCCCAAAGAAACACTCAACTACCCGGAAGAGAAAACGCCTAAGTCACCGCGCTTTAGAGGATTGCATGCCCTTCGTCGCTATCCCAATGGGGAAGAGCGCTGTATCGCGTGTAAGTTGTGCGAGGCGGTATGCCCGGCCTTGGCCATCACGATTGACTCGCATCAGCGGGAAGATGGTTCGCGCCGGACAACGCGCTATGACATCGACTTGTTTAAGTGCATTTATTGTGGATTTTGTGAGGAGTCCTGCCCAGTGGATTCCATCGTTGAAACTGACATCAGCGAATATCACTTTGAAAATCGGGGTGAGCACATCATGACCAAAGACAAGTTATTGGCCATTGGTGATCGCTATGAAGCCCAGATTGCTGCTGCGCGCCGTCAGGATGCCGCTTACCGCTAAGAGAATTGATCTGATGCCTATTATTGAAATTGTTTTTTATCTTTTCTCTGCGGTGTTGGTCGCCTCAGCGCTGAGTGTTGTGACCGTCGGTAACCCCGTTTACGCCGTTCTATTTTTAGTGCTGTCTTTTTTCTCTGCTGCCTGCATCTGGTTGTTGCTAGAGGCGGAGTTTTTGGCCATTGTTTTGGTCTTGGTTTATGTCGGCGCTGTGATGGTGCTGTTTTTGTTTGTGGTCATGATGCTAGATGTCAGTGGCCAGAAAAAAGCCCAATTTGCGCGCTACTTGCCAGTGGGTGTGTTGGTGGCATTGGCCATGGCTGGTCAGCTTTTCTTGGTTTTCTGGACCAGCGGCATGGAACAGCAAGCCATGCCCATGCCCTACCCAGAGGGCTTCAGCCACACCCAAGCGCTGGGAGAGTTGCTCTACACCGATTATCTGTATGCCTTTGAGATCGCGGCGGTGCTGTTGTTGGTGGCGATCATTGCAGCCATCGCTTTGACCCATCGACGCAGGCCAGAGACGCGCTACCAAGACCCCGCTAAGCAAATCAAGGTGACCAAAGCAGAGCGGGTGCGTTTGGTATCCATGGCCAGTGAGAAAGTGATCAGCCGCGGAAATGGGCAGGAGGGTTCTTGATGTTGACTTTGGCGCATTTTTTAACCCTCGGTGCCTTGCTGTTCTCGATCGCAGTGGCGGGTATTTTTCTCAACCGAAAAAACGTATTGATTTTGCTGATGTGCATCGAGCTGATGCTGTTGGCGGTCAACATGAACTTTGTGGCGCTGTCTCGATTTATGGGGCTGATGGATGGTCAGGTGTTTGTCTTTTTTATCTTGACGGTGGCTGCGGCCGAGGCGGCGATTGGATTGGCCATTTTGGTGGTCTTGTTCCGCAATCGACAGTCCATTGCTGTTGGTGATCTATCGGATCTGAAGGGTTAAGGTCATGGCCATTAAAACACTCATCGGACTGATTCCCCTGCTGCCGTTGATCGGCAGCATCATCGCAGGCTTATTCGGGCGCCAAATCGGCCGGTCAGCAGCGCATTGGGTCACGATCTTAGCTGTAGCGGGTGCTTTTGGGCTGTCTTCTGTGGTTGCTTGGGAAGTTTTCTTCAATGACCTGCCGGTGCTCAACTACAGCGTCTATACCTGGGCCGTTGTGGATGGGTTTACCTTCGAGGTGGGATTTTTGATCGATAGCCTGACTGCCTTGATGATGGTGGTGGTGACCTTTGTGTCTTTGATGGTCCACATTTACACCATTGGTTATATGCACGATGACCCTGGTTATCAGCGCTTTTTTGCCTACATCAATTTGTTTACTTTCGCCATGCTCATGTTGGTCATGGCCAATAACTTCCTACAGCTGTTCTTTGGCTGGGAAGCGGTGGGCTTGGTGTCTTACCTCTTGATTGGGTTCTGGTTTAAGAAAGACTCTGCAGTCAAAGCCAACCTGAAGGCCTTCTTGGTTAACCGCGGCGGTGACTTCGGCCTGGTGCTCGGGGTTGCGGCAGTGGCCTACTACATGGGTTCATTGGATTATGCGACCGTATTTGCCAATTTGGATTCAGTCGTGGGTCAGACCATGAGCCCCATCGGTGGGGTCGAGTGGTCGGTGATGACCGTGATCTGTATTGCTCTTTTCATCGGGGCGATGGGGAAATCTGCCCAAGCGCCCTTGCATGTCTGGCTGCCTGATTCCATGGAAGGCCCAACACCGATTTCGGCTTTAATCCACGCCGCGACCATGGTCACCGCCGGCATCTTTATGGTGGCTAGGCTCTCACCCCTGTTTGAGCAGTCGGCCACCGCCTTAAGTTTCATCTTGGTGATTGGGGCATTCACTGCATTGTTTTTAGGCTTGATTGGCATCGTCCAAAATGACATCAAGCGAGTGGTGGCTTACTCAACGCTCTCACAGCTGGGTTATATGACCGTGGCTTTGGGTGTGTCCGCTTACTCAGTGGCCATTTTCCACCTGATGACCCATGCTTTTTTCAAGGCGCTGCTCTTTTTGGGGGCAGGCTCGGTGATCATTGCCTTGCATCATAAGCAAGACATGCGCCAGATGGGTGGGCTTGCCCGCTACATGCCGATCACAGCCATCACGGCTTGGTTGGGTTCGCTGGCGTTGATTGGCTTTCCGTTTTTCTCCGGTTTCTATTCGAAAGACATGATCATCGAAGCGGTCAAAGCCTCTGATCGTTGGGGAACTGGCTTTGCGACATTTGCAGTGATGGCCGGTGTGGTGGTCACTTCGATGTACACCTTTAGGATGTTGTACCTGACCTTTCATGGCCCCACTCGGATGGATGAGGCGACCCGCTCGCACGCCCATGAATCGCCATGGGTGGTCACCCTGCCACTTATTGCGCTTGCCATTCCTTCGGTGGCGGTGGGCTATTTAACCATTGAGCCGTTGCTTTTCGGGGGTGCTTTGGCGGATGCCATCACCGTGCTTCCAGCCAACGATGTGGTGGCAAAGCTTTCTGAGAAATTCCACGGGGCATTCGCCTTTGGCCTGCACGGGTTTGTGACGCCGGTGTTCTGGCTGGCCATGTTGGGTGTGGCGATTTCAACGTATGTGTATCTGTTCAATCCAAAGCTGGCAGAGCAAGCCAAGCAACGATTCCATTTCATCTGGCGTATTTTGGATAACAAATACGGTTTTGATGACTTTTATCAAAAGGTCATTGCGGGTGGTTCACTGTCATTGGCCGGCGGCTTGTCTACTTGGTTTGATGGGCGCTTGATTGATAATGCTCTGGTCAATGGCACGGCCAAAATGGTGGGTCAGTTCGCCATGCTGACCAAGCGCTTGCAGACTGGGTTTGTGTTTCATTACGCCTTCACCATGATCATTGGTTTGGTGGCGTTGCTGGCTGCCTTTGCGTGGCTTCGATAAGGGATTGATAAGACATGTTTGAGTGGCCACTGTTGAGCCTTCTGATCTGGTTGCCCATTGGGTTGGCCGTCTTGGTTGCAGTCTTGGGGCAAGCCCACGCAACTTTGGTCAAGCCCGTTGCCCTGATCGGTGCATTGGTGGTGTTTGGTCTGTCTGTGGTGTTGTATCTGGGCTTTGACCCAACAACAGCAGCCTATCAATTCCAAGAACGCATGATTTGGATCGAGGCGTTCAATATCTACTACCACCTTGGCGTGGATGGACTCGCCTTGCCCCTGATCTTGTTGACCACGCTCATCGGCGTGTTGGTCATCATTGGTGGGTTTGGCATCAAAGACAGGCCCCATCTTTATTTGGCAGCCTTCTTAGTGCTTGAGGGCCTCATGGTGGGCGTTTTTGCCGCCATGGATGCGCTCTTATTCTATGTGTTCTTCGAAGCCATGCTGGTGCCTATGTTTCTCATCATCGGCATTTGGGGTGGCCCAAATCGAATCTATGCCACGGTGAAGTTCTTCTTATTCACCTTCTTTGGCTCTGTCTTTATGCTGATTGCCCTGATCTGGATGTACCTACAAGGGGGTAGCTTCCAAAT
Organism: uncultured Wenzhouxiangella sp.; assembly: GCA_964461845.1. Lineage (GTDB taxonomy): Bacteria > Pseudomonadota > Gammaproteobacteria > Xanthomonadales > Wenzhouxiangellaceae > Wenzhouxiangella. Next base: position 82,837 of record CAYWVH010000003.1, read on the forward strand.
CACAGATCTTCACAACCTGCCCATCGCACTCAACGCTCAGATCCTGATTTTCTTGGCGTTCTTGATTGCCTTTGCGGTCAAGATCCCCATGTGGCCGGTACATACCTGGTTGCCGGATGCCCACGTAGAAGCACCGACGGGTGGATCGGTCGTGCTGGCTGCAGTGATGCTAAAGATTGGTGGTTATGGCTTGGTTCGGTTCTCACTGCCCATCACACCCGATGCGGCTGCTGCACTCGATTGGTTGGTCATAGGCTTAAGTCTCGTGGCGATCACTTACATCGGCTTTGTCGCGCTCGCCCAGAGCGATATGAAAAAATTGATTGCCTACAGCTCCATCTCGCATATGGGTTTTGTGACCTTGGGTCTGTTTTTAACCTTTGCCATTGCTCGCCAAAGTGGCGAGCTCACTGGGGCTGGTTTGGGGATATCAGGGGCGATGGTGCAGATGGTTTCCCACGGCTTTATTTCTGCCGCCATGTTCTTATGCGTGGGTGTGTTGTATGACCGAGTGCACAGCCGAGAAATATCATCCTATGGAGGTGTTGCGAACACCATGCCATGGTTTGCTGTCTTTGCTGTCTTGTTTTTTATGGCTAACAGCGGCTTGCCTGGGACCAGTGGGTTCGTTGGTGAGTTCATGGTGATTGTGGCGGCTTTTCATGCCAATGTCTGGTTTGCATTGGTTGCTGCCACCACCTTGCTGTTGGGTGCTGCTTACAGCCTTTGGTTGGTCAAGCGCGTGTTTTATGGTGAAGTGGCCAATCATTCAGTGGCCGGACTAAAAGATTTAGAGACAAAAGAATGGGTCATGCTGGTGACGTTAGCTGTCTTTGTCATCGGCTTAGGCGTGTGGCCGTTTCCATTGGTTGAAATGATGGAAGTCTCCATCGCTGAGCTCATTGATCATATTGTGGAGTCCAAAATCCAATGATGTTGCTAGACCTCCAACTTGCGCTCCCAGAGATCTTTGTTCTGACCATGGCTTGCGTGGTGCTGCTGGCTGATTTGTTCATTTCAGATGCGCGCCGTGGTTTGACCCACCTGCTGGCCACTTTGTCTTTGATATTCGCCGCCATTTTGACAGCGCGGTTGATGATGGCCCCAGGCGAGATCGCTTATGCGTTCAGTGACACCTTTGTGCGCGATCGCTTCGGCGACATCTTAAAAGTATTCAGTTACCTGTTATTGGCCGGTGTTTTTGTTTACGCCAAACATTATTTAAAGAACTTTAACTTGTTTAAGGGTGAGTTCTACACATTAAGCCTGTTTGCTTTATTGGGCATCATGGTCATGATCTCAGCTGCCTCGATGCTGACGCTTTATCTTGGTTTGGAGCTGTTGGCGTTGTCCACTTATGCCTTGGTCGCACTCAACAGAGATTCGTTGTCAGGCTCAGAAGCCGCCATGAAGTATTTCATCCTAGGCTCTTTGGCCTCTGGTCTCCTGTTGTATGGGATGAGCCTTCTGTATGGTGCCACCGGATCGCTTGAGCTCGCTGCCATTTCGGCCAGCCTCAATGCAGGCGCAGGGGAGAGCTTGCTTTTGACCTTTGGATTGGTGTTCGTGGTCGTGGCGATTGCCTTTAAGTTAGGCGTGGTTCCAATGCACATGTGGGTGCCTGACGTTTATCATGGCGCGCCCTTGGCCACAACCTTGTTTATTGCGACTGTGCCGAAAATTGCTGGCTTGGCCTTGATCATCCGGATGCTAGAGGATGGATTGGGCAATCTGCATGCCGATTGGCAGTTGATGTTGGTGATCATTGCTGCTTTGTCATTGGTATTGGGGAATCTGGCAGCGATCGCGCAGACCAACATCAAGCGCATGCTGGCTTATTCAACAGTCTCTCACATGGGCTTTATGCTGATGGGGATCCTCGCAGGGACCGCGGAAGGGTATGCGGCTGCGATGTTCTACACATTGGCTTATGCCTTAATGTCCGCGGGTGCTTTCGCTGTCGTGATCTTGGTCTCTGTGGGTGAAAAAGAAGCAGATCAGATTGATGATTTAAAAGGGTTGGCCAAACGCAACCCCTGGCAGGCGTTTATGATGCTGATGCTGATGGTCTCAATGGCGGGTGTGCCTGTCTGGATCGGTTTCTTCGCGAAATATCAGGTGATTATGGCCGCAATATCAGCTGGTTTTACTGGCTTGGCTGTGTTGGCAGTTGTGATGGCCGTGGTGGGCGCTTGGTATTACCTAAGGGTTATCAAGGTGATGTATTTTGATGAGCCTGAGGACAGCAGTGAGATCAAATCACCTGTTGATTTTCAAGCTTTACTGACCGCCAATGGCTTGGGTGTGTTGGTGTTGGGTATCTTCTCAGGTGGCCTGATTGCGCTTTGTATGAGCGCCTTTACATAATCAACCGGGTCTTATCACGACCGTCACCTGCAACAGGTTTCGGTTAAAGCCACCACGCTGCAGCAAACCAGAGCAGCATCACAAGCGCAATCAGGCCCTTGGCCAGAGTCGCCGCCACAACACCCACGGTGGCGCCGACGCCTGCACGCATAGAAGAATCCAGCGTTGCTTTCCCCATTAGGTGGCCAATCATAGCGCCGACAAAGGGCCCAAGAATGATGCCCACCAGCCCGAAGAAAAATCCAAATAGAAGGCCAAACGTTGCCCCTAGAATGGCCAGTCGTCCAGCGCCAAAGCGCCGCGCACCCTCCGCCGTTGCGATGAAATCAACGATCACCGACAAGAAAGCCAAAGCCCCTAGCCAAAAGAGTGTCCAAAAGCCCACCGAGGTAAAACCATCGAGCCACGCCATCAGCACGAGCCCCACCCAGACCACAGGAACGCCTGGCAAGATGGGCAAGATGATGCCCGCCAGACCGATGAGCACGAGAGAAATGGCCAAGAGCCAACCAGGCCAGATCAACCATTGCCAAACCATCATGTCCATGGCTCAGGCCACCTTAGTGAGTAAGTCGATGAATTGATGAACTTGATCTTCAGACGTGTCATAGGTACACACCAGGCGACCTACATTGGCATAGCCAGGCCATATATGAAACTGGGCCCCATGGGCTTTGAGTGCGTCCAGCAGGCTTGCGTCCGCCTCAATGAAGACCTCATTGGCCTCGATGGGCCATTTGAGCTTGGCTACCCCACTGGACATAATCCCTTGTGCCAGCAGTTGAGCGCGCGCATTGGCAGTGGCGGCCAGGCTGTGTGAAAGATCGTTATCCAATAAAGCGAGCAATTGTGCTGAAACATAACGCATCTTAGACAACAGATGTCCCCCTCGTTTTCTTCGGCGCTCCATGCCCTCTGCCCACTCGGGGCGTCCAAAAATCACAATCGCCTCCGCGGTCAGTGCGCCATTTTTGGTGCCACCATAGGCCAATACATCAATTCCCGCTTGCCAAGTCATGGCCGCAGGCGATAGACCCAGATGCATGAGTGCGTTTGCAAACCGCGCGCCATCCATGTGCACTGGTAAGCCGTGGGCATGGGCAATGTCACTGATCGTACGAATCTCATCGGCTGAATGCGCTGTGCCGCACTCTGTTGCCTGCGTGATGGAGACCACAGCGGGTCTGGGGTTGTGTACGCCATGTGCCCCCGTGCTTTGAATGGCATGCGCCAGCGCCCCTGGATCCATCTTTCCATGTTCACCGGGAACCAAAGTCAGTTTGGCACCATAGGTGTAGAATTCCGGCGCGCCACCCTCATCATTTTGAATGTGGGCGCCGGGATGACAAAAGATGGCGCCCCAGGGTGGGCTCAGTTCAGCCAGGATAATGCTGTTGGCAGCGGTGCCGGTGGCCAGTGGCAATACGGTGACTTCGGTGTCGAAGTACTGCCCAAACGCTTGGTTGAGTTTGAGGCTCCATTCATCGGCCGAGTAGGCGGTCGCAAAGCCCACGTTGGCCCGAGCCAACGCCTCGAGTATGGCTGGATGCGCTGGGGCCTCGTTGTCGCTTTTGAAGTTCAGATCAAGCATTGGAGCATTGTAGCAAGGCGCTGTGCCAAAATAGACCGCCATGAGCGCAAAAACCCAGCCCAGCATTGCCTACAGCCCAGAGCTCCCGATCACCCAAGCGCTCGATGAGATCAAGCAGGCGATCTTGTCTCACTCGGTGGTGATTATTGCAGGAGAGACGGGCTCTGGGAAATCAACTCAATTGCCCAAGATGTGTCTCGACATCGGTCGCGGGCAGGCGGGTCTCATCGGCTGTACGCAGCCACGGCGGATCGCAGCTCGCTCGGTCGCCAAACGCGTTGCTGAAGAGCTCGGTGGTGAGCTGGGTCAGCGGGTCGGTTTCCAAGTGAGGTTTAGGGAGCAGTTATCTGCCGACACCCAGATCAAATTTATGACCGATGGGATTTTGCTCTCAGAAATCCATCGGGACCGAGATCTCAAACGCTACGACACCTTAATCATTGACGAGGCGCACGAGAGAAGTCTTAATATTGATTTTTTGCTGGGCTACCTCAAAGGCCTCATAACGCGGCGCCCCGAGCTTAAAGTCATCATCACCTCAGCCACGATCAATACCGAAAAATTCTCCAAGCACTTTTCAGATGCACCTGTGATTGAGGTCGAGGGCAGGGGGTATCCGGTGGCGGTGGAGTATCTTCCGCCTGCTGAAGCAGAGACTTTGCCTGCCCTGATTAAACGCGCTTTGGATCGGCTAACGCACATCGACCCTTTGGGTGATGTCTTGGTTTTCTTGCCCGGAGAGCGCGAGATATTTCATGTGGCCCAGTGGCTAAGGCGTGCAAACTTGAGGCATACCGAGGTCTTGCCTTTGTATGCGCGTCTGCCCGCAGAAGCGCAAGACAAGATTTTTAATGTGGGTGTCGGTCGGCGCATTGTGCTGGCCACCAATGTGGCTGAGACCTCATTGACCGTACCAGGCATTCGGTTCGTGATTGACAGTGGCCTGGCCAGGATTTCTCGCTACACCGCCCACTCTCGCGTGTTGCGCCTGCCCATTGAGCCGATCTCACAGGCTGCTTGTCAGCAGCGCTCAGGCCGGTGTGGTCGTGTGGGGCCTGGGGTCTGTATTCGGTTGTTTGATGAGTCTGATTATGTCTCCCGAGCGCCGTTTACAGAGCCTGAGATCGTTCGTGCCAGCTTGGTGGGTGTGATCTTACAAATGCGCTCGTTGGACTTGGGCGATCCAGAGGACTTTCCATTCATTGACCAGCCCCCCAATCGCCTATTGGGCGAGGCTTGGCAGACCTTATATGAGCTGGGCGCTGTTGATGAGGATAGGCGTTTGACCCAGGTCGGAAAAACGCTGGCAAGACTACCCATTGATGCACGATTCGGGCGGATGTTAATCGAGGCGAAAAATCGGCAGGTCATAGAGCCCATGTTGGTCTTGGTCGCTTCTATGAGTTTGAGTGACGTTAGAGATCGCCCTTTGGAGCACCAGCAAGCAGCCGATCAGGCGCACAGATCGTTTGTGGTGCCGGGTTCAGACTTTCTGACGCAATTAAAGATCTGGGATTGGTGGCAGGAGACCCGAAAAGATCACAGCACGAATCAAGCCAATAAATTGGCCAAGGCGCAATTTTTGGCACCCAACCGACTACATGAATGGACACAGCTCTATAGGCAACTCAAAGAGATGGCCAGAGATGAGGGGTGGCTGGTGTCAGGGCAGCCAAAAGATTGGGAAATCGAGGTGCACCGCTCCTTACTGGCTGGGCTTTTATCCATGATCGGCCGCTTGGACGATCAAGGCATCTATGAGGGCGTTCGAGGTCATCGGTTTAAGATTTTTCCAGGCTCCGTGCTCGCCAAGTCTCAACCGGCCTGGGTGATGGCAGCCGAGCGCGTCGACACTGGCCAGACTTTCGCCCGAGTGGTGGCGACCCTGAATCCTGAATGGCTTGAGCACCAGGCTGGGCATTTAATGAAACGCCGCGTGTTCGATCCTTACTGGAGTAGGCGCACTGGGCGGGTGATGGGCTATGAGCAATTGTCTCTCCACGGCCTGGTGGTTATGGCTAAGAGGCGGACACACTATGGGCCACATGACCCCAAAGGGGCGAGAGACCTATTCATTCGCCATGCCCTGGCTCAGGGGCAGATCAATTTCGGTGCGGACTTCATCAAGCACAACGAACAGTTAAAAAATTTACTGGCCCAGCATGAGCACAAGCAGCGTCGTCGTGACCTGTTGGCCTCAGACGAGGCATTGGTGCGGTTTTTTGATGGACAGCTGCCACAAGATATATACACCACCAAAGCATTTATTCGATGGTACGAGTCCTTAAGCGAGGACGCCAGACAAGGCTTGTTGCTGGATCAAGCCTCACTGCTGCGAGACGAGGCCACGCTCAGTGATGAAGAAGCCTTTCCTGATGAGTGGTTGTTGGGGGTCGAGCGCTACAGGCTGCATTATCATTTTGAGCCAGGCCACGATGCCGATGGGGTCACCCTCGATTGCCCGCTTCATTTGATTAACCAATTGGATGAAGACAGACTGGGGTGGCTGGTGCCCGGCTTGGTGGAAGAAAAAATCGCCTCACTCATTGCCAGCCTTAGGAAATCTCAGCGCCGCCTGCTGGTGCCGATTAAAGAGTATGCCAAGGCAGCACTGGAGCGTCTAGAGCACCCATCGGGGTCGCTGCTTCAAAGGCTGGCCACCGTGCTCAGTCAGCTCAGTGGGCTAGAGATCACTCCCTCGGACTTCAATTTCGAAAAAGTGCCAAAGCATTTGATCATGCGTGTTCGCGTGATGGATGAGTCAGGTGAAGTATTGGGCCAAGGCCGTGATGTCAGCGCACTCAAAGAAAAATGGGGTGCCGAGGCGCGAGCTCAGTTTATGGCCAGACAGGCCGATCAGTGGCAACAAGATGGCATTAGCCGTCATCAGCTCAAACCGCTGCCTATTGAGATCACAACCTCTGGTGGTCATCAGGCCTGGCCTGCGTGGGTGGCACAGGGGAGCAAGGTCGGCATTCGTTTATTTGATGATCCGGATGATGCTGATCTCAGTCATCAAGAGGCATTGGTAGCGCTTTGTAAAGATGGCTTGGCAGACAAAATCAAATACGCTAAGAAAAACATAAAGTTATCACACGCAGCGCAAGTGGCCTGGACCACGCAGCAGTCTGTTGACGATCTGCTTGATGGACTCATTGGGCAACTGCTTCATGGGTTGATTGAGGAAGCCGGTGGCCCATCGATCAGAGACCCACAGGCGCTCGATGCTTGCCTGAGATCCATCCGAACCAGCCTCATTGAGCAATATCAAACATCCATTGATGTGCTGGATCAGGTCATCATTCGCTGGCATCACTGCTGGGTTCAGGCCAATGATTTGCATTACGCAGCACCTAGGAATATCGATGATGTCTTGAGTCAGTTGCAAGATTTGGTCTATCCGAGTTTCGTGGCGGATATTGAACCAGCGAAACTCAAAGACTATGAGCGCTATCTAAAGGCCGTGGAGATTAGGCTTCAGAGCCTGGAGTTTGACCCAACAAAAGACTGGGACAAAACCAAGCAAATATCGCCTTACTGGAGCCGCTACTTGGCCTATTTGGGGGAGGGGCATTGGTACACCCCAGCGGTTGATCGGTTTCGATGGGCGCTGGAAGAGTACCGAGTCCAGTTGTTTGCGCAGCGCCTTGGCACTGCCCAGAAAGTATCTCCCAAGCGCCTTGATGAACTGTGGGCTGACGTGGTTTGAGCCAAGTTTTGAATTGGGGAATTTAATGAATTGAAAATGGTCTCAAGGTGTACAATATGTGGCTAAAGACCCCGGTAGGATGACTCAGAATATGCGCCTATTTCGACCCTCAATGACTGGTTTCAACGCCCTTATTTTGGGGCTGATGCTTTGTGTCTCGCCCATCGTGGCCCAAGCACAACTTAAGCTTTTGATTAACCAAGGGCAAACTCAGGGTCAATTTTCGATTGATGGCGATGTGACGTATGCCACCGGCACAGGCTTGGTGAGCATGGATGTCTTGTTAAACGATCAAGCCGCAGATGCCCAGAATCCCCTCATGTGCTTCGATTTCTCTGATTCGGATCCAGCCGTGAAACTCCAGCTCAAGAGTCAATCATCCACCGGCTCAGGTGGATCTCGTTTGCTGGTCGATAAACTTGGTCTAACCTCTGCACTTCAGTATCAGTTGGCGGCCAAGACCATAGCGATCACGCCCTCTTCAGATGTTGCATGCTTTTTTAAGGCATTTGATGCAAGTAGCCAGACGCTAGGCAATGTTTTTGGCTTATATGGTCAAGCGCCAAGCGCCTCCAGCACGATACCTCAAGGTGTTATTTTTCAGGATAATTTTTCCGCTGTTCCTAGCTTGGATGTGGCTTTCACCACCGTCACAAGCCCAGCAAGCAATGGGTCTGTTAGCTATAGCATTGTGGCAACCAACAACAGTCCGTTTTCCCTTGGCTCACTGGCGTTACAACAAACTGTTCCGCTGGGCTTGGATGTGACGGTGAGTTGCTCGGTCAACGGCCAATCAAGCACCCCCGTGTGCACTACGGCCAGAATAGACACGCTTCGTTATGTCGATTTTACTCTGGCAGCAGGGGCGAGCTTGGAGCTGCAAATAACAGCGTCTCGCAACGCCAATTGGCCCTCAAGCCTGACCGCGCTGCCCATCTTTGTGGCCTTTGCAGCGCCCACATTGACAAACATTGCCTTTGATGTGGCTGAAACCACCGTTAATCCAAGCGCCACTCAGTAGTGACACCAGTTGGGTCTCTGCTGGGGCGCGCGTTGATGGCGGTTAGGTGGAAGCGCTCCCAAAAATCCAGCAATGGCTGTCCCGTTACAGCCAGCGGGCCGGTGTTCTAGCTTCAGAAGACCTCCTTGAGCTGATCGATCGTGCGGTTTCAGTCTTGCCGCCTGACCAGCAAGCGCTGGTGCTCAAAGCCCTTAAAAACCTTGAGCCTTTATCCCCCGATCCCGCAACGGTGGCCGCCACCTTGCTCTTTCCCCAAGCACTGAGTGATGGTGTGGCTGCTCACACTGAGCTTCCGGCGGACGTCCAGTCATTGCTCGAGCAGCTCAAAAAGCTGGATTATTTCGGGAAGACCTATCTCACCAGCGATCAAGAGCGGGCAGAGGGCCTTCGGCGCTTACTTTTGGCCTTGATTGCGGATGTTCGGGTAGCCCTCATCACGCTGGCTTGGCAGTTGGCGCGATTGCAACTGGCCAGACGCTTCGAGGTCGAGGAGCGAGCCGCCATCGCTGAAGAGACCCGGATGATCTACGCCCCCTTGGCCAATCGCCTAGGCATTTGGCAACTTAAGTGGCCCTTGGAAGATTTGTCTTTTCAGTACCTCGAGCCAAAAGCCTACCAGCGGATTCGTCGTCTGGTGGCAGAGCATCGAGAAGAGCGAGAGATCTTTATCGGCCGCTTCATCGAAGAGCTGTCTTCAAAATTGACAGGGGCTGGATTGAACGCAGATGTCAGCGGTCGAGCCAAACACCTCTATTCAATTTGGCGGAAAATGCAGAAAAAAGGCTTGGACTTTCATGAATTGTTTGATGTCCGAGCCGTGCGTGTATTGGTGTCCAATGTGGCCGAGTGCTATTCAGCGCTAGGACTTGTTCATACCCATTGGACACCGGTGCCCGGTGAATTCGATGACTACATCACCAATCCCAAGGCCAACTTATATCAATCACTTCATACTGCCGTGGTTGGCCAAGGTGGGCGAATCATTGAGGTGCAAATCAGAACGCATGAGATGCATCAGCACGCAGAACTCGGGGTGGCCGCGCACTGGCGTTACAAAGAAGGGGGTCCCAGGGATGCACACTTAGAAAAGCGCATTGGGATGATGCGTCAGCTGTTTGAGGGATCTGAGACCGATGATCAGGCGATCTTGGAGGGTTTTGAGAACATCACCAGCGAAGACCGGGTGTATGTCTTAACGCCGACAGGGGAAGTGAAAGATCTGATGGCAGGGGCAACACCTTTGGACTTTGCCTATCTTATTCACACGGAAGTAGGCCATCGATGCCGTGGCGCGCGTGTCAATGGCAGAATTGTGCCTTTAACCACGACACTGGAAAATGGTGATCGGGTTGAAATACTCACGGCCAAGGAGGCCAGGCCGTCTAGAGATTGGATGTTGCCCAAAATGGGCTACATCAGAAGTGCCAGAGCGCGTTCTAAAGTGCGCCAATGGTTCAAGCAAGCCAACCATGATGAGAACTTAGCCGCCGGTCGCAGTGCCTTAGAAGCCGAGCTAAAGCGCTTGGACATTGATTCATCTGAGCTGAGTGGGGTGGTCGCTACTTTTAATTTCAACACCATAGACGAGCTTTACGTGGGCGTGGGTTGTGGCGATCTGACCGTTTCGCAAGTGGCCCGAGCCGTTGAGCGAAAACTCATGGCCAAACAGGCGCCCTCGCTTTCGGTACCGGTACGCCCATTGCCTGCCTCATCTCGAGCCAAAGACGATATCCAAATCGAGGGAATTGGCAATTTGATGCACCAAATGGCCCGTTGCTGTCAGCCTGTGCCAGGGGATGAGATTGCAGGGTACATTACACGCGGACGCGGGGTCAGCGTGCATCGAGCCGACTGCCGTCAGTTCCTAAACCTGCAACGCCAGCACCCTGAGCGTGTATTGGCTGTTCGCTGGCGCAACCAAGCCAATGACCGTTACCCAGTTAAGATTGTGATCGAGGCTTGGGACCGCGGCGGTCTCATTAAAGACATTGGCATGGTGATGTCGACTGAAAACGCCAACATCACTGCCCTACAGGGGCAGCCTCAAGAAGACCCTGATGCTGTTGAGATCACTCTAACGGTCCAAGTCAGCGACTTCGACCAGCTATCGACGCTGCTATCCCGCTTACAAGGTATTGAGGGTGTGTTATCTGCTCGACGTTTGAGATAGCATGCTTTTCAGCACGCTGCCAGCCGCTTGTCGTGAAAAGTGTTTCTCGACATTTTTTTGGCCATTCTTAGAGAGTTGAGACCACAGGGATTCATCTCGATAGACCCTCAGGATCTGACTGACAAAAGCCGTCGTATCATCAGCGACCAAGATATCGATGCCATCGGCAACATACATCCCCTCGGCCGCGCAAGAGGTGGCCACCACAGGCAGACCATACGCCATGGCCTGATTGACTTTGCCCTTAACGCCCGCACCATACCTAAGGGGTGCCACCGAGACCCGACATTGGTGCAGAAGCGGTGTGATGTCTTCGACAAAGCCGTGATTTTTAAGCCCTGGCGTTCTAATGGCTTGAAGCCACTCGGGCATTCGGCTGCCAATGAGATGAAGCTCGATGCCAGGTTCCAGTCGGATCAGTTCCGGCAAAATCTCATCAATGAGCCACCGGGCCGCATCAACGTTCGGCGGATGTTGGAATCCACCAACAAACATGACGCCTTGACGCTTGTCGTAGGGCGCCACATTGGCTTCAATGCTGTGGATGTTGGATAACACAGTTATTTTGGCATCAGGTGTCATCTCATTAAGAATGCTTTTCTCAACAGGGCTGACCACCAACGTCACATCACTTTTCTCAATTAATGTCAGCTCTTTTCTTTCGGTCAGCTTGGCTGCCTTAGCCAAGTCTTGGTTATTTTCTAACTCAGCTTTGCGTTGCTCACGTAAGAAATGGAGATCGACGGTATCGAAGGCAATTTTTGCTTTGGGACAATGAGCTTTGATGTCTGCAATGACATCATCTAGAACGTAATAACGACTGCCAATCACCCAGTCGAGCAGGGCGCCATAGGTTTGTAACCAAGCTTTTGGAGATGCTGTTTCTGGATGGCGAATCACCTCAATGCCTCGGTCTTGGAGGGCTTGCGAGTAGGCGCCATCCCAGGCCAGATTGATGGGCATGAAACTGACTCGATAACCCATCTCAATCATCAACTCCAGCATGGCAAGCATGCGGACCGAGCCAGAGTCATGATCTGGTTGCGGGGTGACAGCATCGATGACCAATACATGGCCTTTGGTGCGATGATGTCTGGCCTGCTCAATCAAGACGGTGGCTTGGGGTCCAGGCACAGGCTCAGGATGCTGCTTCAGCGTATCCGCCCAGCGAGCCTTAAATTTTTCTCGATTGATCGCCTGATATCGCTTGGTGCCAGAGGCCTCGGATGTTCCAGAGCTGATGCCCTCAAAATGGATCACGGTCGAGTTGGGTTGATAGATCACCCGAAGGCCCAGTGCTCTGACTTTAAAGCACAGGTCGGTGTCTTCGTAGTAGGCCGGTGCGTAATGTTGATCGAAACCATCGAGTTCGTCAAAGAGGTCTTTGCGTATGGCCAAACAGGCACCTGACACATAGTCGGCCTCACAGATAAATTGCACCCGTGAGGTGTTGGAGGGCCCGAGTCTCCCATAATTCCAGCCAGAGCCGTCGTTAAAAATAATGCCACCTGCCTCTTGCAGTTCCCCGCTCGGGTAGACCAATCGAGCGCCAACAATGCCTGTTCGGGGATCACAGAAGGGGCTCATCAGCGCTTTGAGCCAGCCTTTGGTCACTTGGGTATCGTTATTCAAAAAGACCAAGTACTCACCCTTTGCCTTGCTGGCTCCTGCATTGCAACTGCCGATGAAGCCGAGATTTTCTTGATTGGTGATGACTTGGATGCCAGCGCAGGCAGCGAGGAATTCTGGTGTGCCGTCAGTCGAGCCATCATCGACCACGATGATCTCAAAGGCTTGCTGATCGTCATGCGCTAGGAGGCTACTCAGGCAGCGAGCGGTATAGGGAAGGTTGTTATAGACAGGAATGATGATGCTGATGGTGATGGCATCACCTTGGCTGATTTGCCGTTCAAACCGAATGGGTTCAGGGATCTCATCTTCTTTTGGATGCTCGACAGGCGCCACCTGTCCGATGGTGTCTGTGATGACAGGGCGATGGTGTTGTAGGGCCTCGAAGGTGGTGCGCCAACCATGAACGCGCAGCGCGTGGATGAGCCTTTTGGCTTGACGCGACCAATTCATGGGATGCCACGCTTTTCTTTGATTTAGAGCAGTCAAAATCCTCACAAAAGCTCGAAGGGGGCGAGTGATGCGCCACGACTTACTTTGTAAGATCACCGCCAGTTGCTCATCCAGGCTCTGGTATTGACCTTGTAGCTGAGTGAGTTGTTGATAGACATCTAAGTGCGCTCTTCTGGCTTGGTCGCGCTCGGCCTCAATGGCTGTCACCTGTGCCTTCAATGCTTCTAAGTAGCGCTTCGTCTCGCTGACCAGTGAGAGCTCATGGGTCAACTCATGATTGACTTGGCGTTGCTGTTGCAGTTCAAAGTCACGGTCCTTCAACGCTCGGTCAATGCTGAGCGCCCAATCTGTGCGCTCCTTAATGGTCCTATCCAGACGCGCAAGCCATTGCGCCTGTTCAATGATTTTGGCGTGTAAGGTTTGGGTCTGTGACTCGATCTTATGGAGCTCATGGATGGCCGCTTGGTGAGAGTGGGTAAGGTGACCGAGCAGTCTTCTGGGCTCATTTGGCGCGGGGCTGAGCACAGGACCATTGTCGATATTGCCTATCACTCCGTTATAGGCCTCAAGTGCTTGTGCCATGTTTGGCTCATTGGCCTTGTTATCGCTATTTGGCCAGACCAGCGACCCTTGTAACAGTTGTTCAATCAGCTCGATCGCGCCTTCAGTATCAGGGCGGTACAAGAGTGCTGTTTCGCCATGGCTTAGTCTTTGCTCAAAGCTACCCAGTTTGGGTGCCATGACCCTAAGACCCATGCACCGTGCCTCACTGAGCACATAGTTCCAAGTCTCAGGCACACGAGATAAGAACAGTGCACCATGTGGCCTGGCATCGGCGACTTTTCTGGGCAAAGAGGCCTGGTCAAAATCTAAGACAACATTGATGTTGGACATGCCAAACAATGACATGGCATCAAAGCCACCACCAATGACATGAAAGTGGACTCGGTCACCAAAATGCTTGGCTATGCTCACCAAGCGGTTCAGTCCCTTGCCCCTTGACAGTCTGCCAATGCATACCAAAGACAGTGGCTCATCTGGCTGGATGGGGCGCGGTGGAATCGGTGTTGACCCTTTCCACTCAGCCGGGCATTCAAATCCATGTGGAATTTCATGGATGGCTGGCAGGCTTTGAGCGAAGAGCGTCTGCCAGCGCTGACCGACATGCGCGGCCGGCGCAATCAACTTAACGTCATTGCTTTGAATGGCTTCATGCCATTGGTCTCTGAGTGTCTGCCAATGGCCAGCATCTGTCTGGATAAACTTAAATGTGGCTTGGTGATCGTGAATCAACGAAGCCAAATTGAGTGAACCTTGCTCGTCTAAGTACTTTAGGGGATCAACATCCAATGCGGGTGAGGCGGGATAGAAGTCATGCAGCACCTCGGCAGTGGGCACAGGCTGACGGAGACAATCCAAACTGTGGCCAATCAGGGATGAAACGATGATCCGATCCACACCAAAGCGTTTGATGAGCCAGTCTAGATAGGAGGCATAACCCGCATGGGTCAGTGCCGTGTCTGCGATGACAGGCGCAAGCCCAAAGCCCTGAATCTTGGCGTGTCCTGGGCCATCGGCGTACAAAGCCAGTTCATGCCCATATTGTCGAGCATCGGGAGGGGCCACTGAGGCAAGCACCAAATGGTGCCCATGCCCATCATGGCGTCTTACATCCCCAATCCAACGCGCGATGCCACCACCCCAGTCATGTGAGATGTGAAGTGTGACTGGTTTGTCATCCAAGCCAACGTAACTTAAAGCGCGATGACCCGCGTCGATCAATGCCTGCAAATTCCCTTGGATGATGCCCAAGGCACCCTCTACCAGTGGGCTCAGTGGGGCTGAGCTCATCAGCGGTCTGTCGGGGTCATACACAAAGCCAAGGTCTGTGATCGCCAGGCTTTGAGGGCCAGGGCTGGGTGTATTGCGTGTCACCGGCCAAAGCCAAGCTGCCTCTATTTGGGGTTCAAGCTCAGGCTCAATGCTGCCCCATTGCACTTGAGACACATTCCAGACCAGGCCATCGACTTCCTCACCTTCAATGGCGCCTGCCAGCCCAGAGAGCGGATTGAGTGCATCAGCATAATTGCCCATGAAAGCCAAGACCTGTGGCCACTGATCGGGGTCTTTGATCAAAGCCATGCGTGCGATCAAATAAGGCGGTAGGCGCAGGCCACTCCGTAAGACCAGTGTGGGTGTGTCTATGGACTGGGCGAGCGTTGTCAGTTTTTGCGGATTTTTTAGGTTAAGTGTGGGGAGAGGGCTCAGACCATGAGCCTCAGCCAAGCGATGTGTGGTGTAGATGTGATGAGGTCCCAATGCCCGAAGCGCATCAAGCCAATCTGTATCCAGCCTTCCTTGTGCGTTAGGCAGGCACACCACAGACCATGTCATCGGGGTCATGCTTTTCCCAGCTGTTGGCTTATTTTGGCTTGTCTGCACACGCACCACACTGTTTTAAAGGCAGGGCTGTCATGATCTGACCACTGCCCCAAAAGCCCGACAATAAATAGCTCATTATATCGGAAACCTCCAAGACGCCAGTCATCACCCTGATGGGCACGGGTAAGAGGCTCTGGGCTAGTCGTGACGATGGTTCAAGCGCCAAGTGGGCTCAAAGGGTGGGCTATACTGCAAGCGATGAATTAACCCAAATCGGCTGTTATGAAACCAAGAAGTCTCTACCCATGCTTAAGCTTGATGGCCCTGATGGTGGTTCTGGCCGGCTGTCAGGGGTCTGCCCACAAGCGCTTGAGTTTGGCAGATCAGATTCGGGGTGTGGGCCAAGATACGAATCAAGGTCTGCAGATCTATGGCCTCCGAAACCCCATCGTGACGGACCTGATGCAACAGGCGCTGCTGGCAGAGCGAAGCAGGGCTTACCAGCGATCTGTCGAGCTCTTGGAGGAGGCTTTGGTGATTGAACCAGATGCGCCTGATATCTTGCAGCAACTGGCTGAGGTCAGGCTTTTGCAGGGCCAATGGGCTGAGGCTCGGACGCTGGCCTTGAGGTCGATTGAGTTGGGGCCCAGGCTGGGTCAGTTGTGTAAAAGAAACCACCGAGCTTTGAGTGTGGCGTATCAGCAACTCAATGAGGACAATGAAGCGGCGAAGGCCGAGGCTCGGGTGGCTTTGTGTGAGCGTTCAAGGCCTGAGCGCTTCTAGCGTTGCTTCTGCTTGGTGATGACACTTACAGACATCCTCGGACCATCGGGCCAGCTCTCTGAGCTCATTGGGCGATTCACGCCTCGTCCAGGACAACAGGCCATGGCTGAGGCCATCGAAGATGCCTTGGCCGATCAGACCGACTTGGTGATCGAGGCAGCCACAGGCACAGGTAAAACCTTGGCCTATTTATTGCCTGTTTTAATGCACACTGAAAAAGCCATCATTTCTACCGGCACGCTTAATCTTCAAGACCAGTTATTCGGCCGTGACTTGCCACTGGCCATGCGTGCCTTGGGCATCGAGAAAAAAGTGGCCCTTTTAAAGGGGCGCTCAAACTACTTGTGCCTGCATCGTTTAGCACAGTACAGCGAAGATGAGTCGATAAAAAATGGTCCGTGGGCCGAGGATTTCTCGGCGGTCGAAGCCTGGTCTAGGCACACCACCAGCGGAGATGTTGCAGAGCTTGAATCGGTGGGCACGGATTCAGGTGTGTGGCCTTGGGTCACCTCGACACAGGACAACTGTTTGGGCAGTGAGTGCCCGGCCTTCTCGCAGTGTCATGTGGTCAGTGCTCGCAGGCAGGCACAGGCAGCAGATTTGGTGGTGGTCAATCACCACCTCCTTTTTGCGGACTTGTCATTAAAGCAGACAGGGTTCGGGGAGGTGTTACCAGGGGCTGATGCAGTGGTGATAGATGAGGCGCATCAGATTCCAGAGACAGCCATGCGTTTTTTCTCCAAAGCCGTCAGTGCTTGGCAAATAAGAGAATTGGTGCGAGATGCGTTGGTGGCGGCAGGGAATACCCAAGGCGTGCTCTCAATCATTAAAAAGCCAGCTGAGGCAGTTCGTGTCGCCGTCGATCAGACGATGAGCGGGTTTGTTGACTATCCTGCCAAAGGCGAATTCATTAAGATCAAAGCGAGCATACCTGCACTCGAGCATTTGATTAAGAAGCTCAGAGACCTGCAACAAGCTCTGCTGCCCTTAAGCGAGCAATCTCGAGATTTGGCTCAGTGTGCAGAAAGGGCCACCGTATTAGAGCAAAGTTTGGGTGATTTTTTGGCTGGCGACCACGAGCACATCCGTTGGTTCTCGAATCGTCAGGGGCGTTTTTCTTTGCATCTGACACCTCTGGATATTGCCTCGCCCTTACAGGCAATCCGAGCCCAGACACCAGCGACGTGGATCATGGCCTCTGCCACCTTGGCTGTGGCAGGGCATTTTGATCATTTTACCCAGCGCCTTGGGCTCGAGCGATGTCGTGAGCTGACAGTGCCCACACCTTTTGATTACGCTGAAAAAACACGTCTATGGATTCCCACTCAAGTGCCGGATCCCTCGTC
Source organism: uncultured Wenzhouxiangella sp. (assembly GCA_964461845.1). Lineage (GTDB taxonomy): Bacteria > Pseudomonadota > Gammaproteobacteria > Xanthomonadales > Wenzhouxiangellaceae > Wenzhouxiangella. The sequence continues at coordinate 100,288 of CAYWVH010000003.1, forward strand.
GCCAGATCATACCGAAGCCTTATTGCAAGAAGTCACCCCCTTGCTCAAAGCCAGCCAAGGACGTGCCTTTTTGCTTTTTACCTCTCATCGTGCGCTCCGCCAAGCGGCAGTTTGGCTTAGAGCCCACACAGACTTTAATCTTCAGGTCCAAGAAGAAGCCACCCGGCGGGTCTTGTTGGATCGCTTCCTAAGCCAACCCAACAGTGTCTTGTTGGGTGCACAAAGTTTCTGGGAGGGGGTGGATGTGCCAGGCATATCGCTGAGTGTGGTGGTGATCGATAAATTGCCATTCGCGCCCCCTGATGATCCCATCTTAGAGGCAACGGTTAAGGCAGCAGAGGCGCGAGGCGAGCGTGCATTTGCCACCGTACAGCTCCCTAATGCCGTGTTGAGTCTAAAGCAAGGTGCGGGCAGACTGATTCGGCAGGCCGAGGATTTTGGGGTGCTGGTCATTGGCGATCGACGCTTAAAAACGCGTCCTTATGGGCGGCTATTTTTGAAAAGTTTGCCCCCCATGAGAGAAGCGGCATCGGTGCAAGAGACCATTGATTTCTTATATGATCAAATGGATCAATCTGGTGAGTCGTAAATGAATCTTTTGGCTTTTGAGACTGCCACCGATGTCTGTTCTGTTGCCTTAGAGACGGATGGCAAGATGTTCAGTGAGGAGATTCAGGCGAGTCAAGTTCACTCACGTGTATTGCTGCCGACCGCCGAGGCACTGGTTAAAAAAGCGGGTTTGAATTTTTCCAAGCTTGATGGTTTGGTGGTCGGGACAGGGCCTGGGGGGTTTAGTAGCTTGAGAATTGGTCTGGCCTCAGTTCAAGGCCTAGCATTGGCCCATGGTTTGCCCATTTATCCTGTGTCCAGCCTATTGAATGTGGCCAGTGCGGTTGTGGGCGTTGACTGGGCGTGGGTGGTGATGGATGCCAGAATGGGGGAAGTGTATACCCAGCTCTTTGAAATAAAGCGTAACGGTGTGTGTCGGGCTCATGGCGAGGCGCGCGTTGCCAGTCCCAGAGCGCTGGAGCTGCCCATGGTGTCAGGAAAGCTTGCTGTGGTGGGGGATGGGCTCAGTGTGTATGAAGAAGTGTTCAATGATTTGCTGGCCAGAGCAAATGTGACCATCGATGCCACCATCATGCCCTCTAGTATCCGTGCACTGGCACTCAGGTCTGAAAAGATCCCGGCTTGGGCGCTGAAAGCAGATTACATCAGAGACCAAGTCACCAGCTGACCTTGCAAACGTCTTTCGGGGGCTAGACCAATTCCCGATGAAAGGTCTTAACTTCCATGCCGTGGGCAGTGAGTGCCTCTGCCAGCGATTCAGCCAAATAAACAGATCGATGCTGACCGCCTGTGCACCCAATGGCGATGGTCAATAAACTCCGTTGACCACTGGCGAGGCTGGGGATCCATTTGCTGATAAACCCAAGCAGATCCTGTTTGAAAGACTCCACTTCTGGGTGTGACTGAAGCCACTCAATCACAGCAGCATCTCTGCCGTCCATGGGGCGCAGCGTTTTGTCCCAGTGAGGGTTAGGGAGCCCTCGAGCATCAAATAAGAAATCGATCTCGCGAGGTACGCCTTTTTTGAAGGCAAAAGACTCGATGACAATGTTAGGGATGCTTGGATCTGTGGGTTGACCTGCTAAACGCCAAATCTTGTGCCGCAATTGGTGAATGTTATTTTCGGATGTATCGATGATCTCTTCAGCACGTTGCCGAATTGGATCAAGAAGCCTTCGCTCCTGCTCGACGGCACTGCTCAGCCCAGAAGCACCAATCAGGGGATGACGTCTTCTCGTTTCACTGAACCGGCGCATCAAAACATCATTGTGTGCCTCAATAAAAATCAAGGTGACATTGAGATCTGCAGAGAGTTTGTCCAGCGTATGAACAACATCTTTCAGTCCTTGTTCTCCCATGCGGACATCCATCCCAATGGCCACGCGTGGATAGCGTTGAGGCTGTCCCTTGACCTCGGCAACCATGCCTTCCAGCAATGGGCCAGGAAGGTTATCAACGCAATAAAAACCAAGGTCCTCTAAGGCGTCTAACGCACTGGACTTCCCGCCTCCCGACAGGCCTGTGATGATTAATACCTGCGGCGCATTACTCGGCATGACTGAACAGGTCTAGGATGCAATCAGCAGAGCGCGCATTGCGCACGAAATCAAGTTGCTCGGCATTTTTAAAGTACGCTGCCAAGTCCGCCAGTAATTTAAGGTGCGCATCGCTGCACTCGTCGGGTATGGCCATGGCAAAAAATACATCGACATGCTCATGATCAGGCGCATCAAATTGAATGGGTTTTTTAAGCCGAATAACGGCACCCACAATGTCTTTTTGGTGGGTATTTCGTCCATGTGGAATGGCAACGCCACCCCCTAAGCCAGTTGAGCCCAAACGCTCCCTTTGACACAGGCTTTCAAAGATTTCCCGCTCAGAGGCGCTGCTTGCATCCTTAGCCAGCAAACTGGCCATTTTTTCTAACAGCGTCTTCTTGCTGGAGACCGTCAGATCCAGTTGAATGCGGTCTACCGTTAGAACATCAGCCAGTTGCATGGGTAGGGACTCAAGTTAGCGGTGATGGTCGGTGACTTTGCTTTTGTGCCTGCGAACTTGACGGTCTAATTTGTCCATCAGTTCATCAATCGCTGCATACATATCTTGTGCACTGGCCTCAGCGTGGACTGGATTGGGTTTTCCGCCCACATGTATGGTGCCCTCAGCAACATGCACGAGCTTATCAAGCTTGAGAACCACATGCGCTGAGGTCAAATTTTCAAAGTGGCGCTGGATTCGCTGTGTCTTTTCAGTCACGTAGCTTTTCAGTGCCTCGGTGATTTCCACATTTTGCCCTGAAACTTCTATTTGCATCGGTTTTCTCCTCTCCCACTGGTCCTACATCAATTCATGCGGATGTCTCTAGCGACTGGCAAGCTCACATCCAAGTCTTTTGGTTGCGTCGCACTCTCGAGTCAGCAATGCCAAGTTGTTCTCGGTATTTAGTGACCGTTCGTCTGGCAATTTTAACCCCTTTGCCCCTGAGGCGGGAGGCGATGGCTTCATCCGATAATGGAGTCGACTCATTCTCAGAATCAATGATAGATTTGATATGAGTTTTTACAGACATGCTGGAGATGGATTGCTGATCTGTCTGCACCGCCCCCCGGCAAAAAAAGCGCTTGAGCTCTATCAAACCTTGGGGTGTTTGCGCGTATTTGCCGCGTGCTACACGTGAGATGGTCGAGACATGGAGCCCCAGCTGGTTAGCCACCTGTACTTGGGTTAGAGGTTTCAAAGACTTTGGGCCATTGACCAGAAATCCACTTTGGTAAGTCACCAGGGCCCAGGTGAGGCGAGCCAAGGTTTGTTGCCGCAGCTGAATCGCGCTGATCAAGGATCTGGCCTCGGCGAGTTTATCCTTCAGGTATTGTCTATCCCTGTCTCTGGTTTGGCCAATCACAGCCGAATAGGTCGTGTTGATGCACAGTGAGGGCAGATAAGAGTGATTGACCACAATTTGCCATTGGTTTTGACCCTCACTGCTTGGGAACACATAGACATCCGGTACGATGCGCTGCTCAGTGAGAGACTCAAAGGATGAGGCTGGATAGGGGGATAAGGTTTGGATCAGTTTAAAGGCTTGGCGAATGTCACTGACTGGTTGGTCCAGTTTTTGGGAAAAGGCAGTGATGTCGGTCTTTGCCAACCCATCCAAGCCTTGGGCCAGCAGTCGGTGAGCCAGGGGAAACTGCGGGTGATGGCCATATCTTGCTTGAAGTTGAATGATCAGGCTCTCTTGGCGACTGGTCGCACCCACGCCAATGGGGTCTAGTTTTTGAATGTAGCTCAATGCTCTTTTTACATCTTTGTCCGTGATGCCCAGCCTTGGTTCATTGCTCTGAAATAAATCGGTTGCCTCTTCTATAGAGCCAGTCAATAAGCCCTGATCATCAATGTGCTCAATCAGAGCCAACACCAAGTGATGCTCGGCTGGAGTTAAGCCAAGAAGGTTGATCTGCCAGCGAAGATGATCACGAAGATCAAGGGGCTGACTGATCCAGTGTTCAAGTTGAATACCCTCATCATGTCCTGAGTGGCCAGCATAGGGGCCGTGATCATAGGCATTGGGTTCAAAAGGAGCAGTGACATCCATGTCGACCAAAGGATTGGTCTCAGCGACCTCTTTGATGTGATCGATAAGCTCTAGTCTGGTCAGTTGCATCATGCCCAAGGCATGTCTGACCGAAGGTGCGAGCAGCAGACGGTTTTGTTGTTTAAGGTGGAGTTTGGGGCTCGCTGGCATGATGCCTATGCGTGATTAGAGTTTAAATTCATTGCCCAAGTAAACCTGACGGACTTTATCATCAGCCAAAACATCCTCAGGACTTCCTTGCGTCAATACCCGACCCTCACTGATGATATAAGCGCGATGACAAATGCCAAGCGTCTCTCTGACGTTGTGATCGGTGATGAGGACGCCAATGTTTTTTTCTGACAATTGCCGGATGATTTGTTGTATCTCTCCGACAGAAATAGGATCTACACCAGCAAATGGCTCATCCAGCAAGATAAATTTAGGGTTGCTGGCCAAACAACGAGCGATTTCGACCCGTCGGCGTTCACCCCCTGACAGTGAGATGCCCATTTGATCCGCCAAATGAGTGACATGAAACTCATCCATGAGTCTGGCCAGTTCTGCTTCTCGCTGATCATGCGTTAGGTCTTTTCTCAGCTGCAAGATGGCCAGAATGTTATCTGAAACACTGAGTTTTCTAAAAATTGAAGCCTCTTGAGGCAAATAACCCAGTCCTTGACGTGCTCTTTGGTGCATGTTGGCGTGGGTAAGGTCATGGCCCTCTAGCGTGATGCTGCCGCCATCAGCGGGCACCAAGCCGACCACCATATAAAAAGTCGTGGTCTTGCCAGCGCCGTTGGGCCCAAGCAGGCCAACGATCTCGCCATGATCAACCATCAAGGAGACATCTTGGACGACTTCTCGTCCTCGGTATCGTTTGCTCAGGTGTTTGGCTTCTAACACAGTTTGATCATCTCACGTTTGGAAGAGGGTGCCTCAAGGCTTAGTGGGGTCTATCACGACTTGCACGCCACCTTCGCCTTCGGTCTTCTCGGTCTCTAGATTGTATGTCAGTCGAGCGCCAGTGAACGTGCCACGATTGTCTTGCACCCGGGCATTGCCGATCATGGTGATGATATTTTGACTGAGATTGTAAACAATCTGATCTGATTGACCAGTGGCTTGACTGCCGTCTTCCATGGTCATCGTCCACTGAGTGGGCTGACCAAAGAGCTCCACGCGCTCATCCTCTCCAGCGGTCTGGTAGGCGAAGCCTTCGTCTGCTGTCACTGTCAATTGACCATGGGTGATGCGTACATTGCCAAATAACTTATAGGCATTGATGCGGTTATCATACTCCCCGCTTTCAGCATCAATCTGAATCGGCTCATTTTGCCTAGGCGTCGCGGGTTCAGTTTGACTGTTGGCGAGCAGTGGGAGGATCGCCAACAGAGCGATCACCGATAAATATTTCACCTTGCACACGATTCAGAAACTCCATGGTATTGGTGTTGAGATCAACGACGAGACCCCCAGCGCGGATCTTAGCATTGGGTTCATGCATCTCAACCGCCTCGTTCGCTATGATTGTACGCTGACGTCGATCGTGATGTAAGCGCTGTGTTTTTATGACTCGAAGGCCTGATGGCAGAGCCTTTTCAATCACCACATCGCCCACCAATTCAACCTCATCCTCATTGCGATAAATAATGGCTTGTTGAGCTGTGGCCCGCCAGTTCTGTTGCTGCGGATCGATGTCTATCGTAGGTGACTGAATGATCGCCTGCTTCATGGTTGAGTCATGGGTCAGCAAAGGCGCGGCAATGATCCATTCAAGGTCACCATCGGAATTGAAAAACTCAGATCGAAAGTCTTTCAAGGTGTAGTCAAAGCGAGCATCGGGTAAGCTGGGGATGCTTCGGACACTTCGATCTGTCGGCATCCACCACCGCATTAAAAAGACAATCACCAAAGCCAAGCTTGCAGTGATGATGATGCGTCGGTTCACTGAAATCTCGCTCGCCACGCATCCAATAGATTTTGATCAGCCAAAATCTTTTCTGCCACCTCGCGCGCAGCACCTTGCCCACCGTTGGCTTGGGTGACATAGTCGGCTTTGGTCTTCATCCAAGCATCACCATCGGCTGGCACGCACTTCAGAGCGCATTGGCGCATGGCGGGCCAGTCGACCAAGTCATCTCCGACATAGGCCATTTGGGATGGTGGAATGCCCAGTGTTTCGACCAATTGATTGAGGGCGGTGGCCTTGTCTTCTGTGCCCTTGATGTAGTGCTTGATTCCAAGCTCGCGCATTCTTTGGTCAACCAAAGGCGCGTTTCTGGCTGTGATCACGGCAACCTCAATGCCAACGGACATCAACGCTTTAAGGCCTAAGCCATCGCGCGAGTGGAAAGCTTTGATTTCATGGCCTTGATCGGTCAAGTACAGCCGTCCATCCGTGAGTACACCGTCCACATCAAAAACCACCAGACGAATGTCAGTATCACTCATACCACACCTGCTTGGAGTAGATCTTGGAAGTTCAACGCACCTTCTAATCGGCCATGGCCATCGGTGACCAATAAACCCTGGATTCGCTTCGACTGCATCAGCTCAACAGCCACCACCGCCAATTCATGTCGCTCAATGGTTTGTGGGTTGGGTGTCATCAGTGTGGTCGCAGGCAGACTATGGATGTTTGCAATTTGATCTATGTGGCGCCGAAGATCGCCATCGGTGATCACTCCCAACACAATCTTTTCTTCGTTAACAACAGCGCACATTCCAAGCCTTGATCGAGTCATCTCGACGATCGCGTCAGCGGCTGAGGCTGCTTCATTGACTTGGGGTAGCTCATCACCGTGATGCATCACATCTTCGATGGTGATCAGCAGGCGTCGACCCAAAGTGCCACCAGGGTGTGATCTTGCAAAGTCATCACTGGTAAAGCCACGTGCTTGTGCTACCGCCAAGGCCAGCGCATCTCCCATCGCCAATTGAGCCGAAGTCGATGCGGTGGGCGCCAGGCCCAAAGGGCAGGCTTCTTTATCCACGCTGGCATTGAGGTGAGCTTTTGCATGTTGTGCAAGCGTTGAAGTCGGCTGTCCAGTGATGGCAATTAGGGGGATCGACATCCGCTTGATGATGGGGATCAATCGAACAATTTCTTCGGTTTCTCCTGAGTTGGACAATGCCAGCACAACATCGGCAGCGCGGATCATGCCCAAGTCCCCGTGGCTGGCTTCGGCCGGATGGACGAAAAACGATGGTGTGCCAGTGGAGGCCAGTGTGGCGGCCACTTTATGACCAACGTGGCCTGATTTGCCCATGCCGGTGACCACCACATGCCCCTGGCAGCCCAATAGGCAGTCCACAGCTTCCAGAAAAGACTGATCAAGTCTGTCAACCAGCGCCCCAATGGCTTGGCGCTCAGTCTCAATGACCGCTCGGGCGCTGGCCAGGATCTCAGCCTGATCGAGCTTTCGATTCTTGGATGGATGCTTATCGGTCACGGTCTAAAGTGTAGCGCTTAATGGCCGGTCAGTGCAGAGTGTATGATCCAGACCTGATACGCGACAAAGAAGGTCAGTAACACTGCACCACTCAGGCGCGTGATCTTCCCAATGCCCGTTCGTCGCCAGACCAGCATGGCCAGCAGCCCAGTTATGGCAAACATCACCAACAGATCGCGTCTGACCAGGTCAGGTTCAATGGCCATGGGCGCAATAAAAGCAGAGATCCCCAAGACGCCAAGTAAATTGAAAATGTTGGAGCCTAGAATGTTGCCAATGGCCAGATCGTCTTCTTTTTTCAAGGCACTGGCAGCAGCGGCAGCAAGCTCAGGAAGGCTGGTGCCTAGGGCCACGACAGTCAAGCCCACCACCGCTTCCGATACCCCAGCTAGGGTGGCCAGTAAGACTGCACCAGTGACCAGAATATGTGCGGCCACAGGCAGAACAACGATGCCAACCAGTGTCCAAACCACGGCGGTGCTGTTTTTCATGGCCACCGGAATCTCTTCTGTGAGATGCTCCAGTTGTGGGTCTTCTTGCGGCAGTCGTTTGCTGTAGACCACCATAAACACCACCAAGCCCGCCAAGCCCAGTAGTAAGACCACACCCTCGATGCGAGAGAATGCCAAGTTGAGCATCATCAACGCGGTCACTGCCATAACGATGAGCAGTGCTGGAAACTCTCGCCGCATGGTGGTTCTTTGAATGGATAGAGGATAGATGATGGCAGTGAGACCCAAGATCAGCCCAATGTTGGCTGTGTTGGAGCCCAGTGCATTGCCAATGGCCAAGGATGGGTTGCCTTCCAGCGATGCGATGGCTGAGACCACCATTTCAGGGGCTGAGGTACCGAAGCCCACCAGGGTGATGCCAATCACCAATGGCGAGATCCCAAAGTGCACAGCGAGCGCAGAACTCCCAGCCACCAGCCGATCTGCTGCCCAAATCAGCAATACAAAACCTGCGGCCAGTTGCACCCCTGCAATCAGTACTTGACTTAGCATGGCGTCAGGCGGCTCCTGCTGAGTGGATGTTTTTCGGTGATGCTTGGCTCATCTGTGCGCGGTCTAATCAATGGATCGGTTACACTTTGGGCTCGTTTGAACATTCAATGAAGTGCCATCATGCAAGCTGACACCATACAAGCCATCATTCTACAAGCATTCCCCGAGGCCAGTGTGGCTGTTCATTCAGATGACGAGGTGCACTTCAGCGCCCGTGTGGTCAGTGCCGTATTTGAGGGGAAATCTAGGCTTCAGCGCCACCGAATGGTGCATGCTGCCTTGATTGCAGAAGTCGGCGAGGCGCTGGGACGTGAAATCCATGCCTTGACCCTTGATTTGAAAACCCCAGGCGAGGTGGTCTGATATGGCGCGCATTGAAATCGAAGGCGGGCACAGGCTCGAAGGGACGGTTGAAATCTCAGGGGCGAAGAACGCGGTCTTGCCCATCTTGATGGCTTCTTTGCTGACCTCGTCTCCATGCCGCTTGGCGGGTGTTCCCCATCTAAAAGACGTGACCACCACCATTGAACTGTTGGGCCAAATGGGCGTTGAGATCTCGCTGGGGGAGGGGTTTGAGGTGGGCTTGAATGCAGCCACCTTAACCACGCAGGTAGCGCCCTATGAGCTTGTAAAAACCATGCGCGCCTCCATTTTGGTGCTGGGTCCGTTGCTGGCAAGAAGTGGCGAGGCCAAAGTATCCTTGCCCGGTGGCTGTGCGATTGGTGCTAGGCCTGTGAACATGCATTTGAAAGGCTTGGCCGCCATGGGGGCAAAGATCGAAGTCAGTGGCGGCTACATCCATGCCAAGGCCGATCGTCTGAAAGGTGCAAGGGTGGTCATGGAAGGCGTGACCGTGACGGGTACCGAGAATATTTTGATGGCTGCGACTTTGGCCGAGGGGCGCACCATCATCGAGAATGCTGCCCAAGAGCCTGAAGTGGTGGATCTGGCTGAATGCCTGATTTCGATGGGCGCCAAGATTACAGGGCATGGGACCACTCGGATTGTGGTCGATGGTGTGGATGCATTGGGAGGCTATGACCACCGCGTTATTCCAGACCGGATTGAGGCGGGCACATTTTTGGTCGGAGCTGCCATGACGGGCGGTCGGGTGCGGGTGGTCAACGTGAGGCCCGATACATTGGATGCCGTGATCGACAAGCTCAAAGAGGCCGGAGCCACCATCACAGAGGGTGAGGACTGGGTGGAGCTTGATATGAGCGGCCGTCGGCCAACGGCAGTGAATGTCTCTACCTCACCCTATCCAGGTTTCCCAACTGACATGCAAGCACAATTTACGGCCCTAAACGCAGTGGCAGAGGGAACCGGTGTGGTCATCGAGACCGTATTTGAGAATCGATTTATGCATGTGCTTGAGTTGCAAAGACTCGGTGCTGACATGCAAATCGAAGGCAACACCGTCATCATCCGTGGCCGCGAGCAATTGACGGGCGCTCCCATGATGGCCACCGATCTTCGTGCTTCTGCCTGTTTGGTGCTGGCTGGTTTGGTGGCTCAAGGCACAACCGTGGTGGATCGGGTTTATCACATCGACCGAGGCTATGAGAACATCGAAGAAAAACTCGGTCAGTTGGGTGCGTCGATTCGTAGGCTGCCGGCTGGGTAAATCTTTAAATAGACCTCATTCCTGATCGGCGCACACTGATGAGCCATTGATCAACTCGCTGCTGGCCAATTCAATTCTAATTTCACGTCTGCCATCGCGCTGGATCATTCGAACAGGCAGCCAAGCATTCGCCTCGCTGACCCACACATCATAATTTCTGGCAGAGCCTTCTTTCCTGAGCCTGTAAAAGTGCAGGGTATCAAAGCAACCTGCGACCACTTCAATGGACTCTTTACCTCGATGTTGCATTTGTTGCGACTCGATGTCGTCTCGGTCCAGTACCCAAAAAGTGAAATCAAGATCTTGATCTGAGTTCTTTTTGGAGGCACTGACGAGCTTGCTGGCCAAAGCCAAGCGAAGGGTCAGCGGATCAATCAGTCCTTGGATGAGCTCAATGGTCTGTGTGCCCTCATGCGTGAGTGTCTCAGCAGTTTGTGTTGTCCAGTCAAAGCGATGTTGCCAAAAGCGTGTTCGCAGTGGCTCGCGTGATACTTGATGATAGGTCAGTGGTACAACCATCCATCCATCCTCTGTCTCTTGCCAGAGGAAATGAACTGCTTCTGTGATGTCGCTCCCAAGCGTTTTGGCAAGGAATGTTTCGGCATGCGTTTGAGTTTTGATGTGCCACACCGCGTCATTGGCTTTTTCCAGTAAAAACTCAATGTCACCCACCAAGGCATCGTTGTAGAAGACAGAATAAGTGGCTCGGTGAGCAGGGATGGGGGGTTCAGGATTGGCTTTAGATGGTGTTGGCCACAAGCTCACCACAATCATCAAAATCGCGGCCCAATAGCAAGGGCTTTTTAAGTGGGCATCCATTGATCTTAATCTCACCATCTTCGCATTGGACTGCTTTGTTCACCAATAGTGCCACAGACGCTTTCATCAATCGATGCTCAAGGGGCAACAAGTGCTCAGCCAAAGTATCGGGCGTGTCATTGGTAGCCACATCCAGCATCACTTGACTGAGCACGGGCCCACCGTCGAGCTCTTGGGTCACAAAATGGATGCTGGCCCCATGCTCACCCTCTTTGGCCTCCAGTACGCGCTGATGCGTGTTCAAGCCACGATGCCGTGGCAGCAAAGAGGGGTGTATGTTGATCATCCTTCCTGCCCATGGCTGGAGCAGTGTGGGACCGAGGATGCGCATGAAACCAGCCAACACGACCCAATCTGGTGTGAGGGACTGGAGCACAGAGTGAAGTTCAGCCTCAAAGGCCTCCTTGCTTGGGTGATTTGCTCTCTCCACCACCCACGTGGGGATGCCGAATGCTTGAGCTCTGTCTAGCCCTTTGGCCGTGGGTTGATCACTGACCACGCCAACGATCTGGGCATGGATGCCTTGATTGTTGATAAGAAAAGTTTGAAGAGCTTCAAAATTGCTGCCTCGGCCTGAAAGCATCACGGCCAAGCGCACAGAGCCTTCCTTAGCCATTGTGATAACGAACGCGGTGTTGTGATTGACACGTTTCCACCTCACCGATCACGTGGGCATGGATCTTAGCGCCCGCTAAGTGATCGATGATGGCTTGGGCCTGGCCAGGACGGCTGATGAGCACATAGCCGATGCCCAGGTTGAAGGTACGACGCATCTCTTCGATATTGATGTTGCCGGCATCCATGAGCCACTGAAAAACATCGGGCATGGGCCAAGCATGGGTATTGATTCTGATTCCCAACTCGTTGGGCACAATGCGGATGATGTTCTCAGTGAGGCCACCCCCTGTAATATGCGCCATGCCCACGATGCTTTGGGGTAAGTTCTGGACCAGATCGAGAACGGGTTTGACGTAGATTTCAGTCGGCGCCAGCAGTGCATCCAACAATGTCGTTTTCCCCATGGCTTCGGTGTCGACTTCTTGTTGCAAATCATCACCAGAGCGCTCAATGACTCGGCGAATCAAGGAATACCCGTTGCTGTGCGGGCCACTTGAGGGCAGGCCGATGAGTACATCGCCTGGTTGAATTTGATCGCCTGTAATCATTTGTGCGCGTTCAACGGCACCCACGCTAAATCCTGCCAAGTCAAACTTCCCAGCCGGGTACATGTCTGGCATCTCTGCCGTCTCACCGCCGATCAAAGCGCAACCAGCCAACTCACAACCTTGGGCAATGCCACCAATCACACGGCTGGCTTGGTCGACATCGAGCTTTCCGCAGGCGAAATAATCGAGGAAAAAGAGAGGCTCAGCCCCGCAGACCAAAATGTCATTGACACACATGGCCACCAGATCAATGCCGATCTGCTCTAGGCGGTCATGCTGTTGCGCCAGCAAAAGCTTGGTGCCGACGCCATCTGTACCAGAGACCAATACAGGGTCTTGGTAGCGATCGCCCAGCCGAAATAGCCCCCCGAATCCACCCAAGCCACCCATGACCTCCGGGCGGTGGGTGCGGGACACTTTGGGTTTGATTTTGTCGACCAGATCGTTGCCTGCATCGATATCCACACCAGCATCTCGGTAAGTTAGAGGCGTTTTTGATGACATGGGCGTTCGCTAAAGTCACTTTTTGGTTGATGGGCTCAGCCGTTGGGCATGTTCAGTGACCCAATTCAGCGCCCTTATGGTATCGTTTCAAGGCCATGAACGCACCCATCTTTTCAAAAAAACTGACCTGTGTTGCAGTGCTGATGTTGGCCTTTGTGGCTTCAAATGCCGCACACAGTGCCTTGATTCGTTCCTTGTATGTGGGTGAGGCGACTGTGGAGACGGCAGCAAGGGTGGATACACAAGCGCAGCTGAGAGCGCTTGATGAAGTGTTGTTTCGGTTGACCGGGCTGAGTGATGCCCGCGTTCGGTTGGGATTGAGTTCAGCGGATCTGGGGCAGTTAATTCAATCGAGGCAAGTGGTTGAGCGAGCGTTGGTGGGTGCCGATGGTCAGCTCGAGCAGGTGCTGAGGGAACGGGTGGAGTTTGATCCACAAGCCATTGATCAACGGCTTGCCGAGCAAGGCATTCCCCGTTGGGGCCGCGAACGGGCCAGCGTATTGGTCTGGGTGGTGATCGAAGAGAACTTCGAAGTTCAGTGGTTACAAGATCCCATGATTGAGGAGGCCATCCGTGAGTTATCTCGTGTCTATGGTCTTGATTTGGTTCGCCCATTGGGGGACGCCTTGGATCTATCGCAGTTGAGTCTGGCGGATGTCAGAGGGGGCTTTTTAGATCAAGTCAGCCCGGGGTTGGCCCGCTACGGCGCCACGGTCGGGTTGATGGTGGACTTAAGGCCGGATGGTGAGCGTTGGTTGGCCAGGGCTTTTTGGCGAATGGATGGCTTGGATGGTGGCCAAGGTTTCTTAAGTGATTCTCCATTTGCGGGATTGGAGGCGACGCTTGGGGCCTTGCATGGTGTTATGGCCAGGCGCTATGCGACAGACCTCAACGATCAAACCCTTCGGACCACAAAAATCCGTTTGCTCGGCATGCAAGATCCTATCCAGTATGCAGAGGCGTTGGGGTATCTCAAGAGTCTGAGCATGATTCAGTCGCTTCGTCTGACTGAAGCCACAGGCACTGCGCTTGAATTTGAGGTGACTTTGCAAGGAGATCAACTGGCTGATGTGCTGTCTCTCGGTCAGACGCTGGATGTGGTCCAGTTGGATGCCACAGGTGTACTCGAGCTTCGGCTAAAGTGATCTGGGTTGATCCTCTGATGGCGACGTCATTTCGTATTTTGCCCAATGTTTTGACCGTGGCTAGGATTGTGGCCGTCATACCGTTGGTGGCTTGTCTTCTCACTCAACGGTTTGAATGGGCGTTTGCGGTGGCGGTAATCGCTGGTGTGACAGATGCTTTGGATGGCCACTTGGCCAGACGCTTTGGGTGGCAGAGTCATTTTGGTGGTTGGGCTGACCCTGCAGCGGATAAGCTTTTAATGAGTGCTGTCTATGTCACTTTGGCTTATCTGGGCGTGCTGCCTGTTTGGTTGAGCGTTTTGATCATCTCCAAAGACCTCATCGTGGCAACGGGCGCGCTGGCTTACCGGTATTGGTTTGGGCCTTTTGATGCCACTCCCACGGTATTGTCCAAATCAACGACTTTTGCTCAACTGATTCTCATCTGGTACGAGCTCATTGGCTTACTTGGCGTGCGCTTTTCGGCCAAGCTAGACCAGGCCTTGATCATTGCGGTCGGGGTTTTGACGCTTCTTACCTTGATACAATACGTTTGGATCTGGGGGAACAAAGCCAGGACTCATAGGCCCAATGGAATGTCTACATCATGACCAAGATCCATCAAATGCCTCTGGCCTTGAAACCCCCCAGACGACCGAGCTTTGAGAATTTCATCTTGGGTGAGAATGCCTCGGTCGTGGATACGCTGCGTTTGGGCTTGGAGGGATCCCACTGGTATTTGCTGGCTGGGCCCGAGGGCAGCGGCCGGAGCCACTTACTGTCTGCGGTGTTCCAATCGAAACTTCAAGCAGGCATAGATGCTGTTTATGTTCCTTTATCTGAGGCCAGCCGCTGGCAGTTGCTGGACCAAGTCTCAGCCTCTGCAGTCGTGGTGGATGACATTGATGCTTTGGCAGGCGACCAGGCAGGTGAGATGAGCCTATTCAATGCGCTCAACCGTTGGCGCTCAGAGCGCTCAATGGTTTTGATGTCCGCGAGCTCAGTGGCAGACTTCATGTTGCCCGATCTGGGCTCAAGGCTTGGCCAAACGACGCGCTTAACTCTGAAGCCTTTAGATGACGATCACCTTGAAGCGCTGGCCATTCGCTTGGCCAGTGATCAAGAAATGACGATGAGCCATGAGGTGTCCAGATATTTGGTTAGCCGAAGCAAAAGAAATGCTCGCGCGGTGACTTATATGATGACTGAAGTGATGACCTTGGCATTGAGTGAGCGCCGCTCGATTACGGTGCCTTTGATTCGCTCGGTATTGAATGAGTCCCAGTATTGATCGAAGACAGATCGATTGCACTTTGGACAGTCAGTTCTAAATCAAGCCCCTCGTTACTCGAGCCGATGCTCAGCAACATCTGCTCTGCTGCCATGGATTGCCCCATTTGTGCTAGCCGATTAAACCAAGGTGAGAAGCTCTGCATCACAGCGTTCGATTCCAAGACCACGGAAAGCTCATTTAATCTGTTGAAGTTTAGGCTCGCCACCATCCAAGGATGGGCGTGCCTGCTATGGGCATGATAATGGTCTTGGGCAACGGCTTGCTCAAGATGGATTGGGCTGGCACTCATTCTTATGGATTGATCGGTGGTGGATAGATAGACCGGCAGGTCTGTGAGCGGATCAGTCAGCGCCAACGGGATGCGTTTTGGGGGCTGACCCGGCCTAAAATCCATGGCTGCCATATCAGCGGAGAACATTTGCGCCAGGCCAATCATAAATTGCGGATTGCTGAGGAAGACCTCGGTAAAGTAATGAATGGGCGCGTCTTGGTTTGATTGAGTGCTCTGCTGATTCGGGACTTTGCCCTCATATCGACTCACAATCCCCTGAATGGAGGTGACCACCGGCGGGAGTGGGCGGTTAGCGACGGCCTGTGCCCACCGTTTGGGTCTTAGCATCGCACCAGACAATGGGCAGCTCGCCTCCACTGAATCGATGCTCGATAATTGATCCAGCACCCAAGCTCGAAGCTCGGTGATCCCAGTGGCCAGCCCAAACCCCGCCACGCCAGCATCTCTTGCGCCGCTCACATCGACCTTGGGCGTTACATTAAATGGATTTTCGCTGGGTACGATCCGCATGAGCATTGAGAGGTGTGTTGCGCTGAGTTTCTGTGTGCCTAAAATCCAATCAGGCTGTGTCTTGGTCCAGTCCCTCAAGCTGGCGCGACAATCTTGACCGCCAGTCTCCGCGTGCAGATCCATCAAGCGAGGACTGAAGAGCGCCGTGAAGTGCCCATCCAATCGATGTTTTAGATTCAAAGCCGACCAGTCTTGGTTAGACCAACGCTCAACAGGCTCAATGCCCAATGGCATCGAGCTCGACTGCAGCCAGAACGCATGGGGCATTGCGAGGGTTATTGTTGCCCATGCGCTGCCTTGGTCTTCTGTGGCACCAGGCGGGGTTGCATCATGGGTGATGAGGAGATCCTTACCCACATCCATGTTCAGATTCGACCACCATGAATCGAACAGAGGGGCATCCGTCAGGGGCAGCTTTACGATGAATTGATTCGCATCCAAATAAGCTGCCCAATAGCCATTAGGATCGATGCCAGCGCCTCGAAGACCATCCACATCATCGATGGACTCAAGCCAACGCAGTGCTTGGCGGATGATGGGTGCCTCAAAAGACTGATGGATCAAAGCAGCACTGGCTTGAAGTGTCTTTGCCAGCCTTATGACTTGGCCATCGTCCAAGGGCTTGTCATTGGCGATGATGAGTGCTGATTCTTTTGGGATGGTCGATAGCCACGGATTGTTGGGCGCCAGGTCTGTCTTTGGGTGGCACCCCATCAAGGCCAACGATGCCGCAGTGGCCAGAGCAATCAGCAGCGATGTTGGTCTAGCAAAAATCCAAGTGGGGGGTGTATGAGATCGCGCTGTGGTCACAGTCTGAGCTACCCATCACTCGCCCAAAGACTTGACCCCTGAGATCAAAGCTTGGGCCACTTTTTGAGCATCACCGTACAGCATGCGGGTGTTGTCTTCAAAGAATAGAAGGTTTTCGATGCCTGAGAAACCCGTGCCTTGGCCCCTTTTGATCACGATGCAGTTTTTAGCCTTGTCCACATCCAAGATCGGCATCCCGTAAATTGGGCTAGCAGTGTCTTTCCGAGCCGCTGGATTAACGACATCATTGGCACCAATGACCAAAGCCACATCGGTGGTCGGAAACTGAGCGTTGATGTCTTCTAAGTCAAAAATCAGATCGTAAGGAACGCCTGCCTCGGCCAGTAAGACATTCATGTGCCCAGGCATGCGTCCAGCGACGGGATGAATGGCAAAGCTGACCTTGACCCCGCGGTGTTGTAAGAGCTCAGTCAGCTCCCACAGTTTGTGTTGCGCTTGCGCAACCGCTAATCCATAGCCTGGAATGATGATCACTTTTTCTGCATACGCCAGCTGAATGGAGGCATCCGTGGCATCGATGGATTTCATCTCGCCACTGACCTCGATGCCTGCTGAATCTTCATCGGCTTTACCGAAGCCTGCAAACAACACATTGCCCAGTGAACGGTTCATGGACTTGGCCATCAATTGGGTCAGCAATGAGCCTGCGGCACCCACAACAATGCCCGCGATCATCATGGCAGGGTTTTGTAGCACATAACCCTCGAAGCCGACTGCCAAGCCTGTGAGCGCGTTGTATAAAGAAATCACCACAGGCATGTCCGCGCCCCCAATCGGGACGGTCATCAATACACCCATAACCAAAGCAAGGCCAAAGAACGCCAGCAAGACCATTGGGCTTGATTCAGTCATCATCAATAAGGCGCCCAAAGCCAATGTTGCAAGAAAAATCACAAGGTTGAGGGCCTGTTGTCCGCTAAAGCGCCATGACTTTCTGATCCAGCCTTGTAGCTTTCCAAACGCAATGAGTGAGCCACTAAAAGCGATGGCGCCGATGATGCCGCCTAATACAGCCAACACCACAGTGACGTTATCCATTTGGACTTCGCCACTGGATCGCTTGAGAAGTTCAACAGCGGCAATGGCTGCCGCGGCACCGCCACCCATCCCGTTATAGAGTGCAATCATTTGTGGCATGTCGGTCATGGCCACTTTACGCGCGCTGATCCAAGCAGCCACACCACCCAAGCCAATCGCCAAAACGATCAATGCATAGTTGCCGCCCACCTTGGGGTGCATGAAAGTGACCAAAACGGCGACCGCCATGGCCACCCCAGACCAAATGATGCCTCGACGGGCAGTTACGGGTGAGCTCATGGCTTTTAGCCCGTATATGAACATCACCGCGGCGGTGAAATAAGCGGCGGGCACAATAAAATTAATGAAGCCAGTCATCGCTTATTCCTTTTTCTGGCCTGAAGATTTAAACATCTCCAGCATCCGGTCGGTGACCACATATCCCCCGACCACATTCCCGGCGGCCAAGAACACGGCAACAAAACCCACCACAATTTCAGTGGTGGTTGTGGCCATGCCCAAGATCACCATTGCACCGACCAACACAATGCCATGGATAAAGTTAGATCCAGACATCAGTGGGGTATGCAAGATCGCAGGGACACGCGCGATGATCTCAATGCCTGTAAACGCTGCCAACATAAAAATGTATAAAGCCACCCATCCTTCCATTACCTGTTCTCCTCGAGGCTCGTGGCATAACGCTCATGCACGATCTTTCCTTGATGCACCAACAAACAGCCCGCGATGACCTCATCGTCTCGATTGACACTCAGGCCTTCATCCGTGATCAATAAAGCCATCAGGTTTGTGAGGTTCTTGGCATACATCTCAGAGGCATGCAAAGGCGCAAGGCTTGGGAGGTTGGTCGGGCCATAGATCATGACACCGTGGTGTTCCACCGCTTCCCCCATGCGGGTCAGCTCACAATTGCCCCCGGTCTCTGCTGCCATATCCACGATCACGGCACCGGCCATCATCCCCTCGACCATGGCTTGTGTGATGATCTTGGGTGCAGGGCGTCCGGGGATGGCGGCTGTGCTGATCACCACATCGGCTTTGGCCAAACGTGCAGCCAAAGCCCGAGATTGTTGTTCGCGCTCTTCTGCGGTCAATTCCCTGGCATACCCACCTTCGGTTTCCGCATCGACACCTGTATCAATCATGCTCGCCCCCAAGGACTCAACCTGTTCGCGTGCCGCTTTCCTGATGTCATACGCCTCCACCTGGGCACCTAGGCGTCTGCAAGTGGCAATGGCCTGTAAGCCTGCAACACCGGCGCCAATCACGATGGCCTTGGCTGGGCGAAGGGTACCGGCTGCGGTGGTGAGCATTGGAAAAAGCCTTGGGGCGTATTGTGCTGCCAAAATGACCGCCTTGTAGCCTGCCACTGTGGCTTGAGATGAGAGCACATCCATCGCTTGAGCGCGGGTGATGCGGGGCACCAGCTCCATCGAAATCATGGAGACTGCATGAGTGGGTGCATCCACAAGTGCTTGAAGGTCATGGTGTGGTGCGAGTTGACCGATCACGATCGCATCTTGTTTCAGTGACGCCAGAATCTCGGCGCTGGGTCGTTGCACGCACACCAAAATATCTGCTTGGGAGGCAATGGTTTTTGCATCCGTGTGCCATTCTGCGGCCGACCAGCTGGCATGGTCATTCGAAAACCCTGCTTGACGCCCAGCGTCTGACTCAATCAATACGCGATGGTTCTGGCTGAGCAATTTTGCAACCGCTTGCGGATCCAGTGCCACGCGCCGCTCACCAGCAGCCTGTTCTTTTAGTACACCAATGACTATGCCCATGGATCACCTTACATTGCTTGGTCGCTTGAGTGTAGCGCTGTTGCGTGAACAAGCGCAAATCGCCTTTTGGCATCGGCTTTGCATGCCATGGATCGGGGGTGAGTGACTAAGTCCAGTCGAGTTGATTGGCGGTGGTTAAGCGCTCAGGCGTCCCGATGTCCATCCAAGTGCCCTGGAAGTGGTGACCCGTGAGTTGGCTGGTTTGAATGGCCGATTCGAGCACAGGCCGCAACGGGCGCTGCCCGGGTGCTAGCCCCGAAAAAAGCTTCGGTGAGAATAAGCCCATGCCTGCATAGGTCAGGGTCGGTGTAGGGTTCTTGGCATCATTGAGTTTTATTGTTGAGCCATCCAGTACAAAGTCACCGATGGGATGGTGAGGCGGGTTGTCGACCAATACAAGATGACCCATTGCCTTCAGCGGCATGGTCGCCAGTTCAGCGTAATTAAAGTGACTCAAGATATCTGCACTGATGACTGCAAAAGGTTGGTCACCAAAATGTGAAAGTGCATGAACAATGCCACCGGCTGTTTCCAGTGCGCCTGGTGGTTCTTCTGAATAGACCACAGTGAGTGCATTTAAGGGCTCTGTTCTTAGCCACGGAGCCAGTGCCACTGGAATCTTTTCACCGAGCCAGCCTAAATTGATGATCACCTTCTTAAAACCACTCGCCGCCAATTTCTCGAGGTGATGAATCAGTAAGGGCCGATCATTGACGCTCAGCAATGGTTTCGGTGTGGTGTCTGTCAAAGGCCTGAGGCGTTCGCCTCTGCCAGCTGCTAATACCATCGCTTGTTGAATGTGTGGCTCGCTCATGGGTGTCAGCTCAGTGAGCTTTACGCCTTTGAGACCAGCTGGTCATCAAGTTTTTTAAAGTGATCAGTTCTGGATTTCGTTCGATGCTGTCATCGAGATAGGCAAAGAAGCGTGGGGCATCTTGCAGGTACTTGGGTTTGCCATCTCGGTAGGCAATTCTTGCAAAAATGCCAATGACTTTGAGGTGACGCTGAGTGGCCATAAGATCACAGGTCCTAAGCCAGAGCCCGGGGTCTGCAGTGATCTCGAGCCCCGCGCTTTGGGCACATTGCCGGTAGTGCTCTAACCATTGATCAACCTGTGCCCGGGGCCAGCTGATGAAAGCATCGAGATAGAGCGAGGCGATGTCATAGCTCATGGGGCCAATCACGGCGTCTTGGAAATCTAAGATGCCTGGATTGGGGTCTGAGATCATTAAATTGCGGGGCATAAAATCGCGATGACAGAAGACCTGCGGCTGATCCAGTGCCCAGCGAACCAGTAGGGCGCAGACCCAGTCCCAGTCGTCAAGTTCGCTCTGTGTGGGCGTGACTTGCCAGTGCTTGGCCAAGAACCAATCCACGAATAAATTGAGCTCCCCCAGTAACCGAGCAGCATCATAAAGAGGCATGCCGTCGGTGGGCGCTTGGGTTTGTATTTTGATCAACGCATGGGATGCCTGCTCGAACAAAGTATCGGCATTGTCTGGGGTTAAGCGCTCAAGATAGGACGTTCGTCCTAAGTCACTCAGCAACATCCAACCATTGGCCTCATCAACCGCCTGAATTTGTGGAACATGCACGGCTGCTTGGGTGAGTCTTTGTTGGACATCGATAAAAGAAGCCAGCGGTTCCAGTGCCGGTGGGGCATCCATCACAATCGCGCTGCTGGCCTCAGCGATCAGGCGAAAATAGCGCCGATGACTGGCGTCTGAGCCAATGGCCTCGATTGAGGTGGGTGCCCAAGGCAGTTTCGCCGAAGCCCATTCAAGGGCTTGCTGTGCGCGCTCATCCATCAGGACAGTTCTTGGGTCATGTCGTGCTGACAGCACCAGCGCCACGCTTTGACCCAAGTCTCTATGCTCTGGGCATAGTGGCCAGCGAAGTGCTGGATGGGTTTGGCCAGTTCAATCAGGTTTGCTTGAGCATGTTCATCGTGGCTGAGCACATGCGCCGTCACGCGCTCAAATAACTTCTTGAGCCAATCGGGCGCATCCAAATGGCTTGCTGTTTCATTGATCGCTTTGACTTGCTCGGCTTGTAATTGGCTGATGTAGTTCATCATTAAGCCTGTGGCCTCTGTCTCGCCTAACTTGGCAAAGTGGCTGAGCCATGCACCCAGGTAGTTCAATCGCATGCGTTGATCACCTTTGGGCAGGTCAAGGCTTTCAATGAGGTCTGCCAAAATCATCATGTGGTTATGGGCCTGATGGATCGGCTTTTCGGGGTCCAGGTCTTCATCGTGCCACTGTCTGGGCTCATCTGGGCGATGCGGGAGCATGAAGGGCAAGCTCACCGACAGGGCGTCAGGATAGAGAAACTTCATGAGCACCGAGAACAATAAATCCTCATTGCGCCCTTTGGAGACGGTGGGCAGCAGCAGCTCTCGGTTGTCAACGCC
Organism: uncultured Wenzhouxiangella sp.; assembly: GCA_964461845.1. Taxonomy (GTDB): domain Bacteria; phylum Pseudomonadota; class Gammaproteobacteria; order Xanthomonadales; family Wenzhouxiangellaceae; genus Wenzhouxiangella. Next base: position 122,296 of record CAYWVH010000003.1, read on the forward strand.
GGTCAGCGTTGTGGTCATCAATGAGAAATCAGTGGTGACCTGAGTGCCCAGACTGGCTCTAGCGAAGCGGCGGTTAAACAAACGCGCGGCCCAGCTGGGGTCTTGATGACACAGCGCATGGAGGTCTTTGGCCGGTTGAGTGAACAGCCACGTCATGCCGCTGGTGCCTGGATCCCCTAAGGTGCCATTGGTGGTGAGTCTGATCATTGGCTGACCACGCAGCTGGTGAAGCATGTGCGCGTTGGTGTGGCCTAAGAAATTGGGCTGGGAGGCCCCAAACTCGCGCGCCACATCAGCCAGCGAGCGACCCAACCAATGGGCATGCGACACCAAAGGCTCGAGCGATGTTTTTGGAAATTGTTGTTGCTCGGGAACATTGGGATCAATGAAATTCAGTTGATGCTGGCGCGCATCCCGTAAGTCAACGCCAAGGTGCGTGTCTTCGAGCACATAGGCATCCAGGGTGGCGTCATCATCAATGATGCAAAAGCGCTGTCCAGCGGCCAACAGCAAGGCCATATTGAGGCTGGCGCCATAGCTGGGTGAGGGATCTGCGTCGTCTCCTTCAATGAGCCAATGGAGTTGTGCTGGGTCACTGTGGCTTTGCTCTGCAATGCGGGCCACCAGGGTCTTTCGATGCGATCGGTCTAGGTAATGCGTCTGTCCAGACCAATGGGCAGCAAACGCCTCGGCATGTGCGGCATTGGCTTTTTGATGCGTATCTTGGCGGGAGTCATCCAGCACCCAGATGTGCAATTTTGGTAAGCCGTGCTGACTTTTGAGTCCATTGAGTAGGCGCTCCAGTGCCTCGGGTCGATCTGCGGTGCGGATGAAGCAATGGGCCAGTGCTGGCGGGTCGGGCAGTGGTTTTTTTTGATCGGCCAAGCCTTTGAGCACCTCAGATTCGTCCAGCAACAATGCCATGGACTGGAGATGCTCAATGGCTTCTTTAATCGCAGGATGTTGTTGGCTAGACAGCCCCATTGTTTGGGCGATGTGCCTGACGTGTTGGTCAGGGGTGCGAAAGGCATCGCATAGGCTCAAAATTTGGACCAGTTGCAGGTTCAAGGTCACCGGTGGATAGCGGCCATCGATGTGGACCAAACAGGCCTCTGGATTGAGCGGGTGGGCACGAAATGGGGGCGCCATGCACCGACTGGCCTTCTCAGGAGGCTCAGGGGCCGGTTTTGCATTCAAATTCAAGGAAAAATCAAAGGTATTGTTGTTTTCGGTCATGATGCGCCTTTAGCTGCGGTCTTCAAGGGCCACTGAAACAGTGTAATCCAAGCCCGGCCTTCACGTAATTCATACTAAATTGGTCTTCATTTGGTATCATTAGCGATCTCTGATGAAATTGGCCTTGAAGCATGCTCAGAATCAGCAAGCTCACAGACTATGCAACCGTGTTATTGGCCGAATTGGCCAAGCAACAACCGTGGGATGCCAGAGCCTCGGCCAGTCAGCTTGCCGAGGTTACCGCGATTGAGCCATCAACGGTGGCAAAAGTCCTAAAAATGCTCGCACGCGGCGGGCTGGTGCGCTCGATCCGAGGTGTGAATGGGGGCTATCAGCTCACCCACAGCCCGCAGCAGACCTCGGTGGCTTCCATCGTGGCTGCCATGGAAGGACCGATTGCGTTGACAGAATGCGGGCTGGAGCCGGGGCTTTGCTCCCATGAGGCCTACTGCAGCTTAAGAAGCAGTTGGCAAAAAATAGGCGATGCCGTAGAGCGCGCCCTCAATGACCTCACCTTGGCTGATTTGGCAGGTCTTGAGACCAAGACAGGCATTTTGGGATCCGCCAAGATCCCCATTGCCACGCGATTAGATGGCTAAGTTCGTTTTCATAGAAATATCAAATTAGACAGGTTTACACAGGGTCATGAGTCAAACAGTCGAACAAGTCGAAGGCTTCATCAAGAAGAAGTATGCCGCTGGGTTCACCACCGACATTGAGTCGGACATGATCCGCCCTGGCTTGGATGAAGAAGTCGTTGCCATGATTTCTGAGAAGAAAAACGAGCCTGAGTGGTTATTGGAGTGGCGATTAAAAGCCTATCGTCACTGGCTCACCATGCGCTCACCCAATTGGGCGCATCTAAAGATTCCTGCCATCGATTTTCAAGCGCTGCATTATTACGCTTCGCCAAAACAGAAAAATCGACCCAAGAGCTTGGATGAGGTCGATCCGAAATTGCTCGAGACCTTTGATCGGCTCGGTGTGCCCTTGCATGAGCGTGCGCGTTTGGCCGGTGTGGCCGTCGATGCGGTGTTTGACTCTGTCTCAGTGGGCACCACTTTCCAAAAAGAGCTCAAAGAAGCCGGTGTCATTTTTTGCTCGATGAGCGAGGCGGTGCAAGAGCATCCAGAGTTGGTCCGTGAATACCTAGGTTCTGTCGTGCCGCACACGGATAACTATTTCGCTGCCCTCAACTCAGCGGTGTTTTCAGATGGCTCGTTTGTCTACATCCCCAAAGACACCGTGTGTCCGATGGAGTTGTCCACCTACTTTAGGATCAACGCCCGCGACACGGGCCAATTTGAGCGGACCTTGATTGTGGCAGAGCCTGGTTCCAAGGTGAGCTACCTAGAAGGCTGCACCGCCCCCATGCGCGATGAAAACCAGCTTCATGCCGCGGTGGTTGAGTTGGTGGCTTTGGAAAAAGCACAAATCAAGTATTCCACCGTCCAAAACTGGTATCCGGGGGATGAAAACGGCAAAGGTGGGATCTATAACTTCGTGACCAAACGGGGTGATTGTCGGGGTGATGATTCAAGAATCTGTTGGACGCAAGTTGAGACAGGTTCTGCCATCACTTGGAAGTATCCCTCCTGCATCATGCGCGGTGAGCGGTCCTCAGGTGAGTTCTACTCCGTGGCTTTGACGCACAATCACCAACAGGCTGACACCGGCACCAAGATGATTCACTTGGGTAAAGACTCGACAAGCAAAATCATTTCCAAAGGCATCTCGGCGGGCAAAAGCAACAACAGCTACCGAGGCTTGGTACGGGTGGCCAAAAAGGCAGACAACGTCAGAAATTACACGCAATGCGACAGTTTGTTGATTGGCAAAACCTGTGGTGCACATACTTTTCCTTACATCGAATCTGCCAATGCCACAGCCAAGATTGAGCACGAAGCCACCACATCAAGGATTGGCGAAGATCAGCTGTTTTATTGTCGCTCCCGCGGAATGGACGAGGAAGAAGCAGTGGCTTTGATCGTCGATGGTTTCTGTAAAGAAGTTTTCAAAGAACTGCCGATGGAGTTCGCGGTGGAGGCCAAAGCCCTATTGGAAATCTCTTTGGAAGGCTCGGTGGGTTAAGTCCACAATCTGAGTAAGCGCTCTTGGTAGCGGATGAATAATTAAATAAATGGATCAGTGATGTTAAAGATTAAAGATTTACATGTCAGCGTCGATGGCCAAGAGATTCTCAAAGGCCTCAATCTTGAAGTGGGCGAGGGTGAGTTGCACGCGGTGATGGGGCCCAATGGCTCGGGAAAATCAACGCTTGGCTATACCTTGGCAGGTAGAGAGGATTACGAAGTGACCTCGGGCTCGATCGAGTTTGACGGACAAGACTTGGTCGAGATGGAACCCAATGAGCGTGCGGCTTCAGGCGTTTTTCTCGCCTTCCAGTATCCGGTGGAAATACCTGGCGTGAACAATGCCTACTTCTTACGTGCAGCTTTAAATGCGCAAAGAAAAGCCCGTGGTGAAGAAGAAGTCGATGGTGTCACTTTCTTAAAGACGGTCAGAGCCTCTTTAGAAGAATTAGAAATGGATGAGTCCTTGCTGAAGCGAGCGGTCAATGAGGGGTTCTCTGGGGGCGAGAAGAAAAGAAATGAAATCGTTCAAATGGCGGTGTTGCAGCCAAAGCTGGCCATCTTGGACGAGACCGACTCAGGCCTAGACATTGATGCCTTAAAACTCGTGGCAGAGGGCATCAACCGCCTGCGAGACGGCAAGCGGTCATTTGTGGTTATCACCCACTACCAGCGTCTGTTGGATTATCTATCCCCGGACAAAGTGCACGTTTTATCAGCCGGTAAGATCGTTGAGAGTGGTGGGCCGGAATTGGCAAAGCGCTTGGAAGCTCAAGGTTATGGTTATCTGGAGAAGGCATCCTGATGAGCGCGTTGGCTGAAAAGCTGATTCCAAAGCCAGAGGCTTTGCCAGCAGACCACTCGGAGATTCGCTCGCATGCCATGCAGCGGCTGATGCAGCATGGTTTTCCTGATACCAAGACTGAGGCTTGGAAATACACCTCGCTTCGAGTGTTGGAAAAACGCGACTTCACTGGGCAAACCGGTGCGGCGACCCCCCTCCCTAGCTATCCGATTTCTGCTTCGGTGTTGCATTTTGATCATGGCCGGTTGGTCAGTGATTTAAGTGCTTTGCCTGAGGGGGTGCGTGTGTCTGCACTGCCAATCGATGCGTTGTCTCTAGCTCAATATGACGAGCGTTATGGTCAGCAAGCAGGTGCGTTTCAATGGTTAAACCTTGCAAAGTTTGAGGCGGCATGGGACATCGAGGTCTCGGGCGATCAAGCGCTTGTGATCGCAACCACCACCTCTTCTGAGTTCAACGGAGATGTTTATCCAAGAATCAGGATTCGTGTCGAGCCCAATGCAACCTTGGAGTTAATCCAAGACCAGAGGGATGAAGGGCAGGGGCTTGTGAACATCGCCTGTGAGGTTGAGCTGGCTCAAGGTTCGCGCGTTCGTCATTTTATCCATCGACAAAACAGCGAGTCAGTTTGGGTCCAGCGCACCGATGTGGATATTGCGAAAGATGCCGACTACCGAGTTGTGGCTTTTGACCGAGGTGGCCGGCTCACACGGCATGATTTAAAAATGCGTTTGAACGAGGCAGGAGCACATGGTGAAATTGATGGGTTGGTCCTGTTAAACGGCTCACAACATGTCGATTGGCGGACTGAAATCGTGCATGCCACAGGACACACCAACAGCCGAGAAGCCTTCAAAATGCTCGCCGATGGTCAAAGTGTGGGTGTGTTCAACGGCCGGATTCACATCTATCCTGATGCCGATGATTCTCATTCAGATCTCAACACCGCTAACTTGTTGCTGAGTGATGATGCGCGTATCAATATCAAGCCAGAGCTTGAGATTTATTCAGAGGAAGTCACCGCTTCTCATGGCGCAACCATTGGCCAGCTTGATGATCGGTCCTTGTTCTATCTTCGCTCACGGGGGCTGTCTGAAGCCGACGCCTTGGCTTTGCTGAAATTTGGCTTCGCGGCAGAGCCCTTAGAGCAAATTCAAAATGACGCGATCAAAGACTGGGCACTGGCTGAGCTAAAAGAGGTCTTGTAGTGAGCACTGGCCGTCAGTCGATGTCGAATACACCATTGGCGGTCGATCAGATTCGTGCTGAGTTTCCGATACTCAGCCGTTCGGTTCACAACAAGCCTTTGGTTTACCTAGACAACGCGGCCACCACACAAAGACCGCAATCTGTCATCGAGGCGGTTGGTCATTTTTATCGGCACAGCAATGCCAATGTCCATCGGGGTGTGCATCAATTATCAGTGGAAGCCTCTGAGCAGTTTGAGGCTGCAAGAGCAGCCGTGGCGCGCTTCTTGGGTGCCCCAAGTGAGCGCGAGATCGTGTTCACCCGAGGAACGACAGAAGCCATTAACTTGGTGGCGAATTCCTTTTTAAGGCCCACCATCCAAGCGGGCGATGAGATTCTCATCACACACATGGAACACCACGCCAACATTGTGCCGTGGCAAATGCTGTGCGAGCACACCGGTGCGGTATTGAAAGTGGCGCCCATCAGTACTGATGGTGAGCTTTTGGTCGATGAGTTGAGCTCCATGATCACCGAGCGAACACGCTTGGTCGGCGTTGTGCATATCTCCAATGCATTGGGGAGCGTCAATCCCGTGGCTGAGATCTGTCGGATGGCTCAAGCACAAGGTGTCCCGGTATTGATTGATGGGGCCCAAGCAACGCCGCACACAGCAATCGATGTCAAGGCGCTGGGGTGTGATTTTTATTGTTTCTCAGGGCATAAGATGTATGGTCCTACGGGCATTGGGGGTCTGTGGGCCAAAGCGGCTCATTTAGAGCAGATGCCTCCATGGCAAGGGGGGGGTGAGATGATCCGGTATGTCAGCTTTGATGAGACAAGCTATAACGACATTCCGCATAAGTTTGAAGCAGGCACACCCAATGTGGCCGGCGCCATTGGCCTGATGGCTGCCATTGAGTTTATCGAGCGTGTTGGCATCGATGCCATTGCCAATCACGAGCAGGCACTGCTCCAGTATGCCACCGAGCAGTTATTGCAGATCGATGGTTTGAGGATCATTGGTCGGGCCAAAGAAAAAGGCCCAGTGGTCTCATTTGTCGTTGACGGAGCACATGCCAACGACATCGGGACCATTGTTGATCACTGCGGTGTCGCCATTCGAACGGGTCATCACTGTGCGATGCCAGCCATGCAATTTTTTAATGTGCCCGCCACAGCCAGAGCTTCTTTTGCTGCATACAACACCCATGAAGAGGTTGATGTTTTTTGCGATGCGCTAAAAAAAGCCATCGGCATGCTGGCTTAGTGAGTTGATACAGTGAGCCTTGATACGCTCTATCAGAAATTGATTCTTGAGCACAACCGAAATCCTCATAACTTCGGTCCCTTGCCTTCGGCCACCCACATCGGCCGTGCTCAAGATGCCTTATGTGGTGATGATCTGGAGATGGCGCTGGAAGTGGTGGATGACCATATCGTGGCCGCTCATTTTTCAGGTGAGGCCTGTGCGGTCACCCAAGCCAGTGCCTCCATGCTGACCGATTGGCTGGTGGGGCGCCCAATTGACTCCATTGCACCTGCTTTTTCGGCCTTCTCAGCGATGTTGTCAGAGCCAAACGCTCCCCCTGTCGCTGAGTTGGGTGCCCTCAACGAGCTAAAGCCGGTCGGTGCCTTCCCGGCCAGGCGGGGAAATGCGTGCCTGCCTTGGTTGGCAACGCTTCGGGCCCTGGGGCGGGATGTCTAGCCGAGTCCTGCGGGCTGTGCGATAATACGGGGCTTCGTGTCGACCAATCTTTGAGGTGTAGTCATGGATTTTTTTATTGCCAGTGCGATGGCGCAAACTGCTCAACCCGAGGCGCCCAGCCTGATTGCGAGCTTGTTGCCACTGATCTTGATTGTGGTGATCTTCTGGTTTTTACTGATTCGTCCGCAAATGAAGCGCAACAAAGAACACAAAGCGCTGGTTCAAGGTTTATCCGTCGGCGATGAGGTCATCACAGCGGGTGGTCTGTTGGGCCGAATCTCATCGGTGTCAGACAGTTTCGTTACCGTGGAAGTTAACACGGGTGTTGAAGTCCACATTCAGCGGCACTCGATTGCCCAAGTGGTCCCCAAAGGCACAATGAAGAATATTAAGTAATGAATAAATTCCCTGCTTGGAAGTACGCTTTACTGATCATTGCCTTGGGCTTGGGTGCGATTTATGCGCTCCCGAACCTGTTTGGTGATGACCCCTCGGTTCAGGTCTCATCGACGCGTGGCTTTGAATTGCCCCGTGAGTTCCCCAACGAGGTGGAGCTTGCGCTGGATTCTGCCAACCTCGGGTTCAAGGCCATTGATTTCACCCCCCAGCGTCTCTTGGTCCGTTTCGATAATACCGATCTCCAGGCACGCGCAGCAGACGTATTAAAAGAGCGTCTGGGCGATCAATATGTGGTGGCTTTGAACCTCGCCCCCTCGACCCCCGATTCGCTTCGAGCCATTTCGGCCGAGCCCATGGTTCTTGGGTTGGATTTGCAAGGTGGTGTGCACTTTTTGATGGAAGTGGATATGGACGCTGCCCGTGCTCAGCAACTTGAGCGCTTCGTGAGCGACATCCGCTTGGTTCTGAGAAACAACGGCATTCGTTATCGTTCGGTTCGAGTGGACCGAAATGACATCATCACAGAGCTTCGGGCCGTTGAAGATCGTGTTGAAGCCAACCGTGTCATTGCTCGAGATATTCCAGAGCTTGTGTTGGAAGATCGAGATGGCTCTGAGACGTTCAATGTTCGTGCGGTAATTGATGAGGCGATTTTGCTGGAGTTGCAACAAACTGCGCTGCAACAAAACATCACGACTCTGAGAAACCGAGTCAACGAGCTGGGCGTGTCTGAGCCCATCATTCAGCAACAAGGCGCCAATCGCATCGTGGTTCAATTGCCAGGCGTGCAAGACACCGCAGAAGCCAAGCGCGTCTTGGGCTCCACCGCCACCGTGGAATACCGTGGGGTAGATGAGCAAAATGACCCCTATGAGGCACAGCGCACAGGCCGTGTGCCACCGCAGTCTCGCTTGTACTTTGATCGACAAGGCGAGCCTATTTTGCTGTCTAGAAACGTCATTGCCTCGGGCGACAACTTAGTGGGTGCGGCGGCTGGTTTTGATCAGCAAACCGGTCAGCCCAATGTGGTGGTCACACTGGACGGGGTGGGTGCTCGGCGCATGTTGGAGCACACCACAGAAAACGTCGGTAATCGCATGGCAGTCGTATTTATCGAACACCGTCCTGAAGTACAGATGGTCGATGGTGAGGAAGTGAGAACCACTCGCCGTGTGGAAGAAGTGATTTCGGCAGCGGTGACGCGAGAGCCCTTTGGTCGTCGCTTCCAGACCACGGGTCTGGGTAATGCGACTGAAGCGACCCAGTTGGCCATGCTGCTACGAGCAGGTGCGCTCGCGGCACCCATGCAGATCATCGAAGAGCGCACCGTGGGCCCAAGCCTCGGTCAAGACAACATTGATCAGGGCTTTCAATCTGTCATGATTGGCTTTGCCTTGGTGTTGGTGGTGATGCTGGTTTATTACAAGGTCTTTGGTTTGATCGCCAACATTGCTTTGACCGCCAACTTGGTGTTGATCGTTGCATTGTTATCTATGCTGGGTGCAACACTGACACTTCCAGGTATTGCAGGGATTGTTTTGACCGTGGGTATGGCAGTTGATGCCAACGTCTTGATCTTTGAGCGCATCAAGGAAGAATTGGGTCTTGGCAATACACCTCAAGCGGCGATTCGAGCAGGCTATGAGAAAGCGTTTTCGACCATCGCTGATGCCAACGTCACCACACTGATTGCGGCGGTGGTGTTGTTTATGTTCGGCACAGGGCCGGTGAAAGGGTTTGCTGTGACCTTGAGCTTGGGCATTGTGACCTCAATGTTTACAGCCATCTTGGGCACGCGTGGCGTGGTCAGTTTGATTTATGGTGGTCGCAAGCGCATCAAGTCGCTGGCGATTTAAGGACATCACATGGACATCGTTAAATCCAATACAAATATCAACTTCATGGGTCAGCGCAAGATCGCTCTGACCTTCTCTGTGCTCCTGATCGTCGCTAGCATTGCATCATTGGCTATCAAGGGTCTGAACTTCGGCCTTGATTTCACTGGTGGTACGTTGATTGAGATTTCTTATCAACAAGCACCTGAGTTAAGTAATGTCAGAAGCACCCTAACCGAAGAGGGGTTTGATGACTTTACGGTCCAAACTTTTGGCTCGGCACGTGACATTGTGGTCCGAATCCCAGCCAGTGAAAGTGAGGAAAGTGGCGCAGACCTCAGCACCCGAGTGCTGGAAGCTTTAGCAGGTGTTACCCCAGACATTGATCTTCGTCGGGTGGAATTTGTCGGGCCTCAAGTGGGTCAGGAATTGGCAGAGCAGGGTGGTTTGGCGCTTCTTTATGCGCTATTTGGCATTCTGATTTACGTGTCATTCCGGTTCCAGTGGCGATTTGCAGTCGGCGCTGTGGCTGCGTTAATTCATGACGTAATTATCGTCCTGGGTTTTATTTCGCTCTTTGGTATGGGCTTTGATCTCACTGTGGTCGCCGCTATTTTGGCGGTGATTGGTTATTCATTGAACGACACCATCGTTGTTTATGACCGCCTGCGCGAAAACTTCCGTGTTAAGCGCAAAGGAACCGCCGTAGAGCTGACCAATTTGTCCGTCAATCAAATGCTGGGCCGGACCTTAATGACGTCTTTGACCACCATGGCTGTGTTGATTGCCTTGTTTTATTTTGGTGGTGAGATCATTCATGCCTTCGCCTATACCCTCATCATCGGTGTATTGGTGGGTACCTACTCATCCATTTACATTGCAGGGAATGCAGCCATCATGCTGGGTGTCTCTAAACAAGATCTGATGCCGGTTGAGAAAGAAGGCGCTGATCAGCCCGATATGGAAGTGCTGCCGGATCGTTTCCGCAATCAATCGTGATCTTTCTGCCCCGCCTAGCGCTCCTTTTGAGTGTTCTGGTTGGCGGGGCAAGTCTGGCCGCTTGGGCCCAATCTTCAGAAGGCGCATATTCTCTCAACCTCGAGCTGTGGGTCGATGGTGAGCGTCAGAGAATAGATCAAGATCTGGTGGTGACAGGAAGTCCCTCAGTGCTTAAGACCAATGCTGGGTATCGTTTTGAGTTTTCACTGAGTGAGCTCAATGATGCGTTTGCACCCGAAGACACTTTCTGGCTTAACATTGAGCTCTATGAGCAGGATCCAACGGACCTTGAGTGGGTGTTTGTAATGGATACCGTGTTGGGGGCAGCGCTGGGGCGCCCGCAGACATTCAGTTTGGCGGGGTCTGACCAGCCTGTCACAAAAAGAAATGCAGCCCTTTACTTGATTGTGGAAGTGGACAAAAAATGAGCGCTACATTGGCTACGCTTCTAAACGGACGGCGCCCATACGCCTTGATCGCCTTGGTTTGTGCCGGTTTATTGGGCTATGCCTATTACGCAGAATATGTGATGGGGCTGGAGCCTTGTCCATTGTGCATGCTGCAGCGCTTGGGCTTTATCGGTATTTTGGTCGTGGCGTCTGTGGCGTGGATTCATGGGCCCAAGCGCTTGGGGCGCTTCATTTATGCTGTGCCGATGCTCATTTCTGCAGGGTGGGGTGTGACCACTGCCTACCGTCATGTCTGGTTGCAGAGCCTGCCTGCCGATGAGGTCCCTGACTGTGGCCCTGGGCTTGAATTTATGCAGGCCTATGGATTCAGCTGGATGGAAATCCTAACAGAGGCATTTACTGGTTCAGGACAATGTGCCGAAATTGACTGGGTGTTTTGGGGTCTATCTATGCCAGCCTGGACCTTGATCTGGTATGTTGCATTGATGGGCTTGATCATCGCAGCGAGCTTTTGGGGAAAAGCCAATTCACAGGGGCAGTGATTGCACTGTAGGTTTAAGGTCGAGAAGACATGGGAACACCAGTAGAGTCGGTCAAAGAGATGAAGGATTGGGCGCCACAGTCATGGCGCCAGCGTGAGGCTTTGCAGCAGGCCAGCTATCCCGATGCTGAGGCATTGACCAGCACCTGTGTCAAGCTGAGCACCTTGCCGCCTTTGGTGACTTCCTGGGAAATTTTATCGTTAAAGAAGCAAATCGCAGAAGCTCAGGCGGGTAAGCGGTTTTTCTTGCAAGGGGGTGATTGTGCCGAGCTCTTCGGTGAGTGCGAGCCATCCATCGTGGCCAACCGCCTTAAAGTCTTGTTGCAGATGTCGTTGATTCTGCTCCATGGCTTAGAAATGCCGGTGCTGCGGGTGGGCCGCTTCGCGGGCCAGTATGCGAAACCAAGGTCTGAGGATCTGGAGACCATTAATGGTGTGACATTGCCCAGTTACCGAGGCGATCTCATCAATGGCGCTGAATTCACACCAGAGGCCCGTATCCCCGATCCCAATAGGCTACTGCAAGCATATTCACACTCAGCCATGACCATGAACTTTGTTCGGGGTTTGGTAGATGGAGGTTTTGCTGATCTGCATCATCCCGAGTATTGGGATTTGGGTTGGGTTCAACACTCTCCTTTGGCAGAGGAATTTCACCGAATCAGTCAAAGCATCGGGAGTTCGGTGCGCTTTGTCGAGACCATCACGGGCCGAAAGCCAGGTAGCCTGAAACGGGTTGATTTTTTTACCTCGCATGAAGCGCTGCACCTTCCCTACGAGCAGGCTTTGACTCGGACTGTGCCAAGACAGTGGGGTCATTTCAATTTAGGGACTCATTTCCCATGGGTTGGCTTGAGAACGGCTCAGCTAGATGGTGCGCATATTGAATTGGTCCGAGGCATCAGAAATCCCATTGGCTTGAAGGTCGGTCCTGGGATGAGTAAGCAAGAGGTCCAAGCCCTGGTCAAGCGCCTCAATCCTGACAATGAACCTGGTCGCTTGGTGCTGATTCATAGGCTAGGGGCCAATGACATAGAGGCTGGTCTGCCGGGGTTGATCGATGCTGTCAAGGCCACTGAGTCGCCGGTGTTATGGATCTGTGATCCTATGCATGGGAATACCGAGAAAACCGGCAATGGTTATAAGACACGAGACTTTGGGAAGATCCAAGCAGAGGTGGAGATGGCCATTGATATTCACCACCGCTGTGGATCAAGGCTCGGTGGCTTGCACCTTGAGCTGACCGGCGAGAATGTCACTGAGTGCGTGGGTGGTGCCAGATGCTTGAACGAAGAAGACTTGGTGACAGCGTATAAGACCACTGTCGATCCAAGGCTCAATTACGAGCAAGCGCTCGAGCTTGCGATGCTCGTTGTAAAAAAACAACGAAGCATCGCTTAACTACTGACCTGCTCAATTATTTAAATAAGTGCTCGACGGCTGCGCGTTCTTCTCTGAGCTCTTGATCTGTGGCATCCATTCTGGCTCTTGAGAACTCATTGATCGACACATCTTGAACGATTTTCCATTGGCCGTTGGCGCAGGTGCATGGAAAAGAATAAATCACACCCGGCGCAATCCCATAGCTGCCATCGGATGGTACTGCCATGGATACCCAGTCATTGTTGGGTGTGCCCAATGCCCAATCCCTGATGTGATCAATCGCACTTGAGGCCGCCGAGGCTGCACTGGATGCGCCTCTGGCTTTAATGATCGCCGCACCTCGTTGTTGGACGGTGGGAATAAAATCGGTTTCATACCAGGTCTGGTCAATGCCATCGATCACGTTTTGGCCTTTGACCTTCACATGATGCAAGTCTGGGTACTGCGTCGAAGAGTGATTTCCCCAAATGGTCATGTGGGTTATCTCACTGTGGTGTACGCCCATCTTTTGTGCCAACTGAGCCAGTGCTCGGTTGTGATCGAGGCGCGTCATTGCGGTGAAGTTTTCAGGAGGCAGATCCGGCGCGTTGGCTTGTGCGATGAGCGCATTGGTATTGGCTGGGTTGCCCACCACCAGTACTTTGACATCGCGGCTGGCCACCCGATTGAGCGACTGGCCCTGGGGTCCAAAGATCTTTCCGTTCTCGCTCAGAAGATCAGCACGCTCCATACCAGGCCCACGAGGCTTGGCGCCGACCAAAATCGCATAGTCAGCTTGATTGAACCCTTCATCCAAGTCGCTGGTCGCCACAACCCCATGAACCAATGGGAAGGCTGAGTCATCGATTTCCATGACCACCCCTTTTAGGGTGTCGAGCGCAGGTGGGATTTCGATCAGTTGCAAAATGACGGGCTGGTCAGGGCCCAACATGTCACCAGCGGCGATCCGAAAAACAAGCTGGTAGCCGATTTGGCCTGCAGCACCTGTGATGGCAACGCGTACCGGGGCTTTCATTGAGTCAATCTCCAATCAGTGCGGATAAACCGCTATTTTAGCGCACTCTGACGGCTCACTTCATGGGTGGCGACAGTGTGCTCATTTTGGGTTAGGCTTGAGGTTTGGTCCCATTCCCTGACACAGGAGTCTCAGTCGATGCGCTCAATGACTTTATCTGTACGAATTACCTTCGCGATCATGGCGCTTGCCTCGATGATGGCTCAAGCGATGGCCTATGACCGAGTAACAGGCGAGCTGTTTGCGTCGCGATCAGAAGTGATGGCACAACATGGCATGGCGGCCACCTCTCACCCTCTGGCCACACAAATTGCCTTGGATATTCTCAAACAAGGCGGGCATGCAGTGGACGCCGCCATCGCTGCCAATGCTGCCCTTGGGCTGATGGAGCCGACGGGCAATGGCTTGGGCGGTGATCTTTTTGCCATTGTTTGGGACAACGACACACAAACCCTGACGGGTTACAACGGCTCCGGCCGGTCTCCACAAAGTCTGAGTCTTGAGTGGTTTGTCGACAATGGTTATCAAGACATTCCCAAGCGTGGCCCGTTGCCCGTGTCTGTTCCTGGGGTGATTGATGGCTGGTTTGCTCTACATGAGCGTTATGGACGACTGGGGATCAAGGAAGTGCTCCAGCCTTCCATTGATTATGCGCGCAACGGCCATCCGGTTCATGAGCTCATTGCTTGGTACTGGGAACGTTCAGTGCCTATATTGGCTGAATACCCAGGCTTTATCGAACAGTTCACGATGGATGGACGCGCCCCGAGATCAGGGGAGCTGTGGAAGAATCCAAACTACGCCGATACCTTAGAGATGCTCATTGAAGAGGGCCGTGACGGGTTTTATAAGGGTGAAATGGCGCGGCGCATCGGCGAGTACATGGCCGAGCACGGCGGATTCATAAGTTATGAGGATTTTGCGGCCCATGAGGGCAACTGGGTCGAGCCCGTGTCGACCAATTACCGAGGCTATGATGTTTGGCAAATACCACCCAATGGTCAGGGCATTGCTGGTCTACAAATTTTGAACTTACTGGAGGCTTTCGATTTGGCCTCTTATGGGTTCGGCTCGCCGGAGCATGTTCACTTATTTGTGGAAGCCAAGAAATTGGCTTTCGAAGACCGAGCCAGACACTACGCGGATCCAAATTTCATGGAGGTCGACGTTGATTGGTTGATTTCTAAAGACTATGCGAATGAGCGTCGTGAGCTCATTGACCCAGACCGTGCTGCTCGTACCGTCGAGGCTGGCCGACCCCAACTCAATGAGGGCGATACCATTTATCTGACCACCGCCGATCAATACGGCAACATGGTGTCATTGATCCAATCGAATTATCGTGGCATGGGCTCTGGCATGGCGCCACCGGGAACAGGATTTATTTTGCAAAACAGGGGAGAGATGTTTGTGCTTAAAGAGGGCCACCCCAATTCTTTTGCGCCCGGCAAGCGACCATTCCATACCATCATCCCCGCCTTTATTACAAAAGAAGGGAAGCCATGGGTGAGTTTTGGTCTGATGGGGGGTGGAATGCAGCCTCAAGGTCATGCGCAGATTGTGATCAATTTGATTGATTTTGGAATGGGTTTACAAGAAGCTGGGGATGCGCCACGGATCCATCACACCGGCTCCACCGAACCCACAGGCCAAGCGATCCAGATGACCGATGGCGGGGCGATTAATTTGGAATCTGGGTTCTCTTATGAGACCATCCGCGCCCTGATGGACAAGGGCCATACCATCACATGGTCCAGAGGGCCTTTTGGGGGCTATCAAGCGATCATGGTGGACATGGATGAGGGTCAAAGCCCGCCCATTCGAATTTATCGGGGCGCATCCGAGTCTCGTAAAGACGGTCAAGCAGCTGGCTATTGACGCCAGCAGTATTTAAGTCGCGGGGGCCAGCAGATGCATACTGAACTGGCCCTCGGGGTCTAGCCAGTAACATTTAGGCTCAAGCCCTGCCTCGCGGGTCAGTGCTTGGAAGCCATCAATGCTGTACTTATGTGAGTTCTCTGTATGAATGGACTCGCCTGCCATAAGCTCGAAATGATGTTCGTCGATGCTGAGTGTGGTGGCGTGAGAGGCCACCAAATGCATCTCAATTCTCTTCAAGGCATCATTCCACCGGGCTTCATGTTCAAACGCTGCCAGATCTAACTCAGCACCCAATTCGGTTTGCATTCGAAGGAGGATGTTTTTATTGAACTGAGCGGTGATTCCTTGTGAGTCATCGTAAGCTCGGATCAAAGTCTCAGGTGACTTCACCAGATCAACACCGATCAAGATCAAGCCATTTGATTGAGCAATCTTGCCCATGCGTTTCAAAAATAAGTGGGCATCCGAGCGGGCAAAGTTGCCAATCGTCGAGCCTGGAAAATAAACCAAGCGTCTGCTCGCAGCTGGGTTTAGTAGTAAATCATCGGGGTTAATGTCTTGGGTGTAATCTGCCTCAAGGGGCACAATGTCCAAGTCAGGAAACCGCAACGTGAGCTCGGCCACGGAGCTTTCCAGTGCGGCTGGGGAAATCTCAATGGGGGTATAGGCCCGTGGGTGATCCAGCGCTTTGAGCAACAGTTCTGTTTTTATTCCAGCACCTGAGCCAAACTCGATGACATGGGCTTCGGTGCCAATCAGCTTGGCAATCTCCACCAAGTGGTTCTCATGCAAAGTAATATCAGCGCGCGTGACGTAGTAGTCATCACTCTGGCAGATGGCTTCGAAGAGATCAGAGCCTCTGGCATCATAGAGGTACTTACAGGGCAGTGAGCGTGGTACTGAAGAGAGCCCTTCAACCACATCGTTCAAAAAATCACTCATTAAACTGGGGTCAATTCCTGGTGTGTGTCAATCAATTAATAGATGAGATGCTTCAGCAATCCCGTGCCAAGCGTAAGCCGCTGAACTGCCAGCGATCAGGCGGATAAAAAAAGTTTCGGTAGCTTGCCCGGATATGGCCCTGAGGGGTGGCGCAACTCCCTCCCCGAAGCACCATCTGATTGGCCATAAACTTGCCATTGTACTCACCGATTGCACCCTCAACGGCCTTAAAGCCTGGATAGGGGGCATAGCTGGAGGCTGTCCATTCCCAGACATCACCAAAGAGTTGAACATGGGTGTTCATTGATCGTTGTGGCTCTGTGGAATCGGGGCAACTGGCAGGATGAAAACGCTGTCGGTCAGCAAAGTGACCTTGGTCAATGGCTGATTGACCTGCCAAGCGCGCAGCGTTCTCCCACTCGGCCTCTGTTGGGAGTCTGGCCCCGGCCCATAGAGCGAAAGCATGCGCTTCATAGAAGCTGATATGGCAAATGGGCTCTTCTGGGTCTAGCTCCCTCCAACAACCCAGCGTTTGTAGGAACCACTGACCGTCTTCTTTGCGCCAATACAACGGCGCATCGATGCCGTGGTCCTGGCGCCATGCCCACCCATCCGAGAGCCATACATTGACGTTGTCATAGCCGCCATCTTCCATGAATTGGAGATATTCGCCGCAGGTGACCGGGCGTCTGGCAAGCTCATAATCATTTAGATACACCGAATGCCTGGGTGTCTCATTGTCAAAGTGAAATGGCATAGAAGACGATGCATCTGTGTCAAGAAAACCAATCTCAACCAGCCCGCCGGTCATTTTGATCCAATGTTGTTGCGCGGCTGGCCCCATCTGATCGGGTCGCTTGGTCCAAGCAGGCGCGATGGGGTTGAAGCTAAAGGCGTGCTTTAAGTCTGTGGCCATCAATTCTTGATGCTGTTGCTCATGATTTAGGCCAAGGGTGATCAGCGCCTTGAGTGCATCCAGCCGATCCTCTGGGGCCTCAGCGATCGCCTTAGCCATGGCCTGATCCACGTGTCTTCGGTAGTCGTTGACCTCCTCACAATCGGGGCGAGACATCAGGCCTCTTTTAGCCCTTGGAAATTGGGCGCCAACCCCGTTGTAATAGGAGTTGAACAGATAGGCAAACTGATCGTTGATCGGAGCATATGAGAAGCCCCAACTGCTCGCGTGCTCCTTCAAAACAAAGGTTTCGAAGAACCAAGTGGTGTGCGCCCGATGCCATTTCATCGGGCTGGCCCCTGGCATGGATTGTAAGTTTTGATCTTCTGGGCTTAAGCCCTCTGCCATCTGGTCCGTGGTTTGTCTAACACGAACAAATGCATCTAACAGGGTGGTTCGGATGTCGCTGGAATGAGCAAGAGCATCGGGATTGGCAGCCATGATTGAATCTAGATCGGTTTGGATTTGAGCACCATTGTGACATAGCGCCATGAAGTTTTCTTTTAAACGGCAAAATCTACCGCACGCTGTGGCCCTCGTGTGTTTTGTCGACGTGTTTTAATTTGTTGATTCTGTAGCGCAAAGAACGCTCGCTGATGCCAAGTTGCTCGGCGGCGGCCAAATGGTTATTGCCATGTGTGGCCAATGCTTGATTGATTAGGTTTGATTCTGTCTGATTCAGCGCCTGTGACAGGCTGAGGCCTTCATTCCCATGAGTGCAGTATTGATGCTCAGCCGAGGTCTGTGGTTTGCCCAACTGCAGGTCTGTTTCCGTGATTTGTGTGCCTCGAGACCAAAGAAGCCCGGCGATCAGTCGGTGCTCGAGTTCACGCACGTTGCCACTGAAATGATGACGTTGCAAAGCAGCCAGAGCCGATGGGTCTAAGGCTTTGGGCGCGAGCCCATGGGTTGTCGCTGCTTTGGCGGTCAAGAAATGGATAAGAAGCGGCAGGTCGTCTTTCATTTGATCGAGGCTCGGCAACTCAATTCTTGCAACATCCAATCGATGGTAAAGATCCAGTCGAAACCTTCCAGTTTGAACCAGTCGATCGAGTGGTTGATGGCTTGCGGCAACGATTCGAATATCAACACGGTGCTCTGTGGTCGATCCCACGGGTCGGATCATCCGCTCTTGAATGGCTCGCAGCAGTTTCACCTGCATCGTCATGGGCAGCTCTCCGATCTCATCCAAAAACAAGGTGCCGCCTTGTGCTGAGGCAATCAAGCCTTTCTTCTTTTTGTTTGCACCGGTAAAGGCACCTGGCTGATGGCCAAAGAGTTCACTCTCAAATAAGTCATGAGGGATGGCACCACAATTGATGGGGACCCAGGGATGATCTCGGCGCGGACTTGACTCGTGAATGAGGCGTGCCACCAACTCCTTGCCGGTGCCTGAGGGCCCACAAATCAACGCTGTAATGTCGGTTTTGGCCAAGCGCTCAATCTGAGACTTGACGGTTCGCATGGGTGCGCTCTCACCGATGAGGTCAGATAGGAGGGGTATATTGGGTTCAGGCGTCTTGATCAACATATGAAGACCACTGTGCCGGCTTTACACCACCCCACCCATCCGAATTTGGCGGTAAAATAGGGCTGAATTGACCGCCACTGTTTGATAAATGGCCCCAAATCCATCAAAATAGGCGGTTTATTGGCGATTTTCCACCAACTTTCGACCCAGGGAACCCAAGTAGATGAATTTTCATGAGTATCAGGCCAAAGACCTGTTTGCCCAGTATGGCATTCCGGTCCCCAAAGGTGAGCTGGCCACCACCCCGGAAGAAGCCGTTGAAGCCGCGAAGAAAGTGGGCGGGACCGAGTGGGTCGTCAAAGCCCAAGTCCACGCAGGTGGTCGAGGCAAGGCAGGTGGTGTGAAGTTCGCCGATAGTCTGGATAAAGTCAAAGCCGAAGCCGAGCGCATGCTGGGCATGAACATTGAGACCTATCAAACAGGTGGGTTGGCGTTGCCCGTTAACAGCGTTCTGATCGCCGAGGCCACAGACATCAAGCAAGAGCTGTATCTGGGCGCTTTGATTGACCGCGCACACAAGTCCATCGTCTTCATGGGTTCAGCTGCTGGCGGTGTGGACATCGAGCAGGTGGCATCAGAGACCCCTGAAAAAATCATCACAGAGGTGATGGATACAGCCGCTGGTTTCATGCCTTACCAAGCCAGACAAATTGGCTTCAAAATGGGTTTGGATGCGCGCCAAGTAGGGCAACTCACCAAGATCATGGCGGGTCTTTACAAGCTCTTCGTCGACAAAGACATCAGTTTGATTGAGGTTAACCCACTGATCATTAATGGTGAAGGTGACCTCAGCGCCTTGGATGCCAAGCTCAACGCCGATGACAATGCCTTGTATCGTCATCCAGATTTGGTGGCCATGCGTGATGAGTCTCAAGAAGACCCCACTGAACTGGCGGCCTCCAAGCACGACCTTAATTACGTCACCTTGGATGGGAACATCGCCTGTATGGTCAATGGTGCTGGTCTTGCGATGGCAACCATGGATGTGATCAAGCTCGCCGGTGGAGAGCCTGCGAACTTCTTGGATGTCGGCGGTGGTACCAACGCTGAACGCGTCAAAGAAGCTTTCAAGTTGATTCTATCCAGCGACAATGTCAAAGCCATTTTGGTCAATATTTTCGGAGGCATTGTCCGCTGTGACCTGATCGCCGAGGGCATCATTAATGCCGTGAGAGACATTGAGCTGAATGTGCCTGTCGTGGTTCGTTTGGAAGGCACCAATGTCAACGAAGGCAAGAAACTTTTGGCAGACAGTGGTTTGACCATCATCACTGCTGACGATCTCAACGACGGCGCCCGCAAAGCGGTCGCGGCGGTCCAAGCCTGAAGGAATGCATGAATCATGAGTGTTTTAGTTAATAAAGATACACGCGTCATTACCCAAGGCTTCACTGGCGCACAAGGGACCTTTCACTCCGAGCAAGCGATCGCCTATGGTACGCAATTGGTTGGTGGTGTCACGCCCGGCAAAGGTGGACAGAAACATTTGGACCGACCCGTTTTTAACACGGTAGAAGAAGCGGTTGAAGAGGTTGGTGCGGATGCATCCATGATCTTCGTGCCACCGCCGTTCGCTGCAGATGCGATTTTAGAAGCCGCTGACGCGGGCATTCGAGTGATCGTCTGTATCACCGAAGGCATCCCTGTGTTGGACATGATGCGCGTCAAAGCAGCACTGGCTCATTATGATGACGTGACTTTGATCGGCCCAAATTGCCCAGGCATTATCACGCCAGGTGAATGTAAGATCGGCATCATGCCTGGCCAAATCCATAAGCCTGGCAAAGTCGGGATTGTCTCTCGTTCGGGCACGCTGACCTATGAGGCGGTTTTCCAAACCACGCAAGTGGGCTTGGGCCAAACCACCTGTATCGGGATTGGCGGCGATCCGATCCATGGCATGAGCTTTGTGGACTGTTTGGCTTTATTCCAAGAAGATGAAGCCACCAAAGGCATCATCATGGTCGGTGAGATCGGCGGTAGTGCCGAAGAAGACGCAGCGGAGTTCATTGCCGAGCATGTCACCAAGCCTGTGGTCGGTTACATCGCTGGTGTCACAGCGCCTCCTGGCAAGCGAATGGGCCATGCAGGTGCCATTATCTCCGGGGGCAAAGGTACGGCGGATGCCAAATACCACGCCCTTGAGGAAGCGGGTGTCACCACTGTCCGCTCACCCGTTGAACTCGGTGCAGCCATCGCAGGTCGATTAAGCTGAAAATAGCACTGGCACAGTTTGATTTCGAGGTTGGCCACATCACGGCCAACCACGATCAAATCATTCATTTGATTCATCAAGCCAGAGATCAGCACCACGCTGATCTTTTGGTTTTTCCTGAGCTGTCTTTAACCGGCTATCCGCCAGAAGACCTGGTGTTGCGCCCCGGTTTCATGCGAAAGACAGAGCAAACTTTGCAAGACATCGCGCGAGAAGTCCAGGGCATTGATGTCATCATCGGTCACCCCCGAGCCGTGGGTCATCAGCGCTTTAATTCAGTCTCTTGGCTAAGAGATGGTGAAGTTATAGGGGTGTATGACAAATGGGATCTGCCCAATTATGCGGTCTTTGATGAGCGCCGTTATTTTGTATCAGGTGATCAGCCCTTGGTGGTTGAGATCAAAGGGGTACGTGTTGGGGTGTTGATTTGTGAAGATACTTGGACACCACAAGCGGCTCAAGCGGCAAAAGCCGCAGGTGCCCAGCTGTTAATCTCCGCCAACGCGTCCCCGTATTACCTGAAGAAACATCTAGACCGCGCCCAGGTTCTAAAAGACCGTCACCAAGAAACTGGCCTGCCTGTGATCTATCTTAATTGTGTCGGTGGTCAAGACGAGTTGGTCTTCGATGGTCACTCGTTGGCCATTGACGGGGAAGGCCAGGTCTCACCACCGGCTAGCCTGTGTGAGGAAGCATTGCTGTTGCTTGGATTTGATTCGGTGACAGGGCGTTTTGACTACATTCATTGGCCCAAGGGTGAGACTGAGGATTGGCCAGTGGTCTATCAGGTCCTGACGATGGGGCTTCGCGACTACGCCAGAAAAAATAAATTTAAGTCAGTGGTCTTGGGTTTGTCCGGCGGGGTGGACTCAGCGCTGACGGCAGCAATCGCTGCTGATGCTTTGGGTCCTGAGAACGTGTTGGCGGTGATGATGCCATCTCGTCATACGGCGGAGTTGTCATTGATTTTGGCCACGGAGCAAATCACCACACTGGGCTTGCGGCACGAGAATATTTCTATTGAACCGATTTATCAGGCCATGCTCAACCAGCTGGCTGAAGTGTTTGCAGGGACGCGTGAGAATTTCACCGAAGAGAATCTGCAAGCGCGTGCACGGGGCAATCTCATTATGGCGCTTTCCAATAAGTTCGGTCATTTGCCATTGGCCACCAGCAACAAAAGCGAGCTGGCCACTGGGTATTCAACGATTTATGGGGATATGTGTGGTGGCTTTAGCCCGATCAAGGACTGTCTAAAGCAGGTGGTCTATGCCTTGTGTGAGTATCGAAACACCCGATCACCCGCCATTCCTCAAGCCGTGATCGATCGCCCACCCTCGGCTGAGTTGGCGCCCAACCAATTGGATCAAGACAGGCTCCCTCCGTACCCCATTCTGGATGCCATCATCACCCGGTATGTCGAGCTCGACCAACCGATTGGTGAGATTGTGGCCGCCGGATTTGATGAGGCGGTGGTCAGAAAGGTCGCGGGCATGGTGTTGGCCTCAGAATATAAAAGACGCCAAGGGGCCCCTGGGCCCAGAATTACTCGTCGAGCTTTTGGGCGAGATCGCCGCTACCCCATCACCTCAGGCTGGCGCGACAGCGGATTGAGTGAGGATACATGACCGAGACGCCTCGACAAGCCAAAGTCGAGGCAGCAGTCGCCTGCATTGTTCAAGGCTTCGAAGACTACAACGCCAGTTTTTCTGACATCACCCGCCGAGCCAAACGACGCTTTGTTGCAGCCGATCGGGCAGGCATGAGCCAAGATATACAAGAGCGCTATGCGCTCTATGACGCTTCGATCTACGAAGCCATCAATAAACTCGAGCAGATCTTAGGTGAGCGTTTGTTCTCAAGGCCCATCTGGATCGAGATTCGCGCTCAGTACCTAGAAAAAATATCAAGCGAAGTAGACCAGAGGTTTTACCAGACTTTTTTTAATACCTTGTCTCGAAGACTCTTTAAGACCACGGGTGTTGATGCGGCCATTGAGTTTACTGTGGCGGATCAAGTTGACGCATCATCCAGCGCAAAATTGAAGCCAGAGCCTTTGTGGCATGCTCATCCAGTTGATCTGGACCAAACACACAGCATCCAGTCTTGGCTTGAGGCAATGGCAAGCCCATGGCCTGGGGTGAACTGCACGGGCCTCATTGACAGGGTTCAGGCAAGGCTCAGATCTGCTTATCCATCTGATCAAGGGATGATGGCTTTTGAGGTGCTGGATGCTGCTTTTTATCGGGGTGGACGCGCTTACAGGGTGGGGCGATTGGCCACAGACTCTGGCTATCTCCCCATCGTCTTGGCCTTTGATTCGGATGGGGCTTCGGTGCAACTAGAAGCCATGCTCACTGAGGTGCAGCAAGTCAGCATCTTATTTGGTTACACATTCAACTACTTCATGGTGGATGCTGATGTGATCGAGCCTTTGGTTGATTTTTTATCGACCATTCTTCCCAGCAAACCGAAAGCCGAACTGTATACGGTTTTGGGGCGGGTTAAACAAGGTAAGACGGAGCGTTACCAGTCATTTTTTGGTCATCTATCAAGACACGCCACGGATGAAATGGTTGAGGCTGAGGGAAAAAAGGGGATGGTGATGCTGGTGTTTACGCTGCCCTCCTACCCATTGGTCTTTAAGTTGATCCGAGACCGCTTCGCGCCCTCAAAGCAGGTCACACGCTCCGAGGTGCTTGAGCGTTATCATCTGGTGTTTCGCCATGATCGAATCGGGCGCTTGATTGATGCCCAAGAGTTTCGGGAGCTTAAGCTCCCGATCAAGTCGCTCTCACCTGCGCTCTTAGATGTTCTGGTGTCTGAATGTGGCCGAGTGGTCGAAGTGGTGGGAAATGATGTCTTGATCCATCACTGCTACGTTGAAAGGCGCGTGAGGCCTCTGGATCTTTATCTGAACGAAGCAGCCGAAGACGCGGCTTTCAGTGCTGTGTTGGATTATGGTCAAGCCATTAAAGACTTAGCCAGGTCCAATATCTTTGCAGGTGACTTGCTTCCTAAGAATTTCGGGGTAACAGGCTCTGGGCGGGTTGTCTTTTACGATTACGATGAGCTGCGGTTGATGGGTGAGTGTCGATTTCGGCATTGGCCCAAAGCCAGCGATGATGTCATGACCATGAGTGCTGAGCCATGGTTTCATGTTGGAGAGGACGATGTCTTTCCCGAGCAATTTTCCTTGTTTATGGGCCTAGGTCCCAAGCGGTTGGCTCATCTAAAAGCCCATCATGGTGAGTTGTTCGAGGCCGATTGGTGGGTGAGCGTCCAGCAACAGACCCGCGGAGGCCAGTTGCTGGACGTGCCACCATTCAGGTCAGAGGCAAGGCTCACTGAGGCTTTAAGTGACGCTCAAAAAATCGGGTGATGGTTCCATAGACATGGAGGCGCTGTCCCTGACCTGAGATGGCGTGTTTCTCACCTGGATATGCCATCAGCTCAAAATCGATCGCTTGGTCTTGCAGTGTTTGCATCAGCAGTGTTGAGTGCGTGAATAAGACATTGTCGTCGGCCATGCCATGAATCAAAAGCAAGGGACCTTCAATCTGACTGGCGTACGTCAACACATTGCCCCGGTCATAGACTTCCTGATCGATCCTAGGATCTCCCATGTAACGCTCGGTGTAGTGGGTGTCATATAAACGCCAGTCGGTCACGGGCGCCACCGCGACACTGGCCGCAAAATCACCTGGATATTGAGCAGCGGCCATCAGGGCTAAGTAGCCGCCATAGCTCCAGCCAAAAATACCGATTCTCTCTGCATCCACATAGGATTGAGACCGAAGCCAGTCAACCCCCACCATTTGATCTGCCATCTCGATTTGGCCCAGCTTTTGGTAGGCTGCATCCTGAAAAGCCTTGCCTTGGCGCACAATGCCTCGGTTGTCCAAGCTAAAGACAATATAGCCTTGCTGGGCCATATATTGATCAATCAAGGCACGTCGTGACCACTGTTTGGTCGCAAGCCTTGAGGTTGGCCCCCCATAGACATGGATAAAGACAGGGTATTGTCGATCCGAAGAGAATCCAGGCGGGGTGATCATTCGATAATGCAATCTTTGCGCCTCTGGGCCAACCAGCACACCAAACTCGCCTGGCCGATGCTGGCTGACATAAGCTGCATAGGGGTGAGTAGATGTTAGGGCATTCTCCACCAGCCAAGCGGTGCGCTGACCATCGGCGGTATGCAATGACAACTGTGGCGGTTGGGTGGTGCTTGAGTAGCGATCGACATAGACTTTGGCTGCTTTGTCCATCGTCACGTCATGCCAGCCTGATCTTGTTGAGATCCGTGTAACGACTTCGGGCGATGCGGTAATCAGAGAGGTTCTAAGGAGCTGTTTCTCGGTAGGATCAGGATAGGCCGCGGTGAAGTAGACCAGACCCAGTTCCTCATCAACCCCGACCAATTGGTCCACTGCCCACGCACCTTGGGTGATTGGTGAGAGTGCGCTCTCGTCAAAATCATAACGATAGAGGTGGTTGTAGCCATCGCGCTCGGATGACCACACCAGCCCTGATCCATCTTTCAGGAAATATAGATCATCATGCAAGTTGATCCAGGTGGCTGAGGACTCGGTGATTAAGGTGGTCTGGTCTTCGGTGGCCCGATCAAAACGGATGAGTTTGAGTGTTTTTTGGTCTCTGCTTTGATGCTGGTAGCTAAGAGAGTCACCACTCGGGAGCCACCGCACCCTAGGGATATAAATGTCACTGTCTTCACCCAAATCTATCCATTGTGTCTGGCTGTTCTCTAGGGTGACAATGCCCAATTGGTAGGCCACATTGTTGGTGCCAGCGAAAGGATAACGCTGCTCAATCATCTGGATTTCATTGGCATTGACTTCATACCGGCGTGTGATGTCTATGGGTGACTCATCCACCCGCAAAAACGCAATGGCATCGCTGGCGGGTGACCACCAATAGCCAGTATCTCTTCCCATTTCTTCTTGGGCAATGAATTCGGCCATGCCGTTTTTAATGACACCACCTCCATCCAAGGTCAGTGGCCTTTCCCTCTTGGTGCCTATTTCAGCCACCCAAAGGTTCTGGTTCCTGACAAAAGCCACGTGACGGCCATCTGGGGATAACTGAGGGTCGGTATCAAAGGCATCGCTGTTCGTGATTTGATCGACATCGATGGGTGTTTGGCTCAGGTCTGCAACGAAAATATTGCCTCCCAACGGGAACAGCACAAAGCGACCATCGCTGGAGAATTGATAGTCGATAATCCCCCGCAGGTCCGAGATGCGCGCACGTTCTCGTCTGGCCTTTTCCTCGTCGCTCAATTCCCCCTCATCAGCCATGACTTGATCTGCTGCAATCAGGACACGGGTGGTTTGGTCTTCAATGTGATACTCCCAAAGGTCCATGAGAGAGCGGTCATTTTTACGCCCTTGTACAAAAGTGACACGATCACCCGCAGGCGAGAGTTTGACTTGCCTAAGGCTGCTGCCTGATAGCTCAGGGCTTGCAAAGATTCGCTCAAGAGTCAGTTCAGGTGCCGATGGATTTTGCGCAAAAGCGATGCCTTTGAGAAAAAATAGGCAAGCAAGAAAAGCGATTTTGATCATCCGATGCAATGGCATGGCCAGCGGTCCTTAATCTAATTAGAGTGATTTAAACGAAGTGTTCATCTAGGTAGCGGTTGACCTCTTCGATCACCGCAGGCTCTAGGTAAGACAGCAAGAAGTTGAGTTTGGCGCTGACATGAATGGTCTGATCACTCACTTCAATGTTTCCACTGACACCCATTCTTTCAAAGTGCAGGTGATCACCCTCCCAGTAGTAGTCCACGCCAAAGCGCTCAGCCAAGTCTTGGGCCAGCGCATCGGCCATGGCTTGTGCCTCCTTTAAGCCTTTGGTGTGCGTTTTTTTGATGTCAATCGCCATAGCAAATCATGATACTCGCATCGGAGAGGTTCTTGCTACTATAGGCCCATGAAACCTCGCATAAGATACCGCCTGGCCATTGGCTTTTTCATCCTCTACCTCATCGCAGTCACCTGGCCTGTGGCCCAATGGGTGGCGTCGCCCACACCCTTTATTTTGGGCATGCCTTTGTCTTTGGCGTGGTCGATTGGCTGGATCATTGCAGGCTTTGTGGTGTTGGTCATTCTCGAGTGGTTGAGGGAGCGGTCTTGATGGAGCAGTGGGTGACAGTCACCGGCATGATCGCGGCCTATTTGCTGGTCACCTTGGCCATCGGGCTTAGAGCGGGCAAAGGGATGTCTGCGACCGTGGATGGGTATGTGGCCGGTGATCGCAACTTTGGTCTATTGGTCATGTACTTCGTCACTGGCGCGACCGTATTCTCCGCGTTTGCCTTTTTAGGTGGTCCAGGTTGGGCATACTCTCGGGGTGCAGCCGCCTTTTACATTCTGTCTTATGGCGTTTTGGGGATGGCGCCTTGGTATGTGATGGGCCCAAAGATTGCACGGATCGGCAGGCGTTTGAGTTTGGTGACCCAAGCCCAGTTTTTAACCGCTCGATTCCCATCCAAGGCCTTGTCGGTCTTGATTGCCATCGTGAGTGTGGTTGCCCTCATCCCCTACATCACTTTGCAAATCACCGGTGCAGGCATTGTTATTGAAGCGGTGACCGATGGGCATGTGCCCCTGTGGCTGGGGGCCTTGGTCAGTTACGGCATCGTGTTAATTTATGTGCTGACAAGCGGTGTGGCGGCGGTGGGTTGGACCAATACCTTCCAAGGCATTTTTATGATCGTCATTGCTTGGGCCTTGGGTCTCTATCTCCCCTTTGCGCTGCACGGTGGCATTGGGCCGATGTTTGCTGCGATCCATGAGGCCCATCCTGATCTTTTGGCATTGCCTGGCTTGACTGGGGCAGGGACACCGTGGTCTTGGGGTGGGTACACCAGCGCCATTTTGATCTCAGCCGTTGGCTTGACCATGTGGCCGCATATTTTCATGAAAGCATTCACTGCTCGCGATGAAAGAATCATCCGCCGAACCGTGGTTCTGTTTCCCACCTTTCAATTGTTTTTGGTGCCGGTCTTTTTGATTGGGTTTGCGGGTGTGATGGCATTGCCTGATGTGGATCGGCCTGATTTTATTTTGCCTGAGCTTATTTTGACCGTAGATCTCCCCTTGATTGTGGTCGGGCTTTTTTGTGCGGGTGCGTTATCAGCCTCAATGTCGACCGGCGATGCCCTGTTACACGCCACGGCATCGGTCGCGGTTGAAGATGGGGTTAGGCCCTTTGTCGCTTTGTCAGAGCATACGCAGCGGTGGATGATTCGGGTGCTGATGGTGGTGGCAGGGGCCGTTGCTTATTTCTTTGCCATCGCCGAGAGTCAGTCTTTGGTCGTCCTTTTGTTGACCTCTTACGGGGTGATCGCACAGTTGGCTCCACCGGTGGTGGCTGCGTTGTTCTGGGCCCGAGCGACCACGCCTGGTGTGCTGGCGGGCTTAATTGCAGGCTCTGGCACAGCCTTGTTTGGGTTTTTTAACCCAGAATTCATCCCTTGGGGTTTGCACGAGGGCATCATGGGCTTATTGGTCCATGTGCCGGTGTTGGTGGTGGTCTCTTGGCTGACCAAACCCCAAGACCCTAACCACACCGACCGATTCATCAACCCTGAACCCATCGTAGGCCACTGATCCGTCCAGAAAGAATGTCGCACATGAACCCAACACATAGAAGCATTGAACTGCTTTCCAAGCTGGTGGCTTTTCCGACCATCTCCAGTGACTCCAATTTGGCTCTGATTGATTGGGCTGAAGATCTTTTAACAGGCCTCGGCGCCCGTTGTCGTAGGACTTGGAATGAGGAGCGCACCAAAGCGAATTTGCTGGCCTCGTTCGGGCCAAAGACCCAAGGTGGGATCGTGTTATCAGGCCACACCGACGTGGTGCCTGTGTCCGGTCAAGATTGGTCCTTTGAGCCGTTTGCATTGACTGAGAAAGACAACAAGCTCTATGGTCGGGGTAGTGCGGACATGAAAGGCTTCTTGGCGGTGTGCATGGCGTGTTTGGAAGCCACTGACCTTAGTCAGCTCAAAGCACCCATTCATCTGGCGCTGTCATATGACGAGGAAGTGGGTTGCATTGGCGTGGATGGCCTGATCAAAGACATGATTGAGCACGTCGATACCCCTCGGTGGGTGGTGATCGGTGAGCCGACCAGCATGCAGGTGGTCAGAGCCCACAAATCCATCAATGTGTTTAAGACCACGGTCACTGGCAAAGCCGCACACTCCAGTCAGCCACATCGAGGGGGTGGGGCCATTTTTGCTGCGGCCCGTATGATTGAGCATCTCTACCAACTGGGCGAAGCCAAGCGCGCAGCGGGTGGCATGAGCGGAGCTGAGCCACCGTATACCACCGTGCAAGTGGGTCTGATCGAAGGTGGCACCGCGGTCAACATATTGCCCTCTCAATGCAGTTTTAAGTGGGAGTATCGCGCGCTCCCAGACGAAGATCCTGATGAGATCATCAACGCACTCACCCAGTGGGTGGATGCAAATGCACTGCCCGATCTGAAGCGCCACGCTCCCAATGCCTCAATCAAGACCGAAGCGATCGCTCGGGTGCCGCCATTGATCGCCTCGCCAAACTCAGGCATCGAAGATTGGATCAGAGGTTTACCAGGTGTGGTGGCAGGGGGCAGTGGTGAGGTGGCTTTTGCCACGGAAGGCGGGAACTTTAAGGCCTTTGGGCTGCCTTCCATCGTGTGTGGGCCAGGCTCCATTGACCAAGCGCATCAGCCCGATGAGTATGTGGAGATCGCTCAACTTGAGGCGTGCGTCTCGATGGTGAGCGCCATCCTAGACGAACAATGCCAGTGATCTGGGTGCTCAGCGCCTAGCGGTAAAAGAAGAGCTCGATCACCTCAATATCGGCATCAAAGGCCTCACCGTAGGCCACCACGCCAATGCTCTTGAGTGACGAGACATCCAACCCACGGCGGGTGGATTCCCCTTGAAAAGCGCTGAACGGAATGTCCATCGTCATCCATTCTTGGCTGCTGTTGATGGGGATGCGCGCCCCGTAGTACTGCCAAGGCAGCCAAGTGGCTCGGGTTCGAAGGTGGATGTAGTAAGCGCCTGGCTGGGCTCGTGCGGTGATGCGGATGCCCTCCCATGGGCTGGCATCAAACCGTTTGCCGTCTTTTTCCAGCGGGAGCCTTGCTTGGATAAACCCGCCATTGTTCTCCAATCTCACTTGGCCCTGAAGTCTTAAAGATAAGCGATCATCGGGCAGGCGTTGATAGGCGAGGTTCATGTCTGATAAGCCACCCATCACCCGATCGCTGAATCCAGCCCAGCGGGTACCCAAGCTGGCTTGGCCATCACCGCTTTGAAAGTCATCGATGAGGAGCGTCTCATCGGCGCCATCCATTGCCATTGCCGACGTCATCGTCCATCCCATGACCGATGCCATGACCAATGTCGTGACCGATGCCATGACCGATCCTAGCAGCAGAATAAAACAAAGCCCTCGGGCGGTTTTTTGAACTAAATTGGTTACCATAGGAAGATCATAGCGCGAGGCCGTCATTCGATGCGAGCGCTTTTTCACATGACCAGAGGCGATTTATTTGACCATGTCTGATCAAGATGCCCAAGTTCGTCTTAATGAGCTTCGTCAAGCTTTGGATGGCGTTGATCAATCACTGATCGAGCTCGCGGCACGTCGCCAAGCCATTGTCTCTGAGATCGGAGAGATCAAGGCAGCTGCCGGGCGTCAGCTTCGAGATTTCAGACGAGAACGTGAAGTTTTGGATGGGGTGAGGGCGCATGCCCAGCGTTTGGCACTGGATCCAGATTTGGCTGAGGACTTGATCGCTCGGTTGATAGAGGCCTCACTGACTCGCCAAGAACAAGAGCAGGTCAAAAGGGCGCATCGGGGTGAGGGTAAAACCGCCCTTGTGATTGGAGGTGCTGGGCGACTCGGTGGCTGGCTGGTTAATTTTTTGGATGCCCAGGGCTTTATGGTCACCGTGGCAGATCCCATCCTTAAAGATGCCCCCGATGAGCGCCAGTGCTCTGATTGGCGCTCGGCAGGATTGGCATTTGATGTGGTGGTGCTCGCGACCCCACCTGGGATCACGGCAGCGCTTTTAGATGAGCTTGCTCACTTGCAACCCACGGGGTTGGTCTTTGATGTGGGCTCGATCAAGTCTCCGATGATCGATGCACTGAAAAGAGCGAGCGCTCAAGGCCTCAAAGTATGTTCTGTCCATCCGATGTTTGGGCCCAACACCGCCTTGTTATCGGGTCGACACGTGCTATTGATGAACACCGGCAGTGATCCAGCGCTTGAGGAGGCCAAAGCATTGTTTGCTGACACCATGGCAGAGACTGTGATCATTCCATTGGATGCCCACGATCGACTCATGGCCTTGGTATTGGGATTGTCACACGCGATCAACATTGCATTCTTATCGGCTCTGGTCGAAAGTGGGGTGAGTGCTGATGAGTTAGGCCAGCTATCCAGCACGACTTTTGAGCGGCAACTGGCCATCGCTCGGGATGTGGCCAATGAGAGCCCCTCTGTGTACTACGAGATTCAAAAGCTCAATGACCATGGTCAAATGGCCCGTGATGCATTGGCACGGGCCATGACTTTGATCAGTGAGGCTGTGTTGGCTGATGAGCCCGGTGCATTCACCGAGCTCATGGCCCAGGGTCGGGCCTACCTTCAGTCGCGCTTGCGCGATTGAAGGCTCACTTGAGGCGCCATGTCTAGGCTCAGCGCTTCAAGCATGTTCGCCAAGCCATTGGCGGATTGAAACACACGAGGATCGGGTCTGGCCATCATGCGTCTGGCGCGCTCGGCCCAAGCATTGAGATCGGCGCTTAGCTGAGTATCACTCTGTCCATCGTCCATGGCTGCCTGCACTTGATCCAAGACACTTCCAAGTTCTGTGCGCTCCTCATCACTGAGTTGCTGGTAACGCACCAGTTGGTCAGCATAAGCGTGAGCAATGACCGGATGGGTGGGCCAGGTCACTGGCGTTTGGGTTTGGGGGTTAAACAGATCACCCATATGGGCCATTTTGGCGGCTTCAATCTCATAAGCGCTTAAGTGCTCTGAGGGTTGAAGATCGAACACATCAATGCCTCGGACGATTTCTGTGCCATAAATGTGGCCGTTGTACCAATACGTGGACCAATACCCACCGGTCACCAAGTGTTTGTCGCTGATGGGTCCTCGGTCAAAGTAGGCAATCTCGGTGGCGTTGGCAGGGTCGGTGAAGTCGAAGACCGAAAGACCACCCTGATACCAAGCTTGCGCCATGATGTCGCGGCCTGGAACTGGAACCAGTGAGCCATTGTGGGCCACACAGTTCTCTTTATCGCTTTGCGGTGCAGGCATTTTGAAGTAGCCGCCAAACACCAGCTCGCGGTCGACAATGTTATAGATCGCATTGGCGCCCCAAGTGAGCGGGTCAGATGCGCGACAACGTGGACGCGTGCCACCACCCCACTCATCGGTGAATAAGACTTTGGTGCCATCGTTATTCAGTGTGGCCGAGTGCCAGTAGGCAAAACCAGCATCGACCACTTCATCGATTCGGGTGGGGTTAACAGGATCAGTGATGTCAAAAATAATGCCATTGCCTGAGCAAGCACCGGCGGCCATGTTCAGGCTTGGGAATACCGTGATGTCATGACAGTGGTTGGTCTCATTGGTGGTCTGGGTCCGTGGCCCATGATCACCTCGCTCCCACAAGCCTGCCAAAAAGCCAGTCTCTGGATCGGCAAAGACCCCAGGGCTATGAATGATGCGGGCTTGGCTGGGTGCATCGATCGGGATTTCAATCACATCAATTCTAAAGAGCGCTGTTTGTTCATCTTTCCATGGCGACTCGTCCGAGCAGCCTTCAAGCTCCTCACCGTCTCTGACCCGAGAGATCCCAGAGTTGTAGACAACGATTCGCTCATCATCAACGCTGACAACGCTGTGGGTATGAGAGCCTCTGCAGGTCTGAACGGCCCCAACCTGACGGGGGATGGCCAGATCGCTGATGTCAAAAATTCTCAAGCCCCTAAACCGCTCAGCGCTGACATCTTCTGCCACACCCTCTAAGCCACAATCCAAGCGCCCGCGGGTTTGTTCAACTGACATGATCAATAGATCACCCACCACGGAGACATCCCCCTGGCCACCTGGGCAGACCACCGAGCTGATCAGCTGTGGATTGGCAGGCGTGGTGATGTCATAGATGTTGAAGCCATGGTAGCTGCCCGCCACCATCACGTTGTCGAAGAAAGCAATATCGGTGTTGGCGAAATCCAAAAGGCTTGGGC
This sequence comes from uncultured Wenzhouxiangella sp., assembly GCA_964461845.1. GTDB lineage: Bacteria > Pseudomonadota > Gammaproteobacteria > Xanthomonadales > Wenzhouxiangellaceae > Wenzhouxiangella. The sequence continues at coordinate 155,724 of CAYWVH010000003.1, forward strand.
GTTTTCTGGCTTCATTGGCAGCTTCATCACCCGCTTCGGCCAACTCCGTCTTGCTGCCGGCTTCATCGAGTTCTTCTTCGTCCTCATCATCCATAGGCAGACCGGCCGGATTGGCTGGATCGAAAAAGCCAGCAGGTTTAGGGAGAGCAGTGAGTAGAGTGAGGTTGTGGATGGCCGATCCTGCATCTTGAAATCCAGCAGCCAAGCCAACCCGAGGATCTTCAGAGAGGTCATTGACCATGGCCAACATGCGATCAATTTCGGCTTCTTGGTCATTTTGTACGTCGGTGACAAATTCATAAAAGGCAGGGTCTCTGGCCGATCCTTGGGTATCGAGCAAGTCTTCGACCATGGTCAGAGCACCTTGATGGTGGGTGATCATGAGTCTTAGAAACAGCTGATCGAAGGCTTGGCCTTCTGAGGCCTGTAACTGTTGCATTTCTTCGAGTGTCGCCATGCCTTCCATGATGTGTTCAGAAGCCACGGGCTGGTTGGGTCGGGCAGACATGCCATGTGCCCCATGATGGCCATGGTGGTTGCTGTGTGCGTCTGTGGTGCTCTCGTGATGCATGCCACCGACATGGGCTTCCCAAGACCGATCGGGTTTGGGTTGGCCGCGCTCAACCAGCCAATTTTCCATAAATTGAATTTCGTCTCGTTGCGAAGTCTCGATTCGTCTGGCCAGCTCAACAATGGTGTTTTGGCCCGTGCGATCGGCCACCAAGGCTGCCATATCAAGGGCTTGTTGGTGGTGCGGAATCATGTCGCGCATGAACCGAATATCGGCCGCAGTAAAAGGTACGCCTGCCACCTGGGTGGCTTTTTCAGCTGCGATGAACTCACTGGCCTGCCCGGGTGCACCTGGTTTGACGATGGGGGCTTGGGCCAAGAGCGAGCCGCTCGCCAAAATGAGAGCAAAAGATAGAAACGTTGGGTTCAATAACTTCATCAGGCTACTTCCTTGCTACGGGGGGGCAGAGTCAACATCATGCCCGCTTGATGGGGTCTGTGCAAGTCCCCGTTTCTGTCCATAAAGCTCATAGGAGAATAGGTCATTGGGGGCATGGCTCGGGGCTATACTCTAGGCGTCGATTTGAGTTGGAGCTAAAACCGCATGACCATCCGAATTAAACGTCTGAATGACGCAGTTCATATGGAAGCCACCAA
>CAYWVH010000004.1:0-122512 GCA_964461845.1 uncultured Wenzhouxiangella sp.
TGATCGATGCAGAGCCAGGTCAGCCCACCGAGCCTGGTGGGGTTGAAGTGATTTCCAACAGTGATTTTTGCTTCACCCAAAACTGCACTCAGGAGTTTGCCACCGGCCAGAACGTGACTTTACGGGCCTATACCCCAACCACAGGGGGCACAAATCCTGGTGGTTTGTCGACACACGGGTTTGTGGGTTGGCTGGGGTGTGATCAGGTCTTGGGGCGCGTTTGCCAAGTGACCATGAGTGCCGATAAAACCGTCACTGCGCAGTTTGAGCAAACGGATGCCAAGGCGCTCAGTTTGACCCTGCTTGGGCGTCTTCAGGGGCAGGTCCGCTCACCGGATTTTGGCATTGATTGCAACAACACAGCGACCTTGGATGATGACCGGGTTGATTGGCAAACGTGTGCGGCAGGCTACCGGCTGGGCGAGACGGTAAAGCTCAGTGCACAGAGTGTCTCAGCAATGGTGGTGAGGTGGTCGGAGAACTGCACACCCAGTGCATTGGATGCATGGCGGTGTGATGTTGTTATGAGCGAGGACCAAGCCGTCAGTGCGGAGTTTTTAGATGCCCATGTGTTGACCACCTCAGTGTTGGGCATTGGGCAAATCCAATCGAGCACGGTCAATCTTGGGCGCAAGCCTGACTGTCAAGGCGAGTGTTTGTACTATCCCACGGGCCAAGCCATCGAACTTCAAGCAGTGGCAGATCCACGCTACCGGTTTGAGCAATGGACTGGTGCGTGCCGAGGCACGGAGCCTGTGTGCCAAATCACCTTAAATGAAGACCGGAATGTTGGGGCCATTTTTTCCATCATTCCCAAGGTATTTAGAGACCAATTCAGCGTGACCAATGAATAGACACTGAGGCAAAGAGGCGTATACTCAGGGCTCTTACGGGTGCTGTTTTAAGGACTTGGTTTCAATGCTCAACATCTTAGGTGTCATTGTGTCATTGGCCGTCGGCATCACTTTGTTGCTGATTGGTTTTGTAAACTTATTTTGGGGCAATGATCCTTTTTTTGGTCTGGCCATCGTGGTCGTGGCCAGCCTTTACTACCTCCCCATCATCCAGCGCATTCAAGCCCGCATTGAGCCAAAGTACTGGCGCATTGGCCTGGTGGTTCTGGCCGTGCTTATCGTGTGGGCCGCGTTGGGTGTTGGTGAGCTAGAAGACAAGATTGAGCTGATGCAAGCCTCTTTTCCCATGCCCAAGATCACGGGCATTTGATTCTCGTCTCAGAGGCTGATGAAGGTCAGCAGCTGGCTACATAGCGACAAGACTCCAATGCCCACTTCGCGGGGTCCAGGCTCATCAAGTAGGGATAGATGGCCTCAATGGACGCTTCGGCATTGCCCCCGTGGGCCTCAATTAATAACTGGTAATCACTGGGCATGGGGAGGCCTGTTTTACTGAGAAGCCAGGGTCCGAGTTGATGGCTTGCATTCGGTTGCCACGTCTGGGGCGTGACTTGATTTGTGGTTAACAACAAATAGGGCACGGGATGGCTCAACGGGGTCAGATCATTCATCATTCCGGCTTGTTGGAAGGTGTCATGCAAGCCAGGCAGGTGGTCGCCGAAAAATAAAATCACCGTTGAGCGCCGGCTTTGTTGCGCATGAGCCCATAACTGACTCAGTGCATCAACCGCTTGTCTTTGGTGATAGAGGTAGTTTCGGTAGGCATGCTGGGCGCGGTCATTGAGTCCTTCAATGGTCGGTAGGGCATCGCGCGTGGCTTCATCCATGTTGGGCCGTTTGCCATGCCAAGGCCCATGGTTCTCCATGCTGATGGCAAACACAAACTGCGGTGTATCGGGGTCATGCTCGAGCGTTTCGATGACCTTTCGGGTCAAATCCTCATCCGAGATCCAAAAGCCAGAGCGCTTGTGTCGCCCGAACTCTTGCTCGCCGATGAATGTCTCAAACCCCAGCAGTGGCAGCGCACGGTGGCGTTGCCAAAAATAACGGTCGTGCGGGTGGATGGCGGTTGTTTGATAACCCAGAGACCGCAGCCACCAAGCCAGTGAAGCAGAGCGTTGCAACACCACGCTGGTGTAGGGATAGATGCCCTGAGGTAGGGTGTGGTAAGGAATGCCGGTCAACACCTCGTATTCGGTTCGGGTGGTGTTGCCACCAAAGGTGGGCACCGTCATCTCGCCAAGGTGCCCTTGATCAATGAGATCGCACCAAAGAGGCAGCAACTGACATAGATCAGCGCCGTTTAAGTAACGCGGTTCAAAGAAACTCTCGCTCAATACCACCACGATATGAGGTCGCTCAGCAAGAGCGGGCTGGGTGATGGGTGTTGGGGTAAACGCACCTTTTAACTCGGTAACAGCATCGGGATCGACACTGGGCAAGGCAACGAGCTCAGTGTGAGCTGCATTGACCGCATACGCCAGCCAACCTTGGGTTTGGATGTTGTGAATGGGTGCCCAAGGTCGATTCGGGCCTTGATGGTTTTGATACAAAGCCAGTCCCATTGGGCTTGCCAAGAAGGCCAATGCGCCAATGCCTAAGGCAGCCAAGCTCAGCCGAGCTCGCAATTTAAACCAAGGGGGTTCGGTCAACCACAACCAACGCGTGCCAATGACCAAGGCTAAGCTCAGCCACATCAGCATCGATAGGTTTAAGTAGCTACCCAGTAAGTCGAAGTGATCGATCACCTGACCCGCCAATAACCCATCGGACAACATCAAGGGCTGCGATAGTTCCATCCATTTGATGTGATTGATGTAAAAGATCCATGCTGTCAGGGCAAGGGTAAGCAGCAGAGCAGGAGATGGGCGTGCCGACCACGCAAAGATCAATATAAATACCGTCCAAATAGGCACCGCGTTCAAGCCTTGCGTTAACCATGGGCTTTGCTGGCCAATCCAAGGATCAATCCAGACCACGAAGCCCCAGATGATCGCCAGAACCACGGTCGTTGCGATTATCTTGAGACATCGATGGATTAACAAAATCAAATGACTTTCCCCTTTGATGCATAGACACGGACTTGGTGAATTCGACACCCAAATCCGCTCGCGTAATCATAACAAATTTGTCACTTTTCAATTTTTATTGGCGTCAATCCCCTTGGACGGCGTCGCCAGCGCGCCGTTGACCCAGGGGGTTATTCGGGCTAACGTTTGATCTCCGGCAAGGACAAGATCAAAGGGAGTCTGTGGCATGGAGTTGATTGTTTTCAAAGTGACTGCTGCGGTCGCGATCTTTTTGGCTGCATGGGTCGGTGCTGTGTTATCCCGCCGTCTCGCCGAGCGATCGAGTGATGGAAGTATTTTATCCATCGCCAATTGTTTTGCGGGTGGGGTTTTTCTTGCTGCTGGGCTCATTCATGTGTTGCCCGATGCACAAGGTCAATTGGCTTCGGTCTTTCCATCCATGGATTACCCGTTATTTGGGCTACTGGCTACAGCATCTTTTGCACTGATGCTGGTCATTGAGCAATGGGGCCATAGATCTTCGGGCGAGCAAAATTCTGTGGTTTCAGCCACGGTTTTGTTTTTGGTGCTCTCGATTCATTCCTTGATCACTGGTTTTGCGTTGGGCATTGAAGACCAGAGTATTGCGGCAGTGGCTTTATTGATTGCAGTGCTCGCCCACAAGGGTACCGCAACGTTTGCATTGGGCCTTAAGGTCTCGCCAGTGTCTGAGTATGCAAAGCAATTCTATGGACGAATGCTTGCGTTTTCGCTGACGACGCCTGTGGGCGTTTTTTTGGGGCTCTGGATGCTGAATCAGTTAAGTGGATCGGATGGTCCGCTGCTGGAGGGCATTTTTGATGCCTTGGCTGCTGGGACATTTCTGTACGTGGCTGTGTTTGAGATCTTGTCGAAAGAGTTTCAAATACGTGGCCACGGGCCTGCCAAGTCGATCGCCATGATTGTCGGTGCGGGACTGATGGCCATCGTGGCGCTGTGGACTTAAAGAATGGCAATCGAGTAAAGCGCCCATCTGCTGTCGAGCATGAGCCCAGGAATTTATGCCCATAAAAAGCTGGCTGGCCAGCACGGTTGCAGCTATTTAGCGGTCCCAAGCTATACTGTAGACGGTCTGTTTGGAGGTCAATCGTGTTACTTCGATTCGTGCTGTTTCTGTGCCTATTTGGTTTTGGTCTGTCAGTGGGCCTGCCTGCCGGCGCCCAACTGGTCCACCCCTTTAATTTGCCCCAGCCACCCGATGCACCAGAAAAATTACTGGCTTTAATTGAAATCCCCCAGGGCTCACAGGCGAAATACGAAATCGATCCTCAGCATGGTGGGCTGATGGTAGATCGTTTGCTGCCGGACACTCATCGCTACCCCGCCCACTACGGGGGCTTGCCTTCGCTCTATGCAGCAGATGGTGATTTGATGGATGTGCTCATCATCACGCCCGTTGCCTTGGTGCCGGGTGCATTGATTGAAGTGGTTCCAATTGGCTTGGCTCGGATGTTAGATGATGGAGAGCGCGATGATAAAGTCGTGGCCGTTCCATTCAACGCAGTACCTGGTTCAGCCCTCTCTTTGTCATCCATAGATCAAGACGTTCTCAAAGCCATTGAGCAATTTTTTAGCACATACAAAGCCAAATCGAACGAGCCAAACCCCATCGAGTGGGAGGGCTATGTGGGTCATGAGGGCGTTACGGCGTGGTGGCAACATCTCAGATCAGATGATGTTATGAATTCAATTGATCGAGTCACGCGCCCCTAGTTTATGAGCAAGTTGGGGAGACATCGACTCGGTTCCGCGTCCATCCAATGGGGTGCGGGTGTGGTCCTGTGGCTGGCGCTGACCTGGCCTGCATTGGCCGATTATCGATTTGAGTATTTCGATGTTTCCGATGGCCTATTGCAATCTCGGATCTTGGCAGTGGCTGAAGACAGTCAAGGCCGAATGTGGGTCGGGACTGAGGCAGGCATCAACCTTTATGATGGATACGAATTTTCTGAGCTTGATCGTATCGACCCAAGGCACGCACATGTGACCCGCTCGACCATTTTCGGTCTCTATGGTGAGCGCGCTGGTGAGATGTGGGTGGCCACAGCCCGTGGCGTTTCGAGGATTGATTTGGCGACCAAAGAGGTCACCGACATCTGGCATTTTGAGGCCCATGTCCCGGCCAATTTGGGGCGTTACCGACAGGCGCAATTTATCGAGGCATGCGATGGCTCCATGCTGGTGGCAAGATCTCGGGAGATTTTCCGTATTGCGATCGCGCCTGAAGGTGTGCAGCAAACCCTCTGGCTCAGCGCAGAGAATGCCAATTCAATACCCATCGATATCTCTGCATTTGCGATGACAAAAGACGAGGCAGGGACCGTTTGGATCTCTGATGCGAGTCGGTTGTGGCAAATGAGATGTGATCAGCCAGAGCTTCACCTGGTCGAAGACCGCGGCACTTTCGAGGGTGATACGCAGTTCTATGTTGGGTTGGCGGTCGATGATCACGGCCATGTGTTTTGGGCTTCAGACCAGGTCGTCAGTGTGATTGATCATGCCTCTGGCGATACGTTGGGGCAATTTTCAGTGGATCAGATATATCAGCCAGGCACAGAGCTTTTGGGCATTTCGGGTGATGGGTTGGGTCATGTGTTGGCGATGACCGATCGAGGCCTAGACCGTTGGGTTTGGAGAGAAGATGCAACACAGGCCCCAGAGTTAGAGGTTTCTCAAGTTTGGTCGACCAACGATCAATTAGCCATGGGGCAATTGAGGCGTGCTGGTCTCCAAGCAGCCATCAGCGGTGACGGTTTGATCTGGACGATATCGGCTCACGGCGGTGTGGCCTTCAATCCAGAGGAAGCTGGCTCGGCCAAGTGGGTTCAAGACCCCAAACAGCCTGAGATCTTCTCAAGGCTCAGGGTCAATCCACAAACGGGTCTGTATATTGACCGGTTTGGTGTGGTGTGGTTTTTTGGCGGACTCAATGGCATCAGCCTTTATTCCCCAGAAAAACATCGCTTTCAAACACTTCAAAATCCCAATCTCTCGAGAAGAAGTGCGCGGAGTCTTGAGTTTGTTGAAGTCGATGACCAATCATTTCTCTGGGTGAGCTGGGATGGCGGAGAGTTGAGCTTATGGCGGAAAAATGCAGGCAGGACCTTTGAGAGGGTCACCGCTTTTGATGCAGGTGAACTTCAGTCTCAGAGTCGCTCACTCGGCACAGTGCGGGCCATGGCCAGAGGCAATGATGGCTTGGTGTGGCTGGCAACGCCCCAGTCCATCTGGCTCGCTGATACGAGGGCACAAAGCATTCAACATGTGCATACCTTCGAGCAACTGGCTGGTGATATTGAGGCCAGTCGCTATGCCAACATTGGCTTGGTCTATGACCCCGTTCGGCAGACCCTTTTTTATAGTCACAGCAATCAAATCTGGATGCTGTCGCTCAATGCAGGCGACGATAAAGTCACGGCCGAGCATCTCGATTGGCTGTCTCTTTCTCCACTTCTGGGGGCATACGTGAGCCTTGGACAATTGCAAGATGGGCGCTTGGCCATCGGGTCTACCCAAGGGCTCCGAGTGGCCAATCTGGAGGCGCAAGCTTGGGTGGATCATCCATTGGGCTCGGGGACGGGTGCCGACCCGAGAGAAGTGGTTATTTCGATGGCCCAAGATCCCCAAGGTAGGATTTGGTTAGGTACGCGCAGTGGCTTGGGGCTTTATTCATTGAGCGATGATTCTCAAGTGCTTGATCCAGTCGTGCGTTGGCAACGAACCGATGGGCTGGCTGATGACACCATCTATGCCCTGTCCATCATCGATGATCAAGAGGCCTGGATCTCGACCAATCGGGGATTGGTTCAACTGACACTCGACCCGTCTGATGCTGGTGAGGTTATGTTTCGAAGCTTTGGCATGGTAGAGGGCTTGCCCAACTACGAATTCAATGGCCGTGCCTTGACCAAAGACAGTGAGGGAAGATTGTATTTTGGGGGTGTCAATGGCATTGCTTGGTTCGATCCTAGGCTTGTGAGGCCGCATCCGCGGGCGCCGGATGTGATGCTGCGCTCACTCTCTGTCAATGAAGAGCCATGGGACATTGGCATTGTGGCACCCAGTCTTAATCTTTCCTATCAAGAAAACAGCCTCGCGATTGCATACACAGGCATGCATTTTTCGGCCAGGAACAAAAACCAGTACAGCTATCAATTGGAGGGTCATGAATCAAGCTGGGTCAGTGCAGACCAAGAGAGAACAGCTCGATATTCCAACCTAAGGCCTGGCCACTATCGGTTTTGGGTGAAAGCCGCGAATTTAGATGGGCTTTGGTCAGAGCCAAAGCTGTTATTGGAGGCAAACATCGCACCACCGCCTTGGGCAACCCCGTGGGCCTATGCCTTGTATGTCGCATTGCTGCTTATGGCTGTGGGCATGATGGTTTGGTCTTCTGAGCGCCGCCGTCATCAGCTGGAGGCTTTGGTCGCTCAGCGCACTCAAGAGTTGGGTGAAAAAAATAAAACGATCGAGGCGCAAGCTCAGCAACTAGAAGAAGCATTGGAGGCAAGAACGCTGTTTTTTGCCAACATCTCGCATGAGTTTAGGACGCCATTGACACTGATCCAAACGGCGGTTGAACAACTGGATACACAGAACAAGCATCCGAAAGCCAGCCAGTTGGCGAAACACTACATCCAGCGACTCACGCGCTTGGTTGATCAGTTGTTGGATCTTTCTAGACTGCGCTTGAGTGGTGTTGAGAAAGCAAGTAAGCCATGGTCTTTGAACCGAATTGTGGCTTTGACCTTGGAAGGGTTTGAGTATTTGGCCAAGGAGCGGGGCATTGATTTGGCTCTTGAAATGAACGATGAGTTTAGAACCCAAGTCGATCAAGCGAGCGTCGAGAAAATTCTATTAAATTTGTTAACCAACGCATTTAAATACACACCGAGTGGCGGTTCAGTCTTGGTGAGCTTGGTGTCTTCGGGTCAAAGCATTCAAGTCGACATCAAAGACACAGGGCCTGGAATTGCCGCTGACAAACAGCAGCTTATTTTCCAACGCTTTGAGCGCGTTCCATCTGAAGAGACACTCATGCGTGAGGGTGCTGGGATTGGTTTGGCGCTGGTTAAAGAAGCTGCTCGCGCCATCGGTGGATCGATTGATGTTAGCTCGACGCTGGGTCAGGGCTCGACCTTCTCTTTAAGGATCCCAGGCTGGGTCATTCCTTCGTATTCAAGTTTGGATCAAGACCAGCCATCAGTCACTTATCTTTCAGGGGCCCGACTTCAGTTGGATCGAGCACTTTTGGCCAAATCAGTGTCCGCCGAGGACCCAATGGGAGCGGTGAGTGACCACAATGGGGCCCAGCACGACCGATCAGTTCTGGTGGTGGAAGATAACTCGGACCTTCGTCGCTATTTGGCCGAGCTGTTATCAGAGGACTGGCGGGTGCACCAGGCACCGGATGGACTCAAGGCCATGGAGGTCCTTGAGAGAGAAGATGTGGATGTTGTGCTTGCAGACATCATGATGCCCCATATGGATGGTTTGGCATTGCTCGAGCGTGTTAGAGACAACATGGACACCAGCCACATTCCATTCCTTTTGCTGTCTGCCCGGCACGATACCAAGACCCGACTCAAGGGCTTGACCTTGGCTGCCGATGACTTTTTAACCAAGCCGTTTTCACCACAAGAGGTAAAATTAAAGCTTCGAAATGTGGTGCTGGCCAGAGAGTTATTGCGCTCAGCCATTTTAAGGAGTCTGCATCGGACTGCTCCTGATGATGACCTTGGTTCCGATGGGGAAGATGTGGTCGGGAGCCAAGATGGCCACTTGAGTCCGAGAGATCACAAGTTTTTGGAAAGACTCAACGCTTGGATGGCTGAGCACCACAAGGACCCCGATTGGAGTGTGACCACCATGGCGGGCCAGCTGGCTGTAAACGAGCGGACCTTGCAACGAAAAATCCGCGCTTTGACAGGCATGACACCGGTTAATTTTGTGACTCAATATCGGCTGTCCGAAGCCAAAGTTTACTTGCAGAACCCAAGTCTCACCATCCAAGAAATCGCCTTTGACCTTGGCTTTGGTTCTCAACAAAGCTTTTCTCGGGCCTTTAAGCAAGCTTTTGGCATGACACCCAGTCAATGGCGGCAGCATCAGCGCTGACCTGAGCCCTCTGCAGCACATTCTTTTGGGCATAATTCGGGTAACATGAGTCCCAAGCCCGTTTAATGAGGTCTAGCGAAATGCCTTTTTCCAAGACACATCAAAGGAACATCAATCCCGTGACCCCTCTACCTAGATTAGTTGTTTTTGGTGCGGTGGCCTTCTTGGGTCTGTCGTATTTTTCAATGGCCAGTGCGTCGTTTGAACAAGGCCGTCAGATTGAATCAGCCGATCACTTCGCTGTGCTGGCCTCCAGAGATCGCATTGCCACAGAAAACCAGATCGTCAGCGATCGGATTCAGGGTTTGCTGCCCGACTTGATGGCTGAAGCCGACATTGATCTTTGGTTGGTCATTAATCGCGAATATGCCGAGGATCCGGTTTATTTCACCTTGGTGCCCCAACCGAGTTTTGCAGCCAGGCGCACCACCATGTTGGCGTTCCAGCGGACGGTTGATGAGGCTGGTCAAAACAGTGTCAGAGCCCTGTCCGTCAACCGCTACCCCTTGGGTGAACCTTATGAGGTGGCTTGGTCTGGTGGCAATCTAGAGGCTCAGTGGCAAGCCTTGGCTGATTTAATCGTTGAGTTAGATGCCAAGCGGATTGGCATCAATGTATCCACCCATTGGCCAGTGGCCGATGGTTTAACGCATGGGCTGCATGAACAACTGCTGGATGCCTTACCTGAAACCCACCACGCGCGTTTGATCAGCGCAGAGGCATTGGTGGTTCGGTGGCTGGAAACCAGGACCTCAGCAGAGCTTGATTTGTATCCACACATCACGGGCATTGCCCGTGGCGTGATCGCAGAGGCCTTTAGCAATCGGGTGATCACACCAGGTGTGACGACCACCGATGATGTGGCTTGGTATCTGCGTGAGCGGTTTGAGTCACTCGGTTTGCCCATCTGGTTTATGCCTTATGTCAATCTCCAACGCCCCGGTGAGCCTTGTGTCGAAGACCAAGCGTTTTGTGGCGTCTCGGGTGTGATCCAGCGAGGTGATGTGCTGCACACCGATGTGGGCATTTGTTATCTGAAGCTGTGCACAGACACCCAAGAGATGGGTTATGTGCTCCAAGCAGGTGAAGAAACCATCCCACAGGGGCTTGTGGCGGCCATGGCCTTTGGCAACACATGGCAAGATTTATTGACTGAATCTTTTGAGGTGGGCGCGACTGGTAATGAAGTGCTGGCCAAGACCATTCGTCGCTCAACTGCTCAAGGCATTTATTCCCAGACTTACACGCACCCATTGGGGTTTGTGGGACACGCGCCAGGACCGACGATTGGCATGTGGGATAACCAAGGCAACACGCCCGTGCAGGGTGACTGGCCCTTGCATCCAAACACCGCCTATGCGATCGAGGGCAACATTAAAGCCCGAGTGCCAGAGTGGAATAACCAATGGCTGCAGGTCAAGCTCGAACAAGTGGCTTGGTTCGATGGTGAAAAAGTCATCTATGCTGCCGGTCGTCAGACTCAGTGGCATGTGGTGAGGTAACTTAAGTTATGACACCGCTGATCACGTCACTCTATGCTGGCCTCTTGGCCCTGTTGTTTTTTGCACTGAGTGTGCATACCATTCGGCAACGCCGCGCTTTACAGGTTGCCTTAGGCGATAAAGGCCAGCCACTGCTCAAACGGGCGGTGAGAGCACATGCCAATTTTGCTGAGTATGTGCCACTGATCTTATTAATGATCATGATGCTTGAGTTTCATCAAATGCCTGCATGGGTGCTGCATGGCCTCGGCCTCACACTTTTGATTGGTCGTGGTCTCCATGCATGGGGCATCACCCGTCCTGAGGAGGACTATCGCTGGCGTGTCACTGGCATGTCGATGACATTTGTCTGCTTGTTGCTCAGTGCCGTTTTGCTCATTGGGCGTTGGGTCATGGCTTAGCCCCAGTTGCCTGAGCGATGACTGGGTTAGCGCAGTTTATTGTCAATGCCTTTGCTACCGACTGGCGGGGTGGCAATCCAGCGGCTGTGTGCGTGCTCGATGATTGGCTGGCGGATCGTGAATTACAAGCCATTGCCAGCCAAAACAACCTCTCCGAGACAGCTTTTTTTTTGAGACCAGAGATTCAGGCCATCGAAGATCAAGCACTCACGCTTCGTTGGTTTACGCCCACGGAGGAAGTGGATCTGTGCGGCCATGCCACACTGGCCAGCGCGCATGTGCTCTATCACCATTTGGGCATTTCTGATGAGGTTGAAATTAAGTTTCAGACGCGCAGCGGCCAGTTGATGAGTCGACTCACCGATGGTCTCATTGGCCTGACATTGCCTGCCAGTCAACCTGTGCGATTAGATCATTGGCCCAAGGGGCTGGTTGCCTTGGACGCTCTTGCTCCTCAAGAGGTATGGGCTGCCGAGGATTACTTGGTGGTCTATTCCTCCGCCCAAGACGTCATGGCTTTGCAGCCTGATTTTAGTGCACTGTCGGCCTTGGACCGGCGGGGTGTGATTGTGACTGCCCGGGCCGATGCCAACAGCGAGGATGATTTTGTCAGTCGTTTTTTTGTCCCGAAGCTCGGCGTGGATGAAGACCCTGTCACTGGATCAGCGCACTGCCAACTCATTCCTTTTTGGGCAGATCGCTTGGGCCAAAGTTGGCTGAGTGGTTGGCAATGCTCAAAGCGTGGTGGTCGCGTGGTGGGGCAGTGGGTTAATGATGTGGTTGAACTCCAAGGCCATGCCGTCACTTTTTCGGTGGCCCAGATTCAAGTACCCATTTTGGCTGAGGTCATCCAATGAGCGATCTTCAAGTGTTTGTTGTGCTGGGATATTTGGCCTTGATTTTTGCCATTGGCATCTGGGCCACACGCTTTGTGAAAGACACGGAAGATTTTTTACTGGCTGGGCGACGCTTGGGCTTGGTCTTGGCCACTGCCGCATTGGCAGCGACTCACTTTGGTGGGGGTTTTGTGATTGGTACGGGCGCTTGGGCTTATCAATATGGCTTGAGTGGCATTGCCTATGCGCTGGGTGTCGGCTTGTCTTTATTGTTGCTGGCCTTGGTGGCCGCTGGTCGCATGCGCCGATTGGGACTGGTGACGGTACCGGACTATTTGGCGCATCGTTATCAGTCAAAGGCAGCCAGGGTCATGGGGGCCGGGTTGTCTCTGTTGGCGATCATTGGCATCTTGGGGGCGCAAGTCTGGGCCTCACAGGGGGCCTTGTCCCTGCTTGGGCTTGATCCGACCACCGCTGCGGTGGTGGCTTCTGTGGCGTTCATCATCTACACCGCAGCGTCTGGGTTGTGGGGCGCGACACTCACCGATGTGGTGCAGTTGGCGGTGATTTTTGTAGGCATACCCTGGGTCGCTTTTGGGGGTCTGGAGGCGGTGGGTGGCTGGTCTGGGCTAGAAGCGGCCATGGCGACCCAATCGCCCTCGATTGATCTCGATGCTTATTTTAGTTGGACGGGCTCTGGGGGTTGGTTGCTGGCGGCAGCCATTTTCCCGACCGTCATGTATACCTTGATCGGCCAGGACTTCTACCAACGCCTGTTTGCGGCCAAATCAGATCGGGTGGCGGTTTTGGCGGCCTTGTTGGCCGGTTTATTGTTGATGGTTTATGCGGTATTTCCAGCGATTACCGGCATGGCAGCGCGGGGTTTGTTTGGAGATGCCATTGAGCCGTCTCAAGCCATCGCGACTGTGGTCACTGATGTGCTGGGCGTTTGGGCCGGTGCGATTGTATTGGGTGCGATCATCGCAGCCATCTTATCCACCGCAGATTCTTTATTGATCGCAGGGACCGCGCACTTGGTGCATGACATCGGTGAAAAAGGTCTGGGCTGGACGCTGTCGCCCAGATACAGCCTCTGGGCATCTCGGATCTCAACCCTATTGATTGGAATGCTGGCCTTGGTGATGGCGCTTGGGATTCAGGCCATCATTGAATTGCTGTTGCTCAGTTACACCATGTATGCAGCGGGTGTCTTTGTGCCGGTGGTCTTGGGCTTGTACTGGTCAAAAGGCACGCGCTTGGGCGCCTTGGCTGCCATTGCCACGGGCGCGGTCGTCGGCGTCTTGGTGGCGGCAGGTGTGGTCAGTGTCGGTGCATGGCCAGCCATCATCGTCGGAGGCTTGGCGTCATTTGTGAGCTATGTGTCAGTCAGTCTGCTCACTCAACCGAGCCAGGACGCAGATCGCTAAGACCACCATGGATACATCGAAGACCCACGATAGTTTTATGCAAGAAGCGCTGGCACTGGCGCATCAAGCCTTGGCTCACAACGAGGTCCCTGTGGGGGCGGTGGTGGTGCGTTCAGGTGAAATCATCGGTCGGGGATTCAATACGGTGATCCGGGATCAAGACCCGAGCGCCCATGCTGAAATCAAGGCGCTTCGAGAGGCTGCCTTGGCAGTTGGGAACTACCGATTGCCAGGTTGCGATCTCTACGTGACCCTAGAGCCTTGCGCGATGTGCGCTGGTGCACTGATCAATGCACGCGTTAAAACCGTCATTTTTGGGGCCAGAGACCCTAGGGCGGGTGCTGGAGGCTCCATCTTCCAGGTATTAAAAAGTCCTCTTTTGAATCACCAGTGTGATATTTTGGAGGGGATTGGTGCCGAGGAAAGCGCCCAATTGCTGAAGGACTTTTTTAAAGCTCGACGTTAAAGCACATTTTCTCGGTAAATACGGACCAATGAATAGGACAAATGACCATGAGATATTTTTTAATGCTAATGGCGGTGCTGATGCTTGGCGCATGTAACGCACCCCAGCAAGACGATGCAACGGCCACCAACCCTTTGTTGGTAGACAGCACCTTGCCTTACGGCCTACCACCGTTTGATCAAATCCAAAACGAGCACTTTGGTCCCGCCATGGACGTGGCGATGGCCGAGCACCAAGCTGAGATTGAAGCCATCGTGAACAACCCAGAAGCACCGAGCTTCGATAATGTGTTTGTGTCGTTGGAGCAAGCGGGGCAGCGCCTGGGTTATGTGGCGCGGGTGTTTTTTAATCTAAACGGCACCCACACCAACCCTGACATGCAAGCAGTCCAGCGTGAATATGCACCTAAGTTATCAGCGCACAGCGATGCCATTTTGCTGAACCCTGATTTATTTGCGCGCGTTGAAGCTGTTTATAACGACAGAGATAACTTGAGTTTGGATGCCGAATCTTACCGTTTGGTTGAAGAGACTTATAAAGACTTCGTGCGTGCAGGCGCAAGGTTGAGTGAGCAAGAAAAAGAGAGATTGAAAGCCATCAACGGTGAGCTCGCGCAATTGGGCACTCAATTTAGCCAAAAAGTATTGGCTGAGGTCAATGAGTCAGCCGTGGTTTTTGATGATGTGGCGATGCTGGCTGGCTTGAGTGAATCCAGAATTGAGACCGCTGCAGCAGAAGCCAAAGAAAGAGGCTTGGAAGAAGGCCACTACGTCATTACGCTTTTAAATACCAGCGGGCAACCACCGTTGGCGTCTATGAGCCACCGTGAAGCCCGTGAGCGTTTGCATAAAGCCTCTTTGGTCCGCGGTACCCGAGGCAATGAGCACGACACACGTGAGATCGTTGCCCAGATCGTCACGCTTCGGGCTGAGCGCGCGAATCTCTTGGGTTATGACAGCCATGCTGATTATCAGTTAGAGGTTCAAACAGCAGGTTCTGTGGATCGAATCAATGACCTGCACGCACAAGTTGGCCCGATTGCCACCGCCAATGCCAAGAAAGAAGGCGAAGCGTTGCAGGCCATGATCAATGCCCAAGAAGAGGAGGCTTTCGAATTGGCGGCTTGGGACTGGGCGTATTACACCGAACAAGTTCGCCAAGAGCGCTTTAATTTTGATGACTCAGAAGTTCGTCCTTATTTCGAGATGAACAACGTCTTGGTCAATGGCGTGTTCTATTCAGCAGAAAAGTTGTTTGGAATTACCTTTAAAGAGCGCACAGACCTGCCTAAGTACCATCCAGATACCAATATCTGGGAAGTCTTTGATGCGGATGGTTCGCCGATTGGTTTGTTTATCACCGACTTCTATGCCCGCTCATCCAAGCGCGGTGGGGCATGGATGAACTCCTATCAGATCTACTCGGGCATGCTGGGTGGTGCACCTGTGGTGGGCAATCACTTGAATGTGCCCAAGCCACCTGAGGGTGAGCCGACGTTGCTGACATGGGACGAAGTGGTCACCATGTTCCATGAGTTTGGGCATGCGGCCCATGGCTTGCTGACCGATGTCTACTACCCGAGCTTCTCCGGTACCTCGGTTCCTAGAGACTTTGTTGAGTACCCATCACAAGTCTATGAGATGTGGGCAGACTGGCCAGAAGTGTTGCAAAACTATGCTGTTCACTACGAGACAGGTGAGCCCATTCCTTCTGAGTTGCTCGCACGGGTGATGGAAGCGGCCCTCTTCAACGAGGGTTTCCGAACCACCGAGTATCTCGCGGCTTCCGTGCTGGATTTTGAGTTGCACCAATTGGCCATCGATGAAATCCCAGGCCCTGAAGAATTGACAGCTTTCGAGGCTGAGACTTTGGCCAAGTACGGGATGGATTATGCACCGGTCCCACCACGCTATCGTCCAGCGTATTTCTCTCACTCCATGGGTGGTTACTCGGCGGGGTACTACTCCTACTTCTGGGCCGAGGTATTGGATGCAGACAGCGTCAATTGGATCAGAGAAAATGGCGGGCTGGATCGGACCACTGGGGATCACTTCAGGAATACGATTCTCGCCAACGGTGGTAGTCAGGAAGCAATGGCCCTTTATGAGCAATTCGCTGGTAGAATTCCAGGGATTGAGCCATTGCTAGAGCGTCGGGGTCTGTTGCAGCCGACGAACTGATCGGTCTGATGGTTTGTTTTGGTTGATGCCGAGGTGGCGGAATTGGTAGACGCGCCAGGTTTAGGTCCTGGTGTCCTTGCGGCGTGGAGGTTCGAGTCCTCTCCTCGGTACCACTGAAACAGATCGATAGAACAACGCGACAAAGAGAAGCCCGCTTGGTGTCCACCGGCGGGTTTTTCTTTTTTCAGCGGGCGTTTTGGCCTCAAGGCTAAGCTTGCCCCGGATCCATCGGTGCTGCCACTTGAATTCGAGCCACATGAGAGAGGCCCAAATAAGACAATGGGCCAGGTCCAAGCGCTCTAGAAGCTTTTAATGATGGGATTGAGGCTGAAGGGTTAATGGTGCCGAGAAGAGGACTCGAACCTCCACGTCCATACGGACACTAGCACCTGAAGCTAGCGCGTCTACCAATTCCGCCACCTCGGCAGGTGGGCGCCTATTATAGCGCTGGCATAGATCTGATGTCATTAAAAAACCCGAGCAAGAAGCCTGCTCGGGTTTGAGAGAGGTGCGGTCAAGGCAAGGGGGGAGCCTTGACCGCGATCCGGGCAAGGAGGGGGAGCCTTACACCGGAAGCTCTATTTTATCTAACCCATGGCTGAAGTCAACTAATCTTAAACAGAAATTAGCAATTTATTTTGGGCGGGCCCTCGAGCGGCTCAAGTCCCCCGGATCTGCCCAAAAGTTAAGCAGTGGGGCGGGGAGGGGCGCTATACTTTAAGCATTCACGAAAAGTTAAGGATGGTAGGCGAAACATGGACTTTCAGCTCACTGAAGAACAGCTCATGATCCAAGCGGCCGCTCGGGATTTTGCCGAGCAGCAGATCGCACCGGTGGCCTCTGAATTTGATGCCTCAGGAGAGTTTCCGCTGGAGAACATCCAAGCCATGGGTGAGCTCGGTTTGATGGGCATTGAGGTGCCTGAGGCCTATGGTGGCGCCGGACTCGATACCATTGGTTATGTTTTGGCGATGATTGAGGTCTCGGCAGCGGATGCTGCTCATGGCACGATCATGTCGGTCAATAACTCGCTATTTTGCAACGGCATCCTGAAATATGGCACCGAAGAGCAAAAGCAGACCTATGTTCGAGCGATCGCTTCAGGCGAAAAGATTGGTGCCTACGCACTGACCGAGCCCCAATCAGGCTCTGACGCCTCCACCATGAAATCGCGGGCGGTATTGAGTGAGGATGGCTCGCACTACATCATCAATGCAAGGAAGTCATGGATTACCTCTGGCCCCTATGCCAAATATTTGGTTTTGTTTGCATCGACCAACCCAGAGGCGGGTGCCAAGGGCATCACGGCCTTCATCATAGATACGGAAAAAGCGGGTTTCTCTCGGGGTAAAACAGAGCCTAAGCTAGGCATCCGTGCCTCAGCCACGTGTGAGGTCGAGTTGGCTGACTATCGATGCCCAGTAGAAGATAGGCTGGGTCAAGAAGGAGAGGGTTTCAAAATAGCCATGAGTGTGCTGGATGCAGGTCGCATCGGCATTGCTGCCCAAGCAGTGGGCATTGCCCAGGCGGCTTATCAAGCAAGCTTGTCGTATGCCAAAGACAGAAAGGCATTCGGTCAGGAAATCGGTACCTTCCAAATGATTCAGTCAAAGCTTGCAGACATGAAAACGCGTCTTGAAGCCTCACGGTTGCTAACCCTTCGTGCTGCTTGGGCCAAGATGCAATCGGAGAAGACCGGTGCGCGCATTACCTTAGATGGCTCCATGGCCAAGCTATTTGCTTCAGAAGCGGCGATGTGGATCGCCCATCAAGCAGTGCAACTGCATGGTGGCATGGGGTATAGCAAAGAGATGCCTGTGGAGCGTTATTTTCGGGATGCAAAAATCACAGAAATCTATGAAGGCACCAGTGAGATCCAGCGCATGGTCATCGCTCGGACAGAGACTGGATTGCGTTAAACCCACCATCCGAAAAACTGAGCCTGGATTCTTGCAATGAGTGCAGCTGAAGAACAAAGAAAGGCAGATTACATCGGTCAGGTCATCAAGGCTCAAAAGGGCTTTGGGGTGAATGGCCAAGCACAATCTTTCACTGGCATTTTGTATGAGCGGGTACCAACCGCAGAGCTGATTGGCCTGGATGCGAAAGTTCGAGCGAAAGCAGCCGCCGATTTTTTTGAGTTTTTCAAAGATAAGCCCAAGGGCGTGCCAAAACTCCGTGTTTTCAACCCAACTCACGAGGTCAATGGCTGGATCAGTCAGCACTCCATCATTCAGATCATCAACAGCGATGGCCCATTTCTAGTGGACTCTGTGGTGTTGGCCCTCAGCACGCTGGGAGTCAGTGCACAACTGATCGTGCACCCAGTGATGTTTGTTCAGCGCGATGCTCAAGGTCAACTGAAGTCTATTGAGCGTGAGACAGAGAAAAATCATTCACCTGAGTCAGTGATGCATGTTGAGATTGAGTATCAACGCACCCAAGGCCAGCTTGAGCGGATTGAAAAGGCCATTACCGATGGCTTGGGCGAGCTTCATTATGCCGTGCGTGATTGGAAGGCCATGGTGGCTCAAGCCAGAACGATTGCCACGGAGTTGGGGAAAACGCATGCCGATATGGCATCTGAACAGATCGAAGAGCTGGGCGCATTTCTAAACTGGCTGGCAGATGACCACTTCACCTTCCTCGGCTATCGAGAATATGTGGTCGAAGATAAGGGGAAAGATCGGGTTTTGCGTGCACTAGAAGACACCGGTTTGGGGATTATGCATGGTGATCGATTAAGAATACCTGTGCGGTCTTTGAAGGACCTTGCGCGTGGTGCCGATCAAAGGAATCGATCTGAACCCATTATCATTACCAAAACCAATGCCCTCTCCAGAGTCCACCGCCAAGGGTATATGGATTACATCTCGGTCCTTTATTTTGGATCAGATGGGCGGGTAGAGAAAGAAAAACGCATCATTGGCCTGTTTACTTCGGGTGCCTATATTAGGCGATGTCAAGACACCCCATTGGTGCGTCGGAAGGTAGAGCTTGTGATGGCTCAGTCTGGGCTTCGACCCAACTCGCATGCGGCAAAGGCTTTGCTTCATATCTTGGAGACACTCCCTCGAGAGGAGTTGTTTCAGGCAACCACGGCGGAATTACTGGATCTTGGGATCGGCATTTTGGACCTGCAAGAGCGCTCGCAAACGCGTTTATTTATCCGGCGTGAGCGTTTCGGCAGGTTTTTCTCATGTTTGGTCTTCATCCCCAGAGATCGTTTCAATACAGAGAATCGCTTAAAAATCCAAAACATCTTAAAGCGCACTCTAAAAGGTCAAACCATCGATTTTGCTGTCCAGGTGGGAGAGTCGAATTTAGCGCGGGTTCATGTGGTGGTTCGTCCCAAAGAATATTCAGCCACCGATGTCGATATTGAAAAGATAGAGGAAAAAATCAAGCTGGCCATACGTCGCTGGGACGATGAGTTGGAAGAGATCTTGGTCAAAACCCACGGCTCCGAGCAGGGAGGTCTGTGGGCGAAGCAGTTCGCCAAGGCGTTCCCGGCTTCTTATGTAGAAGATGTCTCTCCACAAGTGGCGCATTTTGATGTAGCGAATTTGGCCAAGCTCGCCTCAGATGATGATTTGGCTTTGAGCCTATATCGACCAAAGACGCGCGATACCAGCATCTTGCGGTTTAAGATCTTCAAGCAGACACAGCCCATTCCTTTGAGCGATGTGTTGCCCATGTTGGAGAACTTGGGCACACGTATTGTCTCAGAGCGGCCTTATGAGTTGAAAGTCCCAGATGGACGCACTGTCTGGATTCAAGACTTTGATATGCGCCCACCGGTTGATTTTGACTATAAGTTGGAAAGCATCAGAGACTCATTCCAAGAAACGTTTGAGCGTGTTTGGCGTGGCCAAGCAGAAGATGATGGGTTTAACCGATTGGTTCTGCTGGCTCGACTGAGTTGGCGTCAGGTGGCATTGATCCGTGGTATTGCAAAGTACCTGTTGCAAACTCAAATGCCATACTCCCAAATATATATTGAGCAGACCCTGACCACCAACCCGCTGGTTGCTCGACTGTTGGTAGAGTACTTCGAGGCTCGTTTTGATCCTGATCGAGTGAGCGAGAACAAAAAGTCACGTCAGGGTGCGGAAAAGGCTCTCAGTGCCGAATGCAAAACTCTGGCAAGCGCTGTGGCTGATCCAGTGCTACAAGAGTACTTGGATGAGGCGTGTAAGACCCGGGGGTCTGAAAACATAGTTGATCTCGCCGCGCTCATCCGGCGTGCGATTGGCCGTGCCCTTGAGTCTGTGCAATCGGCCGACCAAGACCGAATCTTGAGGGCGTTTTGCCAATTCATTGATGCAACACTTAGAACCAGCTTCTATCAAGTCGATGTTGATGGAAGCTTCAAGACGTATATGAGCTTCAAGCTTGAATCAAGCAAGATTCAGGAGTTGCCTAAACCGAAACCATATCGTGAAATCTGGGTTTATTCTCCGCGTGTGGAGGGTATCCACTTAAGAGGTGGGCCAGTCGCCCGTGGAGGCCTTAGATGGTCTGACAGAAGAGAAGATTTCCGGACAGAAGTGCTGGGTCTGATGCGTGCCCAGATGGTGAAAAACACCATGATTGTGCCTGTTGGGGCCAAAGGTGGATTTTTTGCCAAGCAATTGCCGGCCCCTGATGATCGGGAGGCCTTCATGCAAGAGGGCATCGCGGCCTACCAGATTTTCATTGGCGCGCTTTTAGATATCACTGATAACTTAGAAGGCGATGGGATCATTCCACCGAAACGCGTGATCTGTTTCGATGCCCCTGATCCCTACCTCGTGGTCGCGGCTGATAAAGGCACGGCCAGCTTTTCGGATATTGCCAACGCCATCTCTCAAGATCGAGGGTTTTGGTTGGGCGATGCCTTTGCCTCAGGTGGCTCGAATGGTTATGACCATAAGAAAATGGGCATCACGGCAAAAGGTGCTTGGGAATCCGTCAAGCGCCATTTCAGGGAGCTCGGTTTAGACACCCAGTCAGAACCCTTCACTGTGGTGGGCATTGGTGACATGGCAGGGGATGTGTTTGGTAATGGGATGTTGTTATCAGAGCACATTCAGCTCAAAGCTGCGTTTAATCACCGACACATATTCTTAGATCCCAACCCAGATGCAGCGGCGAGCTTTAAAGAACGCAAGCGACTGTTTGAGCTCCCAGGCTCGGCTTGGTCTGATTATGATTCAAGCCTGATCTCCAAGGGCGGTGGGATCTATTCAAGACAAGCCAAGCTCATAGAATTAACACCACAGATCAAGGAATGGTTGGACATTGAAGAAGCCGCGATCAGTCCTCAGGCGCTGATTCAAGCACTCTTAAAGGCACCGGTTGATCTGTTGTGGAATGGTGGCATCGGTACTTATGTAAAGGCCAGTCATGAGAGTCACGCAGACGTCGGTGATTTGGCCAACAACCAAGTGCGCGTTGATGGGCGTGATGTCCGTGCACGCGTGGTTGGTGAGGGTGGCAACCTAGGCTTAACCCAGCTTGGACGCATCGAGTATGCACTGGCAGGCGGGCGCTTGAACACAGACTTTATTGATAACTCGGCTGGTGTTGATTGCTCGGATCATGAGGTCAATATTAAGATTCTTCTTGATCAAGCGGTGGTGGCAGGGCGCATCGACGGCCAGGGGCGCAATGAATTGCTGACTCAGATGACTGAAGAAGTGGCCCGTTTGGTGTTGCGGTCAAACACATTGCAAACTCAGGCCATCAGTGTGATGTCAGCCATGACCGGTGATCGTCTTGGCTCCGAGGCACACTTCATTTCAATGCTTGAGGGCCAGGGCATCATTGACCGCGATCTTGAGCACCTACCCGATGAGGAGGCGCTGAAAGACCGGGTGGCTAAAGGCTTAGGGCTCACCCGGCCAGAGCTTTCGTTGCTCCTGTCGTTTAGCAAGATCACGCTGTATCAGGAGCTCTTGGCGTCCGATGTCCCGGAAGATCCTTATTTGTCGAGAGAGTTAGAGGCGTACTTCCCAGTGCCCCTCCAGGCTCAGTTTAAGGACCTGATGCCAGAGCACCGGCTACATCGGGAGATCATTGCAACACAAGTGACCAACAGCATTGTGAATCGGATGGGCGCACATTTCGCCACTCGGATTAAGGAAGATACCGGCGCTGATTCTGCGACCATGGCCAAGGCCTTTACGGTGGCAAGAGAAATCCTTCGCGCACGGCCTTTCTGGGCATCCATTGAAGCCCTCGACAATAAAATACCAGCCAGCCTTCAGACAGAAGCGCTTTTAGAGATGTGGAAGCTCATGCGCCATGTCACGAGACGACTGATTGCGCTTCCGAAGGGCTATTCCATTGATATTTCTTCTCAGGTCAAACGATTTGGCACCGGAATGGTGGCTTATGCTGATTCACTCAATTCAATATTGCCCAGTGAGCTGAAGGCTGAGCTCGATGTGCGTCAGAGAACGTATGTGGAAGCCGGCATGCCCCAAGCGCTTGCGCTTGAAGTTGCTCGATTGCCGTTCATGCAAGCAGCCCTTGATATTGTTGATGAGAGTCTGGCGCAATCCAGTCAGGTGGCAGATGTGGCAAAAGTTTACTTTGAGCTTTTGGGACATCTCCATCTGAAGTGGCTGCGAGCCAGTGTTGAAGCATTGCCGGTTGAGCAACCATGGCATGCCCATGCAAGGGGCCATCTTCGTGAGCAACTGTTCTCGCATCATCGTCAATTGACCATGCGGGTCTTAAAAGAGCATGGCCAGTCTGAAAAGGCCATCGAGCTGTGGTTTAAAGCTCACCAATCGGAGGTGGCACGTGCTTGCCTCATGCTCGATGAGATGGTGCAATCGAACGCATGTGATTACCCTTCGTTGCAAGTCGCTATTGCAGGCATTGAGCAATTGCTCAATGCGACAGCCAAAGGATGACTGAGTCTAACGCATCTGAGCTCAAGCTGGCGTTCTTAGCCAGTAATCATGCAGGCTCGCAGCAGGCGTTAAAGGATCTCCTGGGGCGTTATCAAGCGCATGATCCCAAAGAGGCAGATGTTTTGGTTGTCTTGGGGGGCGATGGTTTTATGCTTCACACGCTCCACGAACATGTGGAGTTTGAGTTACCTGTTTTCGGGATGCGGCTGGGTGATGTCGGGTTCTTGATGAATCGGTATCAAGCCGATGAGCTTCCTAAGCGCATTGTGAATGCCCGAGAGGTCAGACTCAATCCGTTGGTGATGGAGGCAGAGCGGTTGGACGGTCAGGTTCATCGTGCTTTGGCCATTAATGAAGTCGCCATGCTGAGACAAACCAATCAAGCAGCGCATATCCGGATTTCAATCAATGGGCATGAGCGCTTACCAAAATTGGTCGCAGATGGTGTGTTGGTGGCGACGGCAGCTGGATCAACCGCATATAACTTGTCTGCCCATGGACCCATTTTGCCGCTGGGTACAGAGGCCGTGGTATTGACGCCCATCAGCCCGTTTCGGCCCAGGCGATGGCAAGGGGCCATATTGCCGGCCCAAACCATCATTGAGTTTGAAGTGCTGAATGCAGACCGACGGCCGGTCAGTGTGACAGCCGACTATGATGAGTTTCGAGACATCAAGAAAGTCGTGGTTCGACAAGACACCACAACTTGGCATCGTTTATTGTTTGACCCCGAGCACTCACTGGAAGAGCGCATCATCAACGAGCAATTTATGGGGGTCCAGGAGCCTGAGCCAAGCGCCTGATTGTGCTTGGCTCAGGTGGAAACTGCTTAGCGGGCGCGCTCGGCTCTTAGGCGTCTGGCACGCTCAATGATTTCCTCACCAGTCATGCCGTTCAGCCGCTCATAAAATCCGGGCAAACCGGACCAGCCATCAGATGAATAGACTTGGAGGTAGCGGATCGCCGAATCCAGTTGGCGATACTGCTCGGCATTGGTGTCACTGGCAATCAGTGCCAAGCTCTCTGCAAAGGCCTCGGGTGTGCTGCCATCGACCATGAGCGTCAGCCCATAGCCCTCGTAGTCTACTTGGCCCTGAACCTTCGGGATCTTTCTGGCTGGATCGTCATTGCTGCTCAAGACAGCAGGTTCTGGCGCGGGTGCACTCCGTCGAATGGTGCGATCTCGGGAGGGGGCAGTGGCTTGCTCGGTCCCTTGGGATTCCGGCTCGCTGGGTTCGTCGCCCCCACAGCCAGTGGTCATCAAAAGAGAAAAGATCGCACCAGTTGCCAATAAAACGCTGATTTTCTTCATTTTTAAAAGCTCACGTCGTTTTGAGTTACTAGGTTAGCGCCACAGTATAGGCGATTTATTAAGTTCGCTGGATTTGAGTCTGTCAGGCACGACAAGTTCCCCAAGGATCAAGGAAATCGGGGCTGATGACTCATACTTGTTGATTCCTAATCCGGGAGACCACTTGGCTTAATCGGTCGATCCCTTGAATGAGTCGAGGGCCTGGGCGTCCAAGCCACGCCTCGCTGATCGGATAGATGTGGTCATTTTTGATGGCGGGCACCTGAGACCAGTCGGGCCTTCGACTGACAACATGGGGTCGATACTTGGTTTCAGAAACGCCGCACCAAGACATGATGACCCCAGCGATTCCAGCTTGCTCGGCCATTTCACCTGTGATCTCAAGGCTTTCTTTGGGGTAATGCGCAAATGGGTTGATGCCCCCTGCGGCCAGTAACATCTCATTGACCCAAGAGTATTGGCCCGGAACGATCACTGGCTTTGGCCACCACTCAACGGCCAAAGGTATCGGCTCATGTTCTGGTTTTGGCTGCCGGAGTCTCGCCCGGAAGGCATCAATCCACTGATCGGCAGCCTCGGCCTTGTCCACAAGATCACCGATTTTCCGGATGTCCTCCATGACATCGTTCAGGCAGTGTGGCCGGGTGACGATGTAATTGAGTCCTGCATTTCTTATTTTCTCAACACAGCGCTCATGGCCTGGGACTGTCAGGGAGGTAATCACCCAATCTGGCTTCAGAGCCAAGACCCGCTCAATATCAATGTCTAAGTCGGGGCCGATTCTTGGGAGTTTGCTAACAACATCGATGGGATGGTCCGAGTGATCGTCCACGCCCACCAGATAATCCGATGCGCCCAGCGCACACACGATCTCTGTATTTGAGCATGTATGGGTGACAATTCTCATCACTTAAGCTCGGGTGATCGCCATTGCTTAGCGGCCAGAAGGCCACGCTCCAAGTCGATCTGCTGGGCAAAGACCAGTCCCATCAATAGCATAATGAGACAAAAAACAATGGCATTGGCCAGGCCAAATATGGCCTGCAAAATTCCCAAACCCAAAATTCCCACCAAAGCAGCTGCCTTGGAGACAGTGCCCCAAAACCCGAAAAATTCCGCAGCTTTGCCTCGTGGGGTCAACACACCCACCAAAGCTCGACCAGCCGATTGCGAGGCACCCAGACTTAAGCCCGCCACAAGTCCTGCCACCAGAAAAACGTATTGGGGATGAAGATCAATCAAAAAGACATGGTTGATCACCAAGCCAATGGTGGGCGTTTGCCAAATCATGACAATGGCCACCAGCCATAGCCATAAGGTCAGCTGATAGGTTTTTTTGGCACCCCAGGGTTGGTGTGCCAGGCCAAAGACAAAAGCACCCAGCGTCGCGCTTAACTGAACAGTGACAAACATCAAAACACGCACTGACTCATCCCAGCCAATGACCTGAGCGCCATAAATAAACGCAAAGCTAATGACTATGTATAGCCCAGCCATCATAAAAAAGATTGACCACATCAAGAAACGAAGGTCTTTGAATGTATGCATGTTTTTTTGAGTATCTCTCAGCCGAGAAACACCCATTTGCCAGTAGCTTTGATGGTTTGGCTTGGGTTTGCGGCGGGTGCGGTCTTTCACATAGACAAAGGTGGGCAGTGCTGCGAATAGAAAAAAGATCGCAGCCAACGGACCGACCCAGCGAATTTTTTCAAAATTTTCTTGGCTGACTTCACCCAGTAAACCCAGCGCAAACACCGTTGCCACCAAGCCACCCACATAACCAAGCGCCCAGCCCAAGCCTGAAATGAATCCAAGATCCTCGGAAGGTCCAAGGCCAGGCAGAAAACTGGCAATAAAAGATTCACCCATGGCATAGGCGTAGTTGGAAACAACAATCAATGCCATCGCCCAAATGATCCAACCCGGTTGGACCAACCACAGCAGCGCTGTGCTGATCACACAGGCCAGATAACTCATGAATAGAAAGGTTTTTTTGAGTCTTGAGCTGTCCATGATCGCACCCGCCATGGGATTGGTGACGACCACCAAGAAATAACTGATGCCCAATGCCACAGACCACAATAAATTACCAAGCCGGTAGTCTCCAGACCCTGGGCCGGACTCACCCACAATGAGCCGAGTGAACACATCGCCAAAGATGACTGTAATGATCAAGAGGGTATAGGCTTGATTGGCAAAATCAAACATGGCCCAACTGATGATTTCTTTGGAAGATGCTCGCTTTCTGCTGACCAAGTCTGATGCCCTTTATTGGAAGGATTGAGTCTCAGAGGATAGGCCTTAGACTCAGTAAAACACAAGCCCAAGAAATATCAGGAGATGGATTGCTTGAATGATTGGGTGCATTTCAATTTAAATTCGTGGCAGACTAGCCTCTGAAGCCTAGGGAGACTCGTATGTCTGTTGCATCCATTCCAGCCCACCAACGGATTGTGCTCATCACTGGCGCAGGTGCCGGACTTGGCGAGGCCATGACAGAGCGCTTTGTTCAATCGGGCGCCACAGTGGTGGCCTGTGATCTCCATCATGACAGAGTGGATGGCATGGCCAAGCGCTTAGGTGATCGAGTGCTACCAATCGAAATGGATGTCACCTCCGAGGCCGATTGGGCCAGTGTAATGGCTCAAGTTCAAGCCGAGCTCGGTCGGGTCGATGTGTTGATCAACAATGCAGGGGTGGCGGCCGCGGGCAAGCTTGAGGACACGCCCATGGATGATTGGCGTTGGGTGATGGAGATTGATTTGATGGGGGTGGTTCTGGGTTGCCAGGCCGTGTTGCCCATGCTGCGTCAGCAACAAAAGGGCCACATCATCAACGTGGCATCGGTGGCAGGATTGGCAGGCGCCCCTGAGATCAATGCTTATGGAACAGCCAAAGCCGCTGTGATTGCGATGTCGGAAATGCTGCGGGCCGAAGTCAAAGACGATGGCATTGAAGTCTCAGCGCTGTGTCCTGCTTTTGTAAAGACCCGTCTGACCGAGACCATGCGCGCCTCAGAAGATCATTTCGAGCATAAGGTTAAGCGTTGGATGGAGCGCTCAGGGGTCAGTGCACAAGATGTCGCTCGGGTGGTTTACCAAGCCATAGAAAAACCAAAGTTCATGTTGCTGACCCATCCAGAGACCAAGTGGCTGTGGCGCATCAAGCGGTGGGCGCCTGAGCTCTATTTTCAGATGGTATTGCGTGGCGCTAAGAAGGCGCGGATGCGGCAGCAACAAAAAGCGAAATCAACTGAGAGTCGTAATTGAAAAAGGAAGCCAGGCCTTGTCTAGTGCATTACAAGATGTGATTGGGCTTTTGACACTCGAACACATTGATGATTTGTTGTTCCGAGGCCCCAGCCACGACATTGGTTCCAGCCGAGTCTTTGGTGGGCAGATTGTTGGTCAAGCGCTGGCAGCAGCGCAGCGCACCGTTACCGATCAGCACCAAGCCCACTCTTTGCATGCTTATTTCTTGCGCCCAGGGGATGTTGACCGTCCGGTGGTCTACCAAGTGGAAGTCTCGCGCGATGGCACCAGTTATGCCAATCGACGCATTGTGGCGTTGCAGCGCGGCCGGCCCATTCTGAATATGGCGGCATCATTTCATTTAGAAGAAGAAGGCCAGTCTCATCAGATTGACATGCCCCAAGTGCCAGGGCCTGAGGGGCTAACCGATACCTTTGAGCTACACCAATCAGTGGCCGATCGGGTGCCTGAAAAAATGCAACGCTTGCTGGCGCACAGAAGGCCTTTCGAGTTTCGGCCCGTGGAGTTGCCTAAGTTTATCGATCCAAAAGCCAGAACACCGAGAAAACACATTTGGATGCGAGCATGGGAGCGTTTGCCAGACGACCCCAAGTTGCATCAGAGTCTTTTGGCGTATGTGTCAGATTATGAATTGTTGGGTACAGCCACCTTGCCACATGAGCTTGATTTCATTAAGCGCACGGTTCAATTGGCAAGCCTCGATCACGCGCTTTGGTTCCATCGCCCCTTTCGAGTGGATGAGTGGTTGCTGTATGCCTGCGATAGCCCAAGCAGTGCAGGTGGGAGAGGGTTCAGTCGAGGTCAGATCTTCAACCAACAAGGCCAGTTGGTGGCATCGGTGGCGCAAGAGGGCGTGATGCGTCCGTGGCGTAAGCCCTGAAGCAATTTCATTGCCACAGTGCTTAGCTGACCAACAAAGCCAGCCGCTGGTCTTCTGTGATCAGTGAGTTGGCAATGACATGGATGCTCCCATCTTTTCTTTGGAGCTTACCTCGGACTCTCAGGATTTGGCCTTGAATGACGGCTTGTCGATAACGTACAGCCACCTTGGGCCATACGATCACGTTGATCAGCCCCATTTCATCTTCCATAGATAGAAAAATAACGCCCGAAGCGGTACCTGGGCGCTGACGATGTGTCACCAGCCCAAGGACTTCAATGGTATTGAGGTTATTGGGGAGGTTTTTAAGTGCATCCGAGCGTTGCAGTTTGTAGGGAATATGCGCCCGCAAAAAGGCAATGGGGTGTTGGTCTAGGCTATAACCCAATGTCTCATAATCCTCGATCATGGCTTGGGTGGGCGGGGCTTTGTCTAAGGATGCAGGGTCCTCTTGGATGCGCGCTTGGCCCAGCAGTTCACCTTGGGGGCGTGCTGCTAGGGCTTGCCAATGTGCTTGTCGGCGATCGGCCACCAAGCTCGCCAATGCACCCGACTGGACCAATGCACGCAACTCATGACGGGGGATGCAAGCTTGATTAACCAAGTGGTCTATGTCTTTAAAGGCTTTTTGGGTTCTTGCATCCACAATGCGCTGAGCCGTGAGGTGGGTCAGCCCTTTGACCTGATTGAACCCCAATTGAATGGCAGGTGTTGCATTTTTTTTGGATATCAAGAAACAATCCCAGGTGCTTTGGCATACATCCACAGGCTCAATATCGATGCCATGGCGTTTTGCATCATGAATGATTTGGGCAGGCGCATAAAAACCCATGGGTTGAGAGTTGAGCAAGGCGCAGGCAAAAGCAGCAGGGTGATGACATTTGAGCCACGCTGAAAAGTAGGTGAGCAGTGCAAAGCTTGCAGCATGTGACTCAGGAAAGCCATAGTCACCAAAGCCTTGGATCTGGGTATAGATGCGTTCTGCGAACTCAGTGGTATAGCCGTTTCTCTGCATACCCTCAATCAGCTGGTCACGGAAAGGTTCAAGCCCACCACGCCTTTTCCATGCAGCCATCGCACGCCGCAATTGATCGGCTTGGCCAGGAGTGAACCCAGCCGCCACCATCGCGATCTGCATCACTTGTTCTTGAAAAATAGGCACGCCCAAAGTCCGCTTCAAAACATTGGCCAACTGAGGGCTTGGATAGGTCACCTGGTCAGGGTGATGGCGTCTTTGTAGATAAGGGTGAACCATCTCACCTTGAATCGGCCCTGGTCTGACAATGGCGATCTCGATGACCAAGTCATAAAAACAACGGGGTTGAAGTCGAGGGAGCATCGCCATTTGAGCGCGTGACTCGACTTGGAAAACACCGATGGCATCCGCGCTACACAGCATTTGATACGTGGCTGGGTCTTCTTTGGGGATATCGGATAAACGCATATTAGGATCGATCATGTGCATGGTCTTTCTTAAAACCGTGAGCATGCCCAAGGCCAGACAATCCACTTTTAAAAGCCCTAGGGTTTCTAGGTCATCTTTGTCCCATTGGATGATGGTGCGGTCATTCATGGCCGCATTTTCAATGGGCACCAAGTGGTGCAGGGGTGCATCCGAGATCACCATGC
Organism: uncultured Wenzhouxiangella sp.; assembly: GCA_964461845.1. Taxonomy (GTDB): domain Bacteria; phylum Pseudomonadota; class Gammaproteobacteria; order Xanthomonadales; family Wenzhouxiangellaceae; genus Wenzhouxiangella. Next base: position 29,911 of record CAYWVH010000004.1, read on the forward strand.
CACCCACGTGCTGAGATAAGTGTCTAGGCAGGCCAATCAGTTGCTGCGTTAATTTAAGTAGCCATTGGGTCAGTGGCGCTTTGGGGTCTATGCCTGAGGCCTTGAGCCGATCGGGCCAGTCTTTGGGGGTATCCCACCAGGCCAAAGAGTGGGTCAATCGATTGAGTGTGTCAGCTTCAAAACCCAGGGCACGACCGGCATCTTTGAGGGCACTTTTAGGTCGATAAGTAATAACAGTGGCGGCCAAGGCAGCGCGTGATCGACCATATTTTTGATAGATGTATTGCAAGACTTCCTCGCGACGCTCGTGCTCAAAGTCCACATCAATATCGGGTGGCTCATCGCGCTCTTTGGATAAGAAGCGTTCAAACAACAAAGACTGTTGCGCGGGGTCTACTTCGGTGATGCCCAAGCAATAACATACTGCAGAGTTAGCCGCAGAGCCTCTGCCTTGGCATAGGATGCCTTGGCGTTTGGCAAACACCACCAAATCATGGACAGTGAGAAAAAAGGATTCAACGCCCATCTCTTCAATGAGCTTGAGTTCATGCTCAATCAATTGACGCACCGAGTCTGGAATGGTTGACCCATAGCGAATCACCAAGCCTTGTTGAGTGAGTGCTCTTAGATGATCTATGGCACTGAGGTGATCAGGCACCAGTTCTTTGGGATAGCAATAAGAAAGTTCATCCATAGAAAAAGAACATTGCTCGGCAATGACCATGGTTTCATCAAGCCAAGCTTTGGGATAGAGTTTTTCTAAAGTGGATAGGGGCCTTAAGTGGCGCTCGGCATTGACTTGGGACCGAAGGCCGAGGTTTTGTACGGTGGTGTTTTCGGTCAGTGCTGTCATGACATCCATCAAGGGTTTATCTTCTCGACAGCACATGCACACATCCCCACAGGCCACGATCTTAAGGCCGTGGCTGTGGCTGATGATTTGTAAAGTCTCGAACCAGGCTTGGTCTTGATCGCTCAGGGTGCGGGTCGCACCCAGCCACAGCCGATCTTCAAAGCGGCTTTTAAGCCAAGGGGCCAGTCGATGCAATGTATCCAGCGGCATGCTGGGGTTGGGTTTCCAAATGACCACCAAGTTGGCCCAATCTTGATCAAAATCACCGGCCAAAAGCGCATAGCTGCCTTTGGGTGCCCGTTGCCTGGCTTGGGTAATCAATTGGCACAAGGCGCTGTAACTTTTTTGGTCTGGTACCAACACCACCAAATCGATGGGGCCGGGCAGGGATTCATCTTGCCAATGACACTCGCTCCCGATGATCAGTGACATGCCCACTTCACGGGCTGCTTCATGGGCGCGAACCACGCCTGCTAAACTGACCTCATCGGTGATGGCAATGGCGCCATAGCCCAGATGATGGGCCGTGGTGACCAAGGCCTGCGGGCTGGCCACCGACCGACGGAAGCTGAACGCGCTTAAGGCGTGGAGTTCTGCATAGGCTGAATCTGACATACTGTAAAAGTATACAGTTATTGTGTTGAGTCAGGCGCCGATCTCACCCCAAAGCCCGAGCCTAGGCCTTGAGAATCTTATGCATCGGCGCCATATCTTCAAGGCTAAGCCAAGCTTTTTAGGGTGTGAGGCTGGTTGGGAGTATGTTTTAAGTGACTGAGTTTAAAGACTATTACAAAATCTTAGGCGTGGCCGAGGATGCCAGTCAGGCCGATATCAAGCAAGCGTATCGGCGCTTGGCGCGAAAGTACCATCCCGATGTCAGCCAAGAGGCCCATGCTGAGGCTCGGTTTAAAGAGATTGGCGAGGCTTACGAGGCTTTAAAAGACCCCAGCCGTCGCCAACAGTATGACGAGCTGCGGCGCTCTGGTTGGCGTCAAGGCGATTCGTTTAGGCCGCCTCCTGGTTGGAGTGGCGGTTTTGATGGTGCCGGTGTGTCTGGATTCAGTGATTTCTTTGACATGCTTTTTGGTGGCTTAGGGGGGCAGCGGACTGGGCATCAGCACTATGGTCAAGGCGCCTATGGTCAAGGCTCACCGTTTGCTCAGCCTGGGCGTGACCTTCAAGCCAAGGTGAGCGTGGATTTAGAGACCGCCATTCGAGGAGGAACTCAGCGCATTCAATTGGCTGGACGGGCTTTGAATGTAAAAATCCCAGCCGGTGTGGGTGATGGCCAGCGCATTCGCTTGTCAGGCCAAGGCGAGCCAGGTCAGGGTGGTGCGCCCGCGGGACACCTTTATCTGGATATCAGCATTCAGCCGCACCCCATCTATAAGCTCGAGGGGCGCAACGTGCTGATCGAGTGGCCCGTGACCCCGTGGGAGGCTGCTTTGGGTGCAGAGCTCAAAGTCCCGACCCCCCAAGGGCCTGTGGCCATCAAAATCCCGCCGAGTGCTTCAAGTCACCAAAGACTCAGGTTGAAAGGCCGTGGGCTACCCGCTCAGGGGCAGCAAGCCCAGGGCGATGCCTATGTGGTGATCAAAATAAAGCTCCCAGCGAAGCTCAGCACAAAAGAGCGAGAGTTGTTTGAAGCTTTGCAGGCCAGCTCAGAGTTTAATCCGCGAAAAGACCTGCCCACACACTAAGCCATAAACCCTGCATAATAGGGACACGCTTTGATCTTTTGTGAGGATGACGCTTGTCCAGCCAGCCCCACCCACGCTACCCACACTTATTTGAACCCCTTGATTTGGGGTTTGTCACTCTGCCCAATCGCTTGTTGATGGGGTCCATGCACACGGGCCTAGAAGACCGTGTTTGGAATTGGCCGAAGCTCTCGGCTTATTTCGTGGAGCGCGCCAAAGGCGGGGTGGGCTTGATGGTCACCGGCGGGATTGCACCCAATCGGCGGGGCTCCTTGGGGCCGCTGGCCTCAAAGCTGACCAACCGCTGGGAAGTCAGGCGGCACCGTCAACTGACCGAGGAAGTGCATGAAGCCGGTGGGCGCATTTGTATGCAGATCCTGCATGCAGGCCGCTATGCTTATCATCCTTTCTCAGTCGCACCTTCAGCCATCCAATCTCCGATCACGCCATTTAAACCGAAGGCCTTATCCGACCGAGGCATTGAGTCCCAGATCAACGATTTTGTGCGCTGCGCCAAACTGGCCAAGCTGGCAGGCTATGACGGTGTGGAAGTGATGGGCTCTGAAGGCTACTTCATCAATCAGTTCTTGGTTCCGAGAACCAATAAGCGCTCTGATCGCTGGGGTGGGCATTGGGAAAACCGCATGCGGCTCCCCGTTGAGATTGTCAGGCGCACCCGAGAAGCGGTAGGGGAGGAATTCATTATCATCTACCGACTCTCCATGCTCGATATGCTCGCCGATGGCAACAGCTGGGAAGAGGTCGTCTCATTGGGTCAAGCCATTGAAAAAGCAGGAGCGACCATCATCAACACCGGCATTGGTTGGCATGAAACACGCATTCCTACCATCGCCACTTCGGTCCCCAGAGCGGCCTTCACTTGGGTGACGAAGAAGCTCAAAGGGGCTGTCAACATTCCCTTGGTCACCACCAATCGCATCAACATGCCTGACACTGCTGAGGCAGTCTTGGCCAGGGGTGATGCCGACATGGTCTCAATGGCCAGGCCTTTTTTGGCCGACCCAGATTGGCCCATTAAAGCCGATCAGGGCCGAGTGGATGAGATCAATACATGCATTGGTTGCAACCAAGCCTGCCTTGATCATGTTTTTCAGGGCAAAGTGGCCTCGTGTTTGGTCAACCCCCGAGCGGGCCACGAGACAGAGCTGGTCATTCAAGCGGCCAAAGCCAAAAAACGAGTTGCGGTGATCGGTGCAGGACCCGCGGGGTTGGCTGCCGCCACCACCGCTGCCAAACGAGGCCACCATGTGACGCTGTTCGATCGATCAGCAACGATTGGCGGGCAATTTAATTTGGCCAAACGTATTCCTGGAAAAGAGGAATTTGTTGAAACGCTTCGCTATTTTCAAAAGCAGTTAGAGTTGCACGGCGTTGAAGTTCGCCTAAACGAAGTCATGGATCCTGACACCTTCGACCCAAATGCATTTGATGATGTGATCTTGGCCACAGGCGTCGTCCCAAGAAGCCCGGGCATTGAAGGTCAAGACCATCCCAAAGTGGTTGGCTATGCCGATGTCTTGGAGGGCAAGGTGGCCGTCGGTCAAAAAGTGGCCATCATTGGCGCCGGTGGCATTGGCTTCGATGTCAGTGAGTTTTTACTGCACGAGCAGGTACCCATGACACCCAATCCTGATGCACCCACGCCCGAGGCTTTTTTTGAGGCCTGGGGTGTGGATATGGGGCTTGAACGCCGCGGTGGAGTGGAAGGACTGAAGCCCGCATTTCAAAAAAGCGCCAGACACATTTGGTTGTTGCAACGTAAAACCACCAAGCCAGGTGCCTCGCTTGGCAAGACCACGGGTTGGATTCATCGGACCACATTAAAAGGCCATGGGGTTCATATGTGGTCGGGTGTGCACTATCAAAAAATTGACGACCAAGGTTTGCATCTGAAAGTAGATGGTCAAGAGAGGGTGTTGGACATTGATCATGTGGTGGTCTGCGCAGGTCAAGAGTCCAATCAAGCCCTCGCTGAGCCACTTCGCGCAATGGGTGTTAATGTTCACATCATCGGTGGAGCAGCCGTGGCTGCCGAACTGGACGCCAAGCGAGCCATTGATCAGGGCACGCGAGTCGCTGCAGCTCTATAGGTAGGAGATCGTTATGGATACGCAGGTCAATATCAAAGCAAATGATCTGAAGGGTCGACTGGCTGATCTTCGAGCCACTTTTGATTCGGGTGTGACGCATGATCTGGCTTGGCGTGATCAGCAATTGGCCGCACTCCATGATTTGCTCAAAGACCATGAGTCAAGAATCGCTCAAGCCTTGGCCAAAGACTTGGGAAAGCCCGAACAAGAGGTGGTGCTGGGGGAGCTCTCATTGTTATACAGCGAGATCAAATACGCCCGTAAGAACTTAAGAAAATGGAGCCAGCCACGCCGAGTGCGCACACCGATGGTCGGTCAACCAGGCAAGAGCTGGGTGCAACCTGAGCCCAAAGGCGTTGCTTTGATCATTGGTGCTTGGAATTATCCGATCCAGCTTATTTTGGGGCCATTGATCCCGGCCATCGCCGCGGGTAACTGCGCGGTTTTAAAGCCGTCTGAAGTGGCTGTTGAGACCGCGAAGTTGGTCGCTCAGTTGGTGCCCGCTTACTTGGATTCCAGAGCGTTCTGTGTGGTGGAGGGGGGCGTTGAGGAAACCACCGCATTGCTGGCAGAGCCTTTTGATCATATTTTTTATACTGGGGGCAGCGCGGTCGGTCGCATCGTTATGACGGCTGCGGCCAAGCATTTAACGCCGGTCACACTTGAGCTCGGTGGCAAAAGCCCCTGTGTGGTTTTGGACAGTGCCGACATCAAATCAGCGGCCAGGCGCATCATCTGGGGAAAGTGCTTGAATGCCGGGCAAACATGCATCGCCCCTGATTATGTGTTGGTCACACCGAAGCAAAAGGCTGTACTGATCGAAGCCATACGTTCAGAATTAGACCGCATGTATGGGCCTGATCGGTTGGCCAGCCAGGATTATTGCAAGATCATCAATGAGCGTCACTTCGATCGCTTGGTCTCTTATTTGGATCAAGGCCAAGTGGTTGTTGGCGGGAAAGCAGATCGAGCGACACTGAAGATTGAGCCGACCGTGTTGACCGATGTCCCGCCTGACAGCGCGTTACTAAAAGAAGAAATCTTCGGACCTTTATTGCCCATTATTGAGGTTCGTGATCTGGCGCATGCCATTGAGTACATCAAAGCTGGGGATAAGCCGTTGGCGGCTTATTTATTTAGCACCCAGCAAGCCCAACAAGATCAGTTCGTGAAGGCGATTTCAGCCGGCAACATGTGCATCAACGATGTCTTGATGTTCATGTCAGTGCCAGAGCTTCCCTTTGGTGGGGTCGGCACCAGTGGCATGGGCCAATACCATGGGCGCGCGGGCTTCGATCAGTTAAGTCACCTCAAAGCAGTGATGCGTCGAGGAAGGTTTCCTGAAATTTGGATTCGCTTTGCACCTTACAGTGCCCTTAAAACCCGTCTAGTCAAACTATTTGGATGAGCAAATAATGACACTTCCCACCACACCCTACCCACGTTTCCATTTGGCCTTGCCTGTGACTGACTTAGATCAGACCCTGCTTTTTTATCGAGACATCCTTGGATGTGCGATGGGTCGAAGCGACACGCGTTGGGTGGATCTTGATTTTTTTGGGCATCAATTGGTGTTGCACATGGTTGAGCCTGAAGACCACCCAACCATGGCGACCAATGAAGTCGATGCGCACGCAGTCCCCGCCGGGCACTTTGGGCCCATCTTGGAATGGGATCAATTCCATGCGCTGGCGGATCGCTTTAAAACGCATGGGACTGAGTTTGTGATCGAGCCTTATCTTCGCTTTGAAGGAAAGCGGGGTGAACAAGCCACCATGTTTGTCAAAGACCCCAGCAACAACCACCTGGAATTTAAGGCTTTTAGAGACATCAATATGCTGTTTGCCACAGACTTGGATGTTGCTGTTTGAGCGTGTTTGGCTAACCTAAATCAACCACTTGAATCAATCAAGTGGGCGCCAGGCGCGTCGACTGGGCTGATATGGCTGCTGATCTTAAGCCCTTGGGCTTGAAAAACTTCGGTCACGGCAGGAAGTGCTGACTCAGCCTGCTGGCGCTCGCTGAACCAAGCAAAGACAGAGGGCCCCGCACCAGAAATGGACGCGCCCAATGCGCCTGATTTAAGTGCTGCTGCTTTGACATCATCAAACCCCGGGATCAATGATTTTCTTCTAGGCTCAATCAAGTGATCCACCAAGCCTTGGCGGATCCAGTCGAGATTGGATTGGTACAAGCCTGTGATTAATTTTGCCAGTGATGCTTGTTGGCGTATGATCGCATCCAAGGAAAATGGTTGGGTCAGGCAGGCTCTGGCATCGGTGGTTTGAATAGACAGATTGGGATGGACGACCAAGGCAGTGAGGCCCTGTGGAACAGGCAAAGCCACCAGCTCATCGGCCGTGGCCAACACCAACCCACCGAGTAACTGAGGGCCGACGTTATCGCCCACCGCCTCACCACTGGCGATGGCTTCTCCAAAAAGTGCATAGGGGTAGAGCGCTTTTTGTGATAAGGGGGTATCCAGCAGTGCATTGGCCGCTACCAAAGCCGCTGTCGCACTGGCAGCCGAGCCACCCAAGCCTGAGCCCAGCGGAATCCCTTTTTGGATCGTTAAGGCAATGTCGATCTCAGCGCCTACGTCCTCCAGCATCGCACTCACGGCCCGTGATGCGGTGTTCAGCTCGGGTTCTAGTGGCAAATCCATAGCTAAGCCTGAAATGCTCTCAATCCGAACTTTTGGACGCGCACCGGACATGATGTGAGCAGTGGCAGTGACTCGATCACCCGGGCCTTCGATGGTGTGCCCGATCAAATCAAACCCTGAGGCCACATTGCCCACTGTGGCTGGGGAAAAGGCCGTTGCGCTTATGCAAGCCATAGCAAAGCGACGGCGAGCATCGACAAGGTTGCAATGCTTGCGACCATAAATCCACGCCAGCCTAAGGATTTGACTTCACTCGGCGAGACGCTGATGGCCAGTGCGGCCATGGCCATGGCAAAGCCCAGCAAACTGAATTGATAAGCAAGGGCCAATAGAGACAACCAAGTCTGTTGGATGGCTTGGGCCTCTTGGTGGCCGACCCAAGCATCGCCCAAGGTTCTGACGATCGATAAGCCGATGAAGGCCAGAATGAACAGGGGGAAGGGGATCTTGCTCTCGCCATCGTCTCGGTTCCGGTCGGAGCGGTAATAAAAAAAGACCAGTGCTGGGATGACAAACAGCATGGTGCTGTTGCGCATGAGTTTGGCCACTGTGGCTGCGTCCAGGGTTTGATCATTGGGCCACAGTTGCTGGTGATAAACCGCAGCTGCTGTCACTTGAGCGGTGTCGTGAATCACGGTTCCCAGTGCAATCCCGATCAACTCAGGGTCTTGGATGATGTGTTGCAAAATCAAGGGATAGACCAAAATTGCCATGAGTCCCAACACGCCAATGCAAGCAATGGCATAGCAGGTCTCTTCATGATGCGCTCTGAGCGCAGGTGAGGCAGCAGCAATGGCCGAAGCGCCACAGATGGAAGTCCCTGCTGCCAACAAGATGGTCAGCCTTGGGGAGACATTGAATACTTTCCCAAGCACCAAGACCAGTGTTAAGCCAGTGGCAATCATCACCAGCACCAGGGGCAAGGCCTGCCCCCCTGTGGCCAATAACTCGCTCAAGCTCAAACGAAGGCCCACCAGTGCAACGGCGGTCTTCAAAATAGGGCCTTTGGCCAAAGCCAACCCCTTTTGTAGGGCTGCCTGTGACCTTGCATAGCGCCCGATGATCAGCCCCATGATGATGGCAACAAACATGGCCGAGATCGGCACTGGGCCCATTGGGGCAGGAAGGTTCTCAAATAACGCAGCAACACCAGTGGCTGCCAGGGCGATCATCAGCGCAAACATAAGGCCTGGCCATCGAACAGCATATGAATTGGGCGCAGTGGGGTGTGGGGTGGGCATGGTCAGTGCGGGTCTTCGGTGCTCATTCGATCTAAAAGTGTTAGCATCATAGCGGTTTTATACATTTGATGCTGAGACTTTGGCATTGGTGGAATTCAATCACAACAAAGGATGTCGATGAATGATGAGATCAATTGGAATTTGGCTGGGTTTGATCATGGCATGGCCACTGGCGCTGGCCGAGACTCAGGAGGCTTCGATGCACGTTGAAGATCCCTATCTTTGGTTGGAGTCTGTCGAAGGTGAAGACGCGCTGGCTTGGGCGCGCCAACAAAACGAGCGCTCTGAGGCTTATCTGCAAGCCCACCCATTGTTCGATGAGTTGCAAAAAAGAAACTTAGAGATTTTGACTTCCGATGAGCGCATTGCTTATCCAGGTCTTCGAGGTGGCGAGGTCTACAATTTTTGGAGAGATGCAGAGCATGTTCGAGGCATTTGGCGAAAGACCAGTCTGACAGACTACCGTCAATCAGAGCCTGACTGGGATGTGCTGTTGGATGTGGATGCACTGGCCAACACAGAAAATGAAAACTGGGTTTGGGCAGGCTCGAGCTGTCGCTACCCTGATTATGATCGGTGCATCATCGGTCTATCCATTGGGGGTGCTGATGCTGCCGTTCGTCGTGAGTTTGATTTAAAGACCCGCACTTTTGTTGAAGACGGGTTTGTGGTGCCGGAATCCAAAGCGCGGTTGGGTTGGAGAGACTTGGATTCGGTCTTTTTAGGCCCTGCTTTTAATGATGCACAGATGACAGACTCAGGCTATCCACGCGTGGTCCAGATCTGGTCGCGGGGCACTCCCATTGAATCGGCTGAGACCATCTTTGAGGGTGAAAAAACCGATGTGGCCGTTTCGGGTCTTCGCGTTTGGGATGGGGATGTCTTTTACGACATGATTGTCCGGTCTCCAGGCTTTTTTACCAGACATTACTTTCTTTATCGCGATGGCGAGACGGTTCGCGTCAACATTCCAGAGGATGCGAGTTTGGTCGGGCTCTTAAACGGGCAGATGCTGGTTGAGTTGAAGTCCAACTGGGAACAGGCGGGCCAGACCTATCCACAAGGTGCACTGATTGCAGCACCGATGGAGGACTTCTTAACCACGGAAGCAAGCCCTGTGGTGGTGTTTGCACCCAGTGCCAGAAGCTCGATTGCACAGGTCGTGACCACAGATCAAACAGTGATCGTCAATGTGCTTGACAATGTGGTCTCGCGGCTAGAGCGCTTTGTGTATGCAGATGGCCAATGGACGAGTCAGCCGCTGGATGCGCCTAGCATGGGCGCATTGAGCATTGTCACCAGTGATGACCGATCTGATCGCTTCTTCTTCAATTACACAGGCTTTCTAACGCCATCGAGTTTGTATGAGGCCGATGCCATGGCCAATACCCAAACCAAAGTGCGCTCAGAGCCGAGCTGGTTTGATGCCAGTGGCATGCAGGTCGCACAACACGAGGCCACCTCTGCAGATGGCGAAAAGATCCCGTATTTTGTGGTGATGCCTGAGGGCTTCTCAACGGATACCACATATCCCACGCTGCTATCTGCCTACGGCGGATTTGAGATCTCAAGAACACCGTTTTACTCTGGAATCATCGGGTCGGGTTGGCTCTCGAAAGGCGGTGTGTTTGTATTGGCCAATATTCGAGGCGGGGGTGAGTTTGGGCCACGTTGGCACCAAGCCGCCTTGCAAGACAACCGCCAGAGAGCCTTTGATGATCTGATCGCCGTGTCTGAAGATTTGATTGCGCGTGGTATCACTGAGCCAGCCAAGCTCGGGATCCAAGGTGGATCGAACGGTGGCTTGTTGGTGGGTGCGGTGATGGTTCAACGCCCCGATCTTTTCAACGCTGTTGTTTGTCAAGTGCCGTTGCTGGACATGAAACGTTTCCATAAGCTTTTGGCTGGCGCCAGTTGGATGGCGGAATACGGCAACCCAGACGATCCTGAAGATTGGGCTTACATCAGCCAATACTCGCCCTATCAAAATGTGTCTCAGGATGCGAGCTACCCAAAAGCGTTTTTTACCACCTCAACGCGGGATGACCGCGTCCATCCTGGGCATGCCCGGAAAATGGTGGCGAAAATGGCAGAGCAAGGCCACGATGTGTTGTATTACGAGAACATCGAAGGCGGGCACGGGGGTGCGGCGAATCTCAAGCAAAGCGCCTACTTAAACGCCCTGATTCATGCCTATTTGCATGACCGGCTGCATGGCTCAACGGAGTAGGGAACCTTTGACGCGTCATTGAGGTCATAGTTGGTAAGTTGTTGACAGGCTAGGCGGGGCTGGATCGCCCATTTCGGGCGCCAGCCACCGCCGACTCCCAACGAGGCAGCGGCCAGCCAAGGCCAAAAGGCTTGAAATTAGGGCTTTTGACCCCAAACTGTAACAAATAGCGGCTGGTTTCGACCCATCAGAGGGTGTTAAAATAGCTGGTCTAAGAGGGCCCCTTGGGGGGTAGTTTGTCTTTCTAGGAGGCATTGATGATGGGCACACAATTGGTACCAAGTCATCTTCTGGCGCCTGCCGGCACCGGTTCGCTGGATGCCTACATCCAAGAAGTCAACCGCATCCCAGTGCTGACGCTGGAAGAAGAACAAGCTCTGGCAAGACGATTGAGGGAAGAAGACGATCTTGATGCGGCTCGATTGATGGTGATGTCGCACCTTCGCTTTGTGGTCCATGTCGCGCGAGGGTATTCAGGATACGGTTTGGCGCTGGGCGATCTGATCCAAGAAGGCAACATTGGACTGATGAAGGCGGTCAAGCGCTTTGATCCAGATCAAGGTGTTCGGTTGGTCTCTTTTGCAGTGCATTGGATCCGCGCTGAAATCCATGAGTTCATCCTGAAAAACTGGCGCATCGTTAAGGTGGCAACCACGAAAGCGCAGCGGAAGTTATTCTTTAATCTTCGTCGTCAGAAAAAGCGTTTGGGCTGGTTGAGCCAAGATGAAGTCAACCGAGTCGCTCACGATCTGGGGGTTAAGCCAGAAGTGGTTACCGAGATGGAATCGCGGCTGGCAGGCCAAGATGTGGGTTTTGATCTGAACGATGACGATGATGAGTCGAGTTATGTTGCACCGGCCGCCTACCTAGAGGCGCTGACCGTGTCTCCTGCTGAGGCCATTGAGGCTGAGGATTGGGAGCAACATCATCATGACATGCTGTTCAAGGGGCTGGATGCATTGGATGACCGTGCCCGTGACATCATTCAGAGTCGCTGGTTGCTGGAGCCAAAAGCCACATTGCAAGAGTTGGCAGATAAGTATGAGGTTTCAGCCGAGCGCATCAGACAACTTGAGGCCAGCGCACTTAAGAAGTTACAAGCTGAGCTGCTTGCTTAGGTTCTTGCAGTAAAAAGCCAAGCAGTCACCAAGTGAATAAATCACTGCACCTTGATGATTTGGGGTTCTGGCTCTAGCCGAACCCCAAATTCATTCCAGACAGAACGAGTGATGAGCCCAATCAGGGCCTCAAGGTCCTCGGCCGTTGCCTGACCTAGATTGACCAATACCAAAGCATGATGAGAGTAGACCGCAGCATCACCGATGCGATGTCCTTTCAGCCCAACATGCTCTATCATCCAAGCAGCGCTGATTTTGTAATTTTCATTCCCTGATACCGAGACAGGCCAGCTGGGGAGCATGGGCCATTTGGCTTTGAGTTCAGTGTGTTGCTCTCGACTGACCATTGGGTTTTTAAAAAAGCTACCTGCATTGCCAATCCTGGCTGGATCGGGCAGGCGATGGCGACGCAAGCGCATAATGGTCGCCGCCAATTGCTCTGGCGTACAGGCTTGATCTAATTGGCGCGCCACCAGCGCCGCTTTCAAGCTCGCGTACTGGGTGTGGGGACAAAAGGTCTGACTGAGACGAAACTCAATGTGAGTGATCAGGTATTGCCCCGGGGGCGTGTGCTTGAAAACACTGTCTCGGTACCCAAATTGGCATCGCGCTCTATCGAAGTATTCAAATTTTTGAGCGAACCGATCCCACGCCGTGACGGACTCAATGCAATCAGCCAGCTCAACGCCATAGGCGCCGATGTTCTGAATGGGGGCAGCCCCCACAGAGCCTGGGATCATCACCAGGTTCTCCAGGCCATACCAACCTTGTTTAAGGCAATGGCGCACGAAATCATGCCACGACTCTCCCGCGCCCACTTTGACCAACACCGCATCGCTTTGAACCTTGGCCTCGCACCCCTTGATCTGATTGAGGACCACAGTGCCAGGCCAGTCTGAGAGAAAAACAGTGTTGCTGCCTTCGCCCAGAATCAAGATGTCTTTTGACTGTAAGCTTGTCTCTTGCAGTTGATCAATCGATGTCAGTTTGAATAACTCAGCAGCCTGAGCAGGGAGCCCAAAAGTGCTCAGCTCAGTGATGTCGTTCGGATGGGCTAGCGGTGCAGGGGCCATGCTTCTACACACGCTTTAATGAGTCCAGGTCCTTGATAAATCAAACCCGTATAGATTTGAACCAAATCAGCACCCAAACGGGCCTTGGTGGCCGCATCTTGCCCGGACACTATGCCGCCCACACCAATGATGGGGAAGTCTGCCCCGAGCACCTCTCTTGCCACCTTTAGGGTTTGATTGGCGCGCTCAGCCACCGGTTTCCCGCTTAAACCCCCCGATTGGGTGGCATGCTTATCGCCTTGTACCTCAGATCTATCAATGGTGGTATTGGTGGCGATCAGCCCGTCAATGCCAGAGGCACCGATCGTTTCCAAAGCGCTGATCAATTCATCATGCGCCCAGTCAGGTGCAATTTTTATGAAGAGCGGTCGGGCATGTGGTTGGGCGTTGTCGAGCGTGCGTTTGCAGTCGACCAACTCATCTAATAACTCTTTAAGATGACCTTGGTCTTGCAATTGGCGCAAGCCTTGCGTGTTGGGTGATGAGATGTTGATCGTGATGTAGTCGCAATGGGGATAGACCTTTTCCATGCAGAATCGGTAGTCACTGGCGGCCTCATCGATGGGCGTGTCTTTTTGCTTACCGACATTGGCCCCCACAACGCCATCAAAGCGTCGCTTCTTGAGTTGCTCAACCAGATGATCCACCCCTTTGTTATTAAAACCCAGTCGATTAATCAGCGCTTGATGCGATTGAAGGCGAAAGAGTCTGGGGCGGTCGTTGCCGGGCTGCGGCTTTGGCGTCACCGTGCCGACTTCAATGAACCCAAAGCCCAATTGGCCCAGAGCATCGATGTGGTCTCCGTTCTTATCCAGCCCAGCCGCCAGCCCCACAGGGTTTTTAAACCTAAGCCCCAGCAGCGACACGGGCCGGTCGGGGGGTGGTGGGTAGAGGGCCGCAAGGGCTTTGGATTTCCCAACAAGAGAAAGGCTCGCCATGGCCAAATCATGGGCATGCTCAGGCTCCAGTCTGAATAAGCCATGGCGCAACCAGCGATACATCAGAACTCGAACTTAATGCCTTGAGCCAGGGGCAACTGACGCGAGTAATTGATGGTATTGGTTTGGCGTCGCATGTAAGCTTGCCAAGCATCAGAACCAGACTCTCGTCCACCACCGGTCTCTTTTTCGCCACCGAAAGCACCGCCAATCTCGGCACCACTCGTGCCAATGTTGACATTCGCAATCCCGCAATCAGAACCTAGGTGCGACAGGAAGAATTCCGCATTCCTGATGTCTGTTGTGAAGATGGCTGAAGAAAGACCTTGTTTGACATCGTTGTGCATGGCCATGGCGTCTTCCAGTGTCGAATAGGACATGACATAGAGAATCGGTGCAAAGGTTTCTTCTTGCACAATGTCCCAATGGTTTTCGGCCTTAATGATGGTGGGCTCTACATAAAAACCCGCACCCTCAATGGCCTGCCCACCACACATCACCTCACCCCCAAGCGCTTTGGCTCGCTCGACCGCTTTTAAAAATCGATCCACAGACGCTTGATCTGTCAGTGGCCCCATCAAAGTGTTGGGGTCAAGTGGGTTGCCAATTCTGACTTGGCCATAGGCATGGATGAGTTTATCCATGACAGCGTCAAGCAAAGACTCATGGACAAACAAGCGCCGGGTGGTGGTGCAACGTTGGCCAGCGGTGCCAACGGCCCCAAACACCACCGCAGGAATCGCCAATTCCAAGTCTGCACTTTCATCAATGATGATGGCGTTGTTGCCACCCAATTCTAATAGGCTCTTGCCCATTCGTTTCGCGACCCGCTGGCTGACTTGGCGACCCACCGCCGTTGAACCCGTAAATGAGATCAACGCCACCCGCTCATCATCGACAAAACGCTCAGCCAAGGCGTGCCCAGGCTCCACAAAGGACGTGAAGATCGGCGGAAGGTCTTGGTTTTTCAGGGCGTTGTTGACGATGTGCTGGACCGCCAAACAACACAGCGCACCCTTTGGGCTGGGTTTCCATACGGTGGCGTTGCCACAGATGGCCGAGAGCAGCGCATTCCATGCCCACACGGCAACAGGGAAGTTAAACGCCGTGATCACACCCACCACGCCCAATGGATGCCATTGCTCATACATCCGATGCCCAGGCCGCTCGGAGTGCATGGTTTTGCCAAACAGCATTCTGGATTGGCCCAATGCGAGATCACCGATATCGATCATCTCCTGGACCTCCCCATCGCCCTCGGCTTTGATCTTGCCCATTTCCAGAGCCACCAAAGAACCCAGGGCGTCTTTGTGCTCTCGCAGTGCTTCGGTGACCAGACGGATGGCGTGCCCACGCTCTGGCGCAGGCACTTGGCGCCAGGCCAAAGCAGCCTGTTGGGCCGTTTCGATGACACGCTCATAGTCGGCTTCGCTGGCGCCACTGATTTTGGCGATGGGCTCGCCGGTGGCTGGACAAACGGCCTCAATCATTGAGTCAGGATGAATGTCTGACCAGGATCCTGGGCCAAAACAGGCCCCAGGATTGACTGATTTAAGTCCGAGGGCCTCTAGGATGGCTGCAGGGCTGGGTATTGAGTTTGTCATATCAAAATCCTAATCACTATCGGTTCATTTCAAGAATCTATGGGCGCTATTATCGCACGGCTGTACTGGTGATCCTTGCGGTGCGTGCTATCCTCTTGGGTTGCTGTGCCGAGGGATTGATTTTTTGCCCAAGGCACGAAACTAATTGGGCGCTCGGTGGTCTAGGACTGTAGCCGAGCGTCGATCATGGAGCAAGGATGGCCCTGATGGGCGAGCGGGAAATAGACCAACTGTTGGTAGAGCGGGTGCAAAAGGGTGATAAGTCAGCCTTTGATGTGCTTGTCAAAAAGTACCAGCATAAGATCATCAGCCTGATCCTTCGATACGTCTCGGATCACGCTGAGGCCATGGACGTGGCCCAAGAAGCGTTTATTAAGGCCTATAAGGCGCTGGGTCGGTTTCGTGGCGAGAGCGCGTTTTATACATGGATGTATCGAATTGCCATCAACACAGCAAAGAACCATTTGGTCGCGCAAGGTAGACGCCCCCCACTGTCTGATGTCGATGCCAGTGAGGCGGAGCAGTATGGCATGGATACAAGGCTCAAAGAGACAGGGTCGCCAGAGCACGAGCTGTTGCGTGAAGAGATTGAGCAAACAGTGCACGACGCGATTGAAGGGTTGCCCGATGATCTTAGAGAGGCCATTACATTGCGAGAGCTCGAGGGCATGAGTTACGAGGAAATCGCACAAGCCATGGATTGTCCGATCGGCACCGTCCGGTCCCGAATTTTCCGAGCCAGAGAGGCCATCGATCAACGCTTGCGGCCCCTATTGGACCAAACCTAAACCATGTCCAGATATCACTCCAAAGGCGAGACCATGAATCACCACCCCGACGACCACTTGAACGAGCATCTATCAGCTGCCATGGACGGTGAATTGGACCAGTCCAGTCGGCGATTTGTTCTTAAACGGCTCACTGAGCAATCTGAGGCGGCCCAAACATGGGGTCGGTATCACCTGATCCGCACGGTCATCAAGGGTGAATCATTTGTCAGCCAGGATCTATCGGCTCGCGTGGCGGATCAGCTGGCGGATACAGATCCGCTGGTGGTCAGTGCTCGTATCCCATCATGGCTCAAGCCTGTGGCAGGTGGTGCGATTGCAGCGAGCGTTGCGGCACTCGCCCTATTTGGCATGTCTCAATCCATGAAACTGGACCCAGGCGAGGCAGGAATTGCAAACCAGCCTGGTTTTGTGAGTCAAACCACGCCCATGGATCGGGTCTTTGCGCAACCTGCAACGCCTGTGGGATTTGGCGAGCGGAGCACTCAAGATGTCGAGCGCTTGCAGCGGTTAATGCTACAGCACCAACAAGCAGCCCGCGGCGCGGGCGTGGGCACTTATTGGCCAGTGGTCGGTATGCCCCCGGTAGAGACCCAAGGTGGTGGAGCTGATGGTGGATCGATGCGTCAGGACAATGACAAGATGGATCAGTAGCTGAGGTGGGCATGAGCAAGTACGCACAAATCTGCTGTGGCTGGTTGGCCATGGCCTGTCTCGGGGCTGCTTGGGCCAATTCGGATCAACTCACAGTCAATGATTGGCTGGATCGCATGGCCGTAGCGGTCGACACCCTCGATTATCGAGGCACCATGGTGCAAGTGCGTGCTGGTCAGATCAGCACCTTTGAGGTGATTCGTCGCGTTGATGAGACTGGCATTCGTGAGCGCATATACGCGCTGGATGGCCCACCACAAGAAATGATTCGCCACGGAGATCAGTTCCGCTCAACCCTCAGTGGCCAGCAACTCGACTGGTTCCAAACGAAGTTTAAGCCTAGGCTTATGCCGCATCAGCCGCTTGATCAACTGACACAAGTGGGTCTTGCCTATGATCTGAGTTTGGGTGGTCAAGAACGGATCGCGGGTTACCTGGCTCAGCGCATCGATATTCAACCAAAAGACCGTTATCGTTTTGGCCAGCAATTGTGGTTGGAGCGTCAAACAGGGATGTTGCTTCGTTCTGCTGTGGTCTCAACATCAGGTGAGCCCGTGATTGAGCAGACTTTTGTCTCCATCGACCTTGGAGCAAGTGTCAGTGATAGAGATTTGGAGCCACAGACAGCTGAGGTTTTTGATGCACCCAGTGGTAGTGCCTGGGAAGAGCTTGTGTCGGATGAATCAACAGGACAAGCCAATGAGCCTGCGATTCGCATCAGCGGGTTGCTTCGTCCATTGTGGGCGCCTCGCCAAGTGCCTGCACACTTTCGATTGATCAATGCCAGCCATGGGCGCAGTGATATGGATACTGCGTTTGATCATTTATTGTTTAGCGATGGATTGAGCAGTTTTTCTGTCTACATTGATCACGCGCCCACCCATGCGATTTCTGCCCAATATGACGCGCTGGGGACCTTAAATATGGTCACTGGCATGATGGGCAACCGACAGTTTACGGTGATGGGTCAGGTGCCCAAAGAGACAGTGGAATTTGTTGGACAGCAGTTTTTGCAGGCCACATCTAAAACAGACCCATAGGCTGGCTCGCTATGTCTGATCAGTCTTTTTCAAAACAACAAGACAACGGTTATGTTTGGCAATTGGGTCGAGTTTGTGAGGTGACAGACTCAGCGACATGTATTGAGTTTGAGCGCCCAAAAGACTGCGCGAGATGCATGTCTGGGAAGGGTTGCGGTCAAGGCGTTTTTTCCCAGCTTTTTTCAAGGCATAAGCTTCAGATCAGGCTCGCTCGAGAAGGGTCTTATCATGAAGGTCAGTGGGTCAGGGTAGGGGTCACATCAAAAGCGGTGTTGTATTCATCTGTATTGCTATATGCGTGGCCTTTGTTTCTTTTCCTTGCCGTGCTGGTCATCGGGAATTATGGTCTGTCGATGGCTGAAAGCAACGGGGGTGAATTGTGGTTGTTTGCAGGGGCATTAGGTATGGCAGCTTTGGGTGTGCAAATGGCTGGACGCTTGAGAATACAGCTCATGAACCCCATTCTAGAACCATGGTCTTGTGCTGATGAGCATGAGAGTTAGTTTATTTCTACGTTAGCTATGGAGTGAGATAACAATGTCAATCAAGCCTTCGGTTACAGGGTTTGTCCTCATGGTGGCTCTTTTCCTGAGCGGGTCGGGTCTCGCTGCTACACCCGTTGATTTTACCGATTTGGTCGAAGAGTCAATTCCAGCTGTGGTCAATATTGAAACACGCAGCTTTGGTGAGCGGCCCAGCCAGACCGATCAGCAGGGCAACTGGTCGCGCCCGATGCCTGAGGACATGCCGGAGCTGTTTAGGCGTTTTTTTGATGGCCCATTTGGTAATGCCCCGCGTGGAGAGCCCGATCGTCGGGGTGGTGGGTCTGGATTTATCATTGAATCCGATGGCTTGGTGGTGACCAATCACCATGTCATTGATGAGGCCGATGAGATCATTGTTCGACTGGCCGATAGACGTGAATTTGAGGCCACGTTGATTGGATCTGACCCTCAGACTGATGTGGCCATTTTGAGGATTGATGCAAAAGGCTTGCCGACACTAAAACTTGGTGACTCCGACGACTTAAAGCCGGGTGAGTGGGTCATTGCCATCGGCTCGCCGTTTCAATTTGAGCAGTCGGTCACAGCAGGGATTGTCAGCGCCAAAGGCCGCTCCCAGGGTCAACAACAGTATGTGCCATTCATCCAATCGGATGTGGCCATCAACCGAGGTAACTCTGGCGGGCCCTTGATTCGCACCGATGGAACGGTCGTTGGCATCAACTCTTGGATACTGAGTTCAGGGGGTGGCAACATCGGATTGTCGTTCTCCATTCCCATTGAAATCGCAAAAAACTCCATTGACCAGTTGCTGGAATTTGGCCGAGTCTCGCGCGGCTATTTGGGTGTTGGAATTGAAGTAGTAACGAGGGAGAAAGCCGATGCCTTGGGTCTTGATCGCCCTGCAGGCGCTTTGGTCAACAGAGTAGAACCCGACAGCGCAGCCGCCGAGGCTGGGATTGAGGTCGGCGATGTGATCACAGCCTTCAATGGGCGATCTGTGGATGTCTTCTCAGAGCTTCCACCTTTGGTGGGCATGGTGCCACCTGGTGAAGCCGCGCGGGTAGACATATTTCGTTGGGGTGACAAGATTACCTTGGATGTGGTGGTTCGTCAGCTGGATGAGGCCGAGGTTCTGGCGCAGATGCCTGAAGCTCAGGACATTGAGCCTGCCAATGCTTTGGGCTTGGTCGTCGAGCCCATTGCTGACGATGAAGCACGCCGTCAATTGGGTGACCCCGACGGTGGCGTGGTCATCACAGAGGTCCAAAGTGAGAGCGCCTACCGTCAGGGCATTCGTCCTGGATTGGTGATCCTGATGATCAATAATCGCCCGGTGACCAACATCGACGGCTTCAATGGCATCGTGGCCGATATTGAGGCAGGCCGACCGGTGGCGTTGCTGCTGCACCGGCCCAACGGCACCACAACATTTGCTGCCTATACGCCTGAGGTTGAAGAGTAGCTCACGCAAAGCGCCTATAATGTCGCCTATATCGGGGCCGCCCAGTATTTAGTCTGGGTGGCCTCTTATCGATCAGCGCCGTTGAGTGGGCCCGAAATTGCATGAGTGACACCCAAAAGATCCGTAATTTCTCGATCATTGCCCATGTGGACCATGGAAAGTCCACCTTGGCTGATCGATTTATCCAAATGTGCGGGGGGCTGACCGAACGCGAAATGGCCGAGCAGGTGCTCGACTCGATGGATATTGAGCGCGAGCGGGGCATCACCATCAAAGCTCAAAGTGTGACGCTGAATTACACCGCCAGTGATGGCATCACCTATCAGCTGAACTTCATCGACACACCAGGACACGTGGATTTCTCATATGAGGTCTCTCGTTCGCTCGCTGCTTGCGAGGGTGCCTTGTTGATCGTTGATGCAGCCCAGGGGGTTGAGGCCCAAAGTGTGGCCAACTGCTATACCGCGGTTGAGCAAGGCCTCGAGGTCATACCGGTGCTCAACAAAATCGATTTGCCAGCGGCTGAGCCTGAGCGGGTGAAGCACCAAATTGAAGACATCATCGGCATCGATGCCAGTGATGCCTTGATGGTCAGTGCCAAAACAGGCCTGGGCGTTGATGCTGTCCTCGAGGCGATTGTTAAGCGCATTCCGCCGCCGAAGGACGCCTCGAACGAACCACTCCAAGCACTGATCATCGATTCTTGGTTTGACAACTATCTGGGCGTCAACTCACTGGTTCGCATCAAGAGTGGGCAACTGAAAAAGGGTGAAAAGATCCGCATCATGTCCACCGGGGAAGAGCATCCGGCCGATCAGATTGGCATCTTCACGCCGAAGCGCACCAGCACTCAGGCTTTGGGTTGCGGCCAAGTTGGGTTTATCGCGGCAGGAATCAAAGAAGTCCATGGAGCGCCTGTCGGTGACACCATCACCAGTGTAACCAAGGGTGCAGATACCCCACTGCCAGGGTTTAAAAAGCTTCAGCCTCGGGTGTTTGCTGGTATTTTCCCGGTGGATTCATCGGACTACCCAGACCTTCGAGAGGCGCTCGATAAGCTCCAGTTAAATGACTCAGCACTGAACTATGAACCCGAGACCTCAGTGGCTCTGGGGTTTGGCTTTCGCTGCGGGTTTTTGGGCATGCTCCACATGGAGATCGTCCAAGAGCGCCTAGAGCGGGAGTATGACTTAGACCTGATCACGACAGCGCCTACGGTGATCTATGAGCTAGAACTGACCGATGGCGAAATTGAGATGCTGGATAATCCCGCTGCATTGCCACCCGTAAACAAAATCAAAGAGATCAGAGAGCCCATCATCAAAGCCAACATCTTGGTGCCACAAGATTATGTGGGTGCTGTGATTGGCTTGTGTGAGGAAAAGCGGGGCCAACAGGTCGACATGCGCTTTTTGGGTGGGCAAGTGCAATTGAGTTACGAGCTACCCATGGCTGAAGTGGTGATGGACTTTTTCGATCGTTTAAAGTCCTGCAGCCGAGGGTTTGCTTCTTTTGAATATGAATTTATTCGCCATCAAGCGGGGCCTTTCGTCCGCTTAGACCTTCTTATCAATGGTGAGAAAGTCGATGCTTTGAGCTCTATTGTGCATCGAGATTTGGCCGATCGTCGGGGGAGAGATCTGGCTGAAAGAATGCGGGAGCTGATCCCGCGCCAGATGTTTGACATCGCCATTCAAGCAGCCATTGGCTCCCATGTCATTGCGCGCTCGACAGTCAAAGCGTATCGCAAGAATGTGACCGCCAAGTGTTATGGTGGTGACATCACCCGGAAACGCAAGCTTTTAGAGAAGCAAAAAGCAGGCAAACGGCGGATGAAGCAAGTTGGCCGCATTGAAATTCCACAAGAGGCATTCTTGGCGGTCTTGCGGACGGACAACGACAAATAGAATACCTGGCCTTGGTTGGAAGGATGCTATGAATTACTCACTTATTCTCACAGGCTTGATGCTCGGCAGTGGTCTGCTGTGGGCGGCTTATTTTCTATGGCGGAAGCTTGATCCCAGCGCTGACCAAAATGGGCTCGCTCGGTGGTTGGCCACTTTGGGTTCTTTGTTTCCTGTCTTATTCATCGTGGTATTCGTGCGCTCTTTCGTGTTTGAGCCTTTTAAAATTCCCTCAGGTTCAATGATGCCCACCCTATTGATCGGCGACTTTATCGTGGTCAATAAGTATTCTTATGGTCTGCGTTTGCCGGGTACGAACACAAAAATTCTAGACACCGGTGAGCCCGAGCGTGGGGATGTGATGGTGTTTCGCTACCCAGAAGACCCCAATGTGAATTACATCAAGCGAGTGATTGGCTTGCCAGGCGATGAGGTGACCTACCGGAACAAACTGTTGTTCATCAATGGTGAGCCCATGCCACAGCAGCAAGTGGGTATGTGGATCGGTGAAGGGCGGAACAGAAATCCCTCAGGCCGTCGGCCACAACTGTTCAGTGAAGCCTTGGGTGAGCTCGAACATCAGGTGGTGATTTACCCCGACCGTTTGGATCAGCAAACGCGGACCTGGACTGTGCCCGAGGGTCATTTTTTTGTGATGGGGGATAATCGAGACCAGTCCTTGGATAGTCGCTCGTGGGGGTTTGTGCCTGAAGCCAATTTGGTGGGCAAGGCCACACGCATCTGGATGCACTGGGATTGCTCAATTGGCTGTGTGGGTTGGGATAGGATCGGTCAAGCCATTGAATAAAATAGGCGGCATTGACTATGTGTTCAATGATGAGGCCTTGCTGAGGCAGGCTTTAACGCACAGAAGCCACAGTGCGCCGCACTACGAGCGTCTTGAGTTTTTAGGCGATAGCATGCTCAATTTGGTCGCTGCTGATTTGTTGTTTAAAGCGCACCCGCATGCATCAGAGGGTGACTTAAGCCGGTTACGCTCTCGTTTGGTCAGGGACATCACCTTGGCAGAAATCGCTCAAGAGCTTGAGCTGAACAAGCATCTGCGCCTAGGGGTGGGTGAGAAAAAAAGCGGTGGCTTTTTACGAGAGTCAATACAGGCAGACGTCGTTGAGGCATTGATTGGTGCCATTTATCTGGATGGTGGTTTTGATGCGGTCTATCGCGCTGTTTCATCGCTGCTGATGATGCGCTTGAAGAACCTGCCCCCAGCCGAAACCCTCAAAGATGCCAAGACTCAATTACAAGAGTTCTTGCAGGCCAAAGGCAGGCCGCTGCCCGTTTATGTGGTCTTAGATGAAAGCGGTCAAGACCATGCCAAAGAGTTTTTGGTCAGTTGCCAGGTAGAGAATGAGACACCCACCACGGCAAACGCCGCCAGTCGCCGGAAGGCGGAGCAAAAAGCGGCCAAGCAAATGCTGGAGACGCTGATGGAGACTGGGGCATGAGTCAAAGGTTTGGCTACGTGGCCTTGGTCGGTCGACCCAATGTCGGCAAATCCACCTTGATCAATGCCTTGGTGGGTGAGCATCTGGCCATAGTGACCCACAAGCCCCAGACCACGCGCCACTCGATCCGTGGCTGGATCACCGAGGCGCGTGGGCAAGCTGTGTTTGTCGACACCCCAGGTTTGCACTCGAACAAAGGCCATGCGCTCAACCAACGGCTCAACAAAGTCGCCAGTGAGAGTTTGGCCGATGTGGATGTGGTGGTCATGGTTGTTGATGCGTCGAGATGGACCAGCGATGATGACCGAGTCTTGTCAAAGCTCCAACGTTATCCCGATGCCAAAAAAATTCTGGCTTTCAATAAAGTAGACCAGCTCGATGACCGATCGGTTCTCTTGGAAAAAACCAAGGCATTGACTGAAGTGATGACATTTGATGCGGTGGTCTATCTAAGTGCAAAGCAAAAAAAGGGCTTAGATGGGTTGTTAGACGAGGTCTTTAAGCACCTGCCGGTTGGCGACCCGGTCTATCCCGATGATCAGTTTACAGATCGATCTGTGCGCTTTTTGGTCGCGGAGCTCATTCGAGAGCAGCTGATGTTGCAGCTCCATCAAGAGATTCCCTATGGGCTGACGGTCGTGATCGAGCAGTATGAGGACACACCCAAACGGGCGAACATCTCAGCGCTCATTGTGGTCGGTCAGGACCGACACAAGGGCATGGTCATCGGCCAAAAAGGCCAGGTGCTTAAGCGAGTGGGCACTCAAGCCAGGCACAATATTGAGGCGTTGATTGGTAAGCCCGTCCATCTGGAGCTCCATGTTAAGACCCGTTCTGGATGGATGGATGACGATCTGCAGCTTGACCAATTGGGGTATGCCCAGTGAGCTTGGGTTCGATGAACACAAGTTTAGGCTTTGTGTTGCACCGAAGACCCTATCGAGAATCCAGCATGTTGGTGGACTTGTTAAGTAAGGACTTTGGTCGGATCGGCGTGGTGGCGCGTTCGGCCAGATCAGAGCGGTCCTCTTGGCGTGGTCTACTGGAGCCATTCATGCCTTTGTCCGTGAGTTTTGTCCAAAAGGGCGAAATGGGAACAATCCGTGATCTAGAGCCTGCGGGTGATCGCACCAAACTCGAAGGACGTGCTTTGTGGTGTGGTTTGTATGCCAATGAGTTATTGCTTTGTCTGACAGAGCGCCAAGAGCCCATGAGTGGTTTGTATGATGATTATCGACAGTTACTGGGCCATCTGAATGATCCAAACCAGCAGGCCACTGCGCTTAGACGCTTCGAGTGGCAGTTACTGACCCTGTTGGGTGTGGCGCCCAGTTTGACGCATGAGGCCGATGGCATCAGCCCAATTGAGCAAGCCGCGCAGTATGTATTAGAGCCAGAGGCAGGTTTTATCAGGGTTGTTAAGCCCCAGCAATCCGCCATAGCGGGCGAGGCGATCTTGTGGTTGCACAATCCAAGCGGTGACACCCTGACCGAAGCACTGTCTCGGTCAGCGCGTGGGATCACCCGTGTTTTGATCGATCATCAGTTATCCGGCAGAACCTTACGAACACGAGAGATGATGAGGGCATTGCAATGATTAAGCTTGGGGTCAATATCGATCATGTCGCCACATTGAGACAAGCACGTGGCACCCATTATCCATCGGTGATCGAGGCGGCCAGAGCCGCTGAGGCGGGCGGGGCTGATTTAATCACCATCCATCTGAGAGAAGACCGCCGTCATATCCAAGACCAAGACGTCGTTGATTTATCAAAGACCTTGACGACACGAATGAATCTGGAGATGGCGGTAAGTGATGAGATGATCGCGTTCGCCTGCCAGATTAAGCCGCATGATGTTTGTCTGGTGCCGGAAAAAAGAGAAGAGTTGACCACAGAAGGGGGGCTTGATGTCGTCTCTGGCTTTGATCGCATTCAGGCGGCGTGCCAACGACTGTCCGAGGCGGGGTGTCGCGTGAGTCTATTTATTGATCCAAGCTTGGATCAAATCCATGCTGTTCATGCCTTGGGCGCGCCTGTGATCGAGCTTCATACGGGCGACTACGCCAATGAAGTGGGGGCAGCGCAGGAAGCTGCTCTTCAGAGGATCAAGCACGCGAGTCAAGAAGCACAATCGATCGGGCTCCAGGTCAATGCAGGCCATGGTTTGACGCTAGACAATGTAGGCCCCATTGCCGCCATCCATGGGATGTGTGAGCTCAACATTGGGCACTCGATTGTCGCTCGAGCGGTATTCGTGGGATTAGAAGCTGCGGTTAGAGAAATGCGTCAGGTCATTGAGGCTTCAGCAAGCGCATCATCACTGGCCTGATCGAGCGCGCGAAGCTGGACTTTTTTGACCCGGTTATCCGCGAGCTCAAGAATCGTCATTTCATAATTTCCGATGATGAGGCACGTTCGACCTTCGGGCAAGGACTCCAAGAACTCCAAGATCAAACCGTTTAAGGTATTGGCCTCTGTTGTGGGCAATTCGAAGTTCAAGCGGCGATTGAGCATCCGCAGTGAGGCACTGCCATCGATTAAGTAACTGCCATCATCGAGCTGACGTATTTTCCGTTTGGGTACCACGCCTTCGGTGGTGTACTCACCAACGATCTCCTCTAGGATGTCATCGAGGGTGACGAGCCCTTGGATGTCCCCATACTCATCCACCACCAAGCCCAAACGCCGCTCTCTTGATTGAAACTCAAGCAGTTGCCTGGTCAGCGCTGTGCCTTCGGGCACGTAGTAAGGTGAGCGGATTGCCTTCAAGAGGCTATTGCGGTCCAATAAACCTTTGGAAAGCCGAGGCAAGACTGCCCGAACGTGCAGCAAGCCAATCATGTTTTCTAAATCATCCTCCCAGACCGGCAGTCGGGTGTGGACCGTCTGAGACAGTCGGTCAATGATGTTCTCCCAAGGCTCGGCCAAATCAATGCCCACAATGTCTTGCCTTGGAACCATGACATCCTCGATGGTCCCATGTTCCAAATCCAGAATGTTGAGAAGCATTTGCTGATGGTCGAGTGATATCTGACGCCCGCTTTCTTGCAAGACAACACGAAGCTCTTCACGACTCAAAGCTTCTGTTTGCGTGGTTACCGACTTCACTCCAAAGGGACGCAAGAAGAGAGAAACAACCAGATTGATGGCCCAAACAATGGGATAAAGCAACTTAAGCATGGGCGCCAGCACCAAACTGGCTGGATAAGCGATGCGTTGTGGGTGCATGGCAGCCAGCGTTTTTGGCATCAGCTCGGCGAAGATTAAAATCACCACCGTGAGCACCACGGTAGACACCCACACCCCAGACTCTCCCAGCAATCGCAGGGCAATCACTGTGGCAATTGAGGCAGCCATGATGTTGACAAGGTTGTTGCCCAAAAGGATCAACCCAAACATGCGATCTGGTTGGCTGAGCAGACGCTGGGCCAGCTTGGCGCCTCTTTGCCCCGCTTTGACGTGGTGGCGGAGTCGGTAGCGGTTTAAGGCCACCAGCCCTGTTTCAGAGCTAGAAAAAAAGCCAGAAAGGATGATGAGTAAAACAAGCACCCCGAATAGGGTAGATAACGGAACCTCACTCATGAAATAGATGTGGCATATCGCCCAGTTGTTTGCATGGGCTTGAGTATAATCAATTCTGGCTCAAAAACCGAACCCATGCCCATGTTTAACCAGCTCTCTCAGCGCTTAACACAATCGCTTGATCGCCTAAAAAGCGGCGGTAAGCTGACCGAGGACAATATCCAGCAAACTTTAAGAGAGGTGCGCATTGCCCTGTTGGAGGCGGATGTTGCCCTACCCGTGGTTCGGGATTTCATTGAGAAAACCAAAGCTCGAGCGGTGGGTCAAGAGGTATTGGGGGCCCTGAAACCCGGCCAGGCGATGGTTAAGGTGGTCCACGAAGAGCTGCAAAGTGCCCTAGGCCGAGCCCAAGTGCCCCTCAAGCTCAACCAAAGCCCACCAGTGGTGATTTTGTTGGCAGGCCTTCAAGGGGCAGGTAAGACAACCACCGCGGGTAAGTTGGCCAAGTATCTTCTCGAGCGAGAGAAAAAAAGCGTGTTGCTGGCCAGTTGCGATCGATATCGCCCAGCAGCGATTGATCAGCTAGAAACTCTGGCCCGACAGGTGGGGTCTGATTTTTACCGCGCACCCAGCAGTGATGATGCTGTCGTGATGGCCGAGCAGGCCTTGGCACAGGCCAAAAAACAGTTTGTAGATGTCTTGGTGGTCGATACCGCCGGCCGGTTGGCTGTGGATGAAGACATGATGGCCGAGATTCGAGCCATCCATCGAGCGATTGAACCCTCTGAGGTCTTGTTCGTCGTTGACAGCATGACCGGTCAAGATGCCGCCAACACAGCCAAAGCTTTCCATGAGGCGTTACCACTGTCGGGGGTGGTGTTGACCAAAGTCGATGGGGATGCGCGCGGGGGGGCTGCGCTCTCCGTGGCCACCATCACCGGAGCGCCCATCAAATTCCTAGGGGTGGGCGAAAAGCCCGATGGCTTGGAGGTGTTCCATCCCGACCGATTGGCTTCACGGATTCTCGGCATGGGGGATGTGCTCAGCTTGGTCGAGGAGGTGGAGCGTAAAGTTGATCAGAAAAAAGCCAAACAACTGGCTTCTAAGGTCGGCAAGGGAGCTAGGCGCTTTGGCTTGGATGACATGAAAGAGCAGCTTGAGCAAATGGAATCCATGGGTGGGGTGGGTGCTTTGCTGGAGAAGATGCCTGGGATGGGCGCATTACAAGAAGCAGCCAAGGCCAAGCTCGACGATCGCCAAAACAAGCGCTTGATCGCCATCATCAACTCTATGACACCGAATGAGCGGCGGTTTCCAGACATCATCAATGGCTCTAGGAAGCGTCGGATCGCCCTGGGCGCTGGCACCGATATACAGATGGTCAATCGTTTATTGAAGCAGCACAAACAAATGCAAAAAATGATGAAAAAGGCAGGCTCTAAGGCATCCATGGCCAAGCTCATGAAGCGGTTGCCGGGCGGGGGGCTCCCTGGGGGTGGGGGTGGTCTGGGATTTTAGGTGACAAAAGGCTTTAAATGCTCGAGGTTTTTCGGTAAAATGGCGTGTTTCGTGTAGCCAGCCCGGCCGTGGGCTGGGTTCATATGAAGATGGAGCAAATTGAATGGTCAAGATTCGTTTAAGCCGTGGTGGTGCCAAAAAGCAGCCGTACTACCACATTGTTGTGACAGACAGCCGGTCTCGTCGAGACGGCCGCAACATCGAGCGTGTGGGCTTTTTTAACCCAGTCGCCCGTGGTCAAGAAGAGCGTTTGCGTGTCAACACTGCGCGTGTTGATCATTGGGTTAACCAAGGCGCACAGCTTTCAGAGCGCGTGCAGCACTTGGTCGTAGAAGCCCGTAAGGCCGCTCAAGCCCAAGCCTAATGTCAGCTGCCCCCACCGAGGGCTCGGTCATCGTCGGCCGAATTCTGGGTCCGTGGGGCATTAAGGGCTGGGTCCAGATCTTTTCCTACACCGACCCGCCCACGGGGATTTTTGAGTACTCGCCCTGGCAACTGGAGGGGCAGGACCAAGCCCTAACACCCATCGAATACAAGCGCTCCGGCAAACGGCTGGTGGTCCAGCTCCCTGGCATTGATTCGCCTGAAGCAGCGCTTAAGTGGGTGGATAAGGCGATCAGCGTCGATCGCTCACAACTGCCCAAGCTCCCAAACGATGAGTTTTACTGGCACGATTTGGTTGGGCTTCGTGTGGTGAACAAAGAAGGCCATCTTTTGGGTCAGATCAAGCAAATGCTCTCCACGGGTGCCCATGATGTGATGGATATTGAGCCCCCATCGGCTGGAGAATCCATCTTGATCCCCTTTGTGCAAGGCACGTTCGTAGATCGTGTTTCACTGGACGATGGTGAGCTGTGTGTGGACTGGCCCATCGACTGGCTTGAGCGCTAGAAAAGGCTTTGCGCTTGTGCTGACCCGAATAGACGTTATTACACTCTTTCCAGATTGGTTTGATGACTGCAAAGCCTTGGGTTTGACGGGTCGAGCCATCGAGGATGGCAAAGTCTCCGTTCACTGCTGGAACCCTCGCGATTACACCACCGATGCGCATCGAAGCGTCGATGATCGCCCGTATGGGGGCGGGCCTGGGATGGTGATGCGGGCAGAGCCCATCGCCCGCGCCATTGATGCTGCAAAAAAAGCAGGTGCGGCACCGATCGTCAGTTACTTAAGCCCACAAGGCACGCTGCTGGATCAGTCTAAAGTGACCACATTGGCCGGCAGAGATAAATTGTTGCTGTTGTGTGGGCGCTATGAGGGTGTGGATGAGCGCCTGATTGAGGCCTACGTCGACGAGGAATGGTCAATTGGCGACTATGTGCTATCGGGGGGAGAGCCAGCGGCCTGGGTGATGATGGACGCTGTGATTCGGCTGCTGCCTGGCGTCCTTGGGCATCCAGAATCCGCCCATCAAGACTCGTTTTCTGAGGGCTTATTGGATTGTCCGCACTACACACGCCCTGATTGCTGGGAAGGGCGATCAGTCCCTGAGGTGCTTTTGAGCGGGGATCATGCCCGAATAGAGGCTTGGCGGCGAGAACAAGGGCTGGCGCGAACCACGGATCGACGCCCAGACCTGCTAGAAGCGCGCTCAATCCCCAAGAAGTAACCATGGTGGCTCGAAAATATCAGGCCAAGCCATAGAAAATTAGAAAAAAAGCGGGTAAAATGGCGGGCTAACGTCCAAATTGGACACCGGATTAAGTGAGACCGCTAGCATGAACATCATCGACGAAATTAACAACGAGCAGACTCAAAAAGAGATCCCAGCGTTTGCTGCGGGAGATACTGTCGTGGTGAATATCTGGGTCAGAGAGGGTGACCGCCAGCGGCTGCAGGCCTTTGAAGGGGTTGTGATTGCCCGTAAGAACCGTGGGCTTAACTCTGCCTTTACCGTGAGAAAGATCTCTCATGGCACGGGCGTTGAGCGCGTTTTCCAAACTTACAGCCCCCTGATCGAGTCCATCAACGTGAAACGCCGAGGCAAGGTCCGTCGCGCCAAATTGTTCTATTTGCGTGACCTCGAAGGCAAGGCCGCGCGCATCAAGGAAAAACTGGGCCGGCGCAAGCAAGCCAGTTAATCCCCAAAGGCATTAAAGATCGAAAAAAAGCCGCCCCAATGGGCGGTTTTTTTTATGCCCAGTGCGCGGCAGAGCTGAACTTGAAAAGGAGGACACCAACCCCCACCTAAAGGGCTTGTGTGTAGGTAATCTAGACCAGAGGTTAGACCATGAGCGATAAGCCCAATTCACAAACCCAGACACGCCGGTTTGATGCTGAGGTCAATCAGCTTTTAAAGTTGATGATCAATGCCCTTTATTCCAACCGCGAGATTTTTCTTCGCGAGCTGATTTCCAATGCATCCGATGCCTCAGACAAGCTTCGTTTTGAATCGCTGACCAACGAAGCACTCAAAGGACTCGATCAGGATCTTCACATCGATATTTCCTTTGACCCGGAGGCCAAAACTTTAACCATACAAGATCACGGCATCGGCATGAGCGAAGAAGAGCTCATCGATAACTTGGGCACCATAGCCAAGTCTGGCACACGTCAGTTTTTGGAGGCCTTGTCTGGTGATGCCAAGCAAGACGCTCAATTGATCGGTCAATTTGGTGTTGGGTTCTATTCCGCCTTTATCGTCGCTGATCGTGTGGTTGTAGAGACCAGGCGGGCAGGGACCGGACCAGAGGCTGCCCATCGGTGGGGCTCAGAGGGCTCTGGGGAGTACACAATCGAGCCCATCACCAAGAGCGAGCATGGGACCACGATCACGCTTTATATGAATGACGAACACCAAGACCTGCTGGATCAGTGGCAGCTTCGTCGCATCATACGTCATTACTCAAATCACATCGCTTTCCCGATCCAGCTTGTCGTTCCAGCCGAAGAGGGCAAGAAGAGCGAAACACAAGAGGCTCAGTCGACCACAGAAACCATCAACGAGGCCAAAGCGCTTTGGACGAGGTCTAAGTCTGATGTCTCTGATGAAGAGTATGCAACCTTTTATACGGGTCTCACGCATGACTCGGATGGCCCGTTGAGTTGGGCGCATCACCAGGTAGAGGGCAGCCAAAGCTATAGTTTGTTGTTGTATCTGCCCAAAAAAGCACCCTTTGATCTTTTGATGAACCGCGACAGTGTTGAGGGCCTGAAGCTCTATATTCAGCGTGTGTTTATCATGGATGCTGCCGAGCAGTTGCTGCCTCGGTATTTGCGATTTATTCGGGGTGTGGTTGATTCGAATGACCTGCCACTGAATGTCTCCAGAGAAATTCTGCAAGACAGTCCATTGCTTAGGAAAATTCGTGCCACCGTTGTCAAGCGCAGCCTCGATTTGATTGAAAAAGTCACCAATGAGGGGGGTGAGGATTGGGAGAAGTTCTATGAAGCCTTTGGTACCATCCTGAAAGAGGGCATCATTGAGGACTTTGAAAACAAAGAACGGCTTGCGTCTTTGTTGCGTTTTCATACGACCAGCGATGAACCTTGGGTCGGGCTGGATGACTATGTCTCTAGGCTCAAAGAAGGTGAAGATACGATTTGGTATCTGACCGCTGAAAACAAGACAGTGGCCAAGCACAGCCCACACCTCGAGGCGTTCAAGAAAAAGGGGATCGAGGTTTTACTGCTCACCGATCGAATCGATGAATGGGTGGTCTCGCATCTTAATGAATACAAAGGCAAAACCCTAAAATCAGTCACCACTGGCTCTTTTGATGATAAGGATGCGCCAAAGCCCAAGAAGGCTTCGAAAAAACTAGCAGAGAGAATCCAGAAAGCCCTCAAAGACCAGGTCGGTGAAGTCAAGCCCAGCCATGCAATGACTGACTCAGCGGCGCGGGTGGTCACCCAAGCCCATGGGATGTCGCTGCAGATGCAAAAATTCATGCGCCAAGCTGGCCAGCCCGTACCAGAAGTCACGCCCAATCTGGAGATCAATCCAGAGCATGCGCTGATTCAGTACATGGAGAAGGAAACCGATGAAGGCCGGTTTGAAATGCTGGCCTCGTTGCTTCTGGACCAAGCGCTCTTGGCCGAAGGGGCCGAATTGGCTGACCCCAATGCTTATGTCAAGAAGGTCAACACCGTCTTGGTGCAAGCCCTTTCGAATACAAACAGCGAGAGCGCTTGAATGAGCGAACCTTCGGTTAGTTCTTCCATGAATTGGCGCCTCCAGCTTGGTCAGTGGATTGAGGGCGCTTTGGTCAGTCGTTTCATCATTGGCTTGATTGTTCTAAACGCCATTGTCTTGGGCCTAGAGACATCTCCCACAGTGATGGGTGCCCTGGGCCCAGGACTGGTCTGGCTTAATCACATCATCGTTGGTATTTTTGTGGCTGAAATTGCGATTAAGTGGCTGGCGCATGGTCGTTCTTTCTTCCGCTCTGGTTGGAACTGGTTTGACTTCATCATCGTGGCGATTGCTTTGGTGCCAGCCAGTGGTCCGCTCGAGATTCTGCGTGCGCTTCGCGTCTTGAGGGTTTTGAGGTTATTTTCCCAAGTGCCCAAGCTTCGCGCCATCATAGAATCTTTGATGCGGGCCTTGCCTGGGATGGGGTGGACAGCGCTGTTATTGCTTTTGGTGTTCTATATTTTTGCCGTGATGGGCACGCTGCTCTTCGGGGAGGCCTTTCCTGAATATTGGGGTTCTTTGGGTGCCAGTCTATTTTCACTGTTTCAGATCATGACGCTGGAGTCTTGGTCCAGTGGCATTGCACGGCCGATGCTGGCCGCATTTCCGTGGGCATGGACTTTCTTTGTGCCTTTCATCTTGGTCTCGAGCTTCATGGTGCTTAACTTGTTCATCGCCATCATCGTGACGGCCACACAATCGATCCACGCCGATGAGCAGACCGAGCAAAGTGAGCATATCTTGGAGGAGCTCCAAGCGATTCGAGCGCGCCTAGAAGCCATCGACCCCAAGGAGGGGCCGAAGTAACCAGTTGATCGCCGGTCAGTCTCTAGGGCTCGTTGGGACCACCTTGATTGATCTCGTCTTCGGTCGCCTCTCGAATGGCTTTGACATCGACCGCGAAGTTGAGATTTTGGCCGGCCAGCATGTGGTTGCCATCGACGGTGACTGTGTCGTCCCCAACTGCCGTCACCACCACGGTCATGGGCCCTGCATTGGATTCTGCCCGAAAGCTCATGCCTGGCTCAATTTGGTCAACGCCGTCAAAGGCGGCCTTGGGCACTTCTTGGACCAGCTCCTCACGGTAAGGCCCATAGCCTTCCTCAGGCTCGACCACAGCATCAAATTGGTCACCCACTTCTTTGCCTTCCATGGCTTGTTCCAGTCCTGGGACGATATTTTGGTGTCCATGGAGGTAGACCAAAGGCGAACGGCCATGAGAGGTATCAATGACCTCACCCTCATCATTGGTGAGTGTGTAGTCGAAGCTGACCACAGAATTGGCTTGAATTTTCACTGAAGCTCCTTGCGATAGAACATGATTGAGGCATCAGGGTAGCACGCAAAAACAATAATTTGCAGTCCCACACTGGATGGGTCGGGCTACAATAGCCCATGGTTTCAAAGCAGATGATTCAAAATGGCTAAGCAACGTCGTGTTCTGACTGGGATCACCACCACAGGCACCCCGCATCTTGGGAATTACGTGGGTGCGATCAAGCCTGCCATTGCAGCCAGTCAAGACCCAGCCACGCAGAGCTTCTATTTTTTGGCCGATTATCATGCTTTGGTGAAGTGTGAAGATCCAGGCCGGGTGGCTCAATCGACCCTAGAGATTGCTGCCACATGGTTGGCGCTGGGACTGGATACTGAAAAATCTGTCTTCTATCGCCAGTCGGATGTTCCTCAAATCCCCGAATTGACATGGTTTTTAAACTGCGTGACCGCCAAGGGCCTGATGAATCGGGCGCATGCCTACAAAGCAGCTGTGGCAGACAACGAGGCAGCCAGTGAAGACGTGGACCTTGGCATCAACATGGGTTTGTTTTCGTATCCTGTTTTGATGGCGGCAGACATTCTCATGTTCAACGCCGACACCGTGCCTGTGGGTCGAGATCAATTGCAACATTTGGAGATGGCCAGAGACATCGCTCAGCGATTTAACCATCGCTATGGTGAGCATTTCGTTTTGCCTGAAGGCCAAGTCGATGAACACGTGGCCACTTTGCCCGGCACCGACGGTAGGAAGATGTCGAAAAGCTACGACAACACCATTGGGCTCTGGTTGCCAGAAAAAGCATTGCGTAAAGCCATCATGCGGATTAAGACAAACTCCCAAGAGCCCGGTGAGCCCAAAGATCCCGATGAGGCCTCTTTGTTTTCTATTTATGCGGCTTTTGCAGATGCGTCACAGCGCACCCAGATGCGTCAAGCCTTTGCCGATGGCATTGCATGGGGGGAAGCCAAGCAACAATTGTTTGAGCTGATCAATGAAGAGCTAGCGGAGGCCAGAGGACGGTATGAAGCACTGATTGCTGAACCTGGCCAGGTAGAGGACATATTGCAAGCCGGTGGGGAGCGGGCTCGGTCCATGGCCAAGCCCTTTATGGAGCAGCTTCGAGACGCAGTGGGAATTCGCGCCTTGGGCCCCAAGTGAGTCAGGGCGGGGCGGGGGAGTGGGTCTAGCCTTTTCCTCGAGTACGCGTTCGGTCTTTCCGCGCGTTCTTTTCTAAAAACTGGATGATCATATCGGCCACATCTTTACCTGTGGCGCCCTCGATGCCTTCCAGTCCCGGTGATGAGTTGACTTCCATCACCAAAGGCCCATGGTTAGACCTTAGGATATCCACACCCGCCACATTGAGCCCCATGATGCGGGCCGCTCGGGTGGCCACTGCGCGTTCTTCAGGCGTGATTTTGACGACCTCTGCGGTGCCGCCGCGATGCAGATTGGATCGAAACTCACCGGGCAGCGCTTGCCGTTTAATGGCGGCCACCACCTTGTCACCGACCACAAAACAGCGGATGTCCGCACCCCCGGCTTCTTTGATGTACTCCTGGACCATGATCGAGACATTGAGGCCCATAAAAGCCTCAAGCACGCTCTCAGCCGCTTTTCTGGTCTCGCATAACACCACGCCAATGCCTTGTGTGCCCTCCAAAAGTTTCACCACCAAGGGTGCACCACCCACCATCTCGATGACATCACCAATGTCATCAGGTGCACGCGCAAAGCCAGTGATGGGCAAGCCAATCCCGCGCCTTGCAAGAAGCTGGAGCGAGCGAAGCTTATCTCTGGATCGCGTCACTGCAACCGATTCATTCAAAGGGAAGGTGCCGATCATCTCAAACTGGCGCAGCACCGCAGTGCCGTAAAAAGTGATGGATGCACCAATTCTTGGAATCACTGCATCAAAGGTATCGAGCTGTTCTCCTCGGTAATGAATCGTTGGCCGAGCAGAGGCAATGTTCATGTAGCAGCGAAGGGTATCGACCACGCGAACTTCATGGCCCCGAGCTTCTGCTGCTTGCACCAACCGTTTCGTTGAATAAATGGCCTCGCTTCTAGAGAGAATGGCTATGCGCATGGGGATGACTCGGTAGAGGCGTTGATCACAGGTTTGCCTTGTAGAAATGTTCGGGCTGGATAGACGATGGCATGGTTTTTCATGGCTCGCCGTCCAAGCAGCATGCGATAACGCATTTTCTCACGATTTGTGAGCGTGATGTCCACATCCCAGCGATGGGATCCGATGATGATCGGTGTCTGGATGGTAAAGCGCTCTTCAATGTCACCAGAAGTGTTCTTGATTTGGCGGATATCCACCAAGCGTGACTCACACGATACGGTTTCGTGGTCTTTTTCAAACCCAATGTGCACCTGAAAACGCACCCAGTCATCGCCATCTTTTTTGAAGACCTGCTGTTTGGTGGCATGCAAGGCACAGGACTTGGCACCAGTATCAACTCGGGCTCGCAGCGACTTGATGCCAAGCTCGGGGAGGGCGACCCATTCACAGGCGCCAATCACCAAGGGCGGTAGTTCGCCAGCCAATAAGTCGTTGGGTGTCATGGGTTTAGGTTGGGCTTGCCAAATCCGCCAGCATGGCTTGCAAGAAGCGCGCTGCTTCACCGCCGGTGCATGCACGATGATCAAAGGTCAATGAGATGGGCATCATTCTATGGGCTTCGATGCCTCCCAAGACTGGGACCACTTCATGGCGGAGCTTGCCAGCAGCCACGATCGCCACGCAGGGTGGACTGATGACGGGCGTTGCGTAGCGGCCTGCGAATTTCCCAAAGTTGGACAACACAATGGTGAAGTCTTTTAATTCATCGGCGGGGATTGAGCGATTGATGGCGTTATCACGCAAGCGGTTGATGTCTTGTCTCAGCGCTTGTCGATCTTTTTTATCAACATCTTTGAGTGCAGCGACCATCAAGCCATCAGGTGTGTCAACCGCCATGCCAACATGCATGGACCGATGCACCAGGCGCTGACCTTCAGCACCATTGAACCAAGCATTCAATCCAGGCTCTGCTTGCGCGCCCACCCACAGGGCTCTGATCAATCTTGCGGTGATGTCTTCATCGCTGGACCAGGCATGAATGTCCGCGTCATCCATCAGCGTGGTTGGGACCACTTGTTGATGCGATTCTGTCATGGCCCGCGCCATGGTCCGGCGCGTGCCCTTGATGGGCTCCCACTGACCTGAGGGCACAGACGATGTCGACGTCTTCGTGGGTGCAGTCTTGGGCGGCGCAGAGGCAGGACGAACACCCGACTCAGCCGCTTTTTTAACATCTTGTGCGGTAATGACGCCATTTTTCCCAGTGGGTGTGCACCAAGCAGGGTCCACCTTCAGCTTCTTGGCCAAAGCGCGCACGGCTGGCGTCATCTTGTGCTGCCCAACCGATAGGGTTTCTTGGAGCACCTCATTGCCCGCCTGAACATTGCCCACCACGGTGCCGCTGTCTTCGCGTGGCGCTTTGGCATCGACTGGGGCAACGGCTTTGCTTGGAGGCTCGTCGGTATCACCCACCACTTCAAAGTCTGCCAGGGGTGCACCGGTCTGGATCACATCACCGGCTTGGCCATAGCATTTAACCAATTTGCCCGTGAAGGGGCTTGGGACCTCAACGACCGCTTTGGCGGTTTCCATCGAGACCATGGGTTGATCAAGGGTTAAGTCATCCCCTTCTTTGACCAACCACTCAACAATCTCAGCATCGGGCAAACCCTCGCCCAAATCAGGGAGATGAAACGTTTTCATGAGACCTCCAATACCTCTTCGATGGCATCCATGATGCGGCGCACGCTCGGCATATATTTCATTTCATTTCGATAAAGCGGCATCACAGTGTCATAACCACAGACCCGTTTGACAGGGGCCAATAAGCTGTAAAGGCCAGCATCCGCCAAATGGGCAGCGATTTCACTGGCCACCCCACAGTGTTTCGGTGCCTCTTGGATGATCACACAACGACCGGTCTTTTGAACCGATTCAATGATGGTGTCCATGTCCAAAGGCGAGATGGTGGCCACATCAATGACTTCAGCATGAATGCCCCGTTTGGCCAGCTCATCGGCTGCTGCCAGGGTTTCTTTGATCATGGCACCCCAGCTAACAAGCGTGATGTCGCTCCCGTCTCTTAAGGTGAAGCACACATCGAGCGGCAACTCCTCACCATCATCCACAACCTCTTCTTTTTGCCATCGATAAATGCGTTTGGGCTCCATAAAGATCACTGGATCAGGGTCGCGGATGGCCGCCAATAGAAGGCCATACGCGCGTCCTGGTGATGATGGGATGACCACGCGAATGCCAGGCATGTGTCCAAAAATCGCCTCTGGGCTTTCGGAATGATGTTCAGGGGCATGGATGCCACCACCACTGGGGAATCTTAGGACCATGGGGCAACTGAGGCGTCCTCGGGTGCGGTTTCGCATCCGCCCAGCATGGCACATGATGTGATCAATCATGGGCATGGTGAATCCACAAAACTGGGCCTCAGCGACAGGTTTCATGCCTTGGGCGGCCATGCCTACGCTCATCCCAGCGATCATGACCTCAGCCAGTGGTGTATCTAATACCCTCTGGTCTCCAAACTTGGCCTGCAGCCCCGCCGTTGCCCGGAAGACGCCACCGTTGACGCCAACATCTTCACCCAATACAACCACGCTGGGATCTTCTTCCATGGCGCGAGCCAAAGCCAGGGTTATGCCCTCAATCAAAGTGATCTCAGCCATCAGTGATGACCTCCATCTTCTGGGTAGTGCTCAGCGTAGGCTCTCTGCGCCACCAGATCATGGGGCAGTGATGCAAACATGTGATCGAACATGGCCGTGACAGGCTGAGGGTTGTTCTGAACCTGATCGAGGTAGTGGTCTACTGCTGCTTGGACTTCCTTTCCAGCTTCCTCGGACCAAGTCTCTTCTTTGGCATCGTCCCAAGCACCTTGTTGGGTGAGGTATTTGCGAAGCCGGATCATCGGTTCGCGTTCCCATGCCGCTTTGACTTCATCATCCGGACGATAGCGAGATGCATCATCAGCGGTGGTGTGATCAGACAGGCGGTAAGTGATCATTTCGATCACCACAGAGCCTTTGCCTGCTCGGGCGCCCTCAATGGCTTCTTCCATGGCCCAAAGAGAGGCGATCAGATCATTGCCATCGACTTGAATGCTGGTCAAGCCACCCGCAATGCCTTTTTGCGCCAGAGTGGGCGCGTGGTTTTGGCTGCTGCGGGGCACCGAAATCGCCCATTGGTTATTCATAATGATGAGCACCAATGGAAGTTCATAGGCGCTGGCTGCATTGATCGCTTCGAGAAAGTCACCTTTCGATGAGCCACCATCGCCCACGACGCTGACAGCCACTCTGGCTTCTTTTCTGAGCTTAAAAGCCAGAGCCGCACCGGCAGCATGCAGGCATTGGGTGGCGATCGGTACGCACCATGCAAAATCATGCGGTGCTTTTTTAAAATCATTGCCGCGCTCGTCACCACCCCAATACAGGAGCACATCACTCATCTCTACGCCACGATAAAATTGTGCGCCATACTCTCGATACATAGGCGCAAAACAATCCTCAGGCTTCATCGCTGCGCCGATGGCCACGTGTGCGGCTTCGTGACCCAGGCAAGAGGCGTAAGTACCCAGTTTGCCTGTGCGTTGCAAAGCCACCGCTTTTTTATCAAAGAGGCGCGTTTTGACCATCAGTTTGTAAAGCTCGACCAACCGGTCGAGGTCTTTGGCCAGTGCGGGGATCTTCACACCTTGGACGAGGTTGCCGTCGACGCCAAGAAATTGGAAATAATCGACTTTAAAAGTGGTTTGACGTTCAGTCATGCTGAATGTGCCTACTTGTACTGAATCAGGGGCTGATTATACGCCCACCATGCTTGCTGTTGAAATCCTTAATTGGCGCTACACTAGCTACCCAGCCCCCCCAAAGGAGCATAAAACCGTATGAAAAAACGGCCATTAGAGGCAGGGATATGCACTGACTTAGCCGGTCAGCTGGATTATGGGCAGTATTTGGGTCTTGAGAGGATTTTGCAGGCCCAAACACCGCTCAGCGATCCGCCGCATCACGATGAGATGCTCTTTATCATTCAACACCAGACCTCCGAGCTTTGGTTCAAGCTCATCATCCATGAGCTCAAAGCCGCCATGACGGCTCTGGCGTCGGACAATCCAGATCCATGTATGAAGATATTGGCACGGGTCAAGCTGGTGCAAAGCCAGTTGTTCAACCAATGGGCGGTGCTTGAGACATTAACGCCGAGCGAGTACATGCAGTTTCGGGATGTGTTGGGTCAGGCCTCAGGATTCCAGTCTTTCCAGTACCGTCTTGTTGAGTTTTTACTGGGCAACAAGAACGATCGTATACCACATGTGTTTCGGCATGATGCGGGCGCATATCATGCACTCACCACCGCGCTGAATGCCCCGAGTTTGTATGATGAGTTTCTGCGGTTTTTAGCCAGGAAAGGGCATGCGGTGCCGAGTGAGTGCATTGAGCGTCTCTGGGCCACGCCACATGAGCGAAATGAGGGCTTGATTCCAGTCTTCGCCCGAATTTATCGTTCGCCCGAAGCCCATTGGGTGGAGTATGCGCTGTGTGAGCGGTTGGTGGATGTTGAAGAGTCCTTCCAATTGTGGCGTTTTAGGCACATGAAGACGGTTGAGCGCATCATTGGATTTCGGAAGGGCACAGGCGGGTCATCTGGCGTGGGGTTCCTAAAACAGGCCCTCGAGCTGACTTTCTTCCCGGAATTATTGGATGTTCGCACTGAGTTGTAGTCGCAAAATAGGGGCTAGAAAGGCGAGATTGGGTTTGTGTCATAATCAGGCTGTAAATGACTTAATAAGAAAGCCGTTATTAAGCGGTCCTCCTAAAACAAAAACGCATTGAGCGGGGTAGGAAATCATCATGAAAAGAGCACTCTTAGTCGCATTGCTTGGCTTGACGTCATGGGCCAGTGCCCAAACAACGATTGAAGCGCCGGGCCTATTGTCTGAGGTCAGCGTCTACACCGATGCCAATGGCATTCCCACCATTGTGGGCGAGACAGAAACGGATGTCAGTTTTGTCCAAGGTTATTTGCATGCCAAGGATCGTTTTTTCCAAATGGATTACTTGCGCCGTGTGGCCAGTGGCACCTTGGGTGAACTGTTCGGGCAGGCAGCGCTGTCCAATGACATCACGCTGAGAACATTGGGCCTTCGTCGGGCGGCGTGGTCTTCTTATACCGAATTGACCCCAATAGAGCTTGCTTGGGTAAAGTCATATACCGATGGTGTGAATCACTATTTGGCCAATAACCCATTGCCACCTGAGTATGGGGCTTTGGAGTTAACCATGGCCGAGCCTTGGTCCAGTGTGGACTCTTTGGTGATTGGTAAGCTGCTGGCTTTCCAGCTGTCGTTTGACTCGAGTTTGTCGGACATTGGCAACACCATCCGCATTGGCACGTATCAAGCAGTGGGCCAAGCAGTGGGCTTTGATGGCACGGCTTTGTTTTTGCAAGATCTCAACATTTCTATCCCCGTCGATGGCCGGGTCAGTATTCCTGACTTTTTCGACCGTGCTGGCATCATTGTTCCAGAGGATGCATCGTCTCAAACGACCATGGCCGACGAGGCTTCTCAGCGCACCCAGAAAAACATACCCAAGGATATGAATTTAGACACGGTCTTTGGTCAGCTGGGCGCTCAAGTGATGCCCATGGTGGACCCCAAGCTCGTTGATATGGCCAAGCGTTACCGTGATCGAGTGGCCAATCTGCCGTTTTTGAGTGAGACCAATGAGTTTGGCTCGAACTGGTGGGCGGTGGCTGGGGAGCACACCCAATCGGGCTATCCCTTGTTCGCCAATGACCCACACTTAGGCCTCGATATTCCGCCGATTTTTATGAATGAGAATTTGGTGGTTCGAGATGAGGAGCTGGCCGTCAGTGGCGTGGTCTTCCCGGGTGCACCAGTGAACGCACAGGCTTGTAACCTGCACATGTGCTGGGGTTCAACTGTCAATCGCTTGGATGTGACAGACGTGTTCCAAGACCCTATCTTGGTCAACAATTTTGGCTTGCCCACACACACAGTGCACAAGGGTCAGCGCGAACGAATCCTGTATGCGTTCCAAAGTTATTTTGTCAACGTGCCCGGCAACGGCACGGCAGATAGCGTGGTCAGAGCCAACGTGGGTTACGACTCGGGTGGCATCACCTTTATCGTGCCGCGTCGCAATTTTGGCCCGATTGTTGAACTGTTGGGTGATTCTGCCTTGACGGTTCAATACACAGGTTGGGGTCCGACATTTGAGCTGTCTACATTCAGAGCTTGGTCGAGAGCAGACAGCTTGGAGGATTTTGAGTTGGGGCTTCGAGACTTTGCTTTCGGGTCACAGAACTTCTTGTATGTTGATGTGGAAGGCAACATTGCCTATTACATTGGGGGCGAGATGCCCCTTCGGCAGGATCTGCAAACTCAGTTGGCACCGGCTGGCGGGATTCCTCCTTGGTTTATCCGGGATGGGTCAGGCGCCTTGGCGCATGAGTGGTTGATCACGGATGCACCGCAAGAAGGTCAAGCAACGCAATATGCGCTGATTCCCCGTGAGGAGATGCCACAGGTGAAAAATCCACCCTGGGGGTATTTGGCCAATGCCAACAACGATCCCGTGGGCACAACACTCGATGGCAACCCACTCAACCAGCTCAGACCGGGTGGCAATGGTTTGTATTACCTCAATACCAGTTATTCGGATCTTCGGATGGGTCGTATTGATCGAGTGCTACAAGAGTTGGTCGAACAAGGCGATGTCACCATCGATGACATGAAGGCGTTACAAGCCAATAACGAATTAATGGATGCCGAAATTCTTCTGCCTCATTTGTTGCTGGCTTTCGAAAACGCCACGGCTGAGGGTGCTTGGGAAGGCTTGGCTGCCCTTGGGGCGGATGCGGGCATTCAAGAGGCCATGGACCGCTTGGCTGCATGGGACTTCTCAACACCAACAGGGTTGGCCGGCGGGTTTGACCCAGGTGGAGACCCCACAGGGAATTCTGTTCCCTCCGATGAGGATGTGGCCCATAGCATTGCAGCGACGATCTACAGCGTGTGGCGTGGTCAGGCAATCGCCAATACCATTGATGCAACGCTCAGCGCAGTCGGGCTTGGGAGTGAGCTTCCAAGCTCGGAGTTGGCTTGGCGTGCTTTGGCCAATCAGCTTAGGGCTTTTCCTTTGACCAACGGCACAGCAGCCTCTGGTTTGAGCTATTTCAATGTGGCCGGAGCGCCCAATAAGGCAACAGCGCGTGACGCGGTGTTGTTGGCATCGCTAAAAGGTGCTCTGGATCTGTTGGCTTCTGACGAGTTCGCGCCTGCGTTTGCCAATTCAACCGATCAAGACGATTACCGATGGGGCAAGCTCCACCGTGTGACTTTCCGTCATCCCCTAAATGTCTCACCATTTAACGTGCCGCCTGCCGGTGGTTTCCAGAACGTGGGTGAGGGTTTACCTGGCGTTGCGCGGGCCGGGGGATTCAATGCGGTTGATGCCTCCAGCCACAGTGCCAGAGCCAACTCGGTCAATGGCTTTACGTTTGGTGCAGGGGCGGCACGTCGGAATGTGGCCACCCTAGCGCCGTCAGGGCCAATCGCTGAAGAAATCATTCCAGGCGGTCGCAGCGGTTTCTTCATGAGCCCGTTCTATACCAATCAGCTGAGGAAGTGGCTGGTGAACGACTACTTGCCGCTGAACATTGGTGAGCAAGCTGCCATAGACAGCCACGCAACCATCCATGTGTTTACACCAGCGCCCTAAGTGCTGTTGTGGGCACGAGATGAAGCCTCGGGGCTGATGATGACTGTAAGGCGCTCGCTTCGGCGGGCGCTTTGCTTTTACTCAACCTTTCAATGGGTGGATGAATGAATTTACTGGAAACATTTTCGTTGATCAACACACAGGTTGTGGCAATGCATGCTGAACGGCTGGGAGACCCAGGCAACAATCAGCCCCTGCATGCCAAGGTCGATTTGAGCTTGACACCAAGAGAGTTAACACATCAAACCGATGGCCTGGCCAATTACCAGATCCAAGCTCAGCTAAAAGTCACAGGCTACTGTGGTCAAGAAAACGGCCCAGACCGCGTTGATGTCTTTATCGCTGAGACCAAGTGGGTCGCGGAATATCGGCAATTTCAAGGCGAGCGCCTCTCCTTTGAGACGTTCTCTGAGCACCATCCTTTGTTGGGGCGCCAGCTTTACCCCTTGATGCATGTTCACCTCATGACGGTGCTTCAGCAACTTGGGGTGGGATACGTGCAATTGCCGATAGACTTAACGCATCTTCAATCAGCGATCAATCCTGGTGGCTCTTTGCCTGCTGGATACCGTGCCCACTGAGTGGTCTGAGAACAGGTTTTAGAATGTCCTATCGTGAACCCATGGCCAAAGTCGATACCGCTTGGCTCCGTATGGAGGGGCCAAGTAACTTGATGATGATCACGGGCGTCATGGTTTTAGGAGATCAGGTTAAATTTAATCAGTTTGAGAAAGCCATTGCGGATCG
Source organism: uncultured Wenzhouxiangella sp. (assembly GCA_964461845.1). GTDB lineage: Bacteria > Pseudomonadota > Gammaproteobacteria > Xanthomonadales > Wenzhouxiangellaceae > Wenzhouxiangella. Next base: position 74,301 of record CAYWVH010000004.1, read on the forward strand.
TTTTTTGGCCTTTCCACGATTTCGGCAAAAGGCGGTCTCCACCGCGCGTGGGTATTTCTGGGAATACGATCAGAGCTTTGAGCTGAGCGCCCACATTCGCCACGCGGCTTTGCCGGGTAGAGCGGATAAGCAAGCCCTGCAGAAGTTTGTGTCGGAGCTTGCCTCCACGCCCCTGGATCAGACCAAGCCGCTTTGGCAGTTCCATTTGGTTGATAACTATGTCGATGGGCCGGTTGTGATCGGTCGCATACATCATTGTTATGCAGATGGAATGGCGCTTGTTCAGGTGATGTTTTCACTGACAGATGTCACGGCCGAGGGCTCATTGGCAGAGATCGAGCCAGTTGCGTGGCGTCAGTCGCGCTCATCCGAGTCTTCGCTGTTTCAACGCCTCATATCTCCGGCGCAGCGGGGTATTCATGCCGCACAAACCCTGGGCGAGCGGCTGTTAAAAGAGGGCATGGGCATTGTGCAAGACCCCAGCCTTTTGGGCAATCAAGCCCAGTTGGTTCGGGAACTCGCAGACGAGCTGGCGTCATTGCTTTTGATCGAAGACGATCCGCCTTCTCGGCTAAAAGGGCCATTGGGAGTCAGAAAGAATGTGGCTTGGGCCAACCCAGTGCCTCTAGAGGAAGTAAAAGCCATTGGCTATGCGTTGGGCTGCACAGTCAACGATGTATTGATCGGGGTCATGACCGGCGCACTGCATCGATATTTGGCCAAGCTAGGAGACGATCCCTCAGGCATGACCATGCGCGCCACAGTGCCTGTCAACCTTCGTCCGCTTGAGCATGCGAAAAATCTGGGCAATCACTTTGGCTTGGTGTTTTTGGATTTACCCATTGATGCTGGTAACCCGTTGGCTCGGATTTATAGAGTCTCTCAGGCCATGGACGAACTGAAGTCGTCCAAACAGGCAGCGGTGTCTTTGGGCTTGCTTGCCGCCTTGGGTATGGCGCCATCCAAAATTCAAGCACCAGCGCTGGAGCTTTTTAGTGATAAGGCCACCACCGTGCTGACCAATGTGCCAGGCCCCCAGATCCCACTTTATTTGGCAGGCGTGCCGATTCATGAATTGATGTTTTGGGTGCCACAAAACGGCAGCATTGGTATGGGCATCAGCTTAATGAGCTATGCAGGTCAGGTTTTTAGTGGGCTGATCGCAGATCAAAACCTCATCGCAGATCCAAGCGATGTGATGCGGTTTTTCGAGGCTGAGTTTCAGGATCTTTTGTATCTGGCATTGCTGGTTGGGCCAACGATCCATGAGCTCAATGGCGATGACATCGAGCGACTGCATGAGTGGATTGATGGCTTTTAGGCCAAGGAAGCTTTCGCGTACTCAACATCGAGTTTCTCCATTGCATCACGTGGGTCGAGTGTCGATGCCTTGACATACGCATCGTTTGATTCTTCCAATCGTTTATCTCCAAACAGAAGATACAAAGCATTCCCATACTCAATCCATGTGATCGGTGAGTGTGGAATCAAAGATATGGCTTGATCAAAAGCTTTAAGGGCCTCATCCGCGCTGGCCCCATAGGTGACCGCTCCGACCATTTTGCCCACTTTATTGATGACTTCTGCATGAAATAGACCCAAAGCCAGCTGGGCTTCTCCATGTTTGGGGGCCAATTTCAGCGTGTTCACCACATCGGTTTTGACTCGGCTGGCCAGGCCTTCCTTGAGTGCTTGTGTGATCGAGATACACTGGCTGTATCTTCCCGTCATGAACGCATGGAAGTAGTGTGCATTTGGATCTTTTGGAAATGCCTCAATGGCACTTTGAGCCAGGGCCATACCTGATTGGTAGATTTCCTTTTGCTTTACCTCATCGTCTTCCAGGTAATCTGCATAGATGCCACTGGCCTTGTTGATGACTGAATGACCAAGCACCCCCAGTTGGCTGCCCAAGTCAACGGCCCGTGCGAACTCTCCTGCATGAAAGGCAGACCAGGCGTCTATGAGGGTTTCAGCAGCGCCTTCAGGATCTGGGTAAGCGGGATCAAGCTTGGCAATGTGCTTGGGGTCAGGGAAGGGCTCGCAGTCCCCAGCGTGAAGCTTTCCCCACGCTTTTTTTAGCTCAGCAGGGCTCAGTCTGAACTTTGCATTGACATGTGGAAAAGCTTGCCAATCCTCGGTATCTACATTGAAGTCCATCGCCACAGTGCCTCCCTGGGAGCAGTTTAGGGTGTTTGCTCTAAAAATCGAGCCTATCATCAACTCATAGTGATCAAACGTATCACACTTACAGGATTCAAGGAGAGCCGTTATGGCCAAGAAAATCGCGAAAAAGAAAGTTCAGAAAAAAACGTCGGCTGGGAAGCGGCCTTCACCAACAAAAGGTGCCAAGGCCAGCAAGTGGAGTGCAAGCACACAAGAGATTTGGTTGGCTGGCTTGGGTGCTTTTGCCTTGGCTCAAGATGAAGGTGGCAAGCTTCTCAAAGAGGGCGCAAAAGCCATTGAAGGCACAGGCAAGCGCGTGGTTGGAGAAGGTACAAAGCTTTTCGAGCGCCTTGTGAAAGAAGGTGGGAAAGTTCAAAACGTGGGTCGGAAGATTGCAGAAGAGGCGGTTGGCGATGTCCGTGAGAATGTGACCGAGCGGGCAAGCAAGGTACGCCAAGGTGCCCAAGCCAACTGGGATCGTTTGGAAAAAGTATTTGAAGAGCGTGTGGCCAAAGCCCTGTCGCGACTCGGTGTGCCCACTTCTGATGAGATTGAGACACTGAGTGCGCATGTCGTAAAGCTGAGCAAGCAGGTTGATCAGTTGGCAGCGACTAAAAAAGCGCCGTCCGGCACTCAGCCAGCGAACGCCAAAACCGTGGCCAAAAAAGCCGCTAAAAAGAAGGCCGTGAAGAAAAAAGTAAGCACAGCAGGCCAGAAGGCAACGTCTACCCCGAAGCAGTCTTAAAGATCGGCAATCGATCTGGTTAAGAGGGCTGCGCCTTGGCCCGGAGCTTGCTCCGGGCCTTTTTTATTTGCTCTTTTCGATTCTCTGATCGCTTTAATTATCGGTATTGATGGATGAGTTGTTGGGTTTGGGTCCGGGCCTCAGGAATGAGAAGGGGACTGATCAGACCCATGACCAAAGCAACAGCTCTTTGCGGTTGTGGCTGACCCGATTTTGAGGCAATGCGATCGTTGGCCAGCCAGAAGTGGCTGATCAACAGGAAAGAATCCAACAATGAGTGGGTTTCTTTTTGGTTGGCGATCATCATGCCGGCATCCTTGAGATCTTCAAACATGATGGCGGCTGTTTGTCTGGTAACAGACGCGATTGCTAGGAATCGCCGGTGGATCATCGGGTAGCGAAAGCATAGATCGGTCAGATCTCGATAGACAAACTGATATCGACCCATGACCTCAAAGGACAGGTGAAGCAAAAGCCACACATCATCCAGTTCGGCGGCACGGTCGGGCGGGGTGGCCAGCAAGCTGAGCATTTCTTGCTCATACTCGCTGAACAAGGCAGTCACCAGATCTTTTTTGGCTGGGAAATGGTAATGAAGGTTTCCTGGACTGATGTTGAGTGCCGTGGCAATCGCGTTGGTGGTGACGTTGGCCTCGCCGTGCTCATTAAATAAATCAAGCGCCAAGGATAGAATCTTTTTCTTTGTGTCCTTGGCCATAACCGATGGGTTGACCCGGGGGCGCTAAGCTTTAAGTTGATTGACGAGGTCTATGTAGCCCTGTTTCGCCTCGTCGGCTGGCATCCCTTGGAGCTTTTCCCAGGCTTCATACTTGGCAACGCCAACAAAATCGAAGAACCCCGGCTTTTCGCCTTGCACGTCGCCTTCGGTGCCTTGCTTGTAAAGGCTATAAAGTTTCAGCATGGTCTCGTTGTCTGGGCGCTCGGTTAGGGTCTGGACGTCTTCAAAAGCCTGTTGAAATGCTGGATCAAGGTCTGACATGGAAACAATATCCTCAATAAAAGCTGAACCATCGTTTGCTCTGACTCACTGCCACCCCCTTAACGTATATTACCTTTCTAGCATGTTGGGCCAATTTGGTCAATTCATTGGCTCAAGCGCCTTGTCATGATCCATCGATCAGGAGTATCTTTGGGGACAGGCAATCGATGGGAGTGGATAGATGAATTATTTTGTCACGGGTGGCACAGGATTCATTGGTCGGCACTTAATCGAGGAGCTTCTTGGGCGCAGGGGCACCGTCTATGTCCTTGTCAGGAAGGGGTCCAGAACGAAATTCAATGAGCTGGTCAAGTCGCGATGGCCCAGTGAGGGCAAGAGGGTTTTTCCCATCACGGGGGATCTGACCAAGCCCGCGCTTGGATTGAGCGCGGCGGACAGGGAAAAGCTCACAGGCAAGATCGGCCATTTTTTTCATCTGGCGGCCATTTATGATCTGACCGCAAATACAGAGGCCAATGAGACTGCCAATGTGGCTGGCACGCGCAATGCGTTGGCAGCTGCTGAGGTGCTGAAGGCCAAATGCTTCCATCACACTTCCTCGATTGCGGCCGCCGGGCTTTATCCAGGTACCTTTCGGGAGGATATGTTCGATGAGGCAACGGGACTTGGGCATGCCTATTTTCGAACGAAGCATGAGTCAGAAGGCATCGTGCGGCATAGCAAAAAAGTTCCTTGGCGCATTTATCGCCCAGGCATCGTTGTGGGCCACTCGAAAACAGGTGAAATAGACAAAATCGATGGCCCTTATTACTTCTTTAAGCTGATCCAAAAAATGCGTAGAATGCTGCCCTCGTGGGTACCCACGTTGGGCATTGAAGGTGGCCGAGTCAACTTGGTTCCGGTTGACTTCGTTGCCAAAGCGATGGTGCACATAGCGCATCAGCCAAAGCTGAATGGCAAGTGTTTTCATCTGACTGATCCCAATCCAAAACGCATCGGTGAGGTGATGAACTTGTTTGCATCGGCTGCCCATGCCCCATTAATGAGCATGCGCATCGATGCGCGGTTGTTTTCATTTATTCCTTCTCCAGTAAAGCAAGGCATTGGGATGCTTCCACCAGTGAGGCGCATCATCCACCAGGTCCTAAATGATCTGGGGATACCGAAAGAGATGACAAGCTTCTTCACCTACCCAACCCAATTTGATACCAGAGAGGCGGAGCGAGCACTCAAAGGGAGTGGCATTGTTGTGCCACCTCTGGAGGACTACGCTTGGGTGCTCTGGGATTATTGGGAGCGACATTTAGATCCAGAGCTCTTTATTGATCGATCCTTATCAGGTCAGGTCAAGGGTAAGACGGTGGTGGTGACGGGTGCATCATCGGGGATTGGTCGTGCTACAGCCCTGATGATGGGAAAGGCTGGTGCCAAGGTTATTTTGGTGGCCAGGGGCCAAGAGGCGCTGGCGGAGACCGAAGCTGACATTAAGGCTGAGGGTGGGCAGGCATTCAGTTATGTTTGTGATCTATCCGACTTAGAGGCTGCCGAAGGCTTGGTGAGGGCAGTGATTAAGGATCATCAGGCCGTTGATATTCTCATCAACAATGCAGGTCGGTCTATTCGACGCTCGATTGCGCTCAGCTATGACCGGTTCCATGATTACACCCGTTTAATGCAGCTCAATTATTTTGGATCACTGAAGCTGATCATGGGATTTTTGCCGCTCATGCAGAAACAGCGAAGCGGCCAAATCATTAACATCTCATCAATCGGCGTGCTCAGTAATGCGCCGAGATTTTCTGCCTATGTGGCCTCCAAGGCCGCGTTGGATGCATTTTCTCGCTGTGCAGCGGCTGAGTTCAATGACACGGGCGTGTCATTCACCACCATCAATATGCCCTTGGTCAAAACGCCCATGATTGCGCCGACCAAGCTCTATCAATCAGCCCCTGCCATTACGCCAGAGGATGCGGCCGATATGGTGAAACAGGCGGTCATCTTTAAACCGCAGCGCATTGCCACGCGTCTGGGTATTTTTGCGCAAGTGTTGCATGCCATTGCGCCAAAAATTTCCGAGATTGTCATGAACTCGGCATTTAGAATGTTTCCAGACTCAGCGGCAGCACGGGGTGAGCATGGTGCCCAAGAGCCCACAGAGATGACCCAAGAGCAAATGGCGCTGGCCTCGCTTATGAGGGGGATTCACTGGTGATCATTGCGCGCTGAGTAAGGCTTCGAGTTTCGATAGACTGCCGGCCAGTTGGCTGGCAAGCTCAGACCGATAAGCGGGCTCTCGCTTTAGGCTTTGCTGAAAGGTCTGGGTCTCAGTCAATGCCTGTCGATTAAGCCCCAATCCGTAACATGCTAGGACGGGTTCAAGCTCATCTGCTTTGCTCAGCAATTCTTGGCGTGTTGTCTGATAGGCGTGTTCAATCAGTTCATTTCTGGAAGAGTAGCTAAACACATTGGTAAAAAACATCCGCTCATCGTTCCGGTTGGGCTCCACCAGCAGCACAGAGGCCTCGGGAAAGTCCGTTTGATATTTCGTCATACCGATTTGCATCCGCGATTGGATCAGTGATCGAAACGTTTGCGAGAGCACCAAAGGAAGCCCCCCTTTTAACAGACGGTTGGCACTGGATGAGTGGCCTGCATGGGCATCCAAGTGGGCGTCAAAAGGCACCAAGGGATTAATCGCGATTAAAAAGTCGACGCCTTGACGGAGCGCGACGGAGGCATGCAGGGTGCGTCGAAGCGCACCATCGACAAAATAGCGACCATTGATCTCTACGGGTGGATAGAGCCCAGGTAATGCGGATGATGCCTGTACTGCTTTAGAAATGGGAATATCGTCATTGCCTGGCTCGCCGAAGCGAACGGCTTGGCCAGTCTCTAAGTCGACGGCCACGATGCGAAGCGATGTGTTGAGCTTCCGAAATTCGTTGCTTCTGCCAGGCTTGCTGAGGACCTCTCCAATCAGATTACCGATGCTTTGGTTGTCGAAAATGCCGGTGGGAATCAGGCGGGCAATGCCCTCCAAGCTCTCTAGGTGCAGTACCCGATCTGGGTGCTGTATGGTCTCTTTGATGAGCTCGAATATGACCGAGGGTAGGGCGCGCGCCCGATCCAGATATTCGCGGAAAGCGGGCTTTAAAAACTGCTCGGGCTGAAACTTAAATTCAGCCTCAGGTGCGCCCATAAAAATTCGGCTCATCTGGGCCGTGGTGATCTCGTTGGCCAAGCTTGCCGTTAGGATGGAGCCTGAGCTCACGCCCACATAAACATCCAGTTCATGCATTTGGGCACCATCGATCGCTTCATCCAATGCGCGCAGAGCACCCAGCTCATAAATGGCCCCGAGTGGGCCGCCGCCAGCCACGGCCAATCCAATTTTTGGGCGCGACTGACGTGCCGAGAGGGTCTTGGGTGCTGACAGTTTTAGCATGGATTTGGCCTGTGGCTGATCACTCTGTCATTATAATGTCTCTATGCCACCAAAGCACAAAGCACCACCCTTGGGATTGCATCACTTAGTTTCCCAGATCCAATACAATCAAGAGGTTGCAGATGAGGTTGCTTCTGGATCTGCAGACCACCGCCATGCTTTAGCGAAGCTGCAGCAATGGCAGCGCGCCAGACTTGATGCTACTTATCAGGACCTACGGGCCACCGAACGATACAGTCCTGCTTGCGAGTTTTTCTTGGATGAGCTTTATGGGGGTCGAGATGTCGCCAGACGCGATGCTGAGCTAAACAAAGCAGCACCTGTCATGAAACGCTTCTTACCCGATGATCTGTTGGGCGCGGTGGGTGATGCTTTGAGACTACAAGCCATGTCCTTGGCTTTTGATTTTGAATTGGCTGGACACCTCTTGGAAGCTTCAATCATCGATCAGCCCACGTATGCCGAGGCCTATCGGGCGCAGGGCCAGTGGACCGGCCGACGCGAGCAGTTAAAGCTGATCAGCGACCTTGGGCGGCTGTTGGGTCAGACAGTGCAGCATGCCATGGTTCACCGATTGATTCGAATGATGAGAACACCCGCCAAGCTTGCAGGTGTTGGCTTGTTACAAAGCTTCCTCCAAGAGGGATTGGATGCGTTTGCGCATATGGGACCAGCGGATCATTTTATTGACACAATTCAGGAGCGAGAGGGTTTCGCACTGGAAGCGCTTTTGCGAGGTGAGAGCCATCCTTTCTCACCTTGGATTGGCACAGGCCCTGATCCTGTTAGGGTGGCCACACCAGTAGAATCATCGGCGTAGCCACGCAGACGACCAAGATCTCTAACGGTAGTCCCAGGCGCCAATAGTCACCAAATCTAAATCCACCCGGACTTAAGATCAAGGTATTGTTCTGGTGTCCTATCGGGGTCAGAAACGCACATGAGGCGCCGACGGCCACAGCCATTAAAAGCGGCTCTGGCTGAATGCCTAGGTTGGTGGCTGTCCCCAGTGCCACCGGACACATCACCGCAGCAGTGGCTGCATTGTTCATGAAATCAGACAGTGTCATGGTCACCACCATCAAGACGACCACCATGGCGATGGTACTTTGCGATGGGGCTATTTGAACCATGGTGTTCGCTAGGGTATCTGCCAGTCCAGTCGTGCTCATCGCTTGGGCCACGGGGATTAAGGCGGCCAGTAGGATCACCACGGGCCAGTCTATGGCTTGGTACATCTTGTTGATATCAAGTACTCGTGTGACCGCTAATAAAACCACACCCAAGCAAAACGTGATGGCCGCTGGAAGCAAACCAAAGCCTGCCCCCATAACGGCAGCCAGTAGGGTCAATCCCGCAAGCCAGGCATGGCCTGGTTGAGGGACGCGCAAAGACCGATCGGCCAATGGGACACAACCATGGTTAAATGCAAACTCTTGGAGTTGGTCTGTTGGACCTTGCATCAATAAAACATCGCTGGGCTTAAAGCGCATGCTCCGAAGGCGTGCGACAGTCTGGGTGCCTTGTCTAGAGATCGCCAACAGATTGACACCGTAGCGAGAGCGGAGCCTGAGGCTTAATGCAGAGCGACCAATCAGTGAGGCAGTGGGCATCACCACGACCTCCATGAGACTGATCTCCTCGACACTGGGAGTGCTTTGTCTGTCATCCTGAATGGATTCCAAAGGCACAGTGTCATCTGAGGTTTCTTCGGCCAATGGCGCCATTTCAAGGCCTAAAATGGCCAGTGCTTGCATCATCGACTTGGGCTCCGCTTCGATGACCACGGTGTCTTGAGGCTTGAGTTTCGTGTTGCCATGTGGGGCGCTGATGCGTTGGCCATCTCTAATCAGCGCAATGACTTGCGCGCCTGTCGCATCAATCGCTTCTTCTGCTTCATGAATGCGAAGTCCCACAGCTTTTGCATCATCAGGGATCAATGCTTCGGTCAGATAATGTCCCGTATCAAAATCCTCAGCATCCGAGCGGGTGCGATGAGGGATTAAGAAACGGCCAAACAGCAAAATCAGCACCAACCCAGCCACCGCAACAGCAAGACCCACCGGGGTGAAATCAAACATGGTAAAGCTTTGGCCTGTGACCTCTTCTTGAAACCCCGCCACGATGAGATTGGGTGGGGTGCCAATGAGTGTGGTCATGCCTCCAAGAATTGAGGCAAACGCCAAGGGCATGAGTACTTGGCCTGTGGGTAGCCCATGTTGCTTCGATACTTGAATGGCCACAGGCATCAGCAGAGCCAGGGCGCCGACGTTATTCATAAAGGCGGATAAAAACGCGACGAGTATGACCAGAGCAATGAGCGTCACAGTGGGGCGACTGGATTGAGGTAAGACAACCCGAGTTAGGGCATCGACAGCACCAGAGCTTTGTAGCGCTCGACTGAGCACCAAGATTGCAGCCACAGTAATGACGGCAGGGTGTGAGAAGCCAGAAAAAGCAGCCTCACTGGGGACAAGTCCCGTTAAGACACAGGCCAGCAATGCAGTCACAGCGACCAGATCGTGTCGCCAGCGGCCCCATAGAAATAGGCCAATGGTGGCCAGTAGGATGGCCGCAATGAGTATTTGGGAAGTGGTCATGAAACCCCTCGGTGATTGAGCGTGTTCAATCGAATATACCGTGAATAAACCATCCAGTGCGAGGGTGGTGTTCACGAAACACCCATAATCGCCTGCCGTTAGGTTCTCTGGCAATCCAATAATCACGTTGACACCCTTCGGCCCACCAGTCTGTTTCAATCCGTTCCGGGCCTTTTTCGAGTACAAGCTGATGGCGCTCACACGGCATTGGATCGGCAACCAACCAAGTCGGTCTGATTCGTGAATCGATGGCCTCATATGTCTGGTTTGGGGTTGTCCAACACCAAGATTTTTCTGGTTGGTGATGTGGGCACATCGCCAAGCTTGCCAATCCTTCTTGGCCCAGTTTTGTCTTAAGCCTATCGAGTAATTCTGGCCAGCTTTGGCCTTGGCGATGGCCGCTGAATAGGTCCATATGCTCTGGCCTTCGTTCATGATGGCTTTTGCATTGAATGATGATGGTGTTCAGCGGGCTTGCTATATGGATGCTTTCTAACTTGAGTTCGATGAGGTTTTCTAGGTGATGACGATTAAATCCAGGCTCAGCCAGGCCGATGTCTATGACCAGATCAGGAATGCTGGATGAGGGTCTGATCTCATGTTTTAGGCGAATGCTGAGCTGAGTCAGAGCTTTGTCTCTGGTATCCAGCCATTGCCCGAGATCCGTTAATGCGCGAAACAAATGATGTTTTAGTGCTTCAGTGCGTATGACGGGATGGTTAAGATCAATGCGTTGGTAGTAGTCTTCAGTGGGTATTGACCACTGCAGTGGTGTTTGGTGGTGTCCATAAAGTTCTTCAATATATTGATTGAGCTTGATTCCAAACCTTCGGATTCTTTGATCACGGGGTTGTTTTCTGAGATCGCCCAGTGTTTTTAGTCCGCACGCCTCAATGGATCGATGGGTATTTGGGTCTAGCATCAACTGATCCATCGGCCAGTTATTTAGGTGCTGCTCAAGGCTTTCTTGTGACCAGCAACGAAAGTCATGCCTGGCCAGCATCGCTGCAGCCACCGGGTTAGGGGCGATGCTTGAGGCAAACGCTAATTTGAGTTTGGATACATGCTCAATCAGCTCATCTGCTAAGTTTTCAAGCGTTAGGTATAGGCGATGACTCTTTTGAATTTCGATGATCAGTGTAGAGACATCTGACCAGTGCAATTGATCGCTGTAGCTGTAAGCCATGCCCGTGATGGCCTCTTTGAGGTCAGGACGTATGGATGGATCGATTGGTTCAGATAAATATAGGCCCAGCCACATGGTCAGGAGGCTTGAGTTTCAAGTTGAAGGGCAAGGGCGGGCTTGTGCTCAGTGCTCGTTTGTTTGAGCCAGGATATTCTCAGGCCAGGCTCTACTTTAAGGAAAAGAGTGCACGGCCATGATAGACAAGCCTGTGTTTGGTATTCCACCAAGAATACGGGTGCACGACCCCGTTCGCAGGCCAGCTGGAGTCGTCTCATGGCCGTGGATGAGCTTGCTTGGGTGGTGGGCCAGACAACCAATGCGCCACATAAGCCACTTTTGAGTGCCTGCTCAGCCACCCAGAGTTGTTTTTCCCTAGATCGAACCACGACCAAGTGTTCCAGTGCGACACCCATTTTTCTTAGCGTGTGTGGGCAGGGGATCAGGGGGGGTGAAATCAGCAATACAGGTAATTTTTGTTGGGTTTGTGTTGCTAAAAATGGCAAGAGGATTGATAGCTCTCCGCTGCCTACATGTTGGGCATGCAAGGCAATCATATGGCCACAGGGCCAGCCATGATTGGGTAGCCATGCATCAAGATCAGACTGGCCTGTGGATAGCGTCGTCCAGTAGGACCTCACTGCACCCCGCCAGATGTCTTGTCTTGTGGTTAGCAGATGATCAAGAGATTTCATGTGGTTACAAAGCCTAAGGTGGTGTCAGTACAGCAATACTGTATATTAATACAGTTATTCTAAATCAAGCCAGCAGCCATGTGAAGCAAGGTACGAGGAATTGGTTTAAACTAGCCGGCTACCAGGATTTGGAGAGGTGCCGGAGTGGTCGAACGGGCTCGCCTGGAAAGTGAGTGTGCGGTTTATCCCGTACCGAGGGTTCGAATCCCTCCCTCTCCGCCATTTTGCAGTCATTTCCTATATAATGACTCCCCACGGAGAGGTGGCAGAGCGGTTGAATGCACCGGTCTTGAAAACCGGCAAGGGTTAGCGCCCTTCGAGGGTTCGAATCCCTCCCTCTCCGCCACCCGATCAACACTCCCTTCTTCTTAATCTTGTTGTTTGGGTCTTGCTCTGAGCCATGGATTCTCCAGATCGATGGCACTGGGGCGTTCGCGACCACACAACCGACTCATTGGGATGGCTGCTGACATCCAAGGGTTAAATAGCTCTTCGGTTGTGAGCCCCCGAGCCTCAATACAGACAATCTGCCCATTGCCCAACGTCACCCGAGCGTGACGCTCACCACCGGGCTCCATCCATTGATCCAGTTTTGGGCTGACAGGGCCTATCCAGGCATCAAAAAGACTCGGCCCGCCGGGCAATTTCGGTGGGCCAACCCCTTGGTAGCTGGGTGATGCCTCAGGGGCTTTGATGGGATTTAATTCAGAGACGATGTTGGGCAGTTGCTGAGCCATGCGACTGATCAGTTGAGCGCCACGATACGCAGGATCGCGCTCAGGCTCTTTGCTTGTATCCTCGTCTGGCATCTCGTCGGACGCATCGGTCTCGGCAAGCTCTGGCATTGGCTCATTGACCATTTCGAGTTCATTGGCGATGGTTGGGGTTGCCTCTGGCTCTGTTTCTGGGGCGGGTGCTGGCGCTAATGTCGGCAAGGGCTCCATCAAAGAAACGGTGATGGCTTCGGGGCGCTCACGCGTTAACTTGGGCTCTGGAAGTGTGACCAATGCCACAAGCGCCCCATGGCCCAGCACCGATAGGGTGAGAAAGAGTAAGTTGTACTGGGCCCTGCGCATCACGGCAGACTAACATCTCCCGAGTTAAATCTTTGTCATCCCAAAAGCTTGGTTGTGCGCTGAAGCCTGGGGTACTCAGTGCCTATTTTTGGGCAGACAGTGATAGACTAGAGCGCTTGATGGTTAAGGAGAAAACCCATGGGATTTAAGCACGTCAAAATGCCTGAATCAGGCGATAAAGTCTGCATTGAAAATGGCCGCTTGGTGGTTTCAGATCAGCCCATTCTTGGATTCATTGAAGGCGATGGGATTGGTGTGGACATCACCCCTGCTTGCATGCGCGTCTGGGACGCTGCCATTGAGAAAGCTTACGGTGGACGCCGGAAAGTGCATTGGGCTGAACTTTTCTTGGGCGAGAAAGCCGCTGGTATTTATGATGGTGATTATTTCCCACAAGAAACGCTGGATGCCATCAAAGACTTGACCGTGGCCATCAAGGGCCCTTTGACCACGCCGGTGGGCGAGGGCTTTAGATCTTTGAATGTGTCATTGCGACAGACACTTGATTTGTATGCCTGCGTGCGCCCGGTGAAATATTACAACGGCGTGCCATCGCCTTTGAAAAAACCCGAAGAAGTCGATGCAGTGATTTTCCGTGAGAACACCGAGGATGTGTATGCTGGGTTGGAATATGCATCAGGCACGCCGGAGAATAAAAAATTGGCGGCTTTCTTGCGTGATGAGATGGGCGCAGACTTTTTTGAGGATGCTGGTTTGGGCATCAAGCCCATCTCGGCCATTGGGTCTAAGCGCTTGGTCCGTAAAGCCATTCAGTACGCCATTGACAATAACCGTGCCAGCGTGACTTTGGTTCACAAAGGCAACATCATGAAGTTCACCGAAGGTGCTTTCAGAAAATGGGGTTATGAAGTGGCCGCTGAAGAGTTTGGCGATGTCACCATCACGGAAGATGAGGTTTGGGAAAAATATGATGGCAAAGCCCCTGAGGGCAAGATTGTCATCAAAGATCGGATCGCCGACATCATGTTCCAGCTGATGTTGCTTCGCCCAGCTGAGTTTGACGTGTTGGCGACCATGAACCTCAATGGGGATTATTTATCTGATGCCTTGGCTGCTGAGGTCGGTGGCATGGGCATTGCTGCTGGTGCCAATATGGCCGATCACATCGCTGTGTTTGAAGCCACCCATGGGACGGCGCCTAAGTATGCTGGCAAGGATATGGTCAATCCAGCCTCGTTGATGTTCTCAGGGTGCATGATGTTTGACTACATTGGCTGGCCTGAAGTGACTCAATTGATCGAGCAGGCTTTTGAGAAAGTAGTGGGTGAGAAGGTCGTCACCTATGACTTTGCCAGATTGCTGGAGGGGGCAACGAAAGTCTCCACCAGTGGTTTTGCCGATGCTTTGGTTGCTGCGATTCATAAAAGCTAAAGGGTAGGCCATGGATGTTTGGCAGGCGGCTCGGTCAGCTTTGGCCGAGCCTGATCCTTGGGAAAAGTGCGCAAAAGTCCAAGCGCTTTGGGCTGAGGTCAATCGGCCCGAGCAAGCGTTGTTGGCATCCACCAAGCCCCATTGGGCCACAGAGGACTTGCCCTGTGGCCGGCCATCGTCGCCTCATCTCATCCCACCCAATGAGTTACCAAAGCGTGGGCTTGGCACGCTCGAAGGTCGCGTGGCCTTGATTCATGCCATTGCACACATTGAGTTCAATGCCATCAATCTTGGATTGGACGCGGCTGTGCGTTTTTCCGGCATGCCTGATCAGTCCAACGGGCTCGATCCTGGTCATTTTTATAAAGACTGGTTGAGTGTGGCGGCCGATGAAGCTCGGCATTTTCTAATGCTGTCTGATCGGTTGGGGTCTTTGGGGGCTCGCTATGGAGACCTTCCAGCTCACAATGGCCTTTGGGAGATGGCCATTAAGACCGAGCATGATGTGTTGATTCGAATGGCCTTGGTGCCCCGCGTGCTAGAAGCCCGAGGTTTAGATGTGACGCCTGGGATGATCGCTAAGCTCAAACAAGCCTCAGATGATGAAACGGTGGCGCTTTTAGAAGTGATTCTCGAAGAGGAAGAGGGACATGTCACCATTGGCACACGTTGGTTTCGGTATTGTTGTGAGCAACAAGGGCTGGAGCCAGATTCCACTTTCGATGAATTGTTGCACACCTACTTTAAGCCGCCACCAAAAGGCCCATACAATGAGCCGGCCAGGCGGCGCGCCGGTTTCAGCGAAGTGGAACTTGCCCGTCTGAAAATGAACGGATGACACCCACGGCCAGGCCTTCGATCGCAAAGTCTTGATCTTTGTTCACGGTGATCGTGGCATAACTCGGGTGGTGTGCCACCAGTTCAATGCGCCTGCCACGGCGCTGCAATTGTTTTACGGTGATTTCATCATCAATTCTGGCGACCACAATCTGGCCTGAGCGGGCCTCTGGGGTTTTGTGCACCACCAAAAGATCACCATCATAGATACCCGCTTGGCTCATGCTCTCGCCTTGAACGCGCAATAAAAAATGAGGCTTGGGTGAGAACTGGGTGGGCTCGATCGACAGCTGTGACTCTTGATGTTCAACCGCAAGAATGGGCCGGCCTGCCGCCACGCGGCCAATCACAGGTAATGACATCAAGTGTTTCGATGGATACGGCAGCTGAGTAGGGCGGATGCCTCTGGCAGTCCCACCCAGTAATTCAATCACACCCTGCTTTTCTAAGGCTTTTAGATGGCACTGAGCGGCATTGGGCGAGGCAAACTTAAAGTGTTTGACAATCTGGGCACGCGTTGGCGGCAACCCCTTCGATTGGATTTCGTCAACGATGTAGTCGAAGATTTGCTGTTGGCGCCTGGTTAATCCCATGGCGCTACTGTATCAAAAAACAGGTCTGGATTCAGCTTTCAGTGATGCCTTATTTCTTGTCTTTGGGCTTGGGCTGCACAGGGACATAAACCCGCCTGATCGGGTATGGATTAAACGGGCCCCACCAGCCATGGTAGTAGAGCTGCCCATAGCGATCGCGGTAGGGGTCTTCTTCCATCCGCTCAGGCCATAAGTAAAGGCTATCAACCTTGACCGTTGGATAGCGATACATGAACTCACCAATCGGTGCTGTCATAAAGCCGTCCAATCGACCAATCAAACTGACCTCTCGGCCTTCGGTGTAAATGGCTGGATCTCTAAAACCTGGACCGCAGGCCATGAAGCGCCCAAAGTGGATGTCGTTCCTGATGATGGGTCGTGCGCTTCGGTCCAACTCGCGCGCCAAAATCTCCATACAGGTGCGCTCAGTTTGTGGATTGGTGCTCACGATCACACCACCCCACCGAACCGCAGACCCGATGGCTTGCTCACTGACTTGATTCGCCATCAAAGGTGTGAACTGGCTGGGGTCGCCCTGGAGTGGGGCAGGCACCGTGGCGCAACCAGCAAGCGCCAAGATGGCGAGGCTTCCAAGCAGAGCCTTGATGGAGCGTGTCGATATTCTCATTTTCTATTCCTCCACCAGCGCATTAATTTGCGCTGCACAAATGAAGTCATTCTCACTTAAGCCGCCGATGGCATGCGTTGTGAAATTGACCAAGCAGTGGTTGTAGCCTGCTTCGAAATCAGGGTGGTGGTTTTCGCGGTTGGCGATCCACGCCATGGCATTGATGAATGCCATGGTTTTGTAAAACCCCTTGAACTCGAAGCGCCGAGTCAAAGTCGATCCATCGGTGCTGATGGTCCAACCAGGCACTTGGCCCACAAGTGCTTTGGCCACATCGGCCTTCAAAGGTTCCATGCCCCCTTCACAAGGTTGGCATTTTTTCTCGGTCAGTGGGGTTGTATTGCTCATGGTTAAGCCTCTTTGTGCGTGATGGTCTTATGCAACTTTTGGTGGATAGGTCGGTGTTAAATCGCCAAGCGCCCTGGCTTGTCGAATCATGGCAAGTAAATCTGCGTTCGCTAGGTCAAACAAATCTTCCAGTCTGTCTAAAATGAAGTAGACGCTTTGGAAGATATCAATGCGATAGGGTGTTCGCAATGCCTCAATCGGGTCAAAGGGCCGCCGCATGGGGGCATCCGAGTCAATGGCGTGCAAAGTCTCTCCTGGTGAGGAGGCGATGCCACCCCCGCAAATTCGAACGCCTTGTGGCGTTTGTAGCAAGCCAAACTCCACGGTGAACCAATAGAGCCTGGCGAGCATCACCCGATCTTTGGGATCCGCGGCCAATCCAGCTTTGCCATAGCTTTCCGTGAAATCTGCAAAGGCTTGATGGGTCAGCATGGTCACATGGCCAAAGATCTCATGGAAGATGTCAGGCTCTTGTAAATAGTCCATGTCTTCTTTGGTGCGGATGAATGAGGCGGCTGGAAATTTCTTTTGGGCCAGCAGCGCGAAAAAGCGATCAAAATTAATCAGCGCAGGCACCGGTTCAATCGACCAGCCGGTCAGGGCCATCAGTTTCTCTGAAAGCACCTTGGGTTGGGGAACGTGGTCAGCTGGCAAGCCGAGCTGCTCCAGTCCATCTATAAAGGGTTGGCACACACGACCTGGCAGCAATTCCATTTGCCGAGCGTATAGCTCAGACCAGACTTCATTTTCTGATTCAGAGTAGTCGATAAAGCCCTGATCATTAACAACTTTGGCTTGATATTTGCTGGATTTTGGCATCACATGCCTCCAAAAAAAATGATAACGCTCGGTGTAGAATACACCCACTTTAGTGGCGCCTGCAGCCACTGACACCGCAAGTCTCTATTAATCAGGAACCTAAAAACCCATGACCAGTGAAATTATGACCCGTGTGGCCACCCGACCCGATCCAGACCCGTTGTTGGTGGAGATCGCCGATTATGTCTGCTCGACGCCTTCAGAGTCCATCGAGGCTTTGGATACCGCCCATTACTGCCTGAAAGATTCTTTGGCCTGCGCCATGTTGGCGCTGAAATTCCCAGGCTGTGTGAGTTTGCTGGGACCTGTGGTGCCGGGTGCTGAGATGGTCAATGGTGTGCCGGTGCCTGGGCGTGGAGACCGGTTGGACCCAGTACAAGCCGCCTTTAACATCGGCGTCTTGATTCGCTATCTGGATTTCAACGATACCTGGTTGGCGGCTGAGTGGGGACACCCTTCAGATAACCTAGGCGCGATCTTGGCCGTCGCGCATTATGTGTCCACGCAAGCCATCAGCCGTGGCGAATCGCCCCTGACAGTGCAGGATGTCTTGCATGCCATGATTCAAGCGCATGAGATTCAGGGTGTGTTGGCGCTCAAAAACTCATTTAACCGTGTGGGCCTCGATCATGTGTTATTGGTCCGTGTGGCGGCCACCGCGGTGGTCACCCGACTTTTGGGTGGAGACCGAGATCAAGTGATTGATGCGCTCAGCCAAGCGTGGGTCGATGGTGGCGCGCTTCGGACTTATCGACATGCACCCAACACCGGGCCCAGGAAAAGTTGGGCCGCAGGTGATGCGTGCCGCAGAGCAGTGCAGTTGGCGCTGCTCACCATGGGTGGACAGATGGGTTATCCATCCGCACTCAGCGCCGCCGGCTGGGGCTTCCAAGACGTTCTGTTTAAGGGGCAGCCCATCGTCTTGGAGCGGCCTTTGGGCAGTTATGTCATGGAAAATGTCCTCTTTAAGATCGCATTCCCGGCTGAGTTTCATGCCCAAACAGCGGTGGAGTGTGCTTTGCATCTGCACCCTGATGTCGTCAATAGACTAGACGAGATCGAGCGCATTGAGATTGAAACCCAAGAAGCAGGTGCCCGAATCATTGATAAGACAGGCCCTCTGAATAACTACGCAGATAGAGACCACTGCTTGCAATACATGGTGGCTGTGCCATTGATTTTTGGCTCACTCACCGCTGAGTCTTACAACGATGAGGTTGCAGCCGATCCACGGATTGATGCGTTGAGAGATAAGATGGTGGTTCGGGAAAATCCAGCATTCACCGAGGCCTACTTTGACCCAGACAAGCGCGCGATCCCAAATGCTGTGCAGGTGTTTTTTAAAGACGGGTCATCCAGCGAACGTGTGATGGTTGAGTTTCCCATTGGCCACCGCAGGCGCCGTCAAGAGGGGATCCCGAAGCTAGAGGCCAAATTTGAATCAGCGATTGATGCAGGTTTCACTGCTAACCAATCCACCAAGATCAAAGAAGCCATGGGGACTCGATCGGCGGTTGAAAAACTCACTGTGCCTGAGTTTCTTGCCCTTTGGGCTGTGGCTGATTAATTATTCAGCCAGCCTATCCTGAGCGGCTCGAATGACTGTGCCCACCAGCGGTAGGTGGGCATAGAGAGCGCTGGCACTGTCCCAGTAGTCTTGGTGCACAACGACCTGTCCTTCGTCATTGAATCTAAGGTGACTGATGCCAATCGAGGTCGAGCGAATGGCATCATCACCTTCACTGGTCTCAAAGTACATGGTCCACCTAACAAACACATCTTGACCGTCTCTGATCGTTTGGTGAATGGTGACATTGCTTTTCGATAAGTTGGCACCTGTCTTAGCCATATACGCTTTCAGCGACGCACGGTCGTTGAAAGTGTGCACGGTGTCGTTGAAAAACAGGGAAGGCGCATAAACGTCATCGATGCGTTCCGCCAAATCATCCGCGGTCAAGTCCGCGTAGGTTTGAGTGAAGTTGCGAAGCCCGAGCTCAATGCTCGTTTCAGACCCTTGAAGGGTCTGTAGCGCGGTAAAGTACGCCTCAACGGAGGCTGCTGAACGCTCTGCAGCAAGCTGTGTCCCGGAGCCGCTGCAGCCGATGAGTGCGACAGCAAAGACCCCCACAAGGATTGAGCGGGGTACGGAATAAGACAAGAGTCGATGGGTCATGCAAGCTTCGCTGGGTGAGAACTGCAGACGAGTCTGATGGGTCGGTGTCAAATCAACGTGAAGGGGATGCCGAATGACTTATGATGCTTCACACTGAGCTGACTCTTGGCCACTCACAATACGATGATGAACAAAGCCTTTTGGATCAATCAAGGACTCTTCCAGGTCAGCTGGCCCGCTTGTGTGGCCGGTGCTGCTTATGGATGGGGCTGGCCTGGATTTTTGGTGGTGGGATTGTTGGCGGCTTGGCAACTGCACCCCACCAATCGCCACCCGATGGATTGGACCCTGGTTTGGGTGTGCTTGGCATTGGGTATTGTCCTCGATACCTTATGGATTCGATGGGGCCTAATTGAATATGCCATGCCATGGCCATCGGCAGAGTTTGCGCCCGCTTGGATCATGTTGTTGTGGCTGGCGTTGGCGCTGGCGATCAACCATTCCCTGCAGTTTTTTAAGACACGGCTAGTGTTTGCTGCGATATTTGGTGGGATCGGGTCACCAATGTCATACTACGCAGGCGCCAAACTGGGTGCAGCCGAATGGGTGGCGCCCGTGTGGCAGGTGGCATTGGCCACTGGACTGAGCTGGGCCATCTTGTTGCCTGCGTTGTTCTGGCTGGGTCGCGCTCGTCATGAGCAGGACCCGCCATCACCCAGGCCATTGAGTGAGAAAGCGATATGACAATCATTGATTGGGTTGAGCGGGGTTGGGTGCCAGATGCCTTGATCCGCATTGGCATTCGGCAAAGGCTGGCCAGAAAGCTCAGAGATGAGCATATCCATGATGTCGAAAAACAATCAGCCAGAATTCAGGTGCTCATGGATGAGTTGGCGCAATCACCCATTGCCATCGAGACCGATAAAGCCAACGAGCAGCATTATGAAGTCAATTCTGACTTCTTTAACTTGGTGCTTGGAAAGCGCCTGAAATACTCAAGCGGCTTGTGGGACGCTGGGGTAGACGGGCTGGATGGGGCAGAGGAAGCCATGCTCAAAGCCAGTTGCGTTCACGCTGAATTGGCCAATGGCCAGCAAGTGTTAGAGTTGGGTTGTGGCTGGGGCTCATTGTCTTTGTGGATGGCAGAGCAGTATCCAGACAGCCAGATTACCGCCGTATCGAACTCGGCATCTCAGAAACAATTCATTGACGCCAAAGCCCAATCGTTGGGCCTGTCAAACCTCACGGTCATCACCAGTGATGTCAACGAGCTCAATTTGGAGAGTCAATTTGATCGAGTGGTGTCCGTGGAGATGTTTGAGCATGTCCGAAACTATCGAGCGTTGATGGGACGGATTGCAGGTTGGCTCAAACCCGATGGGCGTTTGTTCGTGCATATCTTCTGCCATCGGTTCTTGGCCTATCCGTTTGAGGTGACAAGCGACAATGACTGGATGGCGCGTTATTTTTTCTCAGGCGGTCTGATGCCCGCAGCTGACACGTTGCTGCATTTCCAAGACGATCTCAGGCTGGATGCCCGTCGGCTGTATAGCGGACAACACTATGCCAAAACACTTCGGGCTTGGCTCGATAAAATGGACGCCAATCGCACGGAAGTGGATCCAGTATTAAAGACAGTCTATGGATCGGATTGGCGGATCTGGGGGCAGCGTTGGCGTTTGTTTTTCATGGCCTGTGAGGAGCTCTTTGCCTTCGATCAAGGGCAGGCATGGCAAGTGGCTCATTATCGGTTCATCAAACCTTAGGGCATGACACCAAAAAAATGGCTCAATACAGGCGGGATCAACACCAAGTTGGTCCGTGTTTTTGTGCTGCAGTTGTTGGCCATCAGTGTGGCCACAGTGTTGGGCGTATTTGCGGCTGGCACCATCGCCGAAAAAGTGCTGGTCAAAGAAGCTCTCCACGGTGAAGCGATGCATTTTTGGTCGCACTATGAAAAAGATCAAAGCTTTCCATTGCCGAATACCAATAACTTGACAGGTTACCTCAGTAAACCTGGTCAGAATGATGAGCTGCCCGTTTGGCTGCGTGGCCACGCAGACGGTTTCTATCGAATAGAGCAATCCCCAGGCTATGAGCCTTTGGTCTTCGTTTCTTCTCAGCAAGACGCGCAGCTTTATTTGGTGTTTGATGAGGTTCAAGTCTCAAGGCTGGCGCTGTATTTTGGGCTCGCTCCCTTAAGTGCTGTGTTGTTATTGATCTATCTTTTGACCTGGGCGGGCTATGTGATGGCCAGGCGAGCAGTGTCGACCATGGTGAAGTTGGCCGACCAAGTCAGAAGCTATGATTTGAAGTCTGGCCACTTCGAGCCCATTGAGGCTTCGGAGTTTGGCGGTGTGGATGATAACGAAGTACTGACTTTGGTGACGGCCTTTAATCAGTTCATTGCCAAGATGGAGTCTTCCATCCAAAGAGAGCGAAACTTTACCCGCAATGCCAGCCATGAACTTCGCACCCCACTGGCAGTCATCAAAGCCAATCTAGATCTATTAGAGCGCTTCGACCAACCGGAAAAGCGACAAGGGGTGATTGCCAGAATGCGACGTACCGTCGATGGGATGGAGGACCTGGTAGAGACATTGTTGCTGTTGGCTAGGGATGCAGAGTCCTCCTTATCGATTTCATCGGTGAACTTAAATGAGCTCTTATCAGAACTCATTGAAGAGGTCGGGCAGACAGTGGCCAAGCCGGACGTATCTTACCGAGTCACCTCCCAAGGTGTGTTGGAAGTCGAGGCGCCAGGCCGTGTGCTGGCGATCCTTTTTACCAACCTGATCAGAAACGCTATGATGTATACGGACCAAGGGAGCGTCGAGGTGATCATTGATCGCCGTGGCGTGGTGGTCAAAGACACAGGTTGTGGTATTGAGGCGAAGGATTTAGAGCGGATGTTCGAGCCATTTGTTCGAGGGCATGATCGCAGCAACGAGGGCTATGGCTTGGGTCTTGCGATCGTGAGGCGCTTGTGTGATCGTTTTGGCTGGGATCTGCGTGCTGAGAGTCAGGAGGGCGTGGGCACAGAGATTCATATTGAATTTCCTCGTGCACAGTTCCGCGCCACATCTTAAGTCCATGTCGGATCAGAGCACTTATCAAGCTGTCACTGCCGTAGCAGGTGCGAACATTGCTTTAATCAAGTATTGGGGCAAGAGACATTCAACAAGCGGAATGAACTTGCCCTCCACAGGTTCACTGTCGATCACCCTTGAATCGTTATACACAACGACCGAAGTGACGCCTTCGGATGCGCTGGACGGCGATGAGGTTTGGTTGGACGGGAAGGTTTCAACAGATCCGCGCGTGCCTGCTTATCTGGAATACATTCGAGCTCAGTTGGGTGAGGCTCGGCCTTTTTGTCGAGTGGTCTCAACCAACAACTTCCCAACCTCGGCAGGTCTTGCCTCTTCAGCCTCTGGTTTTGCGGCATTGGCTTTGGCCGCGACCCAGGCGTATGGATGGTCGATGGATGATGCCCTCCTGTCGGGATTGGCACGTATAGGCTCTGGATCGGCTGCTCGCTCCGTGTTTGGTGGCTTTGTGTTGATGGAGCGCGGTTGCCTTGAAGATGGGTCAGACGCCACGGCCAGGCCCTTGATGGATGAGCGCCAATGGCCCATGGAAGTGGTCATTGCCATCACCAGTGAGAAAGCCAAAACGCATTCCTCTCGTCAAGGAATGATGCACACCATGGCGACATCGCCTTACTACCAGCGCTGGGTTGAGCACAACGAGCAACGCTTGGTGATGGCTCAGCAGGCCGTTGCGAACAAAGACTTTGAGGCACTGGCCGATTTGAGTGAAGCCAGTGCTTTGCAAATGCACGCCTCTGCATTGGCAGCAGAGCCTGGTGTGATTTATTGGCATGGTGCGACTTTGGATTGCATCCATCGTATTCGTGAGCTTAGACAAGCGGGCGTGGCGGTATTTTTTACGGTGGATGCAGGGCCTCAGGTCAAGGCAGTGTGCTTGCCTGAGGCAGCTGCATCCGTGGCTGATGCATTGCAATCCGTAACAGGCGTTAAAGCGGTCCGCCGCACTGGCTTGGGCGCTGGGGCGCGTCTTTTGTGATGGGTGTATCTGCCTCTGCACCAGGCAAGCTGGTGTTGGTGGGTGAGTATGCGGTGCTAGAAGGGCATGAGGCCCTGGGGCTCGCGGTCGACAGAAGGGTCAGGGTGGACTGGGAGGGCGGATCATCCAGCGCCTCGGCCATGCGGTTTGCCCCGCTACAGGATCAAATCATCCCTTATCCGATGGATGTTCGCCAATGGCCTGCAAGCACCCAAGATGCGGTCAGACAGGTGGAAGCCATTTTGGCGCATTGGGCGCCCGAGGCATTAAAACAGCGATTTGTTCTGAGCATTGATAGCCAGTCCATGTATGACCCGCAAGGCCATAAACTGGGCTTGGGTTCGAGCGCTGCGGTGACGGTGGCTCTGGCAGGCCTCAGTCTGGCCTTGGCCGGTCAGTCCAACTATAGGCTCGAAGAAGTGCATCATCGACTCATGGCCTTGCATCAGGGCGGTGGCGGAAGTGGTATCGATTTGGGCATTGCCATGGTGGGAGGTGTGATCCGTTACCAAGCCCCAGCAGACAGCCCATCTCATGCCCTCTGGCGTTCGGTGTCGTGGCCAGCGTCGATCCATGGGGTCATTGTATTTTCGGGTCAGTCTGCCTCCACCCCAGACTTCATTGAAGCCTATCGAGCTTGGCAACAGGATTCTAGGTCTCAATGGGCCAGCACCCTTGAGACGATGGGCCAATGCGCCAAAGACACAATCGCTGCGCTGAGCAGGGGGGACTGCACCGCGTTCCTAGAGGGCTTCACCGAATATGGGGTGAGAATGGGTACAATGGGTGGTTTGATGGGGCGGGATGTCGTCACTGAGGCACATTCAGGGTTCTGCGAAATGGCCAGGACCATGGGCATGGCCTATAAGCCATGTGGGGCCGGCGGCGGTGATGTGGGCCTATTTTTGAGCGAGGACCGAGATCAACTGGCCTCACTTCAGAGAAGGTTGGCCGAGCTTCAAGTTGAGTCCATCGCGCTGTCGATCGCCCAAGCGGGGCTTTTGGTGCAAGATGGTTCCAAAGCGCTGAGATGATGGCCTCAACCACAATCTATGGAGTGATTAACCATGAGCGGGGATGAATCTAAAAAGCAAACGCTGGTGGCACAGGGAGAGGCCAAGGACCACTCAAGGATCCCTCAGTTTTACAAAATGAGTGTGGCCGAGCGCGTTCGAACGGTTCATCACCGAGGCCTGATTGATCAGGCTGACTATCAGACCTTACAAAGTGGTCGCCACACGCTGTCAGTGCAGCTGGCCGATAAGATGATCGAGAATGTCATCGGCGTGATGGGCTTGCCCGTTGGTCTGGGCTTAAATTTCTTGATCAATGGCAAAGATTATGTGGTGCCCTTGGTGGTTGAGGAACCATCCATCGTTGCGGCCTTGAGTTCAGCAGCCAAACTGGCCCGAGAAGCGGGTGGATTTCAAGTCGAAAGCCAACGCCCCATGTTGATCGGTCAGGTTCAAATCGTCGATGTACCCAATCCTGCCAAAGCCAAAGCATCACTGCTGCAAAAGAAAGCCGAGATTCTGAACCTGGCCAACAGCCTGCACCCGAAAATGATTGCCCGCGGTGGCGGAGCAAAAGACCTTGAGGTCTTTGTTCATCCCTCTCAAGGTCCTGGCGGAGATATGGTGGTCGTGCATTTATTGGTGGATACCTGCGACGCCATGGGCGCGAATTTAGTTAACACCATGTGCGAGGGTGTGGCTTCCTTGGTAGAGACCATTGCTAAGGGTCGCGTGTTTCTGAGGATCTTGTCCAACTTGGCAGATCGGGCGTTGGTGCGGGCCAAGATCACCATTCCCACACAGCTGCTGACAGGCAAAGGCTTTGATGGGGAGCAGGTCAGGGACGGCATCATTGTTGCCAATGACTTTGCTCGCATCGATCCGTATCGGGCGGCCACCCACAACAAAGGCATCATGAATGGCATCGATGCGGTGTGCTTGGCCACTGGCAATGATTGGCGTGCGATAGAGGCGGGTGCGCATGCTTATGCTGCCCGTGGTGGGCGCTACATGGCGCTGACTGAGTGGTCTAAGGCTGAAAATGGGGATTTGGTCGGGCAGCTGGAGTTACCGATCAAAGTCGGGACGGTGGGCGGCCCACTGCAAACCAATCCAACGGTTGCTTTAAACCTTCGTTTGATGAAAGTACAAAGCGCTCGAGAACTCGCTGAGGTCATGGGGGCAGTGGGTTTGGCGCAAACCTTCTCGGCGCTTCGGGCCCTGGTGACAGAGGGGATTCAACAAGGTCATATGACGCTACATGCACGCTCCGTGGCCACCGCAGCGGGCACGCCCCCTGAACTGTTTGATACGGTGGTGGATCGATTGGTGGCCTCAGGCGAGATCAAGATCTGGAAAGCCCAAGAGATCATAGAGAGCGTCAAAGCGCAAACCTTTCCTGCTTCTGCCCTTGCTAGCATGAACGAGGATCGGCAGGAAATCATGGAAGGGGAGCCCTTAGGCGCGGGGCACGGCAAAATTATTTTGATGGGTGAGCATTCCGTGGTGTATGGTCGCCGAGCACTAGCGGCTCCCATTCCTCTGGCCATCCAAGCACGCATTGAAGATAAGAAAGAAGGCGTGGATCTCATCATTCCGCGGTGGGGCATTGAGCAGAGGTTGGATATCCGAGCAAAAAACCCCGGCTCTTTTACGCGCTCCATCGCAGGTGTGCTTGAGGCTTTGGGTCTAAGTGACCGTGCCATGCGGATCGAGGTGTTCCCAAATGTGCCCCGAGCCATGGGGTTGGGTGGGTCTGCGGCCCTAGCCGTGGCTGTGATTCGCGCCTTGGATGCACACTTTGAGCTGGGGCTGACAAATGACCGGGTCAATCAGCTCGCGTTCGAGTGCGAAAAAATCGCGCACGGAACCCCATCGGGCTTGGACAACACGCTGGCAACCTTTGGTGAGTTCATGCTGTATCGCTCCGGCTCATCGCCCATGCGTGAGGTCATCACGCCAGCGACCTCGCTGCCCTTGGTCATTGGCATGACAGGTGTTGAAGGGCTCACGGCCAAAACAGTGGCGCGGGTACGTGAGGCTTGGCAGAGAAACCAAAGCCTGTATGAGCGTCTGTTTGATGACATCGACTCGTTGGTAGGCCTTGGGTTGGATGCACTTAAGCGCGGTGATTTGGATGCGCTGGGTGAGATGATGAATGTCAATCAAGGACTATTGAACGCCATGCAAGTGTCTTCGCCTGAATTGGAGGATCTGATCCAGATCGCCAGAAGTCAAGGTGCGGTGGGGGCCAAGCTAACTGGCGGGGGCGGGGGTGGCTCCATCATTGCCCTGTGCCCAGAAGACAGTGACAAAGTCGCGAGAGCCATTCGAGCGGCGGGCTACCATGC
Source organism: uncultured Wenzhouxiangella sp. (assembly GCA_964461845.1). Classification (GTDB taxonomy): domain Bacteria; phylum Pseudomonadota; class Gammaproteobacteria; order Xanthomonadales; family Wenzhouxiangellaceae; genus Wenzhouxiangella. The sequence continues at coordinate 101,355 of CAYWVH010000004.1, forward strand.
CTTAGAAGTAGAAGTGGGCGGGTCAGGCAGCTCATGAACCATGCAGTGGTCTCTTCAGAAGAAGAGCTACTCATCGTCGTTGATGAGCAAGATCAGGCCGTGGGTGAACTCTCCAAGGCCGCCTGTCATGATGGGGATGGGGTATTGCACCGGGCCTTTTCCATTTTTCTGTTTGATGGTCAGGATCGCTTGCTCATTCAAAAACGCTCAGCAGACAAAAGGCTGTGGCCTTTGTACTGGGCGAATAGTTGTTGTTCCCACCCACGCGTCGGAGAAACGCTTGAAGTCGCCACACACAGGCGCTTGAGCGAAGAGCTGGGCGTGATGAGTGAGCTTATGTTTGCGTATCGGTTTAGGTACCATGCTCGGTTCCAAGATCTGGGCTCTGAACATGAGGTGTGCTCAGTTTTTTTGGGTCGTGCGGAGCCCAGCAAGGTTACACCCAACGCCAATGAGATTGATGCCATAGAATGGCTGAGCTTGTCTGAGGTCGATGGCTTGATGGCCAGTCAGGAAGCGGAAATGTCAGTGGCACCCTGGTTTAGATTGGAGTGGGAGCGCTTCCAGTGCGAGCACGCTGCCCTCTTAAGTAAGTTCTTGAAAGACCAATAAGATTCGACGCTATACGTCTTCAGGCAATGCAATTTTAAAACCCAGCCCTTGTACTGTGTGAAGCAGCTTGGTCTTATAAGGCCGATCCAGCGATTTCCGTAAGTTGTACATGTGCGATCTTAAAGTGTCAGAGTCTGGCAGCATGTCTCCCCAGAGCTCATTTTCAAGTTGCTCTCGGGTCACGAGACGCGGAGACTCGCGCATTAAGACCTTAAGGATCCTCACCGAGGTGGGTGAGAGGTTCAGCCGCTTGCCTTCCCGTTCAACACGCATGGTGCGAGGATCAAATACAAGATCACCCACTTTCATCGCGCCATCAGAGACTTCACCACGCGCTCGGCGGATCAGCGCCTTGATTCGGAGCTCCAATTCCTGCATGGCAAAAGGCTTGACCAGATAATCGTCAGCACCTGCTTCAAAGCCAGTGATTTTATCTTCAAGTTGATCTCGTGCCGTCAGCATTAAGATCGGTGTGCCATCGCCACGCTCGCGGACCTGTTTACAGACTTTGATGCCATCTACTTTTGGAAGCATTAAGTCGAGCACAATGAGGTCGTACTTGTTTTCTTCCAAGAGATTCAGAGCGATGGCCCCATCTGCAGCAAAGTCCATGGCATAGCCACAGCTTTCGAGGTAATCCCCAACACTGGCAGCCAGATCGCTGTGATCTTCGACCAGCAGTACCGTTATGTGTCCATCGTGATCAGCCATGAGGGAATCTCGCCTAGCGTTTCATGTAGTTGAAAAATTCTTCATTGGTTTTAGTGACTTTGAGTTTGTCCAACATGAACTCGATGGCTTGGGCCTCATCCATGGGCTGAAGGATTCTTCTGAGAATCCATGCTTTCTGTAGCGTGTCATTGCCCACCATCAATTCCTCACGGCGGGTGCCGGAGCGATTGATGTCAATCGCAGGGTAGACACGCTTCTCAGCAATCTTCCGGCTGAGATGGATCTCCATGTTACCGGTGCCCTTGAACTCTTCGTAGATGACCTCATCCATTTTAGAGCCGGTATCAACGAGTGCGGTAGCAATGATGGTCAAGCTCGCACCGCCTTCGATGTTTCTCGCGGCACCAAAGAATCTCTTGGGGCGTTGCAGCGCGTTGGCATCGACACCCCCAGTGAGCACCTTGCCAGAGGAGGGGACGACCGTGTTGTAAGCGCGTGCCAACCGGGTAATGGAGTCCAGCAGAATGATGACATCCTTCTTGTGCTCGACCAGTCGCTTGGCGCGCTCAATGACCATGTCAGCGACTTGGACGTGACGCGTGGCCGGTTCATCAAAAGTGGATGAGATGACTTCTGCATCCACGCTGCGTTGCATCTCAGTGACTTCCTCAGGACGCTCGTCAATGAGCAATATGATCATGTGTGCTTCGGGGTTGTTGGCCCGAATGGCGCTGGCAATGGATTGCAGCATCATGGTTTTACCCGCCTTGGGCGGGCTCACGATGAGGCCCCGCTGGCCTTTGCCAATGGGTGCAATCAGATCAATGATTCTGCCGGTGATGTCTTCTGTGGAGCCGTTGCCCCTCTCAAGGAGGAGTTGTTCTCTTGGAAACTCCGGCGTGAGGTTCTCAAATAAAATTTTATTTTTGGCGAATTCAGGCTTATCGAAGTTGAGTTCCTCGACTTTCAGCAACGCAAAATATCTTTCAGAGTCCTTGGGTGGCCTGATCTTGCCGGAGATCATATCCCCGGTTCTTAAATTGAAACGCCGGATCTGTGATGGGGAGACATAGATGTCATCAGGGCCTGCCATATAAGAGGCTTCTGCGGCTCTTAAGAAGCCAAAACCATCTTGTAAGATTTCAAGAACGCCATCGCCATAGATGGACTCTTTCTTCTTGGCTTTGGCCTTTAAGATGGCGAAGATGACATCTTGTTTTCGGGTTCTACCGATGTTTTCGATGCCCAGTTCTTCGGCCATCTCGATGAGTTCTTGTACGGATTTTCTTTTTAGTTCTGTGAGATTCATGGATGTGTCACGGGAAGGTTAGCTTGGATGCTCTTAGCCGAGAATCCGAAGGATCGGTCGGGCAAGCACCTAGGTTAAGGTTAGGTAATACATTTAAGCTGTTGAAAAAAAGGAATTTTTAGGTCGATTTCCGAGCTTTGGTAGAGTCTTAAATCGTCTCTGGCCGGTCAACCCAGACGCTACGGTAGCACTTTTTGATGGGGGCGTCCAGTGCCAAGCGCATGGGCAACGGCGTTGCCCATGGCTTATGTCCAAACTAAATGGTCGCGTCAACAAATTCCTTAAGAGCGGATTTGGTCATTGCACCGACCTTGGTGCCTTGGTGCTCACCGTCTTGAAAAATCATCAAGGTCGGGATGCCTCGGATCTTGAACCTATTGGCGACTTGTGGGTTCTCGTCAATATTGACCTTGGCGATGGTGAGTTTATCGCCGTACTCTTGGGCCAACTCATGTAGAATCGGTTCAATCATCTTACATGGGCCGCACCATTCAGCCCAGTAATCAACCAGCACTGGGCCATCGGCATTGATGACCACCTCATCAAAGGTGCTCTCTGAGACATGAACTAGGTTGCCACTCACAGTAGGGTTGCTCCTAAAAATAGGTTAAGTAGAAAATGTTCAAGAACATGGTAACGGATTTGTTCCGCTCGTGGGCAGGTCGTCTGACAAAATCAAAAGAAAAAAACCACGCCCACGTTGCCCCAGTGGCTGAGCAGGGCATGGCGGGCGGGGGCGAGACGGTATTGAGTGACGTCGCGTTCTCTGCCTTTAACCTTGATTCCCGTTTGAAACGTGGCTTAGAAGCCGCCGGGTTTGAGCGTTGTACGCCGATTCAGGCCAAAACGCTGCCCATGGCCCTAGAGGGTTCAGACGTCCTGGGGCAGGCCAGAACCGGCACAGGCAAGACCGCTGCCTTTTTGTTGGCTGTGTTCAATCAGTTGCTAAAAGACGAGCAGCGTTCTAACAAAAGAAGCCCTCGGGCCATCATCATCGCGCCGACTCGAGAGCTGGCCATCCAAATACATAAAGATGCCCAAGTGTTGGGTCAGTTCACTGGCCTCAAGTCATTGTTGGCTTATGGCGGTGTGGATTATCAGGTCCAACGAGATGCCATTGCCAAAGGTGTGGATATCCTGATTGGTACACCAGGGCGATTGATTGATTTTCTGAAGCAGGATGTGTACCACTTAAAGTCAATTGAGGTCGCCGTGCTCGACGAGGCCGATCGGATGTTTGATCTTGGCTTTATCGCTGACATTCGCTTCTTGTTTCGGCGCATGCCACCGCCGGGGTCTAGGCAATGCTTGATGTTTTCAGCCACTTTCCCGCTGAAAGTCACAGAGCTGGCCTATGAGCACATGAAGGATGCAAAGACAATACGCATCGAAGAAGATCAAATGACGACTGAGCGCGTCACCCAGGTGGTCTACTACCCGGCCAATCGGGAGAAATTGCCTTTGCTTGTGAAGCTTCTCAAAGAACGCACATCCGCTCACACCATGGTCTTTGTCAATACCCGGCACGCGGCAGATCTGGTGTCGCGGACACTGAAAGCCAATGGGCTCAATACGGCCATGCTGGCGGGTAATGTCCCCCAAATCAAGCGTCAGAAACTTCTCAAGCGCTTCCATGACGGGGAAATCGATGTGATGGTGGCCACCGATGTTGCAGCCCGTGGCCTCCACATCCCTGATGTCTCACACGTGATTAACTACGACTTGCCCCAGGATGCGGCTGATTATGTGCATAGGATCGGAAGAACAGCGAGACTGGGCGCCTCCGGGGATGCCATCAGTTTTGCCTGTGAAGACTATGCGTTCTACCTGCCTGAGATTGAGGCCTACATTGACAAGACATTGCCTGTCATTAACCATGACCCTGAGACCTTACCCGAATTGAAACCACCAGCGCCTCGTCCGGCGGGTGAAAAATCTGGGCATAAGAAGCGTCCTAGCCGCCGAGGGGGCGGCCCAAGCCGCCGGTGAGGGTCGCATGGCATGATGCTCGCCCAGCCAGGGGTTTGTGCTAACCTTTCTAGCGGTACTGGAAAGACCGAATGGGGTCTAAACGGATGAACGGTCATGGCCACTTTTAGCCTTAAGCCTCGTTGGAGCGAGTCGATGCCCATGGGTGGGGTGTCTATGACTCGCATGCCTTGGGTGTTGATGGTGCTTTTGGGCTTGATGACCGCTTGGTTGGTTGTTCGCCTCCTCTGGCTTTTGGTTACCGGACCTGCTTCCATCACTGCTGAGCAGACCAGTCTTTTACCACCCAGTCTCGGTGGTGCTCGCCAGATTGACCCATCCGACCGTGTGGCATTTTGGTCTGGGATCTTTGGTGATTCAAAAGCCCCCTTGTCAGAATCCAACCAGCGCTTGCCACTGGATCAAAGCGCATTTGTCTTGGTGGGTGTTTTGGCGCGCTCAAGTGGCTCTGAGGCCGGTACCGGGTATGCGATTATTCGAAGCAATGGTTTAAGTGACCAGATCTACCGCGTCGATGATGAGCTTCCAGATGGTCGGCGTGTCGTGCGGATTGAAAAAGACAGCGTGATCGTCAACAGTGGCATCGGCAGAGAGGTACTGATGCTGAAAGACCGCCGCCGTGACAACTTAGGGCAGAGTCCAATGCAATCGAGCCGGACGCAACAGGAACCTTTGCCGATGGGCATTGGCATTGCCTCGGTGGGTGGTCTCGGCCAGCAGTTGGCGCTGGGGGCTCGGGGTATCCAGAATGGCGACACGTCATTTGCAGAGGTGCCCACGGGGGGCTATCGACTCCGTCCAGGGCCTGATACAGAGGCGTTTATTGCAGCAGGGCTCCAAGTGGGGGATATTTTGCTCTCAGTGAATGGCCAGCCCATCGATGCGTTCTTGAGCCACCCTGAAGACGCCATGGCTTGGCTTACTGAGCTCGGGAGCGGTCAGTCTGTGGCGTTGACCATTGACCGTCAGGGTCGGCAAATGACAGTGCAACCCACCATGAATGAGATCCGTGATGCGCTAAACAAAAGGATGCGATCACCATGACACAGATAAGACAAAAAAATAAGACGGCTTGGTTTGGCTTGTGGGTTGGCTTGGCCATTGCATGGGCAAGCCCCGCTTTGGCGCAAAGCGACAATAATCACGTCCTTAATTTTTCAGACGCAGACATTCGAGTTGTCATCACGGCGGTGGCTGAGATGACGGATCGGACCATTGTGATCGATCCGCAGGTGGCTGGGCGTGTCAGCGTGATCTCAAGCCAAACGTTGAGTGATGACGCGCTGTACGAGGTCTTCTTGTCGGTGTTGGCCGTGCATGGTTTCACAGCGTTAGAGCAAGGTGACATATTAAGGATTGTGCCAGATGCCAAGGCCAAACAAGATGGCCGAGTTCCCGTAGATGCCATGCGTGCGCAAGGTGATGAACCAGTGATGCGTATTTTGTCCATGGAACACGTCCGCGCCAGTGAGGTGGTCGATTTGTTGCGCACCTTGGTGCCGCAAAGCGCCTACCTTGCGCACCATGAAGCATCGAATGTGATCATTGTTTCTGATCGAGCGGCCAGTGTCCGACGCATTCAGTCCATTGTGGAGCGCTTAGATGCGGTATCGCATCAAGAACTCGAGCCCATTGTGCTGACCCACGCAGATGCTTCCGAGGTCGTTGACCTCATCCGCCGTTTGTATCCCAATGCAAGCCAAGAACAGGCTGTGGCTGATCAACGAACCAACACCGTGATTTTATCGGGAGACCCCAGCCGACGTTTGCGCCTTCGTACCTTGATCACACATTTGGACACACCTCTGTCAGTCGATGGTCGGACTCAGGTGGTGTATCTACGATATGCCACTGCCTCAGATTTGGTGACTGTGTTGCGGGATATGCTGCCAACACGAGCTGAGGGAGAGGAGGCTCAGACGAGGATTCAGGCGCATGAGCCCACCAATTCACTTGTCATCAGCGCCACGCCGTCGGTCTTTCGAACCATAGAGTCTGTGATCAAGCAACTCGATATTCGGCGTGCCCAAGTGCAAGTCGAAGCCATCATTGCTGAGGTTGCGGTGGATACGAGCCAAGAGCTTGGCATCCAGTGGCAGGGTTTTTCATCGGGTGACAGTGGGCTATTTGGTGGGACGAATTTTCAAAGTGGGGGCAATAACATCTTGACCTTGAGTGGTGCGGCTGGTCAGGCGGGCGAGGGCGCGCAACTGGTGTTGCCGGGGCAGGGTCTCAATGTTGGATATGTCCGAGGTCGTTCTAGCCTATTGGGTCTTGAGATTTTAGAAATTGGTGCGCTTGCAAGAGCACTCAGTCAAGATGCCAACACCAATGTCTTGTCGACACCTTCAGTGGTGACGATGGACAATCATCCCGCCAATATCAATGTGGGCCAAGAGGTGCCATTCGTCTCAGGAAGTTTCTCGGCTCAAGGCATCTCAACTTCCGATGGTCAGATCAACCCCTTCCAGACCATTGAGAGAAAAGAAATTGGCATCAAGCTCAATGTGACACCGCACATCAATGAGGGTGATCAAGTGATGTTGGCGATAGAACAAGAGGTATCCACCTTGGCGCCATCGGCTGGGGCAGTGGATTTGATCACCAACAAGCGAACCATTTCTACGCGAGTGATGGTGCCTGATGGCGCCATTTTGGTGCTGGGTGGACTGACCACCGAAGATGTCCAAGAGCGGCTTGAGAGTGTGCCTGGCTTAGGCCAAATACCCTTGTTGGGCGAACTATTTAAGTACCGTCGCAACAGCAATGTTAAGCGAAATTTGATGGTGTTTATTCGCCCCACCATACTGCATGATGATGCTTTGATGGATGAGGTGACAGGCCAAAAATACCGCAAGATTCGAGAGGCGCAGCTTGAAAGCATCGAGCGAGCACAACCTTTAAGTCCTGCCAAAAAAGCCCCTGTGTTGCCAGAGTGGCATGATTTCTTGCAGCAACCACCACCCGATGGCCACTGAGTTCCGTCCCAATTACCGATTTGCACGTCGCCGCGGGGTGATGGTGATCATGGGTGAGGGTGGCGCGCCCTCGCTGTTGGTCCGAACGCCAGCAGACATGAATGCGATCTCTGAGGTCATTCGGCAGGTGGGACACCGGATGCCCATCCAAAGTGTTGATCCTGACGCTTACGAGATAGAGCTCCAAAAATTTTATGAGGCCAGTGATGATGCCACTCAACAAGTGGTGGAAGATTTGGGGGATGATCTGGATTTGGCGCGTCTGGCCGATGAGATTCCCATCTCTGAAGACCTCTTAGAGAGCGAGGATGATGCACCCATCATTCGGTTAATCAATGGAGTACTGACGCAGGCACTGAAGGCAGGTGCATCTGATATTCATTTTGAGCCCTTTGAGCATCGCCTAGCCATTCGGTTCCGTGTCGATGGCATATTGCAAGAAGTGATGTCGCCTGCTAGGGCGCTGGCTGGTTTGATTGTCTCAAGGCTAAAAGTCATGGCTCAGTTGGATATTGCTGAAAAGCGCATTCCTCAAGATGGGCGCATTGGGCTCAAGGTGGCCGGTCGACTGGTGGATGTCAGGGTATCCACGTTGCCATCCAGCCATGGTGAGCGCGTCGTGCTTCGATTGCTCGATCAGCAGGCAGGCAAGCTTGACTTAGGCGGGCTTGGCATGTCGTTTGAACAGCGCTCTGTGATGGAGAGGCTATTGGCTCGTCCCCATGGGATTTTGTTGGTCACAGGGCCCACCGGCTCGGGTAAATCCACGACGCTGTATGCAGCGATCAAGCAATTGAATGACCGCTCTAGAAACATCATGACCGTTGAAGACCCCATTGAATATGATCTCGATGGCGTGGGTCAGACGCAAGTCAATCCGAAGGTTGATCTAACATTTGCGCGCGGGCTCAGAGCGATCCTGAGACAAGATCCCGATGTGGTGATGGTCGGAGAGATCCGAGATGTGGAGACGGCACGGATGGCGGTTCAAGCTTCGCTGACGGGCCATTTGGTCTTATCGACATTACATACCAATACAGCTGTAGGCGCCATCACACGCTTGGTGGACATGGGCATCGAGCCCTTCTTGCTGGCCTCAAGTTTGATTGGTGTGGTGGCCCAACGGTTGGTGAGGGTGGTCGATCCTGAGCAGTGCGAGTTAACCCACGTCTCGCCTGCTGATCTTGGGATGACAGGAGAAGGATTGATTGAGGCGTATCGGCCACGTGTTGATCTGGGGCCGGGGCAGACCGGCTACCGAGGCCGGACGGGGATCTATGAATTGGTGACCATCCATGATGCCTTACGACAGGCCATTCATGACCGCGCCAGTGAGAAGACCATGGAAGCGTTGGCGCGTTCACACGCACCAAGTATTTTGGAAGATGGCTGGTACAAGATTGGGCAAAAGGTGACTTCTGCAGAAGAAGTGCTTCGCGTCACTCAAAGCGCATGAGATAGGTAAGTCATGGCTGCTTTTGAATTCCTCGCCCTTGACCAGAACGCGCAACAAAAAACAGGCGTCATCCAAGCTGAGTCACCGCGGCAGGCCCGTGCTGTATTGCGTGATCAAGGACTGATACCCATTGAGGTCACAGCAGTGGTGGCCAAGCCTAGGCTCGCCCATCACTGGGGTGCCAGTCGCGAGCGGGTTCTGATTTTAGAACAACTCGCGACATTGTTGGCCGCAGGCATGACGCTCGAGGAGGTTCTAAGCGTGCTCACAGAGCAGGCCGAGCGCATCAGTAGCCGCAACGCAATGGGTGCGATTCGGGCGCGTGTCCTTGAAGGTTTTAGTCTGTCGCAAGCCATGGCTGAGCACCCAAAGCTGTTCCCAAGGCTTTACTGGGCCTCAGTGGCTTCGGGGGAGAAAACAGGGCAGATGGAAGCTGTGCTTCGCCAGTTGGCCGACTATGCCAAGAGCCGAGAAAGCGTTGGCCGCGGCTTAGCGTTGGCCTTGGTGTATCCCACTTTGTTGCTGCTCATTTCATTGGCGGTTGTCGGCGCACTGATCGGGTTTGTGGTTCCGCGGGTGGTGAGCGTTTTTGAGCAAGCGGGACAAACACTGCCTGGACTGACTCAGTCATTGCTGATGCTCTCGGATGGCATCGCCAGGTTTGGATGGATGGGAGCAGGATTGCTGGCTGCGTTGATTATCTTGGCCGTGTGGCTTTTGAGGGATCCCAAACGTCGCCTGCAGTTCGATCGGTCCGTATTGAGCTGGCCCATCATCGGTCGTTTATTGCGAGCACAGCAGACCGCCTTGTTGGCCAGAACTTTGGCCATTTTGACTGGATCTGCCGTGCCGTTGGTGGATGCGTTGAAGGTGAGTGCTGATGTTTTAGGCAATCGGGCGGCGCACGCAGACATCAAAGAGGTTGCCAAACGCGTCAGTGAAGGGGTCTCTTTGTCTCGATCCATCGAAGCCGTGCCATGGGTCTCAGGTGTCGCGAAACGGCTGATCCACTCTGGCGAGAAAGGCGGTGCTTTGGCGCCGATGTTGGCTCAATCAGCCCAGATAGAAGAGCGGTCCTTGTCCTCAGCTCAGAGTGTTGTGCTCTCAGTTGTGCAACCTGTCATGATCCTTATGGTCGGCGCGGTGGTGCTCTACATCGTGCTGGCCATTATGCTGCCCATCTTGAATATGTCTCAATTATTGGGTGGGCCATGATCCAGTTTGATCGTGTCGCGAAGCAGTACGAGGGCAGTGGGTTGGCCTTAACCGATGTCAGTTTCACTTTGAACGCTGGCGAGATGGCTTTCTTGACCGGTCACTCGGGGGCAGGCAAGTCAACGTTACTCAAGTTGATTGCATTGATCGAGCGACCCACGCGGGGGCAAGTTCTTTTTGACGGACGCAATGTCTCTAAACTGTCCAAGCGGCATGTGCCTTATCTTCGGCGCCAAATTGGCGTCATTTTCCAAGACCACCGTTTGCTCGAAGAGCAACGGGTGTTTGATAACGTGGCACTGCCGTTGGTAATTGCTGGGGCACCGTATCAAGAAATTAAAAAGCGGGTTCGAGCCGCACTGGATAAAGTGGGCCTTCTCGATAAAGAGCGCGCTTATCCGCCGCAATTGTCGGGGGGAGAGCAACAAAGAGTGGGGATTGCTCGGGCGATCGTTGCTCAGCCAAGGGTCTTATTGGCGGACGAACCCACGGGTAACCTAGACCCAGAGCTGTCTGCCCAGTTGATGCAGTTTTTTGTCAACCTCAATGAGTTGGGCGTCACTGTCTTGGTGGCCAGCCATGATGCTCAATTGATTCAGCGGTTGAATAAGCCCGTTTGGACATTGAAACAGGGTCAACTTGGCCATGGCGCGTAATAAAAAACAGGCCAAGCGCCAAGCACTGCCCGGACCATACAGCCAAGGTGGTCTTCGGGCCTGGGCAAGGCGGCATGCCTTTGGATTTTTCTCCTCGCTCGGTCAGATGATGCGTCGGCCCATTTCCAGTGCCATGACCGTGGTGGTGTTGGCACTGGCTTTGACTTTACCCTTGGGCTTTGGTTGGGCGCTCACTTACGTGGCTCAATGGACCCAATTTGTGGATCGGGCACCCACGCTGTCCGTTTTTCTGGCCACCGAGGCCAAGGAGTCTGATGCACTCGCCTTGAGTTCCGAGTGGGCCAGTTGGGATGATGTGTTGGCTGTGGACCCCATCAGCCCTGAGATGGGCCTCGCTGAGACCCTGGGGTATCTCGGTGTCGAAGGCAATCAATTGGCAGCTCTGGATAATCCATTGCCATGGGTGTTGGAGCTTGCACCAATTCAAGAGGCGGATGTGGCCACATTGACAGCCAGGCTAGCTGACCATCCCAAGGTCGAGCAGGTGATTGTCGATCTGGTGTGGTTGGAGAGATTGGATCTGATCATTGCACTTGGCGAGCGTTTCGTCTGGGTATTGGCGGTGCTGTTGCTGATGGCATTTGTCTTTGTGATTGCCCACACCATTCGACTAGATGTGCATCAAAGACGCCATCAGATCGAAGTGATGGCTTTGGTGGGCGCCACACCCGCTTTTATACGGCGCCCTTTTTTGTATTCTGGGTTCTGGTTTGGTCTGGGTGCCTCTCTTTTGGCATTGGTTTTCATTCACCTGTCTCTGGCATTCGTATCAGGCCCTCTTGAGGCTTTGGGGCTCAGTTATCAGTCGGATATTCTGGTCAACGGCCCAAGCGCAGGTCAAAGCATCGCTTTGATTCTAGGCATGGGTATGGTGGGGGTGGTGGGGTCTTGGGCTGCGGTCAGTCAACAACTCTCGGACGTCTGGCCAAAATAGCAAGCATCTGTTGTTCCGATCTCTGTGGTGATGCGATGCATCTCCTCGATGGAGCTTATTCCATTGAGTACGTGTTCAAGCGCTGCTGCTCTGAGGTTGACATGCTGGCCTGAGTGAGATGATGGGGCATTGGGGTCGGAGTAAGGATCGAGTGCCAATGTCTCGAATACGCCAATTCGACCGAGATAACCCGAGCGACACTCTCCACAGCCCACAGCCCGAAAAATAGTCCGACTGGGGTGTTGTCTTTTTAGGGCTTTGGCTGCACTCGATTCATCGGGTTGGCAACACGAATGGAGCTTTCGCATCAAGGATTGAGCAACGACCAGGCGGAGCGATTGACTGATGTCGTTCTCGCTGATGCCCAGATGCCGAAGGCGAGTCAGGGTGGCCGTGGCTGTGTTGGTGTGCAGCGTTGAAAAAACCAAGTGTCCTGTTTGGGCCGCTTCTACTGTCATTTTTGCGGTGATGGCATCTCGAACTTCTCCGATCATCATGACGTCAGGATCCTGTCTTAAAAAGGTCCTCAGGATCTGGCTGAACCCCAGACCGATGCTCTCATGGCATTGAACCTGATTGATGCCAGGCAGTGTCATTTCTATGGGGTCCTCGATGGTTGCAATGTTTCTATGGGTTTGATTGAGTGTGGCCAATGCGGAATACAGTGTGACGGTTTTACCCGAGCCAGTCGGGCCCGTCACGAGGATGAGCCCCCATGGTCTGTTGAGGGCATGCTCGAATTGCTTCAGTTGCTCAGCGCTCATTCCAAGCTCGTGTAGTTTGGGCAGTGCCTCGAGCGTGTCCAAATGCCTAAGGACGATTTTTTCCCCAAACATGGTGGGGCAGGTAGACACTCTAAACTCATCGGAGCGCATGGCATTGGAAATTTGGAAACGAATCCGCCCATCTTGAGGGAGGCGCTGCTGGCCGATATCCAGATTGGCTAGGATCTTGAGTCGAGCTGTGATGGCGGATGCCTGGCTTGAGGGTGCATTGCCATAGGGATGTAGAAGGCCATCGATTCGTAATCGACAGCGAAGCTCATGCTGCGTGGGTTCAATATGAATGTCCGATGCTTTTTTGTGGATCGCATCTTCAAGGACTTGGTCAACCCACTCGCTGGCCGTTTGGGTGGGTGGCATTTGCACGTCGTGTTAAAACAGCCCCGGATATAGCCACTCCATCAGGCCATCACCCCAGATCAGAACGCCCCATCCAGCCAGTGCCAGATAAGGCCCAAAAGCCAATGGTGTGTCTTTGTCCGAACGTTTAATCGCGATGGAGAATAAGCCGATGACTGTTCCTAAGACAGAGGCAAAGAACAGAGTCATAGGAAGGCCAGCCCAGCCCATCCATGCACCTAAGCCAGCCAGTAGCTTGAAGTCACCATAGCCAAGCCCCTCTTTGCCTGTGAGCTTTAGAAAGACATGAAACACGAGCCATAGGAACCCGTAACCAGCCACAGCGCCAAAGATCGCTTCAGATGGTGTTGCGAAAAGACTCATGCCACCATTGATCAAAAGCCCCAGCCACAAAATACTTAAAGTGAGCCCATCGGGCAAAATTTGATGCTCAAGATCGATGGCAGACGCCGCGATCAATAACCAAGTCAGCACTAAAGCCGCCATACCCTGAGCACCTGGTCCCAGTTGCCAGATCACAACAACCGACAGCGCTGCGGTCAAGGCTTCAATGATGGGATAGCGCGGAGAAATTTTGGTTTGGCAGTGACGGCATCGGCCTCTCAACACCAGCCATGAGAGCAAGGGCACGTTGTCATACCAAGCAATGACATGCTGACATTGGGGGCAATGCGATCGAGGCGTGATCAGATTGGGTGGTGGTTTGGGGGGATTTGAACTTTCATGCTCATCAAGCTGATGAGCCGTTGCCCAGCGATGGGCCAGCATAGGAGGCAGTCTGACAATGACAACATTGAGAAAGCTGCCCACCACAAGCCCCAGTGCACCGACGATGGTCAGCTGAACACTTGTGCTCATGGCCCACCATTGCTCAATCACATGCCACTCCTTATAGCCAATTACATCATCACCGTTGACATGGAAAAAATGGGCAGATACAAGGCAATCAGCAAGCCGCCCATGAACAATCCAATGGCCACCATCATAAACGGTTCTAGTAGATTGGACAGTTGTTTGATCCTCATGTTGACACTTTGTTGCAAAATACTGGCTGCTTTGCCCAGCATGTTGGCCAGCTGCCCTGATTGCTCTCCAATCCCCACCAAGTGGATCACAGTGCGATCAAAAGCTTCTGCCTGACTCAATGATGTGGATAAGCTTGCGCCCTCTTTGATCAGGGCATGGGTGGTGATCAAGGCACTTTTGTGAAGCGCATGGGCAGTCGACTGGGCGCTCAATTCAAGCGCTGTGGTCAGTGGGATGCCTGCATTCAATAACGTCGCTAAAAGGCGGGCAGTGGCGGCACACAAGCGTTGATGCTGGAGCACACCCACGATGGGTAGGTGGGTGAGGGCGCGTTGGAGGGTTTGCCAATGGCGTGTTTGGTGGAACGCATGCCAAGCGATCCAAGCATAGATCAGTCCGACAACAAGGATCAGCATCAGGCCGTGGCTACGCACCCCATCAGCCAAGTGGATGATCATCTGAGTAGCTGTAGGTAACGGTGCCCCAAAGCTTAAAAACAGCGATTGAAACTGAGGCACAACCCATAGCAATAGGGCAACGGTCACCATCAAGGCCACACACAACACCACCGCCGGATAGCTCAGCGCTTGCATAACGGCTTGGGTGAGCTCATGACGTTGTCTCAGGTCATGGACCAAGTGCTTTAATACTTGAGCCAAGGTACCAGAACGCTCGCCTGCTTCTATTAAGGCGGCCATCGCGGTGGGGTAGGCAACGCTGCTTGTCCGAAGACTTGCGCCCAGTGAGCCACCTAGCTGGACTTCTGCGATGAGGTGTTGCATCAGGCCTCTTACCTCAGGGCGCCTATCCGTGACTGCTAGGTGCCTCAGTGCTTCCAATAATGGCACCTCCGCTTCGATCAATGTGGTCAACTGGTCCAGCCACTGGATGGTGGCTGTGTTTTTGATGGAGTGGCGTTTATTGATCACCGAAGTCCTCACAGCTTTGGGGCCTGAGGCTAGGATCAATGTCGCTGACACACGACCAGATGCCTTGTAGGCCCTCTCGGTTCAGCACGAGTCGAGCATCTTGAATGCGGGGGCTTCCTTGAAGGCGGCATTCGATGGAGCCATCCCCTGTGGTGGGATCTGGGGTTTGCAGAGCCATCTGACAACGATCTGTCTCAGTGGCAGAGCTGCCCTGAAGTCCAAGATCAGAAAACCCAAATTCCGATATGCCCCGCAGTGCCAAGTCCTCATAGGCGGTGGTCAGCGATCGAAGCTCAGACAAGGCACCCATCACATGAGATCTGGCCACCTGATCTTGAAAGCCCGGGATGGCGATGCTGGCAAGGACAGCAATGATGACCATCACGATCATCAATTCAATGAGGCTAAAGCCTGGATTGCGCCAACAATGCCGTCTGGGCATGTCAGCCATGGGGCTGGATTTTTTTTGTGTGCTTGCAGAATGTGTCGATGTCATGGTGGCCTCACTTAAACTGTTTTTGGGGTGCAGCTTAAGTCATGCAAAAATCATGCCAACGGGGATAGGTGCTGAAAAAGGAGGGGTGTGGGGGTCAGTGACAACAAATTGTCGTCACTGAGACAAAATGTGTCACCAAACAGTGAGCTTACTTAACCCTTCAGCGACCAAGAGTGCGATGATAAAGCTCGGTACGGTTTTGCCTAATTCAGCGCCTGTTAGGGTGCGGTAGGCTTCAAACATCAGCCAAATCATAAAACCGACTGAGACCAGCAAGGGAGACGACCAAGCCGTCAGTTCCAGCGCGGGCAATAGGTATTGCGCTGATGCAATCACTTGGTCTGGGGATTGGGGTAAGGCATGCATCAGTTCAAACGTGAGTTCAAAGATTCGACTGCCCACACCAGGAAGCGCTAAGTAACCAGCCGCTATCGTCAAGGGCCATCTTGCCAAGGTTTGGAAAGCCAGCAGATGAAAAATTGAGATCGGGTGCCGGATGATTCGAGCGGCCACCCACAGCGCTGCCACAAGCCAGATGACATTTGTTACACCTTGAGCGATGTTGGCCAACCATCGGTTGGTGGCCGGATCAGCCGCTGGGCTCAAAGCCAAGAAATGAAGATCCAGTACGCCATCGGTGACCAGGTGACCCAAGGTGGCAAATAGGGCGGTCATCAGGAGTGCTAGGCACCCCAAGAACCAAGCAAGTTGTGGATTGAATTGGCGACTTGGACAGAGCAACCAAGCCTTCATGCCTGAACCTCACCGGTCCAGTCACACACCACTTTCCCGCAGGCACCTTGTTCCATTAGATCAAAGCCATGCTGCCATTGTTCGATGGGCAGATGATGGGTCAGTGCCTTGTGGAGCGGGAAGCCGGTGAGCACCATCTGCGTCATCTTGTACCAGGTCTCATACATGCGACGTCCGTAGATGCCGTGGAGCTGCAAGCCTCTAAAAATGATCGTATCCCAGTCGACACCTGTGCCTTTGGGCAAGATGCCCAATAACGCAACATGAGCACCGTGATACATGCAGGCCAACAGATCATTGAAAGCTTGCGGATTGCCCGACATCTCAAGGCCGATGTCAAAGCCATCGATGTTGAGCTCTCGTACCACATCCAACAAAGATTCTTGTTTGACGTTCACGGTTCGCGTGGCCCCCATGGATTGGGCCAGTGAGAGACGATAATCGTTCACGTCGCTGACAACAATGTGTCTGGCACCCACGTGTTTGGCGATGCCTGCGGCCATGATGCCAATGGGTCCTGCGCCAGTGATCAAGACATCCTCGCCCACCAAGTCAAACTGCAACGCACAATGGGCGGCATTGCCAAAGGGGTCAAAAAAAGCCGCGAGCTCGGATGGGATTTCATCGGGAATGGGCCACAGGTTGGTGGCGGGCACCACAACATATTCTGCGAAAGCGCCATCGCGGTTGACACCAATGCCGATCGTGTTTGGGCAAAGGTGTGGGCGCCCAGCACGGCAGTTTCGGCAGACACCACAGACAATGTGTCCCTCGGCCGAGACCCTTTGACCGACGTGATAATGGCTCACCCCAGGCCCCACCTCAGCAATGCGGCCCATAAACTCATGCCCAATGGTCATGGGTGTTTTGATGGTCCGTGCTGCCCAATCGTCCCATAGATAGATGTGCAAATCCGTACCGCAAATTGCGGTCTTTTCGACTTTGATCAAGACCTCATTGGGCCCGACACTGGGTATCGGCACCGTCTGCATTTCAAGGCCTCGAGCGTTCTGGGCTTTGACCAAAGCCCGCATGGTGTCTGTCATGTCGCTGCTCCCAAAAAAGCGCTCCCCGAAGGTGTGCGCCATTATATCAACGGAATCTGTCAAAATAGCCCGATGGCCAAACCGAAGTCACTCTACACCTGCCAATCCTGCGGGGCGCGCTTTCCCAAGTGGAGCGGTCAATGCCCAGATTGTGGGGCTTGGAATGCCTTGGAAGAAACCGTGGCGGTTGAGTCGAGCAAAGGGCCTGCCGCTCGTGGGCATTGGGCGGGGGCGAGCCCGGGTGCGGTCATTCAGCTCAACGAGGTGCAAGCCACGCACGCTCAATCGAGGGTGCCCAGTGGGCTGACCGAACTCGATCGGGTCTTGGGGGGTGGCTGGGTGCCTGGCTCGGTGGTGTTGTTGGGTGGAGACCCAGGCATTGGTAAGTCCACGTTGTTGTTGCAGGTGCAAAGTGCCATCGCAGAATCTCATCGGGCCTTGTATGTCACGGGCGAGGAATCTGCCGAGCAAGTGGCGATGCGCGCCAGGCGGTTGGGTCTGGACCCTGGGCGCCTGTCTTGTTTGACAGAGACCTCGGTGGAGACCATTTTGGCCACGGCGGCGTCTGAGCAACCCCAGTTTATGGTGCTTGACTCCATCCAAACCTTATGGACGGAGGCCTTGCAATCGGCACCTGGTGCGGTGGCGCAGGTCAGGGAATGCGCGGCCCGTCTCGTGCAGTACGCCAAAACCACCGGCTGTACCGTGGTATTGGTTGGGCATGTCACCAAGGAGGGCGCGCTGGCGGGTCCGCGAGTGTTGGAACACATGGTGGATGCTGTGCTTTACTTTGAGTCCGACTCTGGCAGCCGCTACCGCCTGATCCGTGCGGTTAAAAACCGCTTCGGCGCCGCGAACGAGTTGGGTGTCTTTGCCATGACCGATGTCGGCCTTAAGCCGGTGGGCAATCCTTCTGCCATATTTTTACAAGGCCAGACCGAGGCGGCTCCCGGCAGCTGTGTACTGGTCACCCGAGAGGGTACACGGCCATTGTTGGTCGAGGTGCAAGCTTTGGTGGCACCTTCATCGATGTCCAACCCCAGACGGGTCGCTGTGGGGGTGGATCACAACCGCTTGGCATTGATTTTGGCGGTGATGCATCGGCATGCGGGCATTGTGATGGGGGACCAAGATGTTTTTGTCAGTGTGGCCGGAGGCATCCGCATCCAAGAAACCGCCTCTGACTTGGCCATTGCACTGGCCTTGTTGTCGTCTCTCAAAGAGCGTCCTTTGCCCAAAGGTCTGGTGGCTTTTGGGGAGTTGGGTCTCTCTGGCGGGCTTCGCCCGGTGTACAACGGAGAGGAGCGGCTGCGCGAGGCCCAAGGTCAGGGCTTTGATCAGGCCATCGTGCCCAAAGCCAATCTTAAGGGCGTTAAAGTCAAAATGAATGCTCTAGGTTTCAATAGCCTACATGATGCTCTTCAATCTATTTAATAGATCAATAATCCAGCCCAAATGACCAGACAGCGCCAGCGAAAACCCAGAAAATTGCCCGCAGAACCAGTCGAGGTTGTGGTGCATGACCTAGCGCATGATGGGCGGGGCGTCGGTCGGGCGATGGGCCAAGAAGAGGCAGGGAAAACCATCTTTATCCATGGGGCGCTTCCCGGCGAACGAATACAGGCCAGGCTCATTGGTCGGACCCGCAAGTTTGATGAAGGGGTGAGCGTTGTGGTGGAAGAGCCCAGCGCTGAGCGGGTGACACCTCATTGTCCCTGGTTTGACCAGTGCGGGGGTTGTGCGCTGCAACACCTAGACCCTGGGGCACAGGTGCGCTGGAAGCACAAACGCTTGGTGGATAATTTGGAGCGATTGGGCCAGGTCAGCCCCCAAGATTGGGCCGAGCCCATCATCGGTCCCAGCTGGGGGTATCGCCGGCGGGCCAGACTCAGTGTCCGTTATGTGCCAGGCAAAGAGCGGGTATTGGTGGGGTTTCGGGAAAAGCAGGGGCGTTTTGTGGCCGATGTGGGTCATTGCCAGGTGTTGCATCCCCACTTTGCCGATCGGCTGATGAGTTTGTCAGATCTGATCGGCCGATTGTCTGCCAAAGCGGCCATCCCACAGATTGAAATCGCGGCAGGAGATCAGGATGCTGCCATGATCATCCGACACCTAGAGCCATTGACTTCAGAGGATGTGCTCTTACTCAAAGACTGGTCTGATGAGCACCAAACAGCCGTGTACCTGCAACCCAAGGGGCCAGACACTGTTCATCGACTGATGCCTGACGACCATCAGCTCAGTTATCACTTGCCATCATGGGGCCTTACGCTCAACTTTGGGCCACAACAGTTTGTTCAGGTCAACGCTTCGGTCAATGAGCAATTGATCTCAAGGGCGCTGGCGTGGCTGTCATTGAAACCCACAGACAGAGTATTGGATTTATTCTGTGGCCTTGGAAACTTCACCTTGCCACTGGCCAAGCGCGCAGGGGCTGTGGTGGGTGTAGAGGGCAGCGCCGATCTCGTCGAGAGTGCGCTTGCCAATGCCCAGGCCAACAACCTTACCAATGTGGAGTTTCATGTGGCCGATTTGAATTTGCCGCCAGAGAGTCATCCTTGGATGGGGCAGGCCTTCGATGCGGTGTTGATTGATCCTCCTCGGTCGGGCGCTGAGGCTGTCTTGCCATTGATTGGTCGAAGTGGGGCTCAGCGCGTGGTCTATGTGTCATGTAACCCAGCCACCTTGGCTCGAGACGCTGGATTGTTGGTGCGAGAGCAAGGGTACCGATTGGTCAGTGCTGGGATTGCGGATATGTTCCCGCACACCGCACATGTCGAGTCGATCGCATTGTTTGAGCGAGCCCGATGAGCGAGCTTGGTCCACTGGTCATTGGCATTGATGGGTTAAAGCTGGATGCTGTGACCATCGAGCAATTGCAGCATACCAATGTGGGTGGTGTTATTTTGTTCTCAAGAAACTTTGAGTCACCCGAGCAGTTGCGTACGCTTTGCGAGGAAATAAAGTCCATCAAGACACCGAAGCTTTTGATCAGTGTGGATCAAGAGGGCGGTCGGGTGCAGCGTTTTAAAACTGGGTTCACCCGTCTTCCACCTCTGGCCTTGTTGGGTCGATGGCACAAAACGCATCCAGAGCGCGCACAAGATTTGGCTTACCGCCATGGTCGAGTGATGGCCGCTGAGGTGCTGGCGCATGGGTTGGATTTCAGTTGGTCCCCCGTGTTGGATTTAGGTGGCATCAGTGGGGTGATTGGCGATCGGGCCATGGCAACAGTTCCCAAGGCAGTTATTGATTTGGCTGGCCATTATTTGGCAGGCATGCGTGATGCTGGGATGGTTGCGTGTGGCAAGCACTATCCGGGTCATGGATCAGTGGCAGCAGACACCCATACCGAAGCGGTGATCGATCATCGCTCCATCCATGAGATTGAGCAAGATGAGATGCCCTTTCGTGCGCTCAAAGATCAGTTGTCACTGGTGATGATGGCACACGTCATTTATCCAGCGGTATGTGACTTGCCCGCGGGTTTTTCTAGGACCTGGATCCAAGAGAGACTGAGGAATGAGCTTGGGTTCGGTGGTTTGGTGGTCTCCGATGACTTAGACATGGTCGGCGCCCACAGCGCAGGGGATCTTCCCAAGCGACTGGAGAAGGCTTTTGAGGCGGGTTGTGAGTTGGTGCTTGTATGTGACCCTGAATCCGTCAAGCGCGTGATCGATCTGGATTGGCCCATGCCTGATCCAATTAAGATGGCTGGCCTGTCGGGCCGTGCAATGTTAAGTTTTGAAGAGCAATTACAGGTCTCGGAGTTTCGCCATTGGCGTGATTCCTTGGCTCAGCTAGCGAAGGAGTTCTCGTGAGTTTTAGTTTTGAAGCCATTGGTCAGTGGATTGGGTTGCCGCCCTGGACTTTGCAGGCGTTCATCATTATTTTGGGCGCGCTGCTATTAGAGTTTTTTTATCG
>CAYWVH010000005.1:0-114245 GCA_964461845.1 uncultured Wenzhouxiangella sp.
CACATTTATGACTCAAAGCGCTACGTATAACGATCGAGTGGTCCGCCAGTTTGCGGTGATGACCGTGGTCTGGGGCATCGTCGGCATGCTGGTTGGTGTTTGGATCGCCGCTCAGCTGATCTGGCCCAACATGAGCATGGAAATCCCATGGCTCAGTTACGGTCGGCTGAGACCTCTGCATACCAATGCCGTGATCTTTGCCTTCGGCGGGTCTGCGCTGTTTGCCACCAGCTACTATGCTGTCCAGCGGACCTGTCACACGCGACTGTTCTCCGATAAGTTAGCCGCTTTCACCTTCTGGGGCTGGCAAGCGGTGATTGTGGGGGCCGCCATCACTTTGCCCATGGGCCTGACCATGAGTCGCGAGTATGCCGAGCTGATATGGCCTTTGGCGATTTTGGTGGCGCTGGTCTGGGTGGCTTATGCCGTGGTGTTTTTCGGCACCATCGTGCAGAGAAAAGTCAAACACATTTATGTCGCCAACTGGTTTTATGGATCTTTTATCCTGACCGTGGCAGTGCTCCACATCGTTAATAACTTAGCCATCCCCACCAGCCTGACACACTCCTATCCAATCTACTCAGGCACCGTGGATGCCATGGTCCAGTGGTGGTATGGGCACAACGCGGTGGGCTTTTTCTTAACGGCTGGCTTTTTAGGGATGATGTATTACTTTGTGCCGAAGCAAGCAGGCCGCCCTGTCTATTCCTACCGCCTGTCCATCGTTCACTTTTGGTCGTTGATTGCGATCTATATGTGGGCAGGTCCTCACCATTTGCACTACACCGCCTTACCTGATTGGGTACAAAGTTTGGGTATGGTGTTTTCTTTGATCCTTCTTGCACCCAGCTGGGGTGGGATGATCAATGGGATCATGACGCTCTCAGGCGCTTGGCATAAGCTTAGAACCGACCCGATCTTGCGTTTTATGATCGTGGCTTTGTCTTTCTACGGCATGTCCACTTTTGAAGGGCCGATGATGTCGATCAAGACCGTCAATGCCCTGTCTCACTACACCGACTGGACGATTGGCCATGTGCACTCTGGGGCTTTGGGTTGGGTGGCGATGATTTCTATCGGTTCTTTATACACCTTGTTCCCAAGGATTCTTGGACTGAAAGCCATGTACTCCACCCGCCTGATTGAATGGCATTTTTGGACCTCCACCATTGGCACGGTGCTCTATATCGTGGCCATGTGGATTGCGGGCGTGATGCAAGGCTTGATGTGGCGGACTTTCAATGATGATGGCACGCTGACCTATACCTTCATTGAGGTCTTAAAACTCACCGAGCCGTTTTATCTCTTGAGATTACTGGGTGGCATGGTGTTTTTAAGTGGCATGTTCATCATGGCCTACAACCTTTATAAGACCTGGCAGACCGCACCGAGCAGAATCGCTGCGGTGCCTGTCATTCAACCGGCCCACGCCTAGCTTTGGAGGCTTAATAATCATGCATGAGAAGATTGAAAAAAATGTTGGCGTGATGGCGGTCTTGATTGTGCTGGCCATCAGCATTGGCGGCTTGGTTGAGATTGTTCCTTTGATGTTCAAAGGCGCCTTGGTCGAGCCAGCTCCCGGGGTTCAAGTCTACAGCCCACTGAGACTGGCCGGACGTGATGTCTATGTTAGAGAGGGCTGCTATGGCTGTCACAGCCAGCAAGTGCGGCCTTTCCGCTCAGAGACCGAGCGCTATGGCCATTACTCGGTCGCTGGTGAGTTTGTTTATGACCGCCCCTTCCAATGGGGCTCCAAGCGCACAGGGCCTGACTTGGCTCGGGTCGGCGGCCGCTACAGCGATGATTGGCACTACCTCCACATGGTCGATCCTCGCGCCGTGGTGCCTGATTCAAACATGCCAGCCTATCCTTGGTTGGCTGAGCGCATGGTGGACGGCAAACAGCTTCAGAAAAACATGCGGGTACTCCAAATGATCGGTGACCCCTATGACGATGCCGTCATTGAGGGTGCGGCTGAAGCTGTGGCTGGCAAAACCGAACTGGATGCTTTGGTGGCTTATCTCCAAGGACTGGGCACCGAGTGGACCGGCCAAAACCCAAGCGCTGCAATGGCAGGGGGCAAACCATGACCAGCGGACTGTTCACAGCGTTTGCAATGATCGCCTTTATCGCCATCACCATTTGGGTGTTTGTCTTAAAGCGCAAAGAAGATTTTGATGAGCAAGCCCATCTGCCCTTGGACGATGACTTGCCGACAAAAAGCAACCCACACAGCGAGGAGACATCATCATGAGTGCATTTTGGCATTGGTATGTCGCTGCCATCACTTTGGTCTTTATCGCTGTGATGGTCTGGCTATTTATTTCTACAGGCAAAGCGAAGGTACCCACTGGCACCAACAAAGAAGGTGAAGAAACCACAGGTCATGTGTGGGATGAAGATTTGGCGGAACTCAATAATCCCATGCCCAGATGGTGGCTGTGGTTGTTCTACATCAGCGTCATCTTTGCGCTGGCCTACCTGGTGCTTTATCCAGGCTTGGGTCGCTATGAGGGACGCTTAGGCTGGAGCTCAACTGAGCAGTATGATCAGGAAATGGCGGTGGCCAACCAAACCTTTGAGGCACGTTTTGCAGAGCTGGCGGTATTGCCTTTGGAAATGTTGGCGATGAATGAAGAGGCCATTCGCGTGGGTCGGAATTTATTTGCCCACAACTGCTCGACCTGCCATGGCTCTGATGCCAGGGGGGCCAAAGGCTATCCGAACCTCACCGATGATCATTGGATTTGGGGTGATTCTAC
Organism: uncultured Wenzhouxiangella sp.; assembly: GCA_964461845.1. Lineage (GTDB taxonomy): Bacteria > Pseudomonadota > Gammaproteobacteria > Xanthomonadales > Wenzhouxiangellaceae > Wenzhouxiangella. Next base: position 2,763 of record CAYWVH010000005.1, read on the forward strand.
CGATCAGATCTGGCACAGCATCTACTACGGTCGCCAAGCCGTGATGCCGGGCTTTGGTGCTGCTTTGAATGATCAAGACGTCACGCGAGTGGCCACTTATGTCCAGCAGTTGGCGGGGCTTGCTGTGGATGAGACCATGGCCGCGGCGGGCAAGAAGAACTTTGACATGATTTGCTCAGCCTGCCATGGCCCTCAAGGCTTGGGCAATCCAATGCTGGGCGCACCCAACCTAACCCGTGGTGTTTACACCTACGGGGGCACCTTGGCGGACATCCGGCACACCATCCAACACGGACGCAATGGCGTCATGCCGGCACAACAAGACCTCTTAGGCGAGACGCGAACTAAACTGGTGGCTGCGTACATCTTAAGCATGCAGCCCAAGTTTGAAAGCGAGGAGGCATTAAGCCATGAGTAAAGAAGATCAGCCCAGATCTCTAACTCATCGATTGGGGGCCATTTTATGGCCCTCATTTTTCTCTGCAGGGGTCGCGACCATGGTCTTTTTTATTTTTGTTGATCCCCTAGTGCTTCGAGACATCACTTTTCCTGAGTTTGAGATTTCAAGACACGGTGGTTACACCATCGCCTTTTTTATGTTTTGGTTGGCCACAGCCTCAGCAAGTACCTTTACTTGGCTACTTCTGAGACCCATCCATCGCTTTAATGTCAAAAGACAACAGAGTTAAATATGTCTCAACCGGCTGAATCCATCCCCCTTTACGTCAAACCACCCAAAGTCTATCCAAGGGAAGTATATGGGCGATTCTCCCGTCTTCGGATCATCTCAGCTTGGGTATTACTGGGGCTTTTCTACGTGCTTCCTTGGATCAATGTCCAAGGCCAACAAATTGTCTTATTCGACCTGCCTGCCCGACAATTTCACTTCTTTGGCTTGACCTTGTGGCCTCAGGACTTGTTTATCTTGTCCTTATTGTTGGCGATGGCCGCGTTGAGCTTGTTTTTCTTTACCGCGCTGGCAGGCAGGCTGTGGTGTGGCTATGCCTGCCCACAAACCGTTTGGACTGAGGTGTTTTTGTGGATGGAGCGGGTCACGGAAGGCACCCGCAACCAGCGCATGAAGTTGGACAAAGCACCCTGGAGTCTGACCAAACTTCGGAAAAAATCCTCCAAGCAATTTCTGTGGGTCACGTTCTCGCTTTGGACGGGCTTTACCTTTGTGGGCTTTTTTGTGCCGATCCGAGATCTAGGGATGCGGATCCCAGCCTTTGACCTCGGTGGCTGGGAGGTCTTCTGGTTGGCTTTTTATGGCTTTGCGACTTATGGCAACGCAGGCTACTTGAGAGAACAAGTCTGTAAATACATGTGCCCCTATGCACGCTTCCAATCGGCCATGTTTGATGACAACAGCTTGGTGATCTCTTATGACGTGGCCCGAGGCGAGCCCAGAGGTGGGCGCAAGCATGGTGCGGATTATCAAGCCATGGGGTTGGGTGATTGCATCGACTGTAAAGCGTGTGTGCAAGTCTGTCCTACCGGCATCGATATAAGAGATGGCCTCCAAATTGAGTGCATTGCCTGTGCCGCATGCATCGATGTCTGTGATGAAGTCATGGACAAGATGGGCTACCCCAGAGGCTTGGTTCGCTACACCACAGAAAACGCCATGGCCGGTAAGCCCACGCGGATCTTAAGGCCCAGGCTTTTTATTTATGTCGCAGCGCTGTTGGCTCTGGCCACACTCATCGGTGTCATCTTAACCGGCAGAGAACCATTGATCGCGGATGTCTTGAGGGATCGAAGCGCCTTATACCGCGTGGTGGGGGATCAGCTTGAGAACTCTTACAGCCTAAAACTAACCAACCGAGCTCAAGAAACCTTACGGCTCTCGATTGATGCCACTGGTCTCCCTGAGCTGACTGTGATTGAGCCCCAACAAATCATTGCTGTCGAGCCAGGGCAGACTGTGGATGTGGCATTGACTGTGGCCATTCCTCTTCTCTCCGCCACAGCAGGGATGCAAGCCATTGATATTGTGGCGACCGATCAAGACTCTGACATCATTAAAGCCGTGGAAACTCGCTTCTACGTGCCATCTAACTTGGACTGAACCCATGTCACCCATCGCAAAAAAGTTTCCTTGGTACAAAGAGCTCTGGGTTTGGTTTTTCTTAAGTATTCTAGGCCTCGGAGTTGTCGCTGGGACCAGCATGCTCATCATCGGATTGTCCAACCCACCAGAAATGGTGGTCGGAGACTATGCCCGTTTTGCCAGAGGCTTGGTCGATACCAATCAACGCGCTGCCAGAGCCAAAGCGCTGGGTCTAGAAGGCCAGCTTTTGATCAGCGCTCAGACCTTGGTGGTTGAGCTGTCGCACAGCAGCGATGAGCCACTCCCGAGAACCCTCTTGGTGTTGTTCCAACACCCCGCCACCAGCGAAGAGGACATCACCATTCGACTCATCAATGTCGATGAGGGCCGATACCAAGGTGAGTTGCCCCAACTGCCCAACCCCCGAGCGCGGGCCATTGTGTTTGACCTTGCTCAGACTTGGTGGCTGTCTACCCCTGAGAACAGCTTATTGGACTTGGGTAGCCTTACATTGTTTCCGCATCGCCTATGACAGATGCAAAGCCATCGACGTGCTGGCACTGCGGAGAGCCAATTCCCCTGGGCGTCGAGCTCATCGCACACATTCAAGGCCACGATCGGCCCATGTGTTGCCATGGCTGTCAGATGGTGGCCAACCTGATTCAAGGCGCTGGGCTCGATCGCTACTACGACTTTCGTGATGCTTTGCCAGATAAACCATCTGATCAATTGATCGGCGCGGATGCTTTCACTGCATGGGATCGCGAGGCGGTGCTGGCCCATCATGCCAAGGTCGACTGCGATGGAATCTACAGTCTCTATTTGGTGCTAGAAAATGTCCACTGCTCTGCATGTTCTTGGCTGATTCAGAAATTTCTAAAGGCACTGCCTGGGGTTTTTGAAGTGGCCGTGGATACCAGCGATGGCCGCATGATGCTTCGATTTGATCCCCACCAAACACCGCTCAGTCAAATCGCTGCGCGATTGGCTTCCTTGGGTTACACGCCTCACTTGGATGCCCACAACGTATCCATCAGCCGCAATCAAGCCGAGCGTCGGATGATGCTGAAGTATCTTGTGGTCTCGGGCCTTGGCATGATGCAAGTCATGAGTTATGCGTTGGCAGGCTACATCGGTGCTTTCCAAGACATTGATGAACAAACAGCGCGCTTTTTCCAGCTGGTGAGCATGTTGGTCGCCGTACCCGTCGCACTTTATGCAGGTCAATCATTTTATAAATCGGCATGGAACACGCTAAAGCATGGCCGGCTGGGCATGGATGTGCCTGTCACGGTTGCCATCCTCATTGCGCTCAGCGCGAGCATTGGCATTACTTTTTTTGGCTCCGGCGAAACTTACTTTGACTCCGTGGTCATGTTTATCTTCTTTTTGCTATTGGGGCGTTATGCCGTCATGGTGACCCGCCAAAATGCTGGGCAATTGCATTCGGCATTGGCTAGGTCTTTGCCCAACCAAGTCACCCGCCTGACAAAAAACGGCCCCGAAAAGGTGGGGCTCATTGAGCTGATGGTGGGTGATCGGGTGCAACTGGGCTTGGGTGAAACCATACCCAGCGATGGTGTCATTGTCGAAGGTGAAGCTGCCATCGATGAATCTTTGCTATCGGGCGAATCCAAGCCACGCAGTCGAAGAGCTGGCGATCGCGTGCTGGCGGGCACACAAGTACAGCAGGGGCAAATGGTGGTAGAGGTTGAAAAAACAGGTCAACAGACTGCCTTGTCTGACGTGATTCGCCTGCTGGACCAAGCCAGACACTTTAGGCCTCGTGTGGCACAGATGGCCGATCAAGTGGCTGTCTGGTTCATTGCTTTTGTGTTGCTCGGTGCCGTTGTTGCTGGGACAGTATGGTGGTTCATTGATCCCAGTCATGCCCTGCCCATCATGTTGTCAATTCTGGTGGTCAGCTGTCCATGTGCTTTGGCGTTGGGGACCCCTGTGGCTTTAGCATCGGCGGCGCGGGGTTTTGCCAAACTGGGTTTGTTAATCAATGAGCCCAACGCATTGGAAACGTTGTCGAAAGCCACGCACGTGATTTTTGACAAGACAGGCACATTGACCCAGTCAACCATGGCAGTGGTGAGACAGCTCAATGAGCAAGGACAAGCCTGTGATGATGTTTGGATGAAAACCTTGGTTGGGCGCTTAGAGCGCATCAGCCGCCATCCCATCGCCAGCGCATTTAGCGGGTTTGATGATGGGGCTTTGGTCTCCAAACCAGAGGAAATCATGCACCTGGGTGTCCGCGGGGAGATCGATGGTATTGAGTACTGTTTTGGGAAGCCAGGCTTTGTCAGCGATGTCCTGGGTCGCACGCTCACCGCACCGGACCGAGGCAGCTGGGTGGCGCTGGCCAATGACACAGGTGTCCTTGCCTGGTTTGAGTTAGACAGCCCTCTTCGCCGGGGTGCTCATGCCTTGGTGCAAGAACTAAAAATGAAAGGCCTTGAAGTCTGGCTTGCTTCGGGTGATCAGCCCAGTGCAGTGAACACTGTGGCCGAAGGTTTGGGAATCACACATGTCGCCGCCGAGTGTTCACCCAAAGACAAGCTTGAGCTCATGCAACGGTTACAAGCCAAAGGCGCTCGAGTGGTCATGATTGGCGATGGGATCAATGATGCTCCGATTTTGGCAGGGGCTGATGTCTCGATCTCATTGGCCGAAGGCGCAGACATCGCCCGAACCCAGGCCGATATGGTGATGACAGGTCAAAGCCTAGTGCACATCCACCATGCTTTTGACTTGGCACCCAGAGTTAAACGTGTGATTCGCCAAAACCTCACTTGGGCGATCAGCTACAACTTGCTGGCTTTCCCCTTGGCTGCCATGGGTTGGATCCCGCCATGGGCCGCAGCGATTGGTATGTCAGCCTCAAGCTTGCTGGTGGTGCTCAATGGCCGCCGGGCAGGCCGCATCAGTGCACAAGATACGATCGGCCTGAAAGCGGGTGCGATTGACGCCTCGGCTAACTCACCATCATCGAATCAATCACCGCCTCAAGTGGCAGGCTCATTATGAACATCATTTATGTCTTGATCCCATTGTCCATCGTGCTCATGGTTTTGGCTGTGGTGTTTTTCTTCTGGGCCGTCAAAAACGGCCAATTCGATGATTTGGATACACCCGCCTTAGACGTATTGGATGAGGATGAGCCAACAGACTCATCCAAAGAGCAACCTTGAATCCAGAAACCGCTTTTTTGACGGGCCTCATTGCCGGTGTGTTTGGCTCCACACACTGTGTCGGCATGTGCGGCGGCATTGCAGGCATGTTGCATGCTCAAGTGCCCAAAGGCCGCGGTGGGTTGGTGTTTGGATTTCATGGCGGTCGCTTGGCCAGCTACTTATTGGTTGCCCTGTTGGCCACATTGATCGGCCTCCTGCCCAGCCAGCTCCTACCTGATGTGGCCCCCATGGTCATGCGCGCACTGTTGGGCGTTTTAATGATTTCTATGGCGCTCTTTATCGCCATGCCTGGTCGATTTAGGGATCGGTTGGGGGAGTGGATGGCGCCTGTGACTCAAAGATTGATGCCTTTGTTTGGCCGGTTCTTGCCAGTTAAAACGCTGGATCAGGCCACGGGGCTTGGCATGTTGTGGGGACTGCTGCCCTGTGGCTTGCTCTACACCATGGTGGCAAGCGCGGTACTGCTGGCCGACCCAATCGCCACAGCAGCGATGATCATCGCATTTGGGCTGGGTACCACGCCAGCTCTTCTGGGCACTGGGCTCATCGGCCTCAAAGCACGATCCACCACCAACCGCAAAGACCTTCGTTGGCTGGCCGCTGCATTGATGGCGCTGGCGGGTCTGTTGGTAGCACTGGGACCCCTATTGATCCATCTGATCGATCATCCTTGGATGCATTTTCTCGCCGATTGTGTAGCGCCCAGATAAATGACTGATTCCTCAACCATAATTGACTTCGATCAAATGCGACTCCCTCGTCCTGGCCTAGGCTTAAGCTCATGAACTCATGGCGCTGGCCGCAATTTTTAAAAACGCAAGGTGGTGTGATGCCAGCGCCAGGTCTTGCTGTGCCATTACAGCAACGCTTAGGTGACCTACCCAAGACGCAAAGCGACCGGGCGTTTCTAGATGCCATAGAAGAATCAAATTGCCTACCTATTCCGAATGATTTGGCGCTGAGCATTCATATCCCCAGCGAAAAAGGGACTGGGTTGTCTTATCAAAAATGGGCCTCGCCCATGATTGAGCACATTAAGCGCCTGGCCAATCATTTGGATGCAGACCGGCGGGTCAAATTGGTCACTATTTTCATCGAAGATCCCCAACCCATGGCTTTGATGATTAGTCATTTGGTCCACAGAATTGAATCGCACTTCCCCATCGCTGACGATGCACTGTTGAACATAGTGGCACCCGCTGGTCTTTTGTATGATGATCTGTTTGTCGAGCCAACTTCTTTCAAGCGCATCCACATTGACTACCGCTTGGATGACCCAAAGTCTCTGCCCAAATTGCCAACTGTAACCTCTCGGGATTTTGTTGTGACCGTTGGCATCACGTCATGCAAAGACTTCGATCTTTCTAATCTGAATGATTGGCTGGATCATTGGAGCGAACAAAAGCCTACCCGCATCAGCTTAGAAGCGTTGATGAGTGGCTCTGGTCACGTCTCTCATCCTCTCTCGCAATCAGGCCATGATGATCTATGGGAAAAACTGCGCGCACAAGGGTATCACTTGATTGGTGCAGCCACTTTTGCTCAATCGGCTTGCCCTTTGGCTCAGGCTTTTATTCATGATGAACTGGGTTTAGATGTTGAGGGCTATGTGCCTGCCCCATGCCTTGATCATTTCGGCATTGGCTTAGGTGCCATCAGTCAGACGGGGCGATACCTCACAGTCAACCAAAAAAAGCCTGAGCGTTATCTTCAAATGCTCCGTAATCAACACTTGCCCATTGAATCAGGTGGGCCCTTAAATCAGGACACCCTGATCAGAGAAGCGATTGTCACTGAATTGACCTGCCGCTTTCGATTGCCGATTGACACTTTGCAACGCCGATTCCTATTCTGCTTTAAACATCAATTTGGGAAAGAATATGAAGCCATTGCGCAATGGGTCAAAGAAGGCCTGATGAAGTGGCAAGGGGGTGAATTACTGATCACTGACCAAGGCCTGACCTGTCTTCCGTCTTTCCTCTCGATGTTCGCCCGTCCCATCAACAGCACATTCCAGCCAGCAGACCCCATCAGCACCCTCGCTTGACCCAATATGAGAAGATATTGATATACTCATGGTCGAGGAAGGAGTAGATAGGGTATCTTTAAGTGTCCGAGTCAAATCATCGGAAAGGGTCAGTCACCCCTCTAAATAAGGACAATCAGGCCTGCGAAGACTGCAGCTTGTTCAGCCTGTGCTTCACGCATGAATTACCAGATGATGAACTGGGTATCTTAGAAGCCTCAACCAAACCCGACCAAGGTATCGAGCGGCATGAGCATTTATTTCATGCCGGACAGCGCATGAAAAGCGTTCGCGTGGTCCGCTCGGGTTCCATCAAGTCTTACCAAATCTCACCCGATGGTGAAGAAGTGGTCTCTGGCTTCTTTTTGCCTGGCGAGGTGATTGGCTTGGATGCATTGGCCTCTGAGGTCCATCCAAGCTTTGCTGTGGCCTTAGAAGACAGCCAAACCTGTGATATTCCAATGGCTGATTTTCTTCGCATGCTCAAAGAAAGCCCAAAGCTCAACGAGGTCATGATCCGGCTCCTATCAGAGGAGATGGCAGAGACCAGAGAGTTGTTGCTGGTGGTGGGCCGGTTGGAAGCCAAGACGCGGGTGGCTTTATTTCTGATGAGCCTGTCTCGACGGCTGGCGAGACGCCGCCAAGACCCAGATCAATTCAAACTCAGCATGGACCGCCGAGACATCGCCAATTATCTGGGCATCACCATAGAGACCGTGTCTAGAACCCTGTCGGCTTTTCAGCGCAACAAGATCATCGAAGTACACGGCAAGCAGATTCGGATTTTAGACCGCCGGGCCTTAGAACGAATCGCCAGACCCGGCGGCGAGGGCTTTACTCGCTCGGCAAACGAGTCGTCCCAATCAGCGGGCTAAAAAACAGCGCGTTGGCAAACAGACGCTCCGAGCCTAACCAATACCCTCTAAACAAGTAATCATCCGCCATTCGAACAACCACACCGCGCCCATGGCGTGTTGCGACCAAAGCAGGTGTACCTGCCAGAGCGCTTCGATTGTTTGCGCCTAGGTAACCTGAGCGCAATACTGGGTCTTGATAAACCCCTGCTCGGCTGTAGTGGTTCGTATCTTCTTTGAGCTGATGTCGGCCACGTCTAAAGACAGTGATGTTGCTGTCTGAATACCCATAGCCGAGGGGATGCGTGATGTCGAGATCCATGGCCAGCGCGCTACCACCAATCACCTCTCTGGCAAAATCCAATGTGTGGTCTTCATAAGCACGGCGTTCATTCGTATCGTTGCTGTCTTCACCTGCCTTCACCCATGACCAACCCAGATCCAAGCCCTCGACCCATTGCGCAGCGCTGCGTGCGGCCAGCAGTGAACCGCCCGAGCGCACGAAATCAGCCAACGCTTGAGCGAACGAGGACGGCAGGCGCTGATAGGATCCCTCAGGCAAAATCACATGGGTGTAGTCTGACCAGTCCACACGACCAATGTCTCGGGTATCAATCTTTGCAATCGGCTGACCTAAATAAGCATCAAACCAATGCCAAATGTAACCTGCGTTATAGACATTGACCCCCTCACCCACGAGCATCGCTGGTCTGATGTGAGGAATCACGGGCGCCGATGGAGAACCCACATCAGGCCCCGCCGTGACCAGACCAGAAGCCAAGGAAACCACCTCCACAGCTCGGTCTTGACTGAGGTTGGCGAGAACTTCACCCACCGATGGCAAATGATTGGGCTGAATGCCCGGATGCACAATCAATGAGCCTCGCACATAGGCCTCAGATTGCCTTGTAAGTTGGACCGGATCAGTCGCCACTTGCACCCGATAGCCCTCTGCCAGCAAATGCGCGAGCACCGCCGGTGCATGATACTGATCCCAGGGCACCAACCAAGCCACGGCTTGATCGTCGATGGCAGACACAGAGACCTCAGGTGCTGTGTTGAGCGCCTGGCCCATGGCTGGGAGACGGCGTACTGAGGCCACAGGCACATCATAAGAAAGGCCCAATGGCCAAGTGGAGACGTCGTAGAACGTCTCCATAGAGAGCTCTGTGACTAGGTCGAATAAAGAGGAAATCAAGCGGTACTGATCTTGATCGGCTGGCACCACCCAAGCCGATGAGGGACTGTACTCTTGACCATCGATGGTGACGGCCTCAGTGGCTGGATGGATTGTGATTTGATGGTGCAATAAGCGATTGATCAAGATCTGGGCCTTGCCAGGATCGCCACCGTCTGAAAACACCCAACCTGCGCGCTGGCTGTTTTTGGCCAATTGTCTCGCGCTGGCAAAAAAACTGGCTTGGTAATCCTTCAACGCTTTGGCGTTAGCGGCGGCCCCTTTCAGCGATGAAACGCTGGTTCGAACCTGGTTGGCAATGGCATCGGCAAAGGTCCGATCACCATATTCCGTGGCTTGGATGTGGCCCCGTGCCGAGCCTTGCTCAAACAAAATGCCGATGCCCCCAGTGAGGTCTGGATAAGTGGATCCTTTCCCAACGTAGTAATCGTCAAAGGACTCTCGGGTGTAATAAGGTTCCTTGGCCTGATCCAATGCTTCGGCATGATGCCTCGCGATGGCGGCGGTCAAATCAAATACTTCTGTCGGTGTCAGTGGGTTGTTTCGCTCTGGCACGCCTGGCTGGAAAAAGTAAGTGCTGTTGGGACCCATCTCATGAAAATCAGTCACCACATGTGGCTGCCAGGCATAGTACTGAGCCATTCTTGCTTTGGATTCTGGGTGCACCAATGGCATCCAGTCTCTATTCAAATCAAACCAATAATAGTTGGTTCGACCATTGGGCCAGATTTCATTGTGCTCACGATCCAAGGGGTCTTTGGATGGATGTTGGCCTCGATGCATGTTGACCCAGTGAGCAAATCGATCATGCCCATCCGGGTTTAGCACAGGCTCCATCACAATCACCATCTGATCGAGCCAGTTGATCACTTGCTCATCTTCAGACGCGGCCAAGTACCAAGCCGTCTGCACCGCAGCAGAAGCAGCAGAAGCTTCATTGCCATGCACTGAATACCCCATCCAGACCACCAAGGGCCCCTCTGCTTCGCGGGCATTTTCCGCCCGCTGTCCACGGACCGCTGCCACATCGGTCCCTGGCTTTGAAAAAGTAACGATCATCAGCGGCCGACGGTCATGGCTGTAGCCTGTTATTTCTACGCTGACCCGATCTGATGCTGCGTCTAGGTGCTTAAAGTAGGCGACGATTTCATCGTGCCTTGGGTGGTACTCGCCAACACCAAATCCCCAAAAAGCCTCGGGTGATTGAATGGCATCATTGCGCTCAAACGATGTGGGCAGACCGAGCTCATCGGTGTTGGCCATTGCAATAGACATGCAAAGGGCTTGGGACAGAAAAAGAAGGGAAAACAAGATACGCTGCATCATGGCTTGTGCTCACATCAGTGGGTAGTCTTGTTAGGATAAACCACACTGATCTGAAATTGCGAGGACCCCATGAAACTGATCTCCCATGACATCACCGACCAGACTCCCATTGATCCTAGGTTTTCTTTTGGCCGCATGGGCGAGGATGCGCCCATGGTCTTTTCAGACAACATCAGCCCCCATCTCCAGTGGATGGACTTTCCGTCAGACGCCCAGTCCTTTGTCTTGCTCTGTATGGATCCCGATGTCCCAAGTGTGGCCGATGATGTCAATCAAGCCGGGCGCACCATACCCACGGATCTCCCCCGGGTCGACTTTTGTCACTGGGTGATGATTGATATACCGGCCCATGTGACAGAGTTGGCCACCGGTGAATGCGGACAGGGTGTGGTACCCGGTGGAAAAAATTCGCCCAAAGGCCCCGCGGGTGCTCGCCAAGGCCTCAATGACTACACCCAATTCATGCAGGGCAACCCAGACTTGGCAGGCCAGTATTTTGGCTACGATGGGCCTTGCCCCCCTTGGAACGATGAGCGCCTGCATCACTATGTGTTTACCGTCTATGCGCTGGATGTGGCCAAATTGGAAGTGCCTCAACCCTTTGATGGGCACGAAGTGCTCAAAGCGATCCAAGGCCATGTGCTGGATCATGCGGCCATCACAGGGACTTACAGCCTGTTCAAGAAATGATCAGTTATTGAGCAATTATTGCTCTTTTAGTTTATACTTTGAGCATATTGGTCGCGTCAGGGACTGGAAATGCCCTTGGATTGAGCAATCTGATGTTTGGCACGATAATTGCATGTATGTAGGGGAGCGGCGAGCGCATTGGTCTACTCCTCCTCTGGACAGGCTGAGACGTTCGCCTACTATCACACCCATTTTTTCGAGCAAAGGGCCTGACCGTTATGACACCTGAAGACGTAATCAAACGCATCCGCGATGAAGCCATAGAATTTGTTGATTTGAGGTTCGCCAACACACTGGGCAAAGAGCAGCACGTCACCATCCCCGCATCTGCCGTGGATGAGGATTTCTTTACCGAAGGCAAGATGTTTGATGGCTCCTCTATCGCTGGCTGGAAAGGCATCAATGACTCTGACATGGTTTTAATGCCGGACCCAGCCGCCACATTTATTGACCCGTTCACAGAACAGCCCACCTTGAACATCAATTGCGACATCCTTGAGCCCTCAACCATGCAGCCATACTCAAGATGCCCCAGATCGCTGGCCAAACGGGCCGAAGCCTATCTGCGGGCCAGCGGGATCGCTGATGAAGCTTTCTTCGGGCCTGAGCCTGAGTTTTTTATCTTTGATGATGTGCGTTGGAAAAATGACATCTCGGGTGCCAGTTTCCAGATTGAATCTGAAGAGGCTGCGTGGAGTTCTAATAAGGACTATGACGGTGGCAACCATGGCCATCGGCCCAAGGTCAAAGGCGGCTACTTCCCCGTACCGCCGGTCGATGCACTGCATGATCTTCGCTCCGTTATGTGCTCTACCCTAGAAGCGATTGGTATCCCAGTTGAGGTACATCACCATGAAGTGGGCACGGCCGGCCAATGTGAGATCGGCACCCGGTTTAACACCCTAACCCGCAAAGCCGATGAGCTGTTGATGATGAAATATGTCATCCACAATGTCGCTCATCAACATGGCCATACAGCCACTTTCATGCCCAAGCCTCTGGTCGGTGACAACGGATCTGGCATGCACGTGCATCAATCCTTATCCAAAGGAGGCACCAACCTGTTCTCGGGTGAAGGTTACGGCGGGCTCAGTGAGACTGCGCTTCACTACATCGGCGGAATCTTTAAACATGCCAAAGCGATCAATGCTTTCGCCAACTCCAGCACCAATAGCTACAAACGGCTGGTACCTGGGTTTGAAGCACCTGTGCTTTTGGCCTACTCAGCCAGAAACCGCTCAGCATCTTGCCGGGTGCCATGGGTTGCCAGCCCCAAAGCACGTCGGATTGAGGTTCGTTTCGGGGACGCTGTAGGGAATCCTTATTTGATCTTTGCCGCCATGATGATGGCGGGGTTAGATGGCGTGATGAATAAAATTGATCCAGGCGCGCCAATGGATAAAGATCTCTATGACCTACCCCCTGAAGAAGAGCGCGATCTGCCACGCGTGTGTCATGCACTGGACCAAGCGCTCGAAGCGCTGGATCAAGACCGTGACTTCTTGAAAGCTGGGGATGTATTTTCCGATGACTTGATTGATGGGTACATCAAACTCAAAATGGAAGAGGTGACGCGCTTTAGAATGTCTACCCACCCCATTGAGTTTGAGATGTACTACTCGTGCTAATTAAGTACTTGGAAAGATACATCTTTCAATGAGCCAGACAGCACCGCACACGGATCAACTCTCGACTGGGTTGATCCGTGTCGGGGCTAACCACTCGATCATATGGGCCAATGCCTCTGCTTTGGCGCAGCTGGCACTGGGATCAGCTTCGTTAATTGACCAACCCATCACCGCATTTATTCCTGAACTATCAAGCAAGCTAAAGCAAAGCCTATCAGGACGATCGGTTCAAATCAGCGAGGTCTACCTGCCGAAAAGTGGTTTGGCGGTGGATGTCATCGTGGCTGATCTGGGCGATGGTAGCCTGCTACTGGAGCTTTTCCCGATCACTGAGCGAATCCGGCAAAGACAAAGTGCAGACCGAGCCGACCGGCAACAGCACATCAGCCTGATGGCAAGAGGCCTAGCACATGAAATAAGGAATCCATTGGCCGGTGTTAAGGCAGGTGCGCAATTGATTGCCAAACAAAGCCAAGACAGCGCCATTGCCCGACATGCCGACATGATTGAACGGGGGGTGGATCGAATCACAGCGTTGCTGGAGCGATTTTCTGACGATCAAGGCCACCAAAAAACACCAATTAATCTCCATCAACTGATTCAAGAAAGCATCGAATTGGTGATGGCAGAGGCTCAAGGCGCTTTGGCCATTGATGCGGATTTTGACCCAAGTATTCCAACCATTCTGGCTGACCAAGAACAACTGAATCAGCTTTTCTTAAACTTACTTAGAAACAGCGCGCAAGCCAAAGCCTCCCGCATTACCATCAGCACCCGCATTGAACATTCAAGCCCAATGGTTGAACCGCCGATCAAACACGCCATCAAGATTGCAATCACGGATGATGGATTGGGTGTTCCCGATGATCTGCATCACCGACTTTTTCTGCCCATGGTCACCGGAAAGAGTGCTGGCTCAGGATTTGGTCTGGCCATTGCTCAGCAGATTGCCAGAGCGCACCAGGGGCTCATTGAGCACCAACCCCAGGAACAAGGTGCGATGTTCATTCTCAGGCTGCCACTGATGACACCCTCGGTCTTGGAGACGGATCATGTCGGCTAATCGGGTTTGGGTCATTGATGATGACCCAGGGATTCGGTATGTATTAGAGGAGTACTTAAATGCTCAAGGCATAGCGGTACAGACTTTCGAGACTGGCCAAGCATTAATGAGCGCTTTTCAGACCATCAATCCAGAGACTGCACCCGATCTGGTCATGGCTGATATTCGCCTGGACGGTGAAAGCGGGCTTGATGTGATGCAAGACATCAGAGCGGATCACCCAGACCTGCCTGTCATCATAATGACCGCGTACTCAGATTTAAAAACAGCCGTTGGCGCCTTCCAAGGCGGTGCTTTTGAGTTTCTAGCCAAACCCTTTGACCTAGACGAAGTTGGACGACTGATTGAGAAAGCAACCGCCAATGGCACACCCGCCCCTGATACACAAACAGGATCGATTGGGCTAATTGGTCGATCACCCTCTTTTCAAGAATTGATCAGGATTCTTGGTCGGCTATCTAAGACCGATGTGCCAGTACTAATCACCGGGGAGACAGGATCAGGCAAAGAGTTGGTCGCACGTGCCCTGCATCAGCACTCCCCCAGAGCCGAGGGTCCTTTTGTCGCAATCAACATGGCCGCCATCCCTGATGATCTTCTTGAATCCGAGCTCTTCGGCCACGAACGGGGAGCGTTCACAGGCGCGGATGAAAAGCGCATAGGCCGCTTCGAGCAAGCGGCCCATGGCACCCTTTTTCTGGATGAGATTGGTGATATGAACCTGCGTTTACAGACGCGCTTGTTGCGGGTGCTGGCAGAGGGCGAGTATTACCGCTTGGGGGGTCGAGATCTGATGAAAGCCAAGGCACGGATCATTACGGCGACCAATCAGAATTTAGAGACCCTGGTGCAATCGGGGCAATTTAGGGCGGATCTGTATCATCGATTGAAGGTCATTTCAGTGACCGTCCCACCACTCAGAGAGCGAAAAGAAGACATACCTGAGCTTGTTACTCATTTCTTAGATGATGCGGCGAGAACCTTTCAGGTCACCAAAAAGAAAGTCGATAGGGCGCTTTTGATGCACCTTAGCCAGTTACACTGGCCTGGAAACATCAGAGAGCTTAAGAATTTGTGTCATTCACTGGCTGTCCTAGCACCCGCCTCATTGCTTCAAATCGACGACCTGCCGGCTGAGTATCGACAAGATCAAGCCGCCTCATCTGGGCTGTTGCCATCTCTGAGCTGGAGCCAATCCCTTCAAGCTGCGTTCCATCAAACACGACATACAGATGCCTCATTCGATTACTTCAAGCGTCACTTTGAACTGGCCATGGCCCAAGCTGCACTAGAACAGTCCAGCGGCAATCAATCAAAAGCTGCTAAATTGCTGGGTGTCAGCCGAAACACTTTGGCACGCTTTTTGAATCAAAGCTTTGATGCCTGAGGCCAGCCAAGGCCTTATAGCTCCAACCAAAAAGTCACCGGCCCATTGTTGTTGATTGAAACCTGCATGTGCGCTCCGAACACTCCAAACTGTGAAGCAGGGAATTGGGCCACGGCTTCATGTTTCAGTTGATCAAACAAGCTTCGTGCTCGAGTCGGCTCTGCTGCGGTTTGAAAGCTGGGCCTACGGCCACTTTTCGTATCGGCAGCCAACGTAAACTGGGGCACCCAGAGAATACCGCCTGCTTTATCGGCCACACTCAAATTCATTTTCCCGTGGTGATCTGAGAAGACACGAAAGCCCGAGACACGCTCAACAAATCTCGGAATCTTGGATTCATCGTCCTCAGCTTGAAACCCGACCAATACGACGATACCGGTATCAATCTTTCCAATGACTTTCTCATCGACTGTCACAGAGCCTGACGTGACACGCTGTAATAAACCGATCATTGTGTTTCCTTATTGGGTCTTGGCAGTATATCCTGTGCACTTATGATACTCATCCAAGCACTCATGATATGAAACGCGTTTTGGCTTTTGTGCTGATCCAGACGGTTCTTCGTATCTTAAACCGCATGCCCGTGGCTTGGCTCCATGCCTTGGGGCCGATGAGTGCCAAGCTGATTCAGCGGCGAGGCTCAAACAAAGACCGGATTATCCATAGAAACCTAGAGATTGCCTTTCGCGATTGGGATGATCAGTCCAAAGCCAGCCTTAAGCAACAAAGCAGCATCCATACTGCCTGCTTTGCGCTGGAAACAGGTCTGATCTGGCATGGCAACGGTGTCCGGGTGGACCAAGCGATCAGTCAAGTATTGGGTTGGGACCATGTGGAATCGGCCATGGCTTCCGGTAAAGGTCTTCTACTGGTCGGCGCGCACTTAGGGAACTGGGAGCTTTTAAACCTCTACTGCATGCGCCAATTGAGCATGGCTGGTCTTTATAAGGCACCCAGTGATTCAGTCTTCAATCAATGGATTCGCTCTGCACGCGAGCGCTTCGGCGGACAGCTGATTGCCAGTGGCTCTCAATCGATGCGCCAATTGTTAAGAACGCTGAGATCCGGTGGAGCGGCCGGCATCATAGCTGACCAACAACCCAAGTTGGGGGATGGTGTGATGGCTCCTTTTTTTGGGCACCCCGCCTTAACCATGACGCTGATCGGGCGCTTGGCAAACAAAACCGGGTGCCATGTGCTGATGGCGTCTTGCTATCGGGTGATGGGAAAAGGCTTTAGAATCGAGATTCGGCCGGTGGATGCGAGCATTACAGACAGTGATCCCGTCATCGCTGCCACCGCACTGAATGCATCCATTGAACAGGCCATCCGGGTAGCGCCCGAGCAATATCTTTGGCGCTACCCACGTTTTTCTTCTGACCAGTATCAGGCTTAGTTTAAAGGCTCTTTCCAAGCCAATAAGAGACGAGCCAATGCTGGCAGAAGCAACATCGCACCAATCATGTTAAAGATAAACATGAAGGCCAGCAGCACACCCATGTCTGCTTGGAATTGCAATGCTGAGAACAGCCAAGTACCCACACCGGCTGCCAACGTTAAAGCGGTAAAGAAAACCGCCCGGCCAGTCAGCCTCAAGGTTCGGATATAGGCCTCATCCAGTCCCATGCCCTCTTGCATGAACGCACGCATCCGACTGAAGATATAGATGCCGTAGTCAACACCAATACCCACACCCAAAGCCACCACCGGCAAGGTGTTTACCTTGAGTCCAATGCCCATATAAGCCATCAGGGTATAGGCCAAGTAACTGACCAAGACCAGTGGCAAGACAATACATAGAGTGCCCATCACGGTTCGGAAAGTGGCCAAACACAGAATGATGATCGCTGCATAGACATAGATCAGCATAGGCGTTTGGGCAGCCTCAACTTCCTCATTGGTGGCAGCCATCACACCCACATTCCCGGTCGCCAACCTAAAGCGCAAGCATTCCTCGCAGACCTGTCCCTCTTGCGCGACCAAATCCTGCATGACCTCCCCGCTGGGCGTGAAATCAAGGTCTTCCAAGAAGATATCTTCTTTGGCCGATCGCACCGCCCCAATGACTCGCACAATCGTCTCTGCTTTGTGATCCTCAGTGAAGATCATGATTGGCATCGCACTACAGTCACGGTTCAGCAAGCCCGTGCCTGTTTCAATGTTGCTTAAGTTTTGCCGCATCACAAATGGGTTTCTAGGCAAAATCATCCAACGGAGGTTGCCTTCATTCCACCCGGCATTGATGACCTTGGCCACCATCGGCAAGGAGATGACTTTCTGAACGCCCTCCACATTGGCCATGCGCCAAGAGAACCGGTCGATGGCGTCCATCACGGCATAAGACTCTGTGCAAGCCTCAGGGACGGTCTCAGCGATCACGGAGATCACATCGGTCCCCAAAGAAAATTTCTCGGTGATAAATCTGGCGTCTTGGTTATAGCGCGCATCCTCACGAAGCTCAGGCACCCCAGGTTGAGAATCACCGATCTTCATATCCTGAGACTTCACCCAGGCAAACGAAAACAACACCACCGCACCAATCACTGTCATGACCGCTACCCGCGGTCTGGTAAAGCTCGCAACAAGCGTCCAAACCATGCTGGTCTTTAAGCCTTTGTTGTATTGACGCTGACGAATGCCTTCTTCATTCCGAAGACGGATGTAAGACAGCAAAGTGGGCAGCAAAACCAAATTCGTAAAGATAATCACCGCGACCCCAATACTGGCGGTCAGTGCCAGCTCCTGGATGATGCGGATGTTGATCAATAAGATCGTCAAAAATCCGATCGTGTCACTGATCAGAGCAATGGAGCCTGGCGCAAGCAGTCTTGCGAAAGTCGCTTTCGATGCCTCTAGGCTCGAGACAATGGGGATTTGGCTTAGATCAGCGCCAGATTGGGCCACCCCCACCGGGCTTCGGCCCCCGAACAGTTTCTCGGAATTCCAGCCACTGATCATTTGAACCCCGTGACTGACCCCGATGGCGAAGACCAAAAAGGGCGTCAAGATGTTCATGGGATCGATCCCAAAGCCCATCAAGCTCAGGAGACCCATCTGCCAAATGACCGCAGTGAGTGAACAGACCAAAGGCAACAGAGTGAGCCAAAAAGACCCTGAATAGAGAAACAGCAAAACAGCCGTGATCAAAAATGCCACACCAAAATAAGCCACGACACCTCGGGCACCATCGGCGATGTCACCGACAATCTTGGCAAAACCCACGATGTGAACGGTATGCCCATCCTTTTCAAAATCACCCCGGATGGCCTCTAGCTGGGCAGCGACATCCTGGTAATCCAGCCCCTGGCCTGTGGATGAGTCAATCTCCAACAAATTGGCCCACACCATCGCACCGGAAAAGTCTTCTGCGACCAAACGCCCAACCTCGCCGGATTTGACCATATTGGCCCGAACCCGCTCAAACATTTCTGGGGTGGGTTCGAAATCAGCAGGGATCACATTGCCACCGGCAAAGCCATCAGCCACCACCTCAACAAATCGTACATTCGGCGTAAAAATAGAACGCACACTGGCTCGATCCACACCTGGGATAAAAAATACCCGATCGGTGATGGCCTCAAAGTCCTCGAAAAACTCTGGTGTGAACATCTCCCCGTCTTCGGCCACCAGCGCCACCATCACGCGGTTGGCACCACCAAAGTCACGCTCATACTCCATGAAGGTTTGCATGTACTCATGATCAAGCGGGAGCTGCTTTAAAAAGCCTGCATCCACCCGCAACTGCAGCATCATGACCAACATGGCCACGGTGCCCAAACCAAACAGGGTCAAAATCAGTGGTCGGATGCTAAAAACAGCATCAGCGACTTTACGACTGAAGGCACTTCCTTTATTCATGGCTAATGCCCTCCTCACCGGCATAGACGGCTTTACCTTCTGCAGTGAAGACCACCGAGGCAATCGCATTGCCCAATCGATCCTCTGTCAGATCAAAACTTTTTTCTTGCGGGTTATATCGCAATCGAGCAGCCCCAGCACCCACCATCAAAATCGTTCCATCCGTATCTTGTGCAGCAGCCAACAAGGTGGACTGTGTTGGTGAGTCCAGTAACTGCCAAGAGTCCCCGAAGTCTTGGGTCAACTGCACTTGCCCGCGAAGCCCAAAGGCCAAGATCCCTTCGCTGGTATCGATCAAGCCAAACATCGACCCTGGGTAGGTAAAGCGAAAACTCTCCCAGCTTTGACCCGCATCCACGCTTCTAAACCCATAGCCTCGCTCTGCCGCGATCATATAGCGACCGTCACCGAGATCGAGCAAAGCGTTGAGGTGGCACTCCATGAACTCATAGCAGCCACGATCAAAACCCATCGCATCTGGGTCTTCAGCCAAGACGCTGGCCTCAATGGCCTCCCAATCAATGGCCTCGGACATCATAAGATCAGCCATATTGAGCTCTTCCCAAGTGGTTCCCCCATCGTCCGTAGTCAAATAGAGCCCATAGGCACCAATCGCCAAGCCTTCCATGCGATTGAGAAAATGAACATCCAACAAGGGTTTCTCAAGCTCTGGCTCAAAGTTCTGAAGGTCCCAGGTCTGACCCCCATCATGGCTGTGGATAATGGTTGAATCATGCCCCACCGCCCACAGGTGTCCCTCTGCCTCCACCACCCGTGTCAGTGTCGATTGCACCGGCACAAACTCTGCCTGAGTCCAAACCTCGCCGTCGGCTGATAACAACACATGACCCCGTTCTCCCACGGCCACCCAGCCTGAGCCTGTCTCAATCACATCTAGGGTCAGTGCTTCTGTGGCTTTGGGTGCGTGATAGGCAGGACGGGGAAGAATTTCTTCTTGTGCCGAGACCGAAGGGGTTACCAGCAAAGCAAGAACAGCCAGCAGTGCAATGGGAGTGTCGTTTAATAATCGGCGCAGGTGGCGCATGGGATACAACCTCTTCGGCAATGGAGTTGCCGAGAAGACTGCGCTTGATCCGAAGAAAGCCAACAGGACCCGACAGTCGCCTCGCTTTCCAGTCTTGTACTAAAGAACCGGCCCCAAATCATGGGGCCGGCTGTTCATCGATCAATGATGCTTAACGACGGCCCCGAGTGCGTAGAGCTTGCGGGGTATAGTCGCTATCTGACAGTGCTTGGTTGAACGTATTGACTGGATCATTGTTGTCAATGCCAGTGGCCACATAGCGACCTGACAACAGGTCCATGTGCGTCTCAATACTGCTCCAATAGGTGGGCACATCGTAGTAGTTAATCGAATGCGACTCAGAAGCACGCCACAACTGACCTCTGGAATCATAGTGATCAATCAGAGTAATTTGGTAGCTGTCCTCATCCAAGTAATAGGTACGGCGAGAATTGATATGACGCGTGCCTTCTTTCAAGGTCGCCTCAACCACCCACACCCGGTGCAATTCATAGCGCATGTACTCGGGATTTAAATGCCCCGGGCGCACCAAGTCTTCTGGAGTCAGGTCACCGCTGTGCGCATCATAGGCGTTATAGGGCACATACATCTCGCGCTTACCCACGATTTTCCAGTCAAAGCGGTCCATCGCACCGTTAAACATATCGGTCATGTCGTTGGTTCTTAAGCCGTCTGACGCTGTGCCTGGGTTGTCATACGCCACGTTGGGTGCACGACGAACGCGACGCTGGCCTGGGTTATAGATCCAAGCCTGACGTGGCTGCTCCATTTGGTTCAGTGTTTCGTGCACCAACAAGATGTTCCCTGCCAAACGCGCTGGAGATTCGACCTCTTGGAAGAAGTACAACAAGATGTTGCCAGTATCAGCAATGGTGGTGCCAGGCTTGTAGTACAGACCCAGCAGTTCTTCTCTCAATTTCACCAACTGGAAGCTGCCATCGGCTGTGGGGGCGACTTGGTTGTTGTAGCGCACACCACCCGAGCCTTTGTACTTGAGCTTATGGTTCCACATCAGCTCATAAGCATTCTGAGGCAATGGGAAAGGGAAACCCTCTGCCACATCCGTCACACCCTCACCACCAGAGACCAAACGACCGCTGCTGGCATTCTCTATGGTTTTTTCATAGATGCGCTCTGGGAACGACGCGCTTCTGCGGGTTGGGAACACACGCATGAAATAAGTGTCTGGATAGCGCTCGAACGTGGCCATTTGACCCGCTGAGAGCTGACCTGAGTACTGCATGTAATTTTGACCTGTGATCACAAACAGCGGCTCATCATCAGCAAACGGGTTGAGATGACGCATGCCGGGCTCATAGCCTGCTGGCCAATCGGCTTGAGTCAAGCCACCATCCCAAGCAGGAATGGTACCGGCTTCATTGCCAGCACGGATTGAACCCATCGGTGTTAAGTCATTGCCCAGACGCGCAATGTTCTCAGCGGTCTTAGGAATAATGTAATCACCCTGATCAGCAGGCACTTCTTGGGCACTGACGGCCCCAACAGAAAGCCCAGTCACCAGAAGGCCTGTGCCCAATGATGCGAGGACTTTGTTCGTTAGTTTGAATAAATCAGTCATGAGAAAAGACCTCCGCATTAGAATGAGTAGCTGATGGACGCCGAGATAAAGTCTCGGTCGCTGAGCAAGTTATTGATGCCTGCACCGAAGAAATTGGTGTAGGCAAACCCAGCTCTCCAAGTTGACAGGTAATCCACCGTCACACCCAACGTTACCTGCTTACGACCTTCGATGAAGTTGCCACCCGGGCCTGGCGAGACGCCTGATACATCGTGGTTGAATGCTATCCGTGGAGTCACATTAAAAGGTGAACCACCCACCGAGTTAAAGGTCGGCGCAATCACTAGGCGATAACCCCAGCTAAAATCAGTAGCAAAACCACCTGGTGTGGTGACTGGGTTTCTGCCCGCGCCGGTGAAGCTGTCTGGACCACCACCGGTATCAGTACCTGGGCCTTCAAAGCGAAGCTCGCTTTGTGGCGGCAGGTTCCAAAAATGGGTCGCACCGACCTCTGCCACCATGGCAACTTGGTCTGCGTTGATCCAGTTGTTGGGGCCGACCAGCTTTGTGAAAGTCACCTGAGCTTGCGACATCTCTTGGCGCTCATAGCCTGGGATGAACTGACCTGGTCCATAAGAGCCGAGCTGGCTTCTAAAGCGCGTGTACTCATTTGGCAAGGCCACATTCAGTGGTGATAGACCCGCAAACAACAATTCAACATCATCGATCTGAATGGGCACGTTATCGCGATAACTTACTTCACCGGCCATCGACCAACCACCCGGAATGGTGGTGTTGAAGCTCAAGCCATACAGATTAATGCCTTCTGGATACTCAACGATCACCCGACCTGATGTGGCCGAGGTATTGGTGACCGCACGGCCTGACAGCACAGGCAAGCGGCTGTGGTACCGGAAGTAGTACGCGCCGAACTCTGTGTCATTGAGCTCAGAGGCAAAATACCGAAGCGCGATACCGTATTGACCGGTGTCTTTTGGCCGGTTGTCTTTGGCACGCGGGAATGCAGCGCTACAGCCTAACGCCACCAACTGGGGTGGCAAGCCAATGTCACTGGCGCCAAAGTTACCTGCACCACACACTGAGGGGTAAAGATCAGGGTTTCTGACGGGCTGCGGCACCAAACCAAAGTTCAGCATCGCATACTGACCGCCGGCGGTTGCAAAGTCATTGGTTGCAAAGTAGGTACCGACTGGCTCTGCTTCCACAGGATCCCACTCGAACAACACCACACCTTCCATAGACAGACTCGATGTCAAATCAATGCTGCCCCACAACATGTTCTGCGGCAAGAAGGCATCACGAAGCTCGGCACCAGCGGTACGAAGAGCAGTGATATCAGCAGGGTTGATCGAGTTAATGCCGCCAGGAATAAATGTTGACTCACCCCAACTCACTACCTGACGACCCAAACGAAGTGACAACAGACGATCACCTGGCGCATCAAAATCACCAAAGACGTAGGCATCGAGCAAACGACCCCGCTCACCTGCTTTGTCCTTAGCGCCCTGAGACAACCAACCTTTCTTATTTAGGGTGAAATCGTAAAAGTAGTTACCGCGGATAAAAGCGCCATAGCGCTCATAACGGATATCAAGCTCTGAGGTAATACGCGCTGCATTAAAAATCAGATCACCACGATCAAAATTGACGTTGCCATCATCTGAGTTGGTTGAGAACCGACCGGGTGATGCGATCTGTTGTGAGACGGGCAAAGCAGCCACTGCTGGATTAAAGCGCCACTTACCCACCAGATCATCATCACGATCAGCAATGCGCATACCAATGCCATAACTGATGGTTGTGTCTAAGTTGATCGAAAAGTCACCGCGACTTAAGTCTGCCGCTTGTGCGTTCTGACCAGATACCGCGAACGCGATCGCACCGGCCAGTAGGCAGGGGCTCAAGATCCGGGCTTGCCGTGTGTTATTTAGTTTAAGCCGTTTCATGTTCTATTCTCCCTGTCCTATCAGTCTGTTTTGATCAGCGATGAGTTGCCGATCACAACCGTAGTACCGCCAGTGGCAATCATGCTACCCGCTTGACCTTGCATCTCAGCAGTGACCGTTGGGCCTGCTGATGGATCAAGCAATGAACCGTGACCACCCTGAATCATTCTTACCGCACCGCGAATACCCGCAGCAGCCGATGTGGTTTGCGTGATGGCATCCAAGCCCATCACACGGATCAATGGCTCGGTCCCTGCCAATGGCGCACTGGCCACTGCATTCGGAACCACGGCGTCATCTTTGACCTGTTGCAACAACACGCTGTTGGTGTCAGCAGTTAACGCACCCCAGTTGATCGGGTCGGCTGAATCAAGCACCGTTTGAGCGATCAACAAGAATTGGTTGTAGTCAGCCGAATCTGGAGCCACACCTGCAGCTTGCAAACCTGCACGAATCACTGGCCCAAAACTTTGAGAGGCAGACAACAACTGGGCGATGCCGCCACCAGGTACCGACAGGACAGCATTGCTGACCGTGGGCTCAACAGCGAGGAATGGAATGCCATTCATGGCACCCAAAGACAGTCCGACAAAGTTGATGTTTGAGCCATCAAAGTCAGGCAATCCATCGCCACTGATGTCCATCTTCGGAATGTTCAGTGCCAGCACTGACAAGTCTGCTTGCGCCTGTCGTAAGTTATCGCGAGCAGTCAACAGGCTTCCCAAGTTAACAAACCAAGCACCTGAGCTGTCGATGATGCCATCAGGGCCGGTGGCGCCTGTTTGGTTATTTTGGAAATCCAAGTCAAAGGTGCGCTCTGAAGCCACAGCGCCAAATGGGCTGTTCTTGATGTAGAACGGATTGGTTGGATCTGAGATCCCGTGCAATGGCTTGTCAATGGAGACCACCGCATAGCCAATGGAGGCCATGGTATCGGCCAAGGCCAGCGCCTGAGTCCGGTTGCCTGTAATGCCGTGCTGGAAGATCACGACTGGCCAACCTGCCGCTGGTTTGATGCGGCCTGAAGACGCATTGGGCACTGTGATCATCACAGGAACCATCTGATCGGCCGTCTTCACTGGAATGGGGTTGGCCACCGTGAC
Source organism: uncultured Wenzhouxiangella sp. (assembly GCA_964461845.1). GTDB lineage: Bacteria > Pseudomonadota > Gammaproteobacteria > Xanthomonadales > Wenzhouxiangellaceae > Wenzhouxiangella. Next base: position 27,683 of record CAYWVH010000005.1, read on the forward strand.
ATTTGTCGACGTTGGATCAAGACCTAAGCCACTGAACGGTGGAACATAACCGCCTGGCGCCGCTTTCCAGAAATCAGTCAACGGGGCTGTGGGCTTGGTCTGACTCGGAACGCCCAGGTAGTAAGGCACTTGGGTCACACCAATATAGATGTCAGCAATACCTGGTGATGCCCCTGCTGGTAGCACGGAGGCTGTTGTCAAACAGACGCTGGGTGCTGGGCAAGCTTGGGCGATCTGGCTGGTGGTCGATGTGGCTTGCGAGCGAATCACATTCAGCACAGGTGTCACTGCTTGAGTAGTGGCTGTGAAGGACAACACGATATTGTCACGATTGATGCCCTTCGATGCGGCTGCGAATTCTTGCGCATTCACCAATTGACGAAGCGGCTCAAGCGCTCTGGCCGAGGCATTGGGGAGTAATGGCTCGGTCGAGTTACCCGCGGCATCCACCAAAGGCGTGGTGCGCTTGGTCAAAAAGTAAGTTTGCGAGGGTGTGGCAGCATTGCCTGCTTGGTCAGTGATGCCGTTGGTCACCACCGCCATATACGCTGTCATTTCTTGCAGCGGCTGGGTGGGGACAATGGCCACACTGGTGGGGCTTGAAGCCACAGCCACATATTCAGCGCCCGGTGTCAGCTCACGGTTGATGGATTGAACGGCGATGGTGCCAAACACCAACTGCACTTCAAACAATCTAACACTGCTGCCTGGCACCACGGTAGATGGATCAATGGCACGATCAAACGAGAAACTCCAAGGTGCAACAGTGCTAAAACCATCCAGTGCACTCAGGGCCACCGCTGGATCACCGAAGTCAGTGGGATCCGCCACGGGAGGATTCAAAGTCAAATCACCTGAGCCTGACAACAGCAAGTTGTTCGGGAAAGGCAAAACGCCATTCGACGGATCAAACTGCGCAGTCAGCACAGCAGTGACAGGACCACCACCTGGATTGGTGGCTGGGTTTTGGGGTGTTGCACGGTCAACGGTTGAGCTGCCACCACAAGCGGCCAGCACAAACGCCGATACCAAAGAACCTAGTAAAAGGCGTAACTTCATCAGATTTTCTCCCCGAAGCTAAAGGTTTTGTGTTTCGGCTTCTAACAAAGGATTATTCCTTTGCCGGCCGGTTTCTAATGATATGAACAATTCGTTAAATTTTGCAAGCAACTTCGGGTGAGCTAGACTCAACCCCATGTTGCGAAATCTGACCTTACCACAACTGATGTTGACACTGGGGCCTCTGGCCAGCGGGACTCTATTGGCTGGCCTCTTGGCCTTTGACGCGCTGCCTTTTCCCGCGGCGGTCACCGCCGCGGTCACCCTATGGTGCGCCATCTGGTGGCTCACTGAGCCCGTGCCCATCCCTGTGACCTCGCTGTTGCCGATGGCGCTGTTTCCTCTACTGGGCGTTTTAACGCCAACTCAGGTCGCTCAGAGCTATGGTAGCCCATTGATTTTATTACTATTGGGGGGCTTTATGCTCTCTGGGGCCCTGGCCAAGTCAGGGGCACACCGCCGCTTGGCGCTGGTCATGATTCGGCTCTCATCGCGCTTGGGTCAAAAAGGCCTAGTGCTCGGGTTTATGCTGGCCGCCGCTGGGCTTTCGATGTGGATCTCCAACACCGCAACGACCTTGATGTTACTGCCGGTGGCCTTGGCCGTTTTAGAAAACGATAGGCTAAAGCCATTAACTGTTCCATTATTGTTAGGCACTGCCTATGCAGCGAGCTTAGGCGGCACGGGCACACCGATCGGCACCCCGCCCAACCTCATCTACATGCAGGTCTCAGAGGCCCAATTTGGGGTGCAAACAACGTTTCCTCAATGGATGGGGTTTGGTCTGCCGGTGATATTCTTATTTTTACCCGTGATGTTTCTCTGGCTCACACGTCGCATCGGTGCGGGCAAGCTGCCGATCCTAGAGGCACCCGGGGTATGGACCAGCGCAGAGATTCGAGTGTTGGTTGTGTTTGGACTGACGGCTTTGGCCTGGATGACCCGCGCTGCACCCTTTGGAGGCTGGCAGGAGTGGTTAGGACTCCCGTACGCCAATGATGCCTCGGTGGCCATGCTCGCCGTGGTTTTGCTTTGCATGATTCCCAATGGCGATAAGCATCAGCCAGCCAGGCTCTTAGATTGGCAGACCATTCAAGCCATTCCTTGGGGTGTGCTCATTCTTTTTGCGGGTGGCATCACGATTGCCACTGCTTTTATTGAGACGGGCTTAAGCGATGCGCTTGCCGAGGAACTCTCAGTCGTATCGCTGCTGCCTGTTTGGTTGATGGTGCTCATGCTCTGTTTGGGTGTGACATTTTTGACCGAAGTCACCAGCAACACGGCCACCACTTCTTTACTGATGCCGATTTTGGCAGCCACCGCAGTGGCCACCGATATACCGCATGAGCTGTTGATGATTCCAGCGGCGATCAGCGCATCGTGTGCGTTCATGTTGCCAGTGGCCACTGCACCGAATGCTGTGGTCTATGGATCCGGCAGGGTCACAGTCAAACAAATGATGTCCGAAGGATTGATGCTCAATCTCATTGGTGCGGTCATCATCACCGCAGTCATGCTCGTGAGGTTCTGATGTCATCGACACTGAGAAAAGCGATTGGGCCTGGGCTGATCATGGCAGGGGCTGCCATTGGGGTTTCGCATCTGGTGCAATCCACGCGGGCTGGTGCGGATTACGGCACGTCGCTGATATTTTTAATTTTGCTGGCCTGCCTCTTTAAGTACCCCTTCTTAGAGTTCGGGCCTCGTTATGCGGCTGCCACTGGCGAGTCCATGCTGGTCGGTTTTCGTCGATTGGGCGCATGGGCCGTTTATCTGTTTGCATTGATCACCCTATCGACCATGTTCGTTATTTTGGGAAGCATCACATTGGTCACAGCAGGGCTTGCCGGCGTGGTGTTTAACTTGTCAGTGGATTCGACTTGGCTGTCTGTCGGGGTGTTGTTGCTCTCATTGTTTGTGCTGAGCTTCGGCCAGTACCGTGGCTTGGATGCCATCATGAAACTCATCATTGGCTTTTTGATGCTCTCGACCATCCTTGCCACATTACTGGCACTAAACCAGCTCGATGCATGGACGCCGCTGAATCCAGCACTCCACTGGGATGCGGTGTGGACAGGTGCAGGCATCGCTTTTGTGTTGGCCTTACTTGGATGGATGCCCATCCCTTTGGATGTGGCGGTCTGGCACTCGCTTTGGACACTTGAGCGCTCAAAACAAACTGGGCACAAACCAAGCGTGACAGAATCGGTATTTGATTTTCGACTGGGTTATGTGACCGCCACTGTATCAGCACTGGTTTTCGTGCTCTTGGGCGCTGCAGTCATGAATGGTGCAGGCTTGAGTTTCCCCAATGGGGCGGTGGCTTTTTCATCGACCTTGATTGGCCTGTACACCCAAAACCTCGGCCAGTGGTCTCATCTCCTGATCGGACTGGCTGCCTTGAGCGCGATGTTCTCCACCACATTGGCAGTCATGGATGCTTATCCACGTGTACTGCATGGGCTTTGGTCAACGTTGGATTCAAGCACCACAAATAAAACATCGCCACAACATTCAATGACGACAAGAAGCTACACGCTGACACTGGTCATGATCAGCACAGGCGCTCTATTGATCATTGCGTTTTTTGGTCAACAATTCACACGGCTGATTGACTTCGCCACCACCGTATCTTTTCTATCTGCCCCGATCCTTGCGTGGATGAATCTAAGGCTGATCACCAGTCCGTGGGTGTCTGTTGAACACCAACCCTCTCGCAAACTCAAAGTCCTATCGTGGATGGGCCTCATCTTTTTATTGGGATTCTGTGTGGTTTGGATCTTCTGGCGATTTCATTAATCCAAAGCACGGTATGAAAAAACGGGGTGCCCTTGTCCGAAAGGGCGCCCAACCACCTGCTCTTGACGGTAGGCATCCATCTCTTCTGTCAAATCAGGCCGTGAAGCCAAGCGCCCATCACGCAAAGCTTCAAACATGGCTTGGGCTTGATAATCTTGAGCCTCAAGGAAACGGTTCGTGCGCGCATACACCATCGCCAAGGTGGCTGCTGATTCAATCCCAGGAGATGCGTCATAGACCGTCTCGGCCCACTCCAACATCTGATCTGGGTTTGTTGAATCACCCAACACGGTGGCTTTGAGGCGAACGCGCGCCATCACCACATCAAAATCGTCCAACTCAGTTTGCGCCATCAAAGCAGCAAAGATGCGGTCAGCCTGTTGATACTCCTCTAAACCAACCAGTGTGATGGCATGCCAATAGTTCATCCGATACCGTTCATCAGCATCCGAAGCATCTTCAACCAAGGCAGCAAATCGGCTTTCGGCATCCCGATAATCTCCACTGCCCAAAGCCACGAACGCCAATCCAACGCGTGCCCGTCGATCAGTGCCATCTAGCTCTGCCAAGCGTTGGTATGCAACGGTGGCTGCTTGGCCTCGTCCGAGCAGCTCCTCAATTTGACCCAAATAAAACCAAGCCTCTGGATCGTTGGGCTCGAGTTCAATTAGTTTTAAAAATGCCTCTCTGGCCTCAGGCAACAAGCCTTCCCTGGCCAAGACCTCTCCATAGTTGGTGATGATCAAAGGATCGTTGGGGGAAAGCGTCAAGGCTTGAACCAACAAAGTCCGAGCACCGACCAAATCCCCATCTTCTGCAGCCGCCAATGCAGCCTCTTGATAAAACTGAGCACTTCTGGATTGCTCGCGCACCCGATCCATCACAGGATCAACAAAAGCCACATCCCGATCACCGACGGCTCCCATCACTTGCCGCGCTTCATCCAACTGCCCAGCGCCTCGAAAAGCCAACCCCAGTGGTTGGTATAGGCGTGTTGCGTTCGGCTGGCGCGCCAAGGCCTGCTGCAGAGAAGTGACTGCTGATTCGAACTGTTGCTGTTGTAAAGCCACTTCGCCCAAACCGCCCATGGCCGCAGCCGACTCTGGGTCCAATTGCAGCACCCGCGAAAAATCATTTTGTGCAGAAGCTGCGTCGCCTTCGGCCAACAGCAAACGCCCGCGTCGAATCAAGCTGGCTCGATCCCAAGGATCTAAGTCCAGCGCCTGATTGAGCTCAGCCAATGCTCTGGCTGCATCCCCCTGCTCAAGCGCGATCACTGACAGGAGATAAGGCCAATCCAATCGACGAGGTTCCAGTGCTTTTGCATTTTCATAGGCGACCTTCGCGGCTTGGCTTAAGCCATGGATCAACAGCACATCCCCCAACTGGCCATAGGCACCTGCCAGCATCCTGTCTTCTGCATCCATACTTTGAATGCTTTGGAGGTTTGCTTCAGCCTCCATGATCGCGGTTCGAATGGGCGCTGAGAGGCCGCTAAGATCCAGAGAGGGCATTGGCTGTAAGTTTGACTGCGCCAGTCCCGAGATAGACCAGAATAGCGAAATCATTAGAACCATCGCCCTTGGTGTGACGATCGAATTCATAGCTTCATCCTTAAGTTTCGGTTATTCAGGCAAGCGCTCACCGCTGCCTTGCAAGATTCTGTGATAGCGATCAACGCTGAGCGCATGATGACGTTCTTTTGAGCCATCGGGCCAGTGTATCTCAATGGAGATGGGCTGAGACTCATTGGCCAGGCCAAACAGCACCCTTGGGTCTTGTGCAGAAGCGTAGGATCCATCTGTTCTGGCTCTGCGCCGCTGGATGTGTTGGCCTTCTTCGTCCAAAAGCCAGACCACGGCTTGGGTGATGGCTCGTTGATTATTCTGATCAAAGAGTTCAAAACCTACCCAATGGTGGCCATTCTCTATTTGGTTAAGTAACACACGCGCAGGACCGTTGATGTTGACCACGACCCAATCGGCGCGCCCATCATTATTGAGGTCCCCAACGGCGAGTCCACGTGAGATCAATGAGGCATCCATGGCCTGCCCAGCCTGATCAGTGACTTCAGAAAACCGTCCATTGCCTAGGTTCCTGAACAGTTGGTTGGGCTGATGATAAGGATAAGGATCACCCGCATTGGCCAAAGCTTCTTCAACCACCACCGCGCCGTTGGCTGCCACCAAATCCAGCCAGCCATCGTTATCTATGTCCAACCAAGCAGTGCCAAACCCAGTGGCCGTTAGGCTGGGTGTGCCGAGCCCTGCTTGTGATGTGACATCCATAAACCAACCATTGCCTTGGTTTTGATACAGTGTATTGGTCTCAGCACGCATGTGAGTGATGAAAATGTCCTCTGCACCTGACCGATCATAGTCAGCAGCATCAACGCCCATGCCCGCCTCCATGACGCCTCCGGCATTGACCGCATTCCCTGCCATAAACGCATCATCTATCCACACACCATCGCCCTGATGGATCCAATGAGAATTGGGCGAACCATCATTGGCGATGTAAAGTTCAATGCGGCCATCACCGCTGAAATCTGCCGCTACCACACCCAAACCGTGGCGCTCCACTTTAGAAATACCCGAAGACTGACTGATGTCTCTAAACTGCCCATTGCCCAAGTTCTCAAATAAGCTATCTGAGATGGGCGTATAGGCAGATGGCGAGCAATAGTCTATTTTCGAGGTGGTTGCTGATCGACATGGCTGATGTGTCTCTACGGCATAGTCCACATAGTTGACCACCATCAGATCAAGGTACCCATTGCCATACAAATCGACAAAACTGCCACTCACACTCCAACGGGCATCTTGTGTGCCTGTCTCATCAGTCACATCCGTGAAGGTCCCATCCCCATTGTTTTTCCACAGCTGATTGGGGCCGAAATTCATGACATAGATATCGACATGCCCATCGTTGTTGTAATCTCCAACAGCCACCCCCATGCCATAGCCTCTGGCGTCAATGCCTGAAGCCGCTGTCACATCCCGAAAACGCATCACCCATTGGCCATTTTCCTGATAGGACTCATTGCGGTAGAGTCGATCGCTTTTCACTCGATCGGTGTACTCAAGACCAGGTCTTAACGCACCTCCTTGAACAAGATAGATATCCAATAACCCATCATTGTCATAGTCAAGCAAAGCCACACCACCGCCCATGATCTCGACAAAGTAATGCTCACCGTTCATGCCATTGTCATAGACAAAATCAATGCCCGCTGATTCGGTGACATCAATAAACCAAGGCGCTTCGGCCACTGCAATAGTGCACACTGAACCCAAGCTGACGGCCATCAATACATGATGTAACGACTTCATTGCGACTCTGGTTTCCTCACATCGTGAATAACGTGGTACTGATTAATCGAAATATCACCTAAGGACTGACGATAACCATCTGGCCAGGTGATGGTGATGGCATCGATCGCGTTGAATGCACCCAAGCCAAAATGCACTGGCAACGCCACCTGAGATAGATAAGACCGGGTGGGCATGACGTGGCGGGTCAAGACCTCCTCGCCTAATTTAATTTCAATACGTGCTCCAATGGCCTGAAGGTTTGGTGAGCGCCCTTTAAGCTCAAAGCCAACCCAATTATGCTCTGTCTGGGTTTCATTTCTCAGCAGCAAAGGCGGCCCGTTGATCTGGGTTAACACCACATCCAAACGACCATCTCGATCGATATCCGCGTAGGCCGCACCACGACCCACAATGGGTTCGGCCAATGCACCCATCTGCCCAGTATTGACTTGGATGAATTGACGGTCGCAACCAGGGCTGCAATTCCAAAAGAGCTGAGCCGGTTGCTTATAAAACTGACTGGCCTGTACCCGATTGATCTCATTTTCAACATGGCCATTGGTTTGCATGTAATCCAAGCGACCATCTAAGTCGTAGTCAAAGAAAAACACACCAAAGGTCAGTGCCAAGCGCGTTGCACCACCAACACCTACACCAATGGATTGATCGTTGAACTGAGCCGATGATCCTTGACTCACATAAAAAGAACTCATTTCATTGGCAAAATTGCCAATGGCAATGGCCAACTTTTCATCATTGTTGAAGTGAGCAAAATCGATGCCCATGGCTCCCGTGGCCATGCCATTCCGATCAAACCCAAGCCCCAGCTCTGTCCCAAGCTCCTCGAACTTCACGGTTTTCGGATCAGCCGTATCAGTGCGATTGATGTAAACAAAATTACGGGTTGTATCATTCGCCACCACCAAATCCGGAAGTCCGTCTTGGTTAAGATCAACCGGGATGACCGCCAATCCTTTACCCACCCCATCTTCGCTCACTGGGTTAGTGACATGTAGACCTGCTTCCTGGGCGGCCTCAATGAAAGTGCCATCGCCCTGATTGATAAAAAACAAGGGCTGAGTGCCTCGAAAGTTCGAAGGTGGTCCGTACGCTCTCCCTATGCCCGTCAAGCGATAATCCACCTCAATATCAATCTCCCGCGACCAAACCACATAGTTGGCGACATACAGATCGAGATGGCCATCTTGGTTAGCATCGAAAAAAGCAGCACTGGTGCTCCAGTCATCCTGACCACCTGCCACGCCAGCCGAGTCTGTCACATCGACAAAACCCCCATTTTTGTTGGCCAATAAATAATTTCGGCCAACGGCGGTGATGTAGATGTCGACCCAACCATCGGCATCATAATCACCGACCGCCACCCCCATGCCATAGATATCAAGATCAGAAAGACCGGCTTGGCTGGTGACATCTTTAAAGTGACCTTGCCCATCATTGGCATACAAGATGACCCCAGGGCGTTCTTGGCGGTTTTCAACAAAATCCCAATCGCTGCCATTAACAAACAAGAGGTCTTGATGCCCGTCGTTGTTGAAATCGAAAAAAGCCACCCCACCACCCATGGTCTCGGGCAGCAGTCGCTCTCCAAAAGCGCCATTGTGATGCCAAAAATCAATCCCTGACTCCTCTGTGATGTCTCGAAATCGAGGAAGCGTGGGCTGAGGTTGGTTGGCAGGACTTAGCAGGTCAGATAAATCGACTTCTGCATTTTCTGTGATCTGCTCTGGCGGCGGAGTCAACCATGTCTTCAACAGATAAGAACCACTGACAAGAAAGCCCACCAAAGCTCCAATGCCGATGATCACTTTAACCGAGCGCCAAAACATGACGCCGATGATCTGATTGCGGGGTATAACTGACTTGTCAGTCATAAGACCGCTCTTGGGCAATGGTTTGGGCGCGCATCAATGGATAAATCACCACAGGATCAGCGGCGAAATCAGCGGCAGCATCATTTCTTCTGGCAATGGCCACGGCACGATCCCTCGCATTATCATCAACACGATATCGTTCGTGCTCACTGGCATGAAACTCGGCCGCCTGTTCGTCATTCAACCGCCGATACACTTGAGCGAGGTTATAGTGCGCTGTGACGTTCTCAGGGTCTTGTATCAACGCCTGAATCAACCAATCTTTGGCTTGAACCAGCGCATCTGCTTGCTCATCTCCAGCCAATTGAGCTGACCATTCTAAGTAAGCCAAGCCCAATTGATTGAGCAGACGATAGTCTCTAGAAAAATCAAAGCCACGAGCTCGTGCTTCGGGAAAACGGGTCTCAGCAAGTGCACGCATGGCCTCAATCGATTGAGCATACCGACCTTCTTGAAATAAGACCTGGGCCCCAAACCACGCCAACGACCAAGGCGGGGGTGGATTGGGGTGATCACTGGCCCGTTGTAAGGCTTCAGTGGCCTCTGCCAGCCTTCCCTCTCGCAGATAAACACGCGCCAAATTGAGCGCTCCTGCACCATACCCTTCAGCCTCAACCAATGAAAAGGCCTCCTCGGCTTGCTTGAGTTGGCGGTTTTGGGGTTTGTTCAAGGCTCCTATCCCATAATCATTCCAACGCACCCAAGTGGGTATATCTCGCGGTGGTGAGGTCACAAAACCACCGACGGTATCCAAGGGAAAAGTCACTTGGTCTTTTGACATCACCGTAATGGGCAAATCATTTTCAACAAATGCATCACCTTCGACATGGCGCATCAATCGGGTATCAAACTTTCGATAATTCAGTGTGATGCTGACTTCTAACTCGCCGGTGAGCCCCGCGGGCACATCCAGCCCGTAGTGGATTAAATCCGCGCCTCCCGGTGGAATTTGATGGTTGTATAGGGGCACAAAGATGTCTTCAGGATTCCGTCGTTCAATGCGGTTGCCATCGCGATCGAGCATATAGACGTTCACAAAATGTGCCCAAGGATCGACCGACTGATCTTTCGGGTCCAACAGTCCACTGTGCCCAATGAGCTCTCCATTGTGACGGACTTCTACTGCGACCCAAACCTCATTAGAATCGGTGGTGCCTTGGGTGAAATGGTGGCCCACTGACACATTCCGAACAACGGTCTGGAGCAAATAACTTGACCCTGGCTTCAACACCGGAAGCTCTGGTCGAATCGGCCCAATCAGTGGCCCATCGATCTCACCACCCTCTCTTAATGCCACCAAGTCAACTCGTACAGAATCACGCAAGAATGCTTGATGCGTATCTATGGTTTCTGGGGCCAACCCTAGGATATGAGCAATGCCGGTATTTGCGCCTGGGAATAAATGATTGCTCACGGAGTAGACGCCATCCCCGTAACGATTCCTTGCTCCGAAATCATTCGAAGGCATTTGTGGCATATGGCAGGTATTGCAATTGGCCTGAGCCTGATCAGGATAGTAAAAGCTGGCCACACCGTGACCTGACACACCACTCAACAAAAACGAATCATAGTGGTTTTGGCCTCTGAGCCAACGATAATTGTTGAGCTCTTCTGGCAAATGCAGCTTATGACAGGTGCTACAAAACTCGGTGGTCTCATGCAAAGGCTTCAAAAACGTTTGACTGTGAAAATCTGGCTTGGCCTTGATCAACTGTCCATTGACCCATTGCAAAAAGGGATTGTCACTGTAGGCAAATGGGTAGTGCACAGGCTCTGTAATCGTAAAGTCCGAATTACCCCTGACACTGTTGATTTCTGTGATGGCATGGCATGAGGTGCAAGTAATACCCGCATTAGCGGTGGGATGATGCACATCATCAAAGTTAGGGTCGTCAAATGCACCCGAAAGCAGGGGCACCAAATCATGACAGCCCGCACAGAAACGAGAGGCGTTCACGTGCCCATCCTTCTCTAGCGCCATTTGGCGTGTATTTCTCACTGAGAACCGGTAGACCGGATTATTAAAAGAAGAAAAGCGATGCACGCTCTGGGACCACTGGGCATGCACATCTGCATGACACGTCGAGCAGTACTGATCCATCATCAAGGTCTCAGCTGGAATCGTATTGCCCGATGCTGTTTTGATCAGTGAGGGCGAAAAGTCAGTGGTGCCAATTTCACTGGGCCTTGAGAACTTGAGTGGGTCTTGTGCTTGAAATACGACCAAGAACAGAGCAAAAGCAGCACCCGCACCTGCGGTGACGAATCCGGTGCGCCATTGGATCTTTGGCCCTGCCAGCCGATGGAGCACAAACAACCACACGATGGCAAACGGCACAATGATGTGTAACCAATACACCCACGATCGAACCACTGGGTCTCTGAGGGCAAAAGCATCGAAGCGAATCAACAAAAGGCCCGTGATCAATAGCAGCAATACTGCCCCACCCAAGCCCAAGCCAGCATAGACCGCTTGGCGGTTGGAGCGATGCCATGTGTTTCGCATGTGGATGGCAAGAAAGACCAGAATGGGAATGACCAAACACAAACCCAGCGCCAAGTGAATCAAGAACATCACCTGGTAGGTGAAGTCTTGGTAAGTCCTATCGGTCAACCACTCAAGAAAAGTCACGCCCCCGAGATAGGCAGAGTTGACACTTAAAACAACAAAAGCGATCAGAAGAACAAGCAATAAGACCTTCAGCTTAGGCCCCACTGCCCGCCGCGGCGTGGTGCGAGCCACTGACTCACTCATCAGAAACCTCCCTTGTAGCGCGTCATATATCGATCATGCAACCTATCTCGCTCCCCACGATCACCTATACCTGGCGTGTAAGGCAATGGCCCAACCGTTTCACCGGTGAGCGTGTAAAGGTCTTTGTCTTTTGCATATCCTCTGGTTTCTAGGACAACCACGCGCTCACCTTCGGTGTATTGCTTGGGTGCATCAAACTCCAAATGCAATTCTTCACCTGGCCCCACGATGACAAACGCGTTGTTGTGGGCCTCCACCAACTCCATCACAGGCCCCAAAGCCGTGTAATAACCAGATTGGTAATGGGTATCCCAAAACGCAGATCTGTCGTCGTAATCATAATAGGGTCGACGCTGCTCTAAAGTATCGCGACGCGCAAAACCTGTCTTAGCCAATCTCGCTTCTAGGGGTGTTAGCACATGGACCATGGTTTCGGGTGGCATGGGTTCTGCTTCAATGATGGCCACAGCGTCCCAATAAACCTCCCAATTGCCTTCAATTCTAAGTTTGGTGGTATTGGCAGGCAGATCCATCAACGGCAGAGTCATCTCTCGGGGCATGCCTGCAGGATATCCAAACTGCTCATACACCAATGACCACTGGCCATCATGGAAAGCACTCAGAGTCGGTGGCCGATAGTCTGCCCCCGCTTGCCAAGCAGCAAAGACAGTTTGTGAATAGGGATACTCCACCCAGCCCGAGGCCCAAAGCACCGGACGACTTCCGATCGGATTGATGATCCCCCCAAAATCAAGCTCCATCACATGGTCGTTCGCCAATCGTCCCAAGAAGCGTCGGTCGCGCTCTCCGGGATCTGCAGCGACGCCATCCACAGCCTTGACAGCGGCCACAACATCTTGCCCACGGTCATTGATCACACGGATGGGCCATGAGGTATTGGCGTGTTGATAGAAAATTGGGCTGCCATCGGGCTCAGGCCCACCGCCGGTGAACATTCGCTCATCCATGGCCACTGACCAACCTTTAGGCAGGTCATAAAGATGCAGGCGGGTGGTATCGATATAAGCAATCTCTTGCATGGGCTCGGTGATTTTGATGGGATAACGCCCCTCTTTGGGCAGTGCTGTGCCCTCTGGAAAACGGAAATACTCCCAAGGACGTGGCTCTGCGTATTGACCAGGCGATTGGAAAAACCCAATGCCGCCAACCCCTAAAATGTCGCTGACAAAATCAAAGCGCTCACCGTTCCATGCAAAAATCACAGGGCAACTCGCCAACTGCCGTTGAAATTCCTCAATCCTATGATGCTCACCCTTCGCCAAGGCCATCTCGGTTTGTAACACCCCATCAGACCAGTAGAGCTTAACGAAATCAGCAAATTCAGCACCCCCTAAACCAAGGGCCAGGGGCTGCAAACTTTGACCGGGCCCTGAATGATCATCCAAGCGATCCAGGATGGTCCAGCGCTGCCCCACACGAGCGATGACTTGAGTGCCCAAGCCCGAAGCATTGGACCGCATCCCATCGGCCACACTGCTCTTGCCACTCGGATCGAGTGTTAGAAAGCCATACCGTCCCGAGCCTGCTGGCCACCACATCAACGCCAATCCGTCGGCACCATCGGCATCATTGTCATCTATCAGACCCATCAATCCTGGTCCCGTGGCCGCATCATTCACCAGCGGCATCAGCGCGTGTATGGAAGCACTGACTTGTTCGATGATCTTAAAAGCCCCCGCATTCACATCGACCTCATAAACAGCAAAACCACCTCGATGGTGTGCCAACAGATTGAGCGTGCCGTCTCCAGTGAAGTCCATCAATGCCAACCCGGTCGACGGGCCATCTTGCCACTGAAACCCAGCGATTGAGCCTGCCTCCTGACCCACCCACTTACCTTCATCATTGGGTGCCCAACGCATCAATACGCCACGCTGGTCTAAGCTGACAAGGTCAACTTGGCCATCGGCATCCAGATCACCGGCGACCACAGCCACCATGGGTGTCTCTAATAAAGCTTGAAAAGCAGCATTGGTTTGGTACTGCCATAACCGATCATTGATCCAAACTTCATGGGGTTCATTGACATGGATCACCAAAATGTCTAAATCTCGATCTGCATCCAGATCAACCATCAACACACCGACGCTCTGATGGTCTGCCATGCCAAGAGAGGCCTCGGGCTCTTCTGAAAGTCGGCGAAATGAGCCATTTAGGTTATTGCTGAAAAGCTCGTTGGGACCATCTGCATTCACCACGAAAATATCCAAGTCGCCATCGTGGTCTGCATCACTGATTGCCACGTCTCTACAAAGCCCCGCATCATTGACACTGCCCGACGCTGGATGGATGGTACCGTCGCTGGCTTTCCTAAGCTCATTGGCGCCTTCTCGGCACACATACACATCCAACTCACCATCGTTATCAATATCACCCCAAGCGGTGGCTTGAAGATTGAGAACCTCGCTTAGAGCGTGTGGCAAGTGGCGCCACGATGGCCCATCTGCCAACCAAACCTCATTGCCCTGCCCCTCGCCACCACTGATAAAAAGATCTTGCTGGCCGTCTTGATTGATGTCAGCTGTGGTCAAGCTGGTGACCGTTTCCAAGTCGAGCCTACCCATCTGTTGAGGCGCAGCAAACACCGGGCCGCTTGGCTTGGGGGCTCGCTGCTCAGCGCCCAGATCGCCGATCGCCAAGGCTTCTGCCAACACACCTTTTCGGGTATAGCGAAACTCGGCCAACTGCGCTCTGGGATTGTTCGCAAAACGTTGATAAATGGCCAACTGCTCGCGTGCAAGCTCAGGCGCGCCCAGTTGCCGATGGGTCAAGGCCGCGCCGTAATAGGCACTTCGTAAATACGGATCAAGCTCTATGGATCTTTGATACAACACCAAAGCCGCCTCATGACTGCCCAGTTGACCTAGAGTTTGTGCGGTGAAATATGCCACATGGGCATCATCAGGCACCCGCTCAATCAACACCTCGAAATGCGCCAATGCTTCGTCGCTTTGACCAATGTAAAAGCGCATTAATGCCGCGATGTATCGCGCCCTCAAATGCTCGGGATGATCGATGAGAATGTTCTCTACAATATCTAGGGCACGCAACTCATCATCGGGCTGCTGTCTGTTTAAGGTGGCGATGGCCAAATTGACTTCTACATCGGTCCAATCAGGCTGTTCAGCCAGCAATTGGGCAAAGACTTGGCGGGCGGCTTCATTGTTGTACTGGCCCATCAAGGCCACGCCCTGATTATTTTTGGCAATTTGCTGAGGACTGGGTTGGAAGGTGTCATGACTGGGCTGACATGCCGTGATCAACGCAATAAACAACGCCGAAATAACAAGTTGTGGCGCAATGGACATACGTATTTTGGCCCTGCCTGAATTCAATGGTTTGTTCATTCTGAAAAAGTCTTTTTCGCCCGAGTAATGCGTTCATTTAACCCGTCAATCGTGATGGGGTCAACGGCACCTGCAGGTGCCAATCTTGACTGATGTGCGTAACGATGAATTTCTGCCCTGTAGTGCGCGCGCGTATCATGCCCTTGGCGCTTGGCTCTTTCTTGCCGGAGCATGTCAATGTTAATGGGTGCGACCACCACTTTCTCACCCGGCCCAGGATCGGCTTGTGCCAAGATCCGTCCATCATAGTCAACCACCATGCTGCCCCCTGGCCAGCCAAACGGCGGATAGTGGCTCATGTCGGCGCCTTGATTGGCAGCCACGACATAGGCGGTGTTTTCCAATGCCCGCGTGCGATTGATCAGCGTCCACCAATTCATGGGCTCCATGGTGCCCCATGGATCCATATAGGCAGAGACGCGAATCAAGACTTCAGCCCCTCTGAAAGCGAGCTCTCTAATGGTTTCTGGAAACAACCAGTCATAACAAATGGCCACACCCAATCGCCCAATGTCGGTATCGACCACTGGAAATGGATCCTCTGGATAATCAGGCAGGTCATGTGGGCTGGTGTGCACCTCCCAAGGAATCCAAGTATTCACTTTTCGGTATTTGGCCAACACGCCCGTGGGCCCAATCAATACTGTCGTGTTAAAGACATGCCCTGGATAGGCATCGTCTTTCTCTAGAAAAGTGCCCGTTTGAATATAACAGCCATGTTCTTTGGCAAACCGCTCATAGGCTTGGGTGTGTTCATTGGGTAGTTCCACCGCGAGGTACTTAAGTAGCTTGTCGACCTCATTGTGGATGGGTGGTGTGTGCGCAAACTCTGGAAACACCAGCAAACGGATATCGTGGAAAGGCGCATAACCGACCACAGTCTGCTCTGCAATGGCGAGCATGCGCTGTGTTCTGTCTTTGATCTGGCTTCGATCGGTGGGTGCTTGAAAGTTGGTCTGACAAGCGGCCGCATAGTACATGGCACCCTCACTTTTTCTTTGGCAAATACAGATCCGTTATCGTACCTTCATACACTTCAGAAGCCATCATCACAGATTCACTTAAGGTGGGATGGGGGTGGATGGTCAAAGCGATGTCTTCGACATCGGCGCCCATCTCAATAGCCAAGGTTAATTCAGCAATCAAGTCCCCTGCATGCATGCCCACCACGCCAGCACCAATCAAGCGGTTGTTGTCTTGATCAAAAATCAGTTTGGTCATGCCCTCGGAGCGGTCCATGCCCAATGCGCGGCCCGACGCCGCCCATGGAAACACACCCAGCCCATAATTGAGGCCTTGTTTCTTGGCTTCTGTTTCGGTCAGACCCACCCAAGCCACCTCGGGGTCTGTATAAGCCACCGATGGAATCACTCGAGCATCAGCCACTCGTTTGTGACCGGCCGCCACTTCAGCCGCCACCTTGGCCTCATAACTGGCTTTGTGGGCCAGCATGGGCTGACCGACTATGTCGCCAATGGCAAAAATATGTGGCTGCGCAGTTCGCATCTGGCCATCGACGGCGATGAAGCCTCGCTCATCGACCGCGATACCTGCCTTGTCTGCGGCCAAGAGATCTCCGTTGGGCCGACGGCCCACAGCCACCAAAATTCGATCGAAGGTGGTGTGCTTTGGAATGCTCTCCCCAGCAAATGTGACCTCTAGACCTTTTTTGGTGCTGCTCACTTGCTCGACTCGGGTCTTTAACGCAAACTCGACCCCCAGTTTTTTGAAGTGGTTTTGTAACGGGCGAACGAGATCAGGGTCAGCAGGTGTCATCAACTGATCCGACATCTCGACCACAATGACTTTGGCGCCCAACGAACGATACACGCAAGCCATCTCTAGGCCGATGATGCCCCCACCAATCACCAATAGGTGCTTCGGAATGTCTTCAAGCTCGAGTGCATCGGTTGAATCCATCACCCGATCATCTTCATAGGGAATCCCTGGAATTTTGATCACCCGAGAGCCGGCTGCAATGATGCATTGATCAAAGGACACAGTGTGTTGATGGCCATCATGCTCAACAGTGAGCGCATGAGCATCTGTGAAAGTGGCAAATCCTTCGATGACGTCCACTTGGCGTTTTTTTGCCATCCCACCCAAGCCTTGAGTGAGTTTCCCGACCACACCTTCTTTGTATTTTCGAAGCGCCTTGATGTCGATTTTGGGCTCACCAAAATCCACGCCATGGTCTTTTAAATGAGCGGCCGAATCAATCACTTGACCCACGTGCAACAATGCTTTGGATGGAATGCAGCCTACATTCAAGCACACCCCTCCCAACCGGTCATACCGCTCAACGAGCGCAACTTTGAGTCCGAGATCTGCTGCCCTAAAGGCTGCGGTGTAGCCACCTGGCCCTGATCCAATCACCACCAGGTCAAAGTGTTTTGTATCTGCCATTACATCAACAACCGTCTTAAGTCTTCCAATTGCTGCCCCAAATGCGTGATAAAGCGCGCCGCATCTGCCCCATCGATCACACGGTGGTCATAAGACAGTGACAAAGGCAACATCAATCTGGGTTCAAAGTCTTCGCCATCCCAAACGGGTTTGACTGTGGCTTTGCTCACACCCAAGATCGCCAATTCTGGTGCGTTGATGATCGGGGTAAACTCAGTGCCACCAATGCCGCCTAGGCTTGAAATGGTAAAGCAACCGCCTTTCATTTCATCCGCGCTCAACTTGCCGTCGCGCGCGCGTTGAGATAACTCGGTTAACTCCTGCGCCAACTGGATAAATCCTTTCTGGTCACAGTCACGTAACACCGGCACCACCAAGCCGCCTGGCGTATCCACGGCCACACCGATGTGGAAGTAATGTTTCTGTATCAGCGAACCACCGTCTGGGGTGAGGGATGCGTTGAAATGTGGGAAGGCTTTTAGGCTGGCCACCACAGCTTTGATGATAAAGACCACCGGCGTCATCTTGGTACCGGCTTGCGCCGCGACGTCTTTCTGGGCTTGCCTAAAATCTTCCATCTCAGTGATGTCAGCTTCACCAAATTGTGTGACATGCGGGATGGAGACCCAGTTTCTGTGAAGGGCGGGGCCTGAGATCTTCTTGATGCGGCTCAACGCCACAGTCTCTACTGGACCGAAGCTTGCAAAATCCACAGACGGCGCTGGCGCCACAGCCAAGCCTGCAGCGCCACCGCCTGACATTCTGGCTTTGATCGCCGCACTTAAGTCTTCATCGGTGATGCGGCCTTTGCGACCGGTGCCGGTGATGCCGTCTAGAGAAATGCCCAACTCTCTGGCCAGTTTCCGAACACCAGGGGCGGCATGCGGCACATCGGATGCCGACGTGGCTAGGTCTGCAAACGGCCGATCGGGCACTGGGGCGATCTCTGTGCTGGCTTGAGGCTGGACTTGAGTTTGGGGTTTGGGTTGTGGGGCACTGATTGTCTGTGCCTCAGGCTCAGCAGGCGAAGGCTCTGATGCAGGGGTTTCTTCAGCAGGGGTGGCCGAGTCAGTTTCTTCTCCTTCGCCGGCGACCTCCATTTTGCCGATGACATCTCCCTCAGAGAGCTCATCGCCTTCTTTGACAGTCAGCTCAATCAATTTGCCCGAGTGAGGCGCTGGGACCTCCATCGTGGCTTTGTCTGATTCCAAAGTGATCAGGGATTGCTCAGCCTCGATGATGTCTCCTGGGCTTGCCAGAATCTCAATCACTGGGACTTTGACGAAATCACCAATGGCAGGCACGGATATGTCTATGATTTTGCTCATGATAGTTAGTCCACCTACACTTCGATAGGATTGGGTTTGTTTGAATCAATGCCGAGTGCTTTCTTGGCATCACTCAATGTCTTCTCATCCACTTGGCCTTCTTTGGCCAATGCTTTGAGCGCGTTCCAAGCAATGTGATGACGGTCCACTTCAAAGAAATGGCGCAGTTGGGCCCGTGTGTCAGAACGCCCAAACCCATCGGTGCCCAGAACCACATACTGAGACTGCGGCACAAATTCTCGAATTTGATCGGCATAACTTCTGATGTAGTCCGTTGCGGCAATCACCGGCCCTGGACGGCCCAACAGCTGCTCGGTGACATAAGGCGTTGGCGCTTGGCCTTCACCCAGTCTTTGCAAACGCGTGGCCGCATGGCCATCTTTTCTAAGCTCATTGAAGCTTGTCGCTGACCAGATATCACTGGCCACACCGTAGTCATTGGCCAAGATATCAGCCGCTGCGATCACTTCTCTTAGAATCGAGCCGCTGCCCATCAATTGGACGGTGGCTTTGGCGCCACTGGGTCTGACTTCTTTGAATAAATAAAGCCCACGGCGAATGCCTTCTTCAACACCGGCCGGCATTTCAGGTTGGGCGTAGTTCTCGTTCAAGATTGTGATGTAGTAGTAGACATCTTCTTGATCCACATACATCCGACGCATCCCATCTTGAATGATGACTGCCAACTCATACCCAAAGGTGGGATCGTAGGTCACGCAGTTGGGGATGGTGCCTGCCAAAATATGGCTGTGGCCATCTTCGTGCTGCAGGCCCTCACCGTTCAAGGTGGTCCGGCCCGAGGTTCCACCCATCAAAAAGCCACGTGCACGCATATCGCCTGCCGCCCAGGCCAAATCTCCGATGCGCTGGAAACCAAACATGGAATAGAAGGTATAAAACGGCACCATGGGTTTGCCATTTGAGGCATAGCTCGTTGCTGCGGCAACCCATGAGCTCATGGAACCGGCTTCTGTGATGCCTTCTTGCAACACTTGGCCTTTCTTGTCTTCCTTGTAGTACATCAGCTGATCAGAATCGACCGGCTCATACAACTGACCAAACGGCGCATAAATGCCGATTTGTCTAAACAGGCCTTCCATTCCAAACGTTCTGGCCTCATCACAGATGATGGGAACAATGTGGTCTTTGATGGCTTTGTCTCGAAGCAGTACCGCCAAGATTCTGACAAAGGCCATGGTGGTGGAGATCTCACGATCGCCTGATCCTTTGGTGATGGACTCAAACGCTGATAAATCTGGCACTGCCAGGGCTTCTTGGCTGACAATGCGCTTGGGCAAATAGCCGCCCAGCGCTTCGCGGCGGGCTTTGAGGTATTTCACTTCCTCAGAGTCTTCGCCTGGGTGGTAGTAAGGCACCTCTTCGAGTGCCTCATCTGGCACCGGTACATCGAAACGGTCTCTGAAATACCGGATTCCATCGGTGTCCAGTTTCTTCAACTGGTGGGTGATGTTTTGGCCTTCACCTGACTGTCCAAGCCCATACCCTTTGATGGTCTTGGCCAAAATCACCGTAGGCTGACCTTCATGATGGGTGGCTTCGTGATAAGCCGCATACATTTTATGAGGGTCATGGCCACCGCGGTTTAGGCGCCAAATCTCCTCATCACTCATGTCAGCCACCATGGCTTTTAGCTCATCGTAGGCACCGAAGAAATGCTCTCGGACGTAAGCACCATTGTTGGCTTTGTATTTTTGATAGTCACCATCAAGCGCTTCTTCCATGCGCTTTTTGAGTAAGCCTTTCTCGTCTTTGGCCAGCAAAGGATCCCAATACGATCCCCAAATGACTTTGATCACGTTCCAACCTGCACCTCTGAACACCCCTTCGAGTTCTTGGATGATCTTGCCATTGCCTCGGACTGGCCCATCGAGGCGCTGGAGGTTGCAGTTAATCACAAAAACAAGATTGTCCAACTTCTCACGACCCGCCAAAGAGATGGCGCCCAAGGACTCGGGCTCATCGGTCTCACCATCGCCCATGAAGCACCAGACCTTGCGGTTTTTGGCTTCAATCAGTTCACGGTTGTGCATGTATTTCAAGAATCTGGCCTGATAAATCGCCATGATTGGGCCCAAACCCATGGACACCGTGGGGATTTGCCAAAACTCGGGCATCAGCCAAGGGTGGGGATAAGAACTCAAGCCCGCCCCATCGACTTCTTGCCTAAATTGATCCAGTTGCGCCTCTGTGACGCGACCTTCTAAAAATGCACGGGCATAAATCCCTGGCGAAGAATGGCCTTGGATAAATAAGAGGTCTGAACCATCCGGATGTTCATGGCCTTTGAAGAAATGGTTGAAGCCCACATCATAGAGCGTGGCTGCCGAGGCAAAGCTTGCGATGTGCCCCCCCAACTCTCCGCCACGTCGGCCTGCTCTGACCACGGTCGCCATGGCATTCCAGCGGATGATGGAGCGGATTCGACGCTCCAGCTCACGGTTTCCTGGGTGCGGAACTTCGCGCTCAGGGGGAATGGTATTGATGTAGGCGGTGGTCAAATCGAACGGCAAATGCGCCCCTGATTGGCGGGCAAACTCCACCAAGCGCTCGAGCAAAAAGTGCGCGCGCGTGGGCCCATCACGATCGACCACGGCGGCCAGAGAATCCAGCCATTCTTGGGTCTCGCTGGGGTCTAAGTCTTTTGATACGTCCTTGGGTGCTTGATCGCCCGCCATGGTCCATCATCCGTCAATAACAATGAACCGATTATTGTAGTCGGATTGGGCCCCAAGCGCACTAGAGTAGCGCCTGACCCTTTTCTCGTTCATGGTGCTGGGCATCCACCACTGCAATGGCCGCCATATTGACGATCCGACGGACCGTGGCCGATGGGGTCAAAATGTGGGCGGGTCTGCCAATGCCCATCAACATGGGGCTGACATTGACCGCTCGGCCAATGATTCTGGAGAGGTTAAAGGCGATATCGGCCGCATCCTGATTGGGCATGATCAACAGATTGGCCGAACCCTGAAGCAACGAATCTGGGAACACGGCTTCTCTGATCTCCGGCATCAAGGCCAAGTCTGCCGGCATCTCGCCTTCGATCTCCAAATCAGGTGCGCGTTCTTTGATGATCGCCAACGCTTGTCTCATTTTTGAGGCCGATCGGTCGACGTGAGACCCAAACGTTGAATGCGAGAGCAAAGCGACCTTGGGCTTGATCCCAAAGAGCTTGACCTTATCAGCGGCCATCAAGGTGAGTTCCGCCAATTGCTCGGCGGTTGGGTCTGGGTTGACGTGGGTGTCGCAGACAAACCAAGTGCCCACATCGGTGGTCATGGCCGACAGTGCACCCATGGTGGTCGCGCCTTCTTTAAAGCCCAATACCTCGGTGAGATACTTTAATTTCTTCTCATAGCGCCCCACCACCCCACAAATCAAGGCATCGGCCTCATTGCGATAAACCATCAGGGCTGCAATGATGGTGTCGCGCGTCCTGACCAAAGCCTTGGCCGATTGCGGTGTCACGCCCCGGCGTTTGGTGATGTCATAAAAAGTTTGCCAGTAGGCTTTAAACCTTGGATCGGAGTCTGGGTTCACCAACTCAAAATCTTCGCCAGGTCGGATGCGAAGCCCGGCTTTTTCGATGCGCATCTCCACCACATCGGGCCGGCCGATCAAGATTGGCTTGACCAGGCCATCATCGACCAAGACTTGGACGGCCCGAAGCACAACCTCCATCTCACCCTCAGCAAACACCACCCGCTTTGGATCAGCACGCGCAGCATCAAAGATGGGCTTCATCAAAAGCCCCGTTCTGAAAACATACTGACTCAAGCGCTCACGATAGGCCTCAAGGCTCTCAAGGGGCCTTGTGGCCACACCTGAGTCCATTGCGGCCTTTGCGGTCGCTGAAGCCACCTCGACCAACAGTCTAGGATCAAAGGGTTGAGGAATTAAATAGTCAGGCCCAAACTTCGGCACGTTGCCACCGTAGGCAGCTGCCGATACATCGCTGGCCTCTTGGCGGGCAAGGTTGGCAATGGCATGCACGCAAGCCATCTTCATCTCATCATTGATCTCTTTGGCCCCGACATCCAATGCGCCCCTAAAGATGTATGGGAAACACAGCACATTGTTGACTTGGTTGGGGTAGTCGGACCGGCCTGTGGCGATGAGCGCATCGGGCGAAGCCTCACGCGCGGTCTCTGGCATGATCTCCGGCACGGGGTTGGCCAGCGCCATGATGATCGGCGCTTTGGCCATCGATTTGACCATCTGGGCAGTCAATACATTCGGGGCCGATACGCCCAAGAAAATATCCGCACCAGCGATCACATCACCCAATGCTCTGGCCTCAGTCTCAATGGCATACGTCGCTTTGCGATCATCCATATCGACTGTGCGACCCACATAGACCACACCTTCACGATCACAGACCGTGACGTGTTCCTTCTTCAGGCCCAGAGTGACCAAGAGGTCAAGACAGGCCAAGCCAGCAGCACCCGCGCCCGAGGCCACCAGCTTGACCTCATCGATGGGTTTCTTAACCAACTGAAGTGCATTGATGATGGCGGCACAGACAATGATGGCTGTGCCATGCTGATCATCATGGAAAACAGGGATATCCAGCCTTTCTTTTAAGGCAGCCTCGACCTTGAAACACTCCGGTGCTTTGATGTCTTCTAAATTGATGCCGCCAAAAGTGGGTGCCAGGGAGGCGATGATGTCGATCAACTTGTCGGGGTCTTTTTCATCGATTTCGATATCGAACACATCGATGCCCGCGAACTTCTTAAACAAAACCCCTTTGCCCTCCATCACAGGCTTGGCGGCCAAAGGACCAATATCCCCAAGGCCCAACACGGCCGTGCCATTGGAGATCACCCCAACCAAATTACCTCGGACGGTGAGTTCTCTGGCCATATCCGGATTGGCATGGATCGCCTCACTGGCTGCGGCCACGCCTGGGGAATAGGCCAAGGATAAATCCTTGGCCGTGGTCAGTGCCTTGGTTGGCGAGATCTTAAACTTGCCAGGTAAAGGCAGTCGGTGATACTCGAGCGCTTGTTCTTTGGCCTTATCGCTCATCGCATCATCACTGATTTTCTTCTTCGTCGCTCCACTCCCCCAGTGAGGCCAGACTGTTCATGCGCGAACGGTGCAATAAGATCGCTTGGGCTTCAGCGCGATTGCCTTTGGGATCTTTCGCCCAGTGGCTCAGGGCTTCTGCTTGCAATGCACGGCCATAGGAAAACGACAAGGGCCATGGCATATCGCCCATTTTGTTCATGGCATCCAAGTGCACTGTGGCTTCCACATCACCTTGCCCACCTGATAAGAACACCACACCGGCGGTGGCCGCAGGCACCGCATTGAGCAGGCAATCCACGGTGGCCTCAGCGACTTGGTTGATGTCCGCACGATCCTTGGCTTCTGAGCCCGAGATCACCATAGAGGCTTTTAAGATGGCGCCTTCGAGCATCACGTTTTGCTCATAGAGTGCGGCGAACAACGCTTTTTGCGTGGCCTCTGTCACATCAAAAGATGTATCCAGATCATGATCACCATCCATCAAGACTTCTGGCTCAACAATCGGCACAATCCCGGCCTCTTGGCACAACGCAGCATAGCGAGCCAGCGCATGGGCATTGGCATCGATACACGCTCTGGAGGGAATGTCATCACCAATGGTGATCACGGCACGCCACTTGGCGAAACGCGCACCCAACTTGGCATACTCAGCCAAGCGCTCACGCAACCCATCCAAGCCCTCGGTGACCTTCTCACCAGGAAAGCCCGCCAAATCCTTGGCACCGGCATCCACTTTAATGCCTGGAATGATTCCTGCTTGTTCCATCACTTTGACCAAAGGCGTGCCATCAGGCATGACTTGGCGGATGGTCTCATCATATAAGATCGCACCAGAAATATACTCACCCAAGCCTTCGGTGGTGAGCATCATTGAGCGATAGTCGAGTCGATTCTCTTCGGTGTTCTCAATGCCCACTGCATCAAAGCGTTTCTTGATGGTGCCACTGGACTCATCGATGGCCAAAATGCCTTTGCCAGGTGCCACCAATTCCATGGCGGTGTCAGCGAGTTTTTGAAAATGATCTGTCATGATTGCGTTCCCTTTTTAAATGGATTCAGTTTTTAGAGTTATACGTCTTATCTGTTTCATGCGCCATTGAAATGCGCAACGGTCATCGTTACGGATCATTCAACCGTCATGATCTTCAAGGTATTGGTTTGCCCTGCCATGCCGTGTTGATCCCCCAAAGTCACCAACACCCGGTCTCCAGGTGCCACTAAGCCAGCATCTCTCACATGCACCAGAGCACGTCTAGCCACCGACGCTGCCGTCTCTTCGGTGTTCTCAACAGGCGGGAAGAACAAAGGCCTGACGTGCTGAAACAAATGGGTTCTCCGAAGTGTCGCACGATTGGGGCTCAAGGCGATGATCGGCGCGGGTGATCTAACCCGACTCAACCACTGTGCGGTCGAGCCTGATTCCGTGAGTGCAATGATCGCTTTAACGGGCAAGTTGTTGGCGGTCATCATCGCAGCCATCGCAATGGCCTGATCAATCCGTTCAGCGCGAACGTTGAGAAGCCGTGAAGGCACATGCGCCTCAACATGGCGCTCAGCGCCTTGGCAAATGCGGCTCATCGCCTCAATCACCTTAACTGGATGTTTACCCACAGCAGATTCAGCCGACAACATCACGGCATCCGTTCCATCGATCACGGCATTGGCCACATCCAATACTTCAGCCCGTGTTGGAATGGGGTTTTCGACCATCGATTGCATCATTTGGGTTGCGGTGATCACGGCGCGGTTGTGCTCGAGCGCTGTTTTAATGATGCGCTTTTGCAAACCCGGCAACTCAGCCTCATCGATCTCTACCCCCAGATCGCCTCGGGCCACCAACACCACATCGCAGGCTTCGACCACTTCATCTAAGTTTTCGATGGCTTCGTGGCGCTCGATTTTAGCGACGATGGCGGCTTGACCACCGGCAGCACGCAACAGCCTTCTGGCGTGTTCAATGTCGTCTGCGTTTCTTGGAAAAGAGACCGCCAGAAAATCCACCTGCCATTCAGCAGCGCGCTCAATGTCTGCTTTATCGCTCTCAGCCAACCCTGGGATGGACAGGCCACCGCCCCGAAGGTTTAAGCCTTTCCGATCGGACAACACACCGCCATTGATGACGGTGCAATCAATGCGCTGACCCTCAATGCCTTCAACGCGAAGCGCAATCAAGCCATCGTCCAGCATCAACTCACTGCCCACGCGCACATCCTGAGGAAGCCCCAGATAACTCACACCCACACCTTTTTCATCGCCTGCAGCGGGATGTTCTTCAGCGTACAGAGAAAATGGCTGGCCGGGCTCTAAATGAACGCGCCCTTCTTTGAAGTGATCAATCCGGATCTTAGGCCCGGCCAGATCACCCAGTACCGCAATATCAGCATCCAGCTCACGGGCAGCAGCCCGAACCATCTTGATGCGTCTGGCGTGCGTTTCTGGATCACCGTGCGAGAAATTGACTCGGACCACATCGCATCCGGCTTTGATTAAACGCTCGAGTGTATTTGGGTCGTCGGTGGCAGGTCCCAGCGTTGCGACAATTTTTGTGCGCCTGGGCATGACGCTCACAGGTGGCTTAGGCTGATTCATTGAGTGCCTTTAATGCGGGCAAAGTTTTGCCCTCTACGTATTCTAAGAATGCACCCCCAGCCGTCGAAATGTAATCCACTTGATCGGCCACACCGAATTTTTCAATCGCTGCGATGGTGTCACCCCCACCGGCCAAGGTAAACCCTTGACATTGACCCACGGCTTTTGAAATCGCCCGCGTGCCTTGTGAGAACGCATCAAACTCGAACACACCCACCGGGCCATTCCAAAGCACAGTGCCTGCCCCAGCAACAACCTCGCTGAGACGCTTGGCGGTATCTGGGCCGATGTCTAGAATCATCTCATCTTCATGCACTCGGCCCACATCGCGAAGCGATGGATGGGCCTCTTGATGAAAACGGGTGGCGGTGATGACATCGGTGGGCAATGGAATGGCCGCACCTTTTTGTTCTGCTTGCACCAACAAAGCTTTGGCAGTGTCCACCAAGTCAGGTTCATACAAAGAGGCACCGATGCGGTGACCCGCGGCCGCCAAAAAGGTATTGGCGATGCCACCACCCACGATCAACTGATCCACTTTGTCGATTAAAGCCTCTAGGACTTTAAGCTTAGAGGAGACTTTCGACCCGCCCACAATCGCCACCATGGGCCTGGCTGGATCGGCCAGCGCTTTGTCGAGCGCTTGGATTTCGGCAGCCAGCAATGGACCTGCGCAGGCCAGCTTGGCATGACGGATCACACCCTCTGTCGAGGCCTGCGCACGATGGGCCGTTGCAAAGGCATCCATCACCACGACATCGGCCAGCGCCGCCATTTTTTTGGCCAGCGCCTCATCGTTGGCTTTTTCACCGCTCAGAAAACGAACGTTCTCAAGCAGCACAATCTCTCCCGACTGGATGCTGACCCCATCGATCCAATCTTTAATCAATGGCACATCTCGACCCATCAAGGCCCCAAGCGCCTTGGCCACGGGGGCCAAAGAGGCACTGGCATCAAAGCTGCCTTCCTCGGGACGGCCCAGGTGTGACATCACCATCACTCCAGCCCCTTGGTCGAGCACTTGTTGGAAAGTGGGAAGACTGGCTTCAATGCGCGCCAGAGATGTGACCTGGCCATCCACAATGGGCACATTCAGATCAGCGCGAATCAAGACGCGTTTGTTATTCAGTTCTACCTGATCAAGTGTTCTCATCGGTCTTCGGTTCAGTTTAAAAAATCCGTTTGGCCATCAGCAAAACTTACCGAGCACCATCGCTGTATCGAGCATGCGGTTTGAAAAACCCCATTCGTTGTCGTACCACGACAGCACTTTGACCAATCGTCCGCCAGATACTTTTGTCAGCGTGGCATCAAAGATCGATGAATGCGGGTTGTGGTTAAAATCCACTGACACCAAAGGCGCTTCGTTGTAAGCCAGAATGCCTTTCATCTCACCCAAGCTTGCCGCTTTCACCACCGCGTTGATTTCATCGACCGTGGTGTCTTTGCTGGCCATAAAGGTCAGATCCACCACCGAGACGTTGATGGTCGGCACGCGCATGGCAAAGCCATCGAGCTTGCCGTCAAGCTCTGGCAAGACCAACCCAACGGCCGCGGCAGCGCCTGTCTTGGTTGGAATCTGACTCATGGTGGCTGAACGGGCGCGACGAAGGTCAGTGTGATACACATCGGTCAACACTTGATCGTTGGTATAGGCATGAATCGTGGTCATCAACCCAGACTCCAAGCCCACAGCCTCATGGATGGGCTTGACCAAGGGAGCGAGACAGTTGGTGGTGCAAGAAGCATTCGAGACCACGTGATCATCAGCACTGATCACGCCTTGGTTCACGCCATACACAACGGTGGGAAGGTCATTGCCTGCTGGCGCTGAGATCAGTACTTTCTTCGCACCCCCAGCCAAATGCGCTGAGGCCTTGTCTTTGGAGGCAAAAAAGCCGGTGCACTCCATCACCACATCCACCCCAATCTCACCCCAGGGGAGTTTCGCGGGATCGCGTTCGGCCAAACAACGGATGTGATCGCCATTGACCACCAGATCTTGCCCAGATACCGATACATCGGCATTGAACCGACCGTGGGCCGTGTCGTATTGGGTCAAATGGGCATTCGTTTGGGTATCACCCAAGTCATTGATGGCCACAATTTGGATGTCTTTTTGACGCCCAGACTCGTACAAAGCCCGTAAAACATTGCGCCCAATGCGTCCATAGCCGTTGATCGCCACTCGTAGTGCCATGCGCCTTACTCCCCATCAAAAGTTGAATGAATAACACCCACCATTGTACTCGGCACTGAGCACTCAGGCCACCCCAAATGGGCCGAGATGACCGCTGATCATCCCCAAAACACGGGCCACTTGGGCCAGTTTGCGATACCGCGCTTTAAGTAGCGATCAACGCTTTGACTTTATCAAGCACCGACTCGGCATCTAAGCCATAAGCCTTGAACAAAACGTCAGCAGGTGCCGATGCACCAAAAGCATCGATGCCGATCACCAAGCCAGACTGGCCGACCAAACGATGCCAATAGGCCGTCGAACCTGCCTCAATCGCCACGCGCTTGGGTCCCTCTGGACTGATGGGTGGCAACACGCTTTGTTGGTAAGACTCAGGCTGTTGCATAAAGCGATCTGGGTTGGGCATTGAGACGACCCGAACACCCACACCCCCTTTACTTAAGGCTTCAGCCACCGCGGTCGCCACCGCGACCTCCGAGCCACTGGCCATGAGTATGGCTTGGGGTGTCGGATGATCGATCAGGACGTAGCCGCCTCGGTCAATGTCGGCCAATTGGGCTGGGGTCCGCGCTTGGTGCTTTAAACCCTGGCGGGTCAAGACCAATGCACTGGGGGTGTTGGGTGCTTGTACTGAGGCCAGCCAAGCCGCCAGCGTTTCTGTCTTATCCGCGGGTCGCCACACGGACAGCTTGGGAATCAAGCGAAGCGAAGAGACATGCTCAACGGGCTGATGGGTGGGGCCGTCTTCGCCCAAACCAATCGAGTCATGCGTATAGACATGGATGGTCTTGGTGGGGATCAAAGCAGACATCCGAACCGCGTTTCTGGCGTAGTCTGAAAAGACCAAGAAGGTGCCGGTGTAGGCGATAAAGCCCCCATGCAGGTTCAGGCCATTGGCAATGGCCGTCATACCAAATTCCCGAACGCCATAGTAAATGTAATTGCCGTTGGCCCAATCCGACTGAATGTCCACGCTGCCAGACCAAAAGGTGTTATTCGAGCCAGTGAGATCAGCAGAACCCCCAATCAACTCAGGCAAATGTGGCCCGATGACGTCCAACGCCATCTCAGAGGCTTTGCGGGTGGCCACCCCCGACTCATCGCCTTGGATCGACGCCAGTGCTTCGGCCATGGTGGCCTCAAACCCCTCGGGCAAGCGTCCTTCCATGCGCCTTGTCAACTCAGCCGCTTTTTCTGGCTCAGCTGATTGGTACGCCTTGAATCTCTCTTGCCAAGCTTGTTCTGCTTGCTGGCCTCGGGTGCGCGCATCCCAGCCGTCTTTGATGGCTTGGGGGATCTCAAACGGGGCATGTGGCCAGTTCAAGGCCTCGCGGGCGGCAGCCACCTCCGCTTCACCCAGCGGTGACCCGTGGGTGGCGGCTGTGCCTTGTTTGTTCGGCGAGCCAAAGCCAATGACGGTTTTGCAACAGATCAATGTGGGCTTGTTGGTCTCTGCCTTGGCTTCATGGATGGCTCGATCGATGGCTTCAGGATCATGCCCGTCGACCGCTTCAAGCACCTGCCAGCCATACGCCCTGAAACGCTCGGGCGTGTTATCGCTGAACCAACCACTGACATCGCCATCAATAGAAATCGAATTGTCGTCATAAAACACAATGAGCTTGCCCAATCCCCAAGTGCCTGCCAGCGAGCAGGCTTCATGAGAGACGCCTTCCATCAAACAGCCATCGCCTGCAAACACATAGGTGTGGTGATCAACGATGGACCGTGCCGCCGTATTGAATCGGTGTGCCAACAGCTTCTCTGCCAAGGCCAGACCCACGGCATTGGCCAATCCTTGCCCCAATGGACCGGTGGTGGTCTCAACCCCTGGGGCTTCACCGTATTCTGGGTGCCCGGGCGTGGGGGAGTGGTATTGACGAAAGTTTTTGATGTCTTCGATGCTCAACTCATAGCCGCTGAGGTGCAAAGCCGCATAGAGCAACATGGAACCGTGGCCATTGGAGACCACAAAGCGGTCTCTGTCCCACCAATTGGGGTTGGCAGGGTTGTGTTTTAGGTGGTTGTTGTAGAGGACTTCTGCAATATCAGCCATCCCCATGGGCATGCCTGGGTGGCCACTGTTGGCTTTTTGGACGGCGTCCATCGCAAGGGCGCGGATGGCATTGGCAAGGTCACGTCGGCTGGGCTGGCTCAAAATCAGGCTCTCTTTGGCGGTGGAACGGGCCTTGGCATTGTGCCTCTCAACGCCCGATAGATCAAGGCATAAGCGCCCATTGTGTGCGCTGAAGACCACATTGGGTGGTGCAACCGGGCCCGCTCTTTGTTACAATTTCACCTGTTCGATGCAAGATCGATCCGTCCACCTGGGCGTTAAACTTTTTGGGGGTTTGAGGTTCAAAGTAGCCGAGATGACGACGATGTTTCCTAAGCCAGTAGCCAAGTGTGGGCGCTCAAAGCGAGGCTTGGGCTGCGCGCTGGCTTTGGGTATGGCGTGGTCATTCAGTGCGACCAGCATCGCTGCTGACCCAAATTCAGGTCAAGATCTAGAGGCGCCATCGACCTACCCTGCGTTGCTGGCACCCACGTCACCACTGGGTTTGCCTGGGCAACGCCCAAAACTCACGCTGTCTTTGCCGCTGACCGGCCGTGTGCTGGGGCTTGAAGACAACACGCGTTTGGTTGATAGCTCGGAGTCCGACGAGGGAGACCGCTTCTCCTGGTCACTGAAGGCTTGGCAGCTCAATACCGCGAGCTTGGCACACATCCAGTGCAGCCAGCACACTTTGACGCTGGATTCCTTCTTGGCTCAAAACTGCCAGTTCGTGGATCAACCTGTGCCAGATAACGCGGTCAACTTGGTCCAAATCGAAGGCGAGTGGACCGCTGCACCCAACGTTCAGGTCGGACTTGGCCTGTTTCGCTCTGAAGGCGGAAATAACAACATCAGCCCACAGATGGGCCAAAGCATGGATCAGATCGCGAGCTTATTTGGGCTCCCCGCAGGCCGTCTCAGTGCCCCCATGGGCGATGTCGAAGGGGCTGTGGCCAATGTCAGCTTTGGCATCGATATGGACCAAGTCGGCGATTTCTTGGTGGGGCTCCAATTGGCCAGATACCGCCAGCGCGCGAGCCTAATGGATCTGGGAGACCCCAGAGAATGGGCGGCGGCGGGCCGTTTTGATGAGCAAATCACCAACGCCGCTGAACTGAATCTCGCGTGGCAGCGTGGCAATTTCAGAGGGGATTTATTGGGCCGCTACGTTGATCGACCACTGCGCTTAGGCCAAGTCGGCACACAAACCATCACCTCCCCTGCCAGTGGGTTCGACCTTGAGTTTTCCTGGCAGCCAGGCAGCGCCTCTTTCAGCATTGGCGTGAGCAACGTATTAGACCAAGGCGCGGGTGCAGCAGGCACTGGCACGGACAATGGCACCGACGAGGGGGTTCGAGACATCTATGGACGAATTCCCTATGTTCGCTACAAACAAGACCTCTAACATGACTTCAATTTTTTCTAGATTGGCCGGCGGGGCTTTGGTGGCAATGCTGGCAGTAACCAGCGCCCCTGTACTCGCTCAGGAAGACAACAACGCCCCGATTGAAGAGCGCATGACGCCCACAGAGCGGCGTGCCACAGGCATCAATAAATTAACACCTCAAGAATTGGAAGCGCTGAATGCTTGGTTGGCCGATCAAGACATCATCGTGATCGAACAAGCCCCTGCTGAGCCTGCAGACCGCCGTGGTTTTAGAGAAAGAATCGCCAACGTATTTGCTGATGATGGTGAAGACAACAGTGTGATCACTTCTCGGTTGGTCGGCACTTTTGATGGCTGGGACGGTGAGACCGTTTTTGAACTTGAAAATGGCATGGTGTGGCGTCAAGCCGAGAGCAATCTATACACCGTCAGACCCATAAACAATCCTGAAGTAGTGATTCGCCGCGGCCTGTTTGATCGCTGGCGCCTACAAGTCAAAGGCTACAATAAACGCTTGACCGTCGAACGCGTCAAGTAAAGCCAAAGCAACCAGCCTCGGCCGATCAGATACGAGGCCAATCCCAAGACCAATAACACCACCGCCCACTCAGGCGGTGGCCATTGCCAACCAGCACCTGCCTCAAACCACCAGCCCATCGCTCCGGCAAAGGTCAGCAACAACCCCAACAGTGAAACGCGTTTGGCCTGAGATGTCCGGCGCTTGTGCTGTATTCGCATCATCTCTTGTCTGCGCTCAGGTGTCAGTTCGCCCAAAGGTGCCCCACAATGGGGGCAGACCTTCGATAAAGAAGAGATCCGCTGATTGCACACTGGGCAATGAATGATGGCCATCGGTGACTAGCCTATCATTCAGACCTGATCTAAATCAGGGAAGAAAGACAATTTAACTGACAACCCACCCACTTCTCTGTTAGAAAATTCGATGGTCCAGCCATAAAGATCGACCAAGCGCTTGACGATGGACAAGCCCAAGCCTGAGCCTTTGGTGCCGCTGGTTTGTCTGCCTCGAAAATGGCGCTCAAACACATGGGGCAATTCTTGAGGGTCAATGCCAGGGCCTGTGTCATTGATCACCACCACACCGTCTCCCACCTGAAGATCAACCTCACCTTCTTTGGTGTAGCGCACGGCGTTGCCCACCAAATTACCCAACACCACCGAAAGCACCGCCTCAGGTGCGATCACATTCACCTCGTTGTGAACCGTCAATCGCAAGGCCAGTGATCGATCACCGACCAAAGGTCGATAGTTGTCCAACACCTGCTCGGCCACATCGCTGACCGACTGAGCGCTTTGCGCGCCCAGATCGCCATGGTTGGCTCGAACCAGATACAACAAAGCGGTGGTGGTGTCTGTCGACTGTCTGGCCGCTCTAGCGATCCGAAGCAAACGCTCGCGATTGCGCTCTGTCAGATCGGGTTGGGCCAGCATCAACTCGGTCGCGCCAGCAATGACTGCCAGAGGCGTTCGTAACTCGTGTGAGACATCGGCATTAAAGGCTTGGTCTCGCTCAATCAGCTCATGCTGTCTCGCTGCATAGTCATCTAAAGCCGCCGCCAATTGACCCACTTCATCATCTGGGAAATGCTTTTGGAGATTGACCGAGGCATCGTGCTCATCGAGCGCCTCCACACGCTTGGCCAGAGCACTGACAGGTGCGAGCACTCTGCCCGATGACCAAATGCCAAGGGCTAGGCTCAGGGCCGAGAAAAAGACCACCACAGCGATGAGCGCCATCACCAATTGACGCGACAGTTTCTTGTTGTCAGAAATGTCATAGGTCAAGAAAACCCAAAAATCGGCTTCTTTCCTAATGATCGCTTTGTAGTAAGCGCCACCGGTGGCGACTTCATGGACGCCAGAGGGCAGCTCTCGAAACGGGGCTGGGACAATGTCGGCACGATCAGGGCGGGTCACATAGCCTTGGATGCGTGTGTAAAAAGGCTCTACCAAGCTTGGGTCTTGCCTGAGATCAACTATGTATTGATCAACCTCATCGGCCAAGGTCTGGGTGATCAAGGCATCTTCAAGCAAGTGTTGGACAAACAAAACAGACAGAGCAAAGAGCACGCTTAAAAACGTGCCGAAAAACAAAAACGACAGGATCAGTCGGCTTCTAAGACGACGCCGATACTTCATCCGGTGCGACCAAGCTGTAGCCAATGCCATGTCGTGTGTGAATCATGGCCTGGTCAAAGGGTTTATCAATGGCCACTCGAAGCGAGTGGATGTGGACACGCAGGCTGTCGCTGTCTGGCAATTCCTCACCCCACACGTGATGCTCCAGCTCTCGACGACTGACCACCGCCGGCGATAAAGTCATCAACTTTTCTAAAAGCTTCAATCCGATTGGGTTCAGGTCAATCGATTTACCGGCCCGCGTCACTCGATAAGTCTCTAGGTTGTACTCAAGATCGCCCACTTGCAATGAGGTGGGTTTGATGCGTTGTCCGCGTCTGGCCAAGACCTCAATGCGCGCTTCGACTTCTTTGAGCTCAAAGGGCTTGACCAAGTAATCATCGGCCCCAGACTCAAAGCCTGCCAACTTGTCCTCCAGCTGGTCACGGGCGGTCAGCATCAAGATGGGTGTTTCCACCTTGGCTTCTTCCCTTAAATGTCTGGCCACCTCAAGCCCGTCCATCCCAGGCAAGGACAAATCCAAAACCAATGCATCGAAGGGATGGGTCGTGGCAAGGTTTAATCCAGTGACACCATCATAGGCGTAATCGACCTCGTGACCACGGTCGGACAAAAAATCGCCTAGGTTGGCAGCGATATCGCGGTTGTCTTCAATGATGAGTATGCGCATGGTTCGATTCTACAAAAAAAATAGCCCGGGCAACTTTGCTGCCCGGGCTCACAGTGCCCTGTCCATCGGCATCGACATTAGAGTCTGACCAAAGAATGAAGAGACCTTTAGACCTTGACCGCTTGTAGAATACGTCTCTGGGGGTTAACAGATGGTTAAAAATGGGCCCAAAAACTTGGCCAAACTCACATAATCTCTACAAAAACCCCTTAAAAATAGGGCTTTAGGGGCCACAAGGACGCGACATGCACGCCATTGAGCAGGCTTTTGCCGATATCCAAGCAAGGATCGATGCAGCACTTTTGAAGGCTGGGCGGCCCCCTCACAGCGCCCAACTGTTGGCGGTGAGCAAAACCAAGCCTGCATCCATGGTTGAGGCCCTGGCTGGGCTCGGGCAGCGCGCTTTCGGTGAAAACTACGTCTCGGAGGGTGTTGAGAAGATAGAGGCCTTGGCATCACTGAATCTGGAGTGGCACTTTATTGGCCCCATCCAATCCAACAAAACCCGCGCCATCGCTGGCTCATTTGATTGGGTGCACAGCGTTGATCGACTGAAATTGGTCACGCGCTTGGCGGAACAAAGGCCGATCGACCTGGCACCGCTCAATGTCCTGATCCAAGTCAATCTCGACGGCGAGGCCCAAAAAGCAGGGTGCACACCCGAAGAGATTGCACCCTTGGCCGAGGCCATTGAAGATGCGCCGAATCTATCGCTTCGAGGATTGATGGCGATTCCGGCCCCAAGAACAAGCCATGAGGATCAGTTGGCGGTGTTTCAAAAACTCAAAGGCTACTTTGATGAGCTGAAGCGCCAGCACGCCGAAGTCGATACGCTATCGGCTGGCATGTCAGACGACCTAGAAGCAGCCATCATGGCTGGTGCGACACTGGTGCGCGTTGGCAGTGCCTTGTTTGGAGCCCGTCAATCGGTTTGAGCGCATCGTCCATGTTCTACAATAGAGGACATGGACAGCTACACAGTGACTTTTATCGGGGGTGGCCGCATGGCCGGCGCTTTGATCGCTGGTCTGATCGAGTCTGATGTGTCACCTGCGCGCATTGAGGTCGTTGACCCAAACGCTGAAGTCCGCTCTGAAATACACAAACGCTGGGGAATCCGTGCGGCCGCTGAATGTCACCCAACCGTCGCCGAAGCAGACATCATCGTATTGGCCGTCAAACCCCAAGTCATAAATGCCGCGGTGGCTGCCCTGCAACCTCTCCTTAGCTCATTGAGCGCTCCCATGGTGATCAGCATTGCCAGTGGCATTTCACTGGCAAGCCTTCAAGCCATGCTGGGAGATCGCCCGATGGTCAGGGCCATGCCCAACACACCCGCAACGGTGGGTGCTGGCATGACGGCGATGGTGGGCAACAAAAAACTAGACGAGCACCACCGCGCTTGGGCTCTTGATCTTTTAGGCCGTGTGGGCGAATGTGTTTGGCTTGAAGATGAACAAACGCTTGACTTGGTGACGGCTGTCTCAGGCTCGGGGCCTGCTTATTTTTTTGCATTGGCAGAGCAGATGATCCTTGCAGCCACGGCGAGAGGCATGTCGGCTGAATTGGCCAGAACATTGGTCCACCAAACCGCCCTAGGCGCAGGAAAATTACTCTCGTTGCCAGGAGCAGATGCAACAGACTTAAGAACACAGGTCACCTCCCCAGGAGGGACCACAGAAGCCGCTTTGGCTGTGTTTGATCAGCAAAAATTCTCTCGGCTGATTGACCAAGCCATAGAAGCTGCCATGCAACGAAGCCGCGTGCTGGGTCAAAGCGCGGCTTCATCATCCAAGGAGCATCGCTAAGATGGGCTCACTCAATCAGGCCATCGCTTTTTTGATCGAAACCGTGGTGCAGTTGTATCTGCTCGCTTTGCTGATTCGTCTGTTACTTGAGATGAATCGAGCAGACTTTTATAACCCCGTGGTTCAGTTATTGGTCAAGCTCACCAACCCGGTGATTCAACCACTCCAACGCATCTTGCCGAAATCTCCAAAGGTCAACATCGCAGGCTGGGTCGCGCTGTATGTCATCGAGGTGGCGTCTTTGGTGGCTTTGTTGGCACTGGCCGGCAGAGGCATTGACCCTGGCGTGATTATGCTGATGGGAGTGATGAGGCTTTTAAGAATGCTGCTGACCACCTACATGGTCTTAATCATCATCAGTGTCATCTTGTCTTGGGTTGGCCAAGGGTTACGCCATCCCGTGATTCCCTTGATTTATCAGTTGGTTGATCCGGTGCTGTTGCCCATTCGAAGGATGCTGCCTGCGATGGGGGGCTTGGATCTCTCACCCTTGGTGGCCATCATTGGCATCCAGTTTTTAATGATCTTGTTGGGACTTTGATATGCGCTCTGTTGTATTTAAGCTCATAACACTCTGCGTGTGGCTGAGCCTTGCCTTGCAAGCAAACGCTGAGCAAGCAGAAAGGTTTGGGCCTTATGTTGCCCACTACAACACGATGAACACCACATTTTTGACCCCTGAGGTGGCAAATGCCTATGGCATTACGCGTTCTGGCAGCTTAGCGCTCATCAATATCGCCATCTTGGAGGTGGCAGAGGATGGCTTAAATCAACCTGTCTATGCCACTGTGAGCGTGGATGCAGCCAACCTGGCGGGTCAGAGGAAAACCATTGAGATGATGGAAGTGGAAGATGGAGGTGCCATCTACTACGTTGGCACGTTCCGCATTCGTGATGAAGAGCGCATCACATTCAATGTCACCATTCAACCGAAAGACCAAGCCAGTCGAGTGCATCGGTTTCGGTTCAATCAGATGTTCTATGTCGAGGGATAATTGAACGGGCTGTTTGGACGGGGGCAGACCAATAGTCTGCTGTCTTTAAGGGTAGAGTAAAGTCTTCACCCACTCGCCGTCATCTAAAGTGAAGCACACCCGCTCGTGCAAGCGATACTCTCGGCCATACCAAAACTCAACCCGACGAGGCTTAATCCGAAACCCAGACCAATGCTCGGGCCTTGGCACGGTTTGTCCCTCAAAGCGACGCTCAACCTCAGCCACCGCAGCAACCAAGGCATCTCGATCCGTCAAGAGGCTCGATTGGATTGAAGCCCAAGCACCGATTTGGCTGCCCCGGGGTCTGGAGGCGAAATAGACATCTGCCTCTTCAGAGCTCACAGGCTCCACCGAGCCATCCACCAAGACCTGCTCTTCGGTTTCTCGCCACCAAAAAACCAAGGAAGCTTCTGGGGTCTGCGCCAAGTGTTGGCCCTTACGAGAGCCTAGGTTGGTGTAAAAGACAAAACCCTCGTCGTCGTAGCCTTTGAGAAGAACGGTTCTGGCAGCGGGCCGACCGTGCGGGTCGACTGTGGCCAATGTCATCGC
Source organism: uncultured Wenzhouxiangella sp. (assembly GCA_964461845.1). Classification (GTDB taxonomy): domain Bacteria; phylum Pseudomonadota; class Gammaproteobacteria; order Xanthomonadales; family Wenzhouxiangellaceae; genus Wenzhouxiangella. The sequence continues at coordinate 66,073 of CAYWVH010000005.1, forward strand.
ATTGGCTTCTGGCACATTGGCCGCGCGCGCGCGATCAAAGCCTGCCTCAAATCGCTCGAGAATCTCTGGAATCAATGTGCTCATGCACCCAGCGCCTGTTCTGCTGGGCCACTGGAGGAGGGTCCTTTGGGTGGCAACATGCGAAGCCAGATCAACCAAACAACCAAGGCATCCAGAATGATCAAGGCTTGCCAAAGGTATAGGTGGAACCAATTAAACCAAGTCATGTTCCACTGACCCATGTAAAACAGGCTGATGATCCTGACCAGATTCAATGATTGGATGGCCAAAAAGCCAATCCCAAACCCAATGAGCTTATGTTTGAATGGGGCTGGGAATGCAAAAATGGCAGCGAAGAGAATAATCAGCGCTTCCACCCCATTGCAGCCTGGCTCAATGCTCACCGCAAAGCCCGTCTGGATGTCCCTGATGACTTTCCCCGATGAGGTCACGCCGCTGTCAAACAGCTCAATTAAAAATACGCTGACTTTGGCAATCGCTGCTGTAAAGGGCAAAATAACGTGGTCCTGCACGGGCTGGAGCACTTCCACCGTGAATAAGCCCAAGATCAAGACCACAAATAAGATAGAGAACCGTAACATAGTCGCTATAGTAGCAAGAAAGATGTTTTCATCGGGATTTTGATGGACCTAACACCACCACGACTGATCCTCATTGGGCCCATGGGTTCGGGCAAGACCACCGTTGGACGTGCCTTGGCCAGCGAGTTTGGGCTCGCTTTTATCGATGTGGATGAAGCCATTGAGGCACGCTGTGGCGTAGAGGTCGATCGCATCTTTGAGGTCGAGGGAGAGTCGGGCTTTCGAAAGCGCGAAACACAAATGATCGATGAGCTCACCCAGCTCAATGATGTGGTGATCGCCACTGGCGGTGGCAGCGTGTTGAGTGAAGAAAACAGAGCCCTATTAAAAAGCAGAGGCACCACGGTGTGGTTGAAAACCTCGGTCCAACAACAGCTTCGAAGACTGGCCAAAGACCGCCGCCGCCCGCTGTTGCAAACACCTGACCGACGAAAACGCCTGGAGTCCATGGCCATCATCAGAGACCCCTTGTATGAGGCCTGCGCTGATATCATTGTTCAATCGATCAATATCAGCCCTCAAGCCATGGCAGCGCGTGCCGCCCAAGAAATCCTTGAAGCCCTGGCTCAACGAAAGAGTGACTCTGCCCATGACTGACACCACAATCGAAAACCAGGCCTGCCAGGTGGTGGAGGTCCCCCATGCGCAAGGCGCCTACCCGGTCTACATCGGTGAAGGCTTGTTGTCTAACAGCGCCATTTGGTCCAAGCATTTAAGCGGGGCTGTACTGGTGGTCACCGAAGATCGAGTGGCGTCTTTGTACCAACCCACCCTACAAAATGCCCTAAAAGACCATCCCAACGTGGTTTTTCTTTCTCTGCCGCCGGGCGAGAGCACCAAGTCAATCGCCCACTGGTCTTTAATTCTTGATCAACTGGTGTCTATGAACGCTCAGCGCGATGCCACCGTCATTGCCTTGGGGGGCGGTGTCATGGGTGATTTGGCAGGGTTTGCAGCAGCGAGTTACATGCGCGGCATCCGGCTGATACAAATGCCCACCACATTGCTGGCCCAAGTCGATGCCTCCATCGGTGGGAAAACCGGCATCAACCACCCCATGGGCAAAAACCTGATCGGTGCTTTTCATGCGCCCGAAGCGGTGGTGATAGACCTAGCCACACTTGCCACGCTGGATCAAAGAGACTACCAAGCGGGGCTTGCCGAGGTCATCAAATACGGCGCCATTGGCGACATTGAATTTTTCGCCTGGCTTGAGAAGCAAGTCCATGCGCTGAACGACCGTGAATCCAAAGTGCTACAAGAAGCCGTTCGGCGGTCTGTCTCGGCCAAAAAAGCGGTGGTGGTGGCCGATGAAAAAGAAAGTGGCGAGCGTGCCTTGTTGAACTTCGGCCATACCTTTGGGCATGCGCTGGAAACACTCACAGGCTATGAAACCCTGCTCCATGGCGAGGCCGTGGCCATTGGCATGGTGCTGGCCAGCCATTTGAGCGAAATACTCGGCATGGCGCCTGTTGGAACCACCAAGCGCCTGCAGGCACTCATTGAGGCACTGGGCTTACCCAGCACTTTGCCCGATGGACAAGATCCTCAGACCATCATCGATCGCATGCGATTAGATAAAAAGAATCGAGACAATACCATTCGACTGGTGTTGTTGGAGGATTTGGGCAAAGCGTGTTTAAGACCCTGCCAAGAGACCGACATCATCCAAGCGTTTGATTGATTTCAATGACCCAGCGACCGAGGCGACTCAACGCCTCGGCCAGCATGGATGTTTAATCAGAGTCTAAGAAGCTTCTCAATTGCTCTGAGCGGGTAGGATGGCGCAACTTCCGAAGCGCTTTGGCCTCTATTTGACGAATGCGCTCACGGGTCACATCAAACTGCTTGCCCACTTCCTCAAGCGTGTGATCCGTGTTCATATCGATGCCAAAGCGCATTCTCAATACCTTGGCTTCTCTGGGTGTCAGGCCACTCAATACCTTTTGCACCGTATCGGTCAAGCCTGTGGTGGTGGCATTTTCAACCGGTGAGAGGATATTGATGTCCTCGATGAAATCACCCAAGTGCGAGTCTTCATCGTCCCCAATGGGTGTTTCCATAGAGATGGGCTCTTTGGCGATCTTCATCACTTTCCGCACCTTGTCCTCAGGCATCTCCATCGCTTTGGCCAGCTCTTCAGCGGTGGGCTCTCTGCCCATCTCTTGAAGCATCTGACGAGAGATGCGATTGAGCTTGTTGATCGTCTCAATCATGTGAACTGGGATACGAATGGTTCTGGCCTGATCAGCAATGGACCGGGTGATGGCCTGACGGATCCACCAGGTGGCATAGGTTGAAAACTTATAGCCTCGGCGGTATTCGAACTTATCGACCGCTTTCATCAGACCAATGTTGCCTTCTTGAATCAAATCCAAGAACTGCAAACCTCGGTTGGTGTACTTTTTCGCGATCGAGATCACCAAACGCAAGTTGGCTTCCACCATTTCTTTTTTGGCGCGTCTGGCTCTGGCCTCACCGATGGTCATCACGCGGTTGAGCTCACGAAGCTCTGAAATGGTGACGCGATTGATGGTCTCAAAATTGGCCAAGCGCTTTTGCAGATCAGCAATTTCTGTCTTGTGCTTTTTAATCTGCGCCGCCCAAGGTGCTTTCCGGCGAACCAAGCCATTGAGCCACGGGGCTGATGTTTCATTGTCCTGGAAGCTTTGCAGAAAGTCTTTTTTCGGCATGCCGCATTGGTCGCAGCAGATGGTCATGATCTCTCTTTCCACATCGCGGATGATCGCCACTTGGAAACGCATGCGGTTGACCAAGAAATCAAACATGCGGGGTGGCAATTTCAAGCGCATGAACTGCTCAGAGATCTGATCTTTGATCTCATTGGTGCGCTTACCGTGCGCCCCATAACGGTCATACAGCTTGATGTAGTGCTGGTAGAGGTCTTCTAGCTCTTGGAAATATTGGCTCACCTGCTCAGGATCAGGGCCAGTGTTGACCGTGGGGGCTGGGCGGTCATCATCTTCATCGATGACTTCATCATCATCCCGAAACTCTGCCTCTTGCTCAACAGCCGCTTCCATGGTGTCTTCTGAAATGAGGTCCATTTCAGCAAGCAAAGTGGGATCAATGAAGCCGCTGATCAGTTCATTCAAACGAAGATGCCCATCACGCCAAGCTTGCGCTTCTTCTAGCAGTGCTTCCATGGTGCCCGGAAAGCGCGACAAAGACATGTTTACATCATTCAAGCCATCTTCGATGCGCTTGGCGATGGCTTTCTCGTCTTCTCGGGTCAAAAGATCAACGGTGCCCATCTCGCGCATGTACATGCGCACAGGATCAGTGGTTCGTCCCAGCTCTGTTTCTACAGCCGCCAGTGCAGCCTCGGCATCTTGTTGCGCTGTTTCATCATCGGCATCGGTGCTGGCTGAATCGTTCAAGATCAAGGCATCGGCATCTTCTGGGGCCTCTTCAAAGACCTTGATGCCCATGTCGTTGATCATATTGATGATGTCTTCGATCTGCTCGGCATCGACGATGTCATCCGGCAAATGGTCATTGACCTGGGCGTAGGTCAACCATTGGCCTTGCTCACGGCCTTTTTCGATGAGCTGCTTGAGCTGCGACTGTTGCTGAGAAGTGGTGTCCATATCGATGTGTACCGTGTTTTATTGTGTCGTAGAGCGCGCTTGTAGCAACGCCCGAAGTTCTTGAGTCCGTTCCTCGTCCAAGCCACCTTCTACCAATTGGGCCTGTTGGAGTGCACGCACCCGCTGTTTTATTTGTAGATCGCTTATTCTACCTAAGGTTTCAGCCAAAGCTTGGGGCATGGCATCGAAATCAGAACAAACCTCGCGGGTGGCCAGTTTGGCCAACCAGGGCGTTTCTTTCCGATCCCGCCACAACTCCAACAGCTTAGCTGTAGAAAGGTGGGGCTTTTCGGCACAAAAGTCAATCAATTCTATAAGAAAATTCAAGCCTTTAAGCTGCCCATCGGCCGATTCACTGACCACCAAGCCCCCTCGATCGATCCCTTGAGCCAATTGAGGACGCTGCACCAGCAAAGCCACAGCATACTGAACCAGACTCAGTGGTCGCTCGGCGCCAGGGTCTGCAAACCCATGATCCCTTGCCTGTTGCGCGCTTTGAGCCAACTGATGGCCACTTAAGCGAGCCAGTTCTCTGCGCATCATCTGAGCAAATGGTCCGTCAGGCAGCTTCTTTAAATAAGGTTCTGCCAATGCCACCAATCGAGCGCGCCCCTCTAAGCTGGCCATATCGACTTGCTGTTGGAGTTGCTCAAAGAAAAAAGCGGACAGGGGCTTGGCTTGGGCCAACGATTGCTCAAAAGCTTCTTGGCCATGTTGTCTGACCATGCTATCGGGGTCCTCGCCTTCTGGCAGAAACAAAAACCGAACCTCTCGATTCTCTTTCAACGAGGAAAGCGCCGTCTCTAAGCCCCGCCAAGCCGCTTGTCTGCCCGCTCGGTCGCCATCGAAGCAAAAGACCACCACTGCCGTTGCTCGAAACAACAACTCCAAATGATCTGGAGTGACTGCTGTGCCTAGCGTGGCCACTGTATCGGTGAACCCATATTGGTAGAGTGCTGCGGCATCCATGTAGCCCTCGACCACCAAGATGCGCTCTGGCAAACCGCCTTTCCTGACGTTGTAGAGCCGATAAAGCTCTCGGCCTTTGTGAAAAACCGGTGTTTCTGGAGAGTTCATGTACTTGGGGCCTTGATCACCCAAGGCTCGCCCACCAAATGCAATCACCCGACCGCGCCGATCGAGGATTGGGAACATGACTCGGTCCCTGAATTTATCGGCAGGGCGCTGATTCTTTAGGGTGATCAACCCTGCTTTTTCCATGGTCTTGGCATCAAAGCCAAGGCCTGTCAAATGATCACTCAAGCCTTGCCAAGCCTCGGGGGCATAACCGATGCCGAACTCATTGACGGTGGCTTTATCAAAGCCCCGGGCTTTAAGGTAATCCTTGGCCGGTTCGCTCGCACCCAATGACTGTCGAAACCACGCTTGAGCAGCAGCGAGTGCTTCATACACACGATCCAGCTTTTCTGTTTGGGGACCACCCGCACCCTCTTCTCTGGGCACTTTGAGCCCTGCCATTTGCGCCAGTTCTTCAATGGCCGAAGGAAAATCTAAGCCTTCGTGTTCCATCAAAAATCCCACCGCAGTGCCATGAGCGCCGCAGCCAAAGCAGTGATAAAACTGTTTTTGACCACTGACGGTGAATGAGGGGGTTTTTTCGTCGTGGAACGGGCACAAGCCTTTGTGCTCGCCCCGCCCGGTTGGCTTCAATGCCAAGCGAGAACCAATGACTTCAACAATATCAACGCGCTCTAGGAGCGTTTCAATGAAGGATTCGGGTATCCGGCCGGCCAAGATCGATACTGGCTTACCCGCCAGTGGCGTCTTGGGTTGCGCTTAGGTAAGCCTTGACCATCTCAGAGACTGACCGCATGTCCGCCCGGCCCTGAGTCTTTGGCTTGAGATAAGCCATGATCTCACCCATGGCCGCCATTCCGGAGGCTTGGCTTTGACCCACCGCTTCTTCGATCAGGGCTTTAAGCTCAGACTCGCTCAGCGCTTCGGGGAGATAATCTTGAAGGATGTCAATTTCTGCTTGCTCGACTTCAGCCAACTCAGGGCGTCCACCTTGCGTGTATTGCTCGATCGAATCACGGCGCTGTTTGACCATCTTCTCAAATACCGCAAGCACTGCCGCATCATCAAGCTCAACGCGTTCATCGACTTCTTTTTGTTTGATGGCAGCGCTGGCCATACGCAAGGTCTTCAGGCGAGCTTTGTCACCTGAACGCATGGCAGATTTGATGTCTTCTTGCAGGCGGTCTTTGATCAACATGGGTTCATATCACCCACTTGGGGGGATACCAAGTACAATGAATCTCAATACAGACGGCGACGGTTGACCCGCTCACGCGAAATCTTCCGAAGGTGACGTTTCACAGCAGCTGCTTTCTTACGCTTTCTTTCTTGTGTGGGCTTTTCAAAGAACTCACGACGGCGGCTCTCGGCGACCACACCGGCTTTCTCGCAAGAGCGCTTGAAACGGCGAAGGGCATATTCAAACGGCTCGTTTTCTTTAATTTTAACGCTGGGCATTGATAACCATCCAAGATGTTAAATTTGTGGAAAGTCCGACATTATAACTCCGAGGCTGGGCAACATGCAAAGCATTCTGGGCATTGAAACCTCGTGCGATGAGACCGGGGTGGCCTTGTATCAGGCTGGCCACGGGATTGTGGCCGAGCGGGTCTATACCCAGCTAGATCACGCCCAATACGGGGGTGTGGTCCCGGAATTGGCCTCTCGAGACCACTTAAGAAAGCTTCCTGGGATGATCGATGAGGTCCTAAAAGCCGCTCATTTGACGCCCCAAGAGCTCCATGGGATCGCCTATACCCAAGGGCCAGGCCTAGCCGGCGCCTTGCTCGTGGGGGCCTCGACCGCTGTGGCCATGGCCAAAGCCTTGGGCATCCCGGCCATTCCCATCCACCACATGGAGGGCCATCTCTTATCGCCCTTATTGGATGAGCCGGTCCCAGCGCTTCCCTTCGTGGCTTTATTGGTCTCTGGCGGGCACACCATGCTCATTGAGGTCCAAGCCTTGGGGTCTTATCGCCTATTGGGCGAGACTTTGGATGATGCCGCCGGTGAGGCCTTTGATAAGACCGCCAGATTGCTGGGATTGGGCTTTCCAGGCGGTCGTGAGGTGGCGGAATTGGCGCGCATGGGCGATGCCTCTCGGTTTGAGTTTCCCCGTCCCATGGTGAACAGACCGGGCTTGGATTTTAGTTTTTCAGGCTTAAAAACCCACACCCGACAACTGATTGGCCGTTGCGGTCCTGATGATTTTCCAGACATCGCTGCAGGATTTGAGGCCGCCGTGGTCGACACATTGGTGATCAAATGCAAACGCGCCCTGAAAGAGACGCGGCTGGAGCGACTCGTGATTGCCGGTGGGGTGAGTGCCAACGAAAAGCTTCGATCTGCCCTAGACAAAGCCTTGCCTGGGCGTGTGTACTATCCCAAAGCATCGCTGTGCACCGACAATGGGGCCATGATTGCTTGGGCAGGCTGGCATCGGCGCCACCAAGGCGCGACAGATGGCCAGATTGAGGTCAAGCCCCGATGGGCACTGGACTCGCTCCCACCCATTGAGTCAGCACACAGCGCCTGTTGACCCAACAAGACAAGGAAAGCCATGGACATTGTGTTTATTACCGATCTCGACATTGACACCGTCATTGGGATTTATGACTGGGAACGAGAGATCAAGCAAACCGTTCGCTTGAACATCGAAATGAACGCCGATGTGGCCAAAGCGGCTCTGACCGATCACATTGATGACACACTCGATTACAAGGCCGTGGCCAAACGGATCATCGCTTTTGTGGAAGCTTCGGAGTTTGGTTTGGTCGAAACCTTAGCAGAACGCTGCTCGGAGATCATCTTGAATGAGTTCCCGGTTCAGTGGGTGAGGCTTCGTCTAGACAAACTGGGTGCTGTCACTGGTTCAAGATCCGTGGGCATTCAGATTGAACGCGGACAAAAGCCTCTGCGCTGATGCTCTAAGGCCAAGGAAATTTTGAGATGTCACACTTGATCTACCTTGGTCTGGGCAGCAACAAAGACCCAGACCGCCACATCAAAGCAGCGATCGAGGCTTTGCAAGCCAGCTTGGGTGAAGTTGAGCTATCGCCGATCTACCGCTCAGTGGCCGTGGGATTCTCGGGTGATGATTTTTTAAATGCCGTGGCATCAGCCAGAACCGATCTCAGTGTTGCTGAGCTCAAACAATATCTAACCGCGTTAGAAGATCAGTTTGGGCGCGACCGCGACCAACCCAAGTTCTCAGACCGGGTCTTAGACATAGACATCTTGCTTTATGATGACTGGGTGGGTGAGTTTGATGGCTTGGCCCTGCCCCGCGATGAGATCACCAAATATGCGCACGTCTTAAAGCCACTGGCTGATTTGGCCCCTTACCTCAAGCACCCAGGCACATCCCTGACCTATCAAGAATTGTGGGACACATTTACAGGTGATCGGCATTTGATCCCGCATGAGCTATAAACGCACTTTACAAGAGACTGACCGAGATGACCGAGCAACGCGCCAAAGCATTTGAGCACCCAACGCCAGACAACAGCGTGTTGGTGCTGGTGGATGTCCAGGGGAAACTGGCCGGCCTCATGCATGAGTCTGACGCCATGATCCGTCAGCAACGATTGTTAATTCAGGCCTGCCAGCAACTCAATGTCCCCATTGTCTGGGCAGAGCAAGTGCCTCATAAGCTCGGTCCCACGGTCGATGCGCTAGCTGAACTGCTCACCAATCAAAAACCCATTGAGAAAGTGAGCTTTGGCTGCTGTGAGCAACGAGATCTGATGGCAGCGATAGACGCCCACACACCGCGCCATGTCTTGCTGGCGGGGATTGAGACACACGTCTGCGTGTGGCAAACAGCCGCCAGCCTATTGGCCAAGGGGTTTGCCGTCCATGCCATTGAAGATGCCATGTCCAGCCGACACTCAGCCAATAAAGCCGTTGGACTTCGGCGCATGCAACAGGCCGGTGCTTGTGCAAGCTCGGTGGAGATGGTGCTGTTTGAGCTGATGGGCAGTGCCGAGCATCCTGACTTTCGAGTCATCAGCGGCCTGATCAAACAAGCCTCGAGCTGATGGCCTGTTACATATTCAGCAGCCGACCCCCATCGACTGCCAAAATTTGGCCGGTGATGTAGGGGGCATCCAAGCCCAGAAAAGCAACTGCTTTGGCAATGTCTTGAGGCTCACCTTGTCGTGCCAAAGGAATCTTAGCGAGCATCGCTTGGTGTTTGTCAGTGTCATTGATCTCGGCTTCGGGCCACAGAATCGAGCCAGGCGCGACCCCATTGACCCGGACTTTTGGCGCCAAATCTTTGGCCAAAGCTTTGGTCTGCATCAAAAGGCCCGCCTTGGCTGAGACGTAGGGCACATGGTCTTTGAGTGGGACCATGGCATGAATATCAACAAGATTAATGATGGCGCCTTCGTGCTCGCTCAATATGGGGGCACAGGCTTTGGACACCATAAAAGGGCCCTGCAAATTCGAGATCATCAAATCTTCCCATTGGGCATGGGTCACTTCGTGCACAGGCGTCGGATAAAACGTTGAAGCGTTGTTGACCAAGAGATCAATCCGCCCAAACACCTCCATGGCACAGTCTCGAATGAGGATGCCCACTTCGGGATCGGACAAATCCACCCCGATGGTGTGCGCAGAGCCTGGTCGGTCGCTGTTGAGTGAAGCGGCTAGGGCATCCGCTTCTGCACTCGATGCGCGGTAATGGATCAAGACACTCAAGCCTCGATCGTGCAAGTGACGGGCAATCTCGGCGCCGATGCGTCGAGCACCCCCAGTGATAACGGCTACAGGTGCTTGTGTGGTCATAGGCCTTTTAGTCTATTAGAAATCGATACAATGGCAAGATGCAATCGGCGCTCAACCTTCCGACCCCACCGCCTGAACTCATTGAGTTATCGCATACTTTAGGTGAGCGGATTGTCGAGTGGATTGGCCAACATGGCCCCATGCCCTTTGACCGCTACATGTACATGTGTCTCTACGAGCCAGGCCTTGGCTATTACGTCAATGGGCTCCACAAGTTTGGCGCAGATGGCGATTTCATCACAGCCCCTGAACAAGGTGATTTGTTCGCCCAGGCACTGGCTAGGCAGGTGGACCTGTTGAGCCCCCTCTGGGGCGATGACTGGACACTCTTAGAGCTGGGCGCAGGGTCAGGCGTTTTGGCCAAAGACCTGTTGGCTCACCTAGAAAGGCCACCCCAACGCTATGAGATTCTTGAGCCCAGCGCTCAATTACGACAAGTACAGGCCACCACGCTCAAAGAAAGCCCGCACGGTCATAGGGTTCGCTGGTTAGACCAACCCCCAGAAAAACCTTTTTCTGGGGTGATCATCGCCAACGAGGTCATCGATGCCCTCCCCGTCAAGCGCTTTCGCTGGATGGGGGATCGCATGGAGGAGCTCGCCGTCACGGTGAAAGATGACAGATTGCAATGGACCACTACGACACCCGATGCGCGTTTAACCGAAGCCGTGGAAGCCTTGGCGGGTGACTTGTCCGACCCGTGGCCTGTCGGGTTTGAGAGCGAGCTCTGTGTGGACTTGGCACCTTGGCTTTCGACCGTCACATCATCGCTCTCACACGGCCTTTGTCTATTTGTCGACTACGGCTATTCAAGACAGAGCTACTACCACCCCGAACGTTTGGAGGGGACCTTGGTCTGCCACTACCGCCACCGCGCCCACTTTGATCCTTTTGTATGGCCTGGGCTCACTGACTTATCGGCCTTTGTGGATTTTGATTTGCTGGCAAAAGCGGGAACTGACTTAGGGCTCAAAGTGGCTGGATTCACCACGCAGGCAGAGTTTGTTCTGGCCAGTGGTGTCCATGAAACCGTTTTGGCAGAGCCCGACGAGTACAGACGACTCAAGCTTTTGTCTGAGCTCAAACGCCTCACCTTGCCAGGGGAGATGGGTGAGAAATTTAAATTGATGGCACTGGGGCGGGGTCAGTTACCCCCCATGAGCGATTTTTTCGGTAGCATGGATCAATGAAAGACAGGTTTGACTACATCATCGTGGGCGCTGGGTCCGCCGGCTGTGTATTGGCGCATCGATTGAGCGAGGATCCCAACATTCGGGTGTTGCTGTTAGAGGCAGGTCCCAGAGATTGGAACCCGTTTATCCACATGCCAGCAGGCTTATCGAAACTGATCCACTTTAAGTCCCTCAATTGGAATTACAACACCGAACCCGAACCAGCGCTGAATAACCGATCGCTCTATTGGCCCCGTGGCCGTGTCTTAGGGGGATCGAGCTCAATCAATGCGATGTGTTTTTCCAGAGGCCATCGAACCGATTATGACGATTGGGCGGCCTTGGGCAATGCAGGCTGGAGCTGGGCGGAGGTTTTGCCGTACTTCAAGCGCTCTGAGGACCAAGCGCGTGGCGCGGATGATCTTCATGGCGTGGGTGGCCCGCTTCGCGTGGAGGATCTCAGCTTCACCAATCCACTGAGTGAGGTGTTCATTCAGGCGGCTGAGCAAGCCGGCTTTGCCAGAAACAATGACTTCAACGGGCCGACCCAAAGGGGCTTTGGGTTCTACCAAGTGACACAAAGAAACGGGCGGCGTTGCTCAACCGCTCAAGGCTACCTCAAGCCAGTGAGACAGCGGCCAAACTTAAAGGTGCTGACACACGCACTGACACTGAAAGTACTGATTGAGGGCGAACGTGCGACCGGCATCCAGTATCAGCGTTGGGGCAAAGTTCACACAGTCCATGCTGAGCGTGAGGTGATCTTATCTGGGGGTGCAATCAACTCACCCCAACTGTTGATGCTCTCTGGCATTGGGCCTGCCAAGATGCTGGAGGCTCAGGGCATCCAAGTCCAAGTCAAGCATGAGCAGGTGGGCAGAAACCTACAAGACCATTTGGATATCTGCACCCTCACCCGTTGCTCTCAACCGATCACCTATGACCAGCTCAACGAGCTCCGTGTGGGGCTCAATTATTTCCTAAAAGGCACGGGCGAGGGCACGTCTAACATTGCAGAGGCCGGTGGCTTCTTGGTCAGTGGCCGGGGGCGTGATGACAGGCCCGATGTCCAGATGCACTTCGTGCCTGCTTTGCTCGATGACCATGGCAGAAACCGCCTACCCGGTGATGGCTATACCCTGCATGCTTGTCCTCTGCGCCCCCAAAGCCGCGGGCACTTGGCGCTTCGCTCAGCCGATCCCAAACAGCCCATCGCCATTCACGCCAACTACTTAAGCGAAGCCGAAGACCTGGAGCTGATGCTCGACTGTGTCCGCTTATCCCGAGACATTTTCGCTCAACCTGCTTTCAAGCCGTTCCGAGCACATGAAATTCTGCCCGGCGATCACATTCAGGATAGAAATGGGCTCATTGACTTCATTCGCACCAAAGCCGAGACCATTTATCATCCCGTCGGGACTTGCCGGATGGGGCCCGATGATGAGGCGGTGGTTGATCCTGAATTAAGAGTCAAAGGCATCGGAGGTCTGAGGGTGGTGGATGCATCGATCATGCCCACATTGGTCGGTGGCAACACGAACGCACCCACCATTATGATCGCTGAGAAAGCAGCCGATATGATGCTCGAGAAAGCACCCTTAGGGGTCTAGCCCCTAGTCGGTTGAGATGGGCAGCGGTGTGTGAAGCAAGGCTGCGATGGTTCGCACCAATGCATACTCTTCATCGTTGATCTGACCATCCCATGCAATACACGCCATCATCGCTTGCGCCAAGCTCAACTTCGATTTTGCATTGAGGTGATCGAGCTCAAGGATGGCTTCATCCAACTCTTGGACCCAATCTTTCTCAATGATGGCTTCTGGTGCATCCCCCAACAGTCCTTCCACAGCTGATCGGTATGCACTTTCTTGTTCCTCAAACGAGCCATGGCCCTGAGCCGCTATGACGCGAAGAACCTGCCTGATGGGTCGAGCCTTGGCGGAAAGTGATGCACTGCCCGCCATGGCAACCTTTGAGGGAGCCATCACAGCATCAATGGATGCCTGAAGCAATCGATCCATGGCGTACTCAAAGACTGTGATGTTTCCATCGTCTTTGATCAACTCGCCGGCCAACTGTTGAAGTCTCTCTAAATCAGTCATTGGACGACGTCGAAGTGTCGGGATGGCCATTTCAAACAAAGGCAATCGCCAAGCTTTGGGGAGCACAGCCCATTGGCCCACCAGCGTGGTGACCGCACCTGTCACATGCTCGCCTAAGTGCCGGGTCACCGCCTGAGCCAAACCATCCGATGCTGACCATTGATCCCCCACCAGCAAGTAAATGAAGAGTGCCTCAATCATTTCATCGCTGTGGGCTGCCTCTTGGATGCCCTCGGGCATCTCACTGAGCAGGGCAGATGCCGCCACCCAAGCGGGCCAATCCATGGTCGATAACGAGCCAAAGGCGTGACCCGTGGTTGCACTCACGTACGGTTGAATACTGTCTGCAGCCAAGGCTTGCTCGCGCTTGACCCATGACTCAGCCAGCGCCTGGAATCCTTCTTCCGTGAAATCTGGCTCAATGGCCTGAATTCTTTTGATCAAGGGTGGGTGTGTGGCCAACAACCACGCCCGATGGCTCTGACCGAACAGCATGTGCCCCACTTCCTCAGAATCGATGCTGAGCTCACCCCCGGTTTGTACGACCCCAATCTTTTTCAAAGCCCCTGCAATGCCTGCTGGGTTCCTCGTAAATTGCACGGCCGCTGCATCAGCTAGGTACTCGCGCTGACGTGAAATCGCCGCTTTGATCAGGCGACCAAAGAAAAGACCAATGTAACCAATCAGAACAATCATCAGACTGAGCATCATCAAAGGCGCTGCGTCTTTTGAATTTTTGGAAAACCTTGCCGAATGCATCATGTGTTGGCCCATCAACGCAATCACCATGATGCCGAAGACAAAACCCATCAATCGAATGTTGATCCGCATATCACCATTGACGATGTGACTGAACTCATGAGCGATCACGCCTTGTAGCTCGTCGCGGTTTAGGTGCTCCAATAGCCCGCGGGTGACAGCCACTGCGGCATCGTTCGGTGTGTAACCAGCGGCAAACGCATTGATCCCTGACTCATGTTCCAGCACATAGACCTCCGGGACAGGCACCCCAGAGGCGATCGCCATTTCTTCAACCACTCGGTATAGACGCCGCTTGAGCGGATCATGGGTGTTGGGATCCACCAAAGTGCCTTGCATGGCCCTGGCCACTTTTCCCCCACCTTGCCGGAGGCCTAGGGTTTTGAAAAGACTGGCCAGCAACATGATGATGAGCACGCCACCGGCGGCAAATGGGACCAAAGGCCAACCTGCAAGCAAGAAGGCCAGCCCACCAATGGCCCCAGCGATGGAGATCAGCGCCAGCACAAACAGGGCAATCAACCATTTCGATTGGCGCCTTGCCCTGTCTTGGTGCTCAAAGAAGTTCATCTAAGCGAATGTTGTTCGTGGGGTAACGCTTATGAGAAATCTACGCTGACTGCCTCTCGCTTCTTCGGCTCGTCAATTTCCAAAAGTTCAGCCGCTTGGAAGTTAAAAAGGCCGGCGACCAAATTATTGGGGAAGGTCTCGCGCAGAATGTTGTAGTTCATCACAGAGTCATTGAAGGACTGTCTGGCAAAGGCGACTTTGTTTTCCGTGCTGGTGAGTTCTTCGGTCAACTGCATCATGTTTTGGTTGGCTTTTAGGTCTGGATAATTCTCAGACAGCGCAAACAATCGACCCAGTGCGCCGGATAAGCCTTGCTCGGCCTGTCCGAGCCCTCTCATTGCAGCCGGATTGCTGGGATCACTCGAGGCATTCTTAAGCTGGTCGGTCGCCATGTTTCTGGCTTGAATGACCGCTTCTAGTGTCTCTCTTTCATGGCTCATGTAGCGCTTGGCCACTTCCACCAGATTGGGAATCAAGTCATGTCGGCGGGTGAGCTGAACATCAATTTGTGCAAAGGCATTCTTGTAGCGATTACGCCCCGTGACCAAACGATTGTAGATTGCGATTACAAAAATCGCGACAGCAATCAAAACTCCAATGATCAACCATTCCATGATCTGTGCTCCTCGAAAAAAGTCGAACTGACTGGGGTTAGTCTAACGGCTGCCTAACGGGCGTGCACCTATCCAAAGTAATGGTGCCAGTGCCTTGGGCCTCGGTAGCTGTGCCGCTGGACCAGCGCTTGGACATGCTTGGCCATTTTGGGATTGGGTGCTTGGGACAATTGACTCATCAATGCCTCGACAGCCGCCTCGACCGACTGAGGGTCCAACAGCGCCTCCAGAGAGACCGAGACGATGGGGATCTCACCTTGCTCCGTCAGTAGATCCAACGCCTTTTGCTCCTCCATCCAGGCCTGGAGCATCTGATCTATATCTCGATAGCCCGCAAATTGCCACTGCAAACGGAGATAGTCTGGCTCTGAGGTGACCCGCACCGCCAGTGCCTCTGGAAAAACCTGATGCATTCTGATCAACTCAGCCGCCTTGCATGGGAAAGGCTCAATCAATGTGGTGGCATCGGTGGGCACACCCCGCAAGTACCGACGGCGCATGGGATGAACTTGCTCTGGATCGAGCCCAACGTGATAGGGCTGACCAGGCACCATGCCTAAATGCTGGAATCGTGTATCACCCTCTGCAATCGGTAGCACTTTGGCGCCATCGATCTGGGCCAAGGCGGCCAATACCAGTTCACGGCCTGCCCAAGGCCAACCAGGAACCCAAATTAAGGGGTGCATCCCTTCTTGGGTAATATTGTTGTTGTTCCACTCAGCCCAATCCACCGAGGGCACGTCAATGCTCATGAAAGGCGCCGGTGCGGGTAGCCAGCCCATCGGTGGGTTATTGCTCTTGACCTGTGCTTTGGCCTCATCGAATCGGCCGAGCTTATCGAGCAAATGTAGCCGCATGGTGGCGCTGCGGCCCAATACCTCGCTGGCTTGCGACGAATCAGCCAAGACGGCCTCGATCATTCGAAGCGCAAACCCCTGATCTCCTGCTTGCTCAGAAAGCTGTGCCATCTCCCAGCGCACCCGATGATGCAGGCTTGAAAGCTCAGCAAGCTTCGTGAGTTGCTCAACACAAAGATTGGCATGGGCGTTCTTCAAATGCAGCCGAGCCGACAGCAAGCGAGCGCGAATCTGCTGATCAACGACATCGGTGTCGACCAAAGCCTCCAGCAATTGGATCGCTTCATCTGGCTTTCCAGAAAACTCTGCCAAGCGCGCATCGATAAACGCGCCCACCCAGGCAAGGCCTGGCTCAGTGCGCTCAAGTTGTTCGGCCAAAGCAATTAAGCCTTGGGCATCGTTGGTCTGGATATAAAGATCCATCAATTGCAGGGCACTCTTGGCATCGGCTTGCTCGGCAA
This sequence comes from uncultured Wenzhouxiangella sp., assembly GCA_964461845.1. Taxonomy (GTDB): domain Bacteria; phylum Pseudomonadota; class Gammaproteobacteria; order Xanthomonadales; family Wenzhouxiangellaceae; genus Wenzhouxiangella. The sequence goes on from CAYWVH010000005.1 coordinate 82,650, forward strand.
CAATCCCCTCAAAGAGCGACTTTGACAGACCCAACTGGCCGAGCCTGGCCAAGCTGAAAGCTCGCGCGTAGCGAGTAGCCAATTGGGCTTTATTCCCCTCTGCCAGACGATCGAGCGTGCGCAAAGCCGTTTCATGCTTGCCTTGGGCTTGATACACCCGTGCCAAGGCCATCAGTCCTTGATAACTGTTCGGGTCTTCGTTGGTGGCATTCACCAAGCACTGCTCGGCGAAACTCAGATGATGTTGTGCCTCGAACACCAATCCCATGGCAAGTTGGACGCCTGCTTCATGGGCATTGATCTTGACGGCCTGTGATGCGTGCTGGTGGGCTTGTTCAATCTCACCTATCTCAATCAAGAGGACTGCGAGATCACATAAAGCTGGGATATAGTCCGGATCAGCCCTAAGTGCGATACGCAGACTTTCAATGGCTTGGTCAATCTGGCCTCGTTGGTGGTCGAGTCGGGCCAATTGATGTCGGGTAGGGGCGTGGTTGGGCGCGAGTCCCACCGCAGTTCTGAGGTTCTCTTCCGCCAAATCCAGCTGTCCATCCGCCAGCAGCATTCGGCCCAAATGAAATAGCGCCCTGACGTGCTCAGGATCTGAAATCAGAATTTGGCCTAAGCGCTCGATGGCCTGTGATTGATGACCTAAGCCCTCTTCACAAAGAGCGAAAAGCGTACGAAGATCCGGATCAGCGGGGTGCTCTGCGAGCAAATCAAGACATGCCTCGGAGGCTTGCTGGTACTGACCTGAGACAAGCCACTCCTCAATCTGAGTGACGGATACAGAATGGGACATGGGATAGCCGAAATAACGAGCCTAGGAAACTAGGGCTCGTTATTTCTTTGTGCTTCAGCTTCAGCCAAGATCGCTTTACACTCTTCGCTCAGTTGTGAGCCAGCCAGCTGACGGGCACGACACGCAGTCAACAAACGTTCTTGCGCTGCTTCTTCCAAGCGTTCTCTTTGCTCACGCTCCAGAGCCAATTGACGCGCCTCGGTTTGATTAATTGCCTCAATGTACTGACGCCAGCTACGCGCTTGGTCTTTGGTGTTCTCAAAGCGCTCTGCGCGAGCAAATGCCTCAGCAGCGACATTACGCTGCTCACGATCGCCGGGGCCTGCTTGGTTGAATTGGGCATTCCCCAACAGCATCCAAGCCTCACCCAACATGTCTTCGTCCATATCGCCTTTGTCGATGGCGTTTTCAAGCGCTGTCTCAGCGGCTTCATTTTGTTCGTCAGCCAATAAAGACTGTCCCAAACGGAATGCCAAGACCCCGGTATCAGACATCCGTGAAGCCTCACGAAGTACGGGGATGGCTTTCTTGTGCTCGCGGGCTTGACTCCAGAGCTGAGACAGAAGCTCGAGGTTGTCGACATCCCGCTCTACATTGCCCTCTGCCATTTCGCGCTCAAGTAGCTCCGCACCACGGTGTGGGTTGTTAAAGGCAGAGTAAAACTGCGCCAAAATAATCTTGTCCGACTCTTTAATCTCCAAGCCCTCAAGATAGGCCGTCTCGAGTACAGCGAAGGATTCCATCTGCTTGTCTTGGTCTAGATACAAAGCAGACAACTGACGCCAATACTCTAGCTGTTCAGGCCAGTACTCGACCATCAGCTTCATATGTTCTGTGCGCTCTGGCGTCATCCTGAGCTCAGATAAAATAATGTTCTTCAAATCATAATAGCGTTTGGTGGGCTCACTGCTAAGCTCGATGGCTCGGTCTGCTGCGCGTAGCGACTCGCGAAAATCTTCGATGTTGTAGTAAGCAGCGCTCAGCATGAAGAAAGCACTGTCACTGGGGTTTTCTTCCACCGCCAACCAGTCTTCAAAGAAATCAATGGACGCTTGATACTGCTCAGTAACAAAGTACAGCTGCGCCATGTTAAAGCGCATCCTAACATTCTGCTCTTCTGGCAAAGCATTCAGACGAATCACTTCAGAAAAGTCATTAAGTGCCGCTTGGTAATTTTCCATGCTTACGTGCGCCGACCCGCGGATCTGCAAGACGGATGCTTTATCAAAGTCTCGCATGCTCTCCCCGCGCCGAACCATTAAGTCGTTGAGCTTCTTGAGGGCTTCAGAGTAATTTTCGACTTCAAGGTCTTCATATGCCCTAAGGAGATCTGCTGCAACTGCTGGCGTTAACGTATTGCTCTGTGCGATCGCGCCAACACTTAACATCAGCATTAATACCAGAAGACATAGCCGTTGGCCGATAGATAGCATGCTTGCCTTTTTTGAACTGTCAGTCAGGGGGTTGGCGAACACTCGATTATTCCTCCATCCTAAAGTCAATAGCCGTTCTCACCCCAAATCTGGGTTGCGCCACACCATCTACCACACGTGGCTGATAGCGCCAGCGGGTGACCGCGCGCATGGCGGCTTGGTTGAAGCACGCATTGGTCGTGTTAATCACACTGGGGTTAATGACGTTACCTTCAGGTGTGACGTTGAACTCGACAACCACAGTTTCCAAGCCTCGAGCCGAGCGCTGACAACGTTGGGGATACTGAGGTGGAATCCGAACCAAGGGCTGTGCATCCCGGTCTGGATTGAAGCCAGAGCCAATGTTTAAGTCCGCACCCATGTCGGGCAAGGCGCCCATCTGAACATCCATGGAGGGCCTGAATGAAGGATCGCTGACCATGGGTGGTGGCGGCGGTGGCTGATCCAAGACAGGACGCTCAAAATCTTCAGCTGACTGATCGCTTCGATCATCGAGCTGACGGGTGATGTTGATCTGTACTGAACGATCTTCGGTCAGCACCACATCTTGTTGCTGACTGATGACCGTGGCCAAGAGTAAAAAGATCAGCGTGGTGACCACGAAGGCCCCAGGCAATCCTGTCACAATGCGAGCGCTACCTGTAATCATGATTCAACCGTCGATACCGCAATATCTTCTTGCACACCAGCATCGCGGATTTGCTGGAGCACTTTGACCAAATATTCTGTGTGGGCTTCATTGTCTGCCTGAATCACAGCCGTCCCTCTTGGGTTTTCCCGGCGCAACCGCTCAACGGCCAAGCGCACACCCTCAAGTCCCACTTCTTCCCGATTGACCCAGACGCCATTGTCACTATCAATGGCCACCAGAATTGAGACCAAACGTTGCTGCTCTGCTGTGGTCGCAGGTGGTTTTTCTACGGTGACTCCAGGCTCTTTAATAAAGGTCGCGGTCACAATAAAGAAGATCAGCATGATGAAAACGATGTCCAAAAGTGGTGTCACGTTGACATCGGTTTCTTCACCCTCACTCTTACGTCTGCGTCTCATCATCTTTTTTCAATCTCACTTCATGGATACCTAAGGACAGGGCCTTAGACCAAAATTTATGCTTCGCCTTGGATGGTTAAGGCTGGATCAACACCCGCTTGACGGGTTTGGTCCAACACCAAGACTGTTGTCTCCACCTTGGCATCGGGGGCTGCATTCAACAACACCACACCTCGTGGATTTTGGGCCTTGAACGCTTCTACCACAGGCTTGACGGACCTTGGATCAATCATTCGACCGCCATCTACCATGACAAACCCATCGTTTCTAACCGCCAACACCAAAGCGGGTGGTGGACGGGTCAGCTCTTCGGGCGGGTTCTCTTCGGGCGAGGCGATATCAATGCCTTCTTCATCCAAGAATGTCGCTGTCACGATAAAGAAGATCAGCAAGATAAATACAATATCCAGCAATGGCGTGATGTTAACGTCCGCCGCTTCTTGTTCTGAGCTGGTCAAGCGCCCTTTAGCACCATAGCCAAGACCACCTTCTGTCTCTAGACTCTGACTCAAGGCCGTGATGGTTTTGTCGTGTTTGCTATCGAGATAGTTGATCGCAAAAACACCGGTCAATGAGACAGCCAGTCCCGTCATGGTCGGAATGGTTGCCTTTGAGATACCCGAGGCCATCAACCGAGCATTCGAAGAGCCGGTATCAGTAATGACTTGGAACACCTCGATCATCCCGGTCACAGTGCCCAGAAGGCCCAGCAATGGCGTAATAACGATCAAAGAGCGGATGGCGCCCAAGAAGCGTTCGTTCTCAACGCGCGCCTCTGAAATCAGACGCTCACGATAGGCATGGGCTTCCCAGCTCCCACGATCAGACCGGCCTGACCACGCTGCTTGCTTTTCTTCGATCAACTTTGAGACAGCGAATACAAAATACAGCACCCTCTCACTGATCAACATCCACATCAAAAAGGTGCTCGCCAACAGTGCCACCACCACGGGGCCACCCAAGTTCAGGTAGCCCGCTATGGTTTCAAACATGTTGAACGGATTTAGCATCTGTAGCACGGTTGCTCCTTTATTCTCAGCGCAATGACTTGCGATTCAATCAAGCGGCTCGTTCGGCAGACTCTGCCACCAAGCTCACTGATTGCTCTTCGAGAATTTGAGAAACACGGCGTGAGGCACCAGATGCAAAGGCATGCAACAGCAACAATGGAATCGCTGCAATCAAACCTTGTACCGTTGTCACCAATGCCTGAGAGATACCGCCTGCCATCAATTTAGGATCGCCGGTACCAAACAGAGTGATGGCCTGGAAGGTCACGATCATACCAATCACCGTACCCAGAAGACCCATCAATGGTGCGACCGCTGCTAGGACTTTCACAACGTTCAGGCCACTCTCAAGCTTGGGCAATTCTTTCAGAACCGCATCATCCAGACGCATTTGCAAGGTCTCGAGGTCTGATCCTTTGTTTGCGTTGTAGGCAATCATCACCCGTCCCAATGGGTTATCCGAAGATGGTGTTGATGATTTGCGCTGAGCTGAGACTTTGCGCTCAACGATGATCAACATCGCCCAACGATAAAGCGCCAGCAACACACCGAAGACGGCTACAACGATGATGGCATAACCAATACCACCGCCCTGAGCCACACGCTCACCAAAAGTTGGTGTCTCGACCACCAAGCCAAGCAAGGTACCCAGAGATGGATCGATCAAGCCCTCAATCACGTCATTGCCATCGTGTCTGAAGACATCTTTGGCAGCGCCCACGGCACCACCGCTGGGCTGACGAACCAGGTAACGCAAAGTGCCCTCACGAGGCACTAAGAAACCCTCTTCGGTAAAGGCAGAGAATGAACCAATGCGAACCACTGTCTCTGAGCCAGAGCGGTTGTCCCCAGTGATGACGGGCGCGTCGTACTTGACGACTTTACCTTGTTCACCGGCTTCTTGAAGCATGGTGTACCAAAGTGCTTCCAACTCCTCGATGGTTGGCAATGATGACGCCCGCGCCATGCGGGTCAATACGTCGCCACGACCGGGGAACTGTGTAGAGATCAATGAGTCATTCAGCTGCTCGTTGAGATCTGCGGCAGCGGCACGTGCCACACCGAAGAGTTCACCGAACTCACCTTGGCGCTCAGCCAATTGAGCACGCAGCTCCTCAAGCTCACGGTCCAGCTGGTTGCGAAGCGCTTCCAAACGGCTGGCTTCAGCCTCAGCTTCAGCGACTTCCCGCTCCAGCCTGTTCAACTCGGCTTGCTGGTTGCTTTCTTCACGGCGGAATCTTGCTTCACGCTCGCGGTTGGCTTCAGAGACCGCACGACGCTCGGCACGAACGGCATCTAAGACCTCTTGAATGGTCCGTGCAGGAGGCTCAACGGCTTGTGTTGCTGTCTGAGCCGTCGCACTTTGTTCCTGTGCCAGGGCGGGCAAGGCCAGACCGGCCATCGCCAGCAAGGCAAACAGGGCGCTCAAGATGGGTTGTTTGAACTTCTGCATTGAAGCAATCCTTTCGGCATTTTTTGTGATTTCGTTATTCATCTCAGCCCCCTCTTAGTTGCCAGCCGTCGGTGCGCCGACCGGGATGTACATCAACTCAGGCGGAATCTGCTCGCGTGCGACGCGAGAACCGCGCTTGATGGCTGCCAAGAATGACTTATCCAGATCCATCCAGCTGCGAGTATCTACGTCGAAATACTTCAGAACATCGTCATCGTCCGTCTTGAAGACCAAGGCGACGCGGCCGATGCGCACGAACTCAACGTTTTCATACTCACGGCCATCGACTGCGATGTTGCCTCTGTATGACTCAATGGTTCGGCCATATTCGTTTTCGATCTGATAAGCTTCAACGATCAAACGATAGCGCTGTGCTGGTGAGCGCTCTGGATCTTCCAAGATGCCTCGTAGGCGCTCGACACGATCACGGCGCTCATCGATCAAGAAAGGCACGTCTGCTTCAACCAACTCTTCGAGCCCGTTGACCATGTCTTCCATCAATGGCTGAACAGCACGCTGGAGACTGGCGATGTTGTTGATGTCCTCTCTCAACGAGGCCATCTCACGTCGCTGCGCTTCGACCTGACGACGCTGTGAGGCATTGTATCGGTTCAACTGCTCGAGCTGCTTCAAGTTGGCGCGGAAGTCGCTCAATAGACCTTGAATACGCGCATCGACTTGATCGATCTGATCTTGAGATTCAGCAGTGTCATTCACTGCATCACGGCTGGTCTCAATGATGGGTTCGACTTGTTGAGCAAAGACCGACCACGAAAACATCAATGTGGCCATCATCACGAGAAGTCTGCTTGGGCTTGCGAAGTTATGTAATTTCATAGATTCACTCTTACCAGTCACTGTCAGTCCAATTTCAACTTGGACGATCATTGGGTGGATTTTCCTACTCTTAAAAACTAGTCGATGCAGGGCACTTAGGGCTTACAAGGAAGTTATTCTAAGCACATACCAAAGAATAACGCAAGAAAGAGGGGCGAATTGGCTTTAATTCGCCCCAAATGAAGATTTTTTTGGCTTCGAGGGACTTACGGCGCGGGTGCGCTGGCAGATTCTCGATTGCCATTGGACTTATGGCCAATATGCCGGTCAAAGAAAGCGAGCATTTCATCGTATAGCTCGACTCGGTTGTCGACATTATAAAAACCATGGCCCTCCTCTTCTTTGACCATCCATTGATAGGACTTGCCAATGCGTCCTAGGGCATCTCTTAGGCGATAGGCATGACCCACGGGTACCCGCACATCACTGCCGCCATGGACGATGAAGAGATCCGCTTTGATTTTGTCCACATGCGCTACTGGGGAGATGGCTTCGATGCCCCCTGAACTCTCGGCGACATGGGAGCTCATAAAGCGCTCAAAAGCATTATCGTTGCGTGAAAAATCAGAACCATCACCTTCTCTGAACCATTTCATATCGTAGACACCCACGATGCCCACCGCGCACTGATACAAATCAGGCTCTTTAATGACACCCCACAGTGCCGCATAGCCACCATAACTGCCCCCTGCAATACAAATCCGATCGGGGTCTGCGATGCCCTGCGCTATGGCCCACTGCGTCGCATCGGTCACATCGTCTTGCATGGCCTTGCCCCATTCAAGCCGACCTGCACGCTCAAAATCCTGACCCCGGTTGCCTGAACCTCTGAAATTGACCTGCAAGGTGGCATAGCCATGGTGTGCGAAAAACTGGGCTTCTGGATTAAAGCCCCAGAAATCAGTGATCCCAAAAGGGCCACCATGAACATTGACGATTAAGGGCAGATTGGTTTTTTGATCCGCTGGGAGGGTCAGCTTGGCATGGAGCTCTAGACCATCACGGGCGATGATTTTTCGAGCCTGCATTTCCACCAATGCATCTTTGGGCAAATCAGGACGCACCGCGGCCAGATAGCTCGCGGCCATGGTTTGGGTATCAAACAGGTAAAACTCACCCGGATTGCGATCCCCACGGACAAACAGCACCGCTTTAGTGCCGTCTTCTGAATAAGAGGTGAGGCTCACATCGTCTTGGGGAAAGCTCGCTGCCAGCCGTTGTAACAGAATCGCTTCTTCATTGGTGCTGGCTTTATCATCAAAAAAGGTATAAGTGCCTGGCCCAAAACGGCTCATCACACCCAAGACCTCGCCATCAGAGCCAAACATCGCTGAACCAACATCAACGTCTGGATGACGATAGAGCAACTCCAGCTGGTCGGTCTCAAAGTCATAACGGAATACACCGGCTCGATCATTTTCAGCCATGTCATGGTTGGAGGTGACATACAACTGGGTGTTATCGGCCGAAAACCCCAGTGGGTTGATGTCTGGTCTTTCTCGCTGGGAGTCCACATTGAACCGAGACCAGGTCTCTCCTTTTTTCACAAACAGGTTAAATTCAAGATCATCAAATTCCTCGGCATCGATAATTTCCACGGCGACTCGCAGGGTACCGCTGTTGTCTGCGATTAAAGAGGCAATGTCTCGGCTGTTGGGCTGATCTGCGATGAAATCAAGATCACCGTCATAGATATCCAAGAGCTGCGCTTTGGGCTGTCCGCCATCGGCAAAGTGATAGCGCGCAATCAAGATCCTGGTTGGGTCTTGTGGATAGGGATGCAAAATCCGGAAACTTGAGCGTTGTGTATCAAAGATCTGCTGGCGCCGCTTGCCATCGATGTCAGCAGCATACAAAGAGGGTGCGGCAGCCCGCATGGTGTCTAGGCTCCCTGTCACCGTGGCCACAGCCATCACAACCCGCTCGTTGTTTCCCCATAAGAATTGAACCACATGCTGGTTCTCGCCAAACCCGAATACAGTCAGAAGCTCACGATCTTCGGTGCTCATGATGCCCAATTTGACCTCGCTGCCTTCCTCAAAGGTAAAGGCCACATGCCTAGCATCTGGGGAGAGCTGCATGTTGCGCACTTTCGCGCTGTCAAAGAACTGGCGTGTGCTGAGGTCTTGCGCGATCGCGGAGGCCGAAAGAAAGAGGGTCATGGCGATCAAGAACATTCGGGCAAACGACATGGGAAAACTCCTTTCAAATTAAAGTCATCGGGTCAAGTTTAGCCCAGATCTTGCTCGACAGGGAACGCCACACATCCGCCATGGCGTCCTTTTGACAGGTCGCTTGTGTCCACAAGCCTCCTTTTATTACACTTGAATCCAAGACCTTCTGCGTATGGGAACTTGAATCATGGGCATGCACCAAAAAGGCGTGGATCCAACGGCTGGCTCCACAGAGACCCAAATCATCAATACATTTGCCGCCCCATTGGCTGTGGCTCATCTTCCCAACCCAGAGGCGCTCAATCAGGCGCTCAGGGACCTATTTGTCGAACGGGCCGCTCAAGGGGAGCGCTACAGCAACCCTGAGCCTCGGGTGAAGCGCAATAAGACCTTGTTTGAATCCCGCTTTAACCTGTTTGACTGGCCTGAGGCTTGTGTACAGACCCTCAAGAACTTCTGCATGGAGCAGTTATTTGGGGTGATCCGCGAGCTCAATGGCTATGACGACGAGATGCTCAAAGACATCCACTACGCCGTAGAGTCTTGGTTTCACATCACCACGAATACGGGCTATTTTGCAGCCCATAATCACCCCAACCACGCCTGGTCTGGGGTGTATTGCGTCCGACACGATGGCGACGACCCAGACAGCGATAGCGGGAAGCTAACATTCATAAACCCCAATCTGGCATCGAATATGTACATTGATGTCACGACCGCTCAGCTGAAGTATCCGTACTCCAGCGCGCCCATCATGCTTCGCTTAAAACCCGGGCAACTGGTGCTGTTCCCTTCATGGCTGTTGCACGAAGTCATGCCCTACGAGGGCAATACAGAGCGAATCACCGTCGCTTTCAATGCCCGTTTTCGCTACGTGGGCACACGCCAGCTTTAAGCCGGCTTTTCCAGCACCCAAGTGAGGCCTGCAAGGTGCTCACCGTCGATTCTGATCTCACCTTGATCTTGAAGGGCAAGGCCTTTTTTGATCAATGGTGAGAGCCAATCATGGCCTCGACCCACTTTTTCGGTCACCCGCTGCATATCAAGAAGCCTTTGATGGGCTGCTTGCAACTGGGCTAGATAATCCGCTGCCAGCTGTCTTTGCCCCATCAGTTGACCCATGGGCTGGCCAAGCGCGATGCGGCCAGACTGAATGACTTGTGCCAGCAGAGGTGAGGATGTTTTTTGATAGATCGGCATGAGGCTGGCCATGACACGATTCAAGCGATCGACCAAGGCTTGTCCTGAGAGCTGGCCCTTTGCCCAAGAGGCCAGGAGTTTAAAGTAGCCATGCTCTGCCAGAACCTCGTAATCACGAGCCTCATTGGCCATGGCATGGGCCATTTCGCTGTCCATTGCATGGGTGACCAACACCAATCGACCCCCTGGCTTCACCCATCCACCAACGATTGGCGCCACAGCCTCGAGATCGCAGTATTCAAGCCCGTACTGGCTGGACACCAAATCAAACGGCCCAGAAACATGATCATCAGTGATGGTCTCGATGGGACAGCCAAAGACAAATTCAATGTCCTTCAGAAAACCAGATTCCTCTGGCCAGATGGCGGCCAATGCGGCGGGATCTAAAGCTGCCCCATCAATCGCTGTGATGCTCACAGAAGCCGGCAATTGTTTTCTTGCAAGCATCGCGATCGCGCCAGAGCCTGTGCAGAGATCCAGCATGCGCTCATCGGAAGATAACAGGCCAAACTGCTTGGCCCAGAACTGACCCAGCTCTCGGTCGTAGTTCCCAGCAAAGTCTTGGGGGAGGGAATGGCGAGCGCCTGCGTGCCAGTAGGCACTCCAATGAGTCAGTGGTTGTTCCATGCGTTGGTTGGTCCGAGAAAAAATAAAGATAACGATATCTGAGTGTAAATCAATGCACTCAAGAAAACAGGCCCCCAAAATAAAACAGGCCCGGATTGCTCCGGGCCTGCTTCAAGCTTTGAGTTTATCGAACTTTACGTTCGAATCAACTTAGAAGCTTTGTAGGTAACGAACATACATGATTCGACCATAACCATTGTAGAGGTCAAAGTTGAATCCGCGTGACTCACCTGGATCCACAACCGGATCTTTATCAAGCAAGTTATCTACACCTACGCTGATGCGACCATCCCACGGAGTGAAATAGCTCGCTTGGATGTCATGAGTTGTCCACGAAGGCAAGCTATCCAGAGTTGCTGATTCAGCGCTCTGCTGGCTACCAATGTAGTTCACGTTCCAAGCAAATTGGAAATCACCGAAGAAGTGGTTGTTCGACCACACTGCACGCCAACGAGGAAGACCTGCTTCACCCGAGACGTTGGTGCCGTTATCGATCTCATAGTTCCAAGTGTAGCCCGCGCGAATATCTGAGCGGAAGTTACCCCAGTCACCGAAATCGAAATCAGTACCGATGCCGATGTCGAAACCATCAACCATAATGGTACCCAAGCTGGCAGAACCAGTTTGAGCGTAGACCACTTCGTTGTTGACACCAAACTCAGCGCCCAGACCCAGTTGTGGCTGAGGCGCGTTAGCACCTGTGCCTGCTGGGAAAGTGCTCAAGCCTGGAGGACAGTTCACAGAAGTGCCACGCAGACAGTTGATAACGGTCTGAGCAGAAATACCTGCCACACGATCGGTCACTTCGATGTTCCAGTAGTCAAGAGTCAGGTTGAACCAATCGGCTGGCTCATACACCAGACCCAAAGCGAACTGCTCAGATTGCTCTGCACCGATGTTCGGGTTGGCAATTGAGAATGTGTTCAACTGGATCGCAGTGTTGGGTGCTACACCCAAAGACGCCGCCGTGATTGGATCCACAGCTGAGGCAGCTGAGAACGCTGGCTGAGCTGACAGGATGTCCAGAGGTGGTGCACGGAAGCCTTCACCCCAAGAACCACGGAACGCCAGTGAGTCGGTTGCTTCCCAACGCAGAGACACTTTTGGTGAGAAGTTGGTACCGAAGTCGCTGTAGTCATCGTAACGACCCGCCACACTCAACTCAACGGTCTCAAAGATTGGGAACAGCAACTCGCCGTATACGGCCCAAGTTTCGCGGCCACCAAAGGCTGAGTTACCAGCAGAACCAGTGATGTTACCGGCTGCTTGCAGTGAGTCATAGATGTCTTTGTAGTCTTCTTTACGAGACTCAGCACCGACAGCGAAGCCCACTGGACCATTGGCCATCTCAAAGAGATCACCGCTGACCAAACCGTAGTACTCGGTAGATACAAAACGTGCATCACGGTTGATGGTGGCAGTGAAGCTCTCAAGTACATCGCGAGATGCTTCAAATGGCTGGTAGATGTTGTAAGCACCCGAGTCAAACTGAGGCTGAGCCAAAGCAGACACGATGTAGTTACGACCCAAGTCATAGTACTGAGACTCTACGCGACGACCACCGAACTCAACATCATACTCACCCACTGTACCGGTGAAGTACATGTCAAAGTCATAGACGTTGGCATCGGTGTTGGTGTCACGAGGACCATTGGCCGCGAAACGGTGACGCAACAACACGATTGAATCTGGGCCAGAGTAACCAGGGAATGCCGCCTGATAGTCCGCCCACAATGGGTTGTAGCCACCATTAGCTGGCGAAGTACCTGGGTGGTTAGGCGTGCCTGGTTGCAAAATAATCGCACCAAAACCACCAACCAACCATGGCGATGAAGGCACAGGCGCATAACGACCAAAGCTCTTCACACGAGAAACGTTGGCGTTCATGTGAACGCTCCAATCTGTGTTGATGTCGTAACGGGCACGCACGAACATAGACTGGTTCTCAACTTCCGCCTCATCGGCTGCTTGCAATGTGAAGTCATACAAACAGAACGGGCCAGAAACCCCAAACCCAGGTCCTTGACAGCCGGCTGTATTGGCAAGGCCATACTGAGGATGCATACGAGCAGTAGAGAATCCACCACCGAAGCCAAAGTTGTTAGAGAAGGTAGAAGCACCACCTTGTGACCACTCACGGTCTCTCTGGAACACGATGTCACGTTTGTTGTTTGAGACACCGGCCATGATTTGACCACGGTCGCTGGCTGCACCAAAAATGGCTGAACCTTCGCGGGTCTCACCACCTTTGCGTTTCGGGTTTGATACACCGAAGGCAACTTCAGCACCAGTAAAGTCTTGGCGAGTGATGATGTTCACAACACCACCGATGGCGTCTGAACCGTAAATCGCAGAAGCACCGTCTGAGAGGATTTCGATCCGCTCAACCGCCGCCAAAGGAATTGAGTTCAAGTCCTGACCTGAACCGACGTTAGGTGCAGTTGGTGCACGACGACCATCGATCAAGATCAAGGTACGGCCAGCACCCAGAGCACGCAAAGACAGCTGTGCAGCTGACTGAGCAGAGTTACCTGACTGCGGACGGAAGGAACCGGCGCTGTTGATTGGCTGGTTACGAAGCAAGTCAGCAACTGAAGTTTTACCTGAAGCTTCAATTGTGACGCGATCGATCACCTGAACTGGCATCGCGCCGTCCAGATCAGCGCGCTGGATACGAGAACCTGTGACCTGAATGCGGTCGCTGGTTTCTTCTTCGCTATCCTGAGCGATGACTGGCGCAGCCGTCATAGCCAGCCCAGCGATCATACCCGCTCCAAGAGCGTAGTTGATTGCCGAGGCAAGGGGGTTAGTTTTGTGCTTCATCAGACTCTCCAAATTGTCTTTATGATTAAAAATCGCACTCGATACATGTATCGACAGCTAGTGTCGGAGCCGCCAGTTAGACGCACAAAAGTTGCCCCAAGGCCTTACCTTTGAGCGATAAACCTTTGACTCAGCACCAATCCTAGCACCGTATTTTGTGAAAGTGAAGGGGTTTGTTAAAAATCAGTAAACAAAATTTGAAGCCTTGATGAAGGCTTAAATAGCTGATTTTATTGACTTATATGCGATTTTAGGCCGAGCACGCCAGGTATTGGGGGGGCAGCCCAGGCTCAGATCAGCCCCTTTTTGACCGTTTGGAGCCGATCCAACAAGACCTGGGGCACCCGATCACCGTATTCGGATAAGAAGCCCTCGATCGCCATCAGCTCCTCGCGCCAGCCATCGGACTCAATCGCCAAGAGGGTTTCCATGTCGGGACGCTCAACCAAATCATCCACACAAATGCCGCCCTCATCGGGCAACAGGCCGACCGGCGTTTCTATGGCCGATGCTTCACCGCAGCACCGCTCAACGATCCACTCGAGCACCCGCAAGTTGTCCCCAAAGCCTGGCCAAATGAAGCGGCCCTCATCGTCACGCCGGAACCAGTTGACCTGGAAGATCTTGGGTGGCCGTGTGATCTTGTCACCGACATTCAACCAATGCTGCCAATAATCGGCAAAGTGATAGCCACAAAAAGGCTTCATGGCCATGGGGTCTCTGCGGATCACGCCCACCGCCCCAGTGGCCGCTGCCGTGGTCTCGGAGGCCATGGTCGCCCCGACCAACACACCATGCACCCAGTCTTTGGCCTCCATCACCAAGGGCGTTAAGTGCGCTCTTCGGCCACCAAAGACAATGGCATCGATCGGCACGCCTTTTGGGTTTTCAGCCTCAGGCGAGTAACTGGGGCAGCGTTTCATCGAGACAGTAAAGCGGCTGTTGGGGTGGGCCGCGGGCCCATTGGCGGGATCAAAAGTGCGGCCCTGCCAATCGGTCTTGGGCGAGTGCTCGTTCAGGCCCTCCCACCAAGGAGCGTTGTCTTCAGTGACCGCCACGTTCGTAAAAATGGTGTCTTGGTCGAGCATCGCCAAGGCATTGGGGTTGGTGCCAGCACTGGTCCCAGGCGCCACCCCAAAGAAGCCGGCTTCTGGGTTGATGGCATAAAGCCTGCCATCATCACCTGGATGCAACCAACAAATGTCATCGCCCACTGTCCAGACTTTCCAGCCTTTTTCTCGATACGCCTCGGGCGGAATCAGCATCGCCAAATTTGTCTTACCACAGGCAGATGGGAAGGCCGCGGCCACATAACTGACCTCCCCTTGGGGGTTTTCAATGCCCACAATGAGCATGTGCTCCGCCAACCAGCCTTCGTTGCGGGCTTGATAACTCGCGATCCGAAGCGCGTGGCATTTTTTGCCCAACAGCGCGTTGCCCCCATAGCCTGAGCCAAAGCTCATGATCGAGAGCTCTTCTGGGAAATGCATGATGTAGCGGCGATCGGGATCAAGATCACCGGTGGAATGGAGCCCTTTGACGAACTGACCGTCTTGTTCAATCCTAGCCAACGCGGCCTGCCCCATCCGGGTCATCAAGCGCATGTTGGCCACCACATAGGGGCTGTCGGTCAACTCAACGCCCAAGCGTGCCAGCGGGGAGTCAATGGGGCCCATGCAATAGGGCACCACATATAAAGTGCGCCCGCTCATGCACCCAGAAAATAGCTCATCCATCAAAGCGCGGGCTTTTTCTGGGTCCATCCAGTGGTTATTGGGTCCGGCGTCGGCTTGTTCTTGCGTGCACACAAAGGTCAGGTGCTCGACCCTGGCCACATCGTTGGGATCTGAGCGGTGCAAGTAGCACCCAGGATGCGTGTCTTGATTCAAAGCCACCAGCTCATCGCTTGTGAGCATGGTTTCAATCAGGGACTGATACTCAGCCTCCGAGCCATCACACCACACGACTCGGTCGGCTTGGGTGTGCTCAGCGATTTGGTCAACCCACTGGGTCAGAGAAGCAAGGCTTGATGACATAATGAATGGTCTTCTTTTGTTTCAGCAAGTAATCATAAACTGTATCAGACTGACTGCCCCCACATGTGAGGCCTCAGGCTCTGGGTGGGCACTTCTTAGCCACTTCCACGAATGACGGGCGGACATACATGGGAAGCCCCGAGGCCCCATAAGGCGGGTAATCCTCACCTGCGATCAAAGGCGCCAGATACTGCCTTGCCGCCTCAGTGATCCCAAAGCCATCGTCTGTTATGAAGTGATCGGGCACCACTTTTTCATGGTTGGCGATCTCTGAGACCGGTGCGGCTTCAATGTGCCATCGATACGGGGCATCTGAGTCCCGAACAATCACGGGCATTTGTCCTGTGACCCCTTGGATGGCCATGTCCACGGCAAACCGCCCCACCTCAAAAGCATGCTCGGCATCGGTGGCTGATGCGATGTGACGCGCGGAGCGTTGTAAGTAATCGCTGACTGCCCAGTGGTATTTGTAGCCAAGCTCACGAGAGACGATGCCTGCAACCACCGGCGCCACACCGCCCAATTGCTTGTGGCCAAAAGCATCGGTGGTGCCTGCATCGGCCAAGAATTGGCCGGAGGCATCGCGAACGCCTTCAGAGACCACGACAGAGCAATAGCCATGGGTCTCGACTGAGCGTTTGACCGCTTGGCAAAAAGCGGCCTGATCAAAGGGCCGCTCTGGAAAGAGGATGATTTGGGGGGGATCCCCTGGCTTATTCTGCGCCAAACCACCAGCTGCAGCAATCCAGCCTGCATGGCGGCCCATCACTTCCATAATGAATACTTTGGTCGAGCTCGAGGCCATGGATTGCACATCCAAGCTCGCCTCCAAGATCGATACCGCCACGTATTTCGCCACGGAGCCAAACCCAGGGCTGCAGTCGGTGAGTGCCAAATCATTATCAATGGTCTTAGGCACCCCAATACAGCGAATGGGGGCGCCGACTTTTTCACAGTAGCGCGCCACTTTTTGGGTGGTATCTGCCGAATCATTGCCGCCGTTGTAAAGCAGCACATCGATCTTGTGTGCGGTCAACACCTCAACCAAGCGCGCATAATCGGTGGCATCCACCTCAGGATCGCCTAATTTGTAGCGACAAGAACCGAACACCCCGCCTGGGGTGTGGCGAAGGCCTTGGACGTCAGACTCGCTCAAGCTGGCCGTATCGATCAGGCGCTCATTCAAAATCCCCATCACCCCGTCTTTGGCGGCATAGATCTGGCCAATGGCGTCTGATTGGGCTCGGGCATGGCTGATGACACCGGCTGCAGAGGCATTAATCACAGGTGTGACACCCCCTGATTGTGCGTAAAGAAGATTGATCTTTGACATGATGCGGTCCCAAACCCCCTCGTGATAACGGAATGTGACAGAATTAAGGGTCTATTATCGTCGATTTGACACCCCAGTTGAACAGGGGTAAGTTTGGCGGTTCAGGATTTTCGGGCCCGATGGGTCGACGAAGTTTGGGAGCGATACATGCGTTTGGTACTGTTGGGCCCACCAGGCTCTGGCAAGGGCACTCAAGCGACCCTTTTAAAAGACCGCCTCGGCGTGGCTCATATCTCCACGGGTGATTTATTGAGAGCGGCCGTGGCTGCTGGCACCCCCTTGGGAAAAATCGCCAAAGCCACCATGGATGCCGGTGAGCTGGTCTCTGATGATTTGGTGTTGCAACTGCTAGAAGAACGCTTGAATCAGCCGGATGTGGCCAACGGCTATATCCTCGATGGCTATCCCAGGAACCTCGCCCAAGCCGAAGCCTTGGATGCGTTGTTGGCCAAACTCAACCAGAACATTGACCATGCCCTGGCCTTGGTGGTCTCAGAAGACCACATCGTTGAGCGCCTGGCCCAACGCGCCGCTGAACAAGGCCGAAGTGATGACAGCGAAGAAGTGGTCAGGCACCGGCTTCGTGTTTATGAAGAACAAACGGCGCCCGTGGTGGGCTACTACGCTGAAAAAGGCTTATTGACTTCCATCGATGGCGTGGGCTCGCTCGATGAGATCAGCCAGCGCCTATTGGACGCCGTGGGTCACTGATCAAAGATCACCCACTTAAAGACCGTAGGCTTTTCCCTTTTTCAATCTGTCCTTTTTCAATGAGGGTCACCGTGTAATCGAGCTCGGTGGTGTGGCCAATGCAGCGATGACCCAAGCGATCACACAAGACCTCTAAATCCACGCTGGCCAGCGGATCGGTGCTCCAAACAGCCAGGCGCTCCCCCACCGCCAAACCTTCAAGCGCTGCTTTGGCGCGCACCGCAGGTTCTGGGCACCACAAACCCCGCACATCGAGCACCGACTCAATTTCGGCCTTTTCGGTTTCACTCACTTTGTCCATGGGAGTGAGTATACTTTTTCTTCCTAATTTTTCATCGCAAACAGGCGGAGTCCGTGAGAATACATATCTTGGGTATTTGTGGCACCTTCATGGGTGGCTTGGCCGCGCTGGCGCGCGCCGATGGGCACGAAGTCACAGGCTCCGATGAAAACGTTTATCCCCCGATGAGCACGCAGCTCGAGTCTTTGGGGATTAAGTTGTATGAAGGGTATGACCCCAAAGCGCTGGATCCAGCGCCGGATCTTGTTTTGATTGGCAATGCCTTGAGCCGAGGCAATCCATCCATTGAGCATGTCTTAAACAACCACATTCCGTTTAGCTCAGGCCCCAGGTGGCTGGGCGAGCATTATCTGCATCAACGCCGGGTATTGGCCGTCTGTGGCACCCATGGCAAGACCACCACCTCATCGATGCTGGCGTGGATCTTGGACCATGCAGGCCTTAAGCCTGGCTTCTTGATTGGTGGCATCCCTAACAACTTCGGGATCTCAGCGCGCTCTGGCAGCGACTGGTTTGTGGTGGAGGCTGATGAATATGACACCGCGTTCTTTGATAAGCGCGCTAAGTTTGTGCATTACCGCCCCACCATTGCGGTGCTCAACAATCTCGAATTTGATCACGCCGACATCTACCCAGACTTAAGCGCGATCCAAACGCAATTTCATCATCTGCTAAGAACCATTCCAGGCAATGGCACCGTCATTGTCAATGGGCAAGACTTGGCCCTACAAGAAGTCATCAATGCTGGGTGCTGGTCCACCGTTGAGCGTTTTGGTTTGGGCCAAGACAGCGATGAGCTTGATTGGTTGGTGCACTTAGACGATGCCAGTGGATCCCAACTGACCATCACCCATGAAGGCCAACAACACACCTTGGCCTGGTCTTTGTTGGGCCAGCACAATGCACTCAACGCCATGGCCGCGATCGCCGCGGCGCATCAAGCCGGCATCTCACCCACCGAGTCGATCGAAGCGCTCAAACATTTCAAAGGCGTGAAACGGCGGCTCGAGTTGTTGGGTGAGATCAATGGCATGAAAGTCTATGATGACTTCGCGCACCACCCCACCGCCATTCGCTTAACGCTGGAGGGTTTACGAAGAAGCATTGGGCCTGCGCGTTTGTTGGTGGCCTTGGAACCTGCCAGCAACACCATGCGCGGCACGCACCATGTGAAATCCTTAGGCCCTGCTTTGTCAGCGGCAGATTATGTCTTTCTAAAAACGTCTGAGGGCATGGATTGGAACCCTGCTGACATCATTGAGGCCTCAGGCGGTGAAGGGCGAGCCCGAGCACAGGTCAGCAATCTATTAAAAGACATCAAAGATGTGGCCAAGCCAGGCGATCACATCGTTTTTATGTCCAACCGAGGGTTTGATCGAGCGCCGCAACGCTTCGTGGCAGGTGAAGACTGATCCATGTCGGTGGTCACAGAAAAACTGCCGCTGTTTCCGCTCTCGTCTGTGCTCTTTCCACGGGGGTTGATTGGCCTTCGTATTTTTGAGTCGCGCTATCTTGATATGGTCCGAGAACGCCTGCGTTCAAACGCAGGCTTTGGTGTGGTCGCGAACCTCAACAAGACAGAACACGCCGTGGTCGGCACTGAGGCGATGATCATTGACTTTTCCACGCTGGAAGATGGTCTCTTGGGGCTTCAATGCCGAGGCCACCGCCGTTTTAGAATCCATGAGACCACCACCCAAGCCGATGGCTTACTCATCGGTGAGATCGAGTGGTGGCCACCCGAGCCTTCTATGGCGGTGCGGCCTGAACACGCCACGCTACAAACCCTGGTCAGAGAGATGCTCAGACAAGAGGTGCTCGCCAAGGAGCTCGATATCGACACCGACCTGGCCAGCGAGCTGAGTTTTGGGTTGGCCTCTATCTTGCCTCTTGATCTGCTGCAAGCCCAGTATCTGCTGGAACTACAAGAGCCTGAGGCTCGCTTGGATCAACTGATGGACTGGGTTCAGACCAAAGCCGGCGAGATCGAATAAGCGGCCATGGGTCCATGCTTTGTTTGAGATCAACAAGCGGCCCATCATCCATCACGTCCAACCAACGCTGAAATCCCAACCACCCGCGCTGAGCGCTGACCCGCCTAACTTGTCCGAGCCAGACCGGCTGGGTCAACAGATCAGTTGTCACAGACAGACCAGAGGCCCACAATCGCACCACCCGCACCTCGCCGTCGGGCTCGGTCTTCGTCATCAGCAAAGCTTCTGCTCGACCATTGAGCGCACGCGGCCAATGCATCGGCACTCGCCCAAGACTTGCAAACATGCGTTGCCCAGTCAGGCGCTCCACCCGTTGCCAACCCTGATCGGCCAAGGCAGCCTCAATGGCCCCAAGACCGCCCGCCAGCTGAAAGTCAAAGACCCGAGCGATCGGAGGTCCAAGCAATGAGCGCTCGGCAGGCAACTCGCGCCAGCCACCGCTTTGCCACTCCTCTTGGGTCATGGTCTGTTCCTGAACGGGCACTTGGCTGGCCACCCATCGTTGTTCCAATCGCTGCTCAATGTGCACATACGAAAAGACCATCCAACAGACGATAAAAATACCCACCAAGCGGATGGGAAAAGGTTTGGCACTGGCCCGATGTCGATACCCCATCCCCACCAGCGCGGTCCAACTCAAGCCCAAAGCCCAAGCCGATGCGATGCCCAACAAGGAAGCGAGCTCCAGATAAAAATGGGCAAATGAAATCAGCAACACGATAAACGTGGAGATGAGATAAGGCCATTTTCTGGCCCGTGCACTCAAATCCTTACTCACCATCACCGCAAAAAACGTCATCACCGTCACCATGACAGAGAGTCCCCGATGCGGCAACTCCATAAAAGAATCATGCGCGATGGCTTCTGGGTCTGGAAGCTGGATCAAGGCAGCCATCAACGCATCCACACCCCAAGCCAGCAGCCAAACACCACCCACCGCCACTGCGCTGTGGCCTGCACCGATCAAACGCCCAGACAAGGTCATGACAACGGCCATCACCACCGCCAAAGCCCCCATGACCCAGACATCACCGATCAAAGACACCGCCACCAACCCAGGATCGCTCCATTGGTTTCTTAACGACGAAGCCCAAGTGGCTGGATGGAAAGCCTCGCTCCATTGAGGCAACCACTGTGGGGCAGCGATCAATAGAACGAGCAAAGCACTCAGTGAGACCGCCAACACCAAACCAAGAAAAGCAATCGCCAACACCTCGCGGCTGCCAGGTCGAAATAAATCGCCCACCAGAGACCCGAGCACCGGGTGGCGGTTGGACCACTGCACCAAACGCTTGATCCACCACGTGCTTCGTTTCGCGGTGATGGTATAGACCACCCTCACCAACCAAAGCGCTGACCAAATGCCGATGACCAAGGCCACCATCACCACCGCCAAGCGACCCGCCATGGCCGCCGCGAGCTCCAATGAGGCGCCAAAGATCATGCCAGGCAGCAAGTACACTGGCGCCCACAAGACACAAGCAGGGATCGCAAAACTTAAAAACTGGCGCCACGGCATACCGAGCATCCCACCGACCAAGGGAATCACCGGCCGAATGGGCCCAACAAAGCGCCCGATGAAGATGCTCTTGCCTCCATGGCGTGCAAACAGATCACGCGCTCTATCCAGCACATCGCCGTAGCGACTGGCCTTGGGGTTGGGTTGCCAACGCTGACCCAACCAAAAACTCACGCCATCGCCACTCAAAGCCCCCAAGGTCGCGACCAGCCAGGCACTGAAAAACAAACCAGGCTCCAAGCCAATGGCCAGCGACAGCGCGAACAAAAGCACCACCCCCGGCACCACCACCCCGACCACCGCAAAGGCCTCAACAAAAGCGACCAAAAAGATCAGGCCAAGCAACCAGGTAGGCTCGGCTTTCAGCGCATCGATGTAGATGTTCATCCAATCTAGCAACATAAGGGGTAGGATAATGGGTTATCGATTCCTGTGTGTGTCAAAGGCCAATGCAGCATGACTGACAGTCTAAAAAACAAAACAATCTTCATCACCGGCGGTTCTCGCGGGATTGGGCTCGCCATTGGGGTCCGCGCGGCTCAAGACGGTGCCAATGTGGTGATTGCCGCCAAGACATCTCGCCCCCATCCCAAGCTTCCTGGCACCATCCACTCGGCGGTTGAGGCGATTGATGAAGCCGGTGGGCAAGGACTGGCGATCCAGCTCGACATTCGAGATGAGGATGCGGTGGCTGACGCCATGGCGAAAGCGGCTGATCATTTCGGGGGCATTGATGTGTTGGTCAACAACGCCTCAGCGATTTATTTGGCACCGACAGACCAAGTGCCGATGAAACGATTTGATTTGATGTTTGGGGTCAATGTCCGGGGCACCTTTGTGTGCTCACAAGCAGCACTGCCGTATCTGGAAAAATCAGACAACCCACACATCCTCAACCTCTCACCTCCACTGAACATGGATCCCAAGTGGTTTGCCCCGCATGTGGCCTACACCATGGCCAAGTATGGGATGAGCCAGTGCGTTCTGGGCATGTCAGAAGAGTTCAAACCCAGAGGCATTGGTGTGAATGCGCTGTGGCCTAGGACCGTCATTGCCACAGCAGCTCTGGCGATGCTGGGTGATCAAGTCAAACCCGAGCACTGCAGAAAACCTGAGATCATGGGTGATGCGGCGCATTGGATCTTGACCCAAGATGCCCGAGCGGTCACCGGCCAATTTTTCATTGACGATGAAGCGCTGGCCCAGGCAGGCATCACCGACTTGGATCACTACGCCGTGCAACCAGGCGCACCGCTGTTGCCTGATTTATTTATATAAGGCTTGATGATGAGCGAAATGGCGAAAGACAACCTATGTGATGTGGCCGTTGTCGGTGGTGGGCCGGTGGGACTGACGCTGGCGCGCGCCTTGGATCGATTGGGGCTTCAAGTGACGGTGTTTGAGTCCTCTTCCAAAGGTGATGCCAAAGACCCCAAGCCCGATGGTCGAGAGATTGCCCTGACCCACGCCTCGCGTGCCATCTTAGAATCATTGGGCATTTGGGAGCGGCTGCCCGCCACCGCCATCAGCCCGCTGGTGGATGCCGCTGTGTTCGATGGTGAGGCCACCGAGCCCATGAAGATCACCCACACCGATGGCGGTCGCGAGTGTTTGGGTTTTTTGGTCTCCAACCAAGCCATCAAAAAAGCCGCCTATGAGACCGTGATCAAAGACACCGCGGTGGACATCGAGTTTGATGTCACAGTAGAGAGCACCACAGCCACCGATGATGGCCGTGAACTGACGCTCAAAGATGGCCGTCGGGTTCGGGCCAGACTGGTGGTGGCAGCGGATTCTCGCTTTTCCAATCTTCGGCGCATCGCAGGCATCGGCTCTAGGATGCGAGATTATGGTCGGTCCATGTTGTTGGCGCGCATGAGCATTGAACGCGACCATGAGCACATCGCCTCAGAGTGGTTCGGCTATGACAGAAACCTGGCCCTACTGCCACTCAATGGGTCTTTTGGCTCTGCCGTCATCACCTTGCCCCATGAGAAAGCAGAACGCTTAGCGGCTTTGGATGAGGCCGATTTCAATGAAGCGGTCAGCGAGCTCTATCAACATCGGTTTGGCCAGATGCAGGTCCAAGGCGAGCGACACTTGTATCCTTTGATTGGGGTTTGGCCCGACCGTTTGGTGGATGATGCCTTGGTGGTGATGGGGGATGCGGCAGTGGGTATGCATCCAGTGACTGCGCATGGGTTCAACTTGGGCTTGAAGGGCGTGAAAATTTTGGCCGAAGAGTTGGCCAAAGTGGATGCCGAAGACATTGCCAATCCGGCCAGGCTTTCGGCCTACCAACGACGGCACCGGATGGCGAGCTTGCCTCTGTATCTGGCCACCAGCGCGATTGTTGGACTGTATTCAGAGACCAGTGCGCCGGCGAAATTACTGCGGCGTACCCTGATTCGTGTGGCGAATAACCTATGGCCGTTTCGCCGAGCCGTGGCTCGGCAATTGACGGGCTAAGTTCGTTTATCCCAAGTTCAACTAGCGCGACTGAATGTCGGTGTAGTTTCGCTCAGTGGCACCGGTATAGACCTGACGGGGCCGGCCGATGCGATGGGCGCTGGCGCTTTGTTCCAACCAATGGCTCACCCAACCGACCGTCCGCCCAATGGCGAACATCGCGGTGAACATGCTCGTTGGAATACCCAAGGCTTTGTAGATGATCCCTGAGTAGAAATCGACGTTGGGATAAAGCTTCCGCTCCACGAAATACTCATCTTCCAACGCAATCTTCTCAAGCTCCATCGCCAAATCCAGCAACGGATCCGATTGACCCAATTCTTCCAGCACTTCGTAGCAGGCTTTTCTAATGAGCGTCGCGCGAGGATCGAAGTTCTTATAGACCCGATGCCCAAAGCCCATCAGTCTGAATGGATCGTTCTTGTCTTTGGCTCTGGCCATAAACTCACCAGCTCGGCTGATGTCACCGATTTGGCTGAGCATGTTCAAGACGGCCTCATTGGCACCCCCGTGTGCCGGACCCCACAGCGCCGCCAAACCGGCAGAGACACAGGCATAGGGGTTGGCGCCTGTCGAGCCCACCAAACGCACGGTGGAGGTCGACGCGTTTTGTTCATGATCGGCGTGCAAGATAAACAACAGGTTCAACGCTTTGGCGGCCACCGGATTGACTTCATAGTGCTCAGCCGGTACTGAGAACATCATGTCTAAGAAACGCTCAGAGTATTCGAGTGAGTTTCTGGGATAAGCCACTGGCCAGCCCATGGAGTGGCGATAAGCAGCGGCTGCAATCGTTGGCATTTTCGCGATCAGACGCTTGGCTGCCAAGTCTCTTTGCTCGGGATCTTTGACGTCTAACTTGTCGTGATAGAACGCCGCCATTGAACCGACCACACCTGAAAGAATCGCCATCGGGTGGGCGTCATAGTGGAAGCCTTGGATGAAGGCATTGATCTTCTCATGCACCATCGTGTGGTAGGTGATGTCGCGCTCAAACTCAGCGTACTGGGCTTGTGTGGGAAGCTCACCGTACAACAGAAGATAAGAGACTTCTAAGAAGCTCGCTTTTTCTGCCAACTGCTCGATCGGATACCCGCGGTAACGAAGAATGCCTTCTTGGCCATCGATGAAGGTGATGTCACTTTTGCAGGCCGCCGTGGTGCCATAGCCTGGATCAAACGTGAAGTACCCAAGCTCCGGGTAGAGCTTAGCGATATCAATGGTGGGATCACCTTCAGAACCGGCCACGATAGGCAGTTCCAATTGCTGGCCTGTTTGGGGGTCTGTGATAATCACTTTTCGGTCGCTCACCGGAGGCTCTCCTATGATCAAACGCCCATTAGTATGGCACAAACGCCCACCCTTCGGGGGCGAATGGTGGGCCTCAATCAGACCTCAATATAGTCGCTGGCCCGCCCCACCCAACGATCGATCAAGGCCTCGGCCACCGGAGGCTCAATGTCACCGGCCAGGGCGTGTACTTGGGGGATTAAGTCGGCATCTCGAACCAAATCAGCGATCCGAAACCGCATCAGTCCCGTCTGGCGGGTGCCCAAGACCTCCCCAGGCCCCCGAAGCTCTAAGTCTTTTTCGGCAATCACGAAGCCATCGGTGGTCTCTCGCATCACTTTGAGCCGCTCGGTGGCCATCTGGCCCAAAGGGGGTTTATACAGCAAAACACAAGCGGCCTGATCTTGGCCTCGGCCGACCCGGCCCCTCAACTGATGGAGCTGAGATAAGCCCAATCGCTCGGCGTTTTCGATCATCATCAAACTGGCGTTGGGAACATCCACACCCACTTCGATCACGGTGGTGGCCACCAACAAATCGGTCTTGCCTGCCTCAAAATCAGCCATCAATGCCTGCTTGTCTTTGGCTTTTAGGCGCCCATGAATCAAGCCCACCCGAAATGGATGTAAAGCTTGGGTCAATTCTTGAGCGCGGGTCTCGGCCGCTTCGGCCTCTAAGACCTCTGACTCTTCGATCAGCGGACAAACCCAATAGGCTTGGCGGCCTTCAGCCAGCACTGTTTTCAGCCGATGGATGACGTCATCGCGTCTGGCTTGTGACATCGCCACCGTGGTCACGGGTTTGCGGCCTGGGGGAAGCACGTCAATGATGGACACCTCGAGGCCTGCATAGGCGGTCATCGCCAAGGTCCTTGGGATGGGGGTGGCGGTCATCACCAACTGATGCGGCAGTTGATCGTCTTTTTTGCCTTTGTGCGCCAAGGACAATCGCTGATGCACACCAAAACGGTGCTGCTCATCAATGATCGCCAAAGCCAAGTTAGAAAACACCACAGGGTCTTGAAAAACCGCATGGGTACCGACCACCACCGAGGCCCCTTGGGCAATTCTCTCTAGCGCTTCGCGTCTGGCCTTGCCCGTGACTTTGCCTGTTAACCACACCACTTCGATGCCCAAAGGCCCAAGCCAGCCACTCAAGGTCCGATGGTGTTGCTCGGCCAAAAGCTCGGTGGGCGCGATGATCGCTGCTTGCACACCGTGGGCAGCGGCCACCACCAAAGCCGCCCCTGCGACCATGGTTTTTCCAGAGCCCACATCGCCTTGCAGCAATCGTCGCATGGGGCGTGTTTGACCCAGATCGTCCGTGATCTCTTGGATCACACGGGCCTGAGCGCTGGTCGGTTCAAAGGGCAGGTTTTGGATGAATTGATCGAACACCGAACGAACCGGGGTTTTCCCGAGCGGCAACGCTTGAGCGCTTTGTCGCTCTCGGGCTTTGTTTTGTCTGGCGATGGTCAAGTGATGCGCCAATAGCTCTTCCATGGCCAGCCGCTCAATGGCTGGATGATGCCCATCCAATAAAGAGGCGACGTCCTCATCAAAGCTTGGCCGATGCACGATTCTCAAGGCCTCTGACAGTGACACCTTGACATCAGCGTTGGGCAACCAATCTTCGAGCACCAACGCCCCTGAGGCCAGTCGCTCGAAGGCTTGATCCACCAGCCCAGACAACACCGCTTGTGACACCCCTTGCGTGGTGGGATAAATCGCCGAGAGATGTTGGGGCAAAGGAGGTGTTTGAGCGCCTAAGCTCACGCACTGGGGATGGGCCATTTCAAAGCCCCCTGTGCCAAACCTCACCTCACCAAAACATCTCACTCGTGCACCTTCTTGGAGCATGCGTTGTTGGTTGGGATAGAAATGAAAGAACCGCAGCAACAACTGGCCGCTGTCATCGGCCAAGGTCGCGACCAACATCCGTGTTCTGCCATAGCGAATGGACTGATGGATGATGGTGCCTTCGACTTGGGCCACCACCCCAGGCTTGATGGCATTCAGGGGCGTTAGGCGGGTTCTGTCCTCGTAGCGAAGCGGAAGATGAAACAACACATCGCGCTCACGGACCAGCCCAAGGCTGGCCAGACGTTCGGCCATTTTTGGGCCAACGCCTTTGTAGTCTGTGAGCAGCGCCTCACTCAAGAGACAACCATGACAGCATCCATCTCCACCTCCGCACCCTTGGGTAAGCCCGCGACTTCAATGGCTGCCCTGGCAGGATACGGGGTCTCGAAATATTCCATCATGATGGTGTTGAGTGTTTGGAAGTGCCCAAGATCAGTGAGGAAAATGTTGAGTTTGACGATGTCATTCAAACTCCCACCGGCGGCTTCAGCGACGGCTTTCAAGTTATCAAACACACGCCGCGTGGCCGAGGCAAAATCACCGCTGACCAAATCCCCGCTTTTGGGATCCAGTGGAATCTGGCCTGAGATGTAAACGGTCTGGCCCACTTTGACGGCCTGTGAATAAGGACCAATCGCCGCTGGCGCTTGGTCTGTGTGAATGGTTTCTCTGATTTGGCTCATGGGGGCTCTCTTAATCAAAATAAGCGTTAACTGAATTCTCGCGATACTTTCATCACATGCGGGTTTCGTCGCAAACGACGGATGACTCTGGCCAATTGATCTCGGCCTGTGACTGAGATCACAAAGTTTAATGTGGCCGTGTCTTTGGTGCTGTCTCGTTGGTCCACGCTTTCGATGTTAGAACCCATCTGGCCCAATGTGGTCGAGATCGATGCCAACACCCCAGGGCCATTCACCGTCACCATCCGAACCAGGGTCTTAAATTGGCCTTTGACCAAAGGCTCCCATCTGGCATCGATGCACCGCTCTGGGTGATTTTTTCTAAGCTCGGGCACATTGGGGCAACGCTCAGAGTGGATCATCAAGCCCTTGCCAGGCGAGACATAACCCATGATCTGATCACCCGGGATGGGCCCACAACAGCCGGCATAGCTGATCGCGCTGCCCTCGCTGCCACCGATGGTCAGCGCGGTGGAGATCTCCGAACCACTCTGGCGACGCTGGGTCAGTGAGAGGAGTTTGTTGGCGACCGACCCTGCCAACATATCGCCTCGGGCGATCAAAACCAATAGATCCTCCAGTCGCTCCAGACCCAGTTTTTTCAAGTAGCGCTCCAAGCGTCGCTCGGAAATGCTTTCCAATGAGTGCCCGCGCCGTTCCAATGCTTGATCCAATAATCGATCACCGATCCGAACCGAATCGGCAGTCTCTAAGTTTTTCAAGTGCGAACGAATGGCGGTCCGCGCTCTGGGGGTGACCACAAAACTCAACCACTCAGCCTGCGGTTGGGCTTCATCGCGGGTCAAGATCTCCACGGTTTGGCCATTTTCTAGACGCGTATTGAGCGGGAGGTTTTGTTTATCGATCAGTGCACGCACCGCATGATGGCCCACATCGGTATGGATCGCATAGGCAAAATCAAGGGCGGTGGCTTCTGCTCTAAGATCGATGATTTTCCCTCGGGGTGTAAACACAAAAATCTCATCGGGGAAAAGATCAGACTTGGCTGAGTCTAAAAACTCGGTGGAGTCTGAAGCACGGCCTTGGGTCTCTACGAGTTTTAGCAACCACTCACGCGCGCGAACAGCGGTGGACCGGTCGGGGGCTGCTTTATACATCCAATGCGCAGCCGCGCCTTTTTCAGCCACCAAGTCCATGTCTTCTGTTCTGATCTGGATCTCAATGGGCGTATCGTAGGGTGAATTTAAGATCGTGTGCAGCGACTGGTAACCGTTCGATTTTGGGACCGCAATGTAGTCTTTAAAACTGTTGGGCTTGGGCTTGTATAGGGCGTGCGCCACCCCCAAGGCCTGATAGCAGTGTTTTTCTGATTGGGTGATGATGCGAAAGGCAAACAAATCCATCACCTGCTCATAACCCAAGCTCTTATCCCGCATCTTGGTATAGATGCTGTAAGGCGACTTGGTTCTGCCTTCAACACGTGCGGGGATCCCTGCCTCACTCAAGCGCCTTGTGAGTGCCTTGGTGACGGTATCAATCACTTCTTGGCGGTTGCTCGCCACCTTCGCCACCCGATCAGAGATCACCCGAGCGCGATTGGGGTAGCGGTTGGCAAAACCCAAGGCTTCCAATTCTTCCTTGAGCTGATTCATGCCCAAGCGCCCAGCGATCGGCGCATAGATGTCTAAGGTCTCCCCTGAGATCCGCTGACGCGAGTCGACAGACATCGCCTCAATGGTTCTCATGTTGTGGAGCCTGTCGGCAAGCTTGATGAAGATCACGCGCAAATCACGGCTCATGGCCAGCAGCAGCTTTCTAAAGCTCTCTGCATCGGCCTCTAGCCGTGTTCGGTATTTCATCTTATCGAGCTTGGTGACCCCGTCGACGAGCTTGGCCACCTCTTCACCGAAATGGGTCACCAAATCATCGCGCTCGATGGGGGTGTCTTCTATGGTGTCATGCAAAATTGCTGCGGCGATGGTTTGATGGTCCATGCGCATGCCCGCCAAGATGCTCGCCACGGCAATGGGATGAAAAATGTAGTCTTCGCCGGAACGGCGTTTTTGTCCTGAGTGGGCTTCGGCACCCATCTCATAGGCTTTTAGGACAACCGCAACCTGTTCGGGCTCAAGATAGCTGTTGAGCAGATTCCTGAGATCGCGAACAGGGGCGGGCAACATGGGGGTTAGACGATATGGATCGCCTTACTCGAAATCGTCATCCGGTGGCGGAACGATTTCTGCTTGCATGGCGGCCAAGCGCGCGTCTAATTCAGACTGAAGTTCTTTGATGTTGTCATCGTTGACCACGCCTTCTGCGATCTCTCTTAATGCCAACACGGTGGGCTTGTCTGATGCCTCATCGACCAAAGGGTCGGCGCCGTTGGCGATCATGCGCGCACGCTGGGCAGCGGTGACCACCAAATCAAAACGATTGGGCACTTGGTCGATGCAATCTTCTACGGTGACTCTTGCCATAATGCTATGTACTCAACTGGTTGATGCTAAAAGGTAGCCGTCTATTGTAACGGCACGCCAAGGCCTGCGCCAAGCCCTATTGTTCGGCCAATAATGCCTCAATCTTGGCCTGGCGGCGGGCGCTTCGGGTGGGCCAGGCCCCTATGATGGCCGAAATTTCTGCGAATGCTTGGTCAAAATCATCATTGATGACAATCCAGTCAAAGCCCTTGGCCGCCTCGATCTCAGTTCTGGCTTCTGACAAACGCCGCTCAATCACGGCCTCATCGTCCAAACCCCGGTCCCGAAGGCGCTTGGACAAAACGGCCATGGACGGGGGCAAAATAAAGATGGAGGTGGCCTCTGGGTGGCTTTCGGCCACTTGCTTGGCACCTTGGATATCAATTTCCAAGATCACATCTTTGCCTTGATCCCATAGGGCTTGGACCCGGTCTTTGGAGGTGCCGTAATAATGCCCAAAGACCTCTGCATGCTCCAAATACCGTCCCGCCTCAATGCCGGCTTCGAAAGTGGCTCGGTCGATAAAGCAGTACTGCTCGCCGTCTTTTTCCACCCGTCTGGGTGGGCGCGTGGTGTCGGATACCGACAAGGCCAAGTGCTCAAAGCGCTCCAAAAGCGCTCGAAACAGGCTGGTCTTGCCACCACCACTGGGGCCTGCAATGACATAAAGTTCTCGGGTTGGGTTCACGGATGCTCAGGTCTATTCGCTATCAAGTCTCTAAAGGTAAGTATAGCGCCACCCAGCTCAGACCTCC
The DNA here is from genome assembly GCA_964461845.1 of uncultured Wenzhouxiangella sp. GTDB lineage: Bacteria > Pseudomonadota > Gammaproteobacteria > Xanthomonadales > Wenzhouxiangellaceae > Wenzhouxiangella. The sequence goes on from CAYWVH010000005.1 coordinate 113,450, forward strand.
CGTCCATGAGGTACCTGCTTCTCAAGGGCAGCCCGCTCGCGAAGACCAGCCGGCCAGATCGCTTTCAATCAATACGGCCATTACTTATGTGTGCACTGCATTACTTGGGCTTTTACTAAATTTTAGTGGTGAGCAATGGCATTCAGTTGCGCGTAACACCGCCTTAGCAATCTCGCATACGAAACCCATAAACAGGATATTAATCCAACCATCATCTTTAAAGTAGGAATACAGTCCCACTTTTTGGGGCTGCTGGTTGCTTAAATTGCCGGATTGGACTATATTCCCATTATTGGATAAATAGTGGGAATATAGTCCCTTTGGTTGGTGTTATGGCTAAGCGTAATTTACACAATGTGTTGTTTCCAAAGCAGCGCAAAATTCTTACTCATTTTGGTGAGGATTTGCTGTTGGCTATGAAGCGACGTGGTTTTACAAAGAAGCTGCTGTGTGAGCGCACTGGCTTTGATCATAAAACCGTGAACAAAGTCTTCGCAGGTGATCCGGGCGTTGCCATAGGCACTTACTTAAAAGTCATGGCAGCACTTGGCATGGAAAGCAACTTTGCGGAAATGGCCGCTCATGATGAAGTTGGTATCAAGTTGCAAAACATAAAATTGCTGGAAGGTTCAAGATGAGCCGTGAAATCGTCGAAGTCTATGCTGACTGGTATCCCATTGCAGTGCCACTACCACTGGGGCAACTTGCTTACAGCGACTCAAGCCGAGGTGGCGTATTTAGTTTTGCCTACGATAAAGCGTTTCTAACCTCATCCTATCGCATGCAAATCGATCCG
>CAYWVH010000006.1:0-13900 GCA_964461845.1 uncultured Wenzhouxiangella sp.
GCTTGGATGCCAAGCCTCCAGTTCAACCAACAGCTCTTCTCGACAAATATCGCCTTGCAATCCCATCAGCTTCACCGTGGGCCAGCGCTGATGGATGAGGGAAGAGACCGCCTCCCAATCTTTGGCGTGGCGCAAATAAACGCGCACATGGCTCGCTTCACCCAGATCGGACATGCGTGGGCCATGGTGTGTTTGGGCCTCTTCAACAATCCGCTCCACATTCGCCATCGCCTCTGCCGTTTGGGCCAACACATCACCGGGGTGCGCCGACGCATGACCAATGACAGCCGCTGTCCCAGACACCATCAAACCAAGCCCATCCAATGCATCCTGTCCGTTGAGGCCCACCACGGTGGCGCGGGCAAACGCTGGCGCGACGGGGCCGTAGTCACGCGGGTATTGCCATGCGCTCACTTGGCGTGGGTTTTCAATTGACTGGCCTTGGGTGTGACCAAAGAGCCCCATCAGACGGAATGTTTGGTCGTGACACCCAATGGCTGTGGCGGCACACATTTGATGGTCAGACAAGCCCAATTGGCTCAACGCATTGGCGCGTCCCACACAAAATCGTCGGTATCGCTCCTGATCACCATGGCCTTGGTTGATGGCTGGGATGAACTGCCAGATTCTCAGCGCCTGTGGCAAACCGGCCGCTCTTGCCTGCTGATACATCGACAGATACGCCTGTTCCACCAAGCCCGCGGGATCATGTTCAGGTGGATCAAACACCTCTATGGCAAAGACGCCAAAGTGCTCGCTGGGGCCAAACCAATGTTCCGCTGACACCTCACCACCCAAGCACGCAAGCCCCATCTGACCCGCATCCAACACTGCCAGCGCTGAGTCATCAGCGAGGGCATGGGCATACACATGAAGTTTGAGGGCTTGATCCATAGCCGTCTATTTTACCGATGGATGCTGACCAAAAACGTCATAGATTCGACATCTCCTCAAGCGCTGGTTGGTGCGATACTATGATGGTGACCTCAAATCCAACAGGATGCCCACCATGATCCAACGCATTGTCCTATTGATTGCCTTGTCTTCCCTTTTGATGGCCTGTCAGCCAGCCAACGATGATTCGGCTGGGGCCCCGAGCACCAAGCCACGGGTGTTACTGATTTCCATCGATGGTTTTCGGTATGACTATTTTGATTTGGGTGAGACCCCTGCGCTGAATCGCCTGGTTGAAAATGGGGTTGAAGTCGATAGCCTGCACCATGTCTTCCCCACCAAGACTTTCCCCACGCACTACAGCGTCGTCACTGGCAAACACCCGGGCCACCATGGCCTGGTCGCCAACAGCATGTGGGACCCAGACCGAGATGCTCGGTTCTCCTTGGGCAACCGAGAAGCAGTGGGGGATGGGTTTTGGTATGAAGGGGGAGAGCCCATTTGGGTCACAGCTGAAAACCAAGGTGTGACCACCGCGACCTACTTCTGGCCTGGCTCTGAAGCGCGCATCCACGGTGTTCGACCCACTTATTGGAAGGTCTATGATGGCGATGTGCCCCACGAAGAGCGCATCCAACAAGTGCTGGAATGGGTCGACATGCCAGAAGGTGAGCGGCCCGAGCTCATCACCTTATATTTCAGCACCGTGGATTCGGCGGGGCACCGCTGGGGCCCAAGAGAGGCCCCTGTTCAAGAAGCCCTAGAAGAAATCGATGGGCAATTGACTGCGCTTTTGGATGGGCTCGAAGCCCGAGGGGTCTTGGATGACATCTACATCCTGCTCACCTCAGACCACGGCATGAGTCGGGTGGACTTTGATCGCTACATCATGCTCGATGAGTATCTGGATCTTTCCAAAGTTTTAATTTCAGACTGGGGTCCTGCCACCCAAATCTGGGCCACCGATATGGAAGTCGACGACATTGTTGATGCTTTAGAAGGCGCACACCCCAACATGCGGGTCTGGGCCAAAGAAGACATTCCTGAGCGCTATCAATTCGACACCCACCGCCGTGTGCCCGATGTCTTGGCTGAAGCAGACTTGGGTTGGATGATTTCTAACAAGCCCTACATGGCTGGCCGCGCTCAATTTCAGTTGTATGGAATGCATGGCTGGGATCCTGCCTTGGCAGAAATGCATGGTGGGTTTGTGATGATGGGCCCGGGCTTCACCGCTGGCAGCCAAAGCCCCTCGATTCGATCGGTCGATTTATATGAATTAATGGCCCATCTTTTAGGCATTCAGCCTTCAGAGAACGATGGCAACCTCGCGCCCTTTCTTCCCTACCTCAACGCCGATGCGCCGGTCACGTACACCAGCCATCGGTTTGATTGCGAGGGAAGCCCAGTGGAGGCGCGGATCGCGCCTTCGCACATGGCGCTCCATTGGCAAGATGAGATTCATGTGCTCGATCGCATAGAAGCCAAGCCCGATGATGAGGAGCCTCATCGTTTCGAGGCCATTGGCTTGGAATTTAGCTTCGGTGACAACACCGCCTCGGTTGAAATCGATGATCGTTTTGAAGCCGATTGTGTGGTGGCGCTTTAAGCCACCACACCGGTCTACATCATCGGATCCCGTAAGTTTTCGCAAGGCTGTAGTACAGCAATGGCACCGCAATCACGGTCAGCGCGGTAGACACTGCCAAGCCAAAGATCAACGAAATCGCCAGCCCGTTGAAGATGGGGTCTGTGAGAATAAACAAGGCCCCCACCATCGCAGAGACAGCGGTTAGAAAAATGGGCTTGATCCGAACCGCTCCGGCCAACACCACGGCATCTTCCAAAGAGCTTCCTTCTTCTAACAGTTGGCGAATAAAGACCACCAACAAAATCGAATTTCGAACAATAATTCCTGCCAATGCGATCATGCCGATCATGCTCGTGGCTGTGAACTCTTTACCCAATAAAGCGTGGCCTGGCATGATGCCCACCAAGGTCAAAGGAATCGGAGCCATCACAATTAAAGGCATGATGTACGCCCTAAATTGCGCCACCAAAAGTAAGAAGATCACAAACACGCCCACCGCGTAAGCAATGCCCATGTCCCTAAACGTTTCATAGGTGATTTGCCATTCTCCATCCCATTTGAGTGCGGGCTGATCGGGCCAGTCGGGTTGGCGTATGTAGTATTGCTTAGGCGCATCGTCTTGGTCTGACAAAGCACTGGCCATGGCAAACATGCCATACAAGGGTGAGTCCACACGGCCCGCCATATCAGCGGTCACATAAGTCACGGGCAATAAATCTTTGTGATAAATCGCGCCCGGCCAATCACGGCTGAGAACATCAGCCACCTCACCCAATAACACCGTGCTGCCGTTGGTTGATTGCAATGGAATAGACAAGATGGCCGCCTGCTGCGCTTGATCGCCCTCAGCCAAAATCAATCGGATCGGGACGGCGTGCTTGGCTTGTGGGTCATGAAGGTATGTGACCTGTTGCTCACCCAAGGCCATATTGAGCGCACTGACCACCTGGGCTTGACTCACACCCAATTGGGCCGCCCGATGGCGATCGACTTCAAGCGACCACTGTTGGGTGGGGGCAGTGAGGCTGGTGTCGATGTCCACCAAGCCATCAATGCTGGCCATCTGTTCAACCAAACGCTTGGCGAGCCCTTGGCGCGTGGCCTCATCTGGGCCATAGACCTCTGCCACCACTGGCGCGAGCACCGGCGGGCCCGGGGGCACTTCAACGATTTTGACAGAGGCACCGAACCGCTGACCAATATCGGTCAATGGCCCCCTTAAGGCCAAGGCGATGTCATGTGATTGGCGATCGCGGTCTTTATCCACCAAGTTAATCTGCAAGTCCCCATGCCAAGGGTCGCTTCTCAAATAATATTGGCGCACCAAACCATTGAAATTAATCGGTGCAGCGGTGCCTGCATAGGCTTGCCAGTCCGTGACTTCTTCGACGGTCTCTAAATACCGACCCATCTCAGTGAGCACCATTAAAGTCTGTTCGACCGGTGTCGACTCTGGCATATCGATGACCACTTGCAACTCTGATTTGTCATCGAAAGGCAGCATTTTTAAGACCACCACCATAAAGACTGGCAACAGGGCAGCCAAAAAAGTGACGCCCATCAAACCACCCGCCAGCATCCACCGTGGCTTGCTCTCATCTCCCAAAAAAGGTGAGAGTGTTTTTCTAAATAAACCCAAAACTTTCGCATTGACCCCCTTGGCCGACCCTGTCTCACCCGCCGCATCTTCCAATGGGCCATCGCCCCCTGCGTGCGGGCTTTGATGTCTGAGTAGGCGAAGCGCCAACCAAGGCGCCAGCACAAAGGCCACCACATTCGAGATCACCATGCCTGCTGAGGCATTGATGGGGATGGGGCTCATGTAGGGGCCCATCAGGCCTGAGACGAAGGCCATGGGCAAAAGGGCCGCAATCACTGTGAGCGTTGCCATGATGGTGGGTGTGCCCACCTCATCGACCGCTTGGGGCACCACGTCTCTTAGGTTCACTCCCTCTGCGGCTTTGAACCGTCTGGAAATGTTTTCAACCACCACGATGGCATCATCGACCAAAATGCCAATGGCAAAAATCAACGCAAACAAAGAGACTCTATTTAAGGTAAAGCCCCATGCCCAAGAGAAAACCAAGGTGACCAACAAGGTGACAATGACCGCCACACCCACCACCGTGGCTTGGCGCCAGCCCATGCCGGCCAGAACCAACAACATCACAGACAAAGTGGCCATCACCAAATCAGTGATCAGTTTTTTCGATTTGGCGCCGGCGGTTTTTCCATAGTTTCGGGTGACCAGCACCTCGGTGTTCGATGGAATCACCCGATCACGAAGCGTCTCTAAGCGGGCTTCAATCGCTTGTGCGATCACCACCGCGTTCTCGCCTGGTTTTTTGGCAATGGCAATGGTCACGGCTGGGAATACCTCGCCCACCGGCCCTTGACCCGCTGGCCCAAACCCCAACTGAACGCTTTGATCTGGGACGGTCCCGCCGCGTTGGATGGTGGCAACGTCTTTCAAGAAAATGGCTGAGCCATCAGTGACGCCCACCACCAATTGCTTCACATCTTCCAAGGTTCGCAGCGACTCGCCGGGGCTGACGGGGATGGACACACCGCCTTGGGTAATCATCGTCTCAATGCCTGCCACGTTGGCATGCTGAATGGCTTGGGCCAAGGCATCAAGGCTTAGACCAAACCCCGTGACTTTAGCAGGATCGAAGATGACATCCACCCGGTCTGGGACACCGCCGATGGTGTAAACATCTCTAGTCCCCGCCACCCGTTTCAGCTCCACTTCCAAAGCATGTGCTAAGCGTGTGAGGTCTTCACCGCTTTGAAGCTCGCTTCGGTCGTACAAGGTCAGCGCCATGATCGGCACATCATCGATGCCTTTGGGTTTGATCACAGGCGGGCTCGCGCCTAGGCCTTGAGGGAACCAGTCTTGGTTGGAAAAGACTTGGTTATACAACCTCACCAAAGCCTCTTGGCGGGGGATCCCGACTTCGAATTCCACAGTGATGACAGCATGGCCTGCGCGCGAGACCGAGTAGACGTGCTCGACACCTTCGACCTCGCCTAAGATTTGTTCACCTGGTGTGGCGATCAAACTCTCGACTTCATAAACAGATGCGCCTGGAAAACCAACCATGACATCGGCCATGGTGACATCGATTTGGGGCTCTTCTTCTTTTGGGGTGATGATCACCACCATGATCCCAAGGATCAAGCCGACGGCTGATAAGAGCGGGGTTAAACGCGAATCTTGAAATGTTTTGGCGATCCGGCCGGAGATGCCAAGCTTGTGCGTGGTCACTGGACACCTCTGATGGCGACCCGCTCACCTTCCATCAAACCGGCCAACACTTCAATGCGGCCATCACTCACCATTCCTGTTCTGATCTGTCGAAGCCTTGGGTGGTCTTGCTGATCCAATACATACACACCCCTTAACTCACCGCGTCTGATCAGCGCTTGTTGAGGAATCCATAAGGCGTCTCGCTCACCCACCGGCAATCCAACCCGAACCAACATGCCAGGAAACAACTGGCCATTGGTGTCTGTTAAATCCATGCGCACCCGAAAAGCATGGGTGTTGGGATCGGCGTAGGGGAAAAATGTCATCTCACCCGTCTCAAGCACCCGTCCATCGTTCAAGGTCACGGTGGCGCTTCGTTGCTGGCGTGCCAAATCCGCATAGCGCTGCGGGATGGACACCACCACCCGAAGCGCTTCCAAAGAAAACCCTGACAGCAGCGGGGTGCTGGGTGTGACTGCTTCACCCACCTCCACATGCCGCTCGGTCACGATGCCGCCATAAGGTGCGACCACGCGGGTATAAGACAATTGCTCTTCGGCTTGATCGACCGCAGCGGTGGCTTGTGCCAGCCTTGCTTCTGCAGCGCTCAGTTGATTTTTTGCTTGGTCCAATTCAGCTTGGGATGCCACGCCACGCAAAGCCAACGGCGTGATCCTGTCTACCCGTTGTCTCGCATCCAGTAAGGCCGCCTCGGCTTCAGCGAGGTTGCCACGGGCTTGGTTGAGCCTGGCGCGTTGCTCGGTGTCGTCCAGTTGAACGATGAGATCGCCGGCGTTGACCACGTCGTCGACGTCTACCGGCAATGCCACAATGGTACCGCTGGTTTGCGCTGAAACCGTCGACTGCTGAACCGCTTCAATGCGGCCATCGAGGCGCACCTCTTCTGTGATGGTGGCTCGCTCAACGAGGGCCTCATTCAGTTGGGCTTGGATGGGGTTGGAGAGCGATACCAGTAACAACAACAGCGCTGGGCTACTTAAGCACAACGGGTGGCTAGCAAATCTTTTCATAGGGCGTTCCTGCCTAATTCAATGGGGCCTTCTTGACAATGTCTCGGCCCATGAAGCGACCATTATATTAGAAACTTCTGTTATACGTGGGGGCGGTCGCTGTGATACCCAAGGCTGGGATCGAGGTGGGTGTCAATCTGCGTTTGCACCCATTGGGCTTGTTCTTCATCCAGATCCCCCCGAAACCCGCCCACCTCGGCCTTTCTAACCTTCAACGCATCTGGGTCTTTTGCGTCTCGCAAACGCAGCGACTCGTTTTGGAAATAACCGGCTTTCTCAAGACGCCGCATGTTGTCCACTGACCCAAACTCGATCGCCTTTTGATAGGCCTCATCGCTGAAGGTCTCACCCAATAAGGCGGTGACCTTTCTTAAAGTCGCTTCCGTGTCTTGGCGAAGGTCTTCATAACGAACCACCATGGCGTGGTCACGACCAGCGACGGTGCGTGCCCAAAAGTTGTAATAACGGATGATCGCCGGAAGCCCCAGTTGCGGGTTTTGGACAAAACGCCATCGATCCATCGATTGCCAATCAATCCGGCCATCTGGATTAACATCGGCCTCGATCAACTCCCGTTTAAACGCTTTGGTTCTTTTTTGGTATTGGCGGTGCCAAGAGACCACGATATCGCCTGGGTGGCGGGTGAGCACAATGGTCTTCTTGCCATGAATCAACGGGTCGTTGGTGGCGTAGGCCTCAGCAATCAGGTGCTCTAAGCTATACCACCCATTCGAAATCACCCAGCGGGGCAAGCCTTTTTTCTGCAGCGCCAACTCATCTGCCACGAAAACACGTTGGGGCGAGACGCCATCTCGGTGATGGTACAGCTGTGTGAGCAGAGTACGAAGCCAAGTAGAGCCTGTCTTGGGGTGTCGAATCATCACCACTTGCCCACGCTCCAACATGCCCCGTCGCTGGCGATCAAATAACCGATAACGGACGTAGGTTCTTGGTTTGTGGGGCAGCCACGCGGTGGCATAAAGAATGGCCCAGTGCTTAATCCGATCGTGGCTGATGACCATCGCTTTATTCCTTAATATCTATGGGTGTTAACCCGCGATCCCTTTTGGATTGGGCCCATACTGGTTTGGGCCTGGTTGGCTATCAAACAACAACATGATCAGCAACACAAGCCCCCCGATCACCGGCACAAAGCCAAGCAACACCCACCAGCCCGTCCGCCCAGTGTCATGCAGGCGCCGAACAATCGCTGCCAACGTGGGGAGCACCGCCGCCCACAAGAACAGCAACAGCACTGTCGATAAACCACTCATCTCAAACCCGCCACTCATCAGGCGAATCAAACCATGCGAATGAATTGAGCCAAAGAAAATCACAATGGCCGTGTTAACCAAATAGAATGTCCACCATTCCTTTCGGGTGGCGCGCCCTGTGAACGTGGCGTATTTTCGCCAGGGGGTTAAGTAAGTTTCCATAACGACTCCTCTTATTTATCTCGCCGCTCGCCCCCAAAGCAACGAATGCCCCATGGCGTTTATTATGACACGCTTAAACCCCCCTCTTAACTGCACCGGCTGAGCGCACTGGCCCCGCGTCTGTCGTTTTTACAAAGAACACATCGTGCTTCCTTTAAAATGGGGGCATTGTTTTTTTGGTTTTAGTCACAAGGACGATGGTTGTGAGCGAAGGTAACGAATACAAAAGCTGGATGTGTGTGGTCTGTGGGTGGGTCTATCATGAAGAAGAGGGTGCGCCTGACGATGGCATTCCGCCAGGCACGCGCTGGGATGATGTCCCAGAGTCTTGGGTCTGCCCAGACTGTGGTGCGGGCAAAGAAGACTTTGAGATGGTCGAGCTCTAAGGGCTAACCTGCGCTGATGACGCCTGTGGCCCAGCGACCCTCGGGCCACAGCCGATACCACCGGGCTTTCGGGCCGGTAGGATCTACCGTGAATTTCTCCATACCGATCTGACTGTTGACCGAGGTCGCGGGCGCAGATAAGTACTGGATGCCATCCCTATACTCACTGAATGGTTGGTGGATGTGCCCAAACCCCACCGCTTTGACCCATTGCGGATCCAAGGCTGTCATCAATCGTTCAGGCGATCGCAGTGGGTACTTGTCGATCCAAGGCGAGCCCACTGCCATCGGGGGATGATGCACAAACACCACGGTGGGTTTTTTTAGGGCTTGAGCCTGATCTAAGATCGACCATTGATCTTCCGCCAGTTCACCGGCTGGGTCATCGGGGATCACGCTGTTGAGCAACACCACTGACCATCCACCCCAATCAAGGATCGGCCCATCCTGATAACCTGCCTGACCAAAAACCTTGGACATCACATCGACATCGTCATGATTGCCCGGAAGATAAGCGATGGTGGCGCATAGGCCCGACAAGAGTTCAGTGGCGCGTTCATAGGCTGCTGCGGAGCCATCCTCTGCCACGTCTCCTGTCACCACAATACCATCTGGTCGAATGGCTTTTAGCGCAGGCAATAGGCGCTGAAAGCACTGATCTGGGTTTTGGTCTCGATAAAGCCCATCTGGGTCTTCTAACAAATGACAATCCGAGACTTGCAATAGCGTGAAGGGCTTCATGGTTCTGTTCCGTGATGCGGGCTGTCTTGTTTAGGGGGTGGGTTGGGGCAGTGGGATGTTGCCAACAACCACACGATCGCCCACTTCCAGTCCAAGCTTTTCGGTCATGCCGCCATTGAGTTCCAGCACGTATTGAGCAGGCCGGCGACTCGGATAAGAAGGACACCGTGCGCTGCGGCAAGGTTTGGCCTCCTTAATGATGTCCACCACCATCAAATCTTTATTGAGATAAATGATGTCCAAAGGAATGCGTGTGTTTTTCATCCAAAAAGCCCGGGGCTCTTCTCGTCGAAACACGAAAAGCATGCCTTCATTGTCTGGCAACTCATCGACAAACATCAGCCCCCTGGCCCGAGAGGCATCATCGTCAGCAATGGCCACATAAAACCGTTGGCCTTTGACCTCCACCCAAGCGCCCTCGTTGGGACAAGCACTCAACAGCAACACCAAGCTCAAGGCGGCCAGAAGTTTCAATGGATTGAAGATGCGCATCATGTTGATCAGTGTAGCCAAGTTCAACCCTCAAGCAAGGCTTTCAGAGCAGCAATATTGGCCTTGGCATCATCGCCCGTGACTTTTTCTCGCCCACTGGCCTGTGGCCAATCGATCGCGTCCTCTGGCAGTTCTTGTAAAAACCGACTCGGTTCAGCCGACGCCACCTCACCGCCACGGCGCCGCTGCGCGCAGTGGGTGATGGTCAATACACGCTTGGCTCGCGTGATGCCCACATACATCAGCCGTCTTTCTTCTTCGATTTGTCCATCATCCAGGCTTCGGGTGTGCGGGAGCATTCCCTCCTCACAACCAATCAACCAAACCCGATCAAATTCGAGGCCTTTGGCGGCATGTAAGGTCATCAATCGAACCAAGTCCTTGCCATCGTGCCTGTCATCATCGGGCCCAGCCACCAATGACAATCGGGCCAATAAGGCCTCGGCGCTGAGCTCTTCTTTGCCCAGTCGATCCAACCAGCCGATCAAGTCTTTGAGGTTTCTGCGACGCCTGTCTTTTTGTTTGATCTCATCATTGGCAGACACCCAATCGAGATACGCCATGTGATCCATCATTTCTTTGAAAATCGACCCAATGGCGGGCAAACCGTTTCTTTCAATTTGATCATTGAAATCGATCAAGAGATTGGTCAACCCTCGGAAGGCCTGAGCTGCTTTGGGGGGCGCGCTTTGCTGAAACGCATCACTGAGCGCGGCCTCGAACAAACTTTTGTTGTGTTGGTTGGCAAACTGACCAAGACCCGCCATCGCCACCGAACCCAAACCCCGCTTGGGTGCATTGGCCACGCGCATGAAAGCTGGGTTGTCGTTGGGGTTTAGAAGCAACCGAAGATAAGACAGGCCATCTCTGATTTCTCGTGCATCAAACCAACTGGGGCCACCCGAGACCACATAAGGGATCGCCAATTCTCTGAGTGCCAACTCCATGGCGCGGGCTTGTTGGTTGGATCGATACAACACCGCACACTCGCCCCAAGGGGTGCGGTGAGCGTGATGGGCGCCCATGATGTCTCGTGCCACGTTCTCCGCCTCATCGGCATCGTTGGCATAACCCATGATGGAAATGCGATCCCCAAGCCCCATCTCGCTCCAGAGTCTTTTCTCAAACACATGGGGGTTATGGGCGATCAAATGGTTGGCCGATTGCAAGATGTAACCCGATGAGCGGTAGTTTTGCTCGAGCTTGATCACCTTAAGGCTGGGGTAGTCTCTTTCAAGGTGCACCAAATTATCTGCTCTAGCACCTCGCCAGCCATAGATCGACTGATCATCGTCGCCCACCGCGGTCAACCCTGGTCGGTCTCCCACCAAGGCCTGCATCAACTGGTATTGCGCCAAGCTGGTGTCTTGATACTCATCCACCAGCAAATAGCCAATCCGTTGGTGCCAATGATGGCGGATTTCAGGGTTCTTGAATAAGACCAAAGGCAGTCTGATCAGATCATCAAAATCCACAGCATTGAGCGCCTTTAAACGCTCATCGTAGCGTTGGTAGATCGATGCTGCCTGCGCGCTGGACTCGTCATTCACCAAACGGGTGGCTTCATTGGCATCGATGCCCGTGTCTTTATACCGACCAATGCCTGCCTGCACTGCCCACACCATGTCATTGGGGGCGCCCGGCGGCAACAGCTCTTTGACCAAATCAAACGCTGAGTGCTGATCTAAGATTGATAAACCACGACGTCGCCCTATCGCTTCTGGGTGGCCTTTGATGATTTGCCAACCCAAGGAGTGGAAGGTGGACACCAAGACCTCAGAGGCTTTTTTTCCCAACCGGGTGCGCATCTCTTTGGCCGCTTTGTTGGTGAACGTGATCGCGGCAATTTGGTTGGGATCAAAATGGTTTTTGCTGATCAACCAAGCGATTTTTTCCGTGATCACTCGGGTTTTCCCAGACCCTGCGCCGGCCAACACCAACAATGGGGTCTCGATGTGGCCGATGGCGGCTTTTTGGGCGGGGTTTAGCTTCAGCATGGGCCAAAAGGGTAGCCGATAACCGATATACTCATGTGGATGAAACGCACATTGATGACAAAGTTTTTCGTTTTACTGGCCCTTTGGGTGAGCTTGGGCTCATCGGCGGGGCTTGCCAAGGCCGATGTTCAAACGGTGTTTCTCAAGCAAACGGTGGCAGCCAAGCTCGCTGATCAGCGGTTGGTTGGGAATGTGCGGGCCCAGGCCAAGCGCGAGGGCGTGATTGTCGATGTGCCCGAGCTATTCATTTACTACAGTGATTTCTCTCCCGCCTATCATCTGTCAGCTTATCGAGCCACGCTCATAAGAGAGCTTGATTTGGTGATCAACGCCCGACGGATGGAGCGGTCTATGGTGCCCATGGATCGGCTCTTAGAGCGGGCCACACAGCCAGACGGGTCAGAGGTCAGCGCGAATGATTTGCCAGCGGCTGATTTCTACATTTTTTTGTATCGGACCGAGGGGTGTGATGTGTGTGATCAGGTGGAGGGCACACTTCAAGATTGGTTGGCCGATCGCACCGAGACAGCCACCTGGGTCTCAGTATCGCTCGACTAGGCTTATTGATGCCTCATTGATGCCTTTGGCCAGCGCTCATCGCGGTTATGGGGTTTTTGGAAATCCAAAGCAGGGCCCACGGGCACGATGTAATGGGGGTTGATGGTGGCGTGCGAGCCGCAGTAGTGGCGCTTAATGGCCTCCATCTCGACAGTCTCTGCGATGCCCGGGTGCTGGTAGAGGTCTCTGACATAGTGACTTAAGTTTGGGTAGTCTTCGATGCGTCTGATGTTGCACTTAAAGTGACCCACATACACCGCATCAAACCGAATCAAGGTGGTAAACAGGCGCCAATCGGCTTCGGTTAAGCGATCACCCACTAGGTATCGGTGTTGATCCAAGCGCGCCTCAAGCCCATCTAATGCCTCAAACAACGGGATCACCGCTTCTTCGTATGCTGCTTGTGTGGTGGCAAACCCTGCTTTGTAGACGCCGTTGTTGATGCGGTCATAAACATGCTCATTGATGGCATCAATGTCGGCCCGCAGATCAAGAGGATAGTAATCACCGGCTGATGCCCCGATGCCATCAAACGCTGAATTAAACATCCGGATGATGTCAGAGGACTCGTTGGAGACAATGGTGTTATGTTGTTTATCCCACAGCAGTGGCACCGTCACTCGGCCCGAATAATGGGCGTCTGCGTGGGTGTAGATCTGGTGTAAGTACTGGGCTTCAATGATCGGGTCAGGAATGACTTTGTACCCATGCTCAAAGGTCCACCCATGCTCTCGCATGATGGGGTTGACCACCGAGACCGAGATCATAGACTCCAGGCCTTTGAGTTTTCTAAAAATCAGCGTGCGGTGCGCCCACGGACAGGCATAGGCCACATATAAGTGATAGCGATCCGCTTCTGCCTTAAAACCCCCTTTTCCATGGGGGCCTGCTGCGCCATCTGCTGTGATCCAGTTTCTAAATTGCGCCTGGGAACGCTCAAAACGCCCGCCGGTTTTATCTGTGTCGTACCACTGATCGTGCCACTGTCCGTCGATCAATAGGCCCATGTTGTTTCACCTGATTTATTGTCCGGTCACATACCGTTCCAATTGAGCAATCAACGACTGCTGATCATCAATCACGGCATTGACCAAGTCGCCGATCGATACCAATCCGAGCAGTTTACCGTCTTCAGTCACGGGTAGGTGTCGAAAGCGCTTTTGGGTCATCAATGCCAAACCCTCTTGGGCAGTGGCTTGTGGATGAATGGTGATCGGTGGGGCTGACATCACTTGAGAGACTTCAGTTTCTCTGGAAGCGCGGCCTTCGAGGATGACTTTTCTGGCGTAGTCTCTTTCGGAGAACATCCCCACCAACTGGCCATCATCGATCACCATCAACGCGCCAACACCCAGTTCTGCCATGGTTCGGACGGCCTCATAGACCGTCTGGGCGCTGTTTACAGACCAAATCTCGCCGCCTTTTTCAGAAAGAATGTGGCGAATGTTGTGCATGGGCTGACCCTCCTTTTGTTGTGTGGGCAGATTCAGTATGCCTTTGTTGGGGCTTCAAAGACAACGGGTC
>CAYWVH010000006.1:14000-56686 GCA_964461845.1 uncultured Wenzhouxiangella sp.
TTGATTTTTAAATGGAACGATAGCAAACCAGTTCATGTGTTTCTGGATCCACACACTTACAAGAAATAATGATGCATACAACCAAACGCAAACCCAACACTGTTGGACACATTCTCGTCTCTGAGTTTTTGGGGCCTTTGGGTATTGAGCTTTCAGTTCTCGCTGATGCGATGGGGGTTCATAGAAACAGCATCAGCAGAATCGTCAATAACAAAGGCCCTTTGACACCTAAAATGGCTATCCGATTGGCCGCGGCGCTCGGAACCAGCCCACAGTTTTGGTTGAACATTCAACATGCTGTGGATATTTGGGAGGTGAGCCACTCAAAGGCCTCTGCGAAGGATCTGGGGATCAAAACAATCAACCCCACTGCGCTTTCTAACACCACCTATAAAACTGTGTAGTAGGCCATCCAGCAATTTATTTACCGATACAAAAACTCGAAAATATCCGACCCAGTAATTCATCGGCACTGATGCGCCCTGTGATTTCCCCAAGCGTGTCGGCCGCTTGGCGCAACGAC
The DNA here is from genome assembly GCA_964461845.1 of uncultured Wenzhouxiangella sp. Lineage (GTDB taxonomy): Bacteria > Pseudomonadota > Gammaproteobacteria > Xanthomonadales > Wenzhouxiangellaceae > Wenzhouxiangella. The sequence goes on from CAYWVH010000006.1 coordinate 14,524, forward strand.
TCCGCCAACAATTCGCCAGACCCTGTGGCCTTAATTTCATCAACACCCTGGATTAAAAAGCCCTGGGCTCGATGTAAGGCGCTGAGGTGTCGGGCTCTGGCAGAGAAAATGCCCTCTGTTGATTCCGCCACACCCAGTCTTTGAACGATGGCTGCATGCAACGCTTCTAAACCCGCGTTGGTCTTTGCTGACAGCCACACCACACCCTGGTGTAAGCCTGGCGTTGTGTTGACCACATCCACTTTATTGACCACGGGCAAGATGCGGCTTTTTTCTTTTAGCTCGGGGTAGTCTTGTTGCAGTTGCTCAAAGGCAGGATGAGAAAACACATTGGACTCTGTGATCGGTTGGTCATCCAAGGATGCGCCATCAATCACCCAGATGATTAAATCCGCCTGCCCCATTTCTTTGACTGCCCGGGCCACACCCATGGCCTCAATCGGGTCTTGGGTTTCTCTAAGCCCTGCGGTATCGGCCACAGTCACCGCCAAACCGCCGATGTTGAGGTGCTCAGTCACCACATCACGGGTGGTCCCAGCGATGTCGGTCACAATCGCGGCTTCACGCTCAGCCAAAGCATTCAATAGGCTTGATTTCCCCGCATTCGGATGACCCACCAAAGCAATGCGCGCACCCGCGGTTAAACGCTGGCCTTGTTCGGCCTGATCTATCAAAGTTAAAAGCCGCGCCAAAAGATGATCGGCACGCTCGGTGACTTGTCCATCGGCCAAGAAGTCAACGTCTTCGTCTGGGAAATCGAGGCTGGCCTCAACATAAACACGCAAATGGGTCAGATCTTCGACCAATGAGTGGATGTGTTTTGAAAAAGCGCCCTGAAGGCTAAGCCCAGCAGCACGGGCCGCTTGTTCGGTGCTGGCTTCGATTAAATCGGCTATGGCTTCGGCTTGAACCAGATCGATTCGGTCATTGAGATAAGCGCGTTTCGAAAACTCTCCAGGCTCAGCCAACCTCGCCCCATGCGCCAACAGTGATTTCAAGATGAGGTTGAGGACCACAGGTGAGCCATGGGCTTGGATCTCCACCACATCTTCGCCTGTGAACGAGTGAGGGCCTGGGAAGGTTAAAACAAGCCCCTCATCGATTCGCTCACCATGTTCATCGAACAGTGGCTTAAAAGCAGCCTTTCTGGGTTCGGGCAATGGGGGGTAGAGCTTTTCGGCAATCTCAAAACTCAGTGGTCCTGAGAGTCTAACGATGCCAACGCCACCCCGACCTTGGGGGGTGGCGATGGCACAAATGGTATCAACCTTCTTTCTCAATTCTCTTCAAGATGACCCACTGTTGAGCCAATGACACACCGGCGTTGGTCGCCCAGTACAGCACAAGCCCGGCGGGGAACAGCGCGAACATGAATGCAAACACCACAGGCAACCACATCATGATCTTGGCCTGTATCGGATCCATCCCTGCCGTTGGCATCAAGCGTTGGGTCACGATCATAAAGATGCCGTTTAAAACAGGCAGAATGAAATAAGGATCCGGACGGCTCAAGTCAGGCACCCACAAAAATGCGGTTTGTCTTAACTCCACAGACTCCAACAACACCCAGTACAAAGAAATGAAGATGGGGATCTGAACAAGCACAGGCAAACACCCGCCCAGCGGATTGACCTTTTCTTTCTTATAGATCTCCATCATGGCTTGACCAAACTTCTGACGGTCATCGCCATAACGCTCTTTGAGTTGTTGAATGCGCGGTTGCAGTTTGCGCATCTTACCCATGGATCTAAACTGGGCTTCGGTGAGCTTAAAGAAAATCAGTTTGATCAAAAGTGTGAGTGCAACAATGGACCAACCCCAATGATTGATCACGTTATGGATTTTGTCGAGCACCCAAAACAGGGGTTGAGAGATCACCCTAAACCAACGGTAATCCACCGTCAGTTCTAAGCCAGGTGCAATTTCTTTGAGTCGGTTTTGTAACTTGGGACCCGCATACAGTTGTGCGACAAATGTATATCGCTCACCAGGGGCCACCACCACCTGCGGTGAGGTCGCAGAAACCACATAACGTGGCAGTTGATCACGGTCGACAAAGCGTGTGGCATAGCGGTGAGTCTGATCAGTGGGCGGTATCCAAGCAGCTAGGAAATAGTGCTGGATCATGGCTGCCCAACCACCCGCAAAATCCTCACTAAAAGCTTTCGAGCGGATATCCCCATAACCAAATTTCTGAAAACCTTGGCCGGGCTGAAAGACTGCCGCGCCGTTGTAACTGAATCGCTCTGGGTTGGTAAACGCAGGGCCCGCGTCAGAAAAGTCGGGTTCTGTGCGCTGTAACTGAACGTAACGTGCGCCACGCCATTCGGTCAGGCTGTTGTTGATCACTTCCATTTCAAGTTCAGCGCGATAATCACCGCGGTGGAAGATCCATGTGGCCACCACCTCAATACCGTCTTCTACCCAATACAACGGCACCTCTAGGGTGTCTTGACCATCTTGAAGTTCGTAGACTTCAGCTTCTGCACGCCAGCGCGTGGTGTGGTTTGGAGCCGGTTGATTGGCACTGATCAAACCTGCTTGAGCCACATAAAGTTCTGGAAGCTGCTCAACCAACAGCGTAAATGGCGTGTTGGGTTCATCGACCGCCACGGGATAATCTTTCAAACGCAGATCAACCAAGGTGCCCCCATTGGCATCGATGTCTACGCGCAACACATCGGTCACCACCTCGATGCGTTGTGAAGCGCTCATTTGCGGTGCTGCAGGTTGGTTTTCAACCGAAGAAGTGTCGACCATCGAGGGCAAGTCAGGAACATCTCCTGGCTGACTCACAATTTCCGGTGTCTCACCGGTCGCTGGATCTGGAAATTGAGCGCTCTGCGTTTGGTTAACGCTTGAGTTCGTTTGCGGGGTGAATTGGTCTTTCTGCCATTCCATGTAGAGCAACAAGCCCAACATGCTCAAAAGGATGACGAAGAAGGTTCTTGTATTCATGGGTTAATGGCTTCTTTCGGAATGGTCAATGATAGCCCGCATCAAGCCATCAAGGCTGTGACGGATTTGTTTCTTCTCGTATTGTCGCAAATCCTCTCGCGCGAAAACCACATAATCGCGATGAGGAAGCTCGGTCAAATGCGCTCTAAAAGATTCTCTCGATAAACGACGCACCCGATTCCGATCTACGGCTCTAGCCATCAAGCGTTTGGCGATGGCCAAGCCCAATCTTGGTTGTTGAGATGGGGTGCTCAAAATTCTGAACAAACGATCTTGGTGGCGCCAAACCTCGTTGGGCGGGGCGTTGAGCACGCGGGAAAATTCCGAGCTTGTCAGTAAGCGGTTTTGTCTTCCCAACCCCATCTCTTCGAGCATGGCCTGAGTCTCGAGCGAAGACGCCTGAGACCGCCTTGGCTTAACGAGAGTTGGTCGCTGCCAGACGCTTGCGGCCTTTTGCGCGACGTGCGTTGATGATGGCCCGACCAGAACGAGTGGCCATACGCGCTCTGAAACCATGGCGGCGGGCACGCTTGAGTCGGCTCGGTTGGAAAGTGCGTTTCATGTTTCAATTTCCTTTGCAAAGATCGCTACAAAAAAGCTTAATATGGTGTGCTGTGGATAAACCCGCAACAAAAGACGTCAAGGATAGCGTTACCTGACCCCAGTAGTCAATAATAAATCGCTCGGAAAGCCTTGATAAAAGGTGATTTTACGCTCATTGCAAGCTAGACTGAACAACTCATGAAAGACCACCTGGCCGACACCGCTTCATCACCCGATCCCTCGTCAGGGCGGGAGGCGCTGTGGCTGGCTTGCCTGGCCAGGCTAGAACACCACGTTGCTTTGGAAGAAATCAACACTTGGATCAAGCCTTTACGGCTCTCCAGCACGGATTTGAAAGGGTTTTGTCTCGAAGCGCCCAACGATTTTGTGGCCGAGCAGGTCGCTGCTCAGTATTTGGCCATGATTCAAGAGTTTTTGGTGCCCCACGGCTATGCCAGAGATGATGTGCGCGTCAAAGTGGGTGAACAGGCCAGAGCACCCAGCGCCACAAGCCCATCAGGCCCCCGACGCACCGGCGAAAGCGATACTTTGGATGACCGCTACCATTTTGACAATTTCGTGTTGGGTACATCCAATGAGCTGGCTTTTGCTGCGGCCAAACAGGTGGCTCAAAACCCTGGCACCGTCTACAACCCTTTGCTCCTGTATGGCAGCACCGGCCTGGGTAAAACCCACCTACTGCATGCCGCTGGGCGGTTTATTGCGCAACAAAACCCCCAAGCCCAGGTGATTTACCTGCACTCTGAGCGGTTTGTCAGCGAGATGATTCAAGCGCTTCGCCGAAACAGCATCGATGAGTTCAAAAGGCGGTATCGTTCAGCCGACACCTTGTTGATTGACGACATCCAGTTTTTTGCTGGCAAAGACCGGTCTCAGGAAGAATTTTTCCATACTTTCAATACCTTACTGGAATCTAGGCAGCAGATCATCTTGACCTGCGACCGCTACCCCAAGGAAGTCGACGGCATCGAAGCCAGGCTACGGTCGCGGTTTGGTTGGGGTTTAACGGTCTCCATTGAGCCGCCTGATTTTGAGACGCGGGTCGCGATTTTGCAGTCCAAAGCGGCAGAAAGAGGCCTTGATTTAGATGACCCTGTGGCGTTCTTAATCGCCAAACGAATCCGCTCTAATGTCCGTGACCTAGAAGGGGCGCTTAATTCTTTGATCGCCAACGCGAGATTTTCTGGGCGCACCATCGATCTTGACTACACCCAGGAGATTTTGCGCGACGTTTTGGCGGTACACGATAGGCTCATCACCATTGAAAACATCCAAAAACAGGTGGCTGACTTCTATCAATTGCGTGTTGCTGACCTGTTGTCTAAGCGTCGGACCCGATCCTTGGCCAGGCCTCGCCAAATGGCCATGTTTTTGGCCAAACAGCTGACCGAACACTCTTTGCCAGAGATCGGCAATGCGTTTGGGGGCAGGGACCACACAACGGTACTACACGCCTGTCGTAAAATTGAGGCGTTATGCGAGACCGATGGTCGACTCCGAGAAGAGCGATCCCGCTTAATGCGCGAGTTAGCAAGTTGATTGCAAGTGGTGGGTAAGCTGTGGACAATGGGTAAGAATAAAGTTATCCACAATTGATCCACACGAAAGCCATGCGGATAACCGCAGAGTAAAATTTACATAAGTTGTTGATTGTATTGGCTTAAAACATGTTATACAGTTAACCACAGACACCATTACTACTGCTTTTTATTTTTTATAAACACTTATAACAATCAGGCAACGGGCCAAATAAAAGAGGAAAGACCATGAAATTCTCTATGCCACGCGAAGCACTACTGGGTCCCATCTCGCAGGTGGTCAATGTGGTGGAACGCCGCCAAACCTTGCCTGTGTTGGCCAACTTCTTAATCGAAGCGGTCGATGAGGGGCTACGGATCACCGGTACCGATATGGAGGTCGAGCTCGTGGCCAAAGTCCAAGCCGACGTGGCTCAACCTGGCGCCATCACTGTCCCTGCTCGGAAATTGGTGGATATCTGTCGTGCCTTGCCAGAAGGCGTACAAATCAATGTTCAATTAAACAAAGACAAACTGGTGTTGCATGCTGGTCGTTCGCGCTTTACCTTGGCGACCCTGCCCGCGGGTGAGTTCCCAAGTTCTGATCGCTCGGAAAGTCTCCAGACTTACACCATCGAACAAGGCAAGCTTCGGTGGTTGTTGGAAAAAACCAGTTTTGCCATGGCCCACCAAGACGTTCGCCACTACCTCAACGGCCTGTTGTTGGAGTTTAGAGAAGGCGCCGTGCGCGCTGTGGCGACCGATGGTCATCGCCTTGCTTTGGCTGAAGTCAGTGCGGGTGTTCATGGTGAAGTGAGAAGCGTGATTGTGCCCAGAAAGGGCGTTATGGAGCTCAACCGGGTCCTGGAAGACAGCGACAAACCCATGGAAGTCGTTGTGGGGCAAGGGTTTTTGCGAGTCGAACGCGAGCGCTTGGTGATGACGACCAAACTCATCGATGGCCGTTTCCCAGACTATGAAGCGGTGATTCCTTTGGCCGTGGATCAAGCCATGGTGGCCGAGCGGGACGTGCTGGTCGATGCCCTGCAACGCGCTTCTATCTTGGCCAACGAGAAGTATCGGGGTGTTCGAATCGAGTTGACGGCGGGAACGGCCAAGATCGTGGCTCATAACCCGCAGCAAGAAGAGGCCACAGAGGAAATTGAAGCCGAGCATCAACTGGATCAGCTAAAAGTGGGCTTCAATGTCAATTACTTGCTGGAGGCCTTGCATGCCATTGATGGCGACAAGGTTCGGATTGCTCTGAAAGACGCCAACAGCTCGTGTTTGGTGACAGACATAGAAGGTGACTCTGTCCGGCAAGTGGTGATGCCGCTCAAACTGTGATCCACGTGAAACATCTTGAGCCTTGAACACCTCAGTATCCGAGGTTTTCGGAACCTAGTCGCTGTTGATCTGGACCCCGGCCCCGGGGTCAATTGGCTGGTGGGAGACAATGGCGCTGGGAAAACCAGCGTCTTGGAGGCCATTTATCTGCTGGCCAGAGGCCGGTCTTTTCGAAGTTCTCAGATGGGTGCGGTGATTGGCCACAAGGCCGATCAGCTGATGGTGGTGGGTCATTTAAGCGCCCATGGGGCCTCCCCCGAGCTGGTCATGGGCATCGAGCGGGATGAAGGCGGTTGGCGGGGGCGCTTAGGCGGCCAAGATTGTCAGCGAATCAGTGAATTCGCCCAACGCTTGCCTGTGGTGTTGCTGGAACCGGACTCTCACCGCTTGATCAGCGATGGCCCACAAGCCAGAAGACAATACTTAGATTGGCTATTGTTCCACGTGGAACCCAATTACCTCCCCATTTGGCAGCGGTACCAAAAAACACTCAAACAGCGCAATGCCGCACTCAAAGCAGGGGCCTCCACAAGCGTGATCAGTGCCTTGGATGCCCCTTTGGTCGCTGCCGGGGAGGTGCTCAACGAGCTTAGGGCCCAACAAGTGGCTCGCTTGCTTAAAGCCACCCGTGAACTCAACAGCACACTGGGTTTGCGTCTGCCAGGCGAGATCGACATGACGTACCGCGCCGGTCACGCTTCAGAGCTTAGCTTGTCAGAGGCCTTGGCCCAGGGCCGCGATAGAGACAGAGAGTCAGGATTTACGCGGGCGGGGCCCCATCGGGGTGATCTGGTGCTTCGGTGTGGGGGCTATCCAGCAGCGAACGAGAGCTCTCGGGGGCAGCAGAAATTACTGGCCACGTTGCTGTTATTGGCCAAATGGGATTTTCTGGCCGAACAGGCCGATTTCCCACCCATTTTGCTTTTGGATGACCCCGTATCCGAGTTGGATCAAGACCACCTGAAAACGGTGATGGCGTGGCTAGAAAACCAAGGTAGACAGGTTTGGGTGACCGCCACCGAAAAAGGGCCCAAGAGTGCAAAAATGTTTCACGTGGAACGGGGAGAAATCCACTCGGTGGTATAATACAAATCACGCATAACCGCGGTGTTTTTCACACAGGATATCCCACCGAAATGACAGAAGAAACCTACGGCTCCGGCAGCATTAAAGTCCTCAAAGGTTTGGATGCGGTTCGTAAGCGTCCAGGCATGTATATCGGGGACACCGATGACGGTACGGGCCTCCACCACATGGTCTTTGAGGTTGTGGATAACGCCATCGACGAGGCCTTGGCGGGTCATTGCGATGACATCAATGTGGTGATCCATACAGATGGCTCGGTCAGTGTTGGCGACAACGGCCGTGGCATACCTGTGGATATCCATGAAGAAGAAGGGCGGTCTGCTGCCGAGGTCATCATGACCGTACTGCATGCCGGCGGTAAGTTCGATGACAACTCCTACAAAGTTTCCGGTGGTTTGCACGGGGTGGGTGTGTCGGTCGTTAACGCCCTGTCTGAGCGCTTGATCTTGACCATTGACCGTCAAGGGCGCCGCTGGGAGCAGGAGTACGAACATGGTGTGCCGAAGGCGCCGTTGGCCGATGTTGGGCCAAGCGAGCGCACGGGCACAAAGGTTCGCTTTTTGCCTAGCAAAGAGACTTTTACGGACACCCAATTTCACTATGAGATATTGGCCAAGCGTCTTCGGGAACTCAGCTTCCTGAACTCAGGGGTGGCCATCAATTTAAACGATGAAAACAGCGGTAAAAAAGACCGATTCTGTTACGAAGGTGGGATCCGCTCTTTCGTTCAACACTTGAGCGACAAAAAGACACCGCTTCACCAAAATACCCTTCATTTTCAACAAGATATGGATGGAATAACGGTAGAGGCCGCCCTGCAGTGGACCGATGCTTACCAAGAAAGCGTGTACTGTTTCACCAACACCATCCCCCAGCGAGATGGCGGGACTCACTTGGCGGGTTTCAGGGCAGCGTTGACCCGAACTCTGAACCACTACATTGAAGAAAGCGGTTTGGCCAAGAAGTCAAAAGTCCAAACCACCGGTGATGATTGCCGAGAGGGTTTGATTGCGGTGTTGTCGGTCAAGGTGCCCGATCCCAAGTTCTCATCTCAGACCAAAGACAAACTGGTCTCATCAGATGTTAAATCCGCCGTCGAATCGGTGATGAACGAGCACCTTAGGGACTTTTTGCTCGAACACCCGGCCGATGCCAAAGTCATTGCCAGCAAGGTCATCGAGGCCGCCAGCGCCCGAGAGGCCGCCAGAAAAGCCCGCGATATGACCCGCAGAAAAGGCGTTTTGGACATTGCAGGCCTTCCTGGAAAATTGGCCGATTGCCAAGAAAAGGACCCAGCGCTGTCTGAGCTTTTCATCGTCGAGGGTGATTCAGCCGGTGGGTCGGCAAAACAAGGCCGAAACCGCAAAAACCAAGCCATTTTGCCGCTCAAAGGCAAGATTTTGAATGTCGAGAAAGCCCGTTTTGACAAAATGCTGGGCTCGGCCGAGGTGGGCACGCTGATCACAGCGCTGGGCACTGGCATTGGTCGCGATGAGTTTGACCCAGACAAGCTTCGCTATCATCGGATCATCATCATGACCGATGCCGATGTGGATGGCTCGCACATTCGAACCCTGCTTCTGACCTTCTTTTATCGCCAAATGCCAGAGTTGATAGAGCGAGGGCACATCTACATTGCCCAACCCCCACTGTATAAGGTCAAGCAGGGCAAACAAGAGATTTACCTCAAAGATGAGGCTGAAATGAATGCTTACATGCTCTCGCGGGCATTGGACGGAGCAGCCTTGCACCCAAGCCCAGAAGCACCGGCCATCCACCCAGAAGCCTTGGAAGGTTTGCTAAAAGACTTCGGTCAAGCCAGAAACGTGGCGGGTCGATTAAAACACCGCTATGACCACGAGGTAATTGAACAACTCATTGATTTTGAACCCTTTTCAATGGATTCAGGCTTCAATCTCGATGCCTGGGTTGAGGGGTTTAAGGCGAGATTGGAGGCAGCCACGCCCCCAGGTGTCAAGTGGGAGATTAAGCCCTTGGCCGGTGGCGGGGTGGTCATCTCAAGGCATGCCCAAGGCATCGTCCAAGACACCATTTTGGATGCAGGCTTTTTTGGCTCCCCAGAGTACCGGCAAATCGAAAAAGTGGGCCGAACATTGGGGGATTTAACCTCTGGAACCCTGAGGGTCGTCCGTGGCAACGCCGAGATCGAAGCGCACCGATTCAGTGAGGTCTATGACTGGTTAATGGCCGAGTCTCGGAAGGGCCGAACCTTCCAGCGGTTTAAAGGCTTGGGTGAGATGAACCCAGACCAATTGTGGGACACCACAGTTAACCCAGAGACCCGTCGCTTGATGAAGGTCACCATTGAGGATGCGGTGGGGGCCGATGAGATCTTCTCAACCCTGATGGGCAATGAGGTAGAGCCTAGACGGGCGTTTATTGAAGACAACGCCCTTCAGGTCAGCAACCTAGACGTTTAATCGAATCTAAGCGAAGTTGGGCGATTTTAGAGGCTTTTAGTTACTTAATCGCAACAAAACAAGCAAAATTAAGGCTCTGGAACCACCGGTAAACACGCGAAAAACCGGCGGTTTCCAGGGCTTTGATGTGCGCCTGTTCGCTCTCAGGGATCAAAACATTCTCGATCGCTTGGCGCTTGTTGGCGATTTCCAGATCCGAGTACCCTTGGGCTCTTTTAAAGGCCAAATGATGCTCATCCATCCACGTTTGCTCGTGAGGGGATTCAAACGAGAGCTTTTCGGCCAGCAACAGAACCCCACCGGGCTTCAGCGCATCACCGATCCGTCTTAGCAACGCCGGACGCTCTGTCGGTGGGATGAACTGTAAGGTGAAATACATTAAAAACAAGGCAGCGGGCTCAAACGGGGACTGGGTGATGTCTGCTTGATGGATCTCTACCGGCACTGACGAGTTGTCTTCTGCAACGATGGCGCGGCAACGCTCGACCATTTGAGCTGAGCTATCCAGGCCGATGATGCGGGCCCCGGGCGCTTGGATCGCTCGGCGCGCCGCGAGGGTGGCGGCCCCCAACGAGCAGCCCAAGTCATACACCAACTCATTGGCCCCCACTGCTTGTTTGACGATCAACGGGGTGAGCTCAAGCAACTCCCGATAGCCTGGCACGGAGCGCTCAATCATGTCGGGGAAGACCTTGACCACAGGCTCATTGAATTGAAAAGAGCCTTCAGCCACCGAGGGTTGATCTTTAAACAGCGTATCTTTCTCTTTGCTCATTGCATTCCATGTGGGTAAGAATGAAAAAACCCACCCAAGCCAGTGTGCGCCTGCCGCTATGATAGGCGTTTCTTAAGTGTTTCTGGCAGTTATACTTAAGCGCAGAATGGTTTTTGGGTGGCGTCGATGGCCAGCTCATAAACAAAAATAAGCTCAAAAAGGCATCATTTGTGGATTTTCAAACCTTCATTCGAACCCTAGATCAGTATTGGTCAGAGCAAGGTTGTGTGCTCAGTGCCCCCTTGGATATGGAGGTGGGTGCAGGCACTTTTCATCCGGCCACATTTTTGCGCGCCATTGGCCCTGAGCCTTGGTCATCGGCCTACATCCAACCCTGTCGTCGACCCACCGACGGGCGTTATGGCGAAAACCCCAACCGCTTGCAACATTACTATCAGTATCAAGTGGTGATGAAGCCAGTGCCCGATGATTTCCAAAAACTATACCTCGGCTCCTTGGCGGCCGTGGGCATTGATCCGGCCATACATGACATTCGCTTTGTCGAAGACAACTGGGAGTCCCCCACGCTTGGGGCTTGGGGTTTGGGCTGGGAGGTCTGGCTCAATGGCATGGAGGTCACGCAGTTTACTTACTTTCAACAAGCCGGTGGTTTGGAGTGCCGGCCTGTGATGGGTGAAATCACCTATGGCTTGGAGCGCTTGGCCATGTATCTCCAAGGGGTGGAGAGTGTCTATGATTTGGTTTGGACCCACAGCATGAATGGGGTGGTGTACTACCGAGACATTTTTCACCAAAACGAGGTGGAGCAATCGGCTTACAACTTTGAACACGCCAACACAGACACCTTGTTTCAAACGTTCGATGCACACGAAGCCCAAGCCAACCAACTGATCGAGGCGAATTTACCGCTGCCTGCCTATGATCAGGTGTTGAAAGCCTCGCATACATTTAATTTGTTGGACGCCCGCGGTGCGATTTCTGTCACCGAGCGCCAGCGCTATATTTTGCGCATTCGTGATTTGTCCAGACAAGTCGCAGAGACTTACTTTGCAGCACGCGAAGCATTGGGCTTTCCCGTTCTCAATCACAAACCTTCAGGAAGCGCGCCATGAGCCACTCATCGTTGCTGGTTGAGTTGGGTTGTGAGGAGCTGCCTGCTGAGCAGATCGGTGGTTTATCCGAAGGTCTGGCCGAGGGCATAAAAAAAGCGCTGCTTGATCATGGCTTGATAGAAGAAGCCACTAAGATCGAGCCCTTTGCAACACCCAGAAGACTGGCGGTGATGGTTCATGGTGTGGCCCATAAGCAACCCAACCAAACCATCGAGCGTCGAGGGCCAGCCGCCTCAGCAGCCTTTGATCCATCTGGCCAACCCACCAAAGCCGCGATTGGTTTTGCTCAAAGCGTTGGTAAAAGCGTCGAGGCGTTGGAGCGACTCACCACCGACCAAGGCGAATGGTTGGTGGCCACCATTGAGCAACCGGGCCGTGAGTTAGCAGAGGTTCTTCAGGAGGCTTTGTCATCATTGGTCAAAGACATGGCCAGCGCCAAAAGCATGCGGTGGCGAGAGGGTGATGAGCGTTTTGTGCGACCTGTTCGCTGGTTGGTGGCGCTGCATGGCCAAACCGTTCTGCCCATCGAGTTGTTTGGACTGGTCGCCAACAACACCACCGAAGGTCACCGCATCCACGGGCCAGGCCCTTGGACAATAAAGACCGCAACAGATTATGAGAGCACCCTTGAGTCTGCGTATGTCATTGCAAGCATCAGCAAACGTCAGTCAGTGATCGAGGCGCAGGTCTCGCGGTTGGCCAAAGATCATGGCTTGGTTTTGGATGAAGGCAGCGCAAAAGGCCTGATGTTGACCAACACACAATTGACGGAGTGGCCACAAGCAGTACTGGGTTCATTTGATCCCATGTTTTTGACGGTGCCGGAGCCTTGCCTGATTTCAGCGATGGAACTCCATCAAAAATGTTTTGCGCTGAGAGACAACAAGGGCGCGTTGAGCCCGCACTTTATCGCCATTGCCAACATTGAAAGCCAGGATGTCTCAGCGATGAGGCAAGGGTTTGAGCGCGTGATTCGACCTCGCCTATCTGATGCCCAGTTTTTCTGGAACCAAGACCGCCAAGTGGCACTGGCTGATCGACGCCAACGCCTAGACCAAGTGTTGTTTCAAAAAGACTTAGGCTCGATCGGACAAAAGGTCAGCCGCATGGAAGCGCTGGTCCATCATTTGGCCGAACAGTTGGGCGAAGACGCGGCAAAAGCACAGCAAGCCGTCTCATTGTGCAAGTGTGATTTGTTGACGGAGATGGTGGGTGAGTTTCCCGAGCTCCAAGGCACCATGGGTTATTACTACGGACTAGAGGGTGGGGTTTCAGAAGATGTGGCTTTGGCGGTGGGCGAGCATTATTGCCCAAGAAACGCGGGGGATCATTTGCCCACAAGCAGACTGGGCAGCCTAGTCGCATTGGCTGACCGAGCCGACACCTTGGTGGGTATTTTTGGGGTGGGGGCCAAACCCAAGGGCTCCAAAGACCCCTTTGCGCTGAGGCGGGCCGCCTTGGGCGTGATTCGTTTGCTAGAGGTACAAGAAAAGCTGTCCTTGCGTGAGTTATTGCATGCAGCCAGTCAACCGCTGGCTGAGCAGCTTGGTTGGGCGCCAGCACACCAAAGCTCGGTGGTCGATGAGGTCTTTGATTTTTGCATGGAACGAGCGCGGTCGCACGCGGCAGACCAGGGCATACAGACGCTCACATTCAACGCGGTGGTGGCCACGGATATCACCACCATCTTTGATCTGATGGCGCGCGCCCATGCGGTTGAGCGCTTACTTAAGCACCCCGATATTGAAAAACTCATTGCTGCCAATAAGCGTTTGGCGAATTTGTTGAGCCAACACAGCGGCGCCTTACCTGAAACCATCGATACCCAGTTGTTGGTGGACGCCCAAGAGCGTGATTTGTTGGATGTTTGGGAGATCAAAAAAGACGCCATCGCTCACGATGTTCAAGCTAACAATTACGACAAAGCCTTGGTGCATTTGGCGAGCTTGGCCACACCCTTGGATGCGTTTTTTGAGCATGTGATGGTGATGAGTGAAGATCTTGCAGTGCGCAGCAATCGATTGGCGATGCTCAACCAAATGAGATCTGCGTTTCTAATGATTGCCGATTTGGCCAAACTGGGGCGTTGATGCCCGAGCTTTCATTATTCAATGATGCTCAATTAAAGAAAGACGGCCGCTATTCATCATGGATGGCGGCGTTATCGGCGTTACCCTCGGTAGAACCTGGTTGGATGATCGATGATGGCGTGGTTTGTGCAGGAAAACCAGCCGATGATTTTGATCTTTTTGAAAAAACCCTCAAGGGTCTGATGCCATGGCGCAAAGGCCCTTGGTGTTTGGCCGGCGTTAAGATTGACAGCGAGTGGCGGAGTGATTTTAAATGGGCCCGTATCAAACCGCACCTTGAGCTGGATAACCGCCACATCTTAGATGTGGGCGCGGGCAACGGTTACTTTGGGTGGCAACTGTTGGCTGCAGGCGCGCGGTCCGTGACCGCTTGCGACCCAACCACACTTTTTGTCATGCAGCACCAACTGATCTCAAAGCTGGCCCGCGATGATCGCCACGCGTTGTGGGCGGCTCGCCTAGAAGACTTACCTCATTCTTTAGGCCCATTCGATCTCGTCTTATCGATGGGTGTGCTTTCTCACCGCCGCTACTTAGAGGGGCATCACATAGCCCATCTGGGTTTTCTGTACAGAAAGCTCATTCCCGGGGGTGATTTATTATTAGAAACGCTGGTGGTCCCACCTGAGTTTGCCAGCCGCTTGGCCAATGGAGACGAAGTGCTCATTCCAAAAGAACGCTACGCTCGAATGCGCAATGTGTATGCCCTGCCAACGATCGATACACTGGTGAGTTGGCTGGCCGAGGTGGGTTTTGCCGACATCCGTGTGGCTGATGTCACAGCCACCACCACCGAAGAACAGCGCAGCACTGCTTGGATGCCGCATCAGTCGCTGATCGATGGTTTGTCCAGCGATGATGGAACCCTCACCATAGAGGGTTACCCCCGGCCGATGCGTGCCATTGTTTTGGCACGCCGCCGGACTTCAGTGAATTAGAAGATCCCCAAAATCCCGCCCAAGACCACCAAGATGAGCGCTGGGGTGACCACGCGGGTGATCCACAACCAAGCACTGAACGCCCAATCGGGCATTTTGTCATCCAACTCTTCTCGGGTAATCCGGCTAGAGAGGACCCAACCCGCGAATAGGGCAATCAACAAACCACCGACCGGCAGCATGATTTGGGTGGCGACATAGTCGATGGCATCCATGGGAGACTTGCCAACGATTTTGACCTCAGACCATAGGTTGAATGAGAACACCGAGGCCAAACCCAACAACCAACTCAAGCCAGCGACCAACAAGGCGGCTGATTTTCTCGAAAGGTTGGTGGCTTCAACCAAATAAGCAGTCGCTGGCTCCATCAAAGAGATGGAACTGGTCCAAGCGGCCACCGCCAAGAGGATAAAAAACAACATCCCATAAAAAATCCCAAAAGGCATTTCGGCAAAAGCCAGGGGGAGCGAGGTAAAAATCAGGCCAGCCCCACCGCTGCCTGGGTCAATGTTGTTGGCGATGATGATGGGGAATATCGCCAAGCCCGCAACAAGGGCCACAAAGGTGTCCGCACCCGCTACCGTGACGCCCACTTTGGGAATGCTGATGTGGGCAGGCAAATAAGCCCCATAAGTCATGATGGCGCACATACCAAGCGATAGCGTGAAAAAGGCTTGTCCCAAGGCTGTGACAAACATCGCACCATCCACACGAGACCAGTCAGGCTTAAATAAAAACCCAACCGCTTCTTGGAAATGGCCTGTGTTCATCCCATAACCCAACAAAATGAGCAACAAAATGAGCAGCACGGGCATTAAGACACTCACCGCCCGCTCAAGGCCTTTTTCAACACCAAAGGCGACCACACCAACCGTCATCAACATAAACAAGCCATGCCAAAACGTGAGCTCACCGGCATTACCAAGCAGCGAACCAAAGGTGGCAGAGGGATCGGTGATGGGGGCACCCACGCCGATCCATTCTTTGAAATAGTGGAATGCATAGTGAAGCGTCCAGCCAGCCACCACGGAATAAAAAGACAGGATCATGAAGCCAGCAACAATCCCCATGACGCCGATGACCGCCCAGTTTCTGGAGGCGCCACTGGCCGTACTCAGCTCCCTTAAAGAATTGATGGGGCTCATTCGGCCGCGCCGACCAATAACAATCTCTGCAAACATAATCGGGAGGCCGACCAAGGCAATGCAGGCCAAATAAATCAGAACGAATGCACCCCCGCCGTTTTCAGAGGTGATGTAGGGAAACCGCCAAATGTTGCCCAGTCCAACAGCGGAACCGGTTGCAGCGGCAACGAAAGCGATTCTGGAAGACCACATACCATGAACGGAGGATGTTTGCATTTGAAACCATTGCCCTTGGATGACAGAAGCGTTAATTGTGCGTGAATGTCAGCGTTTGCGCAAATGGGTCGGGTAAAGCCCCACAGAAAGAAAAAATTAGGTAATCTGGAAAGCCAAAGTTAGACCGCTTACAGGAGCTTTGATCATGCGGGGTTTGTTAGCAGCGCTTTTGTTCACAGGAATGGGTGTCTCGACCAGTCAGGCCCAGATCGAGCGCCAGCATGGTGCCCATGTGCATGGAGAGGGCCAAGCCAGCCTCGCCTTTGATGGCTCAGCCTGGACGCTGTCTTTGGAGATGCCTGGCTTTAATGTGGTGGGGTTTGAACACGCCCCCAATAATGATCAACAGCAACAGGCGCTGAGCGATGCCATGGCTGCCTTAGAACAAGGGGCTTGGTTGAGCTTTAACCCAGAGAGCCAATGCCGAGTCGAGGCTGCCCGGGCTCAAAGCATCGGTTATGCAAGCACCGAACATGTATCACATAACCATGATCACCGACACAACCACGATCATGAGCACAATGAAGACCATGGCCATGCCGACGGACACGCGCGGTTTGAGATAGAAGTGCAAGGCGTTTGTGAGCGCACTGATCGGCTGGCTTGGTGGGGTCTTGATCTGTTTGATGGCTTCCCAAACAACGAAGCCATCTCCGTGGCTGTGCTGACGCAAAGCCAAGCGTTTGAGGCGGTGTTAACCCCTAAACAGCAGCGCATTGTTTTTGACTGAACATGGTGGTGATGACCCGATGAGCCCGCTGTTGTCGCTTCAAGGTTTGAGTTATACGTGGCCCGCCACAGAAGCCGCCATTGAATTACCAGACATGGCACTGAACGCAGGGGAGAAGGTTTTTTTGTATGGCCCCAGCGGATCTGGGAAGTCGACGTTACTGGGTTTGATCGGTGGCTTGATTCAGCCAGATAAGGGGTCCATCGAGTTTGCGGGTCAGCGACTGGAGACACTGAAACCATCAAAGCGAGATCAATTTCGCGCCGACCATTTGGGGATCATCTTTCAGCAATTTAATTTGCTTCCTTGGCTTGATGTCCGATCCAATGTGGCTTTGCCGTGCCATTTCTCAAAATTAAGAGCACAGCGGGCAGGCGATATACAAAAAACCGTAGACCGCTTATTGATGGGCATGGATTTAGAGAGCACGCTGTGGTCTCGCCGGGCGGACGGCTTGAGCGTGGGGCAGCAACAGCGCGTGGCGGCGGCAAGGGCGTTGATTGGCCAGCCGGAACTGATTTTGGCCGACGAGCCGACTTCCGCGCTGGATGCGAATCGACGGGGTCAGTTCATTGATCTGCTGTTTGAGCAAGTGGCCAAAAGCGGCAGCACGCTGTTATTTGTGAGCCACGAACAAGACCTCGCCTCGCGGTTTGATCGGGCCTTGGCCTTGGATGAGGTGATGGCATGACACTGATCCGTTTGGCTTGGAAGTCCCTGATGAACCGTCGGTTCGCGGTGATCTTAACCATCACAACGATTGCTTTTTCCATTGGTCTTTTGGTGATGGTCGAGCAACTGAGACAAGAAGTCAGGCAGGGGTTTTATCGCTCAGTCTCAGGGGTTGATTTGATTGTGGGTGCACGAACCGCCCCGGTTCAACTTCTGCTGTACTCGGTTTTTGGCATCGGGGGTGCGACCAACAACATAGACTGGCAAACCTTTAAAGAGCTAGAAACGTTGCCCGAGGTGGATTGGGCCGTGCCCATGGCCCTGGGTGATTCGCATCAAGGCTACCGCGTGATGGGCACCACACAGGCTTTCTTTGAAGCGTTTAAGGTGGGCAATCGAGAGCCTTTGGTGATTCAACACGGCAAAACCAAAGACCAAGTTTTCAATGAATTATTCGATGTTGTGATCGGTGCACAAGTGGCCCGCCAATTGGGTTATCAATTGGGTGATGCCATTGTTCTATCCCACGGCACTGGGCGGGTGAGCTTGCAGGCCCACGACACCTTGCCTTTCCAAGTCGCAGCGATCTTAGCGCCCACTGGGACACCCATAGACCAGCAGCTTTATGTGTCGCTGCAAGCCCATCGAGCCATCCATATTGGTTGGGAGAGCGGGATGATGCGGCCAGGGGCTGTTTTAGATGCCGATGAAGCCAAAGCCATGCAAGAAGCACTGGCGCCCGATACTTTAACGGCCATCTTTCTGGGTTTGAAAACACGCGCGGCCGTTTTTGGGCTGCAGCGTCGTGTCAACGAATACCGGGTGGAGCCTTTGAGCGCGATTATTCCCGGCATCACCTTGCAAGAGCTTTGGCGGATATCGGGCTTGGCGGAACAAATTCTGCGGGTCGTGGCAGTGTTGGTGGTCTTCACTGGCCTACTGGGCATGTTGACCGTTTTGTTGACCACCCTCAACGAGCGCCGCCGTGAAATGGCGATCTTGAGGGCCAATGGGGCCAGACCCCATCAAATCGCCACGTTGCTGGTGCTGGAGGCGGGTTTGATTGCCGCAGGCGGCATTGGCTTGGGCTTGGTGCTTGCTTATGTGGCCCAATGGCTGGCGGCGCCCGTGCTGCTGGATCGCTTGGGCATCTACTTAAGCCTCCAGTGGCCAGAGCCCTGGCAGTGGGGCATTTTAGGGGTCATTTGGTTGGCAGGTTTGCTGATCGCTTTGGTTCCAGCCACTTTGGCTTATCGGCGGACATTGGCCGATGGAATGCAGGTGAGAAGCTGATTAAACGCATTAAACTCATATCGAGGCGCGTGGTCGAATATGCTAGAAACATACTGTTGGACGGGACAATGAAAAAGATGATCATTCAATCCTCATGCCGTTGGCTGATTGCAGCGCTTTGTTTAGTTGCCGTAAGCGCGCTGGCCAATGATGCGCCAAAAGAGCTCGAGTGGCTGGACTTGATGCCCGAAGATGAGGCCAAAGTGTGGATGGATGCCTCCAACCAAATTGACCACACAGGGTTTGCAGATCCTGAGGCGTTTCAGTCATTTCGGACCGTCGGAGCGCTGGATAAGCAATACGTCAAAATCCCAGGCTTCGTCGTGCCCATCGAGACAGACGGCGAGGGCAACTTAAAAGAATTCTTTTTGGTGCCGTACTTTGGTGCGTGCATTCACGTCCCACCCCCGCCAGCCAACCAGCTCATTTATGGTCGGTTGGAAAAACCCATCCCCATGGTCAATATCTGGGATGCTTTTTGGATGGAAGGCCAGCTCAACATCGAGGATGTCTCGAACGAGACGGCAGCATCTGCTTACACCATGGATGTGAGCTCGCTCACGCTTTACTGAATCAATACCCAACACTAAAGGAACGCAACGATGAAAAAATGGGCGCTGTTATTGCTGTTATGGCCAGTCGCGATCTTGGCCGAGGACACCCGGCCGTTATCCGCTGAGGTGCTTTGGGAGCTTCACCGCATCGGATCTCCTGTAATTTCTCCCACAGGTGGACACGTGGTCGCACCTATTACCTCTTATGACACCAGCGATGACTCTTCCGAGACTCGGCTGTACTTGTTCTCTGAAAACGGTGGCGTGCAACGCCCGCTGACCGCTGAGGGGCATTCAGCAGGAAGCGCGGTGTTTTCCCCCAATGGTGAGTGGTTGGCTTTTGTCAGCCGCCGCAACAAAGACGAAGCGGGCCAAATCTACATTCTTCCGATGAATGCCCCAGGGGAGGCCAAGCGCTTGAGCGACATCCCAACAGGTGTGTCCTCGCTTCGTTGGGTGGGTGAGCACATCTATTTCATCAGCCGCATCTATCCCGGCCAAGACTGGGATCAAATAAAAGAGACCATGAAGGCTAAAAAAGACAGCCATGTCTCAGCGCATCAGTGGAATGCCTTGCCGTATTCGATGTGGGATCACTGGATCGATGAAGAGCGTCAAGCACACGTTTTCAGAATCAACGTGGCAACACAAGCCGTTGAATCCATCACCGAAGGCTTCGGGATCGAATTGCCTCGCTCCAGCCAAGGACTGGGGAGTTACGACATTCATCCCGAAGAGACGCACATCGCATTTACTTCACCCGCCAATCCAGGCGCTGTAGACCCCAACATCGATCTTTTCCTAGCTGAAATCGGCGCCAACAAAGCCATCAACATCACTGAAGGCAATGAAGCGGGCGATGGCAACCCCATGTTCTCGCCCGATGGTGAGACCCTCGCTTATGTCCGCCAATCCATCCCAGGCTTCTATGCCGACAATGCCAACATCGTATTGGTGGGCTTGGATGATTTCTCTCAAACAGAGATCACCACCGCTTGGGATCGATCGGCCTCTGGCTTGGTGTGGCTGCCTGACTCCAGCGGCTTTTTAGGTGCGATCGCCGATGAGGCGCATGATCGCATTTATCACATTGCATTGGATGGCACACCGAAAGCCATTACCGGAGCGACCAGCTTTGGCGGTGTGAGCATTTCCAATGACGGCACGGTCGTTGCTCATAATCAAAGCTTTTTGTATCCACCTCGATTGGTCAAGGTGGATCTGGAGACAGGGGCAACCGAACGTCTGGATACCATCAATGACGATGTCTTGGCCAACGTCGAAATGGGCACTTATGAGTCTGTGACGTATCAAGGCCACAATGGTCAAGACATCCAAATGTGGGTGCACTATCCACCCGGGTTTGATAAAAACAAAGAATATCCTTTGTTCTTATTGATCCATGGTGGGCCACACAACGCCATCCCCGATGGATTCCATTTCCGCTGGAACGCACAGACCTTTGCTTCATGGGGTTATGTCACCGCATGGCACAACTTCCATGGCTCGAACAGCTTTGGTCAAGACTTTGCGGATGCCATCAACCCAGACTGGATCACCGCGCCATACACCGACACGATCAAAGCCGCTGAGTGGTTTGCTGATAAAGACTGGATCGATGAAGACCGCATGGTCGCCGGTGGTGGCAGCTACGGGGGTTACTTGTCTTCCATTTTGTTGGGCAAAGACCACCCATTTAAGACTTTGTTGATTCATGCGCCGGTCTACAACATGTACTCACAAATGGCCGCGGATTTTGCGGTTCATGGGACGCGGTTTGGTCAGTTCTGGGAAAAGCCAGAGATCTATCGAGAAATCTCACCGCATTATTATGCTGAGAACTTCGATACGCCTGCGCTGATTATCCATGGCCAAAACGATCTGCGTGTGCCCGTGGGGCAGGCGTTTGAGTTATTTAGAACCTTGCAAACCAAAGGCATTGAGTCTCGTTTGATTTACTACCCAGACGAAAACCACTGGGTACTCAAACCCAACAACTCGCTGTATTGGTATGCAGAAGTGCAAGATTGGATGGCGAAATTTGCAGAACCTGGGGCGAGATAACGCCCCAGGGTTGAAACGTCTAGATTGAGGGCTTCAATTCAATCTGCGTATTTAATGCTGCAACCATATGGCCGCGTGATGGGTTCAGAAATGGACTCGCCCGCGGCCATTTCTTTGAGTGCTTCGACCACATACTGAGTGGCATCGGGGATGTCTGCTGGGTTGGCACTGGGGTTGGAGTCAATCCCACCCATATAGACCAAGGTTGAAGAGGCATCAATGATGTACATGTGGGGGGTGACCCGCGCATCATAAGCGCGCCCGATGGTGCCGTCTTCGTCCAGCAACACAGCTGTGGGCGCTGCATCCCGAGATGTGGTTAATTCATCGGCTTCGGCCGCTGAGACATGGCCTTGAGTGCCAGGGCTTGATGAGATGATGGTCAACCACACCACGCCATGTTCCTCCTTGGCCATGCGTTGTTGGTTTTGCATGTTAGAAGAGGTGTAGTGTTTTCTAACAAAAGGGCAATCGTGGTTGGTCCACTCTAAGATCACAGTTTGTCCGGCGAAGTCTGACAAGTTATGGGTGTTGCCTTGAGTATCAACACCCACAAAATCGGGTGCTTTCTCTCCAACCTTAGGCGCAGCCACGGCTTGTGTTGCCAGTCCTAACATCATCAACGCCAAAAGAGCGCCTACTTTCAAACTCGGTATGCGAACCATAACCATCTCCCATTCAGTCTTGAGGTTAAAGTGTCTCTAGTACGGAGATCACAGCATCAGGCGTTAAGATTTGTGGCAACACCTTGGGGCTGGATCCATCTTTGGGGTAGACCACATAAAGCGGCACACCATTCCTTCCAAACTCTGCCAGATAGTCGGTGATGACTTCGTCACGGCGGGTCCAATCGCCTTTAAGGTAGACCACATTGTTAGTCTCTAGGGCTTCGGCAAATGCTTCGCTGCTCAAAGCCACCCGTTCGTTCACCAAGCAAGTCACACACCAAGCAGCGGTCATGTTGACAAAAACCGCCTTATTCGGATCTGTGATCGCGGCTTCCAATCGAGCCACGGAGAAGGGTTCGGAGAGACCGTCACTCACTTCATTAGGCTCATTGGAGCTTCGAGAGGCGCTGGCGAGCATGGCCAAGGCCACCAGCCAACTCAAAGCCACCAGGGTGTGTCTAACGCTCATCAAATGCGGGTGTCGCTCTGGGAGGCGGCTCAACCAAAGAGAGAAAGCGAGCGCGACGAGGCCGATCAAAATATAAGCCACCGCCATGGCATCGGTTTGTCTTGCCAGCACCCAAACCAACCACACCACCGCCAAGTACAAAGGGAATGCCATCGCTTGCTTGAATGTGTTCATCCAAGCCCCCGGTTTGGGGAGCCACTGCGCCAGGGCAGGCACAAACCCCAACAGCAACAATGGCATGGCCAAGCCCAAGCCCAGCATCAAAAACACACCCAACCCCATTGCCCAGGGCATCAATACGGCCGCACCGAGTGCTGTGCCCATAAAAGGTGCGGTGCAAGGGCTCGCCACCACGCTCGCCAACACCCCGCTCATCAGTGAACCACGGTGGGTTGAAGTGTCCGCCATGGTCTGGCCGATGCCCATCCAGCGGGTGCCCAGCTCTGCCATACCCGATAGCGATAAGCCCATCACAAACAGGACATAAATCAGCACACCCACCACCCAAGGCGATTGCAGCTGGAACCCCCAGCCCAAGGCCTCACCACCGGCCCTTAGAAGCATCAACAATGAGGCCAAAGCCAAGAAGCTCAGCAGCACACCCAGCGTGTAGGCCAGGGCGTGCGAACGATGATGGTCGCTGGGCGTTTGCACCAAATGAAGCGCTTTGATGGACAAGACCGGAAAAACGCACGGCATGAGGTTAAGAAGCACACCCCCCATGAAGGCCAACAACAGTACCCAAACATAGGCCAGGTCACCGGTTGCAGTGGTTGAGATCAACTCACCTTCAACAGCAGACCACGCATAAGCTTTTTGAGTGGCTGGATCGATGAGCACCACCCCAAGCTCATCGAGGCTTCCTGGAAAAAAAGGCGACAGTGGTAGCGCCAATTGCAACACGCCATCACCGCTGGCCACAAAAAAATCCTTGGCGTGATCAACGAGATTGGTGTTGGTGACAAAAATGTGCTTGGGTGAAGGCGGGCCAGCCAACACAAAATCTTCGATGGGAAGCTGGACGCTCAGTTGGTCTGACTCCAACTTAAAAGTCCCAACGGTGTTCATGGCTTGAGGTCGCCTTTGTTCTGCCCAAGCGAACAACGCTTCGTGATCTGATAAACGCTCGGCTCTCTCATTGGAGATCGGCAAGTCTAAAGATAAGGTGGCCTCGCCAGGGATGCACTCCACTTTACAGACCAACCAAGCCGCGTCCACCGTGATACGCACAGGCTCGTTCATCGGTAAGTCTGAGGGCCAACTGAAGGTAACAGGCAGAAGGTGCTCACCCTCAAACCCGTAATTGACCAAGTGGCCCACTTCAATGCGCTGAGGGTAGGGCCAGGCGATCTCACCCACTTCGACCCCTTCGGGCACGCGCCAGCTCAACTCAATCGGAAGCCCAGAATCACCGGGGTTTTGCCAATATGTGTGCCATTCATCATCAGGTAGAAACCGAAGACCCAGGCGCGAAGTGGTGCCTGGGGTGATGGCGGTTTGTTCTGAGACCAACTCAACTTCAATGTGATCTCGCCAGACGGGGTTGGCCTGCAGGCTATCAGGCAGCCAGAGCATCCAACCAAATAACAGCATCCAGAAATAGCGATGGGCATGCAACATAAAGAATGACCTAGCGTTGGCAGCGTGGACAGTAAAAGGTAGAGCGTTGACCGATGATCATGCGCTTGATGTTCGCATCACACGCTTGATTGACACAAGGTGATCCCTCACGGCCATAGACCTGTAAGGACTGACCAAAGTAGCCCGGCGTGCCATCGCCGACCGTAAAATCTCGAAGCGAGGTCCCACCCACTTCAATCGCATCGGTCAAAATTTCAACAATGGCTTTGGCCAAGGCATTAAAACGCGCTCTTGATACCCGATCAGCACGGCGGGTGGGATGAATGCCGGCTCGAAACAAAGCTTCGCTGGCATAAATATTACCCACACCCACCACCACCTCGCCATTCATGATGAATGACTTCACAGCCACGGATCGGCGACGGGCCTGTTGCCACAAATGATCACCTGAAAAATCATCCAACAAAGGTTCGGGGCCCAAGCGCGCCAGATGAGGATGCAGCTCAGGTGTTTCTGCCACCCAAAACAGGGCCCCAAATCGGCGAGGATCGGTGAAACGAATCGTGTGACCCTGATCCATCACCACATCGACATGGTCATGCTTACCAGCATTGGGTGGGGTGAGCCAGCCACGGAAAGAGCCCGACATGCCCAAGTGCCATAACAAATGGCCTTGATCTAAGTCCCAGATCAACCACTTGCCTCTGCGTCTAAGTCCATGGACTTGAGTCTGTTGCAAACGCTGAACTTCGGGCGAAATGGCCCAACGGAGCATGGGTTGGCGAATAACCACGCGCTTAATCACACGCCCTTCAACCAAGGGCGACAGTCCGCGTCGTGTGGTTTCAACCTCAGGTAGCTCAGGCATAACGAGCTCATGATACGCTCAAAACCACACTTTAGACATCACGGGGGACGCAATGCCGTTTCGATTTTTTAGACGTGTGCCCATCGGTAAAGGCTTGACGATGAACGTTTCTAAGACGGGTGCTTCTTTTTCTGTGGGCCCCAGAAACGGCGGCGCTGTGACGCTTGGGACCTCAGGCGCCAGAGGCACCATGAGCTTGCCTGGGACGGGATTGTTCTACACGGTCGATAAGAAAAACCTGTTTTCAGGATCCAAAAGACGGCCAAGCGGGCGTGCTGGTGCCTCTCAGACAACTGGCTCGCACGATGATCTGGTTCCAGTCGGGAGCCCATTGGAGTTGGGCTTTTTCGAAAAACTCTTGATTCCTAAAGAAGAAAAAACCGTGGTCGAAGGCTTCAAGGCATTGGTCAAAGGCGATCATGCCGAAGCTCTAGCAGCGTTTGAAAAAGCCCCCAACAGCGCCGATGCTCGATGGATCGCTGGGATGATTCGGCTAAAAGCCAGAGAGCATGATCAAGCCGAAGAACACCTCAACTATGCGCTTGCTCACGAAGAGGATCTGGGTGCTTTGGTGGGCAAATACCAAGTAGAAGTGGTGCTCAGTTTGCCCATCACGCCTGAAGTCAGCGCCCACGCTCAGCCCAGACGACGCGGGACCTTGTTGGCATTGGCTGAAAGCTACCAAGACAGGGGTGCGAATGCTGAAGCCATGCGGTGTCTTAAGTTGCTCATCAAAGAACACCCCGATGATCCTGTGGTGGTGGTGTCCTTGGTCGAGTTAATGGCCAGCGATGAAGACCCCTTGTCTCAAGAGACCGCCAAACAAATCATTCAGCTGATTGGAGATATAGACAATGAATCCGATGTCCACGCAGCCTTAATGCTCTACAAGGCCAGAGCTTTGAGGGCTTTGGGATTAAACAAAGCCACTTTGGATGTGCTGACCGCGGCCCATCGAAGAAAAAAAGACAGAGACCCAGAATTATTGCGTGCCATCCGGTATGAGCGTGCCTTGTTGTATGGCGCTTTGGGTCAGAAGGCGCGCTCTCGGGCAGAGCTCGAGGGCATTTATTCGGATGATCCTGGCTTTGAAGATGTGGCACACCGGCTGGGCCTGGCTTAGCGATCCGAACAAAACCAAACCAATTTCCTTGCAGTGCTTGCGAGATGGCATTGATCGGGTCACACTAACGATCATGAGTGTCGAACCATCCATGGCATTGAGCATCCAACACCTCTCGATCGGTGCTCTGTCGGACATTAACCTCACCATTGATCCTGCTGAAATTGTCTGTCTATCGGGTGAGTCTGGGGCCGGCAAAAGCCGCTTGCTTCGCGCCATTGCCGATCTTGAACCCCATCAGGGCGAGGTTTTCTTAGGACAAACCAGCCGAGCCAACCTTCCAGCACACGATTGGCGCCACCGCGTCATGCTGGTGCCTGCCGAGAGCCAGTGGTGGGCCGATCATGTCAAAGATCATTTTTTCAAACCCATGCCAGATGCTTTGAAGGCGCTGGGTTTTTCTGATGAAGCCATGCAGTGGTCGGTCTCTCGCTTATCCAGTGGCGAGAAACAACGCTTGGCGGCCGTCAGGGCGATGTCGTATGCACCCAAAGCCTTGTTATTGGATGAGCCGACCGCGAATCTCGATGATGACAACACCGAGCAGTTTGAACGGTGGATATTGGGCGAGATAAAAAAACAGGGCATGCCTGTGATTTGGGTGGCGCACGATGAAGCCCAGATGAAACGGGTGGGCGATCGACATTTCCGCATCAAAGGCGATCATTTGGAGCCGGCGCGATGAATGTGATCGATCTGGCTTGGTGGGAACTGGCCATCGGTGCTGTCATGGTGGTGGCATTGGCGATCACCTCGATGCTGGCAAGGCTAGATGTGGGCAAGCCCATCTTAATTGCAGCTGCCAGAACCGTGATTCAATTGAGCCTCATCGGTTTGGTCTTGGAGGCTTTATTTGCAGTGGGCTCTTTTCACTGGGTGGCACTGATGGCCACGGTGATGTTGTTGGTGGCGGGTCGAGAGGTGATGGCGCGCCAGAAACATCGACTGACCGGGGGTTGGGCTTTTGGGATTGGTACCGTGTCGATGTTTATCTCTGGGTTCACGGTGACCATCTTGACCCTGGCGGTGATCATCGGCCCTGATCCTTGGTACACCCCTCAATACGCGATCCCGCTGTTGGGCATGCTCCTTGGTAACACCATGACTGGAGTTGCGTTGAGCCTTGACCGCTTGACTGAGGCGGTGTGGCGCCAACGGGCGGTGATCGAGAATCGATTGATGTTGGGCCAGCGTTGGCAAGAGGCCATTGGGGATTTTAGAAGAGAGGCCATGCGCTCTGGGATGATGCCCATGATCAACGCGATGGCAGCAGCCGGCATCGTGAGCTTGCCTGGGATGATGACGGGGCAGATATTGGGCGGAAGCCCTCCCAGTGTGGCCGTGAAGTATCAGATTTTGGTGATGTTCACGATCACGGTCGGCTCAGGGTTTGGTGCCATTGTGGCGGTGAGTGCAGGCAGTCGACGGTTGTTTGACGAGCGAGAGCGCTTGCGTGTGGATCGTCTCACCGCTGCCAAATAACCACCGCATCAGCCTTATTGTTTGAACCAAGGTTTGATCAGCGCCCAAGCCTGTAACGGGCCCAGGGGGCTGGTGATCGCACGTCTCCACTCTTCTTGTCGTTGATCGATCAGCGCCAACACCGGTGCCAGTTCTTCCAATCTTTGCTCTATGCCCGCCCACTGATCCCAAAAGTCTGCCCGCATCTCATCGTTCAGATCAGAACGGGCCAACATTTTTAAAAGTCGGTAGGCATCTTTAACGATGGGGTTGATGTCGGTGGATGTTGCCAGGTCTTCATCGCTAAACCGCGTGTGTCGGAGTGTTGAGTCCAAGAACTGATCTACAAATGCATCGATATGAGACTCGCTGGCGGTGTCTTGGGGCAAGGCCAGTTGCTTGGCCATACGAGACAACTCGGCTTTGGGCGAATCCATCAGATCATCGTAGTCAACGACCACCAATCGATGTTCAGCCGTTTTTCGTAAAAAAGGCACGATCGACACCAACCATTCCAAATCACTGGCGGCTTGTAGCCCCCGTCTGGGATCGATTTTGGCCCGAGACTTGGCCACGCTCAGCGGATGTCTCAGTGCCACCACAAAGGCAGGCGATGTCTGGGTGGCTGCTAAAACGCGGTCCCAAAAGGGCAGTATTCGAAGCGTTCGTCCATACTTGAACCCCCAAACAGGGCTTTGAGAGAACCGCTGTTGAATGGCTTTTATGGCTTTGTCTTGTAGGGGCTGAAGCTTGGGGTGCTCAAAGTCTTTTTCTGGAATCAATCGCACGCTATCGGCCCGAATGCCCAACACGCGACGCGCTGACTTTGACAAGGCCAGCAACTCAGCGTCCTCAAAAAAACCTTTTGGATTTTTTTTGCTGGCTTGTTTGAACCGATCGCCCAGATCCACGCCAAGCGCCATCAGCGCACGGGTGATGGTGCTCGTACCACTGCGACCCGCGCCGATGACAAAAACCCCCGTGTTTTGATCATTCAATGACATGCGCTTACTCTACATCGGTTTGGGTGTTCGGGCGAGTACAATGATCAAAGTCATGCGAACGAAACCAGCCAACCCCTTATGGAAACGCCTACAACGCCAATGGCGTGTTCAGCGAGGATTTGAGGCTGCCAAAACCCACCGGGTGGATTGGGTTTGGGCAGACGGTGTGCGTTACAAACGCATTCGCTTTGAGCATCCAGAGCAGGCGAGTCAGGCCGCGCTGGCCCTTCAGGCCTTGAACAGCACAAACTGTTTTCCTGCCTTGGTGCGCCATGAGGGCAGTGAAGTTTGGGTCACTTACATCAAAAAAGATTTTTGGGTCTCTAGGTTCAATGACCATGTCGCTGATTTTTTCGCCACCCTCTACAACGACCAACTGAGCCGGCCCATCAATATGGTGCCGGCCGCTGTTGTGCTGGCATCACTCGTGCGTCATCTTCGCGTGCTGAGTGAGCGGGGCCTCATTGATGACCACACCGCGCAGCAAGTAGATCAATACGCACACCAAGTGGCACCCCCTGTGGTGGCTCAGGGGTTTGATTATGTGGATGCCATTAAGAAAAATTTTGTGGTCTCAAAAGGCAGGGCCATCGGAATCGATATAGAAGCCTTATTGGCTGAGCAATATTTGGGGATGGGGTTGGCCAAGGCCGAGTATCGAGGGCTGATCCACACCGATCAGTGGCTAGAGAAACACACGAGCGATGATCGGTTCATCGCTCAGTATCCATTGGTCAGAGTGCTTTTTTTGGTCAGCTACTTTGACCAGAAACAGGCACAAGGCAAGCTGGGCCACATTCGCGTCTCGGCCTTACTCGATCTTATTTAGCGAACGCCAATGACCTTGTGGGTCTGCAGGCTAAAACGCCATTTGGGGTGCGCCAAACAATAATCAATAGTTCGTTGGGTGTTGGCCCCAATGTCAGGGCCATCCATCGGTTGCAACAAGAAGTGATCGAAGTTGAGATCAACGAACTTCTCAGGGGGTGCGGTGAGTTGGGGATAAACCAGTTTGAGCTCATTGCCATTGGTTTGTACCACCGGTGCCGTGGATTTGGGGCTGACACACAGCCAATCAATCCCTTCAGGTGCTTTGATGGTTCCATTGGTTTCAACAGCCACATAAAAACCCCTATGGTGCAATGCATCAATGGCTGGTGAGTCAAGTTGTAACAAGGGCTCGCCGCCTGTGCACACCACCATGGGCTGACCCCGTTCTGTTTGATTTGGCCAATGCGAGGCCACCGCTTCGGCGAGCGCTTCAGCGCTGGAAAATTTCCCGCCCCCGGGCCCATCGGTGCCCACAAAATCGGTATCACAGAAAGAACAAACCGCGCCGGCGCGGTCTTTTTCCAGACCAGACCACAGATTGCACCCACTGAAACGCAAAAACACCGCAGGCCTTCCTGCGTTGATGCCTTCGCCTTGGAGGGTGTAGAACATCTCTTTAACACTATAGGTCATGGCGCGAGCCCTGTTCTACCAACCAAGCCCCTCGGTTTGGGCGGTGTTCGATGTCTACGCCTGACAACAGCGCCAACTGCGGCTTGAGTTTCGAATAAATATAATGTGCGATCGTTAGATCGTCTGCGTGCTCCAGCCCCTCCATCTCGTAAAGCGCACGGTGGTCCAAGGCTTCGAACAAAGGGCGAAAGACTTGTTTGATGTCGCCGTAGTCAAACACCCAACCCAAGACCTGATCCAATGGGCCGGTGAGGTGCAACCGGGTCTTAAAAGTGTGACCATGCACCGCTCGTCTGGGGTCATTGTCAGAGACATGAACTAACTTAATTGCACTATCAAAAGTTTGTTCTTTCCAAATGCGCATGGTCTGACCATCGAAGCAGCAGCCCGCGGTGGGTGTTTCATTCACAGAGACAGACACAAGCCCTTGGAGTGATTGGAGTTGTTTCCACAACCACACAGCCAGGTGTTCGCTGGTGGGGTTTTCCAAACCAGAGATGTCATTGAGACAAGACCACTGAAGTGTCTTGGCCAATGGCGCCCACGCTTCAGCCACCATTGCTTGTGTCAACTCCATTAAAT
This sequence comes from uncultured Wenzhouxiangella sp., assembly GCA_964461845.1. GTDB lineage: Bacteria > Pseudomonadota > Gammaproteobacteria > Xanthomonadales > Wenzhouxiangellaceae > Wenzhouxiangella. The sequence continues at coordinate 45,207 of CAYWVH010000006.1, forward strand.
CACCGGCAGGTGATAGGCATTCGATGCGAACAGAAAACCCGTGCCCGTGCATGCGCCCACATTTGTGACCTGCGGGCACATGGGGGAGTTGGTGGGCTGCCTCAAATTCAAAGGTGTTGGCCACTCGATGAACCCCATGGGCAAGATCCAAGATCGAGATCAAACCAGGTTCTGTTTCCAGATGCAGCTGACGCATGGGGTGGTCTTCGAGGGCATCACCGAACCAAGAAAGAAGCGATCGATTATCAACCGCATCGCCCAATACCTGATTGAGATCTTGGTAGTGCAACAAGCCACAGCGCTCATTCAGTGCATGATCAAGGGCATCGAACCCAGCCTGAGCATCCCCTTGGGCATCAGTGATGTGATCACTGATTTGATCACCAATGGCCACGCACTGAAACCCATGCCCATGACGGCGGTTGGCCATCAAGGCTGTGGGTTCGCCCTTTAGTTGTCTGGCTGCTTCAAAGCGCCGAGCAACCACGTGGTGGGTTTGAATGTTTTTCATCGGCCCATTATCTCACTGTCTTCCCATGGTTTTGACGCTCTAGCGACTCAACAGGCCGATAATGCACCCACCATGCTCAAATCTCTCGCCAGTCTCGTCTTTTATGGTCGCTTTGCCCGGACTTTTAGTGCCTTGGGCTATCAAAAAGCCAAAAAGCACTGGATAAAAGAGGAGCTCGATTTCAGTGGCCAAACCTGGTTGGTGACGGGCGCCAGTGCGGGGATTGGTCGGGCCATCGCTCTTGAAGCCAACCAATGGGGCGCGCGGGTGATCGCGGTGGCGCGCAATCAGGCCGCCCTCAATGAGCTGAAAGCCGATGCCATGGATCCCGGTCGGGTGCAGACGGTGGTCTGTGACTTATCAAGCATGTCAGCCATTTCAAAGCTCTGCCAGAGCCTTGGGGCGGAAGAGATCAAGATTGATGTGTTGGTCAATAATGTGGGGGTGTTGTTAAGCGAAAAAGTCACCACAACCGAGGGCTTCGAGCAGGCACTGGCGACGAATTTGTTGGGACCGGTGTTTTTAACCGAACAACTGACAAGGACCGGCACGCTCATGCCTCAGAGCGCGATCATTAATGTGAGCTCCGGCGGCATGTACGGCACACCATTAAAGATTGAGGAGATGATCCATCCCCAAGACCCCTATGATGGGGTGGCGGCCTATGCCATGCATAAGCGTGCTCAAGTCACATGGACCCATCGGTGGAACAGCGCTCACTCGAAAGGGCCTTCGATGTATGTCATGCACCCGGGTTGGGTGGATACGCCGGGTGTGCAGCGATCATTGCCCGTTTTTCGAGCGGCCATGCGGTCGATTTTAAGAACACCATCACAAGGCGCTGATACCGTGCTTTGGTTGGCCAGCAACAGACCCGAGCCTTTTGGAGAGGGGATTTGGTTGGATCGAAAAAACCAAGCCGAACATGCCTTTTCTTTCACCAAACAAGCAAAGGCCAGCCCACGTGATCTAGACGCCTATCTTCACGAAGCGCTTTCTCCTTACCAAGGGGCTGAGCGATGAAAAAGCAGCACCTGCCCGAAAAGATGTGCCTTGTTTGTCAAAAACCATTTGCGTGGCGGAAAAAATGGAAAAGCTGTTGGGATGAAGTGAAGTATTGCTCCGAGCGCTGTCGTCGGCATCGCTCTCATGCCAAGACCGATTCAGCGTGACCAAAGCCCAACATCGACCCACCCAAGTCGTGTGGTTTAAGCGAGACCTTCGCGTTGAGGATCATGCGCCCTTGTTTCATGCCAGCCAAAGCGGCCCAGTGTTGCCTTTGTACATTGTGGAGCCAGAGTATTGGCGCCAACCTGATACCAGCCTAAGACACCAAGCGTTTGTCCAAGAGTGTTTGATTGACCTTGATCGCTTGCTGAGGGGTTTGGGTCAGGGGTTGGTGGTGATGTCGGGCGATGCGGTCGGTGTGTTTGAATCACTTCGCCAACGCCTTGGGTCTTTGGTGATCCATGCCCACGAAGAAACAGGCAACGACTGGACGTTCAAGCGAGACATTGCAGTGAGGCTCTGGGCAAAGGATAAAGCGGTCCAATTTTATGAATACCCACAGTTTGGTGTGGTGCGGGGTTTGGGTAATCGGGATCAATGGGCCAGCGCTTGGGAAGGGTTCATGCGCGAGCCGCAGTGGGCCACGCCAGAGCACATCCAAGCGGCAGTTGCACCGACAGGCGTCAATGGGTCTTTCGCTTCAGCACCGGCACTGGATCAAACACCCACACCGCAACGTCAACCAGGCGGGATGTTTGCTGGGCAAGCAGTGCTTAAAAGCTTTTTAAATGAGCGAGGGTTGTTCTACCGAGGAGGCATCTCGTCACCCAATTCAGCAGCGCGATCGGCATCCCGCTTAAGCGCACACATTGCCTATGGCACGTTAAGTCTCCGCCACATCGTTCATGCCACACGAGCGCGTCATGCTCTGGCCAAAGCCGAAGGGCAGCAGCGTTGGGCGCGATCGTTGGCAGGCTTTGAACGACGGTTGCACTGGCACTGCCATTTCATTCAAAAGCTTGAGCAACAACCTAGGATTGAGTTTGAGAACATGCACTCGGGCTTTGATGGGATGCGCGAGCATGATTTTAATGAGGCGCACTTCAAAGCCTGGTGTGATGGTCAAACCGGTTATCCGCTCATAGATGCCTGTATGCGTTCTTTAAAAGACACCGGATGGCTGACGTTTCGGATGCGAGCGATGGTCACTAGTTTTGCCTCTTATCATCTTTGGTTGCATTGGCGATCAACAGCGCTTCACTTGGCCAGAATGTTCACCGATTACGAGCCAGGCATTCACTACAACCAAATTCAAATGCAATCAGGCACGACGGGCATCAATGCCACCCGCATCTATAACCCGGTAAAGCAAGCCGAAGATCAAGACCCAGACCAAGTGTTCATCCGGCGCTGGATTCCAGAGTGGGGAACGCCCGACTATCCCGACCCCATCATTGATTACCAGCAAGCCGCCAGAGAAGCGAAAGAAAAAATGAAAGCGTTTCGTCAACAAGCGGGTTTTAGGGATGAGTCAAAAGCGATTTACCAAGCCTTGGGCAGTCGCGTGCGGCCAGCGAGAAAAAAGAAAAAGGTCATCAAAGACAGCCGGCAAGCCAGCTTGTTTGATTGACCACGGGCTGACTCGCTAAAAAGGCTCACGTGCCACAAAAGGTGGTGACCACACGTTCATGGGGCTTGGGAGGGCCCGCCCAATCGGCGTGGTCTGCTTGATCATCAAAAGGCCGAGAAAGAATGTCAGACACCCGGTGCATGGGCTCAAAATCAAGGTGCTCAATGGCGGCACTCACAGCGCGCTCGGCCAGGTGATTTCTCAAGATGAAGGCGGGGTTGATTTGTTTCATTTGTACGTGGCGCTCATGGGGGTCTTGATTGAGCTCAGATAAACCCATCCGCCAGTGCTCGGCCCACCGATCGAACGCTTGAGGGTCATCAAAGAGCGCTCGAACACGCTCATCTTTCTCCGATGGAGCATTGCCAAGATCACTTAATGAGCGATAGGTCAGTGTCATGTCTGCATCGTTGGCTGCCATAGCATCCAATAAATCCATGGCCACGCCCCGGTGCTTTGGGTTTTTTGGATCCAAGCCTACTTTTCTTGTCATGCCTGCTTCGAAGTGCGCTTTAAATTGCTGAGGAAAGGCTTTCAAAGCATCGCTGACCACTTCGATGGCATGGCGTTCATCTTCATCAATCAGCGGCAACAGACACTCGGCCAGCCTCGCCAAGTTCCAAGCCCCGATGGCCGGTTGCTGGTTATAGGCATAACGGCCCGCGGTATCGATGCTGCTGTAGACCGTTTCTGGCACAAAGCTGTCTAGAAAACCAAATGGGCCATAGTCCAAGGTCTCGCCAGAAACACTCATATTGTCTGTGTTCATAACGCCATGGATAAACCCCACCTGCATCCATCGGGAAATAAGATGGGCCGTCATCTCAATGACCCGGGTAAACCAAACCAGTGCCCGTTGGTCATGATGGATCAGGTCAGGGTGCTCGCGCTCAATCACAAAATCGAGCAATTGCGATACTGCATCAGCCTGGCCTTGTCTTGCGAAATACTCAAACGTCCCGATGCGAATGTGGCTTTTGGCGACCCTCACCAACAACCCGCCGGGTTCAGAGTTTTGGCGTTGCACCCGATCTCCGGTTGAGATGGCCGCCAAAGAGCGGGTGGTGGGGATGCCCAAGGCAGCCATCGCCTCGCTGGCCAGATATTCTCTGACCACCGGGCCAATGGACGACCGGCCATCGCCGTTTCTAGAAAATGGGGTGGGGCCTGCGCCCTTGAGTTGAATGTCCCATCGATGGCCTTTGGGGTCTTGGAGTTCCCCCAAAAGCATCGCTCGCCCATCACCCAAAATAGGAACCCAGTGCCCAAACTGATGCCCGGCATAGGCCATGGCAATCGGCTTGGGTGTACGTAGGGTGGTTTGTCCAGCGAACACGGCCAAGGCGTTGTCGCTGTTAAGCCATGTTGGGTCGATCCCTAAGGCTTGGGCCAGCGCAATATTGATGGCGATCCAATGCGGATCGGCCACCGGTGTGGGGTTGACTGGTGCATAAAAAACATCAGGCAGTAGGGCGTAAGGTTGGGTGAGCCTCATCTGGCTTTTCTAAGGCCCAACCGCGTCAGTACTCTGCCCGCAAAAGCGCGGGCTCGCCGATAAAAGGTCATGGGCATGTGGCGTTGTGCCGCTTCCAATTGCCCACCCAAGTCAAGGATGTTGTCATAGAGCCTTTTTAGGTGTTGATCGCGTCTGGCCAAGAGCCTGATGATGGTGGCATGATCGGCGTCACTCAATGTGACTCCTGGCTGAATGTGACTGGGCAACTGCCGTTCCACATAAATGGTCGAGTGGGGCGGTGTTAACTCGCTCTCGGGCCTGGTGCGCGTATAAAAATACAGCGCCAGTGATTTTCTAGAGCGCGTGTCTTGATCGCCCTCGGGCAACTCAATGCGCTCAAACCCATGCCACGACCAATAAGTGGTCTCGAATATCACAGCGCGATTCAGCGCAGGTTTGACCAGCTTGACCTCGTTGCCCTCTGGGTCTCTTGGGTCTTTATGAAACTCAATTGCCCCACCCCAGTTGTTGTCCCACTCATCATTGAGATAGACGATCAGGTTGAGTCGACGATGCCATCCGGTGATGGGGTGGCGGTTGAAGTCAACGTGAACATCGAGGTCTTGACCATGTCGATTTTCATGTGTGCCACCACCAAAGTAGTGCGGGTCATAAATCAGATCATTGATCCCGGTGGTCTTTGAGAGCCATTGCAAGAACTCAGGGCTTTTGATGAACTGATCCACTTCTTTCCAAGCACCACCCAGGGCAGGTAGGTCTTGGTGCGTGCATTTTTGCCCCACCTCGCCGTTTTCGTTCATGGCCAGGCGCTCGTCGAAAGGCGGGAAGGTATCCACCAAACGACGACAAAACCCTTCATCAAAGAAATCTTCAATCACCGAATACTTAAACGGCGAGGCTTGCCTAAATTGGCTTTGCCATTGATCGGGTGTGTTCCAAACCTCAGGGTTGATCAGGTTCATCTGGCTTGCTCCGCCCATCACGGTGGGATTGCTATGATCTTGGCCCCATTATACGGACCGATGCCTTGAGCATGAATGACACTTTGCTGGCCTTAGATCGCTTTGAGCCGACGCGTGAGGCGGGCCTCGCCCGATTGGATGCCTTTGTCCCTTATGCCGGCGCGCATTATGCCAAGCACCGCAACACCGATGGGGGCGCAAGCGCTCCTGTCGCGGTGTCGGGCTTGTCGCCTTATCTTCGCTACCGGCTGCTGACGGAGGCTGAGGTGATTCGTTGTGTCTTGGATAAGCACAGCTTGGAAGCTTCACAAAAATTCATTCAAGAAGTCATTTGGCGGACCTACTGGAAGGGCTGGTTACAAATGCGGCCAACGGTATGGACCGATTATCTGAACCAACTGAGTGACCAGAAGGTGGCGTTGGAAGACGACCACGAACTCCATGAGCGCCATCAAAAAGCCACCCAAGGCTTAACAGGCATTGAGGGGTTTGATGACTGGGCTAAGCGCTTGGTGAATACAGGCTACCTTCATAACCATGCAAGGATGTGGTTTGCCTCCATTTGGATCTTCACGTTGCGCTTGCCTTGGGTGTTGGGCGCTGATTTTTTCTTAAAACATTTGCTCGATGGAGATCCCGCTTCCAACACCTTATCTTGGCGCTGGGTGGCGGGCATTCAAACCCAAGGCAAGACCTATCTTGCAACCAAAGACAACATTGAGCGCTTCACGAATGGACGGTATTCGCCCAAAGGCCTGGCCACCGAGGCGCGACCCATTGAGGCACCGCCGCCGCCCAAGCCCATGGCTTTGTCACCATTGCCCGACCTAGATGAAGCCCTGACCAAGCCCAGCCTTTGCGTGGTGCACGCAGACGATGTTGCGCTGGCGGAGCAATATCGCGCACACAGCCATTGTCGTGGTGTGGTGTGGGTGGGGCCTGAAGCCCTCAATGGCTCAGGTCAAGGCGAACGCTCTAAGGCATTTTTAAAGCAAGCGATTAAGGCTCTTCGCCTGCCGGATGAACTGATGACCAACGGGCTTGACCAAACCGATCTCGAGTCGATGATGTCAGCCGCTGGGGCCCGGCAGGTGGTGATGGCAGAGCCCCCAGTGGGCAGTCCAGTGGCGCACTATTTGAGTCAATGTTCACCTGGGTTTTTGGTGACGTTTCGGCGTCGCTATGACAACACGCTGTGGCCGCTCGCGACCAAGGGCTTTTTCCCGTTCAAAGAGAAGGTGTTGGTGGAGTCCTCATTGACAAAAGCTATCGGGTGAATGCCACATCCCTAAAACCAGGTGCGGTACAATAAGGGACTATTTTGGTTCTATTTCAAAACGGTTGAAGTTGTTCATAAAGGAAGCGCAAATGTCTAGCAAAGAAAGCCTCATCGGTCTGTCCCGCTGCTCAGTGTTGTCACTCGTCGTGGCCCTCGGGATCGGAGCTCAACCTGTTTGGTCTCAGCAGACAGCTGAAACAGCCAATGCGGCCGACGAGGTCAGTGTCGACGACACCATCACGGTGACCGCTGAGCGTGGGCGAGCACGCGTGGCCATGGACACACCCCAAGGTGTCACCACCATCACCCGCGAAACCTTGGATGAGCAAGTGCCCATCGATCTCACCCAAGCGCTTCAACGCGAACCCTCAGTGGGCTTGGGACCAGCGGGTCAGTCCTTGAGCTTCTGGCAACAAGGTTTTTCTATCCGTGGGTTGGGTGCCCAACGCGTGTTGACCTTAACAGATGGTGTCCGACTCTCAGGCCAAGGCACAGGCTATGGTGGTGGCAGCATCAGCATCTATGACACCTTTTCTGTGGACCGCATTGAGTTATTGCGAGGCCCCAACGCTGTTCTTTATGGCACCGATGCCTTCGGTGGCGTGGTGAATGTGATTACCCGCCAGCCTAAGCGTCGTGATGAGCCAGGGATGAACGGTGGCATTGGTTACAGCTTTGATTCAGCCTATGACCTCAACCGCACAGGGTTTTATGTGGATGCGGGCAACGACCGGGTGGGTGCGGTGTTTGGTGGCAGCTACTCCACCAATGAAAACCCGACTTTGGCGGATGGCACTCAGGCCACCAGCGGTGCGACAGATAAGACCTCTGGTTTTGCGCGAGTCAACTTTCATTTGGATGAAAGACGCCGCATGAGTTTCATCGCCAACTTAAGCCGCGATGAAGATGTCGAAATTGAAGACAGCGCTATTCCATTTGGCCCAGTGGGCCAAGGCCCGCTTCGCTTTACATTCCCGCTGTATCAAAGAAGCTTGGTCGGCATGGATTATCAATCGCTTGATATTTCACCAACGATTGCGGAATTCCGTTTGGGTGTGTATTGGCAACAAATTCGTCGGGAGTTTGACAGAACATCACCAGAGGCCTTTTTTGCGCCACCACCACCAAGAATCGAGTCTGTTCGGGTGGTGACAGATGATGAAATCAACACCTACGAGATCAACCCGCAAATGCGATTTAACTTAGGTGACCACAGCCTAACTGTGGGTGCAGACATTGGTTATGACACCTCAGTGGGGCCTGAAACAGAAACCCGCTCTCAACTGTGGCCCCCTGGACCGTCCTCACCTTTCCTGCGTCCTGGCCCTACACCGAGATTGCGGGTCGATGCTGAGCAAACCCGAGTCGGTGCCTATGTGCAAGACAATTGGGCGCTCAATGATCGCTTTGAGTTGATCACAGGCTTTCGTTTAGACCACTTCTCCACCGATGATGAGATCAGCCAGACCTCGAAGTCAGAGACAGGCTACAGCGGCAACATCGCTGTGGTTTATGAGAGAAGTGCTCAGAACAATTGGTACGTCAATTTGGGCTCTGGGTTTAGAGCGCCCGATTTGGCAGAGCGTTATCAGCGCTCAGCAGTGGTTGTTGTACAGCCCATTGAGGTGATCGGCAACCCTGATTTGGATTCAGAGCGCTCGATCTCCATCGATTTAGGCAGCAAGTGGGAAACAGAACATTTCCGCGCAGAAGCAGCCGTCTTCTACAACGAAATTAAAGACTTCATCACCACGCGTGTGATTTCCCCCAGACCCACCATCGAGCAACCTCAAAACGTGGGCACAGTCGGTTTATATGGGTGGGAATTTAGCACGGCATGGCGTTATGGCGCATGGGAGCTGTTTGGCAATGGTTCAAGAACCTATGCGCCTTCTGATGAAGCAGTGATTCGTATCGACGGTGGCCGTTTCAATTATGGCGTGGCGTATGACTGGGCAGGCCCTGGCAATACCGATGTTCGTTTCGAAGCCCTAGGACGGACTGTCTTATCAAGCCGAGACGAAACACAAATTGGCAGTGGCAACACCGCTTCGTCAGTGACCGACTATCCAAGCTTCACCACCTTTGAGTTGCGTGGCCGCGTGGATATTCCGCTGAACAATGACCGCAAGCTTCGCTTGGTCGCGGGCGTTAGAAACCTCACAGATAAAATCTACCGTGAGCCATTCTTTGATCAAGTCCAACCAGAAAGAAGCATCTACGGCACAGCGCAGTTCTTGTTCTAAGCGCTATTTTTAATGTCCCACCCAATGCTTGGCGGTTGGGTGGGGCAACTGTTCTACCCCTCGCCAACACTCGATATCAGCTATTCCAAAGTCAGTGATTAGTACTGGTCGCCTTGCGCGGCCAGTACCTCTTTGTGTGTTGCTCGTCTGGCATGAACCTTTAATAACCAAGGCAACATGCCCAACACGCAGATCACTTCAAGGGATCCCACAATAATGAAGATGGCCGGATAGACCGGCACATCCATGGCTTTCAATAAGGTGATGCCACCGACCCCCAGCATCGGGCCCAACATGAAACCCAGCGAGCCTGCCAGATGAAACCCGCCCATGGCAGTGGCTTGTTGGTCTTGCCCTGCCAGTTGGCTGGTGAGGATGATGGAAGGTGCCAACATCAAAGCAGCGACCAAGCCCCCGAAAGCCATGATCCAAAGCACAGACTCAGGCCCACCAAAGCCCAGAGCGATGAGGTAGATGCCATATAAGACGCTGCCGACCGACATCAATGCCACAGGACTGACCTTTTCGCACAACAAACCCGCTGGATAGGTCAGCGCACCAAAAGGCAACAAGAAGGTCGCCATGGCCAATCCAATTTGGGCGGGGCTGAGATTAAGCACGGTGGCAAAGTACAAAGACACCGTTGAAATAATGAAGCCGACGGTGAGTCGGTCTACGAAGGTAAAGACATAAGGAATGGCTAAGTTGTGCTGTTTGGCAATCAGCTTCAGCATCACTGGCAGGCGTTGTGCGGCTGACTTAATGGGCGCATCTTTCAAAACAATCAACGATGCCAACGCCAAGAAAAGAATCAAGGTGCCCCCATATAAGAACAATTCGGTGGCTTGATCTGAGCCAATGCGGCCACCCAGCACAGAACCTGTCGCCACACCCAAGCTCATCGATGCCCCGACCAACCCAAGCGAGCGGCCTTTTTTGTTATCAGGTGCGATGTCCGCCACCAAGGTCATCGCAAGGACCAACACCACCATGTGCGCACCGCCTTCCAAGAATCGAAGGCCCAGCTGGACGGGGTAGGGGAAGGGCAAGTACATCAAATACCAGATCACCGAAAACAAAAACAAGGAGGGCACGATCAGTGCTTTTCTTTGTCCTAAGCGGTCTGACCAAAGCCCAGCAGTGAGCGCCATCACCAAAGACCCTGCCATGTTTGAGGACATGAACAAGTGCCGGTCAAGATCGCCGCTGCCTGGGAAACGGCCTTCGGTGAGTTCATACAACAGCGGCACCACTGCAGTCACAGGCAGCATGATCATAAAAACGCCAAGGGCAATGGGCCAGATGCGGGTCATAAGTTCCTTATGGTATCGCTTTTGGGTAAATGCTTTGGGCTTATAGGACTCAATTCGTCCAAATTCTCTACTGCGAATGTAATCTTTGAAGTGATACGAAACCGCCAAAGCTTTATCCTGTGGGCATGTCACACAGCACTCAATCAGCACTGTCTTATCCCAACAGGATTGTCTGTCTAAGCACAGAGACCGTCGATGTGTTGTATCGCTTGGGTCAATCCGAGCGCATCGTCGGGATCTCAGGCTTTACGGTCCATCCGCCCGCAGCCAGAAAAGAAAAACCCAAGATCAGTGCTTATACCAGTGCCAAGATCGAGAAAATCCTGGCGCTTAAACCTGATTTGGTGTTGGGGTTTTCTGATCTTCAAGCCGACATCATGGCTGACTTGGTTCGCTCGGGTTTAGAAGTACATGTCTTTAACCAAAGAAGCATCGAAGGCATTTTCAACGCCATCACGACCCTTGGCCGCTTGCTTGATTGCCAAGCAGAAGCCACATCTTTGGTGACCACGCTAAATCAGCATATGGCAAAGGTGCGCGAGAAAACAGCTCGCCACCCACGCCCCAGGGTTTATTTTGAAGAGTGGGATGACCCGATGATGTGTGGCATCCAATGGGTCTCAGAGCTCATTGATTGGGCCGGTGGTGAGGATGTCTGTGCGATTGAGGCGTGCTCACAGTCTGCCAAAGACAGGATCATTGAGCCCCATGTCTTGATGGACAGAAACCCTGAGATCATCATCGGCTCGTGGTGCGGGAAGAAATTCCGCCCCAATGAGCTGGCTGCCCGAGATGGGTTTCAGGGCTTAGATGCGGTGAAGAACAACCGCCTGTATGAAATCAAGTCAGCCGATATTCTCCAGCCTGGGCCCAGTGCGCTGACCCGGGGCCTAGATCAGCTGGCTTGTATCATCCAAGCCAAGCCATGAACCCAGAATTAGACCAAGCGTACCGAGAAACCCTCTACGAGGTGGCCACAGATCCACCCATTGACTGGGTCGTTGATCAAATAAACCCCACTTGGGCCCAGTGGCAAGCCGCCCAGGGCGTGGGT
>CAYWVH010000006.1:56786-100980 GCA_964461845.1 uncultured Wenzhouxiangella sp.
CGTTGATCAAATAAACCCCACTTGGGCCCAGTGGCAAGCCGCCCAGGGCGTGGGTGCCAGCACTTTTATCACCGCTCATAACCCGTTTAGCCAGCAACAACCCGATCAGATCAATGAAAAGCAGCAAAAAGCACTCGAAGAAGCGCTGACCCAAGCAGGTTGGGCGTGGGTTCGGGCCTCAGGCCGCCACCCCTCCAATGGCTGGCCCGCAGAGGCCGGGGTGGTGGTCTGGGGCATGGATTATGAGGCCGCCAAGCCATGGGCGACCCGTTTTGGGCAGTACGCGGTCGTTTGTATGAATGCCCAAGGCTTACCAAAGTTACATTGGATTGGCGTATGAGTGCTTGATTTGTTGGGGTTTGGGGGGCATAATGGCTGGCTAGTTTTTAGTTTTTGCAGGATACAGCCATGTCACGAGTCTGTCAGGTCACCGGCAAGCGCCCATTGGTAGGTAACAATGTCTCGCACGCCAACAACAAGACCCGCAAACGGTCGTTGCCGAATTTGCATCATCACCGTTTCTGGGTGGAGAGCGAAAACCGTTGGGTGAGACTACGTGTTTCAACCAAAGGGTTGCGCATCATCGACAAAAACGGCATTGATCAAGTGTTGGCTGATCTTCGTGCCCGCGGCGAGAAGGTATAAGGAGTAGGACCATGGCAGGTAGTGCACGAGACAAAATTCGCTTGGTATCTTCAGCTGGCACAGGTCATTTCTACACGACCGACAAAAGCAAGAAGAACACACCACACAAATTGGAATTCAAAAAGTACGATCCCGTGGTTCGTCAACATGTGATCTACAAAGAAGCCAAGATCAAGTAACAGCCCCTCACATCAGCCCCATCGGGGTTTAAGTGAGACTGATAAGGGGCCTACACAAGGCCCCTTTCTGCAAGTGACACCACTTCACTGTCTCCCACAATAAAGTGGTCCAACAAACGAATCTCCACCAAGGCCAAGGCCTCTGACAATCGTCGGGTGATGCTGAGATCCGCCTGTGAGGGCTCTGCCACACCGCTTGGGTGGTTATGCGCCACGATCAACGCAGCCGCCCGCCAGCCCAAGGCCCGCTCCACCACCACCCGGGGGTGCACTTGAGCAGAATCAATCGTGCCGTTGAACAGCTCTTCAAAAGAAATGACACGGTGACGCGTGTCCAACATCAACGCGCAAAACACCTCGTGGTGTCGATCTCGAAGCGCCGCTCTTAAGTAGTCTCTTGTGATCTGAGGGTTGGTCAGCGGCTCACCTCGGCTCAAGGTCTCTTTGAAATGGCGCCTGGCAAGTTCCATCGAGGCCTGCAACTGGGCATATTTGGCAGGCCCCAAACCAGGATAGGCGCACACCACCGAGGCAGGCGCTTCAAGCACCGCACGAAGCCCGCCTTGACGCTGAATCAGCGAGCGAGCCAGATCGAGTGCAGATGTGCCCAGGTGACCCGTTCTCAGTACAATGGCCAACAGTTCAGCATCGGTCAATTGACCCGAGCCCAATGCCAACAGCCGCTCTCGCGGTCGTTCTTCTTCAGGCCAATGTTTGATGGTGAGGCCAGAGTGGCTCATAGTATGCTTACCTCTTGAGATAATTAAGTTGCCCTGTGTGGCCAGTATCTGAGCTTCAGGCCAGCCAAGCCAGTCGCCACCGGCACCAAAGACAGTCAGAAAAACGCACAACACTGAGGAGCAGAAATCTTGCGATCCATCCAAGTCAAAATCATCGATGAGAGACTCGGCAACGAATGGCCGATGCCTGATTACGCCACCGAAGGCTCAGCGGGAATGGACCTTCGGGCCTGTGTCGATGCGCCTATGTCCCTGGCACCGGGTGAGGTTGTGTTGATCCCCTCTGGCATGGCGATTTATTTAGAAGACCCAAGTCTGGCGGCGGTGTTGTTGCCAAGATCTGGCTTGGGGCACAAGCAAGGCCTAGTGCTGGGCAATCTGGTGGGCTTGATCGACAGCGATTATCAAGGCGAGGTCAAAATCTCTTGCTGGAACCGAGGCGACCAAGTGATCACCATTGAGCCAGGTCAACGCATTGCTCAATTGGTCGTGGTGCCTGTGGTGCAAGTGGCCCTAGAGAGGGTGGATGAGTTTAAGCCCACCGAGCGGGGTGCCGGTGGGATTGGTCATACCGGGACGGCTTAGTAGTAAGCGTACTCTTTGAAGAGCGCTGATAAATCACCACCCCAGCGACCTTCAAAGGATTTGAGTTTTTCTTCAGCCGGTGTGGTGCCGCGCTCGATGATGTCTTCTAAGGCCACCAAGAACCCACCCTCATGATCACCTGAGCCACTCAAACGCCCACGGCGGGCTAGGCCTTGTCTGGCCATGGCGACACATTCTTTGGCAATGTCTTGCACGCTTCGACCACCGATCTGGGCGTTAAGGCCCTGTCGAGCGACCTCATCTCGAAGCCTCAATCGTTCTTCGGCCGACCAAGTTTTGACCAAGTCCAAACAATGATCCAAGTTGGCTTGGTCGTACAACAACCCCACCCAAAAAGCGGGCAGGGCGCACAACCGTCGCCAAGGACCGCCATCGGCACCGCGCATCTCTAAAAACCGCTTCAAACGAACTTCTGGAAAAGCGGTGGTCAAGTGATCCTCCCAGTCCGAGAGGCGAGGGCGCTCACCCGGCAAGGCCTCGAGCTTCCCGGCCATAAAATCCCTAAACGATGCACCGGCCACATCAATGTAGCGGCCGTCTCGATACACAAAATACATCGGCACATCAAGCATCCAATCGACGTAGCGCTCAAAGCCCATGCCCGATTCAAACACCCAAGGCATCATGCCTGTGCGGTCAGGGTCTGTGTCCGTCCACACATGGCTTCGGTAGCTGAGATAGCCACTGGGTTGGCCTTCTTTGAAGGGTGAATTGGCGAACAAGGCCGTTGCAATCGGTTGTAAAGCCAAAGAGGCGCGGAACTTGGCCACCATGTCCGCTTCATCTGAGAAGTCTAGGTTGACTTGCACGGTGCAGGTCCTCTTCATCATATCGAGACCCAAGCGCCCCACTTTGGGCATGTAGTTTCTCATGATGACGTAGCGCCCTTTGGGCATCCACTCGATCTCATCTCGCGTCGCGGTGGGGTGGAAGCCAAGGCCAATGAAACCGATCCCCAGGGGTTCGGCCACTTCTTTGACCTGAGCCAAGTGCGTGTTGACCTCGTTACAGGTCTGGTGGAGGTTGTCTAAAAGCCCGCCAGAGAGCTCCAGCTGACCACCTGGTTCCAAGGTGATCGAGCAGCCCTCTTTTTTCAGTGCGATCGGGTACTCGCCCTCGAAAACCAGCTGCCACCCAAACCGTGACGCCAAGCCCTCCAAAACAGCGCGAACACCGCGCTCGCCGTGATAGGGCAAGGGCGCTAAGGTATCGGTCAAGAACCCAAACTTTTCATGCTCGGTGCCAATGCGCCACTCGTCCTTTGGGCGGCTGCCTTTCGCCATCCAATCGACAAGTTCGCGGGGGTCAGTGATGACAGGTTGGTCGCTTCGTACTGTCACAGTGCGCACCTGAGGCTAAAATGAACCCACATTATCGCTCAGGAACCCACTGGCCTGCATGTATTCCTTCACCTCCCTAAAAACCCTCAATCAACGCTTCTATCGTGCGGTGATGGGTTCAATGATCGTTTCAATGATGGGCCTGATCATGGCTTCGTCGCTGGTCATGACCCCCATTTGGGCCAGCGACGGCGTGCTCCATCGGGGGCTGGGGCCAGAGCCCGATGCGCTGGACATTCATTTGGCCCAGAGCTTATCGGCGTTTAATGTTTTAAGAGATTTGCACGAAGGCTTGGTGGCGTTGGACGCTTTAGGCCAGCCCACTCCTGGGGTGGCGAGGTCATGGCGTGTGGATGCATCAGGCTTGCGCTGGACTTTTGAGCTCGACCCTGAGGCCAGGTGGTCAGATGGTGCACGCATCACGGCCCATGATTTTGTGGCGGGTTGGCGAAAAGCCACGGATCCGATGACAGGGTCTCCCACCGCGGGGATGCTGAGCCCTTTGGCCAATGCACAGGCCATCCGGCGTGGGGAGGCGGGCCTTGATGCTTTGGGTGTTCAAGCGGTCGATGATCAGACCTTGGTGGTCACGCTGGAGACCCGCACGCCGTGGTTTGAGGAATTGCTCACCCATCCGGTCATGGCGCCATGGCCCGGCCAGAGCCCCAGATTCAGTGGCGCCTATCGCTTGGTCGAACGGGTGCCTGGGGCCCACATCAGGCTTGAGAAAAACCCGCACTACCGCCAAGCCTCGGAGGTATCGATTGAGGCGGTGATGTGGCACGTGATTGAAGAGCCCAACGTGGAGCTTTCACGGTTTAGGGCCGACCAACTCCACATCACAGAAACCATTCCACCCGGCCGCGTGGATTGGTTGCGATCAGAGGTGGGTGATTCGCTTCGGATCGCGCCTTACTTGGGCACCTTCTTTTTGGCCTTCAATGTCGCCAGGCCACCTTTCAAGGCCGAGCCAGGACTGAGAGAAGCCCTAAGCTTGGTGATTGATCGGTCTTTGTTGACCCGCCAAGTTCTGGGCGCAGGCGAGGTGCCGGCCTATGCGCTGATTCCGCCTGCTTTGCCAGGCTGGACACCCACCGAGCCTTTCACCACCGCCCCCATGGCCGAACGCATTGACCGAGCCAAAGCGCTGTATGAGGCCGCGGGGTTTGATGAAGACAATCCGCTGGTCGTTGAGCTTCGTTTCAACACCTCCCTCAACCACCGAAGAATGGCTGCCGCTGTGGGTGCCATGTGGAAGCAGCACTTAGGCGTTCAAACGCGACTGGTCAATGAAGAGTGGAAAGTGTTTGTGGCCAATCGCCGTCAAGGGCGCATCACCCAAGTGGTTCGAGGCGGCTGGATCGGTGATTGGCAAGACCCCGCCAACTTTTTGCAATTGTTTATCTCAGACAGCCCCCTGAACTATACGTTTTGGGCCGATACTCAGTTCGATGCATTGATGGCGCAAGCGGCAACGGAGGTCGGTGAGCAGCGAATGGCCACTCTGGGGGCCGCTGAAGCGCGGCTCATTGATCAGCACGTCATTATTCCGCTGTACTACTATGTATCGAGACACTTGGTCAAACCCGAGGTCAAAGGCTATGAAGATAACTTGATGGACATTCACCTCACACGATGGTTGGCGCTGGAGTGATTCGAGCGACTCGGGTCATTCGGTGGGCGGTAACGCTGCTTTTCGTTGCCGGTGCGCTGGTGGCCTGCGGTGGGTCGAATGCGCCGAACACCGAAGCACAACCCAGCGCACTGAGACTCCCCAAACCGGTGGTGTGGGAGCCAAATGAGTTGGGTCAGCCGATGGCTCAATATTTGGCCGATGAGCAGGTGTTGCATCGAGGCAATGGTGAAGAGCCCCAAACCCTAGACCCCCATTTGGGCGAAGGGGTGCCGACCACCAACATTGTCATTGATCTTTTTGAAGGGCTGACCACCACATCCCCAGATGGTCGCATCGTGCCAGGGGCTGCCAATCGCTGGGACATCAGCCGAGATGGGCTCACCTACACTTTTTATTTAGACCCCAACGGCCGCTGGTCCAATGGCGATCCCGTCACAGCGCATGACTTTGTTTGGTCTTGGCAGCGGGTGGTGGCACCTGAGACTGCAGCGACCTATGCGCGCATGCTCGCCCCGGTGGTCAATGCCGAGGCGATCTTGGGAGGCCAACAACCCCCCGAGGCATTGGGCGTTGAGGCGTTGAACGATTTGACCTTCCAGGTCCGACTGGCCGACCCGACCCCTTACTTTTTAGGCTTACTGACCCACCCAACCACCTTTGCCGTGCACCCGCCGAGCGTGGCCGAGCACGGCGGCGGCCATGTCCGCCCAGGCCGGCTCGTATCCAACGGCGCTTACAAGCTGCAAGACTGGCAGGTGCGCTCCAAGATCGAGCTGGTGAAGAATGAACATTTTCGTCAAGCCGAGCAAGTGATCATCGAGCGGGTGGTGTTTTATCCCTTCGAAGACGAGAACACAGAATTTACGCGGTTTCGATCGGGGGATCTGAACTGGACCTATCAAGTGCCGAGCACACAGTTTCGGTGGCTGTCAGACAACTTATCTGAAGCACTCGCCATCAGCCCTTGGTTTGGGACCTATTTTTTTTCCTACAACCTAACCCGGCCTCCTTTTGCCGATAACTTAGCACTGAGACAAGCCTTGAGTTTGGCGATTGACCGAACCATCTTGACCGAACGGGTGACCCAGTTTGGTGAGATGCCCACTTTTGGCTTGGTGCCCCCAGGTTTGCCCGAATACCGATCGCCGGAGGTGGAGGCCGAAGCGATGACCCAGGCTGAGCGCGAGGCCTTGGCCAAAGAGTTATACCTCAAAGCAGGCTATTCCGAGACCGAGCCTTTGACCGTGGAGCTTCGTTACAACACCTCGGAAAACCACCGAAAAATTGCGGTGGGCGTGGCGGCGATGTGGAAGCAAGTCTTGGGGGTGAGAACGCGGTTGATCAATGAAGAGTTCCGGGTGTTTTTACAAAACAGAAGCCAAAAACGCGTGACCGAAGTGTTCCGTTCTGGCTGGATTGGCGATTATCAAGACGCATTCACCTTTTTAGAGCTCTTCCACTCCGAGCATGGAAGAAACGATGCAGGGTACAACAACCCGATTTATGATGACTTATTAGAGCGCGCCGCGGCTGAGCGGATCGATGCGCGTCGCAGGAACTTAATGGCAGAGGCTGAGCGGTTACTGCTGGCGGATCAAGTGATCTTGCCGGTGTTTGTTTACGTCACCAAGCGTTTGGTCGATCCTCGCTTGCAAGGTTGGGAGACCAATGTGATGGACCGCCACTTAAGCCGCTATATGTTTATTGTTAAAGCGGACGTTAAGCCTGTGCCTTCACCACCAGATGAGCAAAGCTGATGTTGAACTATTCTATTAAGCGCCTGCTCTCTGCGATTCCAACACTTTTGGTATTGATCACGGTCGCTTTTTTCTTGATTCGGGTCGCACCGGGTGGTCCCTTTGACTCTGAGCGTGCGTTGGCCCCAGAAGTCGAAGCGAACTTGGCGGCCAAGTACCATTTAGATGAGCCTTTGATTTTCCAATATGGGCGCTACCTATGGCAGATCGCACGCTTTGATTTTGGGCCGTCTTTTCATTACCTGGATTGGACGGTCAATGATTTGATTGCCCAAGGCGCACCAGTCTCCTTTACCTTGGGTGGCTTGGCATTGATCTTGGCATTGCTGATCGGCATTCCCATTGGCACTTGGGCGGCCATCAACCAAAACAAGCCCATCGATTACACGGTCATGAGTGTGGCCATGATTGGCATCTCCGTGCCTGCTTTTGTGATGGCGCCTGTTTTGATTTTGGTGTTTGCGATTGCTCTGGGCTGGCTCCCTGCCGGCGGCTGGGCCTTCAGTGTGGATCGAATGTTGCTGCCCGTGGTGACTTTGGCTTTGCCGATGGTGGCGTATGTGGCGCGCATCACCCGAGGCTCGATGATTGAGGTGTTGCACTCAGGGTTCATTCGAACCGCCAGAGCCAAAGGCATGCCCGAAAAAGACATCCTAAAAAATCATGCGCTCAAACCAGCGATGTTGCCGGTGTTGTCTTATTTGGGTCCAGCCGCTGCTGGTGTGCTCACCGGCTCGGTGGTGGTGGAGCGGATTTTTACCATTCCAGGGATTGGTTCTTACTTTGTCCAAGGCGCACTCAACCGCGACTATACCTTGGTGATGGGTGTTGTGATCTTATATGGCGTCCTGATCATCCTGTTCAATTTCTTGGTCGACTTGTTATACGCCTGGCTCGACCCTCGCATTCGCTATGACGATCCCAACGAGGCGAAGCGATGAGCGAGATCAGAAAGATGCCGACGGATGCCTTTGAACAAGCCCTCGACACCCGAGAGGTGATGGGGCGGTCTTTGTATGTGGATGCGTGGCATCGATTACTCAAAAACAAAGCGGCTGTGGCCGGGCTGATTGTGCTGGCGGTGATGGTGGTCTTGGTGATTGTCGGGCCCATGTTGAGCCATTGGGACCATGAGATTCCAGATTGGGATCATTACTCCTCACCACCGTCACTGGAGACGGGTCACTGGTTTGGCACCGATGCCTTGGGCCGTGATTTGTTTGTCAGAACACTGATCGGTGGGCAGATTTCTTTGTTGGTGGGCGTGATTTCAACGCTGGTGTCCTTGCTCATCGGCGTGAGTTATGGCGCCGTGGCAGGTTATTTTGGGGGGCGGGTGGACAATGTCATGATGCGGATTGTCGATGCCATCTACGCCATGCCGTTTATGTTTTTTGTGATTCTGTTGATGGTGATTTTTGGCCGCAACATTTTCTTGATCTTTGTAGCGATTGGCGCGATCAACTGGCTGGATATGGCGCGCATCGTCCGTGGCCAAACATTGAGCTTAAAAAACAAAGACTTTGTCGAGGCAGCCAGAGCCAGTGGTGCCCGAGAAAGCCAGATCATCCGACGCCACATCATTCCCAACTTATTGGGTGTGGTGATTGTGTATGTGACCTTGACCATCCCGCAGGTGATTTTGGTCGAGTCTTTCTTGAGCTTCTTAGGCCTTGGGGTACAAGAGCCGCTGACCTCATGGGGTGCTTTGGTCAATGAGGGCGCCCAAGAGCTAGAGACAGCCCCGTGGTCTTTGTTGTTTCCAGCGACCTTCTTGGCCATGACTTTATTTGCTTTCAATTTTCTCGGTGATGGGCTTCGAGATGCTCTGGATCCGAAGGACAGGCTCTAGCCATGGCTTTATTGGAGGTTCGGGATTTAAGTGTGCGCTTTGAAACCCCCGATGGCGAGGTCAAGGCAGTCAATCACATCAGTTTTGATCTAGAGCCAGGCGAGACCTTGGGCTTGGTGGGTGAGTCTGGGTCTGGCAAAACGCAAACCGCGCTGGCCATCATGGGCCTGTTGGCTGAAAACGGGCACGCCACAGGCTCAGTCAAATTTAGGGGCCAAGAGCTTTTGGGCACCGGTCAGGCGGAGTTATCTAGGATCAGGGGCTCGAAGATTTCCATGATCTTCCAAGACCCTGTGACCTCGCTCAACCCTTACATGACCGTAGGCGAGCAATTGATCGAGGTGCTGACGCATCACAGAAACCTAAAACGCAAAGAAGCCCATCAACGCGCTGTCGAAATGCTTCGCCTGGTTCGTTTGTCCGATGCCGATCAGCGCATGCGCCAGTATCCCCATGAGCTGTCTGGTGGGATGTGCCAGCGGATCATGATCGCCATGGGTTTGTTGTGCCAACCCGATTTGTTGATCGCCGATGAGCCGACCACCGCGCTCGATGTGACCGTGCAGTCACAGATCAACAGTTTGATGGGTGAGCTCTCTGAAAAATCCTCCACCGCCATTTTGTTGATCACCCATGACTTAGGCGTGGTGGCGGGTTTGTGCGATCGTGTGATGGTGATGTATGCCGGTCAAGAAATGGAGGTGGCCGAAGTCGAGTCCTTGTTTGCCCGACCCCACCACCCTTATACAGAAGGCCTATTGCACTCGGTTCCAAGGTTGGACCAAGAGCAATCTGGGATCTTGAATGCGATCCCGGGGCATCCGCCGAACTTATTACATCTCCCCAAGGGCTGTGCGTTCAAAGACCGATGCCGCTATGCCTGGGATCAGTGCCAGCAAAGGCCTGACTGGACTTGGGTCAATGAGACACACGCCAAACGGTGCCACTTAGATGCGCTGCCCAATGGGCCCAGTGATGCGGTGGTGTCTGCGACCGAGGAGGGCGACCTGTGAGCCAAGTGGCGAAGTCAGTGTTGTCAGTGAAAGACTTAAAAGTTCAGTTCACCATCGACACTGGGCGGTTCTTTAGCCACGACTATCACACCATTAAAGCGGTGGACGGGGTGAGCTTTGATGTGCACCGAGGCGAGATCTTGGGAATCGTCGGTGAGTCTGGGTGTGGCAAGTCCACGCTCGCTCGGGCCATCGTTGGTTTGGTGAAAGCCCAAGCCGGGGAGGTGGTGTGGATGGGGGAGAACTTGGTGGGCTTGAGCGAGGAAGCGTTCCGAGCCAAGCGCCGTGACATCCAAATGATCTTTCAAGACCCCTCGGGCTCACTGGATCCAAGAATGACGGTCGGTGAGATCATCGCAGAACCGCTTCGTACCTTTTACCCGCACATGTCCGAACTACAAATCGCCGAACGCGTTCGCGGCATGTTGCAAATGGTGGGTCTATTGCCCGACCAAATCAACCGCTACCCGCATGAGTTTTCAGGTGGGCAGTGCCAGCGGGTGGGCATTGCCCGGGCCTTGGTGGTCAATCCTAAGTTGGTCGTGTGTGATGAGCCGGTCAGTGCTTTGGATGTCTCTGTTCAAGCGCAGATTGTGAACTTATTAAAAGACCTCCAAAAAAAGCTCAACCTCTCATTGATCTTCATCGCGCACGATCTCTCAGTCGTTAGGCACGTCTCCGATCGGGTGATGGTGATGTATCTGGGTCAAGTCATGGAGATCGCTGATCGAGATCAGATTTATCTCCATCCCAGACACCCCTACACCCAAGCCTTGATCGAGTCGGTGCCCATTCCAGACCCAGTCTTGGAGCGCGCACGGGCCAAGCGCTTGATCCAGGGCGATATTCCATCACCGCTGCATCCGCCCTCAGGTTGCGTGTTTAGAACACGCTGCCCTTTTGCCCAAGCCGAGTGTGCCGCCAAGCGGCCAGTGTTAGAGACCACCGCAGAGGGCACTCAGGTCGCCTGCTGGCGTCACCAGGAACTTGGGGATTTATCGTTGGTCAGTGCAGCGCCCGAGGGCACCGGCGGTGAGTGAAGCGGTGTTCGCCCCATCCTCAGGTTTGGATCAAGCCGCATTATCGGGCGAGGGCATCTGGGCCAAGCCCGCTCAACGCTTGGCCCAAGGCATTGAAATCCTGGGCTTGGATGTCTCAACAACGGCGCAGCACCAGATGCTGGCCTACCTTGCTTTGTTGGCAAGGTGGAACCAAGCCTTCAATCTGACCGCGATCACCGAGCCCATGGCGATGGTGGACCGACACTTATTGGACAGTTTGAGCATCGCACCTTGGATTCCCGAAGGGCTGGCGGTGGATGCGGGCACCGGTGCAGGCTTGCCTGGGGTGGTGTTGGCGATCGCAGGCTTTGGCGATCCATGGGTGGTGGTCGATGGCAATGGCAAAAAGATCCGCTTCATTCGGCAGGCCTGCCGAAGCCTGGCCCTAGACAAGGTCACACCCGTGCATGGCCGCATTGAGGCGATTGATTTGCCCAAGCCGCCCAAGGTGATCGTGGCCAGAGCCTTGGCTTCGCTGGGCCAGTTGGTCTCGTGGACACAGCCTTGGCTGGATCAAGGGACTGTGCTTTTGGCCATGAAAGCGGACTTGCAAGAATCCGAGATCAATGAGGTCCCAGCATCGTACAATGTCTCGATTCGGGCAGTGAATACAGCCGAGCGCGGGGTAAAGCGCCAGCTTGCCTTGGTCGGTTTGGTCGAGTCTGTCGAGGGTTTGGAAGCAAGAAGATGACACAACGCAAAGCCAAAATCGTGGCGGTGGCCAATCAAAAAGGTGGGGTGGGCAAAACCACCACGGCCTTGAACTTGGCGGCTGGGTTGGCCGAGCTCGGCCAGCGCGTGTTGTTGATCGATCTTGACCCTCAAGGCAACGCCAGCACCGGTTCTGGCATCGAGCTTGGAGAAGATGAAAGAACCCTGTATGACTTACTGATCGGCGATGCGACCGTGGCAGACATCAAGATCGAAGCCGATCAGCAGGGTTTTGATGTGCTTCCTGGCAATGGGGACCTGACCGCGGCCGAGGTTGTGTTGATGGACCGAGACGACCGGGCCCAAGTGCTAAAAAATGCATTGGCAGATGTGTTGGCCGATTACGATCACATCTTGATTGATTGCCCGCCGGCGCTTAATGTCTTAACGTTGAACGCACTCACCGCAGCCGATGGGGTCTTGATCCCCATGCAATGTGAGTACTACGCCATGGAAGGCTTGAGCGCGTTGCTTGGCACCGTGAGCCAAATTCAAGACACGGTCAACCCAGGTCTGGCCATTGAGGGATTGGTAAGAACCATGTATGACGTGAGAAACAATTTATCGGCTGAAGTCAGCCAGCAACTACAAGCCCATTTTGGCGACAAGCTCTTTACGACGGTGGTGCCTCGCAATGTGCGGGTGGCTGAGGCCCCGAGTTTTGGGCAGTCTGTGCTCCAGTACGACCCACAATCTCGTGGTGCGATTGCCTATCGGGGCTTGGCCAGCGAGTATTTGAGACGCTCTGAGGAGGCCCGCTGATGGCCGGTCCTCGCAAAAAAGCCACCTTGGGGCGCAATCTCGATGCTTTGTTAGGAAAAACCCGCCAAGCCGTGGCGGTCGAGACCTCCGAGCCCAGAGGGCTTGGCTTACAAGACATCCCAGTCGGACAAATCGAACCTGGCCGCTATCAGCCTCGGACCATCATGGACCCCGAGCGCCTGGAAGAATTGGCTGAATCCATCAAAACCCAAGGCCTCATCCAGCCGGTGGTGGTTCGACCCTTGGCCAAAGAAGGCCGATATGAGCTCATTGCAGGCGAGCGACGCTGGCGAGCCACCCAATTGGCTGGTCTGAAAACCATCCCAGCGATCGTTCGACAGATTGAGGACGAATCAGCACTGGCCTTGGCCCTGATTGAAAACATCCAAAGAGAGGACCTCAATCCGCTCGAAGAAGCGGTGGCGATCAAGCGCCTGATCGATGAATTTGAGCTCACCCACGCGGAAGCGGCCGATGCCGTGGGCCGTTCGCGGGCTGCGGTCAGCAATTTGTTGCGCTTAATGGAGCTGGATCAAGCCGTTCGAGTGCTCATTGAAAAGCGCCAAATTGATATGGGCCATGCCCGTGCGCTGTTGACCCTAGAGGCCAAAGACCAAGTTCGGGCCGCACATGAAATCGTGGCCAAGGGCCTGTCGGTCCGTCAGACCGAGCAATGGGTTAGGTCCTTGAAGGCGAAGAAGCCCAACAGCAAAAAAACCAGCCAGCCATCGGCCAAAACACCCGATCTCGAGCGCTTGGAGCAAGAACTCACCGAAACGCTGTGCGCACCGACCACGGTGCGTCATCAGGCCTCGGGCAAAGGGCAGGTGGTCATTCGTTACACCTCGCTCGATGAGCTCGATGGCTTATTGGCGCGCTTTAGAGGACAAAACTAGTCCGTTTTCCTTGCTGGCCGAAGGCGGGGGCTGGTATAATCTCGATGATTTGTTGGGCAGAAACGCACGAATCAAAGTGTGTTGATGCCTTTAATTGATTGGAGTGGCGAGTGTCCGAGGCCCAATTTGCCCAGACCGCTGTCTGGCTGTTGCGTATTCAGGCGATCCTCGCTGGGGTGGCGGGCCTTGCATGGTTTTTTGTGGGCGGCCAACCCGATGCACTGGCGGCATTGGCTGGGGGTGGCATCGGCATCTTATTGAGCGCCTTGGTCGCCCTTAGGATGGCGGTCAGCGCTGGCAGCCAGCATGAGCAAGTTGTGCGAAGTTTTTATCGTGCAATGATGCTGAAATTGGCCCTGGCGGCCTTTTTGTTCGTGGTTGTGGCGCGTTGGTTTGCGCCTTGGTTTGGGCCGGTTTTGACCGGATACTGTGCGACCTTGGTGGCCTATTGGTGGGCGCTTTGGCGCATGCAATGGCACATGGTCAAAGAACAACGGGATTCTTAAAAGATGGCTGCTGGACTACCGACGCCAACAGAATATGTAAAGCACCACATCACCAACCTCTCTTATGGTGAGGGGCTTTGGACGATCCATCCAGACACACTGGTGGTCTCGTTCGTATTGGGCGTGTTTTTCTTGACCTTCTTTACGATTGCTGCTCGCCGTGCGACGGCCGGTGTGCCTGGAAAGCTCCAGAACTTTGTAGAAATGGTGGTTGATTTTGTCGATGATTCTGTCAAAGGCAGCTTCCATGGCCCCAGAAACTTTATCGGCCCGCTCTCGTTAACCATCTTTGTCTGGGTGTTCTTATGGAACCTCATGGACTTGGTGCCCGTCGATTATCTGCCTTATTTAAGTTACAAAGTCTTGGGCTTGGATTACACCCGAGTGGTGCCATCGGCAGACATCAATGGACCGTTTGGCCTGTCGTTCACCGTGTTGGCCATCATCATTATTTATGGCATTAAGGGCAAAGGTGCTAAGGGTTACGGGAAAGAGCTCTTGCACCATCCGTTCGGACCCAATCCCATTTTGTGGCCAGCCAACTTATTGCTCAACATGGTTGAGATGATTGCCAAGCCTGTTTCTTTGGGCTTGCGGTTGTTCGGCAACCTCTATGCCGCCGAACTGATTTTCGTATTGATCGCCCTACTGCCTTGGTGGATTCAATTCATCCCCGGTGGCATGTGGGCCATTTTCCATATTCTGGTGATTCCACTTCAGGCATTTATCTTCATGACACTGACCATCGTCTATGTGGCGTTGGCCTATGAAGAGCACTGAGGCGGGATCGTTAGAATGGATGTTTTTGTTTAAGCGTTTGATTTGTTTGATTTAACTTTTTAGGAGACTGTAAGTGGAAACCATTGCAATGATCGCTCAAATCCAGGCCAACACTGCCATCGCGGTCGGTCTGATTCTTGCCTCAGCCGCGTTGGGCACAGGCATTGGCTTCGCCCTGTTGGGTGGCAAGTTCTTAGAAGGCGCCAGCCGTCAGCCTGAATTGGCGAACATGCTCCAAGTCCGGATGTTCATCATCGCCGGTCTGCTGGATGCGTTGTCGATCATCGGTGTGGCATTCGCTGCCTTGTTGATGTTTGCCAACCCATTGTTGGGACCCATCACTGGCTAATTGGCCTTGTTGTTCATCATCATTGGCGAAACAAGCTAGGACCCGACTATGGATTTAAGTATTGGTACTCTGATCGGTCAGGCAGGCACCTTCCTCGTCTTCATTTGGGTGACGATGAAGTTTGTGTGGCCACCACTGGTCCAGGCCATGGAAGAGAGGCGGCAGAAAATCGCCGAAGGCTTGGCTCAGTCCGATGAAGCAGAAAAAGTGTTGGCTCATGCGCAAAGTGAGGCCGAGGGCATCATCAAAGAAGCCCGCATCAAGGCAGGCGACATCATTGAGCAAGCCTCACAGCGTGGCAATCAGATGATTGATCAAGCGCGTACAGAAGCGATGGCTGAACACGATAGACGGGTAGAGGCGGCTGAAGCTGAAATTCGTCAGGCGACCAACCAAGCCAGAGAAGCGCTCCGTGAGCGCGTGGCTGAGCTGGCTGTGGCCGGTGCCAGCCGTGTGATCGAGAAAGAGATCGATGCGACCAAGCATCGCGAAATTCTCGACAAGTTGGCCCAGGAGCTCTAAGCAATGCAAAACCGCACCACCTTAGCCAGACCCTATGCGCGTGCTGCTTATGCAACAGCGAAAGAATCTGGTCGAGTGGCCGATTGGTCTCAAGCATTGCACTTGGCGGCGGCGGCGAGTGAAAACGATGTGGTTCAATCGATGATTGGCGATCCTCGTTTCACAGCCAACAGCGTGGTCGAGCGCTTGATGCAGATCGGTGGCGAGCATTTTGGTGAGGACTTTGGTCGTTTCTTAAGTGTGCTCGCCCACTATGGACGATTGGTTTTGTTGCCCGAGGTCTATCAGCAGTTTGAGGCCTATCGGCGTGAGGCAGAAGCGGTGGTTCATGTACAAGTGACCAGCGCCCAACCGGTGAGTGATGAACAAAGCAAGGCCCTGACAGAGCGTTTAAGAAAGCGCTTTGGCCGGGAGATCGATTTAGAGGTGGCAGTGGATCCGGCGCTGATTGGTGGCGCCATTATTCGTGCTGGCGATGAGGTGATTGATGGCAGCGTTCGGGGACGACTTGAGCGCTTGACCCGAGATATTGCCTTGTAAGGCCCAAAAGCACACAGGACTTATTTGATTTTTAAGGATTGCAAGCATGCAACAGACGCTTAACCCAACTGAAATCTCCGAACTGATCCGCAAGCGCGTTGAACAGTTTGATGTGTCTTCCCAGGCACGGACCGAGGGCACCGTGGTCAGTGTGTCTGACGGTATCTGCCGTCTTCACGGTTTGGCTGACGCCATGCAAGGCGAGATGATTGAGTTTCCTGGAGAAACCTATGGTCTGGCCTTGAACCTTGAGCGCGACTCTGTCGGCGCCGTGGTCATGGGCGACTATAAGCACATCTCCGAAGGCGACACAGTCCGTTGTACCGGCCGCATTTTGGAAGTCCCCGTTGGCGAGGGCTTGCTCGGTCGTGTGGTCGATGCCCTGGGTAACCCCATCGATGGCCAAGGCCCGATTGAAAGCGCTGGGTTTGAGCCGATTGAAAAGATCGCACCAGGCGTGATCAGCCGCCAAAGCGTGGATCAGCCGGTCCAAACCGGTCTTAAGGCGATTGATGCCATGGTGCCCATTGGACGTGGCCAGCGTGAGTTGATCATCGGTGACCGCCAGACAGGTAAAACAGCGGTCGCGATCGATGCCATCATCAATCAAAAAGGCACTGGCATTAAATGTATCTATGTCGCTGTGGGTCAAAAGACTTCATCGGTGGCCAACGTCGTTAAGAAGCTTGAAGAGCACGGGGCGATGGCACACACCATCGTGGTCGCTGCCAACGCAGCTGAATCTGCCGCTCTTCAATACATCGCGCCATACGCCGGTTGTGCGATGGGTGAATACTTCCGTGACCGTGGCCAAGATGCTTTGATCGTATTCGATGACTTGACCAAGCAGGCTCAAGCCTACCGTCAGGTGTCTTTGTTGCTCCGTCGCCCACCGGGTCGAGAAGCGTATCCAGGGGATGTGTTCTATCTCCACTCCCGTTTGTTGGAGCGTGCGGCACGTGTGAATGCTGACTACGTAGAGCAAATGACCAACGGTGAAGTGAAGGGCAAAACAGGGTCATTGACCGCACTGCCCATCATTGAGACGCAAGCAGGGGATGTGTCTGCGTTCGTTCCCACCAACGTGATCTCCATCACCGATGGTCAGATCTTCTTAGAAACCGACCTGTTCAACGCAGGCATTCGACCCGCGATCAACGCTGGTCTGTCGGTGTCTCGAGTCGGGGGTGCAGCACAGACCAAGATCATCAAAAAGCTCGGCGGTGGTGTGCGTTTGGCGCTGGCTCAGTTCCGTGAGCTTGCCGCGTTCTCGCAGTTCGCCTCTGATTTGGATGAAGCCACCCGCAAACAGCTTGAGCGTGGTCAGCGCATCACTGAGTTGATGAAGCAACCCCAGTACACGCCGTTGTCTGTCGCGCAAATGGCGGTGAGTTTGTATGCAGGTAACGAAGGTTACTTGGATGACTTGCCACTGGACAAAGTGGTGCCATTCGAAAAAGCACTTCGCGACTACATGGATCAAAGCCACGCTGGCTTTATGGCCAAGATCAACGAAACAGGCGACTGGAACGATGAATTGCAGGGCCAGATGAAAGTGGCTCTGGATGAATTCAAAGCGACAGGTAGCTGGTAAGTACGATGGCTAACTCCAGCGAAATCGTCGGTCAGATTAAGAGCGTACAAAACACCCGCAAGGTGACCCGTGCGCTTGAGATGGTCTCGGCCAGCAAGATTCGTAAGGCCCAAGACCGCATGGCCGCCTCCCGTCCTTACGCGCGCATGATGCGCCAAGTGATAGGCCATTTGTCGCAAGCCAGCCTTGAGTATGAACACCCATTTACCCAAGTCCGTGAAGACGTTAAGCGTGTGGGCTACATTGTCGTGGCCACCGATCGCGGTTTGTGCGGTGGCTTGAACAACAACATGTTCAGAAAGTTGTTGGGCGAGTTCAAACAATGGCAAGACCAAGGCGTTGAGATCACCACTGTGATCATCGGTAAAAAAGCGGCACAGTTTTTCAAGCGGCTGCGAGTCCACATCAGTGCCAGCACGCAAGACCTCGGCGATCAACCACAACTTGAAAGCCTGATCGGCTCGATTAAAGTGGTGTTGGATGACTACCGGGAAGAGAAGCTAGATCGTCTTTACGTCTGCTACAACGAGTTCATCAACACGATGAGCCAGCACAGCCGATTTGATCAGCTGTTGCCCTTGCCCGCGATCGAAGAAGAGGGTCAAAGCCAAAGCAACTGGGATTATCTGTATGAGCCCAGCGCTGAGGCGTTGTTGGATGATTTCTTGACACGCTACATTGAGTCCATTGTTTATCAAGCCGTCCTTGAGAATGTGGCCAGCGAGCATGCAGCGCGTATGGTGGCGATGAAGAGCGCATCAGACAACGCGAGTAATTTGATTGACGATCTGCGTCTGATGTACAACAAGGCGCGTCAGGCCGCGATTACGCAAGAGATTTCGGAAATTGTCGGTGGTGCATCGGCGGTTTAACACTACTTATATCAGTTGAGGTTACGACATGAGTTCGGGAAAAATTGTTCAGATCATTGGCGCCGTTGTCGACGTCGAGTTTGACGTCCAAAATGTGCCTAAAGTCTACGATGCACTCACCATTGATAACACCGACATCATGCTGGAAGTCCAGCAGCAGCTCGGCGACGGCGTGGTCCGGACCATTGCGCTGGGATCCACAGATGGCTTGAAGCGCTATTCGTCGGTGACCAACACGGGCGCCCCGATCTCTGTGCCGGTTGGCCAGAAGACCTTGGGCCGCATCATGGATGTGATGGGCAGACCTGTGGATGATGCCGGTGAGATTGGTGCAGAAACCACCATGCCAATTCACAGAGAGCCACCTAGCTTTGAAGAGCAAGCGGCCAGTAATGAGTTGCTAGAAACCGGCATTAAAGTGATCGACTTGATTTGTCCTTTCGCCAAGGGCGGTAAGGTGGGTCTATTCGGTGGTGCCGGTGTAGGTAAAACCGTCAACATGATGGAATTGATCCGGAACATCGCGATTGAGCACTCTGGTTATTCCGTATTCGCTGGTGTGGGTGAGCGGACTCGGGAAGGTAATGACTTCTATCATGAGATGAAAGATTCAGACGTTCTCGACAAAGTGGCCTTGGTGTATGGCCAGATGAACGAGCCCCCAGGTAACCGCTTAAGGGTTGCGTTGACAGGTTTGACCATGGCGGAGTACTTCCGAGATGAAGGCCGCGATGTTTTGATGTTCATCGACAACATCTACCGTTACACCCTGGCCGGTACCGAGGTGTCAGCCCTCTTGGGTCGGATGCCATCGGCGGTGGGTTATCAGCCCACACTGGCTGAAGAGATGGGCGCATTGCAAGAGCGGATCACGTCGACCAAAACCGGTTCTATTACATCGATTCAGGCCGTCTACGTTCCTGCCGATGACTTGACCGACCCATCGCCTGCGACCACGTTTGCTCACTTGGATGCGACCGTTGTACTGTCCAGAAACATCGCAGAGCTTGGTATTTATCCAGCGGTGGATCCGCTTGACTCCACATCTCGCCAGCTCGATCCATTGGTGGTGGGTCAAGAACACTATGATGTGGCGCGTAAAGTGCAGGGCACTTTGCAGCGTTACAAAGAGCTCAAAGACATCATTGCCATCTTGGGTATGGATGAACTGAGTGAAGAAGACAAACTCACTGTGGCGCGTGCCCGTAAAGTTGAGCGCTTCTT
Source organism: uncultured Wenzhouxiangella sp. (assembly GCA_964461845.1). Taxonomy (GTDB): domain Bacteria; phylum Pseudomonadota; class Gammaproteobacteria; order Xanthomonadales; family Wenzhouxiangellaceae; genus Wenzhouxiangella. Next base: position 76,372 of record CAYWVH010000006.1, read on the forward strand.
CTCACAACCCTTCTTCGTTGCTGAAGTCTTCACTGGCTCGCCCGGTAAGTATGTGTCTTTGAAAGAGACCATCCGCGGCTTCAAAGGCATTGTCGAGGGTGAATACGATCACCTGCCAGAGCAAGCCTTCTACATGGTCGGTACCATTGATGAGGCCGTGAAGAAAGCAGAAGAAATGGCGCAGAAAGCCGCCTAATTCACTGGAGTCTCATTAAGCCATGGCATCTACCATTCATTGTGACATTGTCAGCGCTGAGGCTGAGATCTACTCAGGTGAGGCGACGATGGTGATTGTCCCAGGAGAGCAGGGTGACTTGGGCGTGACCCCAAGACATGCGCCTTTGTTGACCCGCTTGCGGCCTGGAGAGGTGAGGGTGCAAACCGCCGATGGCGCAGAGGAGCATTTCTACGTTTCAGGTGGGTTGCTCGAGATTCAGCCCCATGTGGTGACTGTGTTGTCTGACACAGGCGTTCGTGCAGCCGATGTCGATGAGGCTGCCGCACTTGAAGCCAAGGCTGCTGCTGAGCGGGCGCTGGCCGATAAGACTGCAGGCATGGAAGTGGCCGAAGCTCAAGCTCAGCTGGCGCAGGCCATGGCGCAACTGGCCGCCCTTGAGCGCTTTAGAAAGAAAATGAAGCACTAGAGGATCCTGCGATAGAGGCAGCATAACTTCAATGTCAATGGGATGGTCAGAAATACAGCAACGTTTGGCTGTGTTGCGAGAGGAGCATCGAGACCTAGACCGGGCGATCGCAAGCCTTGTTGAGACGCCCACCATGGACCAACTTCAGTTGCGTCGTCTGAAAAAAAGAAAACTCAGATTAAAAGACCAAATCGCTTATTGGGAAGATCAATTGCTTCCTGATTTAGACGCTTAATCTTCCGCTAACTGCCCCTGTTCGATGGGACCTGATTCCAGCTCCGAGGCCAGCGACACGGACTGGGTAATGATGTAATAAATCTCCCGATCAAGAACCAGGCGTGCATCACGATGCAGCAGTTCAAGCGCGTCATCAAAGACCAACAAGCCATCTGCATTTCGGCTGAGCATGCCTTTTTCTTGCAAGGTAGTTACAAATCCGCCGAATAGATTGCGGTCATGAAACTCCGGATTGGCCAGCGGATGAAGCAAAGCAACGCGTTGGGCGCACAGGCCACACAGTGACTCCAGTTGCTGCTTGGTCACTGTGCCTGAGCCATTCTTGACCAAGGTCGAGATCACAATGAAATAACGCTCCACGGTTTGACTCATGGTGTTGGCCAACAGCCTTAAGCGATGGGCGCTGACATCACCACTTGGGGCACGGGTGATGTGTTCTCCGTGTTGCTGCAACAAACCGGCTTCCATCAGCGCATCTATGGTTTGGTCGACCACAGGGCCAAGCTCGTTCTCGTCCCAAGGCAAGAAGAGTTCGTTTCTTAAGAAGGGGTAGACGCGCTGGGTCAATGCGTGGAGTCGTTGGCGTTTTAAGCGCCTCAAGTTCAGGTAGCAACAGGCGATCCAAGCACCGATGGTCAAAACATGAGCGGCGTTATTCCTAAAATAAGTCAGCAATACAGCCGTCTTTTCATCGGTTGAAATCACCGCACCAGATGGGTCGGCTTTGCGCTCAATCACCTGCATCAATAGTCCATAATCAATGATGTCTTGGGCAGAGCGATCCGTCACCGTGATGCGGTCCGAGTAGGTTTTTTGGCCAAGCAATTGCTTTAGAAGGTCGAGCATCCGGGCCAGGTCATCCTCATCCATGGCTTGCTTTGGTGTTGCTAAGAGTGCAATAGAAAGCAAGGCAATGGGGTTGATGTGGGCCGCTTGGTTGATGTTAACGAGGATTTGGTTGGCCAACTCATCCACAGCTGGCGACAGCCATTCTGGACGAGCATCTCCTGTCAGTTTGTGTTCGCGCCATTGGGCGTGATGACGATCCAACAAGTCATCTAAAAAAATGGGCGCCCCAAAGCTGACGGTCACTTCGCCATAATTTTTCCGAATGATGTTGAGGACATTTTTGAAGTCACTCAAAGACTCGGGCTTTTTCTGTTGCCCAGAAAGCTCTGCAATGTAGGCATCGCCTTCAGCCAGGCGCTCATAGGCAATGGAGACCGGCTGAAAGAGAATGGGCCTCTTTTGCTGAGCCAAAAAAGCCCGCACAGTCATCGATAACATCCCCGCCTTGGCTGGCAGTAAGCGACCCGTGCGCGAACGACCCCCCTCAATGAAATATTCCAGCGACACCCCTTTGCCCAAGATCATGGCGACGTACTGATTAAAGACGGCGGCATAGAGTGGCTTGGATCTGAACGAGCGCCTCAAGAAAAAGCCACCGCCTCGGCGAATCAAAGGCCCAACGAAGGGCAGATTGAGATTCACGCCCGCGGCCACGTGCGGGGGCACCAAGCCTCGGTGATAGAGAATATAAGAGAGCAGCAAATAATCGATGTGGCTTCGATGACACGGCACATAGACCACCTCATAGCCAGGCGCCAGCGCCCTAAAGGAGTCAAAGTGTTTAACTTGTACGCCCCTGAAAATTCGATACAAAAACCACGTCAGCACTTTGTTGGCGATCAGCACAAACGTGTAAGAGTAGTTCGCCGCAATTTCTTTGGCATAGTCATAGGCGATCGCACGGGCCTTTTCCTCGGAGATCTGATCTCGGCGCGCCTTGGCTTGAATGGCCTGAGCGACAGGTTCGCTGCTGACCAAGCGGTCGAGCAAGGTCCTAAGGTGTGATCGGTCAGGACCGATGGCAGCAGAGCGGGTTCTTTTAAAGTAGACGCGCATGACGCGGCTGATCCGAGCCAAGGCAACCTCGGGATCCTGGGTCTCTTTAAATAAATCACTCAATACCAAAGGCTGGCCCACTTGCACCAGAGTGTGGCGACCATGGACCAAGGTGCTCATCAGCCGCCTCAGCCGACCCCCTTGCCCCCAGTTTTCAGAGAACAGCACTTTGAAAAAGCCCGCTTCTTGATCGGGCGCGCGCCCAATCAGAATTGATACAGGCACAATTTGGATGTCACCGGCTGGACCCAAATCGGCAGGGTTCAGCTGCCCAACAAGAGATTTGAGCGCCGTGGAATGGCGCTGCTTTTTCAACGTTCGGACGAACAGGCCCCGATAGCGCCGATTGGCCCCAAAGCTTCGAGACAAACCGACACCATCCACGGACAAAGGCTCAGAAGCCAAAGGCCGTCCAGCCGTTGCCAGCACCTCATCAAGAATCAGCACCGAGCTCAGCGCGTAGGTATCTAAGACATAAAAGACCGGCTTTGTGGGATCTATGCCCCAATCATCCACGCTCTCGGGCACGCATGTGCTCTTGACCCAGAGGTGCAATACGCGACGCAAGCCTTCCCTGGCCATAACCCTCAGGCGCAACAAACCTGGAGATGAGGTGTCTTTTGGTGACATGGGTCGATGGGCGCTCCAGTAAAAAATACCAGCCGTGCAGTGTACCACCACCCAGCCTTAGGTCCAGAGCTTGTCTATTTCAGCCAAAGGGGGTGGGTCTGGGTAAAAAAATGGCGAACCCCCAAGGAGGTTCGCCGAATCGTTTTACTAGCGAGCGAGAGATGCATCACTCAGCAAATCTCAACGCACATAATAACTTCGGCTTGATAATTTATCAAGCCTCTAATATAACTTCGATAACCTATTGATTTATCTAAAGTAAGAAGAAATCTCTTCTTGAATGGCCAGGGCCGCCGCTCTCGGATCGGCGGCGTCTCGAATGGGTCGGCCGACTACCACGTAATCAGCCCCGGCGGCAAAAGCTTCTGTGGCTGTCATGGTGCGTTTCTGATCATCGACATTATCGACCGGTCGTATCCCTGGGCAAATCACGGTGAGCGCCGAGTCCACCGAGGCTCGAAGCGCCTTAACTTCCAAGCCAGATGAAATGACACCCGCACATCCCAAGGCCAGCGCACGCTTGGCCCGTGATAACACCAGTGCCTCGATGTCACAGTCAAAACCCAAATCATCCAGGTCCCCGCGATCTAAGCTTGTCAGAGCGGTCACCGCCAGCACCCCCATTGAGCCAGCCTCTTGAACAGCGGCTTTTAACATCGCGTCGTTCCCATGCACGGTCACAAAATCCACATCGCGCTTGGCCAATTGCGCCACCGCACGGCCAACCGTGGGAGGGATGTCAAAAAGCTTGAGATCAGCAAAGACCTTTTTGCCAGATCGTTTCAAAGTATCAGCCAGCTGAAAATAATGGCCACTTAGAAAGAACTCCAGCCCCAGCTTATAAAAAACAACGGCATCTCCCAGTGTTTCAATGAGCTTTTCGGCTGAGGCCAGATCGGGGACATCAAGCGCAAAAATCAATCGCTCTTGATCGGTGGTCGGTTTATGGGTGTGCTGAGTCATGGTCGTTATTGTAGGGGCAAATGATATTTGTCACGCTGGCTGGATCATCAAAGCGCTTCTAGGTTGGCATAGGCAAGCACCAACCACTTAGGCCCAGCGTCCTCGAAATTGACTTGGATCCTGGCATTGGCGCCTTGCCCTTCCAGGCTGACCACGGTGCCAAACCCAAACTTCGCGTGAGAGACAGGTGAGCCCAATGCTAAACCCGACTGGGATTGGGCTGGACTTGCCCAGTACTTGGCAGGCTCAGAGGTCGCCTTGGGGCGAATGTTTTCAATCAGCTCTTCAGGAATCTCTCGGATGAATCGAGAGGGGGCCGAGAAGGTGGTTTGCCCATGCAACATGCGAGACTCAGCGTGGGTGAGGTACAGCACTTTCATCGCCCGCGTCATCCCGACATAACACAGCCGTCTTTCTTCAGCGAGACGGCCTGGCTCTTCAGCCGATTTTTGGTGTGGGAATAAACCCTCTTCCATGCCGGCCAAAAACACCAACGGAAACTCCAAGCCTTTGGCTGAGTGCAGGGTCATCAGCTGCACACAGTCTTCCCAACGATCGCTTTGATGCTCTCCTGCCTCGAGTGCGGCTTGGGCCAAAAAAGACGCCATGGGGCTTAAGCCTGCTTGTTCATCTTCAAATGGCTGTTGATAGCCATCGGCTGCACGAATCAATTCTTCCAAGTTTTCCTCGCGGCTCTCAGCACGATCAGCGGGCTCTTTTTTCCGATACCAAGCGCCCAGCTGGCTCAATTGAACCGCCGCTTTAACCATCTCTGGCAGCGAGTCATAAGAGGCGATCTCTTCAATCATCTCAATGAATCCAGCGATCGAGGTTTGGGCGCGCGCACCAAACGCACCGCTGGCCAAGCCTTGCTTGGCCACATCAAACATGGATAGGTTTTGTTGTTGGCCAAGCGCTCTTATTTTGGCGACAGTTTGTTGCCCCAAGCCTCGGGCCGGCAGGTTGATGACGCGCTCGAAGGCGCCATCGTCATGGCGGTTATGCGCCAAGCGAAGGTAGGCCATGGCATCTTTGATTTCAGCACGCTCGAAGAATCGTTGGCCACCATAGACCCGGTAAGGGATGTCTTGGCGCAACAGCGCTTGTTCAAACAAGCGAGATTGCGCATTGGAGCGATACAGCACAGCCACCTCGCTCAAACGATGGCCGTCTTGCAGCCATTGCTCGATGCGACCAATCACAAAGTCAGCTTCTTCCTCTGCGCTGTAGGCAGAAAAAATCTTGATGGGCTCGCCTTGCTCACCATCGGTCCAGAGGTTTTTCCCCATGCGGTCGTCGTTATGATCAATGACCTTATTGGCTGCAGCCAAGATGGTCGCCGTAGAGCGGTAGTTTTGTTCTAGGCGAATCACGCTGGGCTTGAAGTCTTTGACAAATTGGTTGACGTTTTCAACGCGCGCACCGCGCCAACCATAAATCGACTGATCATCATCGCCCACCACAAACAGATGGTTGGCTCTTATGTTGGCTTGCCCATCAATGGGCGCTTTTTCAGTGGAGAGCAAACTGACCAGCGCATATTGCAGGGTATTGGTGTCTTGAAACTCATCGATCAAGATGTGCGAGAACCGGTTTTGATAGTGCGCACGCCTTATGGGATTATCCCTAAGTAGCTCTAAGGTGCGAAGCAAGAGTTCAGCGAAATCGACCAAGCCGGCACGATCGCAGGCCGCCTCATAATTTCTGTAGATCGCCAACTGCTTGGCGTGGAGATCATGTCCATAGCCACCGACAGAGGGCGCGACATCATTGGGGCGCCGCCCCATCTCTTTTTGATGATTGATGAAGCCTTGTACGGCCCTGGGCGGATGTTCGCCCTCATCGAGCTCCATCTCTCTGATGATGCGGCGGATCAAACGGTACTGATCATCCGAATCGAGAATCTGAAAGGTGTCAGGCAAGCCAACTTCTTTGGCGTGCATCCTGAGCAGGCGATGGCAGATGCCGTGGAACGTTCCAATCCATAAGCCTTCTGGGCTGATGTGCAACAAATGGGCAATGCGGTGGCGCATTTCACCGGCTGCTTTATTGGTGAAGGTCACCGCGAGGATCGACATGGGGCTTACATGGTGAACTTGGATCAACCAAGCAATGCGGTGAACCAGTACCCGTGTTTTACCAGAGCCTGCCCCTGCCAAGACCAAACAATGACCCGCCTCGGCACTGACCGCTTCGCGTTGGGCGTCGTTGAGCTCGTCTAGAAGGTGGGAGACATCCATCTCGCTTAGCCAGCGGCTTGGGCGTTCCGTTCGATGGCACGCCAACCAATGTCGGTACGATAAAACCCACCCTCGAATTCGATGGCCTCTAAGGCTTGATAAGCGAGCCGTTGCGCTTCTTTTGGATCGGTGCCTAAGGCAACCAAACACAACACCCGACCACCAGCCGTCACAACATCACCAGAAGGCGAAATCGCAGTGCCTGCATGAAACACTTTCACACCCTGAGGCATGGGTTGATTGAGCCCATGAATGACCTGGCCTTTGTCATAGCTGGCTGGATACCCACCGGCGGCCATCACGACCCCGAGCGCTGTTCGCTCATCCCACGCCACATCATGATCGCCCAACTGACCGTCTGTGGCCGCCAGCAACAAAGGCACCAAATCAGATTGCAGGCGCATCAAGATCGGCTGGGTCTCAGGATCCCCGAAACGCACGTTGAATTCGAGCACCTTCGGGCCATCGTGCGTGATCATGATCCCGGCGTAGAGAAAGCCACAAAAGGGGGTGCCTTCAGCCCAAAGTCCTGCAACCGTTGGCCGAATGACGGTTTCCATGATGCGCTCACTCAGCGCGTCTGTGACCACGGGTGCCGGTGAATAAGCCCCCATGCCACCGGTGTTGGGGCCTTCATCTTGGTTATCGCGCCGTTTGTGGTCCTGGCTGGTGGCCAGCGGGAGGATGTCATGGCCCGAGGCCATCACAATGAAGCTTGCCTCTTCACCGACTAAGAATTCCTCAATCACCACCCGGTGGCCCGCCTCGCCAAACGCATTGCCTAGGAGCATGTCTTCTAGCGTTGCTTTGGCTTCTTCATAAGTGTGGGCAATCACCACCCCTTTGCCAGCGGCCAGCCCGTCGGCTTTGATCACAGCTGGAAGCCCGATGGTCTCAATAAACGCCAGACCACCATCGACGTCTGTCACTGTTTTTGATAGCGCGGTTGGGATGCCATGGCGAAGCATAAATTCTTTGCTAAACGCTTTGGAGGACTCGAGTTGGGCTGCTTGGGCGCTGGGCCCAAAACAACGAAGACCATGATCCTTGAACCGATCGACAATCCCAAGTGCTAGGGGTGCTTCGGGGCCGACGACGGTGAGGTCGATCTTCTTTTCTTGGGCAAAGGCCAGGAGTGAGTCAATGTCATCGGCGGCGATGGCGACATTGGTGCATTTGGGTTCATGCGCCGTCCCCGCATTCCCGGGCGCCACCCAGACTTGGGCCACGTCTGAAGATTGCGCTATTTTCCATGCCAGCGCGTGCTCACGACCCCCGTTGCCGATCACCAAAATATTCATGTAGGGCATTGTAGCGTGACTGGCGTGACGCTAAGGCTAAGAGCGGCTTTTTGAGGCTCAGTGCTTGAAGTGACGGCGGTGCGTAAACACCATCGCGATGCCTGCTCGATTACAGGCCTCGATCACCTCGGCATCGCGCATGGAGCCACCTGGTTGAATGATGGCTTTTACCCCGACCGCGGCGGCCGCCTCGATGCTATCGGCAAACGGGAAGAACGCCTCCGAGGCCATCGCGGCACCCGTAAGACTCAAGCCCACATCTTGGCTTTTTAAAACCCCAAATCGGGCAGAATCGATGCGGCTCATTTGCCCAACCCCCAACCCCAGCGTCTGGCCTTGTTTGGCATACACAATGGCATTGGAGCGCACCGAACGAACCACCGCCCAGGCAAATATCAAATCTTGTAACTCCTCAGCGCTGGGAGAGCGGTCTGTCACCACTTCAAAAGCGTCAGGGTCACTGGCTTCGTTGTCCGTTTGTTGGACCAAGTAGCCACCCTGGATGGCGCGGACATCGAACCTTGGCCCCGAGGCAGCCTTGACCACCAAGACCCGAAGGTTTGGTTTGGCTGCCAAAATGGCTTTTGCGTCTGGGCTCACAGCAGGCGCAATGATGACCTCCAAAAAACGCTCCACCAAAACTTGGGCAAGGTCTGCTTCCAAAGCATGAGACAGCGCCACAATCCCACCGAAGGCGGAAGTGGGATCGGTCGCCAATGCCTTCTCCCAAGCCGCCAGTGAGTGGTCGGCCAAAGCCACCCCGCAGGGGTTGGTGTGCTTAACGATCACACAGACACTTTGTCCTTGGGCGACCTGTTGGACGGTGCGGCATGCACTAAAAGCGGCATCGGCATCGAGGAGGTTATTGAACGACAAAGGCTTGCCTTGGATCAGTTCGCCCCCAGCCACCCCAGCAACAGGGACGCCACGCGTCTGATACAGCGCAGCACTTTGGTGCGGGTTTTCGCCATAGCGAAGGGCTTGGACTTGATCGAGCGCGATATTGAGGATCGGGGGCAGTTCAGCGTGGGTCGTCGTACCCGACGCTATGACTTGTTGGGATAACCACTGACTGATCTCACCATCGTAGCGTGCGGTATGTGCGAAGGCCTTGACCGCCAACGCTCGGCGCGTGGCCTCATCCGGGAGCTCGGGCAAGCCCTCGATCAGGGCGTCATAGTCGCTTGGGTCACAGACCACCGTCACATCCTGATGGTTCTTGGCCGCAGACCTCACCATCGCGGGCCCCCCAATGTCGATCTGCTCGATGGCATTGTCCAAGGTGCAGTTGGGGTCTTGAATGGTCTTTATGAAGGGGTAGAGGTTCACCACAACCAAATCGATGCGGTTGATCCCGTGCTCAGCCATGACCGCCTCATCGATGTTGCGTCTGGCCAAGATGCCGCCATGGATTTTGGGGTGCAGGGTTTTGACGCGCCCACCCATGATTTCTGGAAAGCCCGTGTGGTCCGAGACTTTTTGAACGGGGATGCCTGCTTGAATCATTTGCTCGGCGCTGCCGCCGGTCGAGAGAATCGTAAAGCCGTGCTCGCTGAGCGCTTGGGCCAGCGGGATCAACCCGGTTTTGTCTGATACGCTGATCAGGGCAGTGCGGGTTGAATGAGTCATTGATTAGGCCTTTTAGAGTTTGTAGCGGGCCATTCGGCTTCGTAAAGTGGCCCGGGTGATGCCGAGAATATCAGCCGTTTTCGATTGGTTTTGCTCGGTGTGTTCCAAGACCGTGGCAATCATCGCCCGCTCGGCTTCCGACAAAATGATTTTATGCAAGTTATCCGGGGGTGTATCACCCATGTCTTTTAGAAACTGCTGGGTGGTCATAGAGACAAATTCACCCATGCATGGCAGGTTTTGGACCTTTTTCTTTTTCTTCTTTTTCTTGGTTGGCGTTGGCTGGGACATTTAGAGCAATCGATCGTTTGGGGGCACATTTGAAAGCAAGCCGATAACGATAGCACAACCATTGCCCAGTGCAAATCCCCCATGGGCCAGAATTTATAAATTAGTGGCTGACCCCGTAGGCCTCACGGTAGGTCTGCATGGCCAGAACATGGTCGCTGCCAGATTCTTGAAGCCAGTCGATGAGGTCGGTTAGCTTGGCCACCGAGATCACGTTTAAGCCGTCATCCATGAATTCCTGCACCGCTGAGCGCTCATCTAGCCCGCGCTCTTGACGGTCTAGGGCAATCAACACCCCTTCAGGTTTAGCGCCTGCTTCTTGGATCCAGTGGCAGGACTCCCGCACCGAGGTCCCGGCTGAGATGACATCATCCACAATGATGACCCGACCCATGAGAGGGGGCCCGACCAACTGACCGCCCTCACCATGGTCTTTGGCTTCTTTGCGGTTATAGATGAACGGCACATTGAGCCCATAATCCCGAAACAGCGACATGGCGATCGCGCTGACCAAGGGAATGCCTTTATAAGCGGGCCCAAACAATTGGTCGAACTCAACACCGCTGTCCATCAGCGCTGCGGCATAGGCTTTGGCCAACCCATCGATGCCTTGCCCGTCAGCAAAGCACCCTGCATTGAAAAAATAAGGGCTGATGCGGCCTGATTTGAGGGTGAACTCGCCGAAGCGAAGGGCTTGGTATCGGACGGCCAAATCAAGAAGCGCTCGGGTGTGGGCTTTTAGCATGCGCTCAATTGTATCTGCATCGATGGGTGCAGAGCGAGTCTCAGCGTGACCCACCTCAAGCGCTGAGGTAGACTAGATACCGATGCGCATCATGTCCCTCAACGCCAATGGCATTCGAGCCGCTGCCCGGAAAGGTTTTTTCGAGTGGCTGCCCGCTCAAAATGCCGATTTTGTCTGTATCCAAGAGACCAAAGCCCAAATCGATCAGTTGGCCGATCAGGTGTTTTTCCCCGCCGGCTATCACTGCCATTATCACGACGCTGAAAAGAAAGGCTATTCGGGGGTAGCGCTGTTTTCTCGGCATGCGCCAGATCAAGTCATCCACGGCATTGGCTGGCCAGCATTTGACAGCGAAGGCCGTTGGCTTCAAATCGATGTCGGGAATTTGAGCGTGGTCTCTTTGTATCTCCCATCAGGCACCTCTAAAGAAGAGCGCCAAGCGTTCAAGTTTGAGTGCATGGACCATTTCACGCCCAAGCTTGAGACCATGGCCAAAGAGGGCAGGGATTATGTGATTTGTGGTGATTGGAACATCGCCCACAAAGAGATTGATCTTAAGAACTGGAAAGGCAACCAAAAAAACTCAGGCTTTTTGCCAGAGGAGCGCGCTTGGATGGATGAGGTGTTTGGCTCATTGGGTTGGGCCGATGCCTTCCGTGTTATCGACCCCAACCCAGACCGCTACACCTGGTGGTCCAACCGTGGCCGCGCTTGGGATAACAATGTGGGTTGGCGGATTGACTATCAAGTGATCAATCAAGCGCTCGCCGATCGAGTGAGGGGTGCAGACATTTATACAGCTAATCGCTTTTCAGACCATGCGCCTTTGATCATCGATTATGACTACCCCCTTGGGCAAAAGTAACCACGCCGAAGAAGACCCCATGACCGAGCCCAGCTTGGGCTGGCGCGTTTATACCAGACCTTCGGTTTGGCGCATGCTGTTGTTGGGTTTTTCAGCAGGGCTGCCTTTTATGTTGGTGTTCTCGACACTGACGGCCTGGCTTCGTACTGAGGATGTCTCAAGAACCGCGATTGGTTTTTTTGCATGGATTGGGGTGACTTACTCCATCAAGGTGTTGTGGGCGCCTGTCATCGATCGGATCGCTTTGCCCCTGCTGACCCGCTGGCTTGGCCAGCGAAGAAGCTGGATGCTGCTCGCGCAGGTCACCATCATGTTTGGGTTGGTGGGCATGTCCATGACCGATCCTGTCACCGATCTTGCAAGGCTCGCCTTACTGGCGGTGGTGGTGGCGTTTGCTTCAGCGACCCAAGACATCACCATCGATGCGTTTCGGATTGAGGCAGACGAGCTTCGCTATCAAGCCGCTTTGGCAGGGACTTATGTGCTGGGCTATCGCCTGGCATTGCTCTGCACAGGCGCAGGCGCTTTATTTTTGGCCGATCACATCGGGTGGATGGGGGCTTATTGGGTGATGGCCCTTTTGGTCAGTGTGGGGATGCTGGCGGTATTTATTTCTAAAGAACCCACGTCCAGCGATCGTTTGGACATCGAGCAAGACCCGCTGGTCATGGCTTACCGTCAGCGCACCAGCCATAGCGGCTTTGTGGCAGATATGGGTGCTTGGATCACAGGGGCCATTGTGGCGCCATTCATTGATTTTTGGCGAAGGCTTGGGTGGATGGCTCTGCCGGTGTTGGCCTTGGTGGGGCTTTACAAGGTCAGTGACATTTCGATGGCGGCGATGGCGAACCCCTTGTATATCGACCTCGGTTATACGCTGTCTCAGATTGGTGCGATCAGTGGCTTGTTTGGCGTGGCCATGACCATCGGTGGTGGTTTGTTTGGTGGCGTGATGGTCGCTCGGTTTGGGTTGATGCCGATGTTGGTAGCGGGTGCTGTTGGCGTTGGGGTAACCAATTTGTTGTTTGCATGGCTGGCACTGCAAGAGCCTAAGCTTTGGGCTTTGGTCGTCACCATCACCGCGGATAATTTTTTTGTGGGGTTTTCAGCGACCGTGTTTATTGCGTGGATGTCTGGGCTCGTCTCTAGACGCTATACCGCAACACAGTATGCATTGCTCAGTTCGTTCATGACGTTGCCCGGCAAGTTATTGGGCGGGCCTTCTGGCTTGATCGTTGACCAATCGGGTTACGTGTTTTTCTTTGTCTATGCGTCTGCTTTGGGCATCCCAGCGATTGTTCTGGCCATCTATCTTATGCGGCGCCCAGCCCATTTGATCAAGCCCTGAATCACTCGGGCCGATAAACCTCCCCCAGCAGCACAGGGCGTGTTGCTCCAGTGATGTGCCGCGTATCGAGTGCTTGATCCGCCAGACGCTCATGGGCCAACCAGGCAAATAACATCGCTTCTAAGTGATCCGCACTCACCCCAAGCCGATCACTGATGATGACTTCGGCACGGGGCAAAACGCGGTTAAGTCTTTCCATCACATCATCATTCCTAGCACCCCCGCCACACACGATGACTTGATCAAAATGCCCCATCGCCTGCAACGACTGGGCGATGGATTGTGCGGTGAGCTCCGCGAGGCTGGCTTGCACATCAGGCCCACTCAGTCTTCGATGGTTCATCAGCAGTGAGTCCAACCACTGTGTGCCAAAGTATTCGATGCTGGTGCTCTTAGGCGGTGCCTTATCAAAGTATGGATCGGCCAATGCTTGTTCCAAAAACCCATCAATCGGTGTTCCTTGAGAGGCCCAGGCGCCCCCATGATCAAAAGGGCCTTCGTGATGGCGTTGATACCAAAAATCCAACAGCGCATTGGCAGGGCCTGTGTCAAACCCAATCACGGGTTGTCCCGCTTTGAGAACCGTAACATTGGCAATGCCACCCAGATTGAGCACCGCGCGAGCGAGGGTGGGATCGAAGAACAAGGGCTGATGGATCAATGGCGCCAGTGGCGCGCCTTGGCCTCCAGCATCCAGATCGGCCTGCCGAAACCGGCCCACCGTGGTGATCCCGGTCAACCGAGCGATGGTTTGGGGGTCACCCAATTGCAAACTGATCGCTGGCACGTCATCGGGTCGGTGACACACGGTTTGTCCATGGCTGCCCAGCGCTTTGATTTGATGAGGCGCGAGCTTGGCCTCATCAACGAGTCTTAAAGCAGCCTCAGCAAAAGCCTGGGCCAAGGCTTGATCGAGCGCTTGGCAGGTCTGAGAGCCGATCCAAGTCAGGTGATCCGACTCTGCTGCTGCCTTGGCCTCTTCCAACAGCGCCAAAAGCCTTGCATCAAATGGATAAGTCTGGCCCATCACCAGATGGATGGATGATGTGGGGCTTACTGGATCAATCTCAATCAAGGCAGCATCGATGCCATCCATGCTGGTGCCAGAGATCAGGCCAACAAAGAGCGCTTTATCTTTGGACGTCATGATTTCAAGCAGCCAAACAGCGATGGCTCAGCACGACTCGGCGTCTGCCTCACAATCGCTGTTGTTGATGCTCGCAAGCAGGCGGGTTTCTTGATCAAAGCGATCGAGCCGCGTCATCCAGCGCTCAGTGTGTTCGGCAAAAGCGATGCGTTGGTCCGCAGGCAGAGGATCAGCCGGTGGGAGATCAACAGTTCTTGGGTCCCTGTGGGTGCCATTGACCAGGAACTCATAATGAAGGTGTGGGCCAGTGGCCAGACCAGTCGATCCCACTGTGCCGATCGTTTGTCCTTGGCGGACCCGATCACCGCGTTTGACATCCCTTCGAGACAAGTGCAAATAGCGCGTCACGATGTGGTTGCCGTGTTGCACAAACACATAGTTTCCATTGACCCGGTTGTAGGCCGACTCAATCACCACGCCGTCCCCTGCTGACCAGACGGGTGTGCCAGGGGCAGCCCCATAGTCAGTGCCATTGTGCGGGCGGACGCGTTGGGTCACTGGGTGGAAGCGTTTGGGGTTGAAGTTTGAGGTCACCCGTGTGAAGTTCAGTGGCGCCCTTAAGAAAGCTTTTCGCATGCGCCTACCTTCAGGGTCAAAGTAATCAGGCCCGTCGCCTGCATCAAAGCGAACGGCCTCAAACACATCGCCTCGGTTGACAAAGCGCGCCGCCAAGATGGCCCCGTCCTTAAAGTACTCGCCGTCTCTCCAAACCTCTTCATAGATCAATGAGAAGCGATCGCCTTTTCGAATATCGAGGGCAAAATCAATGTCCCAACCAAACACATTGGCCAGCTTCATCGTCATGTTGTCCGACAAATCCGCGTCTTTGGCGGCGTTGAACAGCGAAGTATTGATGGTGGCTGTCGCCTCTTTGATGCGGTATTCAATGTCCCGAGCTTCCAGCGAAGAGGCCAAGGCATTGTCAGGCGTTTTCTCGATCAAAAGCCATTGGTCTTCGTCAAACGCACCCTTGAGCGCCTGAAATTCACCCATTGAATCCAGCGCGAAGTAAAAAACATCCCCAGGTTTGATGGTGACCAATTGCTTGGTCCGATCATCTAAGTTGATCAATTGGTGGAGCAGCGATGCCGACAGGCCTAAGTCTTTAAAGATGCGGTCCATGCTTTGACCCGACCGCACGGTGACAGACGTCCAGGTATATGCCGGAAGGGCCTCAATGGCCACCTGGTCTGTGGCGATGACTGAGCTTGGTGATTCGGCTTCACCATCGGCCGCAGGCATGGGGTCGATGGCAGGGGACGGGATTTCAATGACACGGGCGTGCTGCTCGACATGGCTTGAGTGCGGGCCCTGATCTGGCGTGGCAGACAGTGCAACAAGCAACCAAACGGCCAATATCGGAAACACACCGGCCGATGCGGCCCAGCGATCTTGCCGCAACCAATGCATCAGGGGAGGGGCCGCTCGGCGTCGGCTGGCCATGGGTTTTCGGCTCATGAGTACAGTTTTATGCCTAAAAACTCGCTAACATTAACGACTTGGGTCATCCTAAGTCAACCGTGGGTGCACCATACCACAGCCAAGCCCACCGGGTGTGCAGGCCCAACTGAGGTTCTCGCCCAATGTTTTGGGCAATGATTTAAAGCATGAGACTAGGCGTGACATGAATTCAACAGACCACAACCCAATCATGGATGAGCTGACCCGAGGGGCCGTTGAGGTCATTCAAGCCTCAGAGCTCGCTGAGCGCTTAGCCACGGGCCAGCCTTTGCGGGTGAAAGTGGGCTTTGACCCCACCGCACCAGACCTTCACTTGGGCCATACCGTGATCATCAACGCCATGCGCCGTTTCCAAGACCAAGGTCACACCGCCATCTTCTTGATCGGCGATTTCACCGGCATGATTGGGGACCCGACCGGCAAGAACGTCACCCGCCAGCCGCTGACCGAGGACGAGATCAAAGCCAACGCCGAGACTTATGCAGAGCAGGTGTTTAAGATTCTCGATCCAAAGCGCACTGAGGTTCGCTTTAACTCAGAGTGGTTCTCGAAGATGACCTCGGCCGATATGATCCGTCTGGCATCACGCCACACGGTAGCGAGAATGCTAGAGCGTGATGATTTTGAGAAGCGATACCAAGGCGGTCAGCCCATCGCGATCCACGAATTCCTCTATCCCTTGGTCCAAGGTTATGACTCGGTCGCTTTGGAAGCAGACATCGAAATGGGTGGCACGGATCAGAAGTTCAATCTTCTGGTGGGCCGACAGCTCCAGTCACAAATGGATCAAAAGCCCCAATGCATCATCACCTGGCCGCTGCTCGAAGGCTTGGATGGGGTACAAAAGATGTCCAAGTCGTTGGGCAACACCATCGGCATCACGGATCCTCCAGATGAGATGTTCGGGAAAATCATGAGCATCTCCGATGAGCTGATGTGGCGGTACTTTGAGCTTCTGAGTTTTAGGCCTTCGAGTGAGATCGAGGGCTTTAAGCAAGCCATGAGTGGTGGCCAAAACCCCAGAGACATTAAATTTAAGCTGGGCGTTGAGATCGTCGATCGCTTCCACGGCTCAGGCGCTGGAGACAAAGCCCAAGCGGCTTTCATCGCTAGGTTCCAACAAGGCGGGCTGCCTGAAGATTTAGAAGAGATTACTTTGTCGGCCGAAGGAGAGGGCTTAGGCATTGCCAATGTCCTGACCCACGCTGGCCTGACCGCTTCAAATTCTGAAGCGTTTCGCATGATTGATCAGGGTGCTGTCAAAATCGATGGGGAAAAGGTCAGCGATCGAGGATTGAGTTTGGGCACAGGTTTTTCTGGGGTCATTCAGGTGGGCAAACGTCGCATTGCCCGCATCAGCGTGGTTTAATGTATCGATGAAACACTTTCTCACCACCCAAGATTGGTCGCGTGAAGCGCTTCAAGCACTCATTGACCAAGCCGCAGAGCTCAGGCTAAACCGCATTAATGATCGGTTGAAGGGCAAGGCGATCGCGTTGTTGTTTCTCAACCCATCTTTAAGGACGCGCTCGTCTTTTGAGATCGGCGCTTATCAACTCGGCGCCCACGCTGTGGTCTTAGAGCCAGGCAAAGCCGCTTGGGGGATCGAGTTTGAGCCTGACGTGGTGATGGATGGAGACGCCGAAGAGCACATATCAGAAGTGGCGGGCGTGTTGTCTCGCTACTGTGATGCCATCGCCATCCGGGCCTTCCCATTGTTTAAGGACTGGTCGGTGGATCGCGAAGACCGAGTCATTCGAGCCTTGGCCAAGCACGCCTCTGTCCCCGTCATTAACATGGAAACGATTGTTCATCCATGCCAAGAACTGGCATTGATGCGCACCATCCAAGACCATTTGGGCCCACCGCCAGGTGAGCGCTATCAAAAGAAATTTGTATTGACTTGGACTTGGCATCCCCAGCCATTGAATACGGCAGTGGCCAACTCTGCTTTGTTGATCGCGACGAAGTTCGGCCTGGACACCACGCTTTTGATTCCAGACGAAGCTTATCGGCTGGATCCACAGTTTATGGATGCCGCGAGTCAGTACGCAGCAACCACTGGCGCGGGCTTTGAGGTCACGACCGACATCGAACAAGCCTATGAAGGCGCTGACTTTGTGTACGCAAAAAGCTGGGGCGCGTTGCCACTGTATGGGCAGATCGAAAAAGAAGCCGCGCTCCGGGCTCCCTTTCGCCACTTTATGGTCGATGAGCAAAAGATGGCCATGACGAACAATGCTCGGTTTTCGCATTGCCTCCCGCTTCGGCGCAACATCAAAGCCACCGATGGGGTGATGGATGCAGACTACTGTGTGGCCATTGATGAAGCCGAAAACCGTCTGCATGTGCAAAAAGCATTGATGCTGGAATTGATGAACCAAGCTTAACTAGGAAGCCATCGCACCATGAGCCAGAAAAAAATTGTATTGGCCTTTTCAGGCGGGTTAGACACCAGCTTTTGTGTGCTGGATCTGAAGAACAAAGGGTTTGAAGTACATACAGCGTTTGTAGATACTGGTGGAGTTAGCCCTGAGCACAAGTCTTGGATCGAGCAAAGAGCGCTTTCTTTAGGTGCCACAAAACACCACAACCTAGACGCTTCCAAACCCCTATGGGATCAGTTTGTGGTGCCTTTGCTGTGGTCGGGTGCGCGCATGTTGGATCAATACCCCATGCTGTGTTCTGATCGCTACGTCATCGTAGAGCAGTGCTTGCAGCTCGCCGATGAATTGGGTACCCGAGATTTCGCCCATGGCTGTACCGGGATGGGCAATGACCAACTGCGCTTCGACCAATCCGTTCGCTCATTGGGCGACTACACGATTCATGCGCCCATTCGAGAGCTACAAAGAGAAACCTCGCATGTCAGAGCGCATGAGATTGAGTTGATGAAGCAAGCGGGGATCGAGGTGCCTGAGTCAAACTCGCGCTACTCAATCAACGAAAACCTGCTTGGTGTCACCCTGTCTGGCCAAGAGATTGATGAGTTTGGTGAGCCAGGTGATGACACGCGGGTTTGGTGTCGACCCAGAGCTGAGTGGCCATCAGAGAAACTGGCATTGACCATCGGATTTGATCAGGGCAAAGCGGTGAGCTTGGATGGTCAGGCGATGGCAGGCCCTGAGATTCTCGCGAAGCTCAATCAAGCGCTGGGCGCCTATGGTGTCGGTCGACACATTTATACGGGCGATGTCTCGATTGGGCTCAAAGGCCGGATCGTGTTTGAATGCCCAGGCGTGGATGGCTTGATGATCGCGCACCGTGCGTTGCAAGAAGCAGTGAACACCAAGCTCCAAAACCAGTTCCATCGCCAAATTGCACAACGCTGGGCAGAGCTTGTCTACACAGGCTTTTTCTTCGAGCCCCATAAGTATGATTTGGAGGCTTACTTACAAAGTGCCAACCGCTACGTCACAGGGGTGGTTCGCTTGGTCACCGAAGGTGGCGTTGTGCATGCGGTCTCGGTGGGCTCGAAGTACCTTCTGAAAGACCCAGGTGCCGTGTACGCTCAATCGGCGGGTTGGACGCCTGAAGAAGCAGAAGGGTTTGTGAAGCTGTTGGGACAAAGCTCTACCTTGGCAGCCAAAGTGCGTCGGGACTGAGCATTGATCGAAACAGCGATCCTCAAGCACCTGAAGGCCTTGGTGGCTTCTGACAGTCAGAACCCACCGCGGCTCATTGAGTCAACCGCATCATTGATCCAATACCCGAAGCAAATTTTAGAGGCCGCGGGTTTTGAGGTCGAGGTCAAAGACTTCGGCGAAGGCCATGTCAATCTTTTGGCTGTGCGCGGCAAGCCCAGGCTTCTTTTCAACTGCCATTTAGACACCGTGCCGATTGGCGAGGGTTGGAGCCACCCACCTTTGGCGCTGACACAAGTTCAGAGCAAGCTCCATGGTCGGGGTGTGTGTGACATCAAAGGCGCGGCTGCAGTTTTGCTCGCTTTGGCCGAGCACAGTGAAGATGATCTGGCGATTCTCTTGACCACCGATGAAGAAGGCGCGGGCAGTTGCTGCGTGAAAAACTTTCTAAAAGAAGACCCCATGGTGTTTGATTATGTGGTGGTGTGCGAGCCAACCCAGTGCCAAGCCATCACCCAACACCGCGGATTTTTATCCGTCAAAGGCGTGATCAGCGGCAAAGCAGGGCACTCATCTGAGCTCAGGGCCTTAGATGACAACGCCAACCACCGCTTGGCCCAGTGGCTGTCTGCAGCACTCACCTACACCCGCGCACTGGCCCAGTCAGGGCAAGCGAGTTGCTTCAATGTGGGCTTGGTCTCCGGCGGCACCAAGTCAAATGTGATTGCCGGTGAGGCCCGGCTTCATTATTCAGCAAGGCTTGGTCCTGGCCAGAGCAATGAGGCCTTGTTTGAGACTTTGAAAAATTTAGGCGGTGCCCATGAATGGGCCGAATGGGAAATACCTTTTTCTGGTTCGCCGCTGCCAGCGCAGGGGCAAAGCGATGAGAAGATCCGAAGCTTTTGTGAGCGTTGTGAATTGGCATTGGGCGAGGCGGTGGATTTTTGGACAGAGGCCTCGTTGTTCTCTGAGGCTGGGTTACCGGTGATGGTATTGGGGCCTGGTGACATTGCCCAAGCACACACCGCCGATGAATGGGTGGAGATTGAGCAGTTGATGCACGCATTTGAATGCTACGGCGCGATGGCTAAGGAGGCTGCCCGTCATGTCTGATGTCAGAGGGACCGTCATTGAGCTTTTGGGTCAACTGGGCTCCAGCCGAGAAGCGCGCCAGTACTTAAAACAGTTCTCCAAAATTGATCAAACCCGCTTTGCTGTTGTGAAGGCTGGTGGGGCTGTGTTGCGCGACCAGATCGATGAGTTGGCTGCGGCGTTGGCGTTTTTGCATAACTTGGGACTGACGCCCATCGTCCTCCATGGCGCAGGGCCGCAGCTGGATGAGGCCATGCGTGAGGCGGGCATTCCGATCGAAAAGCACAACGGACTTCGTGTCACCACCGAAGCGGTGATGGCGGTGGTCAGGCCGGTGATCTACAAAGCCAATGAAGCCTTGGTCGATGCACTGGAGGCTCGAGGTGTGCGCGCCCGTGGGATTTTGCATGGCGTGTTTAAATCACATTTGGCTGATCCAGATAAATTGGGATTGGTGGGGGAGGTCGATGAGGTCGATCTTTCTCCTTTAAGCTCTGCCATTCGAGCAGGCGCTTTGCCCGTGTTGGCTTGTTTGGGTGAATCGGCATCTGGCCAGATGATGAACATCAACGCCGATATTGCTGCTCAAGAGCTGGTCTGGGCTGTGCGCCCCCATAAGGTCATTTTCTTGACCGAAACGGGCGGCTTGCTGGA
Source organism: uncultured Wenzhouxiangella sp. (assembly GCA_964461845.1). Classification (GTDB taxonomy): domain Bacteria; phylum Pseudomonadota; class Gammaproteobacteria; order Xanthomonadales; family Wenzhouxiangellaceae; genus Wenzhouxiangella. Next base: position 97,105 of record CAYWVH010000006.1, read on the forward strand.
TCAAGATGGGCGGGTGATCTCAGCCATTAACTTAAGCAGTGACTATGAAGCGCTGATGGCAGCTGACTGGGTCCACTCCGGCATGGCTTTGAAACTAGAAGCCATCAAAATAATGCTGGATCGTTTGCCACCTGAGACCTCTGTTTCGATCACCTCATCGAGCAAACTGACCCGGGAGCTGTTCACCCACACGGGTGCCGGCACACTCATTCGGCGGGGTGAAAAAATTGAATGGGTCGAAACCTTAAGCGGCGAGCGTTTGGCTCGAATAGAGGCTTTATTAGAAGCCAGTTTCTCTCGGGTCTTAAGACACGATTGGCTGAAGGGGCGTGATGTGGCCGGTTGGTTGGTGGCAGAGACCGATCGCGCGGCTGCTTTGATCGTCAACGGCCATGATGGCACGCCTTATCTGGATAAGATCGTGGTGACACCTGAGGCACAAGGCGAGGGCTTAGGTGCAGCCCTTTGGAGTGCACTTCGCGCTCGATGCCCAGCGATGTACTGGCGCTCGCGGGCGGCCAATCCCATCAATGCATGGTATTTCCAGCAAGCCCAAATGAGTTGCCGAGCAGATGAATGGGTGGTGTTTGCCATTGGTGTCGATCATTTGAGTGACTTTGAAGTCTTGGTCGGTGATGCGCGCGTACGCGAGCCTGGCTGGCAAGATGAAGGTGGTGCTGTCGATGACTGAGCATCATCGAGTCGCTTTGATTGGCGGGCGGGGATACACCGGCGGAAGCTTATTGCCCTTGATCGCCCAACATCAACAGCTAAAACTGGTCTGTGCTACGTCAAACAGCGAAGCGGGTCAGCCATTGAGAAACGTTGATCCGAATTGGCCAGATGGCGAGCAGGTCTTTGTTGCCTTAAACCCAGATGGTGTCTCTTCAATCGAGGCGAATGTTTGGATACTCGCCTTGCCCAATGGCGCCAGCGCACCTTGGGTGGCGGCCATTGAGGCCGTGCATCCACAGAGCTTGATCATAGACCTCGGCGCTGATTATCGATTCTCGGATGAGGGTGTTTGGGTCTATGGGCTGACTGAATGGCGTCGGTCGGATTTGGTGGGAGCAAGCCGCATAGCCAATCCAGGCTGTTATGCCACGGCAGCACAAATGGCATTGAAGCCTTTGGCTGCATGGCTGGACTCACCCCCCATCATTTTTGGTGTGTCGGGTTACAGCGGGGCGGGTAAAACGCCCTCGCCCAGAAACGATCCCACAAGGCTGGCCGATAACCTCATTCCTTATCAGTTGGCCGGGCACATGCATGAAAAAGAGGTCTCTTTTCATTTGGGCCAGCCTGTGTGTTTTCATCCCCACGTGGCACCCTTTTTTCGAGGCTTGTCGTTAACGATTCATCTTCACTCAACTCAGCCACTGAAAAGTGATCAAATGTTTGAAACGCTGAGTGATGCCTATGCCAAAGAAGCACTGGTGATGGTCAGTCGAGAGATTCCTGAAATCAGAGAGGTGGTGAATACGCCTAAGGTGTTGATCGGTGGCTGTACCGTGGATGAGCGAGACCCGCACCATGGAAGTATCGTGGTGGTGTTGGATAATCTTTTAAAGGGTGCTGCATCCCAAGCCATCCAAAACATTAATGTGGCTTTGGGAATCAATGAATCTGAGGGGCTGGGAGCGATCTGATGGTGGATGCAAAAAAACCAAATTTGCTGTGGCAGAAGACAAGCACCGCTGTGGACGAAGACGTGATGGCGTTTTTGGCAGGCCAAGATGTTGTTTTAGATCGCGCTTTGTTTGAGTTTGACATCGAAGCCAGCAGAGCGCATGCCATGGGCTTGGCGCGGATTGGCCTTTTAAAAAATGAAGAAGCCGATGCCATCACCGAGCAGCTGGATGCGTTGCTGGCCGCTTGGTTGGCAGGCGAGTTTGTGCTTGATGAGCGGTTTGAAGATGGTCACTCAGCCATTGAGGCTTGGTTGAGCAACACCCTAGGTGAGCTCGGCCAAAGAATCCATGCCGGTAGAAGCCGCAACGATCAGGTCGCCGTGGCCATTCGCCTGTATCTGAAATCAGCTTTGTCGCAATTGGCCAATGTCTGTGCTGAGATTTCTGGGGTGTGTTTGGCACGGGCTGAAACGGAAGCCATGGTTGTCATGCCAGGGCATACCCATCTGCAGCAAGCCATGCCCTCATCGCTGGGGTTGTGGTGGGCTGGGCATGCCGAGAGCTTCATAGACAATGTGGCGCTCGCGCTGGCCATCCACCATTGGCTGGATGCCTCGCCGCTGGGGGCAGCGTCTGGGTTCGGGGTGAACATCGCGCTCGATCGGGCTGGGGTATCGGAAGCGCTGGGGTTTGATCGGTGGGTCGTTAACCCACAAGCGGCACAAAATGCCCGCGGCAAGGTCGAGCTTCGTGCGCTGGATGCCTTATCCGCCGCCACAGGCGATTTGCGGCGACTGTGTTGGGATTTGAGCTTATACGCCAGCGCTGAGTTTGGTTATGCCTCTATCCCACCGGTGTTTTGCACAGGCTCTTCCATCATGCCGAACAAGCACAACCCCGACGGGGTCGAGCTGCTTCGCTCGCTGCATGCCACCGTGCTCGGTGCCAAGGCGGAGCTGGAGGCTGTGTTGAGCTTACCCTCAGGCTATCAGCGGGATCTACAAGACACCAAGCCACCATTGATCCGGGCCTTTGACCGACCGATGGCTGGCCTTCGCCTCGTGCCCAAGCTATTGGCGGGGGTGTCTTGGGACCCGGCGCGCATGGAAGCGGCGGTGAGTGCCCAGATGCATGCCACAGATGTGGCCAATGAGGCCGTGGCCCGTGGGGTGTCGTTTAGGGAGGCCTATCGCATGGTGGCTGAGGACTTGGCGGCTTTGGATGCTCGGTCGGCCCACCAGAGCCTCACGGCCAGGGTGTCTCCAGGCGCTTGTGGCGATTTGCAGCTGGACAGGCTGGGCCAACGGCTGGCCGAGCTTCGGGCTCAAATGCCTCAATAGGGCACTCGGCTTGCCCGATTTTTCAATGAATTAGAAAATATTCATCCCAACCCATTGACCTTATCCAAAAACCCCCTATAATGGCGGGCTGGCCTCACAACAAGTAGCTGTGTGGCTGTTGCAAAGTTTCAATTCGATGAAAAAAGTTGCAACAAGTTGTTGACCATTTTTTAACTTCATCGTTATAATGGTCGGCCCAGTACGCGAAACGCTTCTGGGTAGTAAATGGTTCATTACAAATAGAAGCAGATAATTTGTGTGGGCGCCCTCAATTGGTTATTGAAGCCAATTGGAGCGACCTGCCCTGATAACAATTCAGGAGTAGGATCCGCTCTGTTAGTTCGAAAGCTTTGCTTTTAAACTGAAGAGTTTGATCCTGGCTCAGATTGAACGCTGGCGGCATGCTTAACACATGCAAGTCGAACGGTAGCAGGCCAAATAATCCCTTCGGGGTGCAGGAGGTGCTGACGAGTGGCGGACGGGTGAGTAATGCGTAGGAATCTGCCTTGTAGCGGGGGATAGCCCGAGGAAACTCGGATTAATACCGCATACGCTCTACGGAGGAAAGAGGGCCTCTTCTTGAAAGCTCTCACTACAAGATGAGCCTACGTCCGATTAGCTAGTTGGTGGGGTAAAGGCCTACCAAGGCGACGATCGGTAGCTGGTCTGAGAGGATGATCAGCCACACTGGGACTGAGACACGGCCCAGACTCCTACGGGAGGCAGCAGTGGGGAATATTGGACAATGGGCGCAAGCCTGATCCAGCAATGCCGCGTGTGTGAAGAAGGCCTGCGGGTTGTAAAGCACTTTTATTAGGGAAGAAACGGCCAAAGCTAATACCTTTGGCAATTGACGGTACCTAAGGAATAAGCACCGGCTAACTCCGTGCCAGCAGCCGCGGTAA
>CAYWVH010000007.1:0-72020 GCA_964461845.1 uncultured Wenzhouxiangella sp.
GCCGATGGCTCGGTGGGGCTGTCTGGATCGAAGCTGGTGAGCACAGTCAGTGCATCGGTCACATCTGTGCTGGTGGCATTGGCTTCTACGATGATGGCATCGCGGGCATCGGGAAACGCGCTGGAACTTGCGATCACGGTGTAACTTGCCGCTGTCGGGGCTTCAAAAAAGAAATTGGCCGTGGCGGATCCCGCTGGAATATCAACCGTTGTTATGACCGACCCGTTGGTCAACTGGTCATAAAAGACACCCCCTATTGGTGCCGTGCTGAGCGTCAGTGTGACTGTATTAGCAGCATTGATTGGGTTACCCACAGAATCTCGCAACGTCGCCGTGTAAGTGGCGCGTCCACCTTGTGCATCAATGTCAGCAGGCTGATTCAGAGTAACGCGAGCAGCTGAGGGTGCGGCTGATGGGTTGTCTTCAAACCGCACCGAATTGGCAGCAAAAAATACAGCGGGTGGGAAGGATGTATCAAATGAGTCAGCAATGGCGATGCGAACGGTGACGGGCGTGTTGGAAGCCAGTAACGTGGCACATGCAGAGCTGGTCTGACCATCGCACACATCGTAGACCGCGGTCAAAGGCACAGTCAAAAACTGCACCGCCCAGTCAATGCCAAAAGTCATGTCACGATCAGCAAAATCATCCAGCACATCAAAAAAGTTGTTGAAGTACGCTTGGTCGGGATAATCGGTGCCGGCAAAGTAGGCGATTTCGTTGCCCGCAGTGCCCAGCGCAATGGCGTTGTTCGCGCGCCAAGCCGCCAAATGGCTCAAAGCTTCGTCGCGGTTGACCTCTCGGTCTGTGGTGGTCCCATTCAGGGCCACGATCCCAGCTGAAGGAATGGATAATGCCGTTGTCGGCGCGCCTGGAATGGCCGCGATGTTGCCACTTGCAGTCAAGTCATCGACAAAAAGCCCGAAGCCATCGATGAAACTAAGTACCCCTTGCTCTGGGGTAGTGAAGTCAGGAAAAATTGCATCGTCAGACCACGCACCCGAGGTGAAGTGACCGCCCTCAGCGACCGCCAGCACATACTCAAATTTCAGGTAACGCTCCGTTGGGATGACATCGAACTGCAGATTGGTTGCGTTTCGTGTCTCTCCAACCGATGCAAGAACCGTCTCAAGCACTGTGTCACGCACATTGGAACGAGTTGGGTCTACTTCCCAACCAGATTCAAACTGGGTTTTCTCCCCATCCACAACCAAGGGACCAGCGAAGATGGAGGATTTGGCGTTGGCTGTGATGATCACACCGCTGTCGATACCGATGGCAGACAACCCATTGGAAAACCGCCCGAAGGCCGGCAGACTCGCGCCACTGATCTGTTCAGAGTCATTGATCTTGAGCGTACCTGTAACAGGGCTCAAGCCCGTTCCCAGGAAGGTATCAGCGATCAGCGTCGGGTCATCAGATGCAGAAAATTCAGTGATTTTGAGCCCAGTGGGCTGGTGCGTCTGGCTGTCCCCAGATTGCGACCACGCAGGCTGAGCCAGAAAGCCCGCCAAAATGACTAGGGTACCAGCGGACAACCCGAACAATCTGCGCGACTCATTAGCCAGATGCCGAATGCTTCTCATGAACTCTTCCTCCCGAGACTTTGGATGGCCTGTCGCCAAGATCCCCAACGCTCTTCTCCACCGGCGTTGTTGTCTCAATCCAACAGACACAAAAATACGGGTCGCGTGAGATCATCCTCAAGCGGCAACCCAATTTGACGTTTACAAGTGTGGACGCGAAGGACAGCTCAAGTCGTCCGAATTTCAGAAAACTTCAGCAATAACGGGTTCGGAAAAGCGGAAAAAGGTTCGGAAAAGCAGAAAATTGGCTGATATTACTGAACGCTTACACCCAAATTCTGGGCGCTGATGCCAAACGGGCCCCCTCTTGCTGAGCCACCGTCCTAAACTGCGTGGGCGTCATCCCAGTGAACTTCTTAAACGCCGCATAGAAGGTGCTCTTGTGGCTGAACCCACACTCGAGCATCACATCGGTCACCCCCACCTTCTCATCGGCAGTTCTGAGCAGTTTCTTCGCCTCATTGATTCGGTAGTAGTTGATGAAATTGGCAAAATTCATGTTCGCGTAGCGAGAAATCGCCTGCGAGACGTACTTCTCATTGCTCTGCGCCTGCCGGGCTAGAAAGGCCAAACTCAACTGCTCATCCTTAAACAAGGCCTCTTTCTCAATCAGGGCCAACAGCCGATCAAACAGGTCTTTTAGAGGATCAACCTCTGCCTCTGAATCCGCTTGGGCGCGGGCTTGCGCCCCATAAAAGGCATCCACCAGCTCAATGTTTCGTTCATAGAGCTCCTTGAGCGCTCGGTTTCGGTAGATCAAAAAGCCACCGCCCACAGCCCCCAAAGCCAGCACCAGCGCAATCAAGGCCCATAAAAACGTAATCCACTGGCTTTGCTGCTCATTTCTGGCCTCAGCCAAAACCAAAGCCTGCTCTTTGAGCTCGGTCTCGTATTGCACCCGAAGATCGGCGATCGCTCGATCACGGCGCTCATTAAATATGGTTTCAGCGATGGCTTTTTGTGCTTCGGTGGTTTCATAGGCTTCCTGGTAACGGCCCGCCTCCGCCAGCACCTCTGCTTTTTGCCCCAACAGAAACTGAATTTCATTGGGCCGGTCCATCGCCACCGCCATGTCATAAGCCCGATCAAAGGATGCAAGCGCCTCATCACTGCGACCAAGCCCACCCAAGGCCACGCCAATGTTCATGTGGTTGAGCATCACGCCATAGTCCAATTGGTTTGCTTCAGAAATGGCCAATGATCGCTGGTAATAATCGATCGCCTGCTCAAAGTCTTTGTAATCATTGCTATAAATCGTGCCAATGTTCAGCAACGATTGGGCCTGGGTCAGGGGCCGATTCAGGGTCTTGGCAGATTCGAAGGTCCACTCGTAGGCACCCAGCGCTCCCTCTAGATCCCCCATCTGTTGCAAAGTGATCCCCATGTTGGCCGACAGCACCACCGCCACGAACACATCCTGACTTTGCTCCAAAAGCGCTTTACCCGCCTCAAAATGAAACAGTGAGCTCTCTAAGTCATCGATTCTCAGATAGTCGATGCCCAGGTCTTTGTGCGCCTGTATTTGGCCACTGATATTGCCTTGGGCCTCAAAAAGCCTGAGCGCTTGGAGCCCTTTGGACACGGATTCATCAAACAATCCCTGAGCATGCGCCAGCACAGCTTGGCTGAGATAAACATCGGCCAGCAGGGCTTGGCCCTGAAATTCCTCTTCCAGCGCTTTGAATCTGGACTCCGCTCGATCCCGATCCCCCAACCGATACCAAGAACGGCCTTGCCAGAGCTCGAGTGTGCCGCGTTGCTCTGCGCTGAAGCGTTGCCGGTGGCTCAACAACACCCGATCCAGCATCGCTTCTGTTTCTTGATATTCAGAAAACTGATGGCCCAAGACCGCCAAATAGTGGGTGCTTGTGGCCAGAGCATCGAAGTCTCTCGCCGCCTCTGCCTCAGTTTGGTACGCGCTTAATTGCGCCTGAGCCGCTTTCGGGTCGGTGTTTCTGAGTTCATACGCACTCTGAATCATGCCTTGCAAGGGATTGGCACTCGACACGCCGCCCCCGGAAGGCGCATTGTCATTGGATGGCGCTTGTGCCCAGAGCTGGGCGCACAGGCACACCGCCATCCATGCTGACCACCGCACACCTTGCACTGCCCATCGATGCATGAACCACCCCAACAATCAATCGTTAAGCCCACAGTCTACCCAAGTTTTCAGATGACCGCACCTACGATATCCCAAGCGCTTCTCGGATCTTGAACGCCGAATGCCTTCGGCCCATCGCTGCTGCAGGAGAGCGATTTTTAAGATTTGAGAACAATTATTTGGATTTTGAGACCCCGATCTTATCTTGACCGACCAAAGTAGCCTGACCGTTGTTGCAACCTGCAGGTGGTCTTTCTATGTTTTATCGCTCTTTTCTCGCCTCGCCCAATCCACCCATTCGAACGGCTGCTCAGTCACGGCTGATGAGATGGCCCGAGTCGTCAACAGCTGAACCACCAGTGGTTCCTAAAACTGCTGACTTATGAGTTATGTTTTATTGAATTTGTCATTTTTTAAGGTATCAGTCGATAAGCACTCAGCTTTTCGTACAGGGGCTGACACACCTCAACCACGTGGCGGGCTTGTGGAGGCAACGACTCAAGCCCTTGCCCACCAGTGGCATCGTCTTCTGAGACTGGGACTTTCTTAAACCCCGTTGAAGCCCAGACGCTCTCATACCAATGACGGGCCCAGACACCATCGCTGTCTCTGGGGCCGGCTGGCCAATGGGTCATTTCCTCGGCATAACTTGGGATCCCTAGGTGAGCACACAGCGCCGACAGGTGTTCGGCGGGCTTGGCGAGAAAGGCCTGGGCATCAATCACAGGCGGCCGGCGACCAAGTTGCGCCGAGATGGTCTCAAACAGCTTGTATTGCTGCGGCAAACCCACATCTTCAGCACACACATCAAAAGTCGCCCGTGCCTTGGTATAAGACCGAATCACTTGCACGGGATCGCGAATCAAAAACACATGCGTTAAGGGTTTGAGCCAGTCATGGCCCACCTCATCCATCCAGTGCTGGCACATGTGCTTTTGATACCACACGCCAATACTTGAACTGTCTGATAAATCCAATGGCGGCGGGCCTTCGCTCATGGATTGGGCAATTTTTTTTGGGTCGGTTTCACCCGAGGCGATCACCTCATCGCGCATGGGGTGGTCTGCACCCGTCGCTACTAACCATGCGGCGTAAAATGGCTCATCGCTCACCACGCAATCGGGCCTGTTTTCCCATGCGCGCATCATGGCCGTTGAAATGTTTCTTGGGCCCGACCACATCGCCAATCGGATGAGTGGCGTGGTGCTCAAAGCACCGCCTTATAGTGTTGTGCGTCAGCTTCCATCAATTGTTGATAAAGAAAAGACAATCGCGCCGTCATCGGCCCCGGCATATTAGGCTCTCCCATGGTGCGGCCATCGATGACTCTCACGGGACTTAAACCACCCAGCGTCCCTGTGACAAATGCTTCATCGGCGCCATAGACATCCGTGAGCGAAAAGCGCTTTTGTCTAATGGGTATGCCGTTTGATTCACACAAAGCGATGACATGGCTTCGGGTAATACCACCAAGACAATAATCACCCGTTGAAGTCCACACCTCACCCTGCCGAACAATAAAAAAGTGGGTGGAGTTGCAAGTGGCCACGAAGCCATCGGGGTCCAACATCAAAGCCTCGTCTGCACCCGCCTGATTCGCTTGGATACAGGCACTGACACAATTGAACTTCGAGTGTGAATTGATTTTTTGGTCTTGCACATCGGGTGGGCCGCGGCGTACATGAACCGTGAACAATTCCAAACCGCGCTGGGACACCTCGGGATCATGTGGGCTTTGCGCTGGCACAATCACCACGGTGGCTTGGCCAATGGCAAGACGCGGGTCTTGATAGGGCTGGCGACGGACGCCGCGGGTCACCATCAGTCGCAAATGGGCATCGAAGGTGAGCCCATTAGCCGCGATGGTCTCCTCGACGGCTGTAGCCAATTGTTCGGGTGTACGACCCACCTCAATCATCAAGGCCCGAGCCGCCTCAAAGAGCCGATCGAGGTGAGGCTTTAGGAACACGGGCACGCCTGCGTGCACGCGAATGCCCTCCCAAACCCCATCACCCAAAACAAAACCGCTGTCAAAGACAGAGATGCGCGCATCGGCCTCATCGACTAAACCATCATTGATGTATATCTTCATGCTGCCAAAGGTAGCATGGTCAGCACCATTGCTCCAGCGCCTGTGACAGAGGGTTTTTGGACCCATGGCGAGTTTTGATATGATGTGTTGCATTGTGATCGGAGCCAGTTAGAGGACCCTCATGTCAGACAACACCACCTACCCCATCCCAAACATCATGCAAGACACTTTGCTGGATGAAGCCCACTATCGGGCCATGTATCAAGCATCCATTGAGGATCCAGAGGCCTTTTGGGCTAAACAAGCCCGCACCCGCATCGATTGGATTCGGCCTTTCACCCAAGTCCGCGATGTCTCGTTCGACAAAGACGATCTCCACATCCGTTGGTTTGAAGATGGCATCTTAAACGTCTCAGCCAACTGCATCGATCGACATCTCAAAGACCATGGCGATGAAGTCGCCATCATTTGGGAAGGCGACGAACCTGATCAGAGCAGCACTCTGACTTATCGCGAACTTCACGAAAAAGTCTGCCGTCTGGCCAATGCCATGAAAGCAGAGGGGGTTAACAAAGGCGATCGGGTGACGCTGTACATGCCCATGATCCCGGAGGCTGCGGTGGCGATGCTGGCTTGTGCACGCATCGGTGCCGTCCATTCCGTGGTCTTTGGTGGTTTTTCACCCGAAGCGCTGGCCAACCGCATCACCGATTGCGGCTCAACGGTGGTGATCACCGCCGATGAAGGGGTGCGTGGCGGAAAGGTCGTTCCACTTAAAAAAAATGTCGACCAAGCCCTCACCCATGCCGGCACAGACATTGTTAAAACCGTCATTGTGGTGGAACGTACGGCTGGCGACATTCAATGGGACGAGGCGCGTGATCGTTGGTATCACACCATCACACAAAGCGCTTTGCCTGAATGCGAGCCCGAGCCCATGGGTGCCGAGGATCCATTATTTATTCTCTATACGTCTGGCTCCACCGGCAAACCCAAAGGCGTGATGCACACCACCGGCGGCTATCTGTTGTATGCCGCCATGACGCATCAGTATGTTTTTGATTATCGGCCTGGTGAGATTTATTGGTGCACGGCCGATGTGGGTTGGGTCACAGGACACTCATACATTGTCTATGGCCCCTTGGCCAACCGCGCCACCACGGTGATGTTCGAGGGTGTGCCCAACTACCCAGACAACTCACGCTTTTGGCAGGTGGTGGACAAACATCAGGTCAACATTTTCTACACCGCCCCCACCGCAATTCGAGCCTTGATGCGCGATGGCGATGCGCCCGTCAAATCCACAAAACGCACGAGCTTAAGAATCTTGGGCTCGGTGGGTGAGCCCATCAACCCACAGGCTTGGGAGTGGTATTTCCATACCGTGGGTGATGCGCGTTGTCCGATTGTGGATACCTGGTGGCAAACCGAGACTGGGGGTGTGTTGATCACCCCACTTCCAGGGGCGACACCGTTGAAACCTGGCTCGGCCAGTTGGCCATTTTTTGGAATACAGCCCGCGCTTGTGGATACCGATGGTCACGAGTTGAGCGGCGCCAATCAAGGAGCGTTGATTCTCAAAGGCTCGTGGCCGGGTCAAATGCGCACGGTCTATGGTGACCATCAGCGCTTCATCGATACCTACTTCTCAACATTCGAAGGCAGCTACTTCACCGGCGATGGCGCCAGAAGGGATGAAGATGGTTACTGGTGGATCACCGGTCGTATGGATGATGTCTTGAACGTGTCTGGCCATCGCATGGGCACGGCTGAGATTGAAAGCGCGCTGGTGGCCCACCCGGATGTCTCAGAAGCGGCCGTGGTTGGGTTTGAGCACGAGATCAAGGGTGAGGGGATTTATGCCTATGTGACGTTAACCGCAGGTGTGGATCCCAAAGACGAAGACACGGCCATGTTGTCGAACTGGGTCAGAGAACGCATCGGCCCCATCGCCAAGCCTGACTTCATCCAATTCGCCCCTGCTCTTCCGAAAACCCGCTCTGGCAAAATCATGCGAAGGATCTTAAGAAAAATCGCGGCCAATGATTTTGATAACTTAGGCGACACCTCGACACTGGCCGATCCAGGCGTGGTGCAGCAACTGATCGACGGCAGGCTTCGGCGTTAAGCCTGCTTAAATATATTGGGGTTGGCATGAATCATGCCGGCCCCATCCTCTTCTACGCTGTGGGCCAACTCGTTGGGATCGAGAGGCTGAAGTAACTCGAGAAAACGACTCGAACATTGGGCCCAAGAAAACGACTCAGCATAGGATCTGCACGCGGTTGGATCGAGCCGCAACGCCTCTTGCATCGCCACCGACAGATCCTCATGCAAATAACCCGTCTGGCCGTGCTGAACCACATCGATCGGACCTGGCACCGGATAGGCGGCCACTGGAACACCGGCGGCCATCGCTTCTAGCATCACCAGACCCAGTGTGTCGGTCCGGCTTGGAAAGACAAACACATCGGCCTCAGAGACGGTTTCGGCCAAGGCCTTGCCGTGTCTAAACCCTGTAAAAATGGCTTCGGGATACTTGGCCTCTAGGGCTTTCCGACTGGGGCCATCCCCCACCACCACTTTGGTGCCTTGAAATGACGCCGCCAAGAAATCTTCAATGGATTTTTCGGCGGCCACACGGCCCACATACATGGCCACGGGGCCTTTGAATTCTCCCCTTTTTTCTCGTGGACGAAAGAGCTCAGTATCGACACCGCCTGGCCAGATCGCCAAGCGATCGAATCCTCTTTTCGCTAAATCATCCCGCTGAGAGCCTGAGCGCACCAGGGTGCGGGTCGCCGCGCCATGAAACCGACGAAGCCAAGCATAAGTCCAGCTCAATGGGATCGGTGCCCGCAGGCGAATGTATTCTGGAAAGCGGGTGTGGCAGGAGGTCGTAAAAGCGATGTGGCGTTTCAAGCACCAAGCTCTGGCACCCCAACCCAAAGGCCCTTCGGTGGCGATGTGCACGCAATCGATCCCCTTTCTCGCTTCTCGGTCCAACAGCTTTCGTAAGCGGTGGGTGACATTCACCGAGAGTCTGATTTCTGTATAGCCAGGACAGGGCAGGGTTCGAAAGCGGTTGGGGCCAATCACGGTGACGCGATGGCCCAACGCCTCGAGTTGCAACTTCGTGTTTTGGAGCGTTCTGACCACACCATTGACTTGGGGAGCCCAAGCATCACTGACGATTAAGACATGCATCGAGTGCGTGTGTGTCATGGATTGATAGCATGCGGCAGGACCATGACAAACCCATGACAAGATGCGCTGACTTGTCATGCTGTCATGAAAAGTTCAAATCACTGCCATCTGTTTGTCGCCTCCTTGTTAAAAACTGGGCACAACCCAGATGGGAGAGACACCATGCCAATGCTAGAAAGAATTGATCGGGTGGATTATCGTCTTTGCCGCACATGCAATCTGGCCATGCAGTGGCGACCGGTGCATCTCTTTTTCAGCATCATCAGTAGAATCGGCGATGGGCCGGTGTGGTATCTCTTGATGACTGCCCTGCCCGTCTATGCCTTGGCCACCCACACCAGCAAAGGTTTTTATGCCGGTGGCTCATTGATGGTGGCAGGCCTGGCTGGCTTGATGATTTATAAGTTCTTAAAGGAACGGCTGGCCCGCGAGCGGCCGTTCATCTCGCATCAAGACATTGACTGTAAGAACGTGCCCCTGGATCGCTACAGCTTCCCATCGGGCCACACCCTGCATGCGGTGATGTTCACCACGATTGCGCTGGCGTGGTTTCCGGGGCTGGCGGGCTTGCTGCTGCCATTGACGCTCATGATTGCCATGTCTCGTTTAGTGCTCGGCCTACACTACCCCACCGATGTGTTGGTTGGGGCGCTCATTGGGTTTGGGCTCGCGCACTACATGCTCTTTTTACTGCCACCCATGGCGTGATCTTTTGGTCATCTGATCGCTGCCATGACCGATTCATTGGTCGCTGATTCATTGGTCGTTGATCAATTGGTCGCTGACAGCGGCACGCGATAAGCCACCCCACGGCGCCGTATTTCCAACTCCAGCGCGTCGTCTCCATCCAGAGGGAAGCGCTCCCTAAAGTCTTTCAAATCCCGGACCACGCGACCATTGATGGCCACCACCAAGTCCCCTGGCCGAAGACCCGCTGACCACGTGGGGGTGTTCCTTCGAACCTCTTCAACCACCACACCCTGGATGCGCTGCTGGTTGGGCACCTGAACCAACACCAAGCCATTGAGTCTGGCATCCAGTCGATGGCCGCTGATGCGCGCATCTAGGTTTTCTCTGATGGTGACTGCCAACTCACGGCTCTGGCCTTCTCGCCAAATCGCCACCTGAATGGTTTGATCAACCGGCAACAGGCCTTCGATGTTTCGAAGCGCGGGTTGGCGTCTGATTTCTCGACCGTCAACAGCCAAAATCACATCACCCACCTCAATGCCCGCTTCGGCCAATGAGCCCTCTTTATCAAGACCTCGAACGATCACGCCCACCTGTCCTGGAATGTTCAGCGCTTGCCTTAAGGCCTCATCGATGTCTTGGACTTCCACGCCCAAAGAGCCCCTTCTGACTTCACCAAAACGGGTGAGTTGATCCAATACATAACGCGCTGTGGAGGCTGGCACGGCAAAGCCAATCCCGACATTGCCGCCAGAGGGGGTGAAAATCGCTGTGTTGATGCCAATCAATTCACCTCGAAGGTTGATCAACGCACCCCCTGAGTTCCCTGGATTAATAGAGGCATCGGTTTGGATGAAGTTTTGGTACTCAAGCCCTCTCAGTCCAGAACGCCCAAGGGCTGAAACAATTCCTGAGGTGACGGTTTGACCCAGCCCGAATGGGTTGCCCACCGCCACCACAAAATCCCCCACCCGAAGGGTTCTTGAATCCGACAGCTGCAGCTCAGACAAACCAAGCCCCTCATCGAGGGCTTTGGGGTCCAGTTGAATCACCGCCAAATCGGTGTCCCGATCCGCGCCGATCAGTTGGCCATTGAACTCTCGGCCATCTTGCAAAGTGATCGCGATGTCTTCTGCGTTATCGATCACATGGTTGTTGGTCAGGATCAAGCCTTGGGCGGCATCGACAATCACACCCGAGCCTAAGGATTGTTGAATGCGCTCTCTGGGAACGGATGGGAAATCAAAAAACCGCCGAAAGAAGGGATCATCGGCAAAGGGACTCATTTGGACCTGAACGCGGGTGCGGCTGTAGATGTTCACCACCGCAGGGGTGACTTCTTCTAATAATGGGGCCAGCGATGGGATGGGCTGGCCGTCCACTTCACTCGGCAAGGTCGCCATGACATGTGATGTCAGCACCAGTGCCCACAATCCCATTAAGTACTGGACGGCAGTGAGTTTTGGTTTCGTCATCGCAGTGTCATTGAATCTCGTTAGCTTCATGGACATGGGTTCCTTGATTCTCTGTCTAACCACTTCAGATAATGGCTGGATTTTTTGATTTCAAGCCGACTTGCAATTGTAGCCAAACGATGGTGAGATACCCATTAACGCTTTTTGATGCAATGGAGTCATAAGCCACCTCGTGTCGTACCTCGACCAACAAGTGCTTAGAACCGACGTCACCGGCATGCCGCTGGAGTGGATCGGCTACCAAGACGCCGTCAAACTCATCGTCCTCGATCAAGTCAGCTACACCCTAGGATCCATCATTTACTCGGTCTCTGGCGGGCACAACGCCATCACCGGCCAGCGCACAAAAATTGGCATCAATGCGATCATGGCCACCCACGGCACGCATCCCAATGCGCATAAGTTTTACGATTGCTACACCCCACCTTTGTCTAACCGGGCTTTGTTTAAGCGCGATGCCAATTTGTGCATGTACTGTGGCAACCAGTTCATGACCCGCGATTTATCAAGAGACCATGTCAAACCTTTGTTCCAAGGCGGGATCGATACTTGGGAGAACGTGGTGACTGCCTGTAAGCGGTGCAACAACCACAAAGGCTCAAGAACGCCTGAAGAGGCAAGAATGCAGTTACTCGCCATTCCCTTTGCGCCCACCCATGCGGAGTATGTCTATCTGCAAGGCCGCCGGATCTTGGCCGATCAGATGGAATTTTTGCTCGCCCACTTCCCCAGAAACTCTTTATTGCGCCAGCGCTTGACAAATCAAGCCGCCACCAGCGCATAATCTCGTATGCAAAATTCTTCTACGGCCTACCTGGTCGATGCCAGTGTTTATATTTTTCGTGCTTGGTTTTCCATGCCTGAGGGTTTTGAAAACCCACAAGGCCAACCGACCAATGCCGTCTATGGCTTTGCGCGCTTTATCTGTGAGTTGATTGAGCAAACCCAAACACGCCATCTGGCCATCGCCTTCGATGAGTCCTTAACCAGTTCGTTTCGAAACGAGCTCTATCCAGACTACAAAGCCAACCGCGACCCAGCCCCCGATGATTTGAAGCGTCAATTTGCTTGGTGCCGTGACTTGGTCAGATCGTTGGGGATTCCGGCCTACTGGTCGGATCGCTATGAAGCGGATGATTTATTGGCCTCACTCGCCCACCACTGCCAAAACCAAGACCAAACCATCTGTGTGGTCACCGGCGATAAGGACTTGGCCCAATTGGTCTTAAAGCCCAAAGACACATGGTGGGATTTTGCGAGAAACCGCCGACTCGATGCCCAAGGGGTACTCACTCATTTCGGGGTCCACCCGCATCAAATCGCCGACTTCTTAGCACTCACCGGTGATGCGGTCGATAACATTCCAGGGGTACCAGGGATCGGCCCAAAGACCGCCCAAGCGCTGTTGGCGCACTTTGGAGACCTAGACGCGGTGCTCAACCGCATTGATGAAATCGAGTGGCTGAGCCTTCGAGGCGCCAAACGGGTGGCCACATCTCTGAGAGAACACAGCGAACGGGCGAAGCTCGCGCGTCAACTGACCGGACTGGCCCACACGATTGATTCAGTCCACACAGACCCACAAATCGAGATCAACCCAGGCTCACCCGATGCCTTGGATGCTTTGATGGACAGCCTAGGCTTCGGGATACCGCTTCGAAAACGCTTGCACAATACTTTTATTGCCGCTTAATAGACATCGACATCTACATCAGCATCGGCATCGGCATCACTGCCCCTGCAAGCGCTTCATCACTTCTTCGCCCACCACCTGAATTTCTGTGTTGGTGATGTCGGTTTTCATGATCACCACATCTGGCAATGGTCTCTTCAAGGGCCGGCCATTGCTGGCCACTTGGCTCCAGTGGCTGTTGGCAAAGAAATAAAGCTCACTGCCATCCATCGCCCCATAGGTCGGACCATCAAAGGACTCGAGCGCAGCCACAATAGGAGCCACTGCAATCACCCCCAAGCCATCCGCGCCCAGCTCTAGGCGCACCACCCGCTCAGGCGAGATGCCGTTTTGGATGGCCACCAAGTAGTTGTCTGACATGTACAGCCCATCAATGCCCCCTAGGTTCAAGGTATCGGGAATGGCCAGACGCCAAGCCCGTTGGCCACCACCGGTATCGACCACCATGATCCCTTGCTCGTAATCGGCGATGTAGAGCTTTTGTTTGGCCTCATTCAAAGCCAAGCCTCGTAACGAGCTCAGTATTGGGCTGCCAAAAAAGATGCTGGGGTGATCTTCACCTAGCCTCAAGCGATAGACCAAGGGCACGAGTGAATCGGTGGCGTAGACACTGCCATCTGAAGCCACGGTGATGGCACCGAGCAAATGCGGGTTACCATCGGGCACCACGCGGTGGGTGGAA
This sequence comes from uncultured Wenzhouxiangella sp., assembly GCA_964461845.1. Classification (GTDB taxonomy): domain Bacteria; phylum Pseudomonadota; class Gammaproteobacteria; order Xanthomonadales; family Wenzhouxiangellaceae; genus Wenzhouxiangella. The sequence continues at coordinate 13,467 of CAYWVH010000007.1, forward strand.
ATGTGCTCACCGGTTTCTAAATTCAGTTTGATCAGCGCGGTTCGACCAAAAGCCTCTTGCCGATGATGACGATATTGGCTGGCCATGCCGGTGGCCACCCACAGGTGGTTGCGCGCCTGATCAACCGCCAACCCAAACACCGCCATTAAATCAGGCACTCGGGTGACGTCAGCAAAAGTGGACCACTCATCGCTGCCGGCTTTTTGCACCAAGATCTCGCCTTCTCTGACCGTCCCGACAAAAAGCCGCTCGGTGGCGGGGTCATAAGCCATCGCCTCTGGCATGGAGACCCGGCCCGGCACCAAAGCATGCATGCTGGCCTGACCGAAAGGCTCTGCTGCTTTGCTCATCAACTCAGACAGATGCTCATAGAGATTGTGTTGACGCAGATCCTCCAGCTCTTCGAACCGAGACCAGTCTTCGGCCAAGCCTTGCTGCTGCATCATCAACATCATGTTGAAGGCTTTAGAGGTCTGATCGGTGGCGGCATAGCCTTGCACCAAGTGGGTCATAAAATCTTGGTTGAAGGGACGAAGCGCGTGCAGTTTCTCGGTGGCGACCACCCAGTCCTCGGTCTGGCCGTCGTTATACGCTTTGGCCGCTTCCCCCAACCAATAAGCAAACTGCTCTGGTGGCGAGAGACGCTCGGGCATCAACTGGCCCCATGCGCTGGCTGAGAGCCACAAGGCCACCGCGAATAAGCTTGCTTTCTTCCATTCCAACATCGTGATCCATCCTGTATGCTTAAAAAATCATCGAACCTCCTCATTATGGTGCATTTATGCCAAAAAGTTCAGTCCAGACCCTGTATCAAGGCCGCTACCTCGTCCTCAAAGAACGAGACGACTGGGAGTTCGTCGCCCGCCATCACCCTGTGGCTGCCATCATTGCCTGGACCCCCAACGATGAATTGGTGCTGGTTGAGCAATACCGAAAACCGATTGATCAGCCCACCATTGAAATTCCCGCAGGCTTGATCGGCGATGTGGCTGGCACCGAAGAAGAGTCCATGCTGGAGGCCGCTGGCCGAGAACTCGAGGAAGAAACCGGTTGGCGGGCAGGCAAGTTAAGCCAGGGGATGGATGTGCCCACCTCAGCAGGATTGAGCAGCGAGTATGTGACCTTTGTCTGGGCCGATGAGCTCGTCAAGGTGGGCCCAGGCGGAGGTGATGCCACGGAAGAGATCATTGTTCACGAAGTGGCCAAAGACCATATCGATCAGTGGCTCAATGAAAAATATCAGCAAGGCTATGCCATTGATCCAAAAATCTTCGCCGCCCTATACTGGTCGCAATCAAGAAAGCGGTAACCGCCCATCCTTAAGGCGGCATGCTGACCCCATCAATTTGATAAGAGAGCCGATATGAAACGATCCAACCTTCGCTTTTTGTTATTGACGCTACTCACGCTTGTGCTGGGCGCTTGCAAGCCCGCTCAACAAGCCGCATCGGATGCTCCCGAAGGTGAGAACAGTCCCTCACCCATCGCCTTGGTCATTCATGGGGGGGCTGGCACCATCACACGAGAAGCGATGACCCCTGAGCGCGAAGCTGAGATCCGCCAAGCGCTGCAGCAGGCCTTGGAGGCCGGTTATGCCGAACTACAAGCGGGCCAATCGAGCTTGGATGCGGTGGTTGCCGCCATCAACGTGATGGAAGATGCACCCCAGTTCAACGCCGGTCGAGGGGCGGTGTTGAACCATGAAGGTGTGGTGGAACTCGATGCCTCGATCATGGATGGGCACACCGGCCAAGCCGGTGCCATCGCGGGTGCGAGCACTTTGGATGGGGGGATTCGGTATCCGATCAAAGCAGCCCGCGCGGTCATGGAAAACTCACCGCATGTGATGCTCAGTGGCCAAGGGGCGGAGGTGTTTGCCCAAAGCCAAGGGCTTGAGTTCATTGAAGCCGATTGGTTCATCACCGACTTTCGCTATCAGCAATGGCAAGGCATGCAGCAAGCAGGCCTGCTTCAACCGAACGCACCCTGGTATTCAACGGTCGGCGCTGTCGCGCTCGATCAAATGGGCAACTTGGCGGCAGGCACCTCCACCGGCGGCATGACCAACAAGCGTTGGGGTCGGATTGGGGACTCACCCATCATTGGTGCAGGCACCTACGCAGACAATGAGAGCTGTGCGGTGAGCGCCACCGGCCATGGTGAGTTTTTTATCCGCCACGTGGTGGCTTATGACATCTGTGCGCGCATGCGCTATCAGGGCCTATCGTTGGGCGAGGCGGCCGATGTGGTGGTCAATGATGTCTTGGTCGAGGCCGGCGGCGAGGGTGGCGTGATTGCCATGGACAAGCACGGCACCATCGCCATGCCGTTTAACACCGAGGGGATGTATCGGGCCTCCATAGACACCCAAGGGCGCATGACCATCGCCATTTATGGCGATGAAGGCAACACAGACTAAAACGCTACTGCGCGGAAATCAGCCCAAGGCTCTCGCACAACGAGAGCGTGGGCTTGGCTTGGTTGAGGGTGTAAAAGTGCAGCGATGGTGCGCCGCCCTCGATCAAGCGCTGGCACAAGTCCACCACCACCTCATGCCCAAATGCCTGCAGAGAAGCGGTATCGCCTGAGGCTTCCCAAGCACTCAAGCGCTTGGCCATCCACATCGGGATCTCAGCCCCACAGGTGGCAGAAAAACGCGCCAGTTTGGTGTAGTTGGTGATCGGCATGATGCCAGGGACGATCGGGATGGCCACACCCAAAGCACGTGCCTCATCAACAAAACGAAAATAACTGTCGGCATTGAAAAAATACTGGGTGATGGCGCCATCGGCACCCGCCTCAACTTTTTCTTTGAAGTGTTTCAGATCCGTGGCGGGCGAGTCTGATTCTGGATGGTGCTCGGGATAACACGCCACTTCGATGTGAAAGGCATGGCCAAAGTGTTCTCGTATAAAGCGCACCAGATCAATCGCATAAGAAAAGACCCCGCGGCCGCCCCCAGAAGGCCGATCCCCCCGAAGCACCACCAAGCGATCCACGCCACTTTGTTGATAGGTGGTGAGCAATTCCAAGATGCCGGCTTGGTCTTCTGCCATGCACGAGATGTGGGGGGCTGCTTTCAAGGACGTGTTGGTGAGTAAATCGAGCACCGTGTCTCGGGTGCGCTGGCGGGTCGAGCCCCCCGCACCAAAAGTGACCGAAGCATACTCGGGATTGAGTGCGACCAATGCGTTTGCAGTGGCCAACAAACGAGCCTGAGCGTCAGGCTCGTGTGGTGGAAAGAACTCAAAACTGACTGGATGCGTCTTCATCATCGCTTATGGCATTAATAAAAAACGCATCCAGTCCCAAGCCCGTGGATCAGTAGCGGTAGTGCTCAGGCTTGAATGGGCCTTCTTGTGGCACACCGATGTAGTCGGCTTGTTCTGGTGTGAGTTCTGTCAAGCGGGCACCAATTCGGTCTAAGTGCAAACGCGCGACCTTCTCATCCAAGTGCTTAGGCAACACATAGACTTCGTTGTCATAGCGATCACCGTTCTTCCAAAGCTCGATTTGGGCGAGCGTTTGGTTGGTGAACGAGTTTGACATCACAAAGCTGGGATGGCCTGTGGCACAGCCCAAGTTCACCAAGCGGCCTTGGGCCAACAAGATGATGCGCTTGCCATCGGGGAAGGTGATGTGATCGACTTGCGGCTTGATCTCATCCCACTCGTATTGCTCCAAGGAAGCCACATCGATTTCGTTGTCAAAGTGACCGATGTTGCACACAATCGCTTCGTTTTTCATGCGAAGCATATGATCGTTGCGAATCACGTTGAAGTTGCCGGTGGCAGTCACGATGATATCTGCGGCCTCAATAATGCCAGCATCTTCAATGTTGACCACTTTGTAGCCTTCCATCGCTGCTTGCAGCGCACAAATGGGGTCGGCCTCGGTGATCCAGACATTGGCACTCAAAGCACGCAACGATTGCGCTGAGCCTTTGCCCACATCGCCATAACCACACACAATGGCGGTTTTACCAGCGATCATCACATCGGTCGCGCGCTTGATCGCATCAACCAGTGACTCACGGCAACCATAGAGGTTATCGAATTTTGATTTGGTGACTGAATCGTTCACATTGATCGCTGGGAACTTCAATGTGCCTTCTTTTTGCATGCGATAGAGGCGATTGACACCCGTGGTGGTCTCTTCGGTGACCCCTTGGATGTTTTTCAAAGCTTCGGTGTACCAGCCTGGGTTGGTTTGCAGACGCTTTTTGATCGAAGCAAACAGCGCACGCTCTTCTTCGCTGCCTGGGTTATCCAGCACCGATGGGTCTTCTTCAGCGCGCGAGCCCAGATTCAAGAGCATGGTGGCATCGCCGCCATCGTCCAAGATCATGTTGGCTGTGCTGCCGTCAGGCCATTGGAAAATTCTGTGGGTGAATTCCCAGTACTCGACCAAGTTCTCACCTTTGAAAGCAAAGATGGGAATGCCTCGCTCGACCATGGCGGCTGCCGCGTGGTCTTGGGTTGAGTAGATGTTGCAAGACGCCCAGCGCACTTCAGCGCCTAACTCAACGAGCGTTTCAATCAACACCGCGGTTTGGATGGTCATGTGCAAGGAGCCTGCGATCTTCGCGCCTTTCAGGGGCTGATCGGCTTTGAACTCTTCACGGATCTGTACCAGACCTGGCATTTCGGTCTCAGCGATCTCGAGCTCTTTGCGACCAAAGGCGGCCTCTGTTATGTCTTTAATCACATAGTCATGCTCGACTGAAGCGATGGTGCTGTCGAACAAGACGCTGTTGGCTGTGTCTTGATGTTTTGCGCTCATGTTGGTGTCCTTTTGATTGAATGGATAAGTTAAGAAATCAGATGCCGGCGGCTGCTTTCAGCGCTTCGGCTTTGTCGGTTTTCTCCCAAGTGAAGGTCTCAAAGCGCTGACCCGCCACTTCAATCACCTCAGAGGTCCGACCAAAATGGCCATGGGTTGAGGTGGGGCGATACATGGGGTGGAGCAAGTCCAGCATCTTGACGATGCCGTAAGGGCGAAGATCAAAATGATCACGGATCAATTGCTCGATCACTTCCTCTGACACTTTGCCGGTGCCGAACGTGGTCACCGAAATCGAAGTGGGCTCGGCCACACCAATGGCGTAACTGACTTGCACCTCGCATTGATCGGCCAGACCGGCGGCCACAATGTTCTTGGCCACATAACGCGCGGCATAAGTCGCAGACCGATCTACTTTGGATGGGTCTTTGCCTGAGAAGGCACCCCCACCGTGACGTGCCATGCCACCATAGGTATCGACAATGATCTTACGACCGGTCAGACCCGCATCACCCACGGGTCCGCCAATCACGAACTTGCCTGTTGGGTTGATGTGGTATTTGGTGTTGCTGCTCAACCACTCAGTCGGCAAGATGGGCTTGATGATGTGCTCCATCACGCCTTCGCGGATCTCTTCTAAGCTCACGTCTTCATCGTGCTGGGTCGATAACACCACCGCATCGATCCCCACGGGCGTGTTGCCGTCATAGCGAAGCGTGACTTGGCTTTTGGCATCCGGACGCAACCAAGGCAGTGGGTTGTCATGGCTTTTGCGAAGATCGGTTTGGCGCTCGACCAAGCGATGGGCATAGTAAATGGGCGCTGGCATCAACACCGGCGTCTCGTTGGAGGCATAGCCAAACATCAAGCCTTGGTCACCCGCGCCTTGCTCTTCTGGCAATTGGCGATCCACGCCTTGGGCGATGTCCACCGATTGTTTGCCAATCATGTTGATCACAGCGCAAGTGCTGCCATCAAAACCCACCCGCGAGCTGTTGTAGCCAATGTCTACCACCACATCGCGGATCAAGTCTTCTAGATCCACCCACGCGCTGGTGGTGATCTCACCGCCCACGATGACAGCGCCTGTTTTGATGAAGGTCTCACAGGCGACCCGGGCGTTGGGGTCTTGGGTCAAGATGGCATCCAAGATGGCATCTGAGATCTGATCGGCCATCTTATCTGGATGGCCCTCAGAGACGGATTCTGAGGTAAAAACGCGACCTTTCATGTAACTATATCTCTCAATACGGATAGAAAGATATCTATTGTAGCCGAAGCGATGTGAGGATGCACCCCCCTGTGATCAACTGTCATGAACTGCGATGAAAGGGCTACACTGGTGGCCATGAGCCCAGAAGCCCTGATCCCACTCTTGTTTCATGCCCTGCTGGCCCCGGCCACGGCCTTGCATGCGCTTCTTTATAAGAGAGACTCTCGGGCCGCCTTTGGCTGGATTGCGGTCTGCGTGCTGTTTCCGCTGGCAGGCCCGATCTTGTATCTCTTTTTTGGCCTCAATCGCGCCCGTGGCCGCGCCCAGCGCATGGGCTTGGGCCTTTCTTTCTTTAACACCGACCGAGGCGGGCCGCTCAATCATGATCAGACCATAGACCCGCCATCGCTCGAGGCCGGCCAAGACCCTCATCATCTAAGCCCCTTGGCCGAAGCCAAAGCGCATGCCCAAGACCCCACCCATCCATTGAGGCAAGCAGGCCAAGCCTTAAGCCGCTACCCCCTGGTCGATGGTAATGGGATTGAGCTTTTTCAAGCCGGTGAGGAGACGTTCGATGCGATGCTGGCCGCGATCGCCAAAGCCCAGCACCACATCTTTATTGCCACGTATATCTTTGACCGAGACCGGGTGGGCATGGCGTTTGTCGAGGCGCTGGGCCAAGCGGTCTTACGTGGGGTGAAGGCCTTTGTGATCATTGATGGGGTGGGACGGCTGTATTCCAGACCGCCGATCACGCAGGCATTGAAAAAAGCGGGCGTGACCGTGGCCTTGTTCTTACCCCCTCGCCTGCTGCCCCCATCGATCTCGATCAACATGCGCTCGCATCATAAGATTTTTTTGGTCGATGACGACTTTGCCATGACCGGGGGCATCAATCTCTCGTATCGACACCAGACCAAAGACAAAGAGAACCGACACCCGACCAATGACTTGCATTTTCGATTGACTGGGCCAATCACAAAGCAACTGCGTGAAGAGTTTGAACGTCTGTGGACCATGAGCAGCGAGTACGGGCATGCCCTGCCCCAGCGCCTGCCCCCACCCCCACCGGCTTCTTTGACCCATCCCGTCCAAGCTCGGGCCGTGACCGATGGCCCGGATGAGGATCTGGACCGCCTGACCATGCTCTTTATTGCTGCTTTGTCGCAGGCCAGGCACTCGGTTCGGATCATGACACCTTATTTCTTACCGCCCAGAGAATTGGTCAGCGCCATCCAAGGCGCGGCCATTCGGGGCATCGATGTGGTCTTGGTGCTGCCCAGTAAGAACAACCTGCCCTTCGTGCACTGGGCGACGCAAAACATGCTCTGGGAGCTGTTGTTTCGGGGGGTTCGGGTGTTTTATCAGCCACCGCCTTTCCACCATGGGAAATTGTTGGTCATTGATGAGGCCTACACCGTCATTGGCTCGGCCAATTGGGATGTTCGAAGTTTGAGATTGAATTTTGAGCTTCAAGTGGAAATCTATGGCGATGCTTTTGCCAAAGCCATGCATGCACTGATTGATAAAGCGGCCGATGCGGGGCGGCCCGTGACATTAGAAGACGTCGATGGCCGCGGATTTTTGACGCGCCTTCGAGATTCGATTTGCTGGTTGTTTTCGCCGTATCTGTGACCGATTTTTCAAAACTTGGTCTCGGGTCTTGCTAATATCTAGACCCATATGCGTTACGTTTTTTCACTGATTTTGACCCTTGCTGCCCTGTGGCTCGCTGTTTCTGGCGTCTACAAGCCACTGCTGTTCATCTTGGGCGGATGCTCAATTGCCTTGGTGGTGTGGCTTTCGCTTCGGATGGATGTGGTCGGCGTTGAACACAACCCAGGCCTTTATTTCCCAAAGCTCTTTGCCTATTGGGCTTGGTTGGTCGGCCAGATCATCAGTGCCAATGTCCATGTGGCCAAGCGCGTCTTGTCACCCAGTAAAATTCGCCCTCAAATCATTGAAGTGCCTGTGCCTCAACACACCGCGGTCTCTCGCGTGACCTATGCCAACTCATGCACGCTGACGCCGGGTACCGTGACCCTAGAGGTCACCCCTGAGGTGATGACAGTCCATGCCTTGGACGATGCCTCTGCTCAAGGGCTGCAATCAGGTGAGATGGCCGACAAGGTCTTGTGGCTGGAAAGCCAAGCGGGCAATCCCCGCCTGCCTTTGGGGACCCAACCATGATGGTGGTGTATGTGATCTCAGTGCTGTTGGTCTTTTTGACCATGGCCATTGCGCTCATCCGAGCGCTCAAAGGGCCGACCATTTATGATCGGATCTTGGCGGTGAATGTCATCGGCACCAAGACGGTGTTGGTGGTGGCTTTGATTTCTGTGTTCTCTGGCAATGGCGATTTGGTCGATGTGGCCTTGGTCTATGCTTTGATTAACTTTTTGGCTGTGATCGCCGTCATGAAACTCGCGCGCTCAGGCGATCTGGCCGCGACCCACGCCCCGACAGAAGACACTGCCCATGAGTGAGTGGTTGATCGATGTGATCTCAGGAGTACTGCTCCTGGGCGGCGGGGTCATCGGTGTCTTGGGCGCGCTGGGTGTGTTGCGTTTCCCTGATTTTTATACACGGCTGCATGCTGCGGGCATGACCGATACCTTGTGTGCGCTGATGATCATCACAGGCCTGATCTTGCAGGCCGGCATCAGCCTGTTGACCTTGAAACTGGCACTCATTTTGCTGTTTTTGCTCTTCACCGCACCCACCGCCAGCCATGCCCTGGCACGTGCGGCTTTAAGCGATGGCATCAAGCCCTTAGAAGGCAAGATTGAAGATCCATCCAAGGCCGTAAACACCGGAGGTGTGTCATCGAATACTTAATCGACATCGGCCTTTTGATTTTTTTGGTGGTGGTTGCCATTGCGGTCATCCATGTGCGGGATTTATTCACCGCCTCCATGCTGTTTGCGATCTACTCATTGATCTCGGCCGGTCTTTTTGTGGTGCTTGATGCAGGGGATGTGGCCCTCACTGAGGCGGCTGTTGGGGCAGGCATCTCCACATTGTTATTCTTGGCCACGCTGACTTTGGTCGACCGAGAGGAAGCGCCCCCTGTGAAGCCCTGGCGTCACAATTGGACCGCTCTGGCCGTGGTGGGCGTCACAGGCGCTTTTTTGGTCTACGCCACCTTTGATTTGCCAAAGTTTGGAGATCCCCAAAGTCCTGCGCACACCCATGTCGGGGCGCAATACATTGCCAATACTTATGATGATATGGGCATCCCCAATATGGTCGCTGCGGTGCTGGCGTCCTACCGCTCCATCGATACCCTGGGCGAGGGTTTTGTGATTTTGACGGCGGGCTTGGCGGTCTATGCTTTGTTGAGCGTCAAACCCAGACGCCGTCGCAAAGTGATCCAGCAGGGGCGTCGTGATGAGCGATAACAAAATTCTTCGAATCGTGGCGCGGTTTTTGATCCCCTTGATCATGCTGTTTGCCCTCTACATCCAATTCCACGGCGAGTACTCTCCAGGCGGTGGCTTCCAAGCAGGTGTGGTCTTTGCCGCCGCTTGGATTTTGTTTGTGCTGATCTACGGGCTTGATTTGGGGCTTGAAGTCATTCCAGAGCGGGCCATGTATGTGCTGATGGTCTTGGGCGTCATGCTCTATTGCGCGGTGGGCTTGGCCAATGTGTTCATGGGCGGTCTGTTCTTGGACTTCTCCACTTTGCTCGATAGCCCCAAAGCCGCTCAGCAAGCAGGCATCATCACCGTTGAGCTTGGCATTGGGATCACGGTAGCGACCGTGGTGATGTTGATCTTTACGATGTTTGCCAGAAGAAAACGCGAGTGGGATGAAGCCCAGATGGCTTCAGAGGATGATTCTTGATGAGCGTGGTGTTGAGTTACTTCAACTACTGGGTGGTCATTCTTTTGATGATGATCGGTTTTTATGGCGTCATCGCGCACGGCAACATGGATAAAAAATTGATGGCCTTGGGTCTGTTCCAGACCTCCGTCTTTATTATGTTTATCTCAGCAGGCAAAGTGATCGGCGGAGCCACGCCTGTGTTACGCGAAGGTGTAGAGATCTACTCCAACCCCTTACCCCATGTCTTAATCCTCACTGCCATCGTGGTCGGTGTGGCTACCACCGCGGTGGGTTTGGCCTTGGCGGTTAGGATCAATGAGGCCTACGGGACGATTGAAGATGACTTGATTGGTGATCCCAGCCACGAGCCTGAGGAGCATTGATCTAGCCATGACCTTGGTCCAGTGGATGCCTTTTATTGTCTTGACGCCGCTGATTTTGTCAGGGGTGGTTGCCTTGCTCCCTGGCAAAACCGCCCCTTGGCTGGTGGCCTTCGGTGCTGCGGTGGCCAGCACGGTACTGTCGTTTTTGGTGTGGCAGGGCTTGGGGCATGAGCCCATGAGCTATGCCTTTGGCAACTGGGCACCACCGATCGGCATCGAGTATCGGGTTGATCATGCCAATGCCTTGGTGGCCCTCATTGTCTCAGGCGTGGCCATGCTGGCCTTACTGTGGGGAAAAGTCAGTGCCGATCAAGAGATCCCTGAGCGGCAGGGCATTTTTTATGCGCTCTTTTTGCTGACCCTGGCAGGACTTTTGGGCATCACGCTCACAGGCGATGCCTTTAACGTCTTCGTCTTTTTAGAGATCTCATCTTTATCGACCTATGCCTTGATTGCTTATGGCCAAGACCGCCGCGGTCTATTGGCTGCGTTTCGTTATTTGATCATGGGCACGATTGGTGCGACTTTTATTCTGATCGGCATCGGCTTTTTGTACATGATGACGGGAACGCTCAACATGGCGGATTTGGCCGAGCGCATTCCCGCGGTGGCCGATACCAATGCGATCCGCGCGGGCTTTGCTTTCATCATTGTGGGCTTGGCCCTCAAGCTTGCGCTGCTGCCCCTTCATCTGTGGCTTCCAAACGCCTACGCCTTTGCGCCCAACATCATCACCGTTTTTTTGGCCGGCAGCGCAACAAAAGTCGCTTTGTATGTGATGCTTCGATTCATCTACACCATCTTTGGCGGTGACTATAGCTTCGGGGCAGTGCCTCTGGCCACTTTGTTGATGGTCTTGGCCGTCGCAGGCATGGTGGTGGGTTCATGGGTGGCGATGTTTGAGCCCAACTTAAAAAGAATGCTGGCCTACTCATCGGTGGCGCAAGTCGGTTATCTGGTGTTGGGGGTCTCATTGGTCAGTGTGATTGGACTCACAGCCACCTTCGTTCATTTGTTCAACCACGCACTGATGAAAGCAGCACTCTTCATGGCCTTGGGGACTGTGATGTATCGCACGGGGTCTTCGCGCATTGAAGCGTTTTATGGGGTTGGCCGGCAAATGCCTTGGACCATGACCGCCTTCGCCTTGGCCGGTCTTTCTTTGATTGGGGTACCCACCACCGCTGGGTTCATCTCGAAGTGGTATCTGATTTGGGGTGCCTTGGATGCAGGCCTTGTGTGGTTGGTGGTGCTGATACTGATCACCTCATTTATGGCGGTTTACTACATTTGGCGGGTGATTGAGGCGGCTTGGTTTAAAGCGCCTTTGGCGGGCGCCACACCCGTCAAGGAAGCGCCTTTGGGGTTACTGATTCCTCTTTGGTTGATGGTCGCTTTGAACTTTTATTTTGGCCTGGATACCCGCTTTAGCCTTGAGGCCGCCGGTCAAGCTGCCAAGACCTTGTTGGGCGTGATGCCATGAGCATGATCCCTGTGCTCTCTCCCATTTGGGTGGTGTTGATCCCGTTCATCGGTGCGCTGGCCATTGCTGCTTCCCACAACCACCCCAAGCTTCGGGATGCGTTTGGTTGGTTGGCCTCAATCGCATTTTTCTTGGCGGTGTTGGGGCATGTGGGCCCCACCCTGTCGGGCCAAGGGGCTGTCCAAACCTTTGGTGAGCTATTGCCAGGTGTGGCGATTGGTTTCTCGGTCGAGCCGTTGGGTCTGTTGTTCGCCTTGATTGGGGCAAGCCTGTGGCTGGTGGCGACTTTGTATGCCCAAAGCTACATGAAGCACATGAAATACCCGCATCTGGCTCGTTTTTTTGCTTGTTATGCCATTGCCTTGGGTGCAGCAGCGGGCATCGCCTTCAGCGCCAACCTCCTGACCCTGTTTATTTTCTATGAGGTGCTGACGCTTTCCACCTATCCTTTGGTGACGCACTCTGGTTCAGAAGACGCCAGACGCGGGGGGCGGGTGTATTTGTTTTATTTGCTGGCCTCTTCGATCGGTTTGTTGTTGCCGGCCATCATTTGGACGTATGCCGCCACAGGCACCTTAGAGTTCCAAACAGGTGGGATCATTGCCGGACACATCGACCCGCACTGGATCCCTGTCTTGGTCGGTTTGTTCGCCTTCGGCATCGGTAAGGCGGCTTTGATGCCCATGCACAAATGGCTGCCCTCTGCGATGGTCGCACCCGCGCCTGTGAGCGCCTTGTTGCATGCCGTCGCGGTAGTCAAAGCCGGTGTGTTTACGATTTTGAAAGTCGCGATTTTTGTTTTTGGCATTGAGACCTTACAAACCACCGGTGCAGGGCTTTGGGTGGCTTGGGTGGCCGCATTCACCATTGTCGCTGCCTCCTTGGTGGCGTTGCGGCTCGATGATTTGAAAGCGAGGCTCGCGTATTCAACGGTGGCGCAATTGAGTTATGTCATTGTGGGCGCCATGGTCGCCACCCCCTTGGCGGTGATCGGGGGCGTGATGCAAATGGCCATGCATGCGGTGGCAAAGATCACCTTGTTCTTTTCTGCAGGTGCTATTCAAGTGGCCTCCAACCGCAAAAAAATCAAAGAGTTTGATGGCTTGGGTCGGGTCATGCCCTATACCTTTACGTTCATGACCATTGGTATTTTGTCCATCATTGGCCTGCCGATTTTCGGGGGCATGTGGTCCAAGTGGTACTTGCTCTTGGGAAGCCTCTCGGCTGAGCAATGGATTGTGGCCGGTGCTTTGATGTTGAGCTCCTTGTTAAACATTCTCTATCTCTTAATCATCCCCATCCGTGGCTTTTTTGCACCGGCTGCTGAGGGCGTGCCCACCGAAGGCATCCACGAAGCCCCATGGGCGCAGCGGATCGCGATGGGCATCACGGCAGGGGCATGCATTGTGTTGTTCTTCTACCCCGAGCCACTGTTTGAGCTGGCCAAAGGCTTGGTCTCATGATGGGCCTTATCTCTTATGCCTTGGTCGGCGGCTTAGCGGTGGTCATTGCTTTGCTGATTGCCGCTGTTGACCGTCGCTTATTGAGATCACATCAGGAGAGAAATGATGACTGAGTGGTCGTTGTTGTTTCCTTTCTTCATTTTTCTAGGCGGCGTGGGTCTCATTTCGCTCCTGCCCCAGCGCTTGAGCTGGGTCATCAGCACACTGACGCCTGTGGTTTCAGGACTTGTTGCTTGGCAAGTGCTTGAGCCTGGATTAAACCTCCATCTGCCATTTATGGACCAAACACTTCATCCGGTCAGGGTCGATGCCTTGGGCTTGTTGATGGTGGGTTTGTTTCATGTGGCCGCCTTCATTGGTGCGCTCTTTATCAGCCCGATCAAAGAGCGGCTGCAACATGGCGCACTGTTGGCTTATTTGGCCGGGGGGATCGGTGTGGCGATGGCGGGCGACTGGCTCAGCTTCTTTGTCTTTTTCGAAATCATTGCCTTGAGTGGTGCCGCTTTGGTGCTCGCACGTCGCGATGAAGTCGCCACACAATCTGGGGTTCGCTATCTCCTGTTCCAAATTGCTGCTGGTGTGACGGTGCTGGCTGGGATCTTGTTGCACGCCCAGCAAAGCGGAGATTGGTCAGTGGGGCCTGTGGCTCTGAATGGGTGGGCGGGCTGGTTGCTGCTGGTTGGCTTTGGCATTAAGACGGGTTTCCCATTGGTTCATGTGTGGCTGGTGGATGCCTACCCCAAAGCATCGGTGGCAGGACTTGCAGTGCTTGTTGTGGTGACCACCAAAGTCGGTCTGTTGTCTTTGATGCGGGTCTTCCCAGGAGAAAGCGCTTTGGTGCCCATCGGGGTTGTTATGGCGCTTTGGCCGATCGCTTATGTGTTGACTGAGAACAACCTCAGACGCGTCTTGGCCTATTCGATGATGGTGCAACTGGGCTTAATGGTGGTGGCCATTGGTGTGGGCACCCCCACGGCACTCGATGGGGTGGCTTTACACATTGTCATGGATGTCTTGTTCAAGATGACCTTATTCATGGCAATGGCTTTGATTCTGATTCATTTCAATACCACCGATGCGGATCGCTTGGGTGGTCTGGCCAAGCACTGGCCCATCGTGGGCCTTTGTGTTGCGGTGGCGGTGCTGGCCAACATCGCGCTGCCGTTCACCGGTGCGTTCATCAGCAAAAAACTGATGCTCAGCGCCATTGAAACCTCAAGCCTCCCCCACCTCCTCTATTGGTTGCTGGTTTCGCTTTCAGTGGTGGGGATCTTGTATGGCTGGGTCAGAATCGCATGGCGGGTCTTCTTGGCACCACAAGAGATGCCAAGCATGCCTGCACAGATGGCTCATGTGCCTGGTGTGCAACAAATGGCGCTCTTGATCCCAGTCATCTTGCTGTTGGTGGCAGGCGTCTTCCCAGGCTTGCTGGATGGCTTGAGGCCGTTTGCCAGCACGGAAGATGTATTCACTGCCAAGAAGATCCTTTCGCAATTCATCATGCTGGGCAGCGCGGGCTTGGTGTATCTGACCTTGGCCCGAATTGGCTGGGGCTTACCCCGTCACTATGAGGCCAGACTTTACGATGTTGAGGTGATCTACCGGTTCTTGCTGGTGACGGTGCCCACATCTGTGGCACGCGCTTGGCGCGGGCTGATCGATGGCATGACGCCAGCCTTCAACCAAGCGGGGCAATGGGTTGCCCATCCTAAGTCGCCGCTGAAACACTTAGGCCAATCATGGCCGATCGGCGCCATGGCCTTTTGGGTGGCGGTGATGTTTGCGGTGATCTTACTGCTGGGGCTGATCAACCGCTCATAGAGCGGTGCGAATAATGACTGGGCATCTATAAAGATGCCGTTCTCAACCCTCAGTCGTCTCTGGTTCGATGAACCACACGGTAGCTGACTTCGATGTTGTCATCATCCACGGGCTTGGGCTTCCCGTTCAACAGGCGCTGAATTCCCATGGCGATCAGGCCCATGGCCAGCAAACCCACTGCAATGGCCAAGAACACCAAGCCCAGCATAAAACTGACCGTCAAAATGGCGACGGTGAGCAACACCAATCCAATGCGCGCCAGAGGACTTAAGGGCTTTGAGTCAAAAGGCGTCTGGAAACGACTGTAAAATGACCGATAGAAACGATCGCGTTGGTTGTGATTCATAATGGCTATAGACTCCCAGATGCCCAATTTGTTCCTATGTAACAGCGATGATGTCATAGACGGTCAGTACCGAGAGTTTCGGGTCAAACCCGATCAAGCCTCGAAAGACCATGGCCCCATCGATTTGATTGTAACCCGCCACCAAGGCGCTCCTCGGGCCTGGTTCAATGTCTGCCCACACCAAGGACGCTCACTCAACATTTCACCAGACCGGTTCTTGACCGATGAGCACAACCAATTGGTCTGTTGTGTACATGGGGCCGTGTTTGAGCCCGATCAAGGCCGATGCGTGGCAGGCCCCTGTCTCAATGCGCACCTAAAAGCGGTGGAAGTCCAAGAATCAGAGGGGCAGATCGAGGTGTTGGTCGCTTCATTGAATTGAGCATCCAAATGTTCTGTGCTTAAAAAATCAAGTTCACCATCACAAGGCTGACCACAATATAAAGCCCCGACATCCAGCCACCCACCCGCACAAAATCTTTAACCCGATAACCTCCGGGGCCCATGATCAAGGCATTGACCGGATGTGTGGGCAAAATAAAAGCATTGCTGGCAGCCAGTGCCACGATCAAAGCAAACAAAGCAGGATTGGCGCCCGTAACAATCGCCAAATTGATCGCGATGGGAACCAACAACACCGTTGCCCCCACATTGGACATCACCAGACTAAAGAAAGTGGCCAGCAGGGCCAGAGCGATTTGTAAAAACCACTCAGGCATGGTGCCCAACAAGCCAATGATCTGTTCAGCGAGCCACGCAGCGGTACCCGTGGCTTCCATCGCATAGCCCAAAGGAATGAGACTCGCCATCAAAAAAACCGTCTTCCAGCTGACGGATTGATAGGCTTCGTCCATGCTCAACACCCCGCTGAGCACCATCCCCAAAGCACCGGTCAATAATGCAATCGACAGTCGAACGTCCGTGAAAATAATCAACACCAGTGAAAGCGCAAAAAAAGCCAAAGCGTGGAAGACTTTTTGGGGGCGTTGCTCTTCTTTTGGGATGTCGGTGGCCACGATAAAATCTTTGTCATCCGCCAATTCCGCCAAATCAGACCACGTCGAATGAGAAACCAAACAGTCACCTGGCTGCAATACTTCGGTGCGCAAGTTGTTGCGCAAGATCTCACCCCTTCGATTGACCGCCAACACTGAAATCCCGAACCGCGACCGGAGCTTAGAATCTCCAATGGTTTGCCCAATCAAGCGAGAGCCCGGCGGAATCACCACCTCAGAAATACCAGCACGGGTTGGGTTAAACAATTGACCAAAGGTGCGCAGTCGGGGCTGCAGTTTCAGTTGATTGGCCAGCGCAAATTGGCCCACTTGCTCGCGCGTACCCATCACCCCCAGCACCGTGCCGACCCAAACCATCTCATCCGCCGGCGGCGCAAGCCTCGGCTCATCCGTGGATTGAATCCCTAAAAACAAGGGCGCACCCTCCAGGCGCTCGGCTTCAGAGATCCGCATCCCCACCAACGGTGAGTCAACGGTCACCAGCATCTCGTAGACCTCGCCTTCGATGCCATAGACTTCAGCAAAATAATTCTCAGTTCGGCCCGGCGCACTCGAGCCCTTGGTCTCCCCTGTGGGCAACATTTTCTGCCCGACCAACCAAAAATAGGCCACAGAGGTGGCCAGCAAGGCCAGTCCAATCGGGGTCACAGCAAATAAGCCAAAGCCCTCCAAGGCTTCAGCGCCCGGGGGCAGCGAGCGGTTGGAGGTCAGCATCAAGTCGTTTAATAAAATCAGCGGCGAGGAACCGACCATGGTGATGGTCCCGCCCACCATTGCACCAAAGCCCATGGGCATCAAAAGCTGGGGCAGCGGAATCGACATCCGGCCCGAGATTCGGCTGACCACCGGCATAAACAAAGCCGTGACCCCTGCGTTTTGGATCATGCTAGAGACCATGCCCGAGGAGGCACCGATCAAAGCCACCACACGTGAAGCCGAAGAACGCCCCGCTTTGAGGATCCAACTGCTCACCCGATTCATCACACCGGTTCGGTCCAGACCTGCGCCCAAGATCATCACCGCAATCAAAGAAATCGCAGCATTCGAGGCAAAACCATTGAATAGTTGATCCGAAGGGACCAGCCCCAATAGGCCGATCAACACCATGATGCCGATCGCAGCGATGTCCACCCGGATCCACTCAGAGACAAATAAAAATACCGTCAAGCCCAACACCAGCAAAACCAACACCATATCGCTGCTTAAAGTCAGGCTGGATACCATCATCTACCTCGACTCACCCGCCGTGCGCTGATAGACAAGATCAACGATCGAGTGCCCTCTTCGTTGGCCACGTCGCTCGAAGTGGGTTTGTGGCCGCTGATGCACTGCCTCTGGCTGATACTCAAAATAAGTCTGCTCAGCCATCCACTCCTCGATCCACTCGGCATAAGGCATCCAATCGGTGGCAATGTGCAGCCGCCCACCTGGCTTGATGCGACGGGCCAGTAGCTCGATGAACGGCTTTTGGATCAATCGGCGCTTGTGGTGTTTTTTCTTAGGCCAAGGATCTGGAAAATAAATCCTGACCTCATCGAGACCCTGTTCAGGGACCTGATGTGTCAACAGCTCCACCGCATCGGTCATGGCCACTTGGACATTGTCGATGTGAGCGCGTTCTAAGCCAATCAGCAACCGCCCCACCCCAGGGGGATGGACTTCAACCCCAATGAGGGTGGCCTCAGGGGTTTGCTGGGCCATCTCCAACAAGGCCTGACCATTGCCAAAGCCAATTTCCATGATCACTGGCCGATCTTGCGGCCAGGGTGCTTCAGGATCGAAAGCGTATTTGGGCAATAAGACTTCTAGGGCTTTTTCTTGCGCGACCGTCATCCGCCCAGGCCGAAGAACAAAACTTCTGATGCGTCTTTGTGGTCGGTCTTCTTGAGTCTCAGCCACCATGGATCACGCGACCACACACATCAAAGTGGCCAAGTGTGGCTTTGGGCAGGTCACACATTCCATCATTTTTTTATTGTAGACCTTAAGCGGGTCTAAAGTTAAGCCTTGTAGACTCACTCAAGCGCTCAACTGAGCAAAGCTTCAAAGATGGCCATGCGGGTAAACACACTCATTCGAACTTGATCCAAGATCAAGGAGCGGGGACCATCGGCGACCTCACCGCTCAATTCAACACCGCGGTTAATGGGCCCAGGGTGCATCACCCAGCCATTGGGCCTG
This sequence comes from uncultured Wenzhouxiangella sp., assembly GCA_964461845.1. Taxonomy (GTDB): domain Bacteria; phylum Pseudomonadota; class Gammaproteobacteria; order Xanthomonadales; family Wenzhouxiangellaceae; genus Wenzhouxiangella. The sequence continues at coordinate 31,983 of CAYWVH010000007.1, forward strand.
GCTCGACTTAAACGCTCGGATGTCAGTCCCCAAGAGGCATGATAGGCCTCAGGGTCAATGCCCTCGCCCTCGCCCAAGCGCTCTTTTTGGACTCGAAGCATCATCACCACATCGGCATCGACCAAGGCCCGATCCAAATCATCGAACGTGGGAATGTCTTCAAACTCAACCCCATCGGCGGGCATCAAATGGCTGGGCCCTGCCAAGGCAACTTCACCCACGTTTAAGCGTTTTAATAAAGAGACATTGGATCTCGCCACCCGCGAGTGGCGAAGATCACCCACGATCACCACTTTCGACTGACTCAAGTTCAGGCCTTTGGCCATGAGGGTGGCGGCATCCAACAAGGCTTGGGTCGGATGATGCCCGCAGCCATCACCTGCATTGATCAACTGCATGCCCTGGGGCAGCTCATCTAAGAGCGCATGGCAGATGCCAGTCTGCCCATGCCGAAGCACAGCCAATTCAACCCCCATGGCATAGAGCGTTGCTAAGGTATCGGGCAGTGATTCGCCTTTGGTGATCGAGGAGCGAAGGCCATCGAGGTTGATCACCGAAAGCCCCATGCGTCCTGCGGCAATCTCGAATGAGACACGGGTGCGCGTGCTGGCCTCAAAAAACAAATTGGCCACCGTGTGGCTTTGCAAGATGGGCTCGGCACCCTCAGAAAAAGCCACCGCTCGCGTCAACACGCGCTCAATGAAGTCATCATCCAGACTTTCGATGTCAATCAGGTGCTTGGGCGTCATGCGGATTCCTTTTGACTGCTCATCCACGATTCCAAAATCAAGCTGGCGGCCATGCTGTCGAGTTTGGCGGCATCTTTGGCCCGCGCTCGGCCGGCTTGGCGACGCTCAGCATGGGCGCTGGCCGCCGCCATCGAGGTCATGCGCTCGTCGTGAAAAACAATGGTGGGCTTGGGGTATTGGAGGCTCAAAGAGGCGGCAAAAGCACGCACGGCCTCACTCATCGGGGTGTCATGGCCCTCTGGCCCCAGCGGCAAGCCCAACACGACCACAGCCGGCTGCCAGGCCTTCATGATGGGCGCCAAGCCTTCCAAGAGCAGTGCATCGCTTTTCGCTTTGATGGGGTCTAGGGGCTGGGCGGAACCTGTCAGTGGATGGCCCACAGCCAGTCCGGTCTTGGCTTTGCCATAATCGATGGCCAGATAAGCGCCCAAGTTAGGCATGGCCACCCGAGGGCTGCAGGGAAGCAGCACTGAAACCCAAGGTGGCCACCGCCTGCTCCCAGCGCTTGTCCACTGGGGCATCAAAAACGATTTCGGGTTTGGCCTCGACGTTGAGCCAGACGTTGTCTCGAATTTCTTGCTCCAGCTGACCCGCGCCCCAGCCGGCATACCCCAAAGCCACGATAAAACGCTTCGGGCCTTGCCCTTCGGCGATGGCTTCTAAGATGTCTTTGGAGGTGGTGATTCTAAGACCCCGCCCCACCACCAGAGAGGAATCCCACGTAGGGTCGTTCTTGGAAGCGGTGTGCAACACAAACCCGCGCTCGCGATGCAGCGGCCCACCCTCGAAGACAATCTGCTCGCCTGCTTCTGGGTTGTGGTTGTCCAAACCCATCTGCTCGAACAAATCATTCACGGTCAAATCTGCTGGACGGTTGATGGTCAAGCCCAAAGCGCCGTCGTCGTTGTGCTGACACAATAAGGTCACGCCGCGACTGAAATTGGGGTCATCCATGTTGGGCATGGCCACCAAGAATTGGTGCTCAAGATAACTCATGGCCTCATTCTATCAGGCAACACCACCGCCGCTGGAAAATTGCCAAGCTTGGGACACGCTTATGGTGATTCAGCCCATTGAATTCGCTTCTAGGCCATCAAACAATTGGCCTGCGATGTTCAAACCAAACTGCTGATCGAGCTCGCGCACACACGTTGGGCTGGTGACATTGACCTCGGTTAAGCGATCCCCAATCACATCGAGACCAGCAAACAGAATGCCTCGGGCCATCAAGGTCGGCGCCACCGCCTCGACGATGGCTCTTTCGACATCGCTCACGGGGCGACCTTCACCCCGACCGCCTTGGGCCAGGTTGCCCCGAAAATCGCTCTCGCCTGGTATGCGCGCCAGCATGTAGGGAACGATCTGACCATGGACCACCAGCACCCGCTTGTCTCCATCGGCAATGTCTGGCAGGTAGGCTTGCGCCATCGCCCAACGGCGCTGTCCTTCGGTGAGCGTGTCTAAAATGGCATTGGTGTTGGCCTCGCCATCTTGCATCATAAAAATGCCTCTGCCACCCATGCCATCTAGGGGTTTGATCACGATCTTTTTATGGACTGAGAGGAAGTGTTTGATCTTTTCGTGGGATGTGCTGACCAAGGTCGGTGGCATCCACTGTCCAAAATAAGCGATGGCCAGTTTCTCATTGAAATCGCGAAGCGCTTGAGGGTCATTGACCACGCGCGCGCCTTGTGATTTCGCCCGATCCAAAATCAATGTGGCGGTGAGGTAGTTGGCATCGACCGGCGGGTCTTTTCTCATCATCACCAGGTCCGATGGGCCAAACACATGGGTGCTGACATCCCCAAGCTCAAACCAATGCTTGGCATCGTCATAGACCTGAATGCTTTGAACCGTAGCACCCGCTGTGGCACCCTCCAGCCACAGTGACTCGGCATTGAGATAAGACAGTCGATACCCTCGTCTGCTGGCTTCGAGCAAGAACGCAAACGAGGTGTCTTTGACTGGCTTGATCTTGGCGATGTCATCCATCACCATGATGAGGTGTTTGTTCATATCGCCTCCATGGCTGTGTTAGGGGTTATTCTAACGACCTTGGGGTGAGCAAACCGACCGACGTCTATTTAGCGATTAACCATTGAGCCAGGCCATGACCATCATTCAAGACCTCATTCACTATGCCGAAGGACTGAGCACAGATCAGTGGCTGATGGTCCTTGGGGCCCACTTAATCCTAATCATGCTGCTCATCATCGCGTGGCGACGTGCAAAGCGCCGAAATAAAAGCGGACAGGTCAGTTCGATGGAGACCGTGCCCGCCACGGCTTTGGAAATGGGTGCGGTCCTGATGCAAGCTGGGGAAGCCAACAGCTACCACGAAGAAGCACTCCAGGCGCTGCGACAAGACCTCCAAGACTGGGCAGCGTCGCTTCGAGGCAGCCAGCCCGACCCAAGCCTCACAGCGCTCCTTAGAGCCACAGAACCCGCTTTGGATGATGTGATCCAACACGTTGCGCGCCTAGACGAGAACAACACGCACACCATCATGGCTCACTTAGAAGAGATCCAAGCAAAGCTGGCCAAACTCAGCCAGCACCATGACCGCCCAGCCAGCGCTCGGCATGAGGCAACCCTGATGCGCTTACAAGCACTGGATCAGCATTTCAAAGGCTTGAGCGCTTCACTCAAAGAGTCAGACAAACTGCTCACCCACGCCAGAGCGTTGGCTCAGGCCAAGAAATCCTCATGACGCTTCGGCTGGAACAGATTGAAGCCCATCGACAAGCCTTGTTGATGTGGCTAGAAACCCAAGAGACTCAAACCCTGCTCAAATCTCTTGAAACACTCAGCCAGACGACGGCTTTGCCCAAACCCATCCGTGCGTTTGCAGGTCAGTGTCGAGTGCACTTTGAATCTGAATCCGCCCAAGGACATCAAGCAATGTGGGCGCTGCTGCTCGGCCGACTGGATCGATGGATCGTGCAAGCGACACAAGACCCACTGCAAGCAGAGGTGATCGAACCAGAGATCAACCATGCGCTTGGCCAACTTGAGCGCTGGATCAAACAGCGGCATCGCTTTTGGGAAAACTCAATCCTGCTGCAGCCCAACCCAAGCCCTTAAGTCACGGACCATGGGTCTGTTGATCCAAGCTACTTGTTGAGCGTTTTTTCCAGATAGTGGATGTTGGTTCCACCTTCTTTGAACCCCGCATCACGGATCAGTCGCTGATGCAGCGGCACATTGGTCACGATGCCTTTTAAGACCAGCTCATCGAGTGCCACACGCATTCTGGACATCGCTGACTTTCGGCTGGGCCCATGGGCAATGAGCTTGGCGATCATGGAGTCATAGTTCGGTGGCACGGTATAGCCGTCATAAATGTGCGAGTCCACCCGAATGCCAGGGCCACCTGGGGCATGGAACGCGCTGATGGTGCCTGGCTGGGGCAAGAAGCGCTCGGGGTCTTCGGCGTTGATGCGACACTCAATGGCGTGGCCATTGAATTGGATGTCCGATTGGGTGAAGGGCAACGGCTCGCCCGAGGCAATCTCGATTTGGGCTCGGACCAGATCAATGCCCGTGATGGCTTCGGTCACAGGGTGCTCCACCTGAATCCGCGTGTTCATTTCAATGAAATAGAACTCGCCGTTTTCGAACAAAAACTCAAACGTCCCAGCGCCCACATAACCAATGCGCTGACACGCCTGCACGCAGACATCTCCAATGTAGGCCCGCTGCTCTTCGGTGATCCCCGGTGCGGGTGCTTCTTCGATGACTTTTTGGTGCCGGCGCTGCATCGAGCAATCGCGCTCGCCCAAGTGCACGGCATGGCCATGCTTATCCGCCAGCACTTGAATTTCGATGTGTCTGGGATTGGCGAGGTATTTCTCCATGTAAACCGTGCCATCACCAAACGCCGCTTCGGCTTCTTGGCGGGTGAGGTTGACTGACTTGATGAGATCCTCACGGCGCTCCACAGCGCGCATGCCCCTGCCCCCGCCCCCGGCGGCGGCTTTGATGAGCACAGGAAAACCAATGTTATCGGCCAACCTAAGAGTGCGTTCTGCATCATCGTCCAAGGGCCCATCCGAGCCTGGCACACACGGCACACCGGCTTGACGCATGGCATGGATGGCTGAGACTTTATCGCCCATCAGGCGAATGGTCTCTGCTCTTGGGCCAATGAAGACAAACCCGGATTCTTCGATGCGTTCGGCAAAATCTGCGTTCTCTGCCAAAAACCCATAGCCTGGATGCACGGCTTCAGCATCTGTTACTTCCATCGCAGCAATAATCGCTGGAATGTTCATGTAACTCTCAGCGGCTGAAGCGGGCCCAATGCATACCGACTCATCGGCCATGCCCACGTGTTTTAAGTTGCGATCAATGGTGGAATGCGCAGCGACCGTTGAGATGTTCATCGACTGACACGCGCGCAAAATCCGAAGCGCGATTTCACCTCGGTTGGCGATCAATACTTTTTTAAATCGGGCCATGTGGGTCTCAGCGTTTTGCGATCACAAATAAAGGCTCATCGAACTCCACCGGCTGGCCGTCTTCGACCAACACGGCAACGACCTCGCCAGCGAACTCCGCCTCGATTTGGTTGAACATTTTCATGGCCTCAACCAAACACAATGAGTCCCCTTCACTGACCGAGCTTCCCACCGAGACAAACGCAGGCGATTCTGGATTGGGCGCTGAATAAAACGTCCCGACCATGGGCGAGCGAACGATCTCACCGGCCGGCAACACATCGGTGGGGGCATGGTCGCCCTCATCGGCCAGCTTAGATGTCATCGCTGAGGGTGCTGGGATGGGTGAGGCAGCGATGGGTTGGGATGGGACTTGAATGGCTTGCACCGCTTGCTGGGGTGGGTGCTGGCGCATTAAGCGCACCGACTCCTCGCCTTCATGAATCTCAATTTCGGCCAGATTGGACTCTTCCAACAGCTCGATGAGTTTCTTGATCTTTCTTAAATCCATGGGAACGTGCTCCGGATAAAACCTGATGACTAATGGCTGTGATGATCTTCTTGATCAGCGCGTAAATTGATGATGGCCTGTAGACCCAACATGTAAGACTCAGCACCAAAACCTGTGATGGTGCCTTGGGCCAGATCAGCGATCATGGAGTGGTGCCTGAAGGGCTCACGGGCGGCGACTTGGCTCATGTGCACCTCAACAAAAGGAATCCCGACCGCTGCCAGTGCATCGCGAAGGGCCACCGAGGTGTGGGTATAGGCCCCTGGGTTGATCAAAATCCAATCCACACCCCGGTCTTTGGCGCTGTGAATATGCTCGATCAGCACATGTTCGGCATTGGACTGGTGGATCTCTAAGGCAAGGTCGCAGACCTCGGCAAACGATTCCAAGGCCTCATTGATGTCTTTGAGCGTCACATGGCCATACACCTCGGGCTCGCGGGTGCCGAGCAGGTTGAGGTTGGGGCCGTGGAGGACCAAAATGCGCATGGCTAACCTATGACGTTTTTATGAACACAAACGATTATTGTGCCCAGATTGTGATCAGATGTCCACACGTTTGCAGAAGATCGACATACGTTGGCGTATCTTAGAGGAAATTTTAGGCCACTTCAGACCTAAAAGATCAGCGCCAGCGCCTCATCGAGCTCAGATGAAGACACCTCGCCCAAGTGTTGCCAGCGGATGATGCCTGCCTCATCGACCAAGACCGTATAAGGCAGCGCGCCTGAGGGATTGCCCCAGCGGCGCTGGGCTTGCGAGACATCGATTTGCCCCACCCAGATGGGATAAGTGATGCCCAAAGTGTCGATAAAGTCCGCCACCGCATCGGCCTCATCCATCGCGACCCCAATGATCACCAGGCGATCCCCCATGGCCTCAAAGGTGGTTTGCAACAAAGGCATCTCGCGACGACAGGGTGCGCACCAGGTCGCCCAGAAATTGACCAAAATTGCCTGGCCCTCAAAGGCATCAATTGATCCCAGGGTGCCATCGAGTTGGGCGTGTTGCAGCGCTGGCCGCTGATCGCCCACAGCGGCACCTTCGATGCCAACAGGGGGTGGTTCGGGGCGGGTGAAATAAGCCAAGCCAGCGCCGAGCGCTGCCCCCACCAACCCAAGGATGATCCATTTCATGGCTGTTTTCATTGTCTCGCTCATGGCCTCGCCCATCACCTCGGTCTGCTTTGCGCTTGCCGCTGGACTTGGTTTAGATGATCCAAGAACTCAGCAGGTGGCATGAAGCCAAAGCGGCGTTGATCCATCAACTCGACCCCATCGGCAAAAAACAGCATCGCCGGTGGCCCAATCAAACCAAAATGACCCAAAATCGCTTGGTGGTCTTCGTTGTAATCGGTCACATCGACTTTGATCAAAGAAAATGCACCCATCGCAGCCCCCACGTCAGGATCCACAAAAGTCCGCCGCTCCATGCGAATGCAATCCACGCACCAATCGGCATAAAAATCTAAAAACACCGGTCCTGGAGCGGCATCAATGGCCGCTTGAACTTGGTCTAAGGTGTCCAGTTTGACAAACTGGGGCGCTGAGATGCTCTGCACCGAACCATTTTGCCAATGGCCCAGTGGCCGGGTCCAATCTCGGCCCCCACTCAAAGCACCCAACCATTGCACCACACCCAAGAGCAATAAAATCACGCCCAAGGCCTGCCACAGCTTGGTCCACCCGCTGACATCAGGTGCCAAGCGGGTCAGAGCACCCAAGTAAACGGCACAGCCGATCAATAAACTGCCCCACAGCGCCATCACCACCGCGGCTGGCAAGATGCGCTCGAGCATCCAAATCGCCAAGCCCAAAAGGCCAACCCCAAACACGGCTTTGACCGCGTTCATCCAAGCCCCCGCTCTGGGCAACCAGCGACCGGCCGACGTGCCCCAAATCACCAAAGGAATCCCCATGCCGATGGCCATGGAAAACAAGGCTGCCCCACCCAACACCGCATCACCGGTTTGGCCAATGTAGATCAACGCACCCATCAAAGCAGGGGCCACACAAGGCCCAACGACCAAAGCAGACAAGCCACCCATGATGGCCGCACCCAACCAAGTCCCCCCGGCTTGGCGGTTAGAGAGCTCATTGAGCTTGGTTTGCACGGCACTGGGCAACTGCAACTCATAAAACCCGAACATCGCCAATGACAGCAACACAAACAGGGCTGAAAAAGCAATGAGCACCGCAGGGTGTTGGAACACGGCTTGCAGGTTTTGGCCAAATACACCGGCCACCACACCAAAGGCCGTGTAAACAAGGGCCATGGACAACACATAGATGACAGACAGACGAAACGCTCGGCCGGTGTTGATCTGATCCCCTTCGCCGGCGATCAACCCCGAGAGGATGGGCACCATCGGAAACACACAAGGCGTGAACGCCAACAACATGCCGGCGACCAAGAACAGCGCCAAGGCCAACAAGGGGGTTTGTGAGAGCGCTTGGGCCAAACGGTCTTGTTCTTGGAGACCGACCGGTGGGCTGAATACAGAAACGCCACTGGCAACGCCTGAGTCTGGCTCATCACCCAGCCCTGGAGGCAGATCCAAAGCGATGGCGCGTGACATCGGCGGATAGCAAATCCCATCGGTCAGACAGCCTTGAAAATCGATGACCATTTCAATGGGTTGAGCTTGGGTTTCGGACCGACTCAAGCGAACTGGGATCTCTACTTCATCGAAGTAGACCGATGTCTCACCGAAATACTCATCGACCATGGGCTTAGCTTGGGGGGCTTCGAAACCGACCACCCGAACACCATCCGTGGTGACCGAAAAGCCCAAGCTGTCTCGATAGATATAGTACTGAGGCTGGGATCGCAGACGCACCAAGACCGATGCAGGGCCCGTGGCAATGGCCTCGACTTGAAAGGCCTGCTCAGCGGGCAACGCCCCGCCTTGGTCACCCAAAACGCCACCCAAGACGCCATCCAGTGCGCCGCCCAAAGCACTTGGGCTGGCCCACAAGGCGTCATTGGCAGGCATTGCTTCGTGGGCTTCGGCCATGAAACGCACCCGATGCGGGGGATAGCACACCCCAAGGTCTGCACAGCCTTGGGAGGTAACGGTGACTTCAAAGGGTCCAGTGGGGGTCTCTAAGATGGGCACCACCACCCGCACAGCGCCTCGATAAGTCTCGGTCTCCCCAAAAAACTCATCGGTGGTCACCGTGCCTTGGGGGATTTGGGGGTCGCCCAAACGCGCCTCGGTGCTGTTGACCTTAAAAGCATGGCGATACAGGTAGTAACCGGGTGCGATGGCCCAATCGAGCACCAGCTCATCACCGACGCGCTGGTGCGCCAGCGCAAAGGCATCATCAACGGGCAATAAATCTTCTGGTGAAATCTGGGCAAGCGAGGATGTGGCACCCATCAAGGCCATGAACAGGCCCAAGCATGCCATCAACGCTTTGTTCATTTTGCCAGTTGCTACATTCATCGCTCTTATCCTGTTGCGCTCATTTTGATGACGCGGATAACCACTCGCCCGCCCAATCCAGATAGGCCCCCAGCCCACCCTCGACCTTCACCCATAAAAGCTCAGGCACCTCATAGGCGTGGCGCTCACGCACATGGGCCGTTAAAGCCTCGATCTTGTCTGCTCGGGTCTTGATGGTCAAGACCACCTCATCGGTCTGCTCAATCTGCCCCTGCCAAGGGTAAACCGATACTGATTTTGGCCCAATGTTGACACAAAAAGCCAAGTGGGCCTGGACCAAACCTTGGGCCAAGGCGCGGGCCTCGGCCTCGGTTGAGCAGGTGGTGTAGGCCAAATAGAAGTCACTTTTTTCTGTCATGACCGCCTATTCTAGCCCCTTGGTCACACTTTCTTAAAAAGATTGCACCCCCAGCCCTTGAAAAGCCCTTGGCGGGTCACCATCTTCTGGGGGCGTATCGGGAATTGGCCTGGTTGGGGATGATTGATCTCCAAATCGCCAAAAGCCCGGAAAACAAGCCCCCTGCAGTGGGTCTGCTGGGGTGTTTAGACCACTTAACATTAGTTTTGGAAGGGAGAAAAAACCCATGAAATTGCGTCCTTTACATGACCGCGTCATCGTTAAACGCGTTGAAGAAGAGCGCACCAGCCCAGGTGGCATCGTCATCCCTGACAGCGCCACTGAAAAACCCATCCGTGGGGAAGTGCTGGCTGTTGGCAATGGCAAGATCTTAGATAACGGCGATCAAAAAGCACTCGACGTGAAAGTCGGTGACACCGTGTTGTTTGGCAAATATGCCGGCACCGAGGTCAAAGTCGACGGCGAAGAGCTTTTGGTGATGCGCGAAGACGACATCATGGCGATCATTGAGTAATTGAGCCATCGATTCCTCATCAACGAATTAATCTGAAATTGGAAGGACAGTAATCATGAGTGCTAAAGACGTACGTTTTGCAGAAGACGCTCGTAACCGCATCTTAAAAGGTGTGGACACACTGGCAAAAGCCGTGAGCGTCACCTTGGGCCCCAAAGGCCGTAACGTGATTTTAGAAAAGAGCTTCGGCGCACCCACCATGACCAAAGATGGTGTCTCGGTGGCCAAAGAAATTGAGCTCGAAGACAAGTTTGAAAACATGGGTGCTCAGCTCGTCAAAGAAGTGGCTTCAAAAACTTCAGACGCAGCGGGTGACGGCACCACCACCGCCACCGTTTTGGCACATGCCATGTTGAGAGAGGGCCTGAAGTCTGTGGCCGCTGGCATGAACCCGATGGATCTCAAGCGCGGGATTGACCAAGCCGTTAAAGCCGCTGTGGAAGAGCTGAAGAAGATCTCAACACCTTGCTCAGATGACAAAGCCATCGCTCAGGTCGGCACCATCTCTGCCAACTCTGATGAAGAGATCGGCAGCATCATCGCCGAAGCGATGACCAAAGTGGGCAAAGAAGGCGTGATCACCGTTGAAGAAGGTCAGTCGCTGCAAAACGAACTCGACGTGGTCGAGGGCATGCAGTTTGACCGCGGTTACCTATCACCTTATTTCGTGACCGATCAGCAGACCATGCAGGTGAACTTAGACAACCCCTATATCTTGCTGCATGACAAGAAAATCTCGAATGTCCGTGAAATGCTCCCCATCTTAGAGGGCGTTGCCAAGTCCGGCAGAAGCTTGTTGATTGTTGCAGAAGATGTGGAAGGCGAAGCGCTGGCGACCTTGGTGGTGAACAACCTCCGTGGCATCGTCAAAGTCGCTGCTGTTAAAGCCCCAGGGTTTGGTGACCGTCGTAAAGCCATGCTAGAAGACATGGCGATCTTGACTGGTGGCCAAGTGATTTCTGAAGAAGTGGGCTTGAGCTTGGAGAAAGCAGAACTCGACAGCCTCGGTTCAGCCAAGAAAGTCCAAATCACCAAAGAAAACACCACCATCATCGATGGTGCTGGTGATGCGGCTGGCATTGAAGCCCGTGTGAGCCAAATCCGTGTTCAAGCTGAAGAAGCCACCTCTGACTATGATCGTGAGAAGCTCCAAGAGCGTGTCGCCAAACTCGCTGGCGGTGTGGCTGTGATCAAAGTTGGTGCTGCGACTGAAGTTGAGATGAAAGAGAAAAAAGCACGGGTTGAAGATGCACTGCACGCCACCCGCGCTGCCGTAGAAGAAGGCGTGGTCCCTGGCGGTGGTACTGCTTTGGTTCGCGCACTGAGTGCGATCTCAGGCCTCACTGGCAAAAACGAAGAGCAAACCGTGGGCATCAAGATTGCCATGCGCGCCATGGAAGAGCCGCTTCGTAAGATCGTCTCTAACTCAGGTGGTGAGCCTTCTGTGGTTCTGGCGAAAGTCCGTGAAGGCAAAGGTAACTTCGGTTACAACGCCGCCACGGGTGAGTATGTGGACATGATCGAAGAAGGGATCTTGGACCCAACCAAAGTGACCCGCTCAGCGCTGCAAAATGCTGCTTCTGTTGCTGGTCTCATGATCACCACTGAAGCCGCCATCGCTGACAAGCCTCAGAAAGATGAAGGCGGCGGTGCGCCTGATATGGGTGGCATGGGCGGTATGGGTGGCATGGGCGGTATGATGTAATTTCGTCCCAATCACCTTTTACGAAAGCCTAAAAACCCCGGCCCATGCCGGGGTTTTTTTTGCTCCATGGCGATGGCCCATAGCTCAAAGAGGCAAGCTCAATAAAGCCATCCATGGTCTTGGTGCGCCATAATGGCGACATGAGTCAGGCCATGGACACCTACCCCATTGAGTTATCTGCCGATGAGCTGATCGGTCTGTGTGACTATGTGGCCAAAGCCGAGCGCCAGTTTCCAGGCATGGTCGCGCACAGCCTCACTGGAACGCCTGCCTTGCCCTTGTTGGCAGAGCTCGATGGTGCCGATGCTGTGATGAGCGCGCTTCGAAAGTATCGCGCTGAGGCGTCCATTCATGCCCTTTGGCAAGACCTCAGTGGTGAGGTGGACATCGAGGCCATGGGCCATCGCCTCTCTGCCATCGCCAGAGATTGCTTGAGTTTGGCACTGGCCTCGGCTGAGGCTGAGGTGGCTCAATTGCATGGCGACCTGATGGGTCATGATGGGGAGCCTGTGCATCTGTCCATCATCGGCATGGGCAAACTCGGTGGCCATGAGTTGAACTTCAATTCTGATATTGATGTGGTCATGACCTATCGCACCCAAGGCAAAGCGACCGGTCGGCGCCAATTGGATACTGGCCAGTATCTTTCATTGGTCGGCCAAGGCGTGATCCAGCGCTTAGAAACCGTCACATCACAAGGCCGTGTGTGGGTGGTGGATACTCGGCTTCGGCCCTTTGGATCCACCGGTGCTTTGGTGTGGTCACTGGGGGCCATGGAAGCTTACTTCGTGAGCGAGGGACGCACCTGGGAGCGCTATGCATGGCTCAAAGCCAGCCATGTTGCAGGCGATGCCGATGCGGCTGCCATGCTTTTGAAAACGCTCAAGCCATTTATTTATCGGCGCTACCTCGACTACGGGATCTTTGATTCACTCCGCGCCTTGCATCAGAAGATCGATGGCCAAAGCCAGCAGCAAGGCGGTGATCTGGACATCAAAAGAGGCCCAGGTGGCATCAGGGCATTGGAATTCTTGGTACAAAGCTTGCAACTTCTAGAAGGAGGTCGCACGCCTAAGTGTCAGCTGACTGGTTTCTTGCCCGCCCTTTGCTCGCTCGAACACCTGGGGCATTTGGATGCACCCACCGCTCATAAGATGCGCGATGCCTATGGCTTTTTGCGCACCCTTGAAAATCGCCTGCAGGCCATGACCGGGCAACAGACCCACCGATTGCCCGGGCCTGGGCTTGAGTTGGATCGACTGGCCCATCTAATGGGCATGGCCAGTGCGAGCGATTTAATGAAAACACTTAAGGCGCACAGAGACTGGGTGGCTTCGGAATTTCAAAGCCGTTTCCTCGATCAAACAAGGCGCCCGCAAGCAAAGATCGCCTGGCCACCGTCTCCTGATCTTTCAGTGGCGCTGACAGCGCGAGGGATGACACAAGACGATGCCATGACCATGAGTGGTTCGTTGACGCAACTGTCGGGCCGCTTAAACAAACGGCCACTGAGCCGAGAAGGCAGACTCAGGTTGGACCGCTTTATGCCTGAGCTTATCGAGAAAATCATTGTCCATGACCATCCCTTGTTGGGACTCGATGACATGCTCGGGTTGATTGAGCGCATTGCACAACGCTCGGCTTATTTGGCGCTCTTATTTGAGCGGCCTGAAATCACCGATCAAGTCATCAAAGCATTCCGAGCCAGCGAGCGCATGGCCAGATGGGTGATTGACTCACCTCAGCTTCTGGATGACTTGATTGATCCGCAACATGGCCTTGTGATGCCCAGCGCACCATCGATCAGCGCTGAGGACCCCGAATCTGGCCTCAACCAACTGGGCCGATGGCGCCAAACGGCGTTTCTAAAAACGGCTTGGGCTGAAATCAACCGATCGATCACAACCGAACAAGCAAGCCAACAGCTGACTGAAGTCGCTGAGACTTGCATTGAGACGATCTTACAAAGTCTGGCTCCCGACGCCCCGATGGCAGTGATTGCCTATGGCAATGCCGGCGCTCAAACCCTGCACTATGCCTCCGATCTAGATTGCGTGTTCTTGCATGCGCACGGGCAGGCCGCCAACGATACTGCCAAGATCGCACAAAGGCTTATTTCGATGCTCCAATTGCCTCTGCCCGGCGGTCGGCTCTTTGAAATCGACACCCGCCTTCGCCCCAATGGACGCGCGGGCCTGTTGGTCAGCGACATCGAACAGTTTGGTCACTACCAGCAAACCGAAGCGTGGTTGTGGGAGCATCAAGCGCTGATTCGAGCCCGCTGGATCGCAGGGGATGTGTCACTCAAACAAACCTTTGATGCCATCAGAAAAGAGATCCTCAGCCGTCCTAGAGATCAGGCCGATACCGCCAAGTCACTTCAGGAGATGCGCGCCAAACAAACCAGCGAGCGCACAGAGTCACCCATCAAAAAGCGCCTCAATGACCTTCAGTTTGTCTCAGAGCTCGGTGTCTTGACCCAAGCCCACCGAAACCAAGCGCTCATCGATGCACGCGCGCCGGGTGAACAACTGCCGCTGCTCAGCGGGCTGGATGCAGGCTTGAGACAGGAGCTCATCGAGGCTTGGCTAAGCCTCAATGATGCACTTCATCACCAATGGCTGGATCGACAACCCAAAGCCATGGATGAGGAGAGGCTGGCAGGCATCGATGCATCCATTGGGAAGGCTTGGCAAGCACTGCTGGCTTAAGCTAGAGTGGTGTTTTAAGTCAAAATTCATAAGGAGAACCCGATGCGCTCAGCCGATGAATGGTTCGATGATTACGGCCAAAGCCATACCAACCCCACCAACAAAGCGATTCACTGGATTTGTGTGCCGCTGATCTTTTGGTCGGTGGTCGCTTTGATTTGGTCGATCCCCTCCCCCTTCAGTGGCCTCAACTGGGCGATTGTCGCGGCCTTGGCAGCCCAGTTTTACTACATCATGCTCTCTCCCAAGCTCTCTGTCGGCATCGGGCTTTTTATGGGGTTGTCTTTATTGATTTGTTGGGCAGTGGACAACACCGCAAGCCATGCGCTTTGGCAGGTAGCCTTGGTGGTCTTTGTGCTGGCTTGGATCGGACAGTTTGTCGGTCACAAGATTGAGGGCGAGAAACCCTCGTTCTTTAAAGACCTACAATTTTTGCTGATTGGCCCAGCCTGGTTAATGGGCTTTATCTACCGACGGCTGTCTTTGAGCTACTAAAAGATTGAGCGTCAAGCTCAATCTTCAGTGTGTGCTGCGTAACCCTCAGCGTTCATTAAATTGTTGAGCTCGTCAGGGTCTTCGATTTTGACACTGAACAGCCAACCATCGTTGTAAGGGTCTGAGTTCACCATCTCGGGTGCATCACCGAGCTGATCGTTGATGGCGACCACTTCACCGCTCACAGGCGAGTAAATATCAGACGCTGCTTTGACAGACTCCACGACAGCGCAGGCATCGCCTTGGGCCACGTGGGCACCAATCTCGGGCAACTCGACAAAGACCAAGTCTCCTAACTGGCTTTGTGCATGATCGGTGATACCGACTCTCACCACACCCGCATCTTCCTCACTGGCCCACTCGTGGCTTTCGCTATAACGGCGATCTGACAGTATCTCGCTCATGCCATGTCCTTTGTCTCGTTGATCTGATGAACGGGCGCTGGGTCACCATAACCCACACCCCTACTTGGTCTTACCTTGGCCTAGATTTTAACCCGTCCGCGGAGAATATCGAAAAACATCACCCAATCTCCGACCAGACTGTATAGGGGATGCTTGAACGTCGCTGGGCGGTTCTTCTCGAAAACGAAATGCCCCACCCAGGCAAAGCCATAGCCAAAGATCGGCATCATCAAAAACCACCAAGCCGAGTGCACGAAGCCCAGAACCAAAGCCAAGATGACCAGCCAACTCCCCACAAAATGAAGCCGCCGGCAACGAAGGTCCTCATGCTCGGAGAGGTAGTAAGGATAGAAGTCTCTAAAAGAAGAAAAGCCTTGGCTCATGGTGGATGCCCTCGAACTTTAATCAGGACATCAACGATAACACCCAAGGATTTGGGAGGGCAAGCGGATGGCTTGACTACGAAGCCTTGCAGGTCTTCTGGGCTTTGAGGTTCATGAAATGAGCCACAATCAACAACGCCCCACCTGTGCTGGTGATGACCGCAGCGGTGGCCGGGCCTATCCAGATCATCTCAAGAACCGCTGCCAGGGTCACAATGGCCAGCCCAGCAAGCCCAGGTTTCAGCATCTTTTTGTTTTTGTGGTAGCGATACCCCAAACCAAAAGCAACGAGGCTCAGCGGAATCACCACCACCAGCAATGCCAAATGAAAGCCCTCAGAGCCCCAGAACCAAAGGTTCAGAGCAGGCCCCAAAGCGATGATAAAAGGGATGCTCAAACAATGCACCACGCAGAGCAAGGACACGCCAATGGCGGCCTTATCCAGAACAATCGCTTCAGCTTTGGTAGGTTTCATGGCATGGCTGGGTGTGGACATAATGAAACATTATAACAGCACCGGCCTTTTGGCATCAATTCTTATTTGGCACTGACCCAGGTGGCCATCATTCAAAACCCTCCCTCTGATCTGCCCTTGCTATGATCGTTGGTATGCGTGATTTCTTCGACCCCATTGACCCTGCAAAGATCGAGTGGCACGAGCACACACCACGCTCGCTGTCGTATGACGACGGCTATTTTGGGCGCGGCGATGGCCTCGCTGAGGCTCAATGCGTATTTATTGAAGGCAATGACCTCCCCAGCCGATTTGCACATCTCCAACCCAATGAGGTATTTGTCATT
Source organism: uncultured Wenzhouxiangella sp. (assembly GCA_964461845.1). GTDB lineage: Bacteria > Pseudomonadota > Gammaproteobacteria > Xanthomonadales > Wenzhouxiangellaceae > Wenzhouxiangella. The sequence continues at coordinate 48,500 of CAYWVH010000007.1, forward strand.
GGAGAGAGCGGATTTGGTACCGGTCTCAATATTCTTTTGGCTGCAGAAGCTTTTAGCCAATATGCCCCATCTCATGCCCACCTTCATATGGTCTCTGTGGATTTACATCCCCTTCGACCTCGAGATCTCAAGCGTGCCACTGAGGCTTGGCCGTCATTACAGTCTTGGGCCGACCGCTTAACTCAGCAATACCCGCCCGCAGCACCAGGGCATCATCGACTGTCCTTGGCACCGAACATTGAACTGACCTTGATGTGGGGCGATGCGGCCGCCTGCTTTGGTGCTTCCACGGCCATGGTCGATGCTTGGTTTTTGGATGGGTTTGCACCCGCTCAAAACCCAGCCATGTGGTCTGAGGCACTTTTTGAAGCCCTGTTTAAACGCTCAGCACCCGGCGCGACACTGGCAAGCTTCACTGCCGCGGGTCATGTTCGAAGAGGCTTGACCGAGGCTGGGTTTGTCATCCAGAAGATGGAGGGCTTTGCTGGTAAACGACATCGCATCGTTGGCCACAAACCCGGCACACACCCTAGGCGCTTGCTTCGCCAAGGCCATGCCTTGATTGCGGGGGCGGGGCTGGCTGGCGCCACCACCGCCAGAGCACTGGCAGAGCGCGGTTGGACGGTGAGTGTTTGTGACCCGCAACCACCGGCCAGCGGTGCCTCGGGAAATCTTGCAGGTGTGGTCTACGCCACACCCTCCCCGCACCTACAGGCTCAAAACCGTTTTTATCTCACCGCGCTGATTCGTGCCTTGGCTTGGTTTCACTGGTTGGGTTTTCCCAAGGACCCCAGTCAAGGACGACTGGAGGATGTGTTGCTCCATCTCAAACAAGCACGGCGCAAAAAAAATGCGATGGATGCCTGTGCCACTGGGGCTTGGCCTGCTGAAGTACTGAGCATGGTGGATGATGAGATCGCCTGCCTGCATGGGGCCGGATATATCCGACCCAGCGCTTGGGTGCATCATTTGTTGGATCACCCCAGCATCAACTATCACGTCCGAGCCATCGGCCCTGGTGAGCACATCGATGCCGATGCCTTTGTCTTGGCCAACGCTCAAGACGCCATGGCCTTTGCCCCTTTAGATGGTCTACCGCTAAAAGCGATTCGGGGCCAAGTCACCGAAGTAGCGGCCACACCAGCATCTCTTCAATGGACCCAAGCCCATTGCCACGTGGGCTACCTCACACCCGCCATCGATGGACGGCACTGTGTGGGTGCAACCTATGACCTACACGGAGAACACGCAGGCACTGTGGCCTCAGACGACGAACATAACCTTGAACAACTCAAAGAGCACCTGCCAAACCAATGGCAAAGTCTGGGTGGGGAGCAATTGCAGGTGGCCGGTCAACGCGCTGCATTCCGGTGCACCACGCCCGACCGATTACCCATCGTGGGAGCAGCGCCTAAAGTGTCTTCTAATGCGTGGGTCAACATCGGTCATGGCTCTCGAGGCATCACGCACACGCCTGTGTGCGCTGATCTGCTCGCCGACTTGATCTGTGAAACAGACACCCTAGGTGGTCTCGGCGTAGACTTGAACATTGCAAAAGCGCTTGGCTTGGCACGTTATTCGAAAAAGGTCGATTCTTGAGTAAGCAACCCATTCAACTGGCTGTGTTGGGTGATCCGATCAGCCACTCGAAATCCCCGATCATCCATCCGATGTTTGCTGAGCAATGGGGACATGCCATCTCTTATGAGGCCATTCACTGTCCCATCGATGATCTTGACGATCAAATGACTCAATGGCACCGTGCTGGTTTTTTGGGCCTAAACCTCACGGTGCCTCTTAAAGAACGAGCGCTTGATTTGTGTGTGGGGTGCCTGCCAGCAGCTCAGCAAGCAGGGGCGGTGAATACGCTCATTCGAACGGAACAAGGTTGGATTGGCACCAATACCGATGGGCAGGGCTGGGTGGATGATGCGCTGGCCCATGGCATTGGTCTTGCTCAAAAGCGCATCTTGATGGTCGGCGCTGGCGGGGCTGCCGCGGGGCTCGTGGCCCCTTTATTGGCCCAAGGCATTGAGCGCTTGACCATCATCAATCGAACGCATGCCCGCGCGCTTCGTTTGTGTGAGCGCTTTGCCGATGCCAGACTGAGCACCATGGCGTTAGAACCCAGTGCCATCAAACCAGACCACGAACCCAGCTTCGATTTACTGATCCAAGCCAGCGCTCAAGGACACCAAGGCGCACTCACCCTTCCAGACCGAAGCTGGTTGACCCCCGATGCTCAAGCGTTTGATCTTAACTATGGCCACGCCCATGAACCCATGGCCGATTGGTGCCAAAGACATCACATCCCAGTGATCGATGGCCTGGGCATGCTGGTCAGACAAGCGGCGTTGTCTTTCCAGCATTGGACGGGTTTTATGCCGGATGCTCGGCCAGTGATGGAACGGCTAAGGCGGGATTAAAGCTTTGCAGGCACTGAGATGATCTGATGCTCGTCTTTGTTGGGGTCACTGATCAGCGCACTCAATGCCCCACCCCAGGCACAGCCACTGTCCAGACACACCACACGCTTTTTGACCATCAACCCAAGCGTTGACCAATGGCCAAACACCACGGTCCAGTCTCGCCACTCGGGATGCCGGTGCACCCACCAAGGTGCAAGGCCCTTGGGCGGGTGTTCGGGATTGCCTTTGGATTGAAATTCCAAGCGCCCGTTGGCATCACAAAACCGCATGCGCGTAAAGACGTTGGTGATGGCTCGAAGCCGCTTAAAGTGCGGCTGATGCGGCCGCCAACGTTTGGGGCGGTTGCCAAACATGTGGGAGAAAAAGGCCTCTGGCTCCGCATTGAGCGAATGTGACAATTCTTGGGCTCTGGCCTCAGTGGCGACCACATCCCAACGCGGGTCAATTCCTGCGTGCACCACCGCCAAGCGGTGGTTATCGTTTTTCCAAAACAAGGGGCGTTGACGAAGCCACGTCAACAAGGCCTCTCCATCGTCTGCTCTCAAAATGGCATTGAACTCTGGGTTCTTTTTTCGCCTTCTGGGTTTTTGGTAAGCGTAACGAAGCAAGGCCAAGTCATGATTGCCCAAAACGACCTGGGCAGCAGACCCAAGCCCTGCAACAAACCGCAACACTTCCAAAGACTGACCCCCTCGATTGACCAGATCTCCGACGAAGCGAAGACGATCGAGGGTGGGATCAAATCGAACCTCATCCAATAACCGGTTGAGCACATCCATGCAGCCATGGACATCACCGATGACGATCTGGCGCTTCATGGGCGGTGTGGGTCACCATCGAGCTCGGTGGTTGGCACCACGCGATCAAAGGTCACAAAAGTCATGGCATGGGCGTTTTTCTCATCACTGGGATGCGTCTCGGTCTCGGTGACCTGCCATTGCTTGGGAGAGATGGCCGGAAACCACGTATCTCCGTCAAGCTTGGCGTCAATCAGAGTCACATGCAAACGATCGGCCAGTGGCATGGCCAGCGCATAAATTTGTCCACCGCCAATGACGTCAACCACAGGCGCGTCTTGCTCAGCCAACGCAGCCTCGAGGCTCGGATAGACCAACACGCCCTCTGGCAAACTGGGGTTGGTTCGGCTGATCACGATGTTGAGTCGACCCGGTAGCGGTTTGCCTAGGCTTTCCATGATCGACTCAAAGGTTTTTCTACCCATGATGACGGGATGACCCAGGGTGATGGCCTTGAAATGCTGAAGGTCTCTGGGCAAATGCCAAGGCATGGACCCTTGATGACCGATCAGCCGGTCTTGGGTCATGGCGACCACAAGATGGATGGATGGTTGACTCATTGCTGCCTCAAACGCCTTGTCTATTTCACACCGCGATGGGCGCTTTGATCGCTGGATGCGGGTCGTACCCCACCAACTCGAAATCCTCAAAAACAAAGTCTTCTAGTCGGGTTCTTTCAGGGTTGAGCTTCAGTGTGGGCAAAGGCCTCGGGTCTCTGCTCAATTGCTCGTTGACTTGATCCAGGTGATTGAGATAAATGTGCGCATCTCCAAAGGTATGGATAAAGTCGCCAGGCTTCAAACCGATGACCTGCGCGACCATGTAGGTCAACATGGCATAAGAGGCGATATTAAAGGGCACCCCCAAAAAGCAATCGGCAGAGCGTTGGTAAAGCTGGCAACTCAACCGACCCTCTGCCACATAAAACTGAAACAGACAATGACAAGGTGCCAAAGCCATGCGACCTGCTGCGACATTGGCTTGCGGTGACATCGACTCATCGGGCAAATCAGCGGGGTTCCAAGCGCTGACCACATGCCGTCTGGAGTTGGGCCTGTCTTTGAGTTGCTCAATGACTTCCGCCAATTGGTCGATCATGCCGCCATGGGGATTGGGCCAAGAGCGCCACTGGGCGCCATACAAAGGCCCAAGGTCGCCTGTTTCCGTGGCCCACTCATCCCAAATGCTCACCCCCACGTCTTGCAAGGATGTGACATTGGTGTCCCCTTTGATGAACCACAAAAGCTCATGAATGATGGAGCGAAGGTGCAGTTTTTTGGTGGTGACCACAGGCATGCCTTCACTCAGATCAAAGCGCATCTGGTGTCCGAAGATAGAAATGGTCCCTGTGCCTGTTCTATCTTCTCGCCTTGAGCCCTGCTCGAGCACTGTTTTTAATAGCTGGTGATACGCTTTCATTCTCGATCCTTAAGATGTCTTGACCACGATGTCTTGACCGCAATGGCGATTGAGCTCAGGCAACCTTGAAGCGACCGGTGTACGCCAGGCGCATCAAGACCACACCCACAATGATCATGGGCAATGAGAGCAGTTGGCCCTGCGTCATCCAATCGAATGCCACAAAGCCAAGATGCACATCGGGTTGCCTAAAAAACTCAGCGAGGAAGCGGAAGCTGCCATAGCCCACCAAGAATAGCCCACTGACCGCGCCGACTGGGCGTTTGTGCCTTGAATACCACCAGATCAGTGCAAACAAAGCCAAACCCTCAAGGCCTGCCTGATAAATCTGCGATGGATGACGGCTGAGCTCATCGCCAGCACCTGGAAAGATCATCCCCCATGGCGCATCGGTGGGTCTTCCCCAAAGCTCACCACCAATGAAATTCCCCACCCGACCTGCTGCCAAGCCGGTGGGCACCAAAGGGGCAACAAAATCCGCCAAGCGGAAGAAACCAACACCCAAATGACGGCCATAAAACCACATCATGGTGATCACACCCAATAAGCCGCCATGGAAGCTCATGCCACCATCTCTGATGTTCAATGCCATCATGGGGTTGGCCAAGAGCTCACCTGGCACGTAGAAAAGCACATACCCCAGCCGGCCACCCGCGATCACGGCCACCACCCCCCAGAATAAGAGGTCAGCCACTTGTTCCTTGGTCACCGGCGACCACGCTTGATGCGCCCTTATGGTGCCCAACCACCAAAACAGGCCAAACGCCACCAAGTACATCAGGCTGTACCAATAAATATCGAAGCCCAGCGGGCTGAAGGCCACGGGGTCGATGTTGTGAACCAAGGGTTGATCAGACATGGTGCCCATTATCGCATGGGCTTTGTCCCCCGCAATACCGTAGAATGGCGCTCATGACCCTATTGATGCCCAATGTGCATGCACTGATGGTGCTATTGCTGGTGCTTGTGGCGCTGGCGCTGTTTTCCCGTGAGCGCATTCCATTAGAGACCAGCTCGTTGATTGTGCTGGTGCTTCTGGCGGTGGGCTTTCAGTTGTTTCCCTTCACGGGAACAGATGGCAGAACCTTAAGCGCCGGCGATTTTTTCCAAGGCTTTGGGCACCAAGCCTTGATTGCAGTCTCTGCCCTGATGATTTTAGGCGAAGGGCTGATTCGATCTGGTGCGCTTGAGCCTGTGGGGCGTTTCTTAACGACCATTTGGCGAAAATCGCCCGCCCTTTCATTGCTTGGCACTTTATTGGTCTGCGCCGTGTTGAGTGCTTTCATCAATAACACACCGATCGTCGTAATGTTGCTACCCATATTGCTTGGGGTGGCATTGAGAACCGGCAAGTCGCCATCGGGCATGCTGCTGCCCGTGGGCTTGATCAGCATCGTGGGTGGCATGGCCACCACGATTGGAACATCGACCAATCTGTTGGTGGTGGGTGTGGCCGCCGATATGGGTGTGGCCGAGTTTCATATGTTTGATTTTTTCTACCCAGCCGCCATCGCCGGTGGTGTCGCCATCGTTTATCTGTGGCTCGTCGCGCCACGTCTTTTGCCCGAACGCCAGGTGCCGATGAAATCACCAGTCAAGAGACTGTACACGGCCCAAATCCGATTGGATGAGATGAGCTCAGCCACCGGTGCGACATTGGCTGAAGCCATTGATGCCTGCAGAGGCGAGCTAAAGGTCGAAAAAATCCAACGAGGGCCTGGGGTTTTTGTCACGCCTTTGCCTGACGTTGTGTTGACCGCAGGTGATCGGATCACCACCACCAACACCCAAGATAACCTTCGCGAGTTTGCACATTTGTTGGGGGGCAAGCTGTTCTCGGGTGATGTCGAGGTCGATGAGACCCACCCATTGGACTACGCCAAGCAAAACCAAGTGATTGCGGAAGTGGCCATCACCCCGAACTCCTCACTGCTCGGTGTGCGCATTGGGCAAGCACGCCTTCTATCTCGCTACAAGTTAAGGCTCTTGGCCTTACACCGCTTTGATCGAGAAGATGAGACCCGAGCCACTGGCGTGGATAACACGGTTTTGAAATCTGGGGATGTGTTGCTGGTGCAAGCCTCGCCCAAAGACCTCACCATACTCAAAGAAGGGGGCGATTTCTTGGTGCTTGATGGCGGTGTGGATCTCCCCAAAACCAGCAAAGCACCCGTGGCCCTAATCATCATGGCCTCGGTCATTGTCATGGCGGCCGTTGGTATTTTACCGATTGCCATGAGTGCCGTATTGGGGGTCTTGGCATTATTGATCACCCGAACATTGACTTGGAAAGAGGCGATGGGCGCGCTGTCAGCACAAGTGATCATGATCATTGTCGCGAGCTTAGCCTTGGGTATGGCTTTGATGAGAACGGGTGCTGCCGATTGGTTGGCCCAAGCATTTTTGGCCATCAGCTTTGGGGTACCTGGTTTTGTGATTCTCGGGTTTTTGATGTTGGCGATGGCGGCACTAACCAACGTCGTCTCCAACAATGCAGCCGCCGTGATTGGGACGCCGATCGCCATATCGGTTGCCCAACAGTTGATGTTGCCTGCCGAACCCTTCGTCTTGGCAGTATTGTTCGGGGCCAATTTGAGTTTCGCCACACCCATGGCGTATCAGACCAACTTGTTGGTCATGAACGCTGGGGGCTACAAGTTCAACGACTTTGTTCGGGTGGGCCTGCCCTTGATGATTTTGTTGTGGTTGGTGCTGACCGCCACATTAACCTATGCCTATCAGCTGTAAGGCCATCGATTGCTCTCTCCACCGATTAGGCTGGCTGAGCTTGGTGCTTTGTTTGATCGGTGTACCCGCGCATGGGCAATCCTCAAGCCCCCGACTCATCACGCTCGCCCCGCATCTCACTGAGCTGGCTTATGCTGCAGGTGCTGGACCGCATTTGGTCGGTGTCGTCGCCTACAGCGACTATCCCGAAGAAGCCCGCAGGCTCCCCACCATAGGTGATGCTTTCCGCTTTGATATTGAAAGAATTCTCTCCCTGCAAGCCGACACGGCCTTGGCCTGGTCTGGTGGCACACCACTGGCCGTGGCCCATCAACTTCAGTCACTGGGCATTGAAGTGCTGTGGCTAGAAACACGCACCCTAGATCAAATTGCACAAGCCTTACTGGCCATTGGTCAAGTGCTAGAGGATCAAAGCACCTCAATCCAAGCCGCTGAAGCATTTGATCAGGCACTGAGACAGTACAACCCATCAGCCATGACCATCGATCAGACTAATAGAGTGAAGATCTTCTATCAGATCTCAGAGCGTCCTTTGTATACCTTTGGCGGGCGACACGTTATCAACGAAGTCTTCGAACGATGTGGCGCCGTCAATGTGTTTTCAGACATGGACACAGAAGCGCTCCAAGTCGACAAAGAAGCCGTGATCGCACGCACCCCGACCATGATTCTTGTGGGGATAGACCCTGGCACGTCATCATCCAACGACCAGGACCTCACACACTGGCAGTCACAGTATCAATCCCTAGCGGGCACAACCCTCCATGGCGTGGATGCCAATCTCTTGGTCAGGCCCACGCCAAGAATCATCGACGGCATCGAAAAGCTCTGTACCTTACTTGATCATTCAAACGCCCCGTGATGAGTCACGAACGTTCTTTTATTGAGATTGAGCGCCCGGGTGGTTATCAGACGCTTCGACTGAAGCATGGTCCGATCCCCCAACCAGGTCCCGATGAGGTGGTGATTGCCTGTGAGGCCTGTGGTGTTAACTATGCCGATGGCATCATTCGGATGGGCTTGTACGCGTCTGCCAAAGCGCTTCATGGCTACCCCATCACGCCTGGATTTGAAGTCGCAGGTCGGATTCATGCGGTGGGCGAGGCTGTCAAAGATCAATGGCAAGTGGGTGATGAGGTGATTGGCTTGACCTTATTCAAGGGCTACACCAGCCACCTATGCCTGCCTGCAGAGGGTGTTTTTAGAAAACCCAAGGATCTAAGCTTTGCCGAGGCGGCCTCGCTGCCCACTGTATTTCTCACGGCTTGGTGGATGGTTCATAGGCAAGTCCACCCAAGAGCGGACGAAACCTGGCTGGTGCACTCAGCCGCTGGGGGCGTGGGCTCAGCGCTGTGTCAGATCGGGCACTTGGCAGGCGCTCGGGTGATTGGTGTGGTGGGGGCTGCTCACAAAGTCGACCATGCCAAGGCAATGGGAGCAGCTGAGGTCATCTGTCGGTCTACCGACGACCTTTGGGCCGTGGCCACCGCATTGAGCCCTCATGGGTATGACGCCATTTTTGATGCCAACGGGGTAGATACCTTGGGTCAAAGCTATGCTCATCTGGCGCCCACTGGCCGTGTGGTGATTTATGGTTTTGCCAGCATGCTCCCAAAAAACGGACGCCTAAACTGGGCCAAGCTGGCTTGGGATTGGCTGCGGACCCCACGTTTTAATCCTCTAAAAATGACCCAAGAGAATAAAAGCGTGTTGGCTGCCAACTTGAGCTTTTTGCAATCGCATGCCCCAAGCTTACGAGAGGGCATGTTCTGGTTGCTTGAGCGATTTGAATCCGGTGAGCTTCGCCCCTTGCCCGTAGAGACCTATCCTCTAAAAGATGCGGCCATTGCGCATCAAAGGATCGAATCAGGTCAAAGCATTGGTAAACTGGTCCTTCTTCCCCTTGAAAAGTAACCAAACCATGAAAAGTCATCCATCGCTCATTCATTTTTTTTGTGTTCTGTTGTTTTCTTCTGTCATCTTCGCGCCCCTCACCAGCGCTTGGGGTTGGTCAAGGTACGCCCATGAGACCACGGGGCACTTGGCAGAGCGCCACCTGAGCGATGAGGCCAAGGCAGCGGTGGCAGCGCTTCTGGGCGAGGAAAGCCTGGGCTCAGTCGGTGCTTGGGCAGACCAGGTCAGAGGCGATCGACGAGATACAGCACCCTATCACTATGTCAATGGCCCCAGAGACCAACTGCACCCCAGCCATGAAGACCTGCACCTGCCCCAAGGGACGGTCTACACCGCCATTTTGATGTACCGGGATCAACTGACCGATCCAAGCTTATCGAAAGACCAGCGGATGGAAGCGCTGAAATTCTTGGTGCATTTTGTGGGCGACATCCACCAACCGCTGCATACGGGTTTTGGGGATGACCGAGGGGGCAACTTGTTTGAGGTGATCTACCGAGACGAGCCCTTCAATATCCACCGATACTGGGACCTCAATGTGATTGAGCCCAGGCTCGATCAGTTGAACTCCAAAGAATATGCCGCTTACTTAGATCAAGCCTATTCTTCAGATGAAAAAGCGCTTTGGATCACTCAAACGGATCCTGAGCCATGGGTGGTGGAAGCGAGACGTTATATTTTTTCAGGCCTCTACCCTGTGCCTCAGCGCTATGAATATGACAGTGGTCGCGAGCGCACACAGCCCATTCCTGTGATGGACGATACTTACCGAGAGGTTTGGATGCCCGTGGCTGAACTGCAACTGGCCAGAAGTGGCTTGCGGCTTGCAGGCATCTTAAATGAGGTCTTTCAAAACTGATCGAGACAAACGAGCAAGCCTAGTCTAGGCGCTTTAGCCAAACCGCCATCACTTTCTTGGCTTGCTCATCTCCATTGGCTGTGGCCACCTCAATGCCTTGGCACCAAGCAGACTTTGCCTCATTTGGCTGATGGTTTTTCTGATAGGCCTCACCCAAAAACTGCCAAGCCGCTGTCTTTTGCGGTGCGTGTTGTGTGGCTTTCAATAAGTGCTCAACGGCGCGTTCGAACTGATCCGCCTTGAGGCAAGCTTGCCCCACCGCCAAGCGGGCCTCATAGCTGTCACGGCCCTGCTCGATCATTTTCTCAATGGCAGCGATATCCATCGGGACGGTGGCTGATCAGTGCTTCCAGTAAGTGGGGGTGAGCAACACCAACAGGGTGAAGATCTCCAGTCGGCCCAACAGCATCGCAAAACTCATCAAGCCCTTGGTGGCATCACTCAAGTTCCCCCAGTTGGCTCCCGCCTCACCCAAGGCCGGACCTAAATTGTTCATGGCTGAAAACACGACAGAGACCGCGGTCACCAAGTCTGCTTCCAAGCCTGAAACAATCAAGGTCAAGATCACAATACAGACGATATAAAGCGACACATAGCCCCAGACCGCGTTTGCCACCTCATCATCTAGGGTACGACCCCCGAGTTTTAAAGGCACCACGGAGCGAGGATGGGCCAACCGTTTCAGCTCTCGAATGCCTTGTTTGGTCAACAAGTAAACCCGAATCATCTTAAAACCACCGGTGGTTGCTCCCGCACAGCCACCCAATGCACTGATCATCAGCAGCAACAATGGCAAGGTGCCCGGCCACAGATAGACATCACTGGTGGCAAAGCCTGTGGTGGTCATATAAGACAAGGTATGAAACATCGCTGATCGCAGAGAGTCCCAGACGCTGTCATAGACATCTTGGCGCCACAACAAAACGGTCACCAAAACGCCGACCAACACAATCAACAACCCAAAGAGCTTGAGCTCTGGATCTTTGAGGTACACCTGCATGCTCGCCCGTCGAAGCGCTAGAAAGTGCAAAGCAAAGTTCAGGCTGGCGATGAAGACAAAAACGATCACCAACCACTCAATCAATGGGCTGTTGTAGTAACCAATGGAAGCATCGTGTGTAGAGAATCCGGCCGTTGCGATGGTTGAAAAGCTATGCATCAAGGCATCAAAAGCCGACATCCCTGCCGCCCAATAGGCGGCAGCACAGATGACGGTCAGGGCAATGTAGATCGACCACAAGGCCTTGGCGGTTTCTGCGATTTTTGGGGTCAGCCGATTTTCTTTCATCGGCCCTGTGGCTTCGGCTTTATAGACCTGCATCCCACCGACTCTGAGCATGGGCAAAATGGCCACCGCCAAAATAATGATGCCCAAGCCCCCCATCCACTGCAGCTGCTGGCGGTACCAAAGAATCGATAAGGGCATGGTATCTAGCCCAGAAAAAACCGTGGCACCCGTGGTGGTGATGCCCGAGGTGGATTCAAAAATGGCATCTGCAACCGATGCCTCAAGCCCCAAGATGAATGGCAAGGAACCCGCCAAACATACAGCACCCCAGCAGGCCACCACCACCAAGAATCCATCGCTGATCCGAAGGTCTCGATCGGCCAAGCGCACAGGCCAGTACAGAAGCCCACCCACACCTGCGATGGATACCAAGCTGACGATAAACGCCCAGTGGCTGCCATCTTGGACGATCCATGACACGATCAAAGGTGGCACGAAACCAAGGCTTATAAAGGCCAGCAGTACGCCAACCACACGCTGAACGGGCGCGTAGGCATTGAGCCTCATTAGGCGAACACCGCATCCACTGAGAACAACTCTTCAACCTTTTTCACGGCTTTCTGGTCAGCCACGAACAAGATCACATGGTCATCGTTTTGGATCATCACATCGTGATGCGCCATGATGATCTCCTCTCCCCGAACGATGCCACCAATGGTGATGGTGTCTGTTGGAAGATCAATTTCACCAATGCACTTACCCACCACTTGAGAGCTTCCGGGTTGGCCATGCGCCACCGCCTCAATCGCCTCAGCCGCACCGCGTCTTAGAGAATGCACGCGCACCATATGGCCTTTTCGGATGTGGGTCAGCAATGCACCGATCGTGATTTGTTGGGGACTGATGGCGACATCGATCCGATCCGACTCCACCAGATCCACATAAGCAGGGCGGTTGATCAAGGTGATCACTTTTTCACAACCCATCCGCTTGGCCAACATGGACGACAAGATGTTCGCCTCATCATCATTGGTCAGCGCACAAAAAACATCCATCTCATCGATGCCTTCTTCATGCAGCAGGTCCTCATCGGCGCTGTCGCCCACCAATACGATGGAGGTATCCAGATCATCGGCAATGGTCTCTGCCCGATGCGGGTCTTGCTCGATGATTTTGACGTGGTGATTGCGCTCTAGCTCCTTGGCCAAACCTGCACCAATGTTGCCGCCGCCGGCGAGCATGATCCTATTGGCAGGGCCACTCATGCGTCGAAGTTCTCTCATCACCACGGGAATATCGCGTGTGGCGGCTAAGAAAAACACAATGTCATCGACTTCAATGACCGTGTCCCCTTCTGGAATGATCGCTTGGTCATCTCTAAAGATCGCTGCCACGCGGGCATCCACACCCTCAGGGAGTTTGTCTTTGAGTGATTTGAGTTCACGGCCGACCAATGGACCATCTGGAAAAGCCCTCGTGGCGACCAGCTGCGCTCTCCCACCAGCAAAATCCAAGACCTGCAACGCACCCGGGATCTCAATCAGCCTTTGAATGTGCTCGGTCACCAGCCGCTCAGGGCTGATCAAGACATCAATGGGTGAATGCTCTCGATCAAAAAGCTCCGGATGCTCCAAGTAATCAGCTGCCCTAACTCTGGCAACCTTCATCGGCGTGTTGAACAAGGAATAGGCCACCTGGCAGGCGACCATGTTGGTCTCATCTGAGTTGGTCAGGGCAATCAAAAGATCAGCATCCTCGATGCCAGCCCGGATCAGTGTTTGCGGATGGGCGGCATGCCCTTGAACGGTTCGAATATCGAGCTTTTCTTGAAGCTGGCGTAAGCGCTCGCCGTCGGTATCGACAATGGTGATGTCATTGTCTTCGCGAGATAAGCTGTGTGCCATCCCTGTGCCGACTTGGCCTGCGCCCAAAATAATGATTTGCATGGCTTATACCTGCTTGGGATCAATCCCGAGTTGTCGCAATTTTCGATACAGATGGGTTCTTTCCATCTCAATGGCTTCAGCCAGTTTGCCGACACTGCCATCGACGGCTTTCAGCCGCGCGGTGAGATAATCCCGCTCAAAAGCTTCTCTGGCCTCTCGAAGCGGAAGTCTAAACCAATCTGGGACATCGCCACTGAGGGGATGGTGCTCGACCACACCCGCACTGGCCAAAGCACGCTCGACCTCGGCCACGCTGACCTCCCCTTCGCCACCCATGATCAGGAGCCTTTGGATGAGGTTTCTAAGCTCCCTAAGGTTGCCAGGCCAGTCATATTGGCGAAGTCTGTTTTGTGCAGCGACCGAAAACGGGCGGTAGGTGAGCCCATCTCTGGCTGGAAAATACTCGGCATAAAAGCGAACCAAGTCAGGCAAGTCATCGCGTCTTTCCCGAAGTGGAGGCACTTCGATTTGTAGGACACCCAATTGATAGTACAAGGCCTCATCGAATCGACCCGCCCTAACTTTGGCGCGCAAAGACTCTGAAGTAGATACCAACACTCGCACATCGAAGCCACCGGATGCGTCATCTGATTTCGCGGTCTCCAGCCAGCGGGCCAACTGTGCTTGAAGCGATGCATCCAACTTCGATATGTCTTCAATCAATAGACAGCCGCCTTTGGCTTCTGCCAACACCCCTTGTGCTGAGTTTTTGGTGTCCAAAACCGGGCCATCGGTCTCGCCTTCAGCCACCAAAGCATCCGCTGCCACCGCAACCAAAGGCCCATTGTGGCGTTTGGAATGCGCATGGATCCATCGTGCGATCTGATACTTGCCCACGCCAGGCTCACCCGTGATCAAGACAGGCGCATCGTGCTCAATGACTTTTTCTAAGCTTTGCCTCAGCGCTTGGACAGCCGCTGAGCGGCCCAAGGGCTCCATCACAGAAATGGCCATGGCCTGCGTGGCGCTCTGGTCACGCTGCTCATTGGCCGAGGCCAGGGCTTTTTCGACCGTCCTTAGGAGCTTCGCCATGGACACCGGCTTTTCGATGAAGTCCACTGCGCCAATGCGGGTGGCCTCCACGGCCGCTTCTACAGAGCCATGGCCTGAGATCATCACCACAGGCACGGTTAAGGTGCCGGCTTCCGCCCATTCACGAAGTAGGCTGATGCCATCATCACCCGGCATCCAGACATCCAACAAAATCAAATCCGGGTGGTGCTGGTTTCTTTTTTGCCGCGCCTCAATGGCGTCTGCTGCCTCAACGACCTCATAGCCCTCATCGCTCAGGATCTCTCCAATCAGTGAGCGAATGTCTGGGGCGTCGTCCACCACCATGATGCGTGTGCTTGCCATCTTGTTATTGTCGCATGTTCAAAGGCCAATCCAAGCCCAAGGATACCGCCAAAGACAGCATCCCGTCAGGCAGGCAGGGGCAACCAAATGCGAATCCATGCCCCGCCCAAGCTCGCATTCGATCCATTGCCCACTTCGATCTCACCCCCATGCTCTTCAATGATCCGGCGAACTATGGCCAAGCCCAAGCCAGAGCCCCCTGGCTTGGTGCTGATGTAAGGCTCAAATACCCGATCGAGAATGTCTCGAGAAAACCCAGGCCCATTGTCTTCAATCGACCAAAGGATGCTGTGGCCCAAATGCTCAGAGGCCGACACCGAAACCTTTATTTTTAATCCAGGCTCAGGGCGTGCTTCTTCGGCGTTGTTGATGAGGTTCAAAAGCACTTGGCGAAGACGTCCTGCATCGGCCATCACCTTTGGCGTGTCATCCAACAAAAGATCAAACTCAATCGCTGTGGTGCCACTGGCATATAAATCCACAACCTCATGCACCACCGAAGCCAAATCAAGCAGCTCCATTTTCGGTGGCTTGGGCCGCGCATAATCCCCAAAAGCATCCACCAGGCGTCGTAAGGCTTCCACCTGCGCACCGATGGTGGATGTGGCGCGCTTTAATAAAGAAGCACTTTCCTCACTGAGCTCTGGCATGAGTTTGTATTCCAGCCGCTCTGCTGCCAGCTGAATCGGGGTCAGTGGATTTTTCACCTCGTGCGCCAGGCGTCTGGCCACTTCCGCCCAAGCTGCTTCGCGCTGGGCTTGGTCCAACACCGTGACATCATCAAAGACCACCACGTGCCCACCGGTGTGCCCAGGTAGGTCTGAGCCCCGACACACCAAAACCAAGGGCTGTCCTTGCTGATCATTCGGCCACTGGATCTGTATCTCTCGTCGCCACTCGCCGCTTGGCCGGTCTAGCCTCTGAGCGACTTCATCAACCAAGGGCTTGATGTGGGGATGGTGTGTCACCCACTGCGCTAGGCTCAAGCCCGTGGCTTGATCTGGATCTAAGTTCAGGATCTCACCGGCCGCTTGGTTCAGGGCGCTGATTTGGCCAGCACCATCCACAGCCACCACACCGGCAGATAAACGGCTGAGAATCACTTCCAAGTACTTTCTTTGAGCCTCAAGGGCTTGTCTCGATTGTGATAACTCTTCGGTCATGGCGTTGAATGAGCTGACCAAGAACCCCAAATCATCTTGGCTTTGGCTGGGCAAGGCTTTGGGGAAACGGCCTGCTTTGAGCTCTTCGGTGGCCAATGCCAATTCCCGAATCGGTTGTGATACGCGTCTTGCGGCGTTGAATGCCAATACCAAAGCAAGCAAAGCGGTCAGCAACAACACAAGCGACAGAATCAACACCAAGCTCTGCTCTAGCCTCGCGCGCAAGAAGGCCACATTCTGGTATCGGTAATAAGCCTCTTCAATCTCACTGGCCATCTGGGAAAACTCAGACGGCAATGGATAGATCGCTTGCAAGATCACAGAGCTTGCGCCCAACTCAAGCGGGCTGATGCTTTGTGCCGTTCTGATCACCAAGCCCTGATCGCTGGGTTCAGCCGCCGCGTACTCTCCGCTCTCTAGCACTTGAGAAAGCGCAAACTGACTGGGCAAGTTGGCGACCCATTGACTGGGATCGATATTGACACTGACAAGCACACGTCCTGTCGTGTCCAGAACACTCAACTCGGTTGGCCCCGCAACACTGACCTCGCGGAGCAAGAAATCGTATTGGCTGCTTGGTTCGTCGAAGTCCAGACGATTGGCAATGCGTTGCAAGTCCGAGCGTACTTCACGGGTTCGAAGCTCTAAAAACATCTGCCCAAGTTCAATGGACTGCGACAGTGCACGTTCTGTCTGCACATCGAGCCAGCCTTCGACCGTCTCACTTAAGAATTCCAATGAGAACAGATACAACACCACAACAGGTGGCAAGGCCAGTGCTGAGAAAATCTTGACCAAGCGTGCGGTGAGTTTCGCACCCGGCTCATCGGCCATCACCCGTTGGCGCAAACGAACCAAACGCCCAATGATCAACAGCACCAAGATGATCAGTGCAAGCCCAGCACTTAGAAACACCCACAAAGCGTGCCGGCTGAGTTCCGTGGTGTCTTGCTCGACGTTGATGACCAGATACAGCGCGCTCAACAGCACCAAAAGCACTGCCGCCCACGGCAGTACTCGAAAAAATCGTCTTACCCAAGCGCTACTGGTCACCATCAATGCTGACGCGCCAATTTTGCCAGTCTTCTGTGCCCTGCCAAGCCGAGTCACTGAAGACGGACAGCTGCATCGGTGCTGGCAATCGCTCTCGATCAATATCGGCTTTGGCCTGAACATGCCATGGCCGATCTGAGATATCGCGACGGTTAAGGTGGGTGTCTAAAAACCGTGGTTCTGCCAAGGCAGCCATCAGCAATCGAAGCCTCGGATAACTGACAGAGGTCTGTGTTTTTAATTCGGTCAATTGATAGTGCTCAATCAGTGGCAAGTAACGAATCTCGAAACGGTGGTTGCGGGTTTGATCGGTCGACGCCAACACCCCATGGACTGGATGAACGCGTGTGGCCACCACCAAAGTGACCGCCACCCCGTGATTGAGCGCATCCAACACGGCTTCGCTCGGTTGAAATTCAATGCCGGTGACAATCCCCAAGACATCATCTTGCCACTGCAAGACTGGGTTGATCAGTGACAGGGCGAGCGGAACAGGTGATGACTCGGGTTGCTCAGATTCACCGCACCCGACCAAGGCAAGCGAAATAAAAACCATCCCAATGATGCTCGCCTGGTAAGACTTGCCAGCCCACAGGCATCGCGCGCCCAGGCGGGGGTGAAGAACTCTCGATGGGTGGTAACACTTCAGCATCGTCATGCGTCTCCAAAAAACGTTGAATCTGGTGATGGTTCTCCCCCGCCAGCACCGAACATGTGACATAGACAAGGATACCGCCTGGTTTCAGCAGTGGCCACAAGCTTGTCAAAATGGCCTGTTGGGTGGCGATCAGTGAATCAAGATCATCCGGCTGTCGAAGCCAACGAATGTCAGGATGGCGCCGGATCACCCCGGTGGCTGAGCATGGGGCATCTATCAAGATCCGATCAAAATCTGCTCCATCCCACCAATCATCTGGATCGGTCGCATCGGCCGCCCAACATTGGGCGCTCAAGCCCAAGCGATCAAGCCCCTGGGCCACTTCGTCTAAGCGTTTGGGATCGTTGTCGATCGCCAACAAATCAATGTCAGCCCGCTCTAAGCAATGCGCGGCTTTACCGCCTGGGGCTGCGCAAGCATCCAGCACCCTTTGACCCGCTTGGAGCTGCAACCAATCCACTGCCCACTGGGCGCTGGCATCTTGTACCGAAAAGCCCCCTGCCATGAACTCTGGAATGTCTCGAATCGCTTGGCGGTTGGCCAGCATCACTGCATCGCTGACCACAGGCATGGCGCTGGCTTCCATGCCCACCGCTTGCAACGCCGCCATGGCATCATCGCGCGACCAATGGCGCCGATTCACCCTAAGCGTCAGCGGTGGTGATGCATTGCCCGCGGCCAAGACATCACTCCACTG
This sequence comes from uncultured Wenzhouxiangella sp., assembly GCA_964461845.1. Taxonomy (GTDB): domain Bacteria; phylum Pseudomonadota; class Gammaproteobacteria; order Xanthomonadales; family Wenzhouxiangellaceae; genus Wenzhouxiangella. Next base: position 66,767 of record CAYWVH010000007.1, read on the forward strand.
CGCTGGCCAATCTTTTTTTATGGCCTCGATCAACCAACCCGGATAGCCAAAGACCATCTTCGGATCATCGCCCCAAGCTTGCTCAAAGGTTGCCCGCTCTCTTAAAAACCGACGCAAGATGGCGTTGACCAGTTTGGCCAAGTGAGGCGCGCCGGCCAAACGGGTGGCTTCCACGGCGCTGTGAACGACGGCGTGGTCGGGTTCTTTGCCATCCAACAACTCAGACACCGCTATTGCCAATACGAAAAACACCGCACGGTCTTTGGTTTTGAAGGGTTTTTGTAGTAAGCGGCCAAGCACGTGCTCTGCCCGTGGCCAGTCTCTCATCAAGCCATGCACCAGTCGCCGCGTCAAAGCGCGGTCTTTGGCTTCGTTCATGGCCTCAAATCGACCCGCCATGGCCGCATCGGCTGCTTGGCCTTGGTCGAAGACCGCCTCAGCGATGGAGGCGGCCATGAAGCGTGGATTAGCGCCAGTCTGGGTGGGCATTCAACCACTCACGGGCGCTCAACCGGCGACGACCGGCTGCTTGAAGTTCGCTGATCTGCAAAGTGCCCTCTCCACAGGCCACCACCACCGCGTCTGAATGCCCTCGGACCAAAGCGCCTGGCGGCAGCGACACCGACGGGCCAGGCTGCGCTGCCCAAATCCGACACATCGGCTCGCCAAGGTCTGCAAACACATCGGTATGGGCGACGGGCCAAGGGTCATAGGCCCGAACCATACGATCGAGCTGCCGAGCAGGCAAGGACCAATCGAGCTTGGCATCTGATTTTTTGATCAAGGGTGCGTGCGTGACGCCTTCAATCGATTGCGGTGTGGGCGCTGGCAAAGCACCTGATACAACCAAGCCCAGCGCGTCTTTTAATAAGTCGGCGGCCAGTTTGGCCAGTCGGTCATGGAGGGCCGCGGCCGTCTCACGCGGGCCAATCTGTGTTTCAGATTGCATGAACACAGGGCCTGTATCCAAGCCCTTGTCCATTTGCATCAAAGAGATGCCTGTCTTTATGTCCCCAGCCAAAATCGCCTGCTGGATGGGACTGGCACCCCGCCATCTGGGCAGCAATGAGGCGTGCAGATTCCAGCAGCCAAGCCTGGGCTCGGCCAACATCGCCGGTGGAATTAACAATCCATAGGCTGCGGTGATCATGACATCGGGTGCCCATTGGGCCAAGCGCTCACCTTTAAGTGAGGTGGGTTGCCAGACCTCTAAGTCGTGTTTGATCGCCAATGCTTTAACAGGTGGTGCAAGGCGCACTTGACCGCGACCCTTGGGTCGGTCGGGCTGGGTCATCACCAATACGGGGCGATGGCCTAAGTCCAGCACAGCTTGTAGTGCAGGCACCGCAAATTCTGGTGTGCCGGCAAAAACAATGCGAAGGCTCATGCGCCCTCAGACTCTAATTGCCGTTGTTTCTCATATTTCTTTTGCATCATGCGCCGCTTCAGTGGCGAGAGTCGGTCGAAAAATACCTTGCCATCTAAGTGATCGATCTCATGCTGGATGCACACCGCAGCCAAACCATCCAGATCGACTTCAAAAGGCTGACCTTGGGCATCCAGCGCTTTGACACGCACGCGAGCGGCGCGCTGGACCTCAGCGGTGACACCTGGGATCGATAAACACCCCTCCTCACAAACCTGCTCACCATCGCGCTCGAGGATTTCTGGGTTGAAAAAGACCTGTGGGTCGTTGTGGCCATCGCTGACATCCATAACAAAAACTCGGCGGACATCGTTAACTTGTGTCGACGCCAAGCCAATCCCGCGGGCAGCGTACATGGTTTCTATCATGGCCTGGGCCAGAATACGCTCATCATCACCGACCGCATCCACAGGCTTGGCCACCCGCCGAAGCCTAGGGTCAGGGAATTCTAAGATCTCGAGTAGCGCCATTTTCTTTTACTTTTCCCGTCCAAATCCGGTGCCACGCGCGCTGATGACTGCAATCTGAGGGCGCTTGGCTGTATTTAAGCGTCTATTCTAACGAATTCAGCCACCGACACCGCCAAAGCATGTATTGTGCCTTTTGGGGGGTTGACGAGCCTTGGTTTCGCCCGCATAGTGAAAATGAAGGCCTTGGGGCCGGTGGGCCGAGAAACCCGATCGACTTCACGCCCCAATGGCTGACATTGGTGAGATAATCACCCATTTGGCCCCGCCAAAAGCTCGGTGTTAGGGGCTTGGCGACCAACATTGACGCATCGGCAGACAAGGCCTCTGGGTCCGCTGCCTGGCTGATCAGCCTTGAGTAAGTGCCAGCGCACATCAGGCCGATCCAAGCCCCAGCAAGGATTGTAACGAATGAAAGAAAATGTGCTCGATCTTCTTATGTACCTCTTCGAGAACTACATTTACGATGAACCCGATACCACGCCTGATCGAGAGGCTCTCAGCGATAGCCTTGAAGAGGCTGGTTTTTCGTCCAACGAGATCGAGCGTGCTTTTGCGTGGCTAGATGAATTGGCGCAACAACGCCAATTGGCGGCGGCGCACCAACCAGAATCGCTTCCCAAAGAGGGGATTCCACAGTTTCCGACCAATCAGATCCCGAAAAGCTGCCGGGTATTCAATGCCGAAGAAATCGAGCGGCTGGATTTAGATGCTCGGGGGCTTTTGATGTATCTCGAAAACATGGGTGTCCTGGACCCCATGAGCCGCGAGCTGGTCATCGATCGGCTGATGGCCTTAGATGCAGACGAAGTGAGCATGGACGATGTCAAGTGGGTGGTCTTGATGGTGCTGTTTAATCAGCCCGGACAAGAAGCGAGCTACGCTTGGATGGAAGAGTTGATGTTTGATGAAGAAGGCGAATACAAACACTGATGGCCAAAAATCTCCTCATCGTCGAGTCGCCCGCCAAAGCGACCACCATCAACAAGTATTTAGGCCCTGACTTTGAAGTCTTAGCCTCCTATGGTCACGTCAGAGACCTCATCCCAAAAGGCGGTGCGGTTGACCCTGACAACGATTTTGAGATGCACTATCGCATCATCGACCGCAACAAAAAACACGTCGACAAAATCGTCGCCAGCGCCAAAAAAGCCGATGCCGTCTTCCTAGCCACCGACTTAGACCGCGAGGGTGAGGCGATTTCTTGGCACATTGCCGAAATCTTAAAAGAGCGTGGCATCAACCACGACAAACCCGTTCGGCGGGTGGTGTTTTCAGAAATCACCAAAAGCGCCATTGATCAGGCGATGAAACACCCCAGAGACTTGGTCGAGCCGTTGGTCGATGCCCAACAAGCGCGCCGAGCCCTAGATTATTTGGTTGGCTTCAACCTCTCTCCCTTGCTTTGGAAGAAAGTGGCCCGCGGTTTGTCTGCTGGCCGTGTCCAGTCACCTGCCCTTCGCATGATCGTGGAGCGAGAAGAAGAGATCGAAGCGTTTAAACCCCAAGAATATTGGACGATTCAGGCCATCTTAGGCCATGAAGACAACGCTTTTAGTGCGAACTTGGTCAAGGTCGATGGCAAAAAGCTAGAGCAGTTTGATTTGACCAGTGAAGATCAAGCCCAAGCGGTGGTCGATCGCATTCAATCCAATGCCGATACCAGCGCCAATGGCGCTGCTTTCACGCTGGCCAGAATCAAGAAAAGCCAACGTCGTCGTCGGCCGCAGCCACCGTTCATTACATCAACCTTGCAACAAGAAGCGGCCAGACGCCTTCGCTTTACCACCCAGCGCACCATGCGCTTGGCACAGCAATTGTATGAGGGCATCGATGTCGGGGGTGGCGAGAGCCAAGGTTTGATTACCTACATGCGAACCGATTCGGTGGCATTGTCTGCCGATGCCTTGTCTGATATCCGTGGTGTCATCCAATCACAGTACGGCGCACACTTGGTGCCAGAAAAGCCCAATTTTTATCAGTCAAAGTCGAAAAACGCGCAAGAGGCGCATGAGTCCATCCGACCGACCTCGGCCAAGCTCACACCCATCAAGGTCAAAGATCATTTAACCGAAGAGCAATACAAGCTCTATCAACTGATCTGGAACCGCGCGGTCGCAAGCCAAATGATCCCAGCGGTGTATGACACAGTGAGCGCTGAGTTTGATGTCGGCCAAGAAACGTTCCGCGCCAATGGATCGATCCTGATTGAACCTGGTTTCTTGGCCGTTTACCAAGACGCTCAAGCAGAAACCGATAATCAACTGCCGCCTTTGGAAGAAGGCGATCAGGTGCCCCTCAAAGAAGTGCTGCCAGAACAGCACTTCACCGAACCACCCCCTCGCTACTCCGAGGCAAGCTTGGTCAAAGCGTTGGAAGAGTATGGCATTGGTCGGCCATCGACCTACGCCTCCATCATCCAAACACTCAAAGACCGAGAGTATGTGGACCTTGAAAACCGACGCTTCACGCCGACTTCTACTGGACGTGTGGTCGCCACGTTTTTATCCACACACTTTGATCGCTATGTGGACTATGACTTCACCGCCCGCTTAGAAGACGCACTCGATGCAGTCTCTCGGGGTGAGAACGAGTGGCGGCCACTGCTCAAAGAGTTCTGGGACCCATTCATCGAACGGGTACATGAAAAAGAAGAATCCGTATCTAGACAAGAGGCACAGCTGGCCAGAGAGCTGGGGACCGACCCCAAGACAGGTAAACCTGTGATCGTTCGGGTGGGGCGTTATGGCCCATTTGCCCAGATCGGGCAAGCTGAGGATGAGGACAAACCCGCGTTTGCCGGCCTCAGACCAGGTCAAAAAATGGATGCCATCACGCTGGAAGAAGCGCTTGAGCTCTTCAAGTTGCCACGTGATCTCGGCCAAACCCCTGAAGGTGAGCCCATTCAAGCCAACGTGGGTCGCTTTGGGCCTTACGTGCGCTATGGCCAAAAGAACTTTGTGTCCCTAAAAGAAGTCGATCCTCTGGATGTCACCTACGAGCAAGCCATGGAGCTGATTGAGGCACACAAACAAATGCTCAAAGAGCGGGTGATTAAGAGCTTTCCAGAACATGGCATCGAGATTCTTAAAGGCCGCTATGGTCCATTCATCACCGATGGCAAAGTCAATGCCAAAGTACCCAAAGATGTTGAACCTGAGAGCCTAGATTTGGCGACCTGTCAGCAGTTGATTGCCGAAGCCCCACCGAAAGGGAGCCGAGGCAAATTTGGGCGTAAGAAGGCCACGAAAAAGACAGCGGCCAAAGAGACAGCAACGAAGAAAAAAGTCGCCAAGAAGAAAACCACCAAGAAGAAAGCCGCCAAGAAAAAGGCAAAGAAGAAAGCGGCTAAAAAGAAGAC
>CAYWVH010000007.1:72120-100655 GCA_964461845.1 uncultured Wenzhouxiangella sp.
CCAAGAAGAAAGCCGCCAAGAAAAAGGCAAAGAAGAAAGCGGCTAAAAAGAAGACGGCAAAAGCCGCAGCTGATGCCTAAGCCCTATGGCCCGAATCGGCGCCGATAGTCTCTTCTGCCCCAATAAAGAATCAAGAAAAGCCCAAAGATCATGCCCCCTAAGTGTGCAAAATGTGCCACTTGGGGCATGGTGCCTGTGATTCCAAAGATCAACGTCAAGATGCCATAGCCCAACACAAACCATTTGGCTTTGATTGGAATGGGTGGAAACAAAAGCATCAAGGGGGTGTTGGGATACATCATGCCAAAGGCCAATAAAATACCAAACACTGCTCCTGATGCGCCGATGGTGGGATAGATCTCTTGGCTGATGGCCGCGACCAACAATTGCACCAAGCCTGCGCCAATCAAACAGACCACATAAAAAATCACAAACCGCCTCGTGCCCCAAGCCCGCTCAATCGGCAGACCAAACATGTAAAGCGCGAACATATTGAAGAATAAATGCGCCCACCCCCCGTGCAAGAATCCATAACTCACCAGTTGCCAGGGCTGAAATCCAGTCGAGAGCAGCGTTGATCCCAACTGCATAACTTCTGGGGTCGCCACCGGCCACAGGGCAAACACCCGCAATATCTCGACAAAGGCTGAGCTTTGCAAAAAAAACGCCAGCACAGTGATGCCAATGATGATCAAGGCCGCCGGTGGCTGCGTGGTGCGGTGCCAACTCATTGGATGCTGTCCAAGGCCTCCATCAGCCCATCATAGCCATCCAGAGGCCTCCTGGGCCCATCGAACACACCGCGCAACCGCATAACCTCTTCTGGCATGACCGCTTGATCAGTGCCTGCCCATGCTTGGTTCATGTAGGTCAACAACGCGGCAATGTCCTCATCGGAGATGTGCTGCATCGGCGGCATATAGCCTCGATAGGTTCGGCCCTGAACTTCAATCTCGCCTTTGAGGCCGTAGAGCACGATCAAGGCCAAGGCATCGGGCCCGAGTGAGAGCCATTCAGAGCCCGCCAAGGGCGGGAACGTGGGTGGTTTGCCTAGACCTTGGTTGCCGTGACAAGACGCACAATAGCGAAGGTAGGGTTCTTGCCCAAACGCCAGCTCGCTCGGTGGGACCGAGGATTGGCCACAGGCAGTGAGCACGAGCACCAATCCAGCCACCAAAACACCACGCACAGGAGATCCAAGCCAAGACCACCCCTTCATTGATACACTCAGATTACAATAGCTTTTCATCAAAATAATTAACAAAGCGAGCCGTCTGTTCATGTCCATTGATCGTGTCACTGTCTACGCTGCATCCTCTCAAGCACTCCACCCAGACTATATCAGTGCTGCCCAACGATTGGGTGAGATTCTGGCCAAAGGTGGGCATCGCATTTTGTTTGGTGGCGGTGGACATGGCTTGATGGGCGCGATGGCCGATGGTGCGCTCAAAGCCGGTGGCGAAGTCCATGGCATCATGCCTGAGTTTTTGTGCGAGATTGAGCAAGGCCATCCGGGCCTGACCTCACTGGAAATTGTTGATGACATGCGCACCAGAAAAGCCAGGATGCTGGAAGGAAGCGATGCGGTGATTGCGCTGCCCGGTGGATGCGGCACCTTTGAAGAATTGTTTGAGGTGATGACGCTGAAACGCTTGGGTCAGTTCTTAGGCCCGATCATCCTGATCAACACCCGTGGCTATTACGATGAGCTGTTGTCTTTCTTGCAGCACAGCGTCAAAGAGCATTTCATGAGTCCCACGCACTTAAAGATGTGGCAAAGCGTGGCCACCCCTGAAGAGATTCCAAAAGCACTCGGTGATGCCCCTGCGTGGTCTGCCAATGCCTTATATGAATCTGCATCGGTTAAAGCGTCATGAGGGTTGACGACCGCATCCAGAAAGTCAGCTTTAACCAAGGCTTTGGCTGGCTCATTCATGCCGCACGGCTGATGCAACGAGGCAGCAAGACCTTAGTTGGTGTGGGTGCCCTGTGGCTATTGATCTCAATGGTTGCCATCATCCCCCTCATCGGCCAATTGTTGCTGGCAGTGATCACACCCATGCTGACGGCTGGTGTGTTGCTTGCCTATGATCAGGTGGCCTCAGGACGCCAAGCACCCTCATCGGTGTTATTGACCGCTTGGCACCGTCCCAAAGCCCGGCCCAAATTATTGATGTTGGGGCTTTGGACCATCATTGGTGCGATGGTGGCTTTGAGTTTCTTAGCCTCTTGGCTCACCCAGCAAATCAGTGAGGCCGAGCTTCAAGCAGCGCTGGCGCAACCTGAAAACTTTGTGGCGGTGATGGAGCGGCTTCAACCTGGTGTTGGCATGTACTTGGCCATTGGCACCGTGGGGTTGGTGTTGATGGGGCTTTATTTCGCCATTCCCTTGATCATCTTTGGGGATGCTGGGTTGTGGCCATCGATCCGTGCCAGTCTTAAGGCGATTGTGATCAATGCGCTGGCGTTCATCGGCTATCTACTCACGCTGATTGTTGTCATTGGTGCGTTTTTAATGATTTTGACATCAATGGTCAGTGTGGTCACAGCCTTGCCCGGTGTGATGGGGGTGATGCTCGCGCAGATCTTGATACTGGTGCTGTCGATGGGATTACAGATCCTGCTGGCAGGCGCACAGTATGTGGCGTTTTGTCAGATCTTTGGCTGGACAGCTGCCTTACCAGAATCGACCCAGCCTCAGGCAGATCCATCCTCAGAGGGTGGCTCGGATGATGAGCTGACCTTATGAGGTTGTCGCACCACCCAGCGAGCGCACAACACACCCACCTCATACAGCAACAAAACAGGCACAGCCAACAAGGTTTGTGAGATCACATCCGGGGGTGTGATCAGCATGGCGACGGTGAAAGCACCGACAATCACATAACCTCGAGCACGCCCCAAGCCCTCTACCGACACCACGCCCATGGCGACCAACACAATGGTGACCACAGGCACTTGGAAAGCCAAGCCAAAAGCGATGAACAAAGTAATCACAAAATCCAAATAGGCGTTGATGTCGGTCATCACCGCCACACCCTCAGGGGCCATCGAAGTGAAGAACGCAAAAATGATGGGGAACACCACAAAGTAGGCGAACGCGCAACCTGCGTAGAACAAGCCCACCGCAGCGACCAACAAAGGTCTCGCCAAACGTTTTTCTTCTCGATACAGACCAGGGGCCACAAAAGCCCAGGCTTGGTACAGCACCACCGGCATGGCCAGCATCAAAGCCAACAACATCACCAACTTAAATGGCGCGAAAAAAGGAGAGGCGACATCGATGGCAATCATGCTCGCCCCTTCAGGCAAATGCTTGACCAAAGGCTCTGAGAGAGTTGAATAAAGGCTTCGAGCAAAAGGCGCTAACGCCACCAGAATCACCACCACCGCGATCAGTGCTTTGAAGATTCTGCTTCTAAGCTCAAGCAAATGATCGATTAAGGTCAGTTCACGATCATCGGTGAGATCTTCTGTGGACAAATCAGGACTGTGCTTTCTCATCGTCTTTCGGTGCGCTTGACTCTGTCTTCGAGGATGAAGATTGCGCCATGATTTTTTTGTTGTGCTCCAGATCAAGCTCGGCTTGGAACTCAGACTTTAGGCTTTGCCATGCACCTCGGGCTGTTTTGGAGATTTGGCCTGCGGTTCTAGCAATCTCGGGAAGGCGTTTGGGGCCAACCACCAACAAAGCGATGATGGCCAATAAGAGAAGTTCGGTAAAGCCGATCCCACCCACGGCTTAATAAGATCAGTGTTTGGTGTTGCTGGAGGTATCGTCTGAGGATGAGGCGTCAGACGTCTCTTCAGACTTCAGTTCAGAATCAGGCTTAGGCGCATCGCTGGATGTCTCTTCACCCATGCCCTTTCTAAATTCTTTGATGGCACCACCCAAATCACTGCCCAGAGATCTAATGCGCTTGGTTCCAAAAATCAGCAACACGATCAAGAGAATAATCAACAATTGAACCGGACCGATGTTACCAATCATCTGGACACTCCTTGTCTTGTGTAGATCACACCCGCCATCAACAGCAAAAAGCCAAGGCCCAACAAGCCCCATGGGCTGGTGGCTGGAATGGGAATGCCAACCACTGTGGGTGGGTTAAGGACTCGCTCGCAGCTCGATGGCGGCGCGATGGCCAGACTTTCCAAGCCAACGATGGAGGTGGCCACACGGGTGGCCTGGCCGGTGCTCGGATCAATCTTCAAAATGTCACTGGGATGGTCCACGCCACCGACTTGGCGTCGATCGGTGATGGCCCACAACTGACCCGCTTCATCAAAACTCAAACCCGCATTGTTATATGGGTTGGCCTCAGTCCCCAAAGGACCAATCAAGGTGGCGGTGGCTTGCTCTAGATCAATGGCATACAAATTCGGTGCCACTGGGTTGCCATCAGCATCGAGACCCACCCCAATGCCGAAGGTCTGCTCGCCGTAAGTCGCTACATCCGTGATGGGTGCACCCAAACTGCCAGCCTGACCAATCAGCGTCAGTGCACCGGTCTGAATATTGGCGCTGTAAAGCGATTGCTCTACATCCGACACCACGAAGGCTTGGCCTTTGCAATCAAAGGTCATCCCAAAGTCCATGTTGGCGCCCAGCGCTCGGCCCATGTTGATGGTGGTGCCGCCCACCGCTGAGGCCACACCGGTCACCATGCTCACACGGACCAAGGTTTTTAAATCATCGTCAGCGCCATACATTTGTGCATCTGGATTGATCGCCAGTGCCTCGAGATCAAAGAACCCGGTGGGGAGGCCCTGCTCGCTCACACGCTCAGCCGAGCCATCGGCCAAATTGATGCGCCACAGAGCATTCACATCGTTGCTGTTGGGGAAATTGCCCCGAGAGTTGACGCTGTAGCCGTAGGGCTGAGCGAACGCCATTGAGTTGCCAAGCAACAGCAAGACGCCCAAACAAAGGGCACTCAAACGCACTAAACGTTTGACGTCCTCTGTCAGTTGGCTCGGCGAATTCAGGCGCATTGTCCTACAAAGACTCTCTTTTAAATCACGTTGACTACGGCATCATATCAGAAGAAACGCTCCCCTGACCAGTCAATTGCGTGCCCCAGGCCTGAAGCAAACGGGTATCCTTGGAGCCCCATGACGCATGCCCTGCCCACCGAAACCCGCCCCACTGACATCTTACAAAATGTCTTCGGATACAGCCATTTTCGGGGCCGACAGGCCGAAATCATTGATTCTGTGCTCAAAAAGCGACCGGTTTTGGCCTTAATGCCCACCGGTGGTGGGAAATCGCTGTGTTTTCAGATCCCTGCCTTGCTGTTAGAGGGCACCGCCATCGTCATCTCGCCCCTGATCGCGCTGATGCAAGACCAAGTTGAGACCTTGCAGCAATTGGGCGTCAGAGCTCAGATGCTGAACTCAGCCCAATCGAGCGAGGAGCAACGCCACATTGAGGACAGCATGGTCCGTGGCGAGCTGGATCTTGTCTACATGGCCCCAGAACGTTTGTTGAAACGAAGCACTCAAGATCTATTGGCCCGCAGCCCGTTGGCCCTATTTGCGATTGATGAAGCCCACTGCGTCTCGCAGTGGGGCCATGATTTTCGGCCCGAATACCTGAAACTTCACAAAGTCACTTCATGCTTTCCCAACATTCCTGTGATGGCACTGACCGCGACGGCTGATTTGCAAACCAGACAAGACATCATCAAACATCTTCTGGGTGATGGTGCGGACGTCTTTATCGACAGCTTCGACCGACCCAACATCCGCTATCGAATCGGTCTTAAGACCAACGCCCGAGAGCAGCTTCTAGCATTCATTCAAAGCGAGCACCCCACAGATGCAGGCATCGTCTACTGCTCATCCAGAAAAAAAACAGAGCAGTTGGCCCAGTGGCTGTCCTCTCAAGGACTCAATGCCCTTCCCTATCATGCAGGCCTTCCCCAATCCGAGCGCCAACAAAACCAAGACCGCTTCATCAAGCAAGAAGGTTTGATCATGTGTGCCACCATCGCATTTGGGATGGGCATTGATAAACCCAACGTGCGTTACGTGGCTCACTTGGATGTCCCAAAAAGCATTGAGGCCTACTACCAAGAAACAGGCCGAGCAGGCCGTGATGGGCTGCCCAGTGATGCTTGGATGATTTACTCGATCAACGACATCATCCAAGTCAGACGCTTACTGAGTGGTGCCGTTGAAGCCAACCCGCTTGAGCGACAACGCCTCGAAGCCATGTTGGCTTTTTTGGCCCATGCCGAGTGTCGCCGGCCCGTGTTGCTTCGATACTTCAACGAAGACCATTTGGGTGGATGCAACAACTGTGACAACTGCCTGTCACCGCCATCGACTTGGGATGCGACTGAAGCGGCCAGAAAAGCACTGTCTTGTATTTTCAGAACGGGCGAGCGCTATGGCGTGACCCATGTGATTGATGTCTTGCTGGGAAAGCCCACCGATCGGGCCTTAAGCTTAGGGCACGACAAAGTCAGTACCTTTGGCATTGGCCGGGAGCTCGATAAACCACAGTGGTTTTCGGTGCTTCGGCAATTATTGGCCAAAGGCTATGTGGAGCCCGACCCAGAAGGCCATGGCAGCTTAAAACTGAGCGAACGTTCAAGAGGCCTGTTGCGGGGCGATGAGACTTTGTTATGTCGCACCGATGCCTTGCCGACGAGCCGACGCTCTGGCACATCATCGAAGGCTTCTGAGCCCGATTCTCCTTTATGGCGAGCGCTGAAATCATGGCGATTAGAAAAGGCGCAGGAAAAAGGGGTGCCACCGTATGTGATTTTTCACGACCAGACATTGCTGGCCATCATTGATGCACGACCCGACAACTTAGAACAACTGGGGCAAGTGCATGGCGTGGGTCGACACAAACTACAAACCTTTGGCGAAGATGTGCTCGAGGTGCTTTGGACCACCGCGCATTAGTGCATCAATCAAAGATCCATCATCGAACCGATTGGGCGATCTGTAGCATTGGTGCAAAAAAGATCATCAGCACCATCAAACTCAACAGAATCATCAAAGTGACATGCCAGGGCCGAGCACGCCACATCGATAGAAAATCCTGATGCTCACCGCGCGAACGCCTCTGGGCTTCATTTTCACTGGCGCGAAGCGCTCTATTGGCTTGATACTCATCGAACAAAGCCCAAGCCCGATCCACATCCTCTCGATGTGTCACCCAAATCCCGCCAGCGCTGATGCCAAAGGGCCCCGCTGGCGTGACGTAGTGCTCGATGTGGTGCTCATCGAGCAAAGCCAGCACCTCCTCTCGCTCATCGTCTGGCACATAGCGAAGATTGAGAAGAAGGCGCTTTTTCACATCAATGGCTTTATTGGGCTTTAGTCGACTTTAGTCGGCAATCAAACCAGGCCCAGAACCAAATTTGACAGGAGACTGAGCAGCCAACCAAGCCAGCACCGCATAAGCTGTTGCGTTTTGGACCATCTCTTCTGGATTAATCTTGTCGAGCGTGTCGTTCTCGGTGTGGTGGTAGTCAAAGTAATTGCGGCCGTCTTGACGAAGATCCACCGTTGCCAAACCATAAGCACCTGCTGGTCTGAAATCAGGACCACCCCAGCCACCCCAGCCACCAAAAGCAATGCCCAAGGGTTCGAGCTCTTGGTGGATGGCCATGATCACGGGCTTGGCTTCCTCGCCCACTTTGGCGGTCATTTCATAGATGGGGCCTGCACCGAAATCAGATTCAGCACCCACTTGGATGTTATGGAAATTGTCTTTGTTCTTTTCCGCCCAGGCGCGTCCCCCCCAAAGACCAATTTCTTCAGCAGCAAATAAAATCACATGGATCGAGCGATCTGGACGGCGCTCCAGTTGATTGATCAAGCGGCCTGCCTCAGTCACGATGCCCACCCCCACGCCATCGTCCAAAGCGCCCGTGCCGACATCCCAAGAATCTAAGTGCGCCCCGAGCGCCACCACCTCATCGGGATATAGCGCGCCTGTGATTTCAGCGATCACATTGTGTGAGGTGTAGGCTTCCACGAACTCAGCATCGACCTCAATGTGCATGGTCACCGCTTCACCCAAAGCCAAGGTTCTTTCCAATTGATCGGCGTCTGGATTGGAGATGGCGACCGCTGGCAGCGAACGAACACCCACGTCGAAGCGTTGCGAGCCTGTGTGGGCAAAGCGATTGGTGGAGGTGCCAATGGAGCGAATCACATAGGCCACCGCTCCTTTTTCAGCCGCGATTCTCGCACCCAAAGACCTTGCTCTGACCGCGGGTCCATAACCAGAACCATCGCGCGCACGCTCCATGCGGTTACGCACAAAAATGATTTTGCCTGCCACCGCATCAGGTGCAACGGCTTCTAGGGCATCAAAATCATCCACCATCACCACATCGGCCTCAATCCCGCCTTGGGGCGTGGGTGGAGAAAAACCCAGCGCCAAAGTCACAAGCTCGCGTTCAATCGGTGCGGTGATGGCTGCTTTTTCTAAGTTCCGATGCCATGTGGGAAAGGTGGCAGGCTCAAGCCAAACACGGTCAAAACCCGCAGCCTCTAGATAGTTCTTGGCCCACTCAACGGCTTTGGCATCGGCTGGGCTACCGGCCAATCTTGGCCCAATTAATGTGGTCAACTCCTCAACCACATCGTATCCACCATTGCCCTCTAAACCAGCGGCCCTCAGATCACGGGCAATCTGTAGGTCTTCATCTTTGAATGCCGGCTCCATATCAGCGCCGTGAACTGGACCGATCAGCGCGGAAGCGAGCAATGCACTGATCAGCGCAAGTAAGGGCATCTTCTTCATAAGGTGTCATCCTGTTTTTAGGGGTGATGCCGGCATCACACCGACGTGGTCTCAGCCAACAATGGCTCAAAAAATGTCAAAGCGCGACGATACACTGGGCGTTTGAACTCAATGACATGCTGGGGTGGATACCAGAAATCAACCCAGCGGTAGGCGTCAAACTCAGGCTCGGGCACACGGTCCAGCATGAATGCATCATCATCGGCCAGGAATTCAAGCAAGAACCAAACCTGCTTTTGGCCAATGCACACAGGCTTTTGATGATTGCGTCGATACCGCTTGGGCAGTCGATAGCGCAACCAGCCAGGCGTTGAACCCAGCACCCTGACGTGGTCTTGATTGAGCCCTGTCTCCTCGGCCAGTTCTCGATACATGGCCTCAATCGGGGTCTCATCACTGTTCATGCCACCTTGCGGGAACTGCCAACCGCCTTGGCGGGCGCGGCGGGCCCAAAAGACGCTGCCGTCTCTTTTGGCCAATACTATTCCTACGTTGGGCCGAAATCCATCGGGATCAATCATGTTGTCTGGTCGGTAGGCACGCTATCATACGTGGCCATACCCTTATCAATGAGCTTCTTTGAATGTTAATCAATTTTTGCTCGCCCTGCCAAGCATGTTGGTAAAGAAGCACGCGCTGCCCATCACTTTGGCGCTGATCGTGCTCATGCCCTTGAGCCTGTGCTTTGCCATGGCATGGGGCTCGACAGGCTGGGTCTGGCCTTGGGAGGCGACAGAGACACAAGCCCAATTGATCTGGGAACTCCGCTGGCCTCGAGCGATGGCGGCTTGGATCACCGGCGGACTGCTGGCGCTGGCCGGTTGCTTGATGCAAGTCTTGCTCCGAAATCCTTTGGCCGATCCTTATGTGCTGGGTCTATCAGGTGGGTCATCTGTGTTCGTGTTGTTGGGGATGAGCGCAGCCGCCGCTTTGGGGTGGGCTTATGTCCCAGTCTCTTTGCTGGCCTTTGTGGGTGCATTCATCACCATGCTGATGGTGTTTGTGTTGGCGCGTGGAAAAGGCCCGTGGTCCACAACTCGGGTGCTCTTGACAGGAGTTGTGATTGCAGCAGGCTGGGGCGCGTTGATTTCTTTGATTCTGGCGCTGGGCAACGACAACAGCCTTCGAAGCATGCTCTATTGGATGATGGGCGATCTGAGCTATGCCGGCTTATCTGCGTGGTGGTTGCTCGTGTTCTTTGTGGGCCTAGCGTTTTTGTGGTTTCGGGCCAGAAGCTTGAATGTGATGAGCCAGGGTCAATTGCAAGCCGCGCTCTTGGGTGAGTCGACCCAAGCAAGATTTTGGGAGCTCTATGTGGTGGCCTCTTTGCTCACCGGTTTGGCCGTTTCTATCGCAGGCGCCATCGGCTTTGTCGGCTTGATCGTTCCTCACTTGATGCGACTTTTGGTGGGGGCAGACCATCGGGTGTTGTTACCGGCCGCTGCTTTGTTCGGCGGGAGCTTCTTGGTGGTGGCCGATACCGTGGCACGCACCCTCCTGGCTCCTCGGCAGCTTCCAGTGGGCGTGCTCACCGCCATAATTGGCGTGCCTTTATTTTTACTGCTGCTCAACCGAGCTGTTCGGATCCGACAATGAGTCAAGCCACCGATCTTCCGCCATTGCTAGAAGCCAGGGATGTCAATGTCCGGATCGGTGATGTCCGTGTGGTCGATGGGCTCAACATCACCATCCATGCAGGCGATTTTTGGGGGGTGCTGGGTCAAAATGGCGTAGGCAAGACCACACTGTTGAAGGCACTCGCTGGACTTCATGCCTTGGATGCTGGGGAGATCAAACTAAAGCACCAACCGATAAAATCTTTAACCCGCCGAGAGGTTGCCAAACGCTTGGGCATGCTGACCCAAGAAACGCACTACGCTTTTGATGCCACATGCGAGCAAACGGTTTTGGTAGGCAGGCACCCACATCTCAAAGCTTGGATGAAAGAACAAGCCAGTGATTATGCCTTGGCCCATCAAGCACTCCAGGCTCTGGGCCTCGATCATTTGATTCATCGGTCCTGCATGAACTTATCGGGGGGCGAATCTAGACGGCTGGCGATGGCAGCCCTCTTGGTTCAAGACCCAGACATATTTTTATTGGATGAGCCTACCAATCACTTGGATCCTGCCAATCAAGTGAGTGTCTTAAACGTGCTTGGTCAGCACATCAGAGCTCGACAAAAATGCGGGATGATGGCGTTGCATGAAGTCAATCTAGCGACCTGTTACTGCAGCCATTGTTTGATGTTGTTCGGAGATGGTGAATGGCTGGCTGGCCCCACCGATCAGTTGCTCACCGCCCAAAATTTATCCAAGCTCTACCAGTGCCACATGCGACTGGTCGATGACGGTGAGCACAAAGTCTTTGCGGTGGCAGGCTGAGCCTAACCTTCTCGCCTAGCCTTCTCGAACGCTCACTTCTTGACCCGGCCTTAAGCGCTCATTGCCTCGAATCACCACACGATCGCCTGCTTTAATCGGCCCCATCACTTCAATCCAATCCCCAGCACCAATCCCTGTGGTCACTCGGATTCTTCTGGCGGTGTTGTCCTCATCCACAATGAAGACTGCGATGCCATCACCCCTTAACACCAAGGCATCTCTGGGCACAGCCAATACTTGACGAAGATCGGCCGTGGGGATGGTGACTCGGACTGTTTGTCCCACAGCCAACGCCTGATCCAAATCAAGGCGCAACTCAAACACGTGGCTGTCCTCTCCACCGACGCTGTAGACTCTTCGAACCACGGACTCAATCTCATTGTCTCTGGCCGTCACCCCCAAAATATCATCGGGCTTGACGTAGCGGTAATAATTCAATGGTGCTCTGGCCACCACCTCAAGATCGTCTGGGTTATACAAACGAACCACCCGAGCGCCGACCCCCACCCGCTCGCCTGCTTGTGTGACCCGCTCGACCACCAGGCCTGGGAACGGCGCTTTGATTTCTGTGCGATCCAGTTGGGTTTCGACCTGAGCCAAACGGCTGTTGGCCACATCCAGATCACTCTTGGCCACATCACGGTCTGCTCTGGTTTGTTCGATTTGGCTCACCGCAGCCAAATTGGTCTCAGCCAATCGCTGAAAACGCTTGAGCTCAGCTTCTAAGAATGTCAGCCTGGCATTGACCCTCGCGATTTCAGCGCGAAGCTCTTGGGCGCGAAGCGTCAAGGTCTGATCATCAATCTTGGCAATCACATCGCCTTGTTGAACACGCTGACCAGGCTCTGCGACCTGAATCAGCCGACCCTCCACTTCTGCCGATAAATAGGCATCGGTTCTGGAGACCACGGTGCCGGCCACCTGCATGGTGGGGGCCATGGTGGTGAGTTTGGCTTGATCGACCTCCACAGGTGATGCACCCCCCCACTGGCTCCACGCCACACTGGATGTCATCACGAGCAATAAAGACAAGCCCCTCATTAAGCCTTTCATCATTTTTCTATCCTTCATCATCAAGCAGGCACCACATCAGCGGTGGTTTGGCCCACCTTTTCTTCATTCATCCGCAACAAGCTGGGAAGCAGGATCAATGTAAACAAAGTACTCACGGCCAAGCCCCCCACAATCACAGCCGCCAAGCCTCGGTAAAGCTCGGTGCCAGAACCTGGCAACAACAGCAAAGGCAACATGCCAAACAAGCTGGTGGTCGTACTCATCAAAATGGGTCGCAACCGAAGCCTCACGGCAGACGCGACCGCATCACGCCGATTCAATCCCTCACGCTCACCATCGCGGGCGCGATAGACCAGCAAGATGGCGTTGTTGACCACCAAGCCCAGCAAGATGACAAAGCCAATCATGGTCAGCATGTCCATGGCTTGGCCTGTGAATACGCCCACGGCCCTCAAGGCAACAATGCCACCGACCGTGGCCATGGGTATGGTCATCAACACCAACAAAGAGTCTTTGAATGATCTAAAGAGCGCAGAGATCAATAAATACAGCAACACAATGGCCAGCAAGAAACTGCCTGCCAAATTTCTAAGCGTCTCGCCCAAGGCTTCGGCTGTGCCTCGGTAAGTGATCACACCATCGGTCGGCAATGCTGCGCGAATGGACGGCTCGACTTCGGTCTGCAAGATCTCAAGCGCTGTCTCCAGCGGCATGCCAGAAGGCGGTGTCACTTGAAGAGACAGTGTTCGTCGTCGATCCACTCGGCGAATCTGATTGGGTCCAGCGGTGCGCACTAGGCGCGTGACTTCACCCAACGTTGCAATTTCACCGGACGGTGTCGACAGCGGGATGGACATCAACTCTTCAGGGGTTAACCATTCCTCGCCCCGCAAGATCACATCCAGTCGGCGATCGCCATCAAAGTAGTCGCCCAAAAACGCACCATTGCCCAGAGCGCGGATCAAGGTGGCCACATCCGAGCGCGTCCAACCAAGCTCAGCAATGCGCCGATCATCAGGCACCAAGCGAAGCTCTGGCTCAGCCAGCTCCAAGCCAGGCTGCGGCCGAATGTTGGCCTCAGGCATCACTTCTCGAATGCGGGCAAAGCCCAATTGACCGGCATCCAACAGTTCCTCAAAGCTGCCTGCTTGTAGATCGACGCTGATATTGCGGCTGCCCCGACCACCAAAGATGGGCGATCGGTTCGCACCACCGAAGGTGTCTGGGAAACCTGTGAGGATTTCTGTATTGATCACCCGAAGAAGCTCATCAACCTCATCATCGTTTTGAGCACGCACACCAAAAAAAGCGCCGCTGCCAAAAAAGCCCAAAAAGGTATTTCTGATTTGGGGTTGTTTCTCGCCACTGAGATAAGGACGAATCCGATCATTGATCACATTGATCAACTCTGCCTCAGCCGTATCCGGCCCAATCCCAGAAGGCGTTTGAATGAAACCAAACATGAAGTTTCGTTTGCCTTCAGGAAGATAATCGGCCGGTGGGATCAACAGCGCGCCAATCAACAAAGGTCCCACAGTCAATCCAACAATCCACCGCCAGCGTTGTTGTGGTGTCTCGGTCAGCGCCATCACTTTATCACTGATCTTCTGCCACCAATCGCTGTGGCGGTCTGTCAAACTCTCCTCACCCAGCAACCGATAGCTGGCTGCGGGCAACACAATGATCGCCACCAATAATGAACAGACAATCGCGGCTGAAATCACCACCGCCAAGTCCGCAAACAATTGGCCTGCTTCGTCTTGTAGGAAAATTACTGGCAAAAAGATCGCCACGGTCGTGGCTGTAGAGGCAAACAAAGCCCCCCAGACTTGAGACGTGCCCCGGTCGGCTGACTCCATCGGTGAGCGGCCTAATTCTCTCTGACGGACAATGTTTTCTAACACAACAATGGCTGCATCGAGAACCATGCCTGTGGCAAAGGCAAGACCGGCCAGCGAAATCACATTCAGCGTCCGACCGACACCATCGAGCACCAGAAACGAGAAGCAAAGACATAAAGGAATCGCCAAAGCGACCATCAGCGTGGCCCTTAAGCGTCTAAAAAACCACCACAGCACAAAAATCGCCAGTGCCATCCCCGCAATCAAGTTGGTCGCCACCATCCAGATCGATTGGCGGATATAAATGGTGTCATCTGAGACCTGGGTAATGGATAAACCTGCAGGGGTCAGATGCGTTCTTTCCAGCTCAGCAATGGTGGCTTTAAGCTCAGCCATCACATCCAATACGTTGACCCCAGGCTCAGCAATGACATTCATGGCAATCGATGGCCCACCGTTTTGGGTCATCACGCCTGAGCTGTCTCGCATGGTCCGTTCGATCTTAGCCACATCCCCCAAGAAAACAGGCCGGCCCTCGCGCCACTCTAAGACAAGATTCTCAAGATCGGCGACCTCATACTGACCGGCGAACCGCAGCGTGTATTGGCGACGACCGACCTCCTGAAAGCCCCCAGAGACATCGGCGTTTTGGCCCAACCGTTGCCCGACTCGGGTGAGATCCACGCCAATGGCAGCGGCCTGATAAGGATCAAAGGTAATGCGGATCTCAAAGGGACGCCCCCCTCTGGGATTGGCTGAAGATACTCCGTCAATGCGCTCTAAGCGCTCGCGGATGATCTCATCCACAAAATCCTGATACTCAATGATGGGCCGCTCATTGCCGGGCAAAGGTCGAATGGCAAACCAGGCTATGGTTGATCCAAACTGATCCGAGCCCACCCGAACCGTGGGCTCCGTGGCATCTGCAGGATACCTAGACACTTGGTTTAAGCGGTTAATGACTTCAATCAAAGAGCGGTTGAGGTCAGCACCAACATCAAATTCCAAATTGATGGAGCCACTGCCTTGGCTGGCGGTGGCGGTCATGCGCACCAGTCCAGGCGTGTCTCTTAATTGGTTCTCCTGAGGCTCTAAGATTTCAGACTCAATTTCAGTGGGGGCTGCTGCCCGCCAACCTGTGGAGATCGAGATTTGTGGGCGCTCAATGTCTGGGGTTAACTGGATGGGCAGCCGAGACAAACTCAGCAACCCAAAAATGACCAACAGCAAACAGCCAACAGCCACAGCCACTGGGTTGCTCAGTCCTAGTCGAGTCAAAGGCATGGTCAGGGTCTCTCCCAAAAAGGTGATCTAAGATAACACCATCTTAGTCAACGATGAGACAAAGGGATCCGGGCTTGGTTCAAGCCAGCGCGCTTTGGCAATGGGCGATGCAATCCAGGCGCGCTTTCTCAATGGCCTCGGCCATGGCAGGCCCGCTGAACCCTTGTGCCACCAAAGCTTGGGCATCAATAGACGCCATGGCCTCTAAGGCACAAGCCAGCACATCCATATCGCGATCTAGCCCGATGAGAGCGTTATCGTGGCACTCAAACCAAGCATGACTCAGCAAACCCACCGTCTCTAAGCGCTTGGGCTGACGGATACCATCGAACGATTGGATGAAAGACAAAACCGCTTCGGGCTTGGCTTGGGCAATGCCATGAGCGCGGGGTAAATGATCAACGCACCACTTGGCCCAATAACCACAAACTTTGGGAGGCTTTAAGCGCTCAAGGGTGGTAGAGACCTCATCTGCCTGCAAGCAACAGCAGACCAATCCGAATCTGGCCTCCAACGGGGCATGGTCATGTTCGGCCAACCGATCGAGCGCTCGAAGCGCATCATTAAAAGCCGATGTGCCTAATTGGGCATCCAGCTCAGGCCAAATGGATTTCAATGCATTGAGATCAGCCAGCACAGCGATGAAGCGAGAAGGCTCGGGATGCATCAATGCTTTGGTCATTTCTTGCCACACCCGCTCTGGCACCAAGTAATCGAGCTCGCCTGAGGCCTGCATTTCATGACACATCTTGACCGTGGCATCCGCGATCACAAAAGATGAGAAACGGGTGGCGAAGCGAGCCACACGCAACACCCGAACTGGGTCTTCTCTGAAAGCATCGGATACGTGACGAAGCGTGCCTTTGGCCAAATCAAGCCGCCCGTTGTAGGGATCAATCAACTGGCCATCGGCATCGAGCGCCATGGCGTTGATGGTTAAATCCCGACGCCCCAAGTCTTCTTCTAGCGTGACATGCGGCCCAGTATCAAACTCAAAGCCATGGTAGCCATGGCCTTTTTTGCGCTCGGTTCGCGCCAGCGCATACTCTTCATGGGTGATGGGGTGCAAAAAAACAGGGAAGTCCTGCCCCACCGGCCGAAATCCTCTTTGTTTCATGACCTCTGGGTTCGCACCCACCACCACATAATCCCGATCGGCCACGGGTAAGCCCATCAGTTCATCACGCACAGAGCCCCCGACTTGATAGACCTCAAGGCCTTCGGTCAAGGAATCCTGACTGGATGATGGATGCTGACTCATGGCTTTATTGTAGCGGGGTTACGGCGCGCTACAGACAAAGCCTTGATCCGTCGTGGGCCTGGCGGGTGCATTCTTGGCCACATGCTTAGCCAGCACCGACGGTGAGCGGGCCAGTTGCCATTCATAAATGGTGGCGAAGGCCAAGACACGAGGGACATAGTCTCTGGTTTCAAAAAAAGGCAGGGTCTCAATCCATACATCGGGTGCGACATCATCGGGCACATCGGCTCTGGCCAACCAGCGCTCGACCGCACCCGCACCTGCGTTATAAGCAGCGGCGACCAATCGCCAATCACCCTCAAACTTCTCTTCAAGCTCCGCCAAATGCGCCACGCCAAGCTCAATGTTTTTCTGTGGTTGATGAAGTTCGGCTGAGGACGAGAGGGCTTTGCCTTGGCGTCTGGCCACCGCGCGTGCGGTCGCTGGCATCAGTTGCAACAGCCCCATGGCACCCACTGGCGATAGGGCATCGGTTTGCATGGCAGACTCTGCCCGCATCAAGCCATAGACCAAGGCAGGATCCACATCATGGGTGCTGGTGGCCCGCTCTATGTCATCGCGGTGGCCCAACGGAAACCTCAAGTGATAAGCGCGCATCATGCCTGTGTTGGCCAAGGTCGCAATCGCTCGGTCATGCCAACCCAAGCCCGCCGCCAACAAAGCCGCCTGATGTTGCTTGGCTGTGGGCAGATGAGACAGCCATTTAAACCAAGTACTCCTGGCATGACTCATTAAGCCCACTTGGTATAAAGCCATGGCCCTTTGCAGCACGGGATCCAACACCAGTTGCGCCTGAAGCGCCTCATCCACCATCAAAGTCTCAGGACACAAAGACAGCGATTGGCCCATTTTTTTTGCGGCCAAGAACCCGTAATAGTTGGCCTCACCCGAAATGCTGGCATAGGCGATCAGCGCATCGGGCCTTTCGAGTTCGGCCAGCGCGCGACCCCGCCAATAGCGCCATTTGGCGCTGGCTTGCTCGTTCAATGGCATGGCCTGAATGCTGGAATAGACCTCCCTCCACTGACCATGCACCATGGCCACGCGCGCACGCCAAGCCAACAATTGCGCATCAGACCCGAAGGCTTCTACCTCATCGATGGCTGCAATCGCTCCAAAATCCAAGCTCACTGCTTGAAACAGAGCGATCTCTCGCATGATCGCCGCCGTGGCTGTGTCAGAGAATTCAAACGAGGGCGCGAGGCGCAACCAATGGCCTCGGGCTCGGGCCCAATCTTGGCGTGCCAGCTTAATCAGCCCCCATTCGATCAGTGTTTGGGCATACACACCATCCGGCCACCGCCTGGCCTCTGCCAAGGCGCGATGGGGATAACGCGCCATCAACAACCACCGATCAGCCCAGATGCGTTGGTTGTCATCCAGATACTTTTTTAAGTAGCCGGCGAGGCTTCGTTCGTTTTGTTTGACGGTGAGTAAAAAGCGAGCCCATGCCACCTCATGCGTTGGCTGGCCTTGAGCACGCCACCACCGAAACGCTGGGTCACAGGCTTTGTGCTGCGATTGACCCACCAGCCACAACGACTGAATGTCATCGACCAAAGCCGACTGTGCTTGAGGCGCCAGTTGAGCTGCTTGGAGCACGCGATCATGAACCAAGTAGCAACGAATCTCGTCATCGTTGGCTGCTTGTCCAGTTTGGTCTAGGTAGCGCCGAATAGAGCCATATCGCCCAGCGCGCCCCAAAGCTTTCAACCAATTGGTCTCTAAAGTAGGTGCAAATGACCAATCTCGGTGTTTGGCCAAGAACACCGTGATGGTCTCTTCATCCAGTTCATGCACACGCTGCCGGTGGAGTTCAAACTGCAAATAAGGCAAAAGGGGCGAGGTGGGATCCTCTGCACTCAAAGCTTCGATCGATGCACTTAAACCGGCCAAGTCCCCCACCGCTGCAGCAGACCATCCCGCCTCAAAGGCAGAACGTGTCGCATCTTTGATGGCCAGCGGACCGAATGGATCGTCACTGGCTGTGGCGTTTCCAACCCATGCCCCCACAAGACACAAAAAAACCAAGAGGCTTTGAGCCTTTTTTTTCAAACAATCACTTGCCTTCATAACAAAACATCGGTGAGTATGCGCATATGTTCAGTCTAACGATCTTGCTTGTCTTGGTGGGGCTTTTGGCCGGTGTTTTGGCGGGGTTATTTGGCATCGGTGGTGGCTTGGTGATTGTTCCGGCCATGACACTGCTGCTGATCGAGATGGGCATGAGTGCAGATCAAGTCCTGCCCATGGCCATTGCCACGTCCCTGGCGTCTATGCTTCTAACCTCATCGAGTGCTGTGTGGGCGCATTACAAAAAAATCGGCATCGATCCACCCACGCTGTGGCGCTTAAGTCCTGGCATGATGGCAGGTGGCGTCATGGGGGCTTGGTTGGCCACAGTGCTGCCCGCTTTTTGGGTGGCTGTATTCTTTGCGACTTTGGTGTCAGCGATCGGGCTTCGCATGAGTTTGGCGGGCTCACCCACACAAACGATGCAACAAGCAAGGCCACGAGGCGCTTATTGGGCCGGACCCATCATGGGCATGAGCGCTTCCTTGGTTGGGATTGGCGGCGGGTCTTTCGTGGTGCCTTATCTTGTCTGGAATGGCTACCCGCCCGTCTATGCGGTGGCCATCGCATCTGCCACTGGCTGGTTGTTGGCGCTGGCGGGCACACTGACTTTTGTGGTGGCAGGCCCTGAGCACTTAAACATCCATTTCATATTAACGGTGGGGCTGGCAGGCTGGGTGGCCGCACCACTGGGGGTTGGGCTCGCGCATCGCTTATCGGCGGCCCGACTTCGACGTCTTTTCGGCTTGATGTTGGTGTTGGTGGCCTTCCGTATGCTCTGGCAAATCTACACGTCCACCTAATTGCACGGTCATTTGCAAAGGCCGATGGTCTGAGTAGTTCACCGGCAACACCCCCAAATCACAAATGTCCATTCCCGGTGAGATCAAGATGTGGTCGATCGCCCGTTGCGGATCCCAGGATGGGTAGGTCAGCAAATGATCATTTGGAATCACCAAACCAGCCTTTTGACAGAAATCCTGGATTTCTAAAGCACTGGGGCTTGCGTTCATATCCCCCATGATCACCACATTCGGATAATCCCGAACCAAGCTTGCGATGTAATCGAGTTGCTGAATCCTCGCGCGACGACCGAGTGCCAGATGCAATACCACCATATAAAGGGCATGCTCACCTTCACCAAAGCGAACCACCAACGCACCTCGGCCAGGGATGGCACCTGGCAAGCGGTGCTCTTCCACTTCACTGGGCTCGATGCGGCTTAAAAACCCGATGCCGGCATGCGCGATCACACCGAGCTTTCGGTTGCCTTGGTAGTTCCAAAATGGGAAGTTGGCGTGGGTCGCCAGGTACTTGGCTTGGTTTAAAAAGCCAGAGCGTAAGCTGCCACAATCGACTTCTTGCAGGGCAACGATGTCGTAGTCTCTGACCAACTCAGCGATGGCATCTAAGTTGGCCACCCGCTCGTTGTGCGGCAAGACCTGACGCCAACTTCGGGTGACATACTCTCGGTATTTCCCGGTCGTTGTCCCTGCTTGAATGTTGTAGCTCAGTAAACGAAGCTGGCGCTTCGGCTCACTCACGGCTCGGAGGAGTCTCCTGACTCGGTGAGGTTCAACAACTGGGCCTCACGAGCGATCAGCTCATCCACAGCCACCATCATCTCTTGGTAAGAGCCGAACTCGTTTAAGTTCATGCGCCACTTACCTTGAATGATCACATTGGGGGTGCTGCGGATACCGAAGCGACGAACCTCAGTGCGGTTCTTGCCCATTTGGCTTTCCACCGCAAACGACTCTGACATGCTCACAAACTGATCAGGATCCACACCAAAGGGCTCATACAACGCCCCGATATCACGCATGCTGGTGATGGCACGGCGCTCATCGTGCAGTGCTTTGAATGTCACCTCATGTGCCTCGTGGCCCAAGCCCATCACTTCAGCGGTGTAATAAGCCCGCGCAAACGGCTCCCAACTGGGGCGAAGCACGATGGGGAGGCGTTCGACTTCCACATAATCAGGCGCACTCTCCGCCCAAGCGGTGATGATGGGCAAAAAGTTTCTGCAGGCAGGGCACGGATAGGCAAAGGCCTCCGTGACCACAACTTTGTCGGTGGGCACATTGGACGGCGCCTCAATCGCCACATAATGGCGGCCTTCTTCAAAAGGCTGAGCCAGCGACAGCGTGCTGAGCAGGCCCAAAGCGGCAGCGGTGATCGATGCAAAAATCAGTCTGGTCATGGTCATTCCTTGCTTTGAATGAGTATGAAAGTCAACGACATCAATGTATCAGATGCGCATCAACGAACGAAGTTCAGTTGGTGTAACGCGCCAGATGAAGCCCTTCAATGTAAGAACTGACCGCTTCGATCTCTTCATCGCTCAACTGACGGGCGACCGCCACCATGATGTTGCTGAAGGCATCATCTGCGCCATTGTTTTCACCCGCGCGGTAACGACGCAGCCGATCAGCGGTGTAGGCGGCATGTTGTCCTTGCAAGCTTGGATAGTGCGCACCGGGGATGCCCCGACCCGAAGGTCCATGGCACGCGGCACACGAAGGCACGCCTGAGTCCATATTGCCTGATTGATAGATGGCCTGACCCAGTTCAACAAAGGCCTCGTCAGCCACACCAGGTTGTATGGTTTGCTGCTCAAAATAGGCTGAGATATCGGCGATGTCTTGGTCTGATAAGTTCATCACCATGGGGTACATGGTCGGGACATCGCGCTTTTGGTCTCTGACCAAACGGGTCTGACGGGCCGCATAATCTGCATGTTGACCGGCAATTTTTGGCCATTCTGTAATCATGGAATTGCCATCTTGACCGTGACAAGCACCGCACACGGCTGCTTTGGCCGCACCGGCTTCTGGGTCACCCACAAGCTCTTGGGCGACAAGCGGGGTCGATAAGGCACTGATCAACAATGCACCCATGGCCAATCGAATCATTGTGGTCTTACTCCTGATTGCGTCTCGTGACCTGATATTATCGCTTTTTTAGAGCCTTTTGTTGAGGGGTACTGGGATTGTCATGACAAAATCATTGTCGCCGATGGCGAAGCTGTTACGGCAAGCGCGCTATGTGGACAGCATCCACCATCGATCCAACCTACCCCCCGATGCGGGGATAGAAGTGGCCATCGCTGGCCGATCCAACGCTGGAAAATCAAGCCTAATCAATCGCTTGTGTGATCAAAAAGCCTTGGCTCGGACCAGTAAAACCCCTGGCCGCACCCGTCAGTTGGTGTTTTTTGAGCTTGACCCGATGCGAAAACTCGTGGACTTGCCAGGCTATGGCTATGCCAAAGTCAGTGGAGACCTAAAAGCGCATTGGCAAGGACTGATTCAAGGCTATCTCGATCATCGCCAAGCGCTGGCGGGCTTGGTGGTGGTGATGGACATCCGTCACCCGCTCAAAGACAGCGACATCCAGCTCATCCAGTGGGCGGGCACCCGTGGCCTCCCCCAACACTTGGTCTTGACCAAAGCCGACAAGCTCGGCCGTGGCCAACTGTCAAAAACACTGCTGGAAGTGCGCCGAAAAATTGATCCCAACGTGGGTGTTCAGGCCTTTTCTGCCACCTCTGGCTTGGGCTTGGACGAGTTGCTGTCTGTATTTGAGACTTGGTATCGCCCCGATGAGGCGCTGATGTAGGTGAGCGCGTAGTGCAGATTGGGCCTTTCAAGCTGAACTCCAACTTAGGATTGGCTCCCATGGCCGGGGTCACGGACAAGCCCTTTCGCCTGCTGTGCAAACAGATGGGCGCAGGCCTGGCCACCTCAGAGATGACCACCTCAGACTCGTCCCTGTGGCACACCAAAAAATCGCGCCACCGCATGGACCATAAGGGAGAGCCTGGCATCATCAGTGTCCAAATCGCAGGCACAGAGCCTGAGCAGATGGCCAACGCTGCCCGTTTCAATGTTGATCAAGGCGCTGACATCATCGACATCAATATGGGCTGTCCCGCTAAGAAAGTCTGTAAAGCGTGGGCAGGCTCTGCGCTGATGCAAGATGAGATCAAGGTTGCACGCATTTTAGAGGCGGTGGTCAGAGCGGTCGATGTGCCCGTGACCTTAAAAATAAGAACTGGCTGGGCCCAAGACCAAAAAAATGCGCCCACCATCGCCAAATTGGCTGAAGAGAGCGGCGTTCAAGCACTCGCCATTCATGGCAGAACCCGAGACCAGAAATACGAGGGGGTCGCTGAGTACGACACCATTGCACTGATTAAAGCGAGCACCCGCATGCCAGTGTGGGCCAATGGCGACATTGACTCTCCAGAAAAAGCCAAAGCGGTCCTGAACCACACCGGTGCCGATGGCCTCTTAATCGGTCGAGCCGCCCAAGGCCGGCCGTGGATTTTTAGACAGATCGATCACTATCTCAACACTGGAGAGTACCTTGAAGAACCCGGACCTGCTCAGGTGGCTGAGATTTTGTTGGGGCACTTAAAGGCAGTGCACGCGTTTTATGGGGAAGACATGGGCGTTCGAATCGCGAGAAAGCACTTGAGTTGGTATGCCAAAGACCGACCAGAAAATCGTGCGTTCTTAGCAGTGGTCAATCAAGCCACCGATGCCGCTTCCCAACTGGATTTGACCGAGCACTATTTTGCTTCCCTAGAGGGAGCGCCGGAGGCTTTTATTCATCGTCGCGTGTCATAATGAAGCCGTGATGTCTTGGTTACGCTGCGCCATTAAAAAATATTTCTTCTCTGTCGTCACGCTTGGTTTATTGACGGTCACCCTCTCTTGGGCTCAAACCTTTGAGCCTGTGTCAGATCCCCAAGGACAAGCGTGGTTGGAGACCTTTGATCGCTTGTATCTCAGTGACCTAGATCAGGCCCGAGACAGCCTCAATCGGGTCAGAGAGCGCGCCATCGAGACCAACGATCCAGAACTTTTGGTCGCGTATGCCCAAAGGGTCATTGATCATTTTCGCTACAGCGATGACCCCACCAGCATCGCTAAGACCCTCACTGACTTTAGGGCACGAGTGGGTGAATCTTTAAGCACCGAGCAAGACCTCTATCTCCAATTGACCATTGCTGCATTGCATGTTCAAACCCAAATTGAACTCGATGAGGCCGAAACGCTTTTACTGGGTCTAGATCAAACACCTGAGGCACAAACGTTTCGGTCCATGATCAAGCTGCAGCTTGGTAACCTGTATCAGACCACAGGCCAGTACCCTCGGGCTTTGGAGTTTTACACCCAAGCGCTGCGCGGTGATGATCGGCCTGAATTCCAAGCACGCGTTTATAACAATTTAGGCAACGTCACCGGTTACTTAGAAGACTGGGACCAATCGATTGGTCATTACCAAAAAGCCATTGATCTCTATGAGTCCTTGGGCATGAGCTCAGATACCCTAGGGGTCTTGGTCAATCTTGGCTCCACCTACCGCTCAGCCGGTCGCTTGGATGAGGCCCTTGGCACCTACCAACAAGCCCTCATTGCGCTGTCTGGCTTGGATTCACCTGATCTTGAAGCCCAAGTGCAGATGAATTTGGGCAATCTTTATGTGGACCTTGACCAACCCGAAGCAGCACTGAATGCGCTCAATCGTTCACTCGACATTTGTGAGGTCCAAGGCTATGGCTTTTGTGTGATGCTCAATCACTTAAACATTGGCTATGTGCATTACTTCAATGAGAACTTCTCCGAGGCTCTGGCAGCCTATGATTTGACCCGCCAGGACTTGGAGAAAATCGCTGACCCCTACATTGAAAGACAGCTGATGGAGAACTACTCAGACCTCTATCGTGACTTGGGGGATTTTGAGAAAGCTCTGGACTATACCCAGCGGTTTCAAGCGCTTGATCGACAGCTGATCAATGCAGAAGCCAAAGCAGCTGCTGAGGAAATTCAAACGCGCTATGAGACTGAGCTCAAAGATGCCAAGCTGGTGATTCAGGCAGAGCAAATCGAGCGCCAAAAAGTCCAGCTTCGACTGGGTGTCTTTCTGGCACTGGGGCTGGTGACTGTTTTGGGTATTGTGATCTCCGCACTCAGTTTCCGTGCGCGCACCTTGCAAAGCCTGTTTGAGCGTAACCAAGACTTGTTGCTGCAAAATGAGGTCAATCAACGCATTGGGCGCCAACCTCGGACAGAGGGATCAGCACCCCCTCCCAGCCAAGACGATGAGGCGGGTGTCTCAGCCGGTTTAGGGCAGGTCTTTGACCGGCTGACCCAAGCCTTACAAGATGATGAGCTGTATCGGGATCCCAACCTATCTCTGGGCGACTTGGCCAGCCATGTGGCCAGCAACAGCACCTATGTCTCCAATGCCATCTCGCATTTTGCCAATACCAACTTCAACAACTTGGTCAATTACTACCGGATTATGGATGCCAGGCGCCAACTTAACCTCAAAGGGCACAGCCTTCAGATTTCAGATCTGGTCCACTCCTGCGGATTCAATTCAAAAGCTTCTTTCTACCGAGCCTTCTCGAAATACGTGGGCATGTCACCCTCACAGTACCTGCAACGCCTAAAGGCATACACGGGGCCTCTCAAACAGAAAGATTAAGTTTTTTCTGAGCAAAACCTGGCTGTTTGTCGGGTATTGGCCTTCTGGTGTCGGGTTTGGATACTCGGAATCCAGACCCGTCCCCTACACTGAGATTGAATCTTACGGGGAGGGGAACGCAGGTCTTGGGGTGATTGGCCTGCGGACAAGCCGCCCACCGTACTCAGCTTTATTTCCCTGGGTGCGGTGGGTTTTTTTATGGCTCAGCCAGCTGACCCAAAGCGGCCTTCAAGGGGCCCAACCAAGTCTCAAACTGCTTCCACTGCTCAACCCCAGACCGATAGATGGGCTGCCTGACTTGCTGAGCACTGGCGGTGCGCACCGACCGATGCGTCTGATAATACGAGATGCATTCAGGCTCAAAAGGCAGCTGCAGATAATCCAATAGTCTCTTGACCTCACCTTCTAAGTCATCCACCACCGCCTCATAGTCGACCTGCAAGATCTCACCTGGGTAGCACTGGTGCCAATGGTCCATCAAATCAACATAGCCGCCATAGTAGCGCCCCAAATCTTCAAGCCCGTATGAGAACTCTTGTCCTTCGGCAAATAACTGCTTGAATCCGCTGAAGCAACAGGCCATGGGGTGGCGTCGGGCATCAATGATGCGCGCATCGGGCAAAATCGTTTTGATCAGCCCAATGTGTCGAAAGTTATTGGGCATTTTGTCGGTAAAGTAAGGGGCACTCGCCCGATGGATCTTGGTTTCATCCAAGTATTGCTGGCCGAGCGCTTGGAGTTGGTCTTTGCTCAAATCAGCCAAGACGTGTGGGTAGTTGGGTGTGTCTTGAACCAATTGGCGGCCATTCAATCGGTGCACCATGGCCAAAATATTGGGCAGTTCCAGCGTGCCGTCGATCTGGCTGTGTGAGGCCAAGATCTGCTCAATCAACGTCGAGCCAGCACGAGGCAGACCCACAATAAAAATAGGATCAGGTGCCGGATGCCCCAAGCCATTAAAAAGATGAACCCGCTCTGGCGTAAAAAAATCTTTTTGTCGATCAAAATCAGCCTGCATCCGATCAGCGCTGTAACGAAGCTCTGATTTTTTCAAAGCATTGCCTTTCGCATAGTGAGCAAACGCTTCCTCAAACGCTTGCTGATCTTCATAGGCTTTACCGAGTGCAAAATGCATGTGGTATCGATCGGTGGGATTCAATGCTTGGATGCCCAGCTCATTCTCCATCCGTGATATGTCCCCATCGCTGAATCGATGGGTTTTCATGTTGGCCAAAGACCACCAAGCATCACCCAACGAGGGACGCGACCGGGCAGCGTGCTGATAGGCCTCGATGGCCTGATTTTCTTGGCCGGTGGTTTTAAAGGCATGGCCTTGTTGCATGTAGATCTGCTCAGGATGGGGGGCCACTTTAATCAGCGACTCAAGCACGGTAAGTGCTTCGTCATAGCGACCGATGGCGGCCGCTTCAGTGGCATAAGCCATCTCAGAGGCCACATTGTTTGGCAGTCGCCTTCTAAGCTCGGTGGCTTGATCAAAGGCCTTTTGATATTTTTGTCGTTTGTGCAAGACCTTGATGTAATCAAGCCTTCCCAGATCAAAGTTCGGCTCAAATTCCAAGGCGCTCTCTAACAAAAACTCCGCATCATCCAAAACGTTAAGTTCGATCCCGATGGCTGCCAACAGCCGCATGCCTTCGACATCACTTGGTTTTTTTTTGAGAAACTGCCGACACAAGTGCTCTGCCTTGAATAAGCGTTTTTCATGCATCAAGGAGGTGACGGCTTGCAAGGCTTTGGGCAATCGCTCCAGCCGATGGGCGTTGGCCTCGGCCATGGCCGCCTCATCTGAGCGCCCATCGGCCTGATAAAGGCTGGCAAGCGACCTCCAGGCTGCCAACAGGCCTGGGTTGAGTTCTACCGCACGTCGATAGGCCTCGATTGATTCCTTGGTATGGTCTTGGTCTCGGTGGTTGTGCCCGATTTCTTGCCAAGCACGACCATAATCGGGTTGCAGCGCTAAAGCCAGATGCAGGTGCTCTAGGGCACTGCCATGATCTTTATGTAGCCTGCGACAAACCGCCTTGTAATAGTGCGCCCTGAATGCTTTTGCATCATTGGCGATCAATTCATCAAGGATGGCTTCAGCACGATGGGCCTCTTGATTTTTAAGGCAAGCCTCCGCTTCTTGGATGCGGGCCTGTATCTCTTGATGTGATGAGTGACGGTCTGACATAAAAATCAGGCCCAGAGGGGGCATCCGAAGATGCCCCGTCTGGGCAAGATGGCTGATCAATAACCAGTGAATCGGTAATTGAACTTCACACCCGCTGTCATAGGACGGTTGGTGGTGATGCGTGGGATGTCGTCTTGCTCATTGATAAACAACTCTGCTCTTTTATCAAACACATTGTCCACAAAAAGCTCCACCGACCAGTCGTTCTTCGCGAACCCTGCCGAGGCATTGAAAATGGAATAGCCAGATTGGCGTTCCCTAACTTCTGCAATCAGTGAGCTATAGGAATGCGAAGCAAATGACCCTGAGGCCTGAACAAAGGCCCTATCGGCAAAGCCCCAGTCCACCATGCGCTCATAGCGACCACGCATATAGACTTGGAACTCAGGGACCAGTGGCAGCGAACTGCCCACAGGTGCCAACTCGATCACCTGCGCATCGACGGACTTTAACTCAGTGTCGTTGTAAGAGAAGGCACCGAACAAAGTAAAGTTCTGAGTGGCTCGCCAGACAAAGTCACCTTCAATACCAAAGATCTCAGAGTCAGCCGAGTTCTCGATAAAGGTCAGGATTGAAACGTTTTGTGGGTCAAAACGAGACACCTGCATGTTCTCCCACTCAATCCAATAGACACTCCCGTTAAAGCGCAGGGTGTTGTCCAACAACGATGTCTTCCAACCCATTTCGTAGTTGGTGACATCGTCTGTCTCATAAGTCACCTGAACGGTTGGGAAGTCTGGATTGACCGATGGCAAGCCACCCCCTCGGTTAAAGCCACCTGGCCTAAAGCCCTCTGAGTAAGTGGCATAGAGAAGCACATCATCGATCGGCGTCCACGATAAGTTGAACCGCGTGATGGTGTCTTTTTGCTTTAATGGCTCGGGGCTGTGGCCACCTGAGCGCTCATAATCTCGACCGCTGTCCAAATCAACAGAGCCTGAGAAAATCCCGTTGGCAAAGTTGGATGAACCCACAAACGAGGACTCAAGGTCATAGCGGCGAAGCCCAACAGTGGCTTTCAAGGTATTGGGTATTAAGTCATAGCTGAACTCACCGAAGAAAGCGATTTGCTCTTCTTCTCTTGTGATGTCATTGAAAAAGGCGATGCCTGCAGGCCTGGCGTTGGGGTTAATGCTTTGGGCTGAAGCCATGGGCGCATTGGGTGCAAAGCCAAGATCGGCTGTGGCCAAGTAGGCGTAATCGTCCTGGGTCT
>CAYWVH010000008.1:0-63420 GCA_964461845.1 uncultured Wenzhouxiangella sp.
AACTGGTCGGGGTGAGAGGATTCGAACCTCCGGCCCCTGCCTCCCGAAGGCAGTGCTCTACCAGGCTGAGCTACACCCCGAAACCATCGGCATAGTCTAGCCCAACTCCCCACCAAATCCTAGAATTGGATCCAAAAATCGGGTATTCTGGCCGGATGCGTACGTATACCAATGAACCTAGAAGCACTTTCACCAACGAACCTCAACCGATCAGCAAAGTCTCGACGAGCGTTTATCCTTCGGGTGCGCTCAACATGCTGTCACAAGCAGAGGTTGCCAGGCTCTCGGATGCCACCTCAGAAATCGGCACCACATTAAGACGCTGTGCTTTGGCGGTCTTAAACTCTGGTCTCCAGGGCGATGATGCCGAGCAGCTCTTAAAGGACTACCACGACTTTAAGATCGAGATCCATCAAGTCAACCGCGGGATGCGGATTGATTTAGAAAATGCCCCAGGGGGTGCGTTTGTCGATGGCAAGATGATTAAAGGGATTCGGGAGTTACTCTCGTCGGTGATCCGCGACATCATCTATTACCACACCGAAGTCAAACCCAATCCCTATTTTGACTTAGAGACATCCTCAGGCATCACCTCTGCCGTGTTCGACATTTTGAGAAATGCCCGCGCACTCGATTCACAACGCGAGCCTCAGCTGGTGGTGTGTTGGGGTGGGCATTCGATTGGGCGAGAGGAATACGAATACACCAAAGAGGTGGGTTATCAGATCGGCCTTCGGGGCATGGACATTTGCACAGGTTGTGGCCCGGGTGCGATGAAAGGGCCCATGAAAGGTGCGACCATTGGCCATTCCAAGCAGCGCATTTTGCCTGGGTGCTATGTGGGCTTGTCAGAGCCTGGCATCATTGCCGCCGAATCACCCAACCCCATTGTTAATCAATTGGTGATCATGCCCGACATTGAAAAGCGGCTGGAATCCTTCATCCGCCTAGGCCATGGTGTCGTGGTGTTCCCAGGTGGGGCGGGGACGGCCGAAGAGATTTTGTATATCTTGGGTGTGTTGTTGCATCCGGATAATCAATCGATGCCGTTTCCTTTGATTTTCACCGGCCCTGAAAGTGCCAAGGCTTATTTTGAACAGATCGATGCCTTCCTTGGTTTGACTTTGGGCCCAGAGGCACAGAAGCTCTACACCATCATTGTCGATGATGCCCCTGCAGTGGCGCGTGCAATGCAAGAAGGCATAGAGCAGGTCCGTCAATGGCGCATTGAGGCCAACGATGCTTTTTATTACAACTGGTTGTTGACCGTTGATCCTGAGTTTCAGCACCCATTTGAGCCCACCCATGAGGCGATGGCGGGTTTGGATATTTCTAAAGACTTGCCCATCCATCAGCTGGCGGCCAATCTTAGACGGGTGTTTTCAGGGATCGTGGCAGGTAATGTGAAGCCTTCTGGCGTGGCTGCGGTCCGTGAAAATGGGCCTTTTTCCATCCACGGTGAGCAAGACATCATGAAGGCTTTGGATGAATTGCTGGCAGCGTTTGTGCGGGATCATCGGATGAAGCTGCCAGGGGGTGCCGTTTATGAGCCCTGTTATCGGGTGGTGTCTTAACCGCTGGCTGCCCATTCATTTTTGGCCAGACTGACCTTTAACTCGCATCTGAGCACCATTTTGTGAGTCTTTGAAAAACAACGAAATAATGAGGCCCAATTTCTCGAATTGGGCCTTTTTTTTGCCCCGAAAACCTCTGTAGACCCCGAATTTTATTGACTTTTTTGCTTGACAACGCCGTGTTCGGCTTATAATGTGGCACTAAGTGGAAATTAGTGGGAATCAGTGGCTTATTAGAACTGATTCGTGGAGAAGGGTAGGTCACAGTGTTTTTTGGAGAAACCGCCATCACGTTGGACGCCAAGGGCCGCATTGCGATGCCCACGCGTTACCGTGAAGATTTGGCAGCTGCCTGCCAGGGCAAGCTTGTGCTCACCTATTCGGCTTTCGACAGCGGCTGTCTTTGGCTCTACCCAGAATCGGAGTGGTCTCGGGTCAGAGAACAAGTCATGGCGCTGTCGACTTTTAACCCCAGCCACCGGAGCCTGCAGCGGCGTTTGGTGGGTTCTGCCACACAGATTGAGGCCGATGCCAATGGCCGCCTTTTGCTCCCCCAAACCCTTCGCCAAGTCGCAGGCCTCGAAAAGCGCGTGGTGTTGATGGGCATGGGGCAGCGGTTTGAGATTTGGAATGAGAACGTATTGAGCCAACGTCGAATCGAAGAGGAGCGCCAAATGCAAGGCGAAAGTTCTTCTGAGATGTCGCAGTTGGTGTTGTAAGGGCCAAAGGCATGGCGCATGTGCCGGTGTTGCTCGAGGAAGTCATCGAGGCTTTGGCCATTGAGCCAAATGACACGCTGGTAGATGGGACCTTCGGGAGAGGTGGCCATGCCCGGGCGATGCTCGAAAAATTAGGGCCCCAAGGCCGTTTATTGGTCATCGACCAAGACCCAGAGGCGATTGCCAGCGCCCAAGCTGGGATCGGTCAGGATGAGAGAGTCACAGTGAGACACGCTAACTTTTCAAAGATCGTTGAGATCACCCAAGCCTTGGGTTGGTCGGGTGCGGTCGATGGCGTGTTGTTGGACTTGGGCGTGTCTTCTCCCCAGCTCGATGATCCCAGCCGCGGATTCAGTTTCATGGCTGAGGGCCCATTGGATATGCGCATGGACCCCACGCGCGGACAAAGTGCCGCCGAGTGGTTGGCCCATGTGGATGAGGCAACCTTGGCAGAGGTCATTAAAGACTATGGCGAAGAGCGGCACGCCCGACGGGTGGCCCGAGCCATTGTGGAGGCCAGATCATCCCAGCCGATCGAAACCACCGCCGAGCTTTCGCGGATTGTCTCGTCTGTGGTCAAAGGTCGGCCCGGTCACCATCCGGCCACGCGCACGTTTCAAGCGATTCGGATTTTTATTAACCGCGAGCTCGAGGTCCTGGATGAAGTGCTCGAGGATTTAATGCAGGTGATGGCGCCAAACGGGCGGATGGCCATCATCACCTTTCACTCGCTCGAAGACCGCGCGGTCAAACAATCTTGGAACCGCTTGGCCAAGCCACCGGCGGCCAGTCGACGCGCCCCCATGGCGATTGACTTCACACCCACGCTGAAGCTGATCGGCAAACCCATCACCGCCAGCGAAGACGAGTGTGCCCAAAACCCCAGAGCCAGAAGTGCGAGGCTTCGGGTGGCTGAGCGCATCTTGGAGCAAGCGGCATGATGCGCTTGTGGCTCATCTTGGCTTTTTTGTTGGCAGTGGTCGCCTCTGCCATGGCTTTGGTGGTGTTAAAGCATGAGTCAAGAAAAGCGTTCACGCAATTACAGGTGGCCAATGAAGCGCGGGATGATGCGCTGACCGAGTGGTCTCGCTTGCAACTGGAATTGGCCTCTTTGGCTGAGCTTGGTCGAATTGAGCGAACCGCGAAGACCCAGCTCAACATGCAAAGCCCAGCAAGAACCGAAGTGGTTGTCGCGCAACCACTCACGGCCCGATCAGGGGAGCTCCGCTGATGGCCCGACGCACGCGCACCTCGATAAAAATGGACAAACCCGAGGGCAGTGGCTCAAACATCTTGGTTCGGGTTCGCGTCGCCATGACACTCGTGGTTCTTGTTGCGCTGGGTTTGTTTGCTCGAGCGGTTTACCTTCAGATCAGCGAGAGCGATTTCTTGCAAGACCAAGGTGAGGCCAGGCACTTGCGGTCTGTTGAGATACCAACGATGCGCGGCAGCATCCTAGATCGTCACGGTGAGCCCTTGGCGGTATCCACACCGGTGGAGTCTGTCTGGGCCCATCCAGCGCGCGCCTTAGAATCCCCTGAAAAAATCCCTGCTCTGGCCAGAGCCTTGAATGTGTCCGCCGAGGATTTAGAGCGACGACTGACACAACGAACACAGTCTGAGTTTGTGTGGCTTCGACGCCGCATCACCCCAGACGTGGCCGATGCCGTCAAAGCACTCGACATACCCGGTGTGGGTTTTCGCCGTGAGTATCGCCGCTATTACCCGACCATAGAAGCCGGTGCCCAGTTGGTGGGTTACACGAACATCGATGACCGCGGCCAAGAAGGCTTGGAAATGGCCTTCGATAATTGGCTCGATGGAGAGCCTGGTGCCAAGCGGGTGATCAAAGACCGCCACGGACGTGTCGTTGAAGAAGTCGATTTGATTCGGCAGATGGAAGCGGGTCGTGATCTTCGCCTAACCATAGACCGCCGTTTGCAATACCAAGCCTACCGCGAGCTTCGCGATGCGGTCTTTGAATATCAGGCCCAATCAGGCTCGATTGTCGTGATGGATGTGGCCACCGGCGAAGTCTTGGCGATGGTCAACTACCCCTCCTACAACCCGAATGCCGATGACAGAAGCGTGGGCGAGGGCTTAAGAAACCGCGCGATGACCGATATGTTTGAGCCAGGATCGGTGATCAAGCCATTTGGTTTGGCAGCAGCACTGGAGGCTGGCCAAGTCACGCCCGATATGCTGATCGACACATCCCCTGGGACCATGCAAGTCTCAGGCCATACGATCCGCGATGTCAGAAATTTTGGTGAGCTCACCATCACCGAGATGTTGGTTCGTTCATCCAATGTCGGTATGGTCGAGTTGATTTTAGATATGCCGCCTGAGCGCTTGTGGGGCATGTATCAACGCTTTGGTTTTGGGCAAGTCACAGGCACAGGATTTCCTGGTGAGTCTGCAGGCGTGCTTCGTGATTATGCGCGTTGGCGTCCTTTAGAACAGGCCACTTTAGCCTATGGCTATGGATTGTCCGTGACCCCTTTGCAATTGGCCCGAGCAGTGTCTGCCATCGCAGATGGTGGGCGCTTACGTCAGCCTTTGTTGATCATGGACGATACCCAGTATCCGCCGCAGTCTGTGTTGGATCCAAAGATCGCCGCCGAGCTTGGACAAATGATGGAGGCGGTGGTCGAGTCACCGATCGGCACTGGCCGAAGCGCACAAATCCCTGGCTACCGCGTGGCTGGAAAAACAGGCACCTCTAGAAAATCTATTTCGGGTGGCTATGCCAATCGCTACATCTCGAGCTTTATCGGTTATGCCCCCGCCTCTCGGCCTCAATTGGCCGCGGTGGTGGTGATCAATGACCCCGGGGGTGAGAGCTACTACGGTGGGCAAGTGGCGGCACCGGTCTTCAGTCGTGTGATGGCATCGGCGCTTAGGCTTAACAATGTCCCGCCCGATGACATTCGCAATTTGATGGTCCAAGCCGGAGGTCAGCGTTGATGGATGCCCGTTTGACCTCGGTGTTGGACAAGGCGACGGATTTGGTGGACGACAGCCGCCTGGTGGTACCTGGCGCTGTGTTTATCGCCATGCAAGGACTGAAACGTCACGGCTTGGCCGGTGTGGATGAGGCGATCGAGCGGGGTGCGAGTGCCATCATCCACGATGGCTTGGCCGATGAGGCCGATCAGGAGAGATTGGCGGGCCTGAAGGTGCCTGTGGTCGAGTGCGATCATCTCAAAGAAGCCTTGCCTGAACTTTTGAACTATTTTTGGAAAGAACCAGCAGAGGCATTGACGTTGCATGCCGTGACTGGCACCAACGGAAAATCGTCCATTGCTTGGTTACTGGCTCAGGCCTTGGATGGTGCGATGATTGGCACGCTGGGTGTCGGCAAACCCGGTCATCACCACAAGTCCCATCTGACCACGCCAAGCTTACTGAGTGTTTATCGCCACTTGGCAGAGTTTCGGAACCAAGGCATTGAGCACGTGGTCCTTGAGGCCTCTTCGCACGCTTTGGTCCAAGGCCGGCTGGCGGGATTGTCATTTGAGTCAACGATTTTCACCAACCTAGGCCATGACCACCTCGACTACCACGGTGACCGGGCTGCGTATGGAGAGGCCAAGGCGCGCTTGTTCCGTGACCATTCGGCCAAACTGAAACTTTTTAATGTTGACGATGCGTTTGGTGAGCATTTGTTTGATGAGCAACAAAACCGTACGCAAGCGCAGTCTACTGAAGTGATCGGCTTTTCAATTCACCGGCATCCCAAAGCCTCGGTCTGGCTCACCGTGCAGGCCGATCTTCAATCCGGTGGGCAAGGCCTCGGCGGTAGCCTCCATGGCCTAGGTGCGCTACCGCTGACCATAACCAGTCGATTGCTGGGTGAGGTCAATGGCTATAACTTGGTGGTGTGTGCTGCCGTGCTCAATCATTTGGGCTGGTCTGAGCAAGCCATTCAAACCCGTTTGGCCGAACTCGATCCACCGCCTGGTCGAATGGAATCAATCACCCTTCTCAAAGATCAGTCGGCCAAGACCCTGCCCCGCGTCATCGTCGATTATGCCCACAGCCCAGATGCTTTGAAACAAGCTTTGGTGATGGTCAGATCACTGACCCAAGGGCAGGTGTGGTGTGTGTTTGGTTGTGGCGGGGATCGCGACCCCTCCAAACGAGCGCCGATGGGGCGGATTGCCGAAGCCTTTGCTGATCGGGTGATTTTGACCGATGACAACCCACGCCATGAGTCCTCGCTGGCCATCATTCGCGGCATTCAATCGGGGATGCGTCAGCCCGAGCGTGCGCGTGTGTTGCTCGATCGCACTCAAGCCATTGAGACCGCGATCATGACGTCTGGCAGCGAGGATGTGGTGTTGATTGCCGGCAAAGGCCATGAGACCGAGCAATTGGTCGGTGATAAGCGCCTTGAGATGGATGACCGTGCTCTGGCCAAAGAAGCTTTGAGCCAGCGCAGCATGGACCAGCAGGAGGCCTGTTGATGGGGCTGAACTGGTCAACCCACCACATCGCCGAGGCACTCGGTGGCCAAGCACTGGGCCCAGATGTCTCGGTCAATGGCATGATCCATGACACGCGTCGCATGTCGCCTGATGCACTTTTTTTGGCACTGAAAGGTGCGCACAGCGACGGACATGAGCACATCGCCATGGCCAGAGAAGCAGGCGCCGCCGCTGCCCTGGTGTCGCGGGCGGTGGACGATCCTTTGCCACAAGTGATGGTGGATGATGTGCTGTTGGCCGCGGGTCAATTGGCCGGTGCTTGGCGGGCGAGTTTGGATGTCGAGGTGGTCGGCATCACAGGTTCCAATGGCAAGACCTCTGTTAAAGAAATGGTCTCTGCCATCTTGACGGCCCAAGCGCCCACGCTGACCACGGAAGGCAACTACAACAACGAAATCGGGGTGCCCATCACCCTATCTAGATTGGGTCCTGAGCACGTCTACGCTGTGGTCGAAATGGGGGCCGCTCGACAAGGTGATATCCGTTATCTCACGCACATGGCCAAGCCAAACGTCGGCATCTTGACCAACGCAGGCCCCGCGCATCTAGAAAGCTTTGGCTCGATTGAAACCATCGTGCAAACCAAAGGCGAGTTGTTTCGTGGCCTGTCTGACGATGGCACCGCGATCATCAATGCAGACTCGCCTTATGTCCGGCATTGGCGCGACTTGGCCGCGCATTGTCACTCGCTTCATTTTGCACTAGACAACGAGGCGGAGTTCAAAGCCGCGTTGCCAGAAGACTATCAGATGGGTCAAGCCATTTTGATCGTCACACCCGAGGGTGAGGCTTCTTTGACCTTGACTGTGCCAGGGCGTCACAACGTCATGAACGCGCTGGCCGCCATGGCCGCCTGTTCGGTCTTTGGGGTGTCGGTGGTGGACGCGGTCAGTGCATTAGGCGTCATGCAAAGCGTGAGTCAACGCTTGCAGATTCATCGCCCGACCGAATCCGTCATGGTGATCGATGACAGCTACAACGCCAACCCAGCCTCTACCGAGGCAGGCATCGCGGTGTTGGCCGAGCAGCCCGCTGAGCGCTGGTTGGTGCTTGGAGACATGTTGGAGCTGGGCGAAGAGGCCAAGGCCATGCACGCCAGCATCGGTGAAAAAGCCAAAGCCTCGGGCATCGATCGACTCTTTGGGTTTGGCCCATTGACCCTGGCCAGTGTTGAAGCGTTCGGATCCAAAGGCCAATGGTTCGATGATCAAGAGGCGTTGGTGGATGCATTGTTGGCCGAAAAACCTAAGCAAGTCTCTTTATTGATCAAAGGGTCTCGTTCGATGCGCATGGATCGGGTCGTCGCGGCCTTTTTGGGAGCGTTTGGCTGATGCTTTTGTGGTTATTTAATGATGTTTTTGTCGTTGATGTGGCCTTGTTTGGCTACATCACGTTTCGAACCATCATGGCCGCTTTGACCGCCATGATGGTCTCATTGCTGGTCGGACCATTGTTCATTCGGAACATGACCGAGCGTCAATACGGCCAGCCCATTCGCACCCTCGGCCCAGAGAGCCACTTCTCCAAAGCAGGCACGCCGACCATGGGCGGTGCGCTGATTTTGATCGCCTTGGTGGTGGCCACCGTGCTTTGGACAGACCTGAGCAACCGGTATGTGTGGACGGTGTTGTTCGTCACCATTGCCTTTGGCGCGATTGGCTTTGTGGATGACTACCGAAAACTCAAAGAGAAAAGTTCAGACGGGCTGTCGGCCAAAGCCAAGTACACCTTGCAATCGTTGGCAGCCTTGGTGGCTGCGGTCTTTTTGTTCTTAACGGCCGATGTAGATGCCAACACCCAACTCTTTGTGCCGTTTTTCAAAGACGTGGCCATTCCCTTGGGTTGGGGGTTTGTGGTCTTGGCTTACTTTGTGATCGTGGGGTCTTCCAATGCAGTGAACCTCACCGATGGTTTGGATGGTTTGGCCATCATGCCTGCCGTGTTTGTGGCCACGGGTTTGGGGATTTTTGCTTACGCCACCTCGAATGCGGTGTTTGCCAATTACTTGGATATGGCGTTCGTCCCAGGCGTTGGGGAGTTGGCGATTTTCTGTGCAGCGCTGGCCGGTGCTGGGCTTGGGTTCTTGTGGTGGAACACCTATCCGGCCTCTGTCTTTATGGGTGACATCGGTGCTTTGTCGGTGGGCGCGGCACTTGGGCTTGTGGCGGTTGCTGTTCGCCAAGAACTTATTTTTTTGGTGATGGCCGGTATTTTTGTGATCGAGACACTCTCGGTGATTTTGCAAGTTGCGTCTTTCAAATTGACAGGCAAGCGCATTTTTCGGATGGCGCCCATCCATCATCATTTCGAGCTCAAAGGTTGGCCAGAGCCCAAGGTGATTGTGCGCTTTTGGATCATCGCTGTGATGTTGGTTCTGGCCAGTTTGGCGACCATGAAGATTCGATGAGGTGATGATGAGAACCAGACGCCAAGCCCATCGCTTCTCAGACAGCCCAAGAAATGTAGGCTTGGATCCTTGGGTGGTGATCATCACCACCGCACTGTTGGCGATTGGTGTGGTGATGGTGACCTCCACCTCCATCATCGTGGCCGAAGGCTTTGGCCAATCGCGTTGGCATTATGTGATCAGACACTTGGTATTTATTGGGGCAGGCTTGGCAGGGGCAGGGATCATCGCGTGGCTCGGGACGCGCACTTTAGAAAAGTTAGGCCCGGTCGCTTTGCTGCTGGCTTTCTTGATCATGCTGTTGCCATTTTTGCCAGGCCTTGGGCACACCGTCAATGGATCGACCCGTTGGATCAAGCTTGGATTTTCCACCTTTCAGGTGGTGGAGGCGGCCAAGGTCTTGATCATCATTTATATGTCGAGCTTCTTGGCCAAACGCGGCCAGTTGGATCAGGTGGAATGGAAGTACACCTTTTTGCCACTGGGCGTGGTGGGTGTGTTTGCTGTGATCTTATTAAAACAACCCGATCTGGGCTCAGT
The DNA here is from genome assembly GCA_964461845.1 of uncultured Wenzhouxiangella sp. GTDB lineage: Bacteria > Pseudomonadota > Gammaproteobacteria > Xanthomonadales > Wenzhouxiangellaceae > Wenzhouxiangella. The sequence continues at coordinate 9,731 of CAYWVH010000008.1, forward strand.
CATCGTGATTGGGGCGGTGGTTGTGGGCATGATCTGGTTGGCCGGCGCTGCCCTGAAGCATCTGGGGCTGCTGGCTTTGTTGGCCTCACCCGTGCTCACCTATGCAGCCCTTGAGCCTTACCGCTGGCGTCGGGTGGTGTCTTTTATTGACCCTTGGGCGGATCCTTTCAATGCGGGTTTTCAGTTGACGCAAGCCTTGATCGCCATCGGCCGTGGTGAGATTGCAGGCGTGGGCTTGGGTGGCAGCATCCAAAAACTGTTTTATCTGCCTGAAGCACACACTGACTTTATTTTTGCGGTGTATGCCGAGGAGCTTGGCTTGATCGGCATCGTGATCGTATTGGTCTTGTTCGGTTTGCTCGTTGGGCGGATGCTGCACATTGGTCTTAAAGCCCATCAAATGGACAAACCATTTGCCGCATTTTTAGTGTGGGGCGTTGGGCTTTGGTTGGGCTTTCAGGCGGTGGTCTCTATGGGAGTGAACTTAGGTGTATTGCCCACCAAAGGCCTCACCTTGCCCCTGATCTCATCGGGTGGCTCGAGCATTTTAATGACGCTGGTGGCCATTGGGCTGGTGCTTCGAGTTCAGTGGGAATTGCAGTGTGAGCAATTGCAGCAACCCAGGAAACGACAAGGGTTTGCGGTATGAGCGCGCATGTCTTAATCATGGCAGCGGGCACCGGTGGGCACATCTTCCCAGGGCTTGCGGTGGCCCAAGAGCTTCGCAATCAAGGGGCCACGGTCACCTGGTTGGGCACAGCGCACGGCCTTGAAAACACGCTGGTGCCGAAGGCTGACATTCCCCTTAAAAAAATATCGATCCGTGGTGTGCGCGGCAAAGGCTGGATGGGTTGGTTGGCGCTTCCCTTTCAAATGCTAAAAGCGATGTGGGAAGTCTGGGGCATTCTTAGAAGCATCCGCCCGCAGGTGTGCCTGTCGATGGGTGGTTACATCGCAGGGCCAGGCGGGCTGGTCGCTAAGTTGATGGGCTTGCCTTTGGTGATCCATGAGCAAAATGCGATTGCGGGACTGACCAACCGCGCCTTAGCCCCTCTGGCCAACCGAATCTTCACAGGGTTTCCTGAGGTGTTGACGCGTGGTGAGCACGTCGGCAACCCAGTGCGTGCCGATATCTCAGCCTTGCCTCATCCCCAACTTCGTTGGACTGAGCGCAGCGGGCCGATTCGTATCTTGGTCATTGGAGGCTCACAAGGTGCCCGGATCTTTGCACAAAGACTGCCAAAAGCCTTGGCTGCTTTGGGCCAAAGACAAGGCCACCCAGCCCCTGAATTGATCATCACCCATCAGGCGGGGCGTGTGTTGAGTGAGGCCAAGCAAGCCTATGCCGAAGTCACATTGCCCCCATCCATTGAAGTTCACTTGGTTGAGTTCATCGATGATATGGCCCAGGCTTGGGGTGAGGCGGATGTGGCCATCACCCGAGCCGGCGCGCTTACGGTGGCTGAGTTGGCCGCAGCAGGGGTGGGGGCTTTGTTGGTGCCTTTTGCCTTAGCGGTCGATGACCATCAAAGCGCGAATGCACGCTTCTTGAGTGAAGCGGGTGCGGCTTGGCAGTTAAGCGAACAAGAACTCAGCACCGAGCGCTTGACCGAGTGGCTCAGCCAACTCGACCGAGAAGAGCTGCTGCAACGGGCCGAGCGCGCTCGCCAATTGGCCAAGGATGGTGCGGCGTCTGAGGTTGCACACGCCGTATTGGAGCTCGCGGCATGATGTCAACGAAGCACATGGCCACAGCCGATGCGCCCATGGCCGAAATGCGCCTGATGCATCGGGTCAAACACATTCACTTTGTGGGCATCGGTGGTGCGGGCATGTCTGGGATTGCAGAGGTGTTGTTGAACCTTGGCTTTGTCGTCACCGGCTCAGATCAAGCGAGCAGTGCCGTCACAGAGCGTTTGACCACGCTGGGTGCGACCGTTCATGCAGGGCATGTGGCCCAACACATCGACCAAGCCGATGTGGTGGTGGTTTCAGGGGCGATTGGCAAAGACAATCCAGAGTATGTGGCTGCACTGGCCAAACGGATTCCGGTGGTTGCGCGGGCTGAAATGCTCGGCGAATTGATGCGGTTTCGGCCAGGCATCGCCGTGGCGGGAAGCCACGGTAAGACCACGACCACGTCGATGATTGCACAAATTCTTGCAGAAGCCGGTCTGGACCCCACCTTTGTCGTCGGTGGTTTGATCCGCGCCTATGGCACCAATGCAAGGCTGGGTCAGGGTCAATACATCGTGGCCGAGGCCGACGAGAGCGATGGCTCGTTTTTGCAGCTCCAGCCGATGATGGCCCTGGTCACCAACATTGATCGCGATCACTTGGATGCCTATCAAGGAAGCTTTGACCAACTGCAAGCCGCATTTTTGGCTTTCTTGCATCACTTGCCGTTTTACGGGGTGGGTGTGTTGTGCATCGATGATCCGCATGTCGCACAACTCATCCCGCAGGTCGCCAGAAATGTCGTCACGTATGGCTTCAACGAAAAAGCAGATGTCCGGGCTTTGCACGTGACTCAGCACCAGACGCACATGCAGTTTGATCTTTGTCTGCCCCATGGGCAGGGGACCTTGCCGATCAGCTTGAACTTACCAGGTCGCCATGCCGTACAAAACGCTTTGGGTGCTGCGGCGGTCGCCTGGGAGTTGGGTGTTTCAGCTGAAGCCATCCAACGCGGGCTCAATGCATTTAAAGGGGTGGGCAGACGGTTCGATCCGATTGGGGTGCTGCCACTGGCTAAGGGTGGCGAGGTGCTGGCGTTTGAAGATTATGGCCATCACCCCACCGAGCTCGATGCGGTCATACAAGCCGCGCGCTCAGGTTGGCCAGATCAACGCCTCGTGGTGGTGTTCCAGCCCCACCGTTTCACCCGCACCCGCGATCAGTTTGACGCCTTCGCCCGCGTTTTGGCCGAGGCCGACGTGGTGATTTTGGCAGACATCTATGCTGCCGGCGAGACACCGATTGAGGGCATTGACTCTGAGGCCTTAGCCCGTGCGATTGAGGCCAGGAGCGATCATCGGGTGATTCGCATTGGCAAAGTGGATGAGGCCATTGCCCACATACAAGCACACTGCCGAGCCGATGATTTGTTGTTGGTGATGGGTGCAGGGGACGTCAGTCGCTTGGGTCAAGCCTTGAGAGGAATGGCTGCATGAGTGCTGAAATGATCAACACACACGCCGCCAAAGCCATGGGACATGTGGCCCTGGTTGCAGGTGGCGATAGCGCTGAGCGGGAGATTTCTTTGCGCGGTGCCAAAGCGGTTGGCCAGGCTTTGGACGCTTTGGGTGTTCAGTACTCCTTGGTCGATGGCCCACGTCGGTTGCTCGAGCAAGTTGAGGCGGGTCACTTTGATCGGGTCTTCAATCTCTTGCATGGTCGAGGGGGTGAAGACGGTGCCCTACAAGGCGCGCTTCGACTCTATGGCATCCCAGTGACTGGCTCTGATGTTCTCGCTTCTGCTTTGACCATGTCTAAAGTACAAACCAAGCGCGTCTGGCAAGCCGTGGGCTTACCGACACCGGCCTATGGCTTGTGTCATCGCAAAGAGTGGTTGGATGCATCAGGCTCGGTGATCGGTGAAAAATTAAAACATCTGATCGGTGAGCTGGCCTTGCCTGTGTTCGTCAAGCCCAATCAAGAAGGCTCAAGCTTGGGCATGAGCCGGGTGGTGGATGAATCAGCCCTTGCAGAGGCGCTGTTGCGCGCTTTTGAGTTCGATGATGAGGTGTTGGTCGAGCAATTGATTGAGGGCAGGGAGCTGACCTGTGGGGTGCTCGGTGAGCATACCTTGCCTTTGATTGAATTAAAAACGCAACGCGCGTTTTATGACTTCGATGCCAAGTATGCATCAACAGACACACAGTACCTGTGTCCTGCACCGATTGATCCTACGGATGCACAAGCCATCCAACGGATTTGCCGGCGAGCATTTGATGTGGTCGGTGCACGAGGCTGGGGTCGGGTGGATGTGATGTTGGATCACAACAACGATCCATGGTTACTAGAGGTCAACACCACGCCGGGAATGACCGAGAGTTCTTTGTTGCCCAAAGCCGCCTTGGCGTTTGGTCTGAGCTTTGAGGAGTTGGTATGGCAGATACTCAGCCAAGCCCAAATCGCTTAGTGTCGGTGACCACGGGCGCCACAGTGTTGGCCATTGGCTTGGTGGTGCTGTTGGCTGCCTGGCTTCGTCTCGGGATCATTGGTCAAGACCAATGGCCAATTGAGTGGCTGGAAGTCTCTGGCAGTTTGCAACGAACCAGTGCCAGCCAAGTGAGAGCCGCTGCAGCGCCTTACGCGGGTTCTGGGTTCTTTGCCACAGAACTTGATCAGGTGAGAGAAGCGGTTGAAGCCTTGCCTTGGGTGGCTACCGCCAAAGTGGGCCGCATTTGGCCCGATACGTTGACCATTGAATTGACAGAGCATCAGCCACTGGCGAGATGGAATGAAAGCGAGCTGGTCAGTGGTTTGTCTGAGCAAGGTGGGGTGGTGTCGAGCATTGAGGGCAATGAGGACATTCAAGGCCTGGTTCGCTTGTATGGCCCCAAGGGTTATCACGATGAAGTGCTTAGAGCTTGGTTGATGATGCGCCCTGAGCTTGCCAATGTGGGCTTACACATTGAAGCAGTGTCGCTGGACCAACGCGGCAGCTGGATGGTGCGCCTGACCAATGGCACAGAGTTGTTGTTGGGCCGAGAAAATCGCAGTCAGCGGTTGGCGAGATTTGTGGCGGTGCATCAGCATTTGAATGCCCAACCTCGCCGAGCGGTGATGGTGGATATGCGCTATGCCAATGGCATGGCAGTGGAATGGGCTGATTCCAATACGGAGCAAGGCAGACGTGGCTAAACGATCAGAAAAATCATTGGTGGTGGGTCTCGACATTGGGACCAGCAAAATTGTCGCCATCATCGGTGAGATAGAAGAAGACGGGACCCTACAAGTGGTCGGTGTGGGCTCTCATCCCTCACGCGGTCTCAAACGCGGCGTGGTGGTCGACATCGAATCGACAGAGCAGGCCATTCAGCGCGCAGTCGAAGAGGCTGAGTTGATGGCCGACTGTCAGGTGCACTCGGTATTTGCAGGCATCGCAGGCTCGCACATTCGATCATTGAACTCCCACGGTGCGGTGGCCATTAGAGATAAAGAAGTGACCGAGGGTGATGTGGAGCGCGTTTTAGAATCCGCCAGGGCAGTGGCGGTGCCTGCCGACCAATCGATTCTTCATGTGCTGCCCCAGGAATACGTGATCGATCAAACCGATGGGATTCGCCAGCCTGTGGGCATGTCAGGTGTTCGCTTAGAAGCCCAAGTGCATTTGGTCACAGCAGGGGCCAGCGCGGTCCAGAATTTAAGTAAGTGTGTTGCGCGTTGTGGCTTGCAGGTCGATGATTTGATTTTGCAGCAACTGGCATCGAGCTATGCCGTATTGAGCCAAGACGAAAAAGACTTAGGCATTGCATTGATTGATATTGGTGCTGGCACCACGGACATTGCGGTGTTCACAGAAGGTGCGATCCGCTTTACCGCCTGTATTCCCATCGCGGGTGATTTGGTGACCAATGACATTGCTGTGGCGCTTCGCACTCCAACCATCCACGCCGAGGAAATCAAGATCAAGTACGCCTGTGCGCTCGAGCAGATGGCAGCCACTGACGAGACCATCCAAGTCCCGAGCGTCGGTGATCGACTCGCCAGACGATTGGAGCGACGAACATTGGCACAAGTGGTTGAAGCGCGTTATCGGGAGTTGTTTCAGCACGTGGCCAAGCAACTCAGCCAGTCGGGTTTTGATTCCATGATCCCAGCAGGCTTGGTGCTCACCGGTGGTGGCTCCAAGATGGAAGGTGTGGCCGAACTGGCTGAAGAGATTTTGCATATGCCTGTCAGGATCGGTAAGCCGACGGTGGTGACTGGTTTGTCCGATGTGGTGAACAACCAAATCCATGCCACCGGTGTGGGCTTGTTGATTTATGGAAGCCGGGTAGAGAGCCGGCAAACCAAAGCGCCCGTGGCCAGTGTCGAGGGACTCTGGACGCGCGTGAGCCACTGGTTCAAGGGAGATTTTTGAAGAAAGGTCGTTGAAGAGATCGGGTGTCAGCCACCCAAACTGTTATTAACCATTATAAAAAGCGAGTGAGAAGGAGAAGCATGATGTTTGAAGTAATTGAAAACTATGCACCAGGGGCCACCATCAAAGTGGTGGGTGTGGGTGGTGGCGGCGGCAACGCAGTCAACCAAATGGTCAGCGCTGACATTGAGGGCGTTGACTTTATCTGTGTCAACACCGACGCCCAGGCCCTTCGTAATTTCAATGGCAAATCCACATTACAGATTGGCGGCAGTGTCACCAAAGGCCTAGGCGCGGGCGCCAACCCTGAAGTCGGTCGCCAGGCGGCGTTGGAAGACCGCGAGCGGATCAGCGAGATGCTCGCGGGTTCCGATATGGTCTTTATTACCGCAGGCATGGGGGGTGGTACCGGCACAGGGGCTGCCCCTGTGATCGCCCAGACCGCAAAAGACATGGGTATTTTGACGGTCGCTGTGGTCACCCGCCCATTCCCGTTTGAGGGTCAGCGTCGCTTGGGTATTGCACAGCAAGGGATTGATGAGTTATCACACCACGTGGATTCCTTGATCACCATTCCCAATGCAAAATTGTTGAGTGTGTTGGGGTCCGAGGTGTCATTGCTCAATGCGTTTAAGTCAGCGAACCAAGTGCTCTCGGGTGCTGTTCAAGGCATTGCTGAGTTAATCACGCGTCCTGGTTTGATCAACGTAGACTTTGCTGATGTCAGAACCGTGATGAGCGAGATGGGCATGGCGATGATGGGCTCAGGCACAGCCAGCGGTGAGGACAGAGCATTGATGGCAGCTCAGGCCGCGATCGGCTCACCGCTCTTGGAGGATGTTGATCTCAATGGCGCGTGTGGCATTTTGGTTAATGTGACCGCGGGCATGAACTTGACCATGAAAGAGTTTGAAGAAGTCGGCACCACTGTGGCTGACCTGGCCAGTGAAGATGCCACCGTGGTCATCGGTACCGTGATTGATCCTGACATGGGTGATGAGATGCGGGTCACTGTTGTTGCCACCGGTTTGGGTGTGCGTGCCGCTCAGCAAGAAGCCCCTCCCATGAAGTTGGTCAGAACGGGCACCGATAATTTGCCTTTGGTGGGTCGTGACCACAGAGCACCGGTGAGCCAAGGCCAAGCGTCGGTCGGCCAAAGTGCGAATCACGCCTCGGGCAGTGCCGCAGAGACGACACCAGAGCGCACCTTCGGTGAGCAAAAAGAGCTGGATTGGTTGGATATTCCGGCGTTTTTAAGAAACCAGGCTGACTGAGGCAAGACGTGGGATCGATGGGGTGCACCCAGCACCCCTAAGCCTTGTTGCGTAAAAGCGACAGATGTGGCTAAATAACAAAATTGCCTCGCATCAGGCGTGAGGCTGTGGTATGATCGACGCCTAATATGCGCTGACAATCAGCCCTTTGGCCGAGGTTCCAGGGGTCGGTTGATAAACAAGCAGGTACACATAAACACAGAAAGGCTGGATCTTTGATTAGACAACGCACATTAAAAAATGTGATTCGTGCGACCGGTGTGGGTTTGCATACGGGCGAGAAAGTCCTGATGACTTTGCGCCCAGCGCCCGTGGACACTGGCATTGTCTTTCGCCGTGTTGATCTAACACCTGCCTTCGAAATCAAAGCTGAGCCCCACTTGGTCGGCGATACCGCATTGTCGACCACATTGGTGGTCGATGGCGTTCGGGTTGCCACCATTGAGCATTTAATGTCAGCGCTGGCTGGCCTTGGCATTGACAACATCTATATTGATCTCTCAGCATCTGAAGTGCCCATCATGGATGGCAGCGCGGGTCCTTTTGCTTTTCTGTTGCAATCTGCGGGCATTGCCGAGCAAAACGCAGCCAAGCGCTTTATTCGGGTGTTGAAAACCATCGAAATCAAAGACCCCAATGAAGATAAGTGGGTGCGCTTCTCACCTTATGAGGGGTTTCGGGTCAATTTCACCATCGATTTTGATCATCCGGTGATTCGTGGTCGGGCGTGCCGAGCTGATTTGGATTTCTCAACCACCTCGTACTTAAAAGAAGTCTCTAGGGCCCGAACCTTCGGTTTCCTTCGTGACATTGAGTACCTGAGAAGCCGAAACTTAGCCCTCGGCGGCTCCATGGACAATGCGGTGGTCTTAGACGACTACCGGGTGCTGAACCAAAACGGGCTTCGCTACGAGGATGAGCTCGTAAAGCACAAAGTTTTGGATGCGGTGGGTGATTTGTATCTCCTCGGTAGAAACCTCATCGGTTCTTTTGTTGGCTACAAATCAGGCCATGAGTTGAATAACCAATTGCTCAGAGCCTTACTGGCTGATCGAAGCGCTTGGGAAGAAGTGACCTACGAAGACGAAGCCTACGCGCCGATTTCCTACGTCCAGCCTGCTCAGGCGGTCTGAGCCTAGGCACATTCCTTTTCTCCCCACTGCCCATGGCCCGGATCAGTCGGGGTCTTTAAGCGGGGTTCACAATCACTTTGATGTCAGACAGTGGGTTGCCCCAGTGATTTCGGGCGATGCGCAAGATCTGTTCGGCCTCCAAGTGCGCCCGTGACACCCAAGCGGAAGAGGGCACAGCCACAATCAGGGTGTTTTGGTCAATGCGGACCACGCGGAGTTGGTCTTTCAGGCGAGAGGACAACTGGCCTTGAATCTGGGCCTCCAAGACCGCATAACCTTCTACGGAGCGCAGCAATTGGGTGAGCGTATGCTGGCCGGCGCGTTTGACATCGGTCAGCGCTTGGATTGATTTTTCGGCCTTATCCCGCATGCACCCATTGTATCGGTGTTTGGTGGCTTGGGGGTTGGGGCCGCTTCGCTACAGTTTGGGTGGCAGAAACGCTACAATGACGGGCTGGACGTTTGGGCCGATGACAAAAACCACTGGTCTTTGTCACCCATCTGGCCCCATAGCAACGGAAAACTGATGTTTAGAACCCTGATCACCAAAGTCATCGGCAGCCGCAATGAGCGGTTGATTAAGCAACTTGAAAAGCAAGTCGAGGCCATCAATGGCTTAGAAGCCCAGATGCAGGCACTCGACGATGCCGCCCTGAAAGCGCAGACTGCGTCGTTGCGAGCCAGGCATAAAGGCGGAGAGAGCCTCGATGCGCTCCTTCCTGAGGCGTTTGCGAGTGTCAGAGAGGCCGCGGTCAGAACGCTTGGGCTTCGTCATTATGATGTCCAGCTGATCGGCGGCATGGTGCTTCACCAGGGCAAGATCGCTGAGATGAAGACGGGTGAGGGTAAAACCTTGATGTCGACCTTGGCGGTGTATCTCAACACCATCGCCGATCAAGGGGTCCATGTGGTCACGGTGAATGACTACTTGGCCCGCCGAGACGCGGCGTGGATGAAACCCGTCTATGAAGCACTGGGTTTGACGGTGGGCGTGGCAGTGCCTGGCATGGGTGCTGAGGAAAAGCGCGAGGCCTATGCCTGTGATGTGACCTATGCCACCAACAATGAGTTGGGCTTTGATTACCTTCGAGACAACATGGCTTTTTCCACCGAGCAGCGCGTGCAACGTGGCCAGGCCTTTGCCATTGTTGACGAAGTGGATTCCATCTTGATCGATGAAGCCAGAACACCTTTGATCATCTCAGGGCCTGCCGATGAGGGCCCTGAGCTTTATGTGAAAATCAATCGCATTGTGCCAGGCCTGGTCAAGCAGGTCGAAGAAGATGGCCCTGGGGATTTCAGCGTGGATGAAAAAACACGCCAGGTCTATCTCACCGAAGATGGTATGGCCAAGGTCGAGGAACTCCTGAACCAGGCAGGCCTTCTTGAGGCCGATGACAGCCTGTATAACGCCAACAACCTTGGCCTCATGCACACCTTGAATGCCTCTTTGCGAGCTCACCACTTGTTCCAAAAAGACGTGGACTACATCGTCAAAGATGGTGAAGTGGTGATTGTCGATGAATTCACAGGCAGGACCTTGGCTGGGCGGCGTTGGTCTGAGGGCCTACACCAAGCGGTGGAGGCCAAAGAAGGTGTCCCGATTCAGCGAGAGAACCAAACGCTGGCCTCGATCACATTCCAAAACTACTTCAGGCTCTACAACAAACTGGCGGGCATGACCGGGACCGCCGATACCGAGGCCTATGAGTTTCAGACCATTTATGGTCTTGAGGTTGTGGTGATTCCGACCCACCGACCGATGGTGAGAGAAGACAGAGCCGACTTGGTGTTCTTGGACCAAGCCCAAAAGTTTGATGCGATTGTGGAAGACATCATTGAGTGCGTCAGCCGCAAGCAACCTGTGTTGGTGGGCACCACCTCCATTGAAACCTCCGAGCTGCTCTCTTCGGTCTTGAAAAAGAAAAAGATTGAGCACGAGGTGTTGAACGCCAAGCAGCACGAGCGAGAAGCCACCATTGTGGCGCAAGCAGGCCTTCCGGGTGCTGTCACCATCGCCACCAACATGGCGGGTCGAGGCACCGATATTGTCTTAGGTGGCAATCTTGAGGCGGAGCTCAGTGCGTTGGGTGCTCATCCCGACCCTGCCAAAGTAGAGACCTTAAAAGAAGATTGGCAAGTACGGCATGACACCGTTTTGGCTGCAGGTGGGCTTCATATCATTGGCACCGAGCGTCATGAGTCAAGGCGGATTGATAATCAGTTGCGGGGCCGCTCTGGGCGACAAGGGGATCCGGGATCCAGCCGGTTCTATTTGTCGTTGGATGATAATTTGATGCGGATTTTTGCCTCAGAACGGCTGGGCAATATGATGCAAAAACTGGGCCTACAAGACGGCGAGTCCATCGAGCATCCTTGGGTCACCAAGGCCATTGAGAATGCTCAGCGAAAAGTCGAAGCGCATAACTTTGATCTTCGAAAGCACCTTTTGGATTTTGATGATGTGGCCAACGATCAGCGTCGTGTGATCTACGCTCAGCGCAACGAGCTGATGGAAGCAGACGATGTGGAAGAGACCATCCTATCGATCCGAGAGGAGGTGATTGATGGCTTGATCAGTGATTACATCCCACCCGAATCGGTTGAGGACATGTGGGATGTGGAAGGTCTAGAAAAAGCCCTTGAAGGGGACTTTGGGCTGGAGATGCCCATCGCTCAATGGTTGGAAGAAGATGACGATCTGCACGAAGCAGGCATTCGCGAGAAAATCCACGCCCAGGTCGAGGCACACTTCAAAGCCAAAGAAGATATGACCGGGGCTTCAGTGATGCGCCAGTTCGAAAAAGCGTTGATGCTGAGTATCCTAGATCAGCACTGGAAAGAACACTTGGCTGCGATGGACTACCTTCGCCGCGGCATTAACCTTCGTTCGTTTGCACAGAAAAAGCCGCAGCAGGAGTATAAGCGCGAGGGCTTTGAGATGTTTACCCAGATGCTGTCTAGCATGCGCTACGACGTGATCAAGGCGCTTTCGCGGGTCACGGTCAGAGACCAAGACGATGTTGAAGCGGTCCGCCCGCACGACAAAGCACCCAAGTCCATGGAATTTCGCCACGCCGCCAGTCCTTCTGCGACGGCCACCACACCCACCGGGGGTGCTGGGAGCTCGAGCACACCGATGCCGGATACCTTCGTTCGAGAGGGCCGCAAAGTGGGGCGCAATGAAGCTTGTCCCTGTGGCTCTGGCAAAAAATATAAGCAGTGCCACGGTAAGTTGTAATGTCCCGAACGGTCTCAGTGGTGGCGGCGGTGATCACGCCGCAAAGCCTCACCGCCACGCCTGAGGCACCATTGGGACCGAGCACCACAGTATTGTTGGCCAAACGCCCTGAAGGAAAGCACTTGGCGGGCTGTTGGGAGTTTCCTGGGGGACAAGTAGAACCCAACGAATCCCATGAAGAGGCGCTGGGACGAGAGCTCGCTGAGGAGCTCGGCATTGAAGTCAAAGCCGCGCATCCTTGGACGACCATCACGCATCACTATCCAGATAAAACCGTTGTTCTGCATATTTATCGTGTCACCCATTGGTCGGGTGTGGCGTTTGGGCGAGAAGGCCAAGTCATTGAGTGGGTTCCATGGCAAGAGGTGTCTCATCGAGCGATGCCGGCAGCGGATCGTGCTCTGATCAAAGCCTTTGGCATGGCACCCTTTGGCCTCACGCTCTCCTTGGTAAATATTGATCACGACAACACCCAGCATGTTCAAGAGCGTTTGGCTTGGATGGCTCAAAGTCTTTGGGCACATCACCCTTGGTGGGTTCACCTGGATCTTGGAAATGACGAGGCCTTGACCCATTCCAACGCGCTTTCGTCACTGGTGGCCTTGATTCAAAGTCATGGGCATGCGGTGATGCTGAATGGATCGGTGGAGAGCGCACGTTTGCTGCAGGCCGATGGAGTCTATTTAAGTCGGCAAGCGGGATTGGCACTGAGTGAGCGCCCTTCTGGCTTTGAGTGGGTCGCGATGGCTTGTGATGATGAAAAAACCCTACGACATGCAGGGGAGGTGGGCTTTGATTATGTCACCCTGTCTCCTTTGCGAAGACCGCATCGCTCAGCCGATGAAGTGGGCTTGGGTGGTGATCAGTTCAAGCAGTTGCTGGCCCATGCCAGCCTGCCTGTATTGGCGCTGGGTGGCTTGGGGTTGGATGATTTGGCATGGGTCAGAAGCCTAGGGGGCTTTGGGATTGCCAGTGCCACAGGTTTCTTATTTGATGGGGGTGTGCGATGAGTGTTGAGCGGGTCGCGCTTCCCATCCAAGGTTTGGTCCTCCCCCCAAAATATGAGGTTGATGTTTGGTTGCTTGACCTAGGGGCGATGCCCATGATGGTGGCCCGTGCAGACACCAGCCAGTCATCAGAGCCGAACCGTCTGATGAACCCGAGACGAGATCTTCGCATCCGCCAACAGTTCTTTATTCGATTGTTGTTGGGAAGCTATTTGCAACGCCCAGGAAAAGACATCGACATCGTCAAAGATGCCCATGGGAAGCCGAGCATCCGAGGCGAGACACTGGCCATCAATGTATCGCATTCAGGTCATTATCTCGCCTTGGCAGTGGCCTCGTCTGGACCCATTGGCATCGACATCGAAAAAAAGCGACAAATCAAAAGGGTGGCTGGGCTGGCCAGACGATGTTTTTCTTCAGAAGAAGCGCATGCGATTGGGTTGCTGGCCGAGCCGGATGCCTCCGATGTTTTTTTGCACCGGTGGACAAAAACAGAAGCGCTGGTCAAAGCACAAGGCGATCGATTGGCCACAAGTCTCTCAGAGATTCGCCTATCGCATCCCAAGCAACGCTTGATGGGCTGTCCGACCCATTGGCCAGATCCAGCGCTTTGGATGCTCGAATCGTTGGATTTTGAGGCACCCATCATCGGCGCGCTGGCAAGCCCCGAGCCCATCGTCGCGGTCCATTTAAAGCAACTTGAGTCTTAGGGGCGTTAGGGTCGGCTCAGTCGTAAAGCCCGCCAACCGATCAGCAAGCCCAAGCCCAGACCCACCAGCCCAGGCACGGAGTATTGCTGCCAGATCGGTGGGGTTTGATAGCCGATCAATACGGATGCACCAATCATGAGTCCCGCTGCAAAAATGGCCAATGGGAGCTTCCGATTATGCGCTGAGACCTGAGTGCTGATCGCCTTCAAGTCTTTCGCTTCAATGTGGGTTCGAATTTGACCAGAGGCTGCTAAACGAATTGCATCGAATACAAGATTCGGTAAGTCTGGTGTGCGCGCCAACCATCCGGGGATCTGACGGCTGATGGTCTCCATGGTTTTTTCCAGACCATACCGCTCGCGATAGGCTGCTTCCAACTCAGGCTTGGCGACCTCCCAGATGTTGAGCTTGGGATAGAGATCCCGTCCCATGCCTTCGATGTTCAGCAAAGTTTTTTGGAGCATGATCAACTGGGGTTGAATGGTCAGCTTGAACTTCCGCGCCACCGTGAAGAGCTCAACCACCAATTGGGCAAACGAGACCTCTTCTAGGGGCCGTGTGAAGTTCGGTTCGCAGACGGTCCTGGCGGCCGCTTCTAGCTCATCGACGCGGGTATCGGCCGGTACCCAGCCTGCCTCAACGTGGAGCTCTGCCACCCGCCGGTAGTCCCGGTTGAAAATGGCCAAGAAGTTCTCGCCGATGTAGTAGAGGTCTTTTTGGGTGAGGCTTGCAACAATGCCGAAGTCCAAGGCAATGAAGCTTGGGTTTTTCGGGTCGCGCACATCCACCAAAATATTGCCTGGGTGCATGTCTGCATGGAATAGATTGTCTCGAAACACTTGACGATAAAACAGCCGAATGCCCAGACGGGCCAGGGCTTCGAGATCCACACCTTTTTCTTTCAGTGTTGTGATGTCGCGCACAGGGATGCCTGAGACACGCTCCATCACCAACACACGACTGGCGGTCAGCGGCCAATGAATTTTTGGGATGTAGAGTTCTTGGCTGTGCTCAAAATTGCGCCGGATCATGGTGCAGTTCGCGGCTTCTGCCTGCATGTCAAGCTCATGGGTGATCACGCGCTCAAATTCAGCCACAACATCATCGGGGCGAATGCGATCACCCTCTGGGTGGTAGCGCCTGACCAGCTTGGCCAGCTGATACAGCAATGTGAGGTCACTTTTGATTTGGTGTTCAATGCCGGGTCTGACGATCTTGACCACCACGGCCTGCCCATCTGGCAAGATCGCACCATGGACTTGAGCAATGGAGGCTGAGGCCAGTGGCTCATCTTCAAAGCTCGAAAAGCATGAATCAATGGGTTGGCCGAGCTCCGATTCAACAATCGCCTTGGCTTGCTCACGATCAAAGGGGGCGACATTGTCTTGCAGTAAAGCCAAGGCATCGGCGATGTCAGGTGGCAGCAAATCGCGCCGCGTCGACAGGATTTGGCCGAACTTGACATAAATGGGCCCGAGTTCTTCTAGGGCCAAGCGAAGTCGTGTCCCCATCGATTGATCGGCCACGCCACGGCGTCCACCCGGTACCCATCGCGCCAACCGAACCCACTTAAGCGGTCCAATGTCGGTGACTAACTCGTCCAGTCGATAGCGCCCAAGTGTCGCGATGATGGCCATCAGTCTCAGTCCGTGACGAATCATACAAGCCCTCGTCGGGTGGCATTGACCCACAGGCGATCCACGCCTTCTTGTAACTCATCAATGGCATGCGCAAAACCATCAAACGCTTCCCGATCCACCAACCAGCCACTTTCCTCCCGTACAAACCGACTCATCTGATCGAGACCCACAGAAGAGACCTCTTTGCCCGTTTGAAGGACCATCCCAAATAAATGGTGGAGTTGGTGGCCAACCACAGCGCCAAAACGCTCGACCCACAGAGTCTCCCAGTCAGGGTCGAGTTGACGCATTAGCTGCTCTAGGGCTTGGGCGGCTTGGGCATCGCCTTCGATGCGCACACCGCTACTCGTCACAGACCAATCAGGGACGGCCATGGCCAGTAAGGCTTCAGGGGTTCCGGTGATGGTGGTCGCAACAGCGTCTGCGTCAAAGGCTTCGGGAGGCATCGCCTGAACCAATAAGCGCCCATCGTTGGCCGAGAACACCAGATTGATGCCGACACCGCTTAGGCACAGTGCCACGGGGCGCTTGTTCAACACTGTGAGTTTCGAAGAGGCATTTGATCCTGAATCGACGCGGACCATTTCGTTCAGTGCATGGGTCAAAAGCTCAGCCAACAAACGAGGCAGGGGTGTTTTAAATCCAGCCATCATATGATCCTAGTCGCTCTTTGGCTTTTGGCCATGATGAATGGCACAAATACCCGCTGATAAATTCTCCCAGTCAACGGACACAAAGCCTGCATCTTTGAGCATGCCGGCCAATGTGGCCTGATCGGGGAAGCGGCGAATCGACTCGGCTAAATATTGGTAGCTCTCAGCACTGCCTGTGAGTTTCTCACCCAACCAAGGCAGCACCTTGAATGACCAGGCATCATAAAGTTCTGTGAGCACAGGCTTATTGACTGGAGAGAACTCCATGATGTGCAAATGGCCCCCAGGTTTAAGGACACGATGCATTTCTTTCAGAGCACGATCTCTGTAGGTCACATTTCTGAGCCCAAAGACGATGGTCACATGGTCAAAGTGATCTGTATTGAAAGGTAGGGCCTCGGCGTTGGCATTGATCCATTGAAAATGGTGGGTGAGCCCCCGATCATCCATCCGGCGACGGCCTGCTTTGAGCATGGATGCGTTGATGTCTGCCACCACCACCTCTGCACCTCGGCGACTGGCCAACTTTGCAATGTCCCCGGTGCCACCGGCCAGGTCCAATAAACTGTCACCCGACTTAAAGTGGCACTGCTGAACAAAATGTGATTTCCAGAGTCGATGGATGCCCACTGACATCAAGTCATTCATGACATCGTAGCGGTCGGCCACGGTATCAAAGACCTCACCCACCAGCGCGGTTTTTTTCGAGGGTTCAACTTGCTTAAAACCAAAATCAATGGTCTTGGCAGGGTCGGTATCTGGGTTCGTCATGAAATCTCAGCCAATCGTTCACGGTAGCGCCTCATATTGTCTTCCATATTAACGCCAAGTTCGTAAAGAAATGGCCAAGAATAGATGCCGGTCCGGTGCCCGTCATCAAAAATCAGCGCCACGGCATAGTTGCCAACAGGCTCGATGGCGTCAATGTTGACGGCTTCTTTGCCCGTGAGCACGCGCGGCTCACTGAGCCCATGCCCTCTGACCTCAGCCGAGGGCGAATGGGTTCGAAGGTAGTAACACGGGAGCTCGAAGTGGGCACCATCCTCGTAATCGAGGATCAACAAGCGCTGGGATTTCTCCAGCCGAAGCTCCGTCGGCTGTGGGCCAACCAAACTCATTGGCTAGCCTATGGAGTAGTAGGTCGGTGCACCCGGGCCCACCGGCATGCCGAGGACAAAGACCCATAGATAAAAGAGCAGCATCCAGAACATTAAGAAAAACATGGAGTAGGGCAGCATGGTGGCCATCAGTGTGCCAATCCCAAATTGCTTGTTGTAGCGAGAGGCCCAAGCCAAGATTAAACCAAAGTAGCTCATCATGGGGGTGATGATATTGGTCGTTGAGTCACCGATGCGGTAGGCCGCTTGGATGAGTTCAGGGGCATAGCCAATCAGCATCAGCATGGGCACAAAAATGGGCGCTGTCACCGCCCACTGCGCTGAGGCCGAGCCCAGCATTAAGTTGACACCGGCACACATCAAAATAAAGAAGATGAACACAACAGGGCCAGTCAGGCCAATGTCTTGCAAGAAATCTGCCCCCAAGACAGCAGTGATCACCCCTAAGTTTGACCAGCCAAAGAAAGCGACAAACTGAGCAGCAAAAAATACCAAGGTGACATACAAGCTCAGCGTTGAAATCGCAGAAGCCATGCCATCGATCATGTCTCGATCATTGCGCATCGTGCCGACGGTTTTGCCGTAGGCAAAGCCAGTGACCAAAAAGAAGATGAAAATCCACGCCACGATGGATCTAAAAAAGGGCCGTGGGCTGCCTGTTTCTGGATCTCGCAATACCCCTGTCTCGGGGACAGCCAAAAAGGCGATCAACGCAAACACAGCCAAGGCGGCCAAGCCTGCGCGCACAAGGCCTTTCTTCTCCTCTGCGGTCAACGGCTCCATCGCCCGGTTATCCAAAATGGTGGGGTCGGCATTCGATGGATCGTACGCACCCAATTTGGGTTCAACCACATAAATGGTGACCAAGGCACCCACGATGGTGATGAGGAAAGTACTCACCATCATGAAATACCAATTGGCCGTGGCATAGACCACATACTCACCGTCGATCAAGCGTGCAGCCTCTTGGGTGATGCCCGCCAACAAAGGATCCACCGTACCGATCAGAAGATTGGCGCTGTAACCCCCAGAAACACCGGCGAACGCGGCGGCCATCCCAGCCAGGGGGTGTCTTCCCAGCGCCAGAAAGATGGCGCCTGCCAGTGGCACCAGAACCACATAACCCATCTCAGAGGCGGTGTTTGAGATGACACCAGCGAACACGATGGCCACCGTGACCACATGTCTTGGCGCGTTTAATACAATGCCGCGAACCATGGCAGATAAGAGGCCTGATTTTTCAGCCACACCCACACCCAACATGGCCACCAACACCACGCCCAAGGGTGCGAAGTTAACAAAGTTGGTCACCAAGTTACCCAAGATCATCCGAACGCCTTCGGCGTTTAACAGGCTGACCGCTTGGATCATGACCCCTTCATTGCCTGGACGTGGGTCAGGCACACTGAGTCCGATGGCACCAAAGAAGCCCGATAAGAAAACCATCAATGTCGCCAAGACAGCAAACAAAGTCACCGGGTGAGGCAATAGGTTGCCCAGCCATTCAACGGTGTCTAAAAAGCGAGTGAACCAACCCCGAGATTGTGTTGTTGCTTGCGACATTTTTTTGTTCCTAGCATTGGGGCACATGCTTTGCACCCGTTGACTTTTTTATTGTCTGTTGGCTCTTGCCCGCAAGAAGTTAAGAAGATCAATGCGGGTGATCAGGCCCAAGAATTTATCTTTATCCATCACAATCGCCACATGATCTCGGTTAAAGATCGGCAACAACTGATCCATGGTTGCTTGGACATCAATGAACTCTAAGTCTTTGACCATGGCTGCCGAGACAGGCAATGCAAAACGAGACTCATCTTCATAAACAGCCAAAAGAATATCAGATTCATCAATCAGACCCACAATGCGCTCGCCATCCATCACAGGCAACTGCGAGATGTCATAGAGCATCATGCGCTTGTAGGCATTAGACAGATTTTCATGGGCACCCACAACCACAGCATCTCGGCTGGCCATGGGCCGAGCAATCAAATCACGAAGATCGCCGAAGTTGGTGCCATCAATGAGGCCATGCTCTCTGAGCCAGTAGTTGTTGTAGACCTTGGATAGGTACCGGTTGCCGGTGTCACAGACCAAAGACAGGACCCGTTTGGGCTCTGTTTGCGCTTGGCAGTAGCGAAGCGCTGCGGCCACCAAAGTGCCTGTGGAAGAACCGCCCATGAGGCCTTCTTTTTCCAGCAACAACCGTGCCTTTTCAAAGCTCTCTCGATCCGAGATTGAATAGGCGGTCTTGATGCGGCTAAAGTCGCTGATGGAGGGCAGAAAGTCCTCACCAATGCCTTCGACCAACCACCCGCCAGCATCATCTGCCACCTTCCCAGTGGCGATGTACTCTGCCAAGATTGAGCCTTCTGGGTCAGCCAACACCAACTCCAAATCAGGTGCCACGCGCCCAAAGTACCGAGACAGTCCTGTGATGGTGCCACTGGAGCCCACCCCAATCACCACCGCATCTAAGTTATGGTCCATCTGAGCCCACATTTCAGGGCCTGTCGATAATTCGTGGGCTTTGGGATTGTCTGGGTTGGCAAACTGGTTGATGAAATAAGCATTGCCGCTTTGCGCTTGGATGTCTTTGGCCACTTTGGCCGCCAGATCTTGATAATACTCAGGGTGGCCTTTGCCGACATCGGAGCGGGTGATGATGACTTCAGCGCCCATGGCTTTTAGCGTGGAGATCTTCTCCCGACTCATCTTATCTGGGATCACCAGAACCAAGCGATAACCTTTCGATTGAGCAACCAACGCAAGGCCAAGCCCGGTGTTGCCCGCGGTGCCCTCGACAATCGTGGCCCCAGGGGTTAAATCACCGCGTTGTTCAGCGGCCTCAATCATATGAAGCGCAATGCGATCTTTGATCGAGCCACCTGGGTTTGTGCTCTCTAACTTGAGATAGAGCTCACAGGGGCCAGTGTCTAGATGCTGCACGCGGACGATCGGCGTATTGCCGATCATCTCTAGGACATTTTGATAGATGGTCATGGGTTTAATGAGACGAGTTGGGTTTCCACCCCGTGGCCTCATCCATCAAGCGGGTGAGGCGGTCTTTGATGCGAAGTTTTTCTCGTTTGAGTTGGTTGAGCGCTTCATCTGACATTGGCGCGGTGCCATTTTCAGCTGCGGTGACCCGCTTTTCAAGTTGTTTGTGTTCGTTATAGAGGTCTTTGAATTCGTGGTTGGATTCCAGCAATTGCTCTACTTCATTTTGTTGCGACTCAAACATACTAAACACTCCTTGGCTCGTTTAGATTTTGTGGCCACCTGACTGGAGGACTGAAAAAAATTAAGGTGCGCTGTCCTCCAATAAGATCACATCGACTCGGCGATTTTGGCTGCGTCCTTCGGCGGTATCGTTGCTGGCGATGGGGAAGTCTTGACCCATGCCCACGGCTTCGATGCGCGACGACTCCACGCCTAAAGTCACCAACTGCGCTTTCACAGCATCGGCCCGCTGCTGAGAAATTCTTAAATTCACGGATTCATTGCCTGTCGAGTCGGTGTGTCCCTCAATCCGCACTCGCTTATCGGGCTCAGATTGCAATAACTCGGCCACATCAGAAAGATTGGTTTGTGATTCAGGCTGTAAGGTGGTTTGGCCTGTGGCAAACAACACATCACCCAAGGTGATGACCATGCCTCGATCGGTTTCTCGAAGCGCCATCAGCTCCAGGCGCCTTCTCAAGGATTCAGCGGCCTCAGAGGCCAGCTCCGCTTCGCGTCTGGCGAGCGCAATTTCCGTGGCTTGAGCTTCACTCAAACGCCTGGCCGCCTCTGCTTCTTCTCGAGCCATTTGCTCTCTTTCAGTGGCTTGCTGGGCCAATTCAGCGGCACTCAGTGCTTGTTGGCGAGTCCGCTGGATCTCTTCTTGGGTCGCCACATTGGTCAGCCTGGCCTGTTCGGCTTCAGCGCGGGCTCTGGCGACTTCGAGCCTTGAGGCATTGAGTCGCAGGTCGCTGATCTCTCGATCGATCTGTTCAATGGCTTGCTCGGCTTCCACGCGGTAGCTCTCTGCTCGGGCAATTTCAATGCGTTTTTCGGCCATCACCACGCGGTGGTAGCGCTCATCGGCGTTGATGTCCTCAACGGTCGCGGAGCGAACAGAACGCTCGGCATCAGCCACCGCCAAGGGCACCCGCTCGGCGACTTCGGTATCGCTGATCAGCCTTTGAAGTTCAGCTTTCAGGTTTTGTAGGCGCTGATCGTTTTCGCTGGGCATCGGTGTGGCACAAGCCATGAGGAGGGCAAGTGCGGCAATGGCTGTCAACAGGCGCATCATGGGAGGACCTCCTCACCATAGAGCTCAATGAGCTCCGCTTTGAGCGCTTCATATTCTTCGCGTTTGGTGTCAAGGCTCAAGCGCATGAGGGCTGCGCGCGTTCTGGCCAGCGCCAGCTGGGCCTCAATCTCGGCTTGGTCAGCCAGGTGCCGCGCACCCTTTGTGTTGCCTTTATCAAGCTCCTCTTGGGCCAATGCCAGCCTTCGGGAAGCCAGTCTCAGCTCCAAGGGGGCATGCACCGTCCCACCCGCGCTCTCAGCGCGAGTAATGGCTGCTTGGGCGTTGTCTAGGATCTGAGGATCGGGTGGGGTGGTCGCACAGGCGCTGATCAATAGCATGAAGCCCAGTGCGATGAGGCTTCGCATCAGCTTCGGATAGGAATCTTGGCTAACTTGATATGAGATCTGCTTTGTTGGGTGCATCGGGTTGATTGTCTGGTTGTGCATTTCGGATGTCTTCATTGTGCCCCAAATTGATGCAGATGGCACGGATTGTTGGCCAAGTGCCCAGATCACAGCCAAAACGCTCGGCGTTATAGATCTGAGGCAGTAGACAACAATCAGCCAGCGTGGGTTCATCACCGATGCAGAATCGCGCCGCCTCAGGGTCTGGGTGGTGTTTTTTTATCAAAGCCTCCACGGCATCGAGCCCCAATTCAATCCAGTGCTTGGCCCAGAGGGATTTTTCATCGGCATCGGCCCCGAACAGGGTCTCGATGTGGTTTAAGACCCTTAAGTTCTGAAGCGGTGCGGTATCGCAGGCGATGGCCATCGCGATGGCACGGGCTTGGGCTCTGGCCAGTGGCGAGCGGGGAAGCAAAGGGGTGTGTGGAAAGACCTCATCGAGATACTCGATGATCGCGAGCGATTGGGTGAGCACTTGGCCCTGATGGATCAAGGTGGGTACCAAGGCTTGGGGGTTGAGTGCCACATAGTCAGCGTGCGTATGCTGACCGCCTTCATGAATCAGGTGAACAGGCCTTGCAATGTAGCTGAGTTTTTTAAGTCCCAAGGCCAATCGGACCCGATAACTGGCCGATGAGCGCCAGTAGGTGTAGAGAATGATGTCATCGCTGGCTGTCATCAATGCTCAGTCTGCGGCAGTGGCCTTGACCTGTTGATCGATGGCACCAAAGATGGAGTCCCCAGCCCCATCGAGCATTTCAATCCTGACCCGATCACCAAACTGCAAAAATGGGGTCTTGGCTTGGCCTTGGTCGATGATTTCCAGAACGCGTTTTTCAACCAAGCAAGACGCACCCACCGCGGGGTCTTGATTGGCGATGGTGCCCGAGCCCATCACCGTTCCAGCCGACAGGGGTCTTGTTTTTGCACCGTGGGCCAAGAGCTCAGCAAACGAAAACTGCATGTCTTGGCCTGCATTGGGCGCACCAAACCGTGTGCCGTTTAAGGTGGTGATTAATGGCAAACAAACTTTATTATGCTGCCACGCATCGCCCAACTCATCGGGGGTCACCACCACAGGGGCGAGCGCTGAACGAGGCTTGGATTGTAAGAACCCAAACCCTTTGCCCAGTTCATTCGGGATCAGTCCTCGAAGCGAGACATCATTCATGAGGGTGACAAGTTCTATGTGCTCGGCACATAGCTCAGGTGATGCTCCCATGGGGATATCGGAGGTGATCACCGCAATCTCTGCCTCAAAATCGATGCCGTAGTCTGTGGTGGCCATGGTGATGGGGTCGGTGGGGGCCAAGAAGCCGTCACTGACGGCTTGATACATCAAAGGATCGGTCAAAAAGGACTCGGGCATTTCGGCACCCCGGGCTTTTCTGACGCGCTCTACATGGGGCAGGTAAGCCGAACCATCCAAGCATTGATAGGCACGGGGCAAGGGTGCGGCCAGTTGGCTGATGTCCAAGTCAAACACGCCATCGAGCTGATCGGCCATCAACTGATCATAGCGTTCGGCCAATTGGGGTGCCACATGGCTCCAACGATCAAGGGCAGATTGCAGGGTAGCGGCAATGTCCTCAACCTTGACGGCTTGGCTGAGGTCACGCTTGACCAACACCAATGTTCCGTCTCGACCACCTTCTTTCAGCGTACCTAACTTCATGCCAGCTCCTAGGTGATGTCTTTACGTTTTCCAGCTGTCCACATAGGCTTTGAACTCAACTGATTCGGCCGTGTCCGTGACTTCCAGCGCATCCCGCGTATCGACCATGACCGCGACCTCTTCGGTGGCCTCGGTTTTTGGTTGGAAGGCATGGTTCAAGGCTTTGGGGTGCGGCCCATGGGTGAACCCACACGGGTGCAGGGTCATCATCCCAGGATGAATGTTGTCTCTGGAGAAGAAGTTGCCAGCATGATAGAACAGCAGCTCATCGAAGTCGTCGTTGTTGTGGAAAAACGGCACCTTCAAGGCCTCAGGGTCTGTTTCAAACGGTCTTGGAGTAAAGGTACAGATCACAAAGCGATGCGCCACAAAGGTGGTGTGTGCCGAAGGTGGCAAATGAAACCGATGGCTCATGACAGGGCGAATGTCTCGCCAGTTGATCCTCACAGGCGCCAAATCGCCTTTCCAACCCACGGCATCGAGTGGGTTAAATGGATATGAAATGGTTGAGCGTTGATCGCGACGCTTGACCACCACATCCCAAGCTTGTTGGCCCTGTTGGTCCTTGAAAGCCTCGTTGATGGCGGGGGTATCAAACATCGCAGGATCAAAAATGGCGTGCGCCCCGAGCATGCCCTTATCAGGCATCTGATAACTGCCGTTGGTGGCCTCGACCATCAAAACGCTCACCGGTTGGTCTGATTGGATCCGCCACATCGTGCCCCGAGGCAAGACGATGTAGTCGCCATCCCGAAACGCCAAATGCCCGTAATCACAAAAAAGATCGCCCTGACCTTGATGGATGAACAGCAACTCATCCCCATCGGAGTTTCTCACGAGGTGATCCATCTTTCCGGTGGAGTGCCACATCCGAATCCGGGTATGGGCGTTGTGCATGAGGCCTGCGGCATCCCAAGGCGAGTCCACGCCCAAAGCCAGTTGGGTCGTGTCAAAAGCCCGAGGCCTGAGTGGGCCCTCAAAATTGACCCAGCCTGTGGGCGGGTTTTGGTGATACATGTGGGTTGCCGGCCCGAAGAAGCCTTCTTTGCCGAGCTCACGTTCAAAGGTGCCCTCAGGCAAGTCGCAGTGCGCTTGCCGAGACGCTTTGCCTTCCACTTTGGGATAAGAGATCCAGTGTTTCATTAGAGTACGCCTCGTTCTTGTTGGTCTCGCTCAATGGCTTCAAACAACGCTTGGAAATTGCCCTCGCCAAACCCATCGTTGCCTTTTCTTTGGATGATCTCAAAAAAGATCGGGCCGATGTTGGTTTGGGTGAAGATCTGCAGAAGTTTCTTATCCGGCTGGGCATGGTCAGCATCGATCAAGATTTTGTTCTTCCGCATGCGATCAACATCTTCGCCATGATCAGGGATTCGCTCATCGATCATGTCAAAGTAGGTGTTGGGGGTGTCAAGAAAGTCCACGCCTTGGCCACGCAGAGACTCCACAGCATCAAAAATGTGGTCAGTGTAGAGTGCGATGTGCTGCACGCCCTCGCCTTGGTATTGGTTGATGTACTCGTTGATTTGGCTTTTGGGGTCTTCTGACTCATTGATGGGGATTGAGATTTTGTTGCCGGGCGACGTCATGGCTTTGGAACGAAGACCCGTCTGCTTGCCTTTGATGTCGAAGTACTTCACTTCATAAAAGCCAAAGATCTTTTCGTAAAACTCAGCCCAGGTCTGCATGTTGCCGTTGTTGACATTGTGGGTGAGGTGATCGACAAAATCTAGGCCAAAACCAGTGGGGTGATGGTCAGCACCATCGATCCACTCGAGCTGTGCTTCAAGGTCCTCAATCCCCGTGGTTAAATACAAAGCGCTCCCACCAATGCCTTTGAGTGTGGGGAGATCAATGCTTAGAGGATGATCGGGAAGGCCTTCAAAATTTTCACCCCCTTGGCTCAAGGCATGTGCATGGGCTTTATTTGCATCATCGACTCGAATGGCAAAGCCTGTGCAGCATGGGCCATGTTGCTTGGCGAATTGTTTTGCGAACGAGCCAGGTGACTCATTGATTAGGAAATTGATCCGCCCTTGGCGGTATAAGGTCAGTGACTCGGTGGGGTGTTTGGCCACGGCTTGGCAGCCAAGTTTCTGGAACAATGCATGCAGCGGTGCGGCGTCTGGGGCAGAGAATTCGATAAATTCAAAACATTCGACACCCAGTGGGTTGGGATGATCACTCATGATGCGCTCCTTGCATATTGTCTTCAATCAATCAAATGACCTAGACCGAATCCATCTTCGGGGTGACTTTTCGGTCAAACCCCGTTTGTACTGAGCCGGTTGGCTACAATGGACAGCCTAGGCGCCACCCCTCGATAATAGTTACAGATGAAACTAAATACAAGTGCCCCGAATAGCCATGCTAAAACTTGATGATTTCTTGCCTTACAGGCTCTCTGTCCTCTCCAACCAAGTCAGCCAGGGCATCGCCAAGACCTACGCCACTGCCTATGACTTGAGTGTGACCGAGTGGCGGATTTTGGCCATCTTGGGTCTTCATGATGGCTTGAGTGCCACGGAGGTGGCCGAGCGCTCTGCCATGGATAAGGTCGCCATCAGCCGAGCGGTCAAAAGACTGATTGCTTCTGGTCGGCTGGCAAGAAAGATGGATAAGCAAGATGGGCGCGCCAGAACGCTGTGGCTGACCGCTGAGGGCAGGCGGGTCTATGAAGCCATTGCTCCAGCCGCCATGGCTTATGAAAAAGGATTAAAAGCGGTATTAACCAAAAAAGAGCAGGCGCTTTTAAACGACATGATCGATCGATTGATGGTGCATGCCCAACAAGACAAGGAATGAATGATGGCTTTGAGTATTTACAGTGCGTTTGATGCAGGCAACATTGAGGTGGTGGATGCCAGTGATGCCAGCCGAATCAGGCTACGTATCCGCCCCGATGCCGGTGATCGTCACTTTCAGTGGTTTTATTTCCAAGTCTGTGATGCAGCTGGCATGGATCTCAATTTATTGATTGAGAACGCAGGCGAGACTTCATTTGCCAAAGCTTTTGAAGGCTATCAGGCGGTGGCTTCCATTGATCAGATCCATTGGTTTCGGGTGCCGACCGCTTTTGATGGGCAAGTTCTGACCCTCTCCCATCAGCCTGAGGCAGACATCATTTATTACGCTTTTTTTGAACCTTACTCAAACGTGAGACACATGCAGCTTCTGGCTGAAGCGCAGGCCTCTGATGCTGTATCCATTGAGAGCCTCTGCCAAACACCCGATGGCCATGCCCACAGTGTGTTGACAGTGAGCGAGTGCGAGGACGATGAGCCAGTGGTTGTTTGGATCACCGCGCGTCAACATCCAGGCGAACCCATGGCTGAGTGGTGGGTGGAAGGGTTCTTGGACCGCTTATTGGACCAAACCGATTCTGTCTCGCGCGCGCTGTTAAAGCGATGCGTTTTTTATGTTGTGCCGAACATGTGCATCGATGGCTCCATCAGAGGTCATCTTCGCTGCAATGCCATGGGTGCAAACCTGAACCGAGAATGGGCCGATCCCTGCCCGAAGCGCTCGCCTGAAGTGTTTTATGTGCGAGAGAAAATGCACGAGACAGGCATTGATATTGCGCTTGATGTTCACGGTGATGAGGCATTGCCTTATAACTTCTTTGCAGGGGCAGAAGGGACGGCCAGCTGGGATGATAATAAGCAAAAAGACTTCGATCGCTTCAAGGAGATCTTGGCCGATGTGTGTCCTGATTTCCAAACAGAGTTTGGGTATGAACTTGATCCACCCAACTCCAGTGATTTGAGGAAGTGCACCGATTATCTGGCAGAGACTTTTAATTGCTTGGCGGTGACCATTGAGATGCCGTTCAAAGATGCCGCCAATTCACCGGTGCCTGAGACAGGGTGGGATGGCATGCGAAGCGCTCAGTTTGGTCGCTCGATGGTGGATGCTTTGTGGCGTTGGATCAGCGAAGAGGCTTAGTGGTCGCCATGGGGTGAGGTGCCAAAAGGGTTCACCCACCCCTTAGAATCCGAACCGGTGGGGTCTGCAAGACAGAGCGGTTGCCCAGCCAACCGGCGCCGATGACAAGTGCCATGGAAGCCACAAAGCCACCCACGAACAACCAAGGGGAGGGTTGGTAGCTGAAGCCAAACAGTTCAGAAGCCAACAGGCGCCCTGTGCCTGCCGCACCCAAAGTGGCCAGTAAGCCAGCGATCAAGGCCATCACACCATATTCAATCATCAAGCCTTGCTTGACCATTCGCCCGTTTGCACCCAGCGCCCGAATGAGTGCAGACTCTCGACGTCGATCATCCCGAGTGGCCTCAAGCGCCGCCAGCAAGACCACGAGGCCTGCTAAGAGCGTTAATACAAACACCACTTCAGCGGCTTGGCTGACCCGCTCTATGATCATAAATACCCGTTCGATCAAGCCACCAATGTCCAGAATGGAGATGTTGGGGTAGGCCTGATTGATCGGCGAGAGGCCAGAGCCATCCACATTGGGCCAATAAAAAGAGGCAATGTTTTGATGGGGCAGAGCATCACCTGCTTCAGGGGTGAGCAGAATGAAGAAGTTGATGTTAAATGAGTTCCACTCGACCTCCCGCAAGCTGGTGACTTTCGCCTTAAATGTCCTCGCCCCCGATTCAAACACCAGCTCATCACCCAGGCCCACGCCCACTCGATCCGCCCAGCGATTTGCGAGCGAGACTTCACCCACTGAGCTTGCTTCAAAAAATCGGCCTTCGCTGATGCGGTTGGCCGGTGGCAATTGATCGATGCGATCAGCGGCCACCCAAGAGATGTTCACTTGGCCCGTGAATCGATCCGCTGGAGGGGGTTCGCCGTTGATTTCAGTTAACCGGACCGACGCCATCGGCCCCATCTGCAGGTTTTGGGCGCCTGCTTGGGTCAGGGCATCGAAAACAGCTTCTTTTTGATTGGGTTGAACATTGACCACAAAGTGATTGGGCGCATCGGCTGGGAGCGTCGCTTGCCACTGGGTGATCAACTCGCTTCTAACCACCATCAGCAATAACAAAGCCATCAAGCCCAAGCCCAGCGCTGTGATCTGGACAATGCCAGCGCCACGTCGCCGATAAAGCCCCGCCAGGCCAAAGCGCCATGAGGCTCTAGCACCCCTCGACAGCCAGTGGGTCAAATGCATCGCCCCCCAAGCGAGGAAGGCAAGCACCAAGGCCAAGATCCCCGCACCACCCAGCACGATCAAAGACAGGGTCAGATCTCCCAGCTGCAGGGCTGGAATCAACAAGCCTGTGCCGACCAACACAAGCCACAGACCGATGCTCAGTGGGCTTTGTGTGTCGAGTGAGCGGTTGAGAATGCGAATGGGGGTGACATGCCGAAGGCCAAGCAAAGGTGGTAAGGCAAAACCAGCCGCCAGCAGCGCAGTGAGTGAAGCGGCACTTAACCAAGGCGCCCATCGGGGGAGGGGAAGGGCGCCGGTGCCGGCGCTCGCCAAAATCTCGCCAATTAAATGCTGAATGGCAAACCCCATCAGACCACCGATGACCACCGCGACCACAATCAGCCAGACGACCATCCAGCTCAAGGCCCCCAAAATGGTGGACGAACGCGCACCAAAAGTCTTGAGCAAAGCAACAAGATCGCGTTGCGCGTTGGCAAAGCGAAGTGCAGATAACAAAATCGCCACCGCAGCCAAGATCACGGTGGTCAGTGCCGCCACACCCAAGAACCGCTTGGCTTGGGTCAGCGCTTCGGCGGTTTGAGCCTCGCCCTCTGCCGGCGTGATCAGTCGCTGACCTTCGGCCAGAGCATTCGTGGCCCGTCTGGAAAATGCCACGATGGATGATTCATCGCCGGCCAAAAGCAGCCGATAACGCGCGCGCGCGCCCGGCCCGAGGAGTCCACTGTCCTCCAAATCATCGATGTGCATCAAAAGCCTAGGCGCGACCATGAACTGAGAGCCGCCGCCATCGGGCTCATAGCTCAAGACCCGAGTCAGCGTGAGGGTGCTTCGGCCAATATCAATCGCATCACCGACATCGAGTCCAAGCTCGCGAAAACCTCTGGCCTCCAACCAAGCCTCACCCACATTCGGGGCCTGTTGGGTCCGATACTCTGAGCCATCCAATGTCTCTTTTAAGCCCAGCTCGCCCCTTAACGGGTAGCCTCTACTCACCGCTTTGATGTCAATCAGCTGGCTTTGGTCATTGATAAAGACCGCACTGGAGATCACCACCATCTGGGCAGTGTCTAAGCCAAAGGCTTGGGCTTCATCCAAGATGCGTTGCTCAGCGGGTGTTCTTGAGGCGATGACCAGATCGGCAGCCAAGGTCTCTGAAGCCTGCCTTTCTAACTGGCGCGCGACCCGATCGGTGAACAAGCCCACGGCACTGAAAGCCGCCGTGGCAATGATCAGCCCGGCCAGCAGCAACAATAAGGCACCCGAGCGGCCTTGCCGCATCAATAAGCGCCACGAGAGCTGCAATGTATTCATTGAACCAGTCGGCCCCCATCGATGGTGTGCGTGATCTGACAACGCTCGGCCAAGGTGGGGTCATGGGTGACCAAGACCAGCGCGGTGTTGGACTGTGTGTTCAGATCAAACAGCAAATCGGCCACTGCGTTTCCGGTGCTTCTGTCCAAATTGCCTGTGGGTTCATCCGCAAATAAAATTTTTGGGCGATTGGCAAAGGCCCTGGCAATGGCCACCCGCTGCTGCTCACCCCCAGACAACTGCCTTGGATAATGCGCCATGCGCCGAGACAGCCCCACCATCTCCAGGGTCTCGATCGCTCGGCCTTTGGGGTCGGGGTGTTTGGCGATTTCCAGCGCCAACATCACATTTTCTAAGGCCGTGAGCGTTGGCAACAGATGGAACGACTGGAATACAAACCCCACGTGGTCTTGCCGAAGTTCGGCACGCTCATTTTCTGTGAGCATTCTTAAGCTTTGGCCCACCAATGCCACATCGCCCTCGGTGGGGACATCCAAGCCTGCCAATAGCCCCAACAATGAGGTCTTACCAGAACCTGAGGCCCCGATGATGGCTAGGGTTTCACCTGATTTTAGGTCGAAGCTGATATCGTCTAAAATCACCAGCTCACCTTCCGGTGCATCCACCCGAAATCCAACGTGCTGGCATGAGAGAATGGTGGCTTGGATGGCACCGTCTTCGGTGGTTTGATGGATAGGCATTGTTGGGTCCAAATGAATCGATCCTTTTGGTTAAAACATATATTCGTGTCGTTGCTGAGCTTAAGCGCTTTGAGCGGCATCGCGTTTGGCACCATGCCCGCCAGCACCGTGCTGGTGATGGGCGATAGTCTCTCAGATGCTTATCGCCTGCCCAAAGAAGCAGGCTGGGTGCAACAGCTGGCTGATCGGCTCGGGCCCGATGCCCAAGTCATCAACGCCAGCATATCAGGAGAGACCAGTGCCGGAGGCGCACTCAGACTTCCCAGTTTACTCAAAGACCATGAACCTGATGTGGTGATCATTATTTTGGGGGGCAACGATGGGCTTCGGGCCTTACACCCCGATCAACTTAAAAAACACCTGTCAGACATGATCGAACAGGCCAAAGCCGCCAAAGCGAGGGTGGGTCTGATGCAAGTGCGGCTACCACCCAACTTGGGACCTGCTTACATCGATCGGTTTGAGGGGGTGTATCCTGAGCTTGCGGATGCATACGGCTTGGACTTGATTCCATTTTTCTTGGAGAACTTTTTTGACCAAGAAGGCATGCTGATGGACGATGGGATTCATCCCACCGCCGAAGCGCAAGCCTTGATGTTTGAAGCCATTTGGCCCCATGTCCAAGCGTTGATGGTGGCATCCACTGACCGAGTGGGTGATCAGCCCATGGCGAATGATTGAGACGAGAAGAAGCGATGACAGATTCGGTTGATAGAGACATCATGCACTACGATGTGATTGTGATTGGCGCGGGGCCTGCGGGCTTGAGCTGTGCGATGCGCACCAAGCAGCTCAATCCTGATCTCGATGTTTGTGTCATCGAAAAAGCCTCGGAGATTGGCGCTCAGATTTTATCCGGTGCGGTGATCGAAACTGGGCCGCTGACTGAGTTGGTCCCAGATTGGAAAGACAATCCACCCCCGATTTGTGTTGAAGCCACATCGGATGAGTTTCTGTTCCTAACCAAGGACAAAGCCCATCGGCTGCCCACGCCACCCCAACAAAAAAACCATGGCAATGTGATTGTCTCACTCGGTGCGATGTGTGCGTGGCTGGCACCCAAGGCAGAAGCCATTGGTGTGGATCTGTTTCCCGGCTTTGCCGCCGCTCGGCTTGTGTTCACTGAAGAGGGCGCCATCGGTGGCGTGGTGATTGGGGACATGGGCATCGGGCGCGATGGCGAACCCAAAGACTCGCATGTCCCAGGCATCGAAATCCATGCCAAAGTCACCGTTTTAAGTGAGGGATGCCGCGGTCATTTGACCAAACAGGCGATCAGGCATTTCGAGCTCGACAAAGAGGCCGACCCACAAACTTATGGCATCGGTATGAAAGAGCTGTGGCGCGTGCCCGAAGGGCGGGTCAAGCCAGGTCAGATCAGCCACTCGATCGGTTGGCCCTTGCCCAATGAAATCTATGGGGGCAGTTTTGTGTATCACCTAGACAATGACAGAGTCGCTGTGGGCTTTGTGTGCGGCCTCGATTATCAAGACCCCAACTTTAGCCCGTTCGAAGCGTTCCAGCAGTTCAAGCACCACCCCAAAATGCGCGCGCTATTAGAGGGGGGTGAGATCCTCTCATCGGGGGCGCGTGCGCTGGTAGAAGGCGGGTATCAATCGCTTCCCAAAGTCGAAATGCCTGGGGCCATGCTGATTGGTGATTCGGCCGGCCTGGTCAATGTGCCAAAGATCAAAGGCGTTCATCAAGCCATGCGCTCTGGCTTGTTGGCAGCAGAGCACTTGGCCAAGCAAGAAAAAGACGCCTTGAGCTCACAGGGTTTTGATCGGGTGTTGCGGGAAAGCTCAGTGGTCGCTGAACTTAAAAAAGTCAGAAACATTCGTCCTGGGTTTGTGAAAGGTTTGTGGTCGGGGCTCTTCACCGCAGCGGTTGAAACGCTCACTTTGGGTCGCTTGCCACGCACACTAAAAAACCACGCCGACCACGAGCAGTATCGAACGCTCAAACAAGGTGGCTTTGCCTATGACTGGGTCGAGCGGGATTTGGCACCCAGAGATCGTCTGGCTTCTGTGTATTTCGCAGCCACCGAGCACGATGAAGACCAACCCATTCATTTAAAAGTCATTGATCCTGATGTGTGCTTTGATCGTTGCGCTCAAGAATATGGCAACCCTTGTACTCGCTTTTGTCCCGCCGGTGTTTATGAGGTCGTTGAGGATGGCCACGGCAAAAGGCTTCAGATCAATGCAGCCAACTGCGTGCATTGCAAGACCTGTGACATTGCCGACCCGTATCAAGTCATCAACTGGGTCACCCCAGAGGGTGGTTCAGGTCCGAACTACACCAACTTATAATGAGAGCCTTACTCCCTGAAAGGATGCGTTGATGTCTACCAACACCTTTGGTCGCCTGTTGACCGTCACGACCTTCGGCGAAAGTCACGGGCCTGCCATTGGCTGTGTCATTGATGGGTTTCCGCCCGGGATGGAGATCACCGCGTCTGAAATCAAAGAGGCCTTGATGCGAAGAGCCACCGGGCAGAGCCGATGGACATCGCAAAGAAAAGAACAAGAAGACGTGCAGATCTTATCGGGTGTTTTTGAAGGTCAAACCACAGGACACCCGATTGCCTTGGTCATTCAAAACACCGATGCCAAGTCGAAAGATTATGCCAAGATCAAAGAGCAGTTCCGCCCAGGCCACGCCGACTACACCTATCACCACAAATATGGCATTCGAGATTATCGAGGTGGGGGCCGCTCGTCAGCACGAGAAACAGCGATGCGGGTGGCCGCAGGCGCTTTGGCCAGTAAATATCTAAAGCAACATTTTGGCATCGAGATTGTCGGCTGGATGTCGCAGATCGGAACAGAGGTCTGCGATGATCAGTTTGATCTTGCCACGATCAACACCAACCCGTTCTTCTGCCCAGACCCCAGCCGCATCGAAGCGCTGGAAGATTACATGAAAGCTCTGTGGAAATCCGGGGACTCGGTGGGCGCGAAAGTCAAAGTGCGGGCCACGGGTGTGCCGGTGGGTTTGGGCGCGCCAGTCTATGCCAAACTCGATACAGACTTGTGTAACGCGATGATGAGCATCAACGCCACCAAGGGCGTTGAAGTGGGCGCTGGGTTCTTAAGCGTGAGCCAACGCGGCACCGAGCACCGGGATGAGATGACACCCGATGGATTTTTATCCAACCATGCAGGTGGCATCTTGGGTGGCATCTCAACAGGCCAACCGGTTGAGGTGGCAGTCGCATTCAAACCCACCTCATCGCTCCGCCTGCCGGGGCAAACGGTGGATGTGCACGGCCAGCCCGTGGAGGTGATCACCACGGGCAGGCATGATCCCTGTGTTGGGATTCGGGCGGTGCCCATCGTCGAGGCGATGATGGCCTTGGTGTTGCTCGACCATGTCTTGCTTCACCGTGCGCAATGCTTGGATGTGCCCACACAAACCCCCTTGATTCCGACATGAGCACAATCAAGTGAGCCGAGACCAACAACCGTTGACCATTGCTGTCGTGGGTGCCACAGGGGCTGTGGGTGAAGTTGCCCTGGAGCTGATTGCCAAGCGGCTTGGAAAGGCTGTGACTGTGCATGCTTTGGCCAGCGAGCAATCCGTGGGTCGTGAGGTGAGCTTTGGTCGCCGCTCCTTGGTGGTGGACGACTTGGCCGATTACGATTTCAAAGGGTGTGACTTTGCGATTTTCTCAGCAGGCAGCGAGGTCTCTGCTGAACACGCCCCCAGAGCCGCCAAAGCAGGTGCGGTGGTGGTGGACAACACCTCTTATTTTAGAAAGGACAAAGCAATTCCTTTGGTGGTTCCGGAGGTCAATGGCCATGTGTTGGCCAATTTCACCCAAGGCATCATTGCCAACCCCAACTGCTCAACCATCCAGATGGTGGTGGCTTTGGCACCGATTCATCATGCTTTTGGTATCCGCTCGGTCGTGGTCTCCACCTATCAATCTGTCTCTGGCGCTGGAAAAGCGGCGATGGAAGAGCTGGGCAGACAATCCATGGATCGGTTCAATTTCAAAACACCCGAGCCGAAAGTATTTGCTCAGCCGATCGCGTTCAATGTCATTCCAATGATTGATGCGCTGGAAGACAATGGCTTTACCAAAGAAGAAATGAAGATGCACAACGAGACCAGGCGTTTGTTGGATGACGATGGCATCACCGTCAATGCCACGGCGGTGCGCGTGCCGGTGTTCACTGGGCACGCTGAGGCCGTCTATGTAGAAACGCACTCGCCGATCGATATCGCCCAGGTCCAGGCCTTGCTGGCCAACGCCCCAGGGGTGTCGCTGGTGGATGAGGTGGCCACGCCTTTGACCCATGCCGTCGATCAAGATGCGGTGTGGGTCAGTCGCCTGAGGCCCGCGCTCAATCAGCCCCATGGGCTTCATTTATGGATCGTCGCGGATAACTTGAGAAAAGGGGCTGCGCTCAATGCAGTGCAGATCATTGAGCATCTCATCGCTCAGCGACAGGCCACGAATGCCACGCATCATTGATTCTCTGCTGCAATGCCTTGGAATCATTGCCTGGATCGGGTTGGCCAGCTCGGTGTGGGCCAACACACCCACCCGCATCCTGCTCGATGAGGCCGAAAACAGCACAGTGCAAAGTGCGCTGATTGGCTCGGTCAGTGCGCTCGCTTGGGCGTCGGATGCACCGACCGATTGGGTGTCTGAGACAACGCTGAGCTTTCAGAGCAATCCACGCCATACGCTGATCACTTTCACGCTTAGCGATCAGCGTTTGGCTGAGCGCTATGCCGAGCTGCCGATGGAAGCCATCATCGAGGGTCAAAGCCGTCGGGTGGTCTTTGTGGTAGATCCTGTTGCCAAGGTCATCGGGCCTGTGATGCCGGGCATGACACTGTGGCGCATCGCTGAAGATTGGCGCGCCCAGTTGACGGCACCTTTGCCGGATATGAACACGCTCATTGATGCGCTGATCCAAGCCAACCCTCAAGCCTTCGAGCGAGACGACCCCACCGGTTTGATGGTCGGTGCGATGCTTCGCTTGCCGAAGGTACAAGGTTTGGCTTTCGGCAATGCATCAAAGAGTGAGGCCAGCGAGCCCGTCAGCTCGATGAATGAAGCCCGACCCCCCATCGCTGTGCCTTGGCGAACCATCGGCACACGCGCTTGGATTGAAGCGGCCATGGTCCGTGGTTTGGTGGATGCTCGGATTCAAGCGAGCCAACAAGCAAGCATCTCGGCACCGAACAAGAATGCGGTCGAACCTGGTAGCCAAAAGCCAGGGGTGACGCTTGAGGCACTCGAAAGCATCAGTGGCCAATGGCTGTTGTTGGTACTGGTGGTTTTGGTCGTCATGTTGGTGCTCCATGGATTTTCTCGTGTGGGTGCGCGCCACGTCATTGATCACAAACGGCCAGCCACACAGCGGCTGACGTTGAGTCCTGATGCGCTGGCCACCACTTTGGCATTGGCTGAGCAGTACCTTCGATTGGGAGATCCTGCCCAAGCGATGCATTGGCTTGAAGAAGTGATCCAAGCAGGCGATGCCAAGCAGGTGCGGTCTGCCAAAAAACTCTGGCGCGAGGCTCAAGCCCTATTTGAGATGGAAGCATCAACATGACTCAGCGCATGGTGGCCGCGATTGAATATGACGGCACGCCCTTTTTTGGGTGGCAACGCCAACGCCAAAGCCCCACGGTTCAAGCGGAGCTCGAAGCAGCGCTGTCCCAGGTGGCCGATCACCCCATCGAAGTGCACGCCTCGGGTCGCACCGATACGGGCGTGCATGCTTGGCGCCAAGTGGTGCACTTTGATGTGGAGGCACAACGCCCACTTCGTGGTTGGTTGCTGGGCACCCAGACCCATCTGATGCCAGGCATTGCCATGGTCTGGATTGAATCGATTGAGCCTTCGTTCCACGCGCGCTACAGTGCGGTGGCCAGACAATATCGTTATCGCATCATCAACCGTGAGCACCGACCAGCGATTGATCGAGACCGGGCCTTGTGGTTCCATCAGGCCCTTGATCATGAAGCCATGGACAAGGCAAGCCAAAGCCTGCTTGGCGAGCATAATTTTTCGAGCTTTAGAGCGGCTGGCTGTCAGGCCAAGCATGCCACTCGCTCAGTGCATTCAGTGTCAGTCACACGCCAAGGCGATGAGGTTCACATCGACATCGAGGCCAACGCGTTTTTGTATCACATGGTCAGAAACATCGTCGGTAGCCTGTTGTTGGTCGGTCGAGGTGAGCGACCCATGGAGTGGCTGGCTGAGGTTCTGGCTGCTCGTGACAGGACCCAGTCTGGAATGACAGCGCCAGCACATGGTCTTTATTTCATGAAGGCTTTATACCCAAGCCAGTGGGGTTTGCCTGACGAGGTCACGGCCAA
This sequence comes from uncultured Wenzhouxiangella sp., assembly GCA_964461845.1. Lineage (GTDB taxonomy): Bacteria > Pseudomonadota > Gammaproteobacteria > Xanthomonadales > Wenzhouxiangellaceae > Wenzhouxiangella. The sequence goes on from CAYWVH010000008.1 coordinate 46,465, forward strand.
TGAGGCTGCCGTGGGAGCTGGGTCATGACGTCTCTAAGTTCTGGAAGCCCAGATCAGCTGTGGGTCAAAATCTGTGGCATCACCCGTCCAGAAGATGCCCAATGCGCCATCGACTGGGGTGTTGATGCCCTGGGCTTTGTGTTTGTCCCTGCCTCCAGTCGCTGTCTTGATCTTTCCAAAGATTTGGGTTGGATTGATGCTTTGGCAGGGAAGATCGAGCGGGTGGGTTTGTTTTTGGATGCGCCGTCTGACTTTATCGCAGAAGTTCTGGATCAAGTGTCTTTGGATGCCTTGCAGTTTCATGGCAATGAAACACCGGGTGAGTGTGAAGCGTGGGGCAAGCCCTACCTCAAGGCCCTCGGGCTGGCTGATCGGCTCGATGAGCGTGCTTGGCAAGCGCGTGCCGATCAGTACGCCTCCGCGCACGCCTTGTTGATTGATTCACACGCATCGGGTCAAATGGGAGGCACCGGTCAGGTGGGTGATTGGCAGCGATTGCAGGCGCTGACCCAACACTGGGATCGGTCTTGGATTTTGGCCGGTGGTCTTAGGCCTGATAACGTGGTCATGGCCATAGAAGCGCTGGCACCGTCAGGGATTGATCTATCCAGTGGTGTAGAAAGTGAACCTGGCATCAAAGATCATGGCAAGATAGAACACTTAATGCGCCAAGTGCGCTCATTGAATGGATACAACAACGGAGTTCCAAAGTCATGGCCAAACCCATAGAGGACATGCAGATGACATTTGACCCCAGCGTCTCAATGCCCGATCCCACCGGGCACTTTGGCGTATTCGGTGGCCGTTTTGTCTCAGAAACCTTGATGCCAGCGCTAGAAGAGCTGGAAGTGGCATGGCGTCGCTACATGGACGACCCTGAGTTTGTTGCAAGACTCGATCGTGACTTAGCTGAATTTGTGGGTCGCCCATCGCCCATTTATTGGGCAGAGAACCTCACCAAAGCCGCAGGTGGGGCGAAGATCTTGCTCAAGCGAGAGGACCTCAACCACACAGGCGCTCACAAGATCAACAACACAGTGGGACAAGCGCTGCTGGCCCAGGCCATGGGTAAGCGCCGGGTGATTGCAGAGACCGGGGCAGGGCAGCATGGGGTGGCCTCTGCCACCGTGGCCGCGCGGTTGGGCATGGAGTGTGTGGTTTACATGGGCGCCGATGACATCGAGCGCCAATCTCCCAATGTGTTTCGGATGAAACTGATGGGCGCGGAAGTCGTCAGTGTCACCAGCGGTTCTCGGACGCTAAAAGATGCCCTAAACGAGGCCATGCGCGACTGGGTCACCAACGTTGAAAACACCTTCTATATTTTGGGCACAGCCGCTGGTCCCCATCCGTATCCAGCGATGGTGAGAGATTTTAATGCGGTGGTCGGCCGCGAAGCCAAGCGTCAAATGATGGATCAATATGGGCGTTTGCCCGATGCCTTGGTCGCTTGTGTGGGCGGGGGTTCGAACGCCTTGGGGCTGTTCCACCCATTCATCGAAGATGAAAATGTGCGCATGATTGGTGTGGAGGCCGCTGGTCGGGGCTTGCATACTGAAGAGCACTCAGCCACTTTATGCCGCGGTCGGGTCGGGGTCTTGCACGGCTCTCGTACCTATCTTTTGGATGATGATGCCGGACAAATCAAAGACACCTACTCAGTCTCAGCAGGCTTGGACTATCCTGGCGTGGGCCCTGAACATGCTTGGCTAAAAGACACTGGACGGGCTGAATATGTCGGTGTGGATGATGCAGAAGCGATGGAGGCTTTCCATCTGCTGTCACGGACCGAAGGCATCATCCCAGCGCTTGAAACAGCCCACGGGCTGGCTTATGGCATTCGACTGGCCAAAGAACTCTCCCCAGATCAGATCGTATTGATCAACTTATCAGGACGAGGCGATAAAGACATCAATACCGTTGCTCGGCTGGAGGGCATCACCTTATGAGCCAGCATGCACAAAACCGCATTGATCAATGCATGCGCCAGTGCAAGGCCGATGGCAGGACCGCTTTGGTGCCCTACATCACAGCCGGCCATCCGATGCCCCAAGCCACCGTTGAGATCTTGAAAGCAGCGGTCAGTGCAGGTGCTGATATGGTCGAATTGGGCATGCCATTTTCTGATGTCATGGCCGATGGTCCTGTCATTCAGCGCGCATGTGAGCGTGCCTTGGGCCACGGTGTGGGTCTTCGTGAGGTCTTGGAGATGGTGAAAACGTTTCGACAGACGCACCCCGACACCCCCTTGGTCTTGATGGGCTATACCAACCCGATTGAGCGCTATGGCGTAGAGGCCTTTGCAAAAGATGCCGCCCAAGCCGGCGTGGATGGATTGTTGATCGTGGATTGCCCTGCCGATGAGGCGCGGGATCTGCAAGCGGCTTTGGCCGCAGTCGGTTTGCACCAAATTTTTCTGGTGGCGCCCACCACCAATGATGCTAGGTTGACCCGTGCTGCTGAGTTGGCAGGGGGGTTTGTCTACTATGTCTCTTTGACTGGTGTCACAGGTGCTGCGACACTCAACACCGATGCTTTGGCACCCATGTTAGAGCGCATTCGAGCGAAGATTGATTTACCGGTGGCGGTAGGGTTTGGGATTCGTGAACCTGCTCAAGCGGCTGAGGTGGCCAAGGTGGCCGATGCGGTGGTGATCGGGTCTGCCTTGGTGTCTCGATTGGATGAGGCAGTGGATGTAGACGAAGCAGTTGCGATCACACACAATTATCTGGCACCTGTGCGAGCAGCAATGGATGAGGTGCGTCAGACCATGGATAAGGCAGCGAGCGGATAAGCGATGAATTGGTTTCAAAAACTGATGCCCTCAAGAATTCGAACCCAAGGCAACAAAACAAGAAAAGTCCCCGACGGATTGTGGACCAAGTGCGATGCCTGTGATGCGGTGCTGTATCAACCAGAGCTTGAGCGAAGCTTGTGGGTGTGCCCCAAATGCGACCATCACATGGCCTTAAGTGGTCGTGCGCGCTTAAAAGCATTTCTCGACGCTGATGGACAAGAAGAGATCGGTGCCGCTGTCTCTCCTCTGGACCCATTGAAGTTCAAAGACTCCAGACGTTACAAAGAAAGACTGACCACCACCCAAAAAGAAACCGGTGAAAAAGATGCTTTGGTCGCCATCAAAGGTCGGCTCGATGGTCGGCCGGTGGTGGCGGTGGCTTTTGATTTTCGTTTTATGGGTGGCTCGATGGGCTCCGTGGTGGGAGAGCGCTTTGTCCAAGCGGTCCACCGTTGTTTGAAAGACCGCATCCCCTTGATCTGCTTTTCAGCCTCAGGTGGGGCGCGGATGCAAGAAGGGTTGTTTTCTTTGTTGCAAATGTCCAAAACAGCCGCTGCTTTAGCGCGTTTGGCTGAAGCAGGCATTCCTTATGTCTCTGTGCTCACGCACCCGACCATGGGGGGTGTCTCCGCAAGTCTTGCCATGCTGGGCGATGTCAATCTGGCAGAGCCCAATGCACTGATTGGGTTTGCAGGGCCTCGGGTGATTGAGCAAACGGTCAGAGAAACTCTGCCTGAGGGTTTCCAGCGAGCGGAATTTTTGATTGAAAAAGGTGCGCTGGACCAAATCGTTGATCGGCGTCAATTGCGCTCTACCATTCGCATGATGCTCGATGTCTTATTGCCCACCGACGCTCCAATGGAAGGCGAGCTGGTTGATTCATAGCCTTGGGTGCAACACGCTTAAGTGATTGGTTGGCCGAGCTGGAGCAACGGGCCCCAGAGAGCAAAATTGATTTGGGTTTGGATCGCGTTCGAGCGGTCTATGAGAAACTCTTTCAAGACGCCTCGCCGCTGACATCCAAAGTCATTACCATCGCCGGCACGAACGGGAAGGGCTCGACGGTGGCCTTTTGCGAATCCATCGCGCTGGCCCATGGAAAGTCCACAGCTGCCTACACCTCGCCACACATTCACGAATTTAATGAGCGGCTTCGCATCGACGGCGAGTCTTTGAGTGATGAGAAGTGGTTAGAGGCGCTCTTGGTTGTCGATGGCTGTCGTTCTGATATCGGCTTGACTTGGTTTGAGCATGTGACCTTGGCAGCGCTCTGGATTGCACGGCAGCGCTCGCCTGATCTGATGATTTTAGAGGTGGGCTTGGGTGGTCGGCTAGATGCCGTCAATGTCATAGATCCCGATGTCGCGGTCCTCACCTCCATCGGTCTGGATCACATGGAATACCTTGGGCCGACACGCTTTGACATTGGCCGAGAGAAGTTAGGCATTGCCAGAGCAAGCCGACCGCTGGTCGTTGCAGAGCGAGATCTGCCTGAAGGCTTGGATGCCTTCATCGATCAGATCGAGGCTGATGTCCAACGAGTGGGGCGTGAATTTGATTGGCATCTTGATCCTGATGTCACCGATTTGAGTTGGCAGTTGCAGTGCACTCAACCCAAGCCGCGCTGCTGGCGACTGGCCCGCCCCAGCTTGGCTGGAGATTATCAGTTGAGCAATGCGTCTGCGGCCATCTTGGCGCTTTATGCACTGTGGCCCGATGAGCTTAACGATGAGTGCATCCAGCAAGGTCTTACTCGAGCGCATCTGGCGGGGCGTTTTGAAACGGTCGCCGGCCCCCCAGACTCACCAACGGTTATTTTAGATGTGGCCCATAACCCTCAAGCGGCTGAGATGCTGGCCGGCAATCTTCGGGCTCAAGCCATCGATGGGCAGACCTTTGCAGTCTTTGGTGCGCTCATAGATAAAGATGTTGAGGCCATCGGTCAGGCCCTCAGTCACGGCATCGATCGCTGGTTTGTCGGTGATCTTGGGGGGGCTCGGGGGCAAACGGGCCACCAAGTCGCTCAGCGTTTGCAAAGCCAAGGTATCACTGCGCCCATAGAAGCGTTAAAATCGATTCATACAGCGCTGGATGCAGCCCTGTCAAAAGCCCAAGCCACCGATCGAGTGGTGGTCTTTGGTTCTTTTCAAGTGTTGGCAGCGGTGCGGTCTTGCTTTGCTGCCAATCACCAGGAGTGATCAGTCATGGATGAGGTGCTCAAACAACGATTGATCGGTGCGGCGGTCTTGATCGCCTTGGCCGTGATTTTTGTCCCCATGTTTTTTGGTGGTGATAACGATGATGCACTCCCACCTGCCACGTTAGATCCTGCCATGCCCACCTCCCCAATGGCAGAGCGGGAAGTTCGCCGATTGCCGCTCAATCCAAATCGATCAGTGGCTACCGAAGCACAGCCAGTGGCCGCACCCGTTGAGCTGCCTCCCGCTGCCCAGACTCAAAGCGCGGAAGAAACGCCCACTGAGCGTGTCCCGCTGAGGCCGGTGGACAATGCAGTGGCGCCTGAGCCTTCTGAAACGAGTCCTGCCGAGTCTCTGGCAGAGCCCAAGCCCGACGAGGTTTCAAGCTCATTACCTATGACCAGCGCCGAGCCAGCACCACAAACCACCCCAGCGTCCGTTGTTGCCGAGGCTTCTGTTGCCGAGCCTTCGAGCGGATCTGTGACGGATGGCTCAGGCTGGCAGGTGCAGGTGGCCAGTTTCAGTGCCGAGGCCACGGCCAAAGGTGTGGCTGATGCGTTGAGGGAACAAGGCCATTCAGTGAGCATCGATCGTCTGGTTCGAGGTCAGTCGGTGCTTTATCGGGTGAGCACAGGGCCCTATGCCAACCGAGCCCAAGCAGAGACGGCCCGAAGCGCCATCGAAAAGAGCACGGCAGGGGTGTCGCCCGTGGTCAGAGCGCCGATTGAAAATGCCCAAGCCGTTGCTGGCATCGAGCCAGGGTATGCCGTCCAAGTCGGCTCTTTCACCAGCGATGAAAATGCCAAGCGCCTGGAGTCTCGTCTGCGCTCTCAGGGCTTTAGCGTGTTTTCGGTCGTTGAAGAAGTGGGCGGGCGATCGATTTGGCGGGTGCGTGTCGGTACGGTGGACAGCCGTGAGGCCGCAGATGCTTTACAAGCAAGGCTGAAACAAGAGGTCAATTTAGAGGGGCTGGTGGTGTCGCATCCATGAGTGCAATGGTCCATGCAGACTGGGTGATATTGGGCATTTTGGGTTTGTCCGTGTTGGTGTCGCTGTTCCGAGGGTTTGTGAGGGAAGCTTTCTCTTTGGCCACATGGGTGGTGGCTGGCGTGTTGGCGTTTCGGTTTTCTGATTTACTCGCGGTTCGACTGGAGACTTGGGTTGACACACCTTCTGTGCGTTTGATCGCTGGGTTTTTATTGATCTTCATCGGCATCTTGGTCATCGGCTCCTTGCTGGGTGTGCTGGTGGGCCAAATGGTCAAGCACACCGGGTTAAGTGGCACCGATCGATTGCTTGGGGCTTTGTTTGGATTGGCCAGAGGCATCGCCATCGTGGTGATGGCTGTGATTTTGGCGGCGCTGACACCTTTTCCTGACGATCCTTGGTGGGATGATTCTGTGTTGTTGCCTTATTTCGAGACCATGGCAGAGCAAGTCGTGGCACAATTGCCGCCCGGTTTGCAAGACCAGTTATTGAAATCATCAGGATTGGAGATTTAGATCGCATGTGCGGAATTGTAGGCATCTTTGGGCAAGCGCCTGTGGCGGCTCGGCTGTACGATGCCATGACCGTGTTACAACACCGCGGCCAAGACGCTGCCGGCATGACCACCCTAGATGACACCCGCATGCGCTCGGCTCGAGGCATCGGGCTCGTTAAAGACGTTTTTGTCGAAGAGTCGGTGGCCAACTTAACAGGCCGGATTGGCATTGGCCATGTTCGCTACCCCACCGCGGGTTGCGACCAGCCCGATGAAGCACAACCCATGTATGTGAACGCGCCGTTCGGCATCGCATTGGGACACAACGGCAACCTCATCAACGCCGAAAGCTTAAGCCAAGAGCTGTTCGTCCGTGACCGACGTCACATCAATACAGAATCAGACTCTGAGGTACTGCTTAACTGCCTCGCCCATGAGCTGTCTTTGCAGTTGGGCCACGCATTGCCATTGAGTTCGCTCTCGCCACAGACCATCTTTCATGCGGTCGATGGAGTACATCGGCGCGTTCGGGGTGCCTATGCTGCGGTTGCGCTGGTGGCCGGTGTGGGTTTGTTGGCTTTTAGGGATGTGCATGGCATTCGGCCTTGCGTGATCGGCCAACGGGAAAGCGCGCATGGCATGGAGTACATGGTTGCTTCTGAGTCGGTGGCTTTGGACATTTTGGAATTTGAGCTCATCGGCGATTTGGCGCCGGGTGAGGCTGTGCTCATTGACTTAGAAGGGCGGCTCCACCGTCACACCAGTGAGTTGGCAGAGCCCCATACCCCTTGTCTTTTTGAGTATGTCTATTTCGCAAGGCCCGAGTCATTGATTGACGATCTGTCCGTTCACAAAGCCAGGCTTCGGATGGGTGAGGCGTTGGCGGAAAAAATTCTCAAAGAATGGCCAGACCATGACATCGATGCGGTGATCCCTGTGCCAGATACCAGCAGAACAGCCTGTTTGCCGTTGTCGCAGATGTTGAACGTGAAGTACCGAGAAGGCTTAATCAAAAACCGCTACATTGGTCGCACCTTCATCATGCCTGGCCAAGAAGCCAGAGCCAGATCGGTTCGCCGCAAACTCAACACCATCCCATTGGAAATGAGAGGCAAGAACATTTTGTTGGTGGATGACTCCATTGTCCGAGGCACAACATCGACACAGATTGTCCAAATGGCACGAGATGCGGGCGCTAAAAAAGTCTATTTGGCCTCTGCGTCTCCCCCAGTGCGCTATCCCAACGTCTACGGCATCGATATGCCAGCGGCCACCGAATTGGTTGCACACAACCGATCCATCGATGAAATCCAGTCCTTGATTGGTGCTGATCGGCTGATTTATCAAGATCTTGATCGGATGGAGCAAGCGTGCTTGGGTAAGAATACCCGCCTGGCTGGCTTCGATAATTCTTGTTTCTCGGGCCATTATGTCACTGGCCTAGACGATGGTTACTTGGACGAACTCGAAGCGCGTCGCTCTGACAATGCCAAACAAAAACGCCGCCAGAGCGCTTGATTTTTGATGGCGAAAGACACGGCCATTGTTTGGTTTAGGCGAGACTTGCGGCTGGTGGATCAGCCAGCCCTGAAAAAAGCGGCAGAGCATGCCCACATCGTCCCGATTTATATTGATGACCCTACCCGAGGGGGTGATTGGCCCATGGGCCAAGCCTCTCGGTGGTGGTTGGCCCACTCTTTGGCGCGCCTGAACGAGGCCCTTTCATCCCTGGGGGCAAAGCTTCACATTTACCAGGGCCAAACGGAAGCCATCCTGCATCAATTGGTGGAGGATCATGAGGCCAAGGCGGTCTACTGGAACCGGCTCTATGACCCTGCCGACATTGCAGCAGATAAGGCGCTGAAAAAGAATTTACGAGAGGCGTTTCATGGGCAAGGCGTGGTGGTTGAGAGTTTCTCAGCGCACCTTCTAAAAGAGCCTTGGGAGATGCTGAAGCAAGACCAAACGCCTTATTTGGTCTTCACGCCTTACTGGAACCACTTCCAAAAAACATGGACCCCACCTGAGCACACGCCGTCACCAACGAAGCTGGTGCCTCCTGACACCCGCAGCGCTGAGACAAGCATTGAAGCCTCGGAGCTTGCCCCCGCCCATGCCTGGACAAAAAAACTGGCAGCCCATTGGCAACCGGGGTTTGTCAATGCCGAAAAACGCTTGGCTCAATTTCAAGCCAGCCAAGTGGAAGCCTATGATGAACTTAGAAACCGTCCAGACCATGATGGAACGTCTGCGCTATCGCCGTATCTCCATTTTGGGGAGATTTCAGTGGGGCAGGTGGCCCGTGCGTTCGACCCCGCAGGCTTGGTGCCCACAGGCAAAGGCCCATTGTCGTTTATCAGAGAGATTGTCTGGCGTGAGTTTTCTCATTATTTGTTGTTTTATTTTCCTCACTTATCCGATCAGCCTCTAAAGCCTGTCTTCGATGACTTCCCTTGGCGTGATCCTAAAGACTATCAAGCTGACCTTCTGGCTTGGCAGAAAGGAAAAACGGGTGTGCCAATGGTGGATGCCGGCATGCGCCAGCTGTGGCAAACAGGCTGGATGCATAACCGTGTTCGGATGGTCGTGGCCTCTTATCTGACCAAGAACCTATTGATTCCCTGGCAAGAAGGTGCCCGATGGTTTTGGGATACCTTGGTCGATGCGGATTTGGCCAACAACACGCAAGGCTGGCAGTGGACAGCGGGGTGTGGTGCTGATGCCTCACCGTATTTCCGAGTATTTAACCCCGTCTTACAAGGCGAGAAATTCGACCCTGAGGGCATCTATGTGAAGCATTGGTGTCCTGAGTTATCGGGAAAGGCGACCAAACAGGTGCATGAGCCCGGTGCTGGCATTGACCTGAAAGCACAGCGCCAGCGTGCCTTGGATGCTTACTCAGCGATCAAGAAGGGCTGATAACACCAATGCCATGGCTCCCAGATGAGGCCATGGTGGTTGTTTGGACCAAAGCTCTCCGCAAATCCGAATCTATGGCCGTGTGATGTCAACCACTCATAGGCCTTGGTTTTTGCAAAAACCGCCTCTAATTCAGGGGTGTTTGGTGTGGTCAGATCGATGGCCATACCGCTGTGGTGTTCACTAAACCCAGGCGCAGCAGAGACCTTTAAGATGTCATCCAAGTTGAGGCCACGCGCGAGCTTTCGCTCAATCAAGCCTGCTTGGTAGTCAAAGCTTCGATAAGCTGAGACCAACTGAAGCTCAACGCCTGAATGCTCGGCGGTTTGTTGAAGCTTGTGCCAAGCATCAGCCGCCTCTGGGTGCATGGACTGAGGCCGTTGGTGGATGTCATGTCCAACATCGATCAGTGATTGGCATTCGGCAACAGGCGTGAGCTTGAAGCGGGTGGCATAGTCATGCGGCAACCCAAGGGCTTGAAACCACTTTTGCACGATGGGGCTTGGGTGGATCTTCGTTAAATATGCCATCAGTTCATGGCCCCATGGGTCAAAGCGTGCCCATCACTCAAGGGCAAGAGTTCATCTAAGCTGTCTAGGCCCAAGATCACCATCATCAATCGATCCACACCGATGGCCACCCCAGAGCAATCGGGCAGGCCAGCGCTCAGGGCTGCGATTAGGCGATCATCCAGCGATGGGACGCTCCGGCCTATTGCTTGGCGCGATGCTGCCTCTTGCTCAAAGCGTTTTTTTTGCTCGATGGGATCGGTCAACTCTTGATATCCATTGGCGAGTTCCACCCCTTGGAGAAACACCTCAAATCGCTTGGCATGTTGACCATCATCACTCAACTTGGCAAGGGCTGCTTGATCAGCAGGGAAGTCATGCACCACTGTGATGATGGAGGGATCGAAACTGGCTTGGACACGGGTGGCGAATAAAAAATCAACGATGGCTTCTTGGCTCCATGTTTCACCGGACGCATCGTCTGGCATGGCCGACAGGCATTGCTCACGAGAAGCGGTTCTTAGATTGAAACCCAGTGCGCTCTCGCTGGCCTGATCCCAAGTGATCCATTGATGCGACCAAGGGTCATGCCAGTCTTTTGCTAATTCATTGATCAGTTCAATGACCTCCAACGCCAAATCCTGCCATGTCAGACCGATGCGGTAATACTCAAGCATCAAAAACTCACCCCGGTGATGGCGTCCAAACTCATCAGCACGAAACACGGGTCCCAGTTCATAGAGATCACCTGAGCCTTGTGAGAGCAGAGATTTATGGAAAGATTCAGGTGAGGTGCGCAAGAAGCGTTTTGGTATTGTCGCCAAACCCACCGATTCGATGTTGAGATCACTCACAGGGTAGGCGCTGATACAAGGGGTCACCACTTCCGTGACCCCCCTTTGTTGCATAAACGCCCGAATTCTGGCCATCAGCTTGGCTTTGTCGCTGAGCTGTTTTCTCATGCGGGCAATGCCTCAATGGTCAAGTTGAGATCCAAGCGCGCGATTTGGTCGGCTTCCACCAAAAGGTCGCGGTGGCTTAAGGGATGGGCATGCAACCAATCTTCAGGCAGTTTCAGAATCAATGCATGTTCTTGAGCCTCCCAAATCACCGATTGTGGGCGGTCATCGTTTCTGGGGCGGGACAAAGAGACCGCCACACGCATCAACATCAACAGACGCCGCGTCATGGTCTGTAGGCGTTCGGGCAGGGCATCGATCAAAGCCCGATCCGGCTTGGCCCGTTGCAAGCTCGCCAAACAGGCCAGCACTTGTTGTTCGGTTCGAGAAAACCCAGGCATGTCCGCATGACCCAGGATATAGCCTGAATGAAGGTGATATTGTTCGTGGGCAATGGACAGACCGACCTCATGAAGCTCGCAGGCCACCGCCAAGAGCTCTCGAGACAATGCGCTTAATTTCCAATCTGTGGCCACCTGATCAAAGCCCATCAGCGCCCAGTCTCTGACGCGTCTGGATTGCGCTCGATCGCATTGATAGCGCTCTAACATGGCCTGACGGGTATTGATTCTTGGGTTGTGCTGGACCCGATCTGGGTCTGATCTTTCCAATAGATCGTAAAGAATGCCCTCTCTGAGTGCAAAGGGAGAAGCATTCAGATGCTCAATGCCAAAAGCACCCATCAATGCGTCCATGATTAAAGCACCGCCCACAATCACGGGCTGTCTCCTCTCGCTCAAACCCGGCAAGGTCAATTTTTCAATGCGTCCCATCTCAATCATCTGAGCCTTTAGTTCATCCAAGCTCAGTCTGGGTAAGCCCGCACGTCGTTGGGGTGCAATGAACTCTGCCATGGTCGCTAGGGCACGGGCGGTGCCGGAAGAGCCAATCGCCTGCTCCCAAGGATAGTCTTTCAGTAATGCGGCCAGTGATTGGGCATCGGCCATGATTTTTTCTCGACCGCGTTGCCAGCGCTTGGCGCTGATCTTCCCATCGTCAAAATACTTTTGCGTCATGCTCACGCAACCAATTTCCAAGCTCTCAGCCAACATGGGTTGCTCGCCCTGACCAGCGACCACTTCGGTCGAGCCACCACCGACATCCAAAATGAGCTTTGGCGTGTCTTGGTTGGCCATGCCCTGCCAAACGCCTCGGTAAACCAACCTGGCTTCCTCTCGACCCGAGATCACATCGATGGGACAACCCAATGAGCGCTCTGCTGCAGCGTGAAATTTTTCCGAATGCCTCAAGCGACGAAAGGTTTGTGTGCCCACCGCTCGGATGTGGGCTTCAGGAATGCCTTGGATGCGTTCTGCAAACCTCGACAAACAGGCCAAAGCTTCTGCTTCAACGCGAGGGTTGAGATGGCCTTTGCGGTCGAGTCCGCCGGCCAATCGAACCATCTCTTTGATTTGATCGATTTGTCGAAGCTCGCCGTGTTCTTCTCGGGCCACCACCAAATGAAAGCTGTTTGAGCCCAAGTCAACGCCGGCCCAGAGGTTTCTTTTAGACATCGTTGCGTTTTTCAATCAAAGCGCTTTGAATATTGATCTGTTCATCGGTGTGCGTGGCACCCTGCAAGCTTTGCATCGGTCGATAATGGCCATCGGCACAGAGAATCCAAGCGCTTTCGGTGTCTCGGTAGGCGAGCTCAATGCTCTCCTCCCAAACCTTGCTGGCATGATCTGAATCGAGAATGGGGAAGCAAGCCTCCACCCGCTGAAACAGATTTCTTTCCATCCAGTCGGCGCTGGCGGCCATGGTTTCTGGATGGCCGCCGTTGACGAAGTGATAGACACGGCTGTGCTCTAAAAATCGGCCCAACACAGACCGAACAGTGATGTTGTCCGACAAGCCAGGGATGCCTGGTTTCAGGCAACAGATCCCTCGGATAACCAGACGTATGGGAACCCCGGCTCTTGAGGCTCGATAGAGGGCTTGGATCAGTGCCGTCTCGGTCAGGCCATTCATTTTGGCATCGATGCCACAGGGCCGACCATTGTGTGCGTGCTCGATTTCTCTTTCGATTTTTTCAAGCAAGCTTGAATGCAAGTTAAACGGTGACTGCAGAAGATGGGTCAGCGCTTGTGTTTTTCCAAGGCCCGAGAGTTGCTGGAACATGCGATGGACGTCTTGCGCCATGGCTTGGTTGGCGGTCAAAAGACTCCAGTCTGTATAGGCTTTGGCTGTACCTTGATGGTAGTTGCCTGTGCCCAAATGAACGTAGCGGCGAAGTTGCCCTTGTTCACGCCGAACGATCAACATCATCTTGGCGTGTGTCTTATGCCCGACGACCCCATAGACCACTTGCACGCCAGCCTCTTGCATCCGAGTGGCCAGAGCAATGTTGGCCTCTTCATCAAAACGGGCCCGCAACTCAACAATGACTGTGACATCTTTGCCTGCTCTGGCTGCCTCAATCAATAGACCCACCAAAGCAGAATCGACACCGGTTCGATAGAGGGTTTGCTTGATGGCCAGCACTGCAGGATCATTGACGGCTTGGCGCATCAAATCAACGATGGGTGTGAAGCTGTCATAGGGGTGATGTAGCACCCAGTCTTGCTTATCAATGGCGGCAAATAAATTATCTGAGCTTAAGAGGGCTCTGGGAATGGCGGGTTGAAAAGGGGGATAGCAAAGATCGGCCCGGTCCGCCAAATCACAAATCGCGCTCATGCGATTGAGATTGACCGGTCCGTCGCACTTATAAATCGCACTCTCATCCAAACCAAACTGCGTGGCCAGAAATTGGGCGATGTGGTCTGGACAGTTGCCAGCCACTTCCAATCGGACGGCTTGGGCAAAGCCTCGACCCATCAACTCGCCTTCCAAAGCACGGGCCAGATCCTCAACTTCTTCCTCATCGACAAAGAGCTCTGAGTTTCTCGTTACCCGAAACTGATAGCAGCCACTGACCCGCATGCCAGGGAAGAGCTCTGCAATGAAGGCATGCATCACAGACGATAAGAAAACAAAGTCATTGGGCCCATCGGAATGTGCTTGTGGGATTCGAATGATCCTAGGCAGCGACCTCGGCGCTCTGACCAAGGCCATGCCGCTGTCTCTGCCAAAAGCATCCTCGCCTTCTAAGGCCACCGCAAAATTGAGTGACTTATTGAGAATCCTAGGAAAGGGGTGCGCGGGATCTAGGCCCAGAGGGCTTAACACGGGCATGATTTCTTCTTGGAAATGCTGGTGCAGCCATTCTCGTTGCACTTCATTCCACCGAGAGCGCCTTAAGATCCTGATGTCTTGTTCCCTCAGCGCGGGACTGAGCTCGTCGTTTAAGATTCTGTACTGTTCTTCAACCATACGAAGAACAGTTTGGCGGATGGCATCGAGTGTTTGGCTGGGTGTAAGCCCATCGGCGCCAGCCAGATTCGAGCCATGGCGCATGCGTTGCCGGATGGCAGCCACACGGACTTCAAAAAATTCATCGATGTTGGTGCACGAGATACATAAAAACCTCAAGCGCTCGAGCAACGGCACCCGGGTGTCTCTGGCCAAGGCCATCACCCGCTGGGTAAACGCCAGCATGCTCAGCTCTCGGTTGAAAAATAACTCTGGCGCATCCAACTGATCTTCGTGCCAATACGCCAGCACTTGGGTGAGCTGACTCACCTCATCGGTGGCACTCATCGTCTCGCCAGTTGAATTTGTTCTCGTCGCCATTGGATGACTCGTGCATTGATGCGGGAGCGCTGGTAAAAATCAAGACGCTCATTGTCCAATACTCGCTCAAGTTGTTCAATGGCCTGATCAATGCCACCCCGGATGTAATAGCTCTCGGCTTGGGCCTCAGCCGCCCTGACCCGATCGCCCGCTCGGGAGGCTGCCAGCGCATAGAGCTCGGTCATACGAAGATCGGTGGGTTGGGCATGCAAATGCCGGCGCAATACCGCCGCCGCTTCAATGGCCCGTTCTGTGGTGGGTTCATGCATGAGGGTGGTGGCGTACTGTTGGGTGACCAACTGGCTGCCTGCATATTGGTGGTACAGGTCTGCCAAGATCATCAAGCTCGCTTCAACTTGGCCGCCGGCCAATAGCCAATCCGCCTCCAGCAAGCGATAAAGTTGGTTGTCAGCATCCACTTTCAAAAGTGTGTCCAGATGTTGGCGAGCCAAGTCCATCTGACGGGCATCGATCGCTGCCATTGCCAGCCCATAGTGCATGGGACGAGCAGGGCGGTCGTTTTGTTTGAGCCTAAGGGTGAAATATTCAATGGCTTGCTCAGGGCGTTGACTCATCATCACCCGAAGCCTGGCTTGGACATAGTGGAAGAGCTCATCGTTGGCTCGCTCTTCATCCGCAAACTGTTCAGCCCGGGCCCTGGCCTCAGCGACTCGGTTAACGGTCAAGGGGTGGGTTCTTAGGTATTCTGGAACGCCAGTGCCGCGTGATCTCGATTGAATATTGAGCCGCTCGAAAAAACGAGTCATGCCATGCGGGTCATAGCCACCTCGGGCCAACAAAGCAATGCCTACCCGATCTGCTTCCGCCTCACTTTGTCGGGTGTGGTTGATCTGAAACTGGGTCGCCAAACCCATGCCACTTAACAAGATGGCGCCTGTGGCATCGCTGGGGCCACCCGCCAGCCCTGAGGCCAATGCCAGCCCCAAGGCCGCTAACATCGTGGGCATGGACGCATTTTGTTGGTTCTCCATGGCACGGGCCAAATGGTCTTGGGTGATGTGGGCAATCTCATGGGCGACCACACCGGCCACTTCAGCTTGATCTTCAGCCAGCAAGATCAGGCCTGAGTGCAAACCAATGACGCCCGCGGGGGCAGCAAAGGCATTGATGCTGGGCTCTTTGAGTACAAAAAAATGAAAGTCTGCCTGGTTTCTGGTGGAATAGGAGACCAGCCGATAGCCCATGTCTTTGATGTAATCAATGATCAATGGGTCTTCAATCAGCATTTGGTTGGCACGAAAATACCGCTCGATGTCGCGAGCGAAGGTGCGTTCGGCTTCAGGAGAGAGCACGCGGGTGGTGGTGGAGCCCATTTGTGGCAGCTCGACGGCCTCTTGGGCATGGCTTGCCGACAGCCACAAGCTCATGATCAACGCAGCAATAGCGCTTGTAAGGCTTACAATGGGGCTCATGGGTTCAGATCTCATCATCATCTCACTGGCATATGACCATTAAAACACACGCTGGTTTCCAAATGCGTCCCGAGGCGGTGGTGGTATTGCGCATCCCCCCGAGCCACAATCGCTTTGCCAGTGCCCTTGAGTGTATCGAAGGCCTCGTTAAGAAAGGGTATGCGGTTTGGGTGTTTTTGCATGGCCCTGCGGTGGGCCCTTGGTCAAACACCATGCCAGATCCTTTCCGACGTTTGGTGGAAGACGATGCCATCAGCGTGCAGGTCTGCCAAGCGGCTTGGCACCGTTTGGGTGTGACAGGTGACCCAGCCCATCCAACGAGCAGTCTGATTCAGATGTGGCAACACATTCTTAAAGCCCAAGTGGTGGAGGTGTTCGGTCTGGGTGATTGGCCCGATGGCTGGCCCTTGCCCATGGTCCCGCCTAAGCCTTGTGGGTATGGGATGATGATCGCCTATGAGGCAAGTGTTTGGGATGGTTCTGGCCAGTTGGAGTGGGTGCTCGCCGGCAGTGCGATGGAATTGGATTTGGTGGTGGCTTTTGCAGACCCAAGGCTTTTGCAATCACAAGAGGTGATGCATGTGGGCTGGGCACAGTTGGTCGATCACGCACTGGCTTTGGTGGTCACTGACGCCAAAGATCTACCAAGCGATGACCGACTTTGGATGGTGCTGTAAGCCATGCCAGCCAGACAGGATGCGGATTTGAAAGACTGGGCGGTGGACTCAGACGGACACTTGGTCGATTCGACCACTTGGGAGGAAGCATTTGCGCTACTCACGGCGAGACAGGAAGGCTGGGTACTCAGCGATGATCATTGGTGGCTCATCGAGTTTGTGCGCCAGTACCATCAAAGCTATGGCAATCCGCCATTGATGCGTACAGTCGTGGGTGCTTACCGAACCCATAAAAATGATCCAAGTCTTGGCAGTGCAGCGCTGTATCAATTGTTTCCAGACCACCCCATTCGACAGGCCTGTCGC
>CAYWVH010000009.1:0-43879 GCA_964461845.1 uncultured Wenzhouxiangella sp.
GCTGCAAAAAAGCCAGCTAAGAAAAAAACCGCTAAGAAAAAAGCAGCCAAAAAGAAAGCCGCTAAAAAAGCGTAATTCTTGATGGCGGGGGCGCATGCCCCGGTGTCAAACCTTTGAAAGCCGGCCTTGTGCCGGCTTTTTTTATGCACCAAGGCTCTCTTGGGCCTCTTTGGCCGATTGTTCAGCATGTCACTTTACATACGCTCTCGTATGGTAAATTGACCCCATCACTTATTTGAACGACTGCGATCACCACAACTTAAAAGGTGTCATTCCATGCCTCAGTACAAAGCCCCCATCGATGATTTTTTATTCCTCTACAACGAATTTCTGGATCTCCGCCAAGCCAAGGACGTGCCGGGGATGGAGGAACTCACGCCTGACATCATCGAGGCGGTATTGAGCGAAGCGGCGAGATTCAGTGAAGAGGTGTTGCAGCCTTTAAACGTGATCGGGGATGAAGTCGGCTGCAAACACAACAACGACACCGGCGAGGTCAAGCTGCCGGCCGGATTTAAAGAAGCCTACGACGCCTATAACGACAACGGCTACTCGAGCTTGGTGGCGGATCCTGAATTTGGTGGTCAAGGCATGCCAGGTGTCTTGGGCTTGGCGGTGTCTGAAATGATGAACGCAGCCAATGCCTCATTCGCTGCCTATCCAGGGCTGACCTTGGGGGCTTATGAAGTGATCCACCATCATGGCTCATCAGCCCAAAAACAGAAATACCTGCCCAACATGATCACCGGTGAGTGGAGCGGGACCATGAACCTCACCGAGCCTCATTGCGGCACGGACCTTGGCATGATCAGAACCAAGGCCGAGCGACTCGAAGATGGTCGCTATGCCATCACAGGCACCAAGATTTGGATCTCAGCCGGCGAGCACGATCTATCCAACAACATCGTCCACCTCGTTTTGGCAAGAACCCCTGATGCACCTGCGGGCACCCGCGGGATCAGTTTGTTCATCGTCCCTAAATACATGGTCAATGAGGATGGATCGCTGGGTGATAACAATGGGGTCAGATGCCAAAGCATTGAAAAGAAAATGGGCATTAAGTCGTCTGCCACCTGTGAGATGCAATACACCAAGGCCGTAGGTGAGCTGATTGGGGAAGAAAACCGAGGCTTGAGCTACATGTTCACCATGATGAATGCCGCACGATTGGTGACCGGTATTCAAGGCACCGCCATGGGGGACGCGGCTTATCAAGCTGCCCGTGTTTTTGCCCATGAGCGGCTGCAAGGCCGAGCACTCAGTGGCCCTAAGTACCCTGATAAACCCGCTGATCCCATCATTGTTCATCCCGATGTCAGGCGCATGCTGCTGACCTCCAGGGCCTTCACCGAAGGGGCGCGAGCGTTGGCGCTCTACACCGGTCTTCAGTTGGACATGGAACTGAACCACCCCGATGAGGCAGTCAGAACACAAGCCAGCTACTGGGTGGCCATGATGACGCCGATCATCAAAGCGTATTTCACTGACATGGGATTTGAGGTCGCCAACTTAGGCATGCAAATCCATGGTGGGGCCGGTTATGTCACCGACACAGGCGTTGAGCAGTTCGTCAGAGACGTTCGGATCACCCAAATCTATGAGGGCACCAATGGGGTTCAAGCCCTAGACTTGGTCGGCAGAAAGCTCACCGCCAACAACGGTGAGAATCTAAAGGCCTTCTTCGTGCCCCTGCAAACCTTCCTCGCAGAACAACAAGGCAATGAAGCCATGGCAGAATTCATTGAGCCTTTAAATGCCGCCCAACAGGCCCTGCAAGCCACCACCCAAGCGGTCTTTATGCGGATGAGCAAAGACCCGATGGAAGCGGGTGCCGCATCGGCTGATTACCTCCGGTTCTTTGCGCTGGTCGCGATGGGCTTTATGTGGGCCAAGATGGCCTCGGTGGCACAACAAGCCCTGAAACACTCCTCAGAGCGCTCAGGCTTCTATCAAGCCAAGATCGATACTGCTCAATTTTTTATGGCGCGCATGCTGCCTGACCATCTGGCACTGCAAGCTAAGATCGAAGCCGGTGCGTCTTCCTTGATGAATGCGCAGGATGAGTATCTCTAATCGGTAGGTGAATCATTGCAAACTCTGGCCCGTTAAGCGTGTGTCTGCCCAGTCGCCACGATAGGATAGATGACACATCGAGCTGATGAGTTAGCGCCTCGACTGACAATACATTGATCCAAGTGTGGCCCTTGGCGCGTCGGCTCTGGTATTTGACACGCGATACGTTTCAGGTTACATTTATGATCAAAAGCTTCAAGCACAAGGGATTAGAGCGGTTCTTTACTTCGGGAACCCTGTCAGGCATTCAAACATCACATGCCAAGAAACTTCGAATTATCCTTGGGCGGCTGAATGCCTCGCGTTGCCCAGAAGACATGGATCTTCCGGGGCTACAGTTCCACAAACTGAAGGGAAGCAGATCAGATATCTGGGCTGTGCATGTCAATGCCAATTGGCGTATCACCTTTCGTTTTATTGGCCTACATGCCGAGATTGTTAACTATGAAGACTATCATTGAGGTATCACCATGCTAATGCATAACCCCCCACATCCCGGCGAAGTCATCCGCGAGTTGTGCCTTGAGCCACTAGGGCTGTCTGTGACAGATGCTGCTGATGCGCTCGGTGTTAGCCGAAAGACGCTTAGCGCTATTTTGAATGCTCGAGCGGGCATTAGCCCAGAGATGGCGGTGCGTTTATCTATTGCTTTTGAAACGTCCGCTCAGAGCTGGCTGGATCAACAAATGCAATATGATTTGTGGCGTGCTGAAAAGCGTCGATCAGAACTCCAAGTTCGACGCTTGGTTGCAGCCTAAGTGAAGACGACGCGCCTTTACTTCACTCTTGAATGGCTTCAAGCTCGATCAGCAAGGTAACAACATCACCGACCATGCCTTGCTCAATGCCATAGGTCATGCCCCACTCTGAGCGGTTGATCGCCCCTCTGACTGACACCCCCAGCGTGGGCTTGCCATGGCCAAAAGGATAGTCCTCTAATTTATTCACGCTCGCCTCAAGGCTGACGGGTTGGGTTTGACCCAATAAAGTGAGCTCCCCATTTAAGGTGTTGGTCTGAGCGTCCCACTCCGTGGCGACAAACCGAATCTCCTCATGCCGGCGCACATCCAAAAAATCACTGTTTTTCAGGTGCCCGTCACGCCGACGGTGGTTGGTGAAAATGCTGTCTGCCTCAATCACCACCTCGCCGCTGATCAACTCATCAGTGCTTGGGTCATAGACAAACGCACCGCTGCCTTTGAGAAACTGCCCCAACTGTTGGGCATAGCCAATGTGATCAACCAAAAACGCCACCGAGAAATGGTCTTGGTCAATCTCAAATCGCTTGGGCTCCGCCTGGCTGGTAGACACCAGTCCAAAAGCCATTCCTAAAGCCACCATCAGGCTCGTAACATATTTCATCGCATCACCTTATGTCTGTTGATCTGTGGTCGTAAACCGATGTTGCCAAAGCATCAGCGTATCAACCGTGAATGAATAAACCAGCAACGCCAACGAAAACCCAAGCAATGCCGTGGCCTGGAGATCACTGAACCACGGTGGCAACACCGCCAGCAGCACCGAGACCTGGACCACACAAATGACTTTTCGTCGCAAAGAGTCTGGCAAGGAGCCGCGCATCCAAGGCAGAGCATAGGATGCGGCCACAAATGCATAGCGCATGCCCCCGATGGCCAATACCCACGCACCGGCTCGGTCCATCCACCACACCGCCACGCTCAATACAAGCATTAATGCAGCATCGGTTTCCATATCAAAGCGCGCACCCGCAAGGCTTGTTTCATTGAGGCGTCTGGCCAAATACCCATCGAGCCCGTCGGCCAGTAATGCCATCAAGCCGAGCATTCCAAGCCCCAAACCATGCGCTTGATAAGCCTCAGGCCACCACAAGAAACTCGCCAACGACAAGGTGATCAACGCACGCATCATGGTCACCCGACTGGCCCAACCCCACCGGGTTGAGTGGGCATGCAACACATACATCAAGCCACCCAAACCACCCAAGCCCAGAACACCAGGCCACATGGCAGAATGATCTGCTGGCGCAAATGCTAAGACGAGCGATGTAAAAAACAAGACCCACAACAAGACCCAGCAGCCCCACTCGGTGATGCTGACAGGGTTTGTGTGTGCTGAATCATGAGCGATCATGCGATGTCCACCGGAGTGCTTTGAATGAATGGGGCAAACCATCCTAGGATCAGAATCTGTCACAATCATCGCATATGAGCATCATCGCCACGGCATTTTGGTCTGACCATGGGCAAGGTCACCTCATCGAGGAGACCTTGCCACCTCCTCAGGCAGACGAGCTGTTGATTAAAACGCTTCACTCAGGCATTTCCAAAGGCACAGAAACACTGGTGTTCAAGGGCGATGTCCCCAAAAGCGAACACGATAGAATGCGCGCGCCTTTTCAAGCCGGCGCGTTCGACGGTGCAGTGAAATACGGCTATTGCAATGTGGGCCAAGTCCAAGCCGGGCCTGAGGCGTGGGTTGGTGCGCGGGTGTTTTGTCTCCATCCACATCAAGACCACTACGTGGTGCCCATAAGCTCGGTGTATCGCCTGCCCGACACCCTGCCCAGCCAGCGCGCGGTGCTGGCGGCCAACATGGAAACAGCGGTCAATGGCTTGGCTGATGCAGGTCTGGATACTGAGATCAATGGGGGCACCACCCAAGCGGTCAGCGTGATGGGCGCCGGCGTGGTCGGTTGTTTGATCGCGCATCTGGCCCACAGACATGGTCACGAGGTGGAGCTGGTTGACATCAACGCGCAGAAAAAAGCCGTGGCCAATCATTTGGGCCTGCCTTTCAAGTTGCCCCACGAGGCCACGCCTGAGCGAGCCGTTGTGATTCACACGAGCGCCACACAAGCAGGCTTGGTGCAAGCACTCAACTTGGCCCAGCATGAAGGCTTAATTGTCGAAATGAGTTGGTTTGGCACCCAATCTCCGTGTTTGCCCTTGGGTGAAGCATTTCATGCCAAGCGACTCACGCTTCGCTCCAGCCAAGTGGGGACCATCTCACCGGCCAGGCAAGACAGCTGGACCTATGCCACACGGTTTGCCAGTGCCTTAAAAGCACTGGAAGATTCAAGGCTGGATGGGTTGATCACTGGTCACAGTCGATTTGCTGACTTGCCTAAGGTGATGGCAGCCTTAGCGCAAGGAGACCAAGAGACCTTGTGTCACGTGATCGACTATCTCTAGCCATCCTGCTCACTCGACCTGGTTCATGATGACAAAGACATCACTTTAAAGAAGGAGTAACCATGTATTCACTCACCGTTCGTGATCATATGATGATTGCGCATAGTTTTAACTCGGATGTGTTTGGGCCTGCCCAAGGATTGCATGGTGCGACCTATGTGGTCGATGTCACCTTTAGGCGGGCTGAGTTGGATCAACATCAGTTGGTCATTGACATTGGCTTGGCCTCGGATGCGTTGAAAAAAATCTTGGCTGAGTTCAATTACCAAAACCTAGATGATTTTGAACAATTCAAGGGGATGAACACCACCACCGAATTTATGGCCAAGGTGGTGTTTGACCGATTGCAAAGCGCCATCCATCGAGGTGAGTTGGGTGAGGGTGCCAAAGCCATCGATGCCATGGAAGTGAGCTTGGAAGAGTCGCATTTGGCCAAAGCCTCTTATCTGGGCAAGGTCTAGGCGACCGCTTCACTTCGATGCGTGTTCTTTTCATCGTCCCTGGGGATCCTGATCAACGCACCGGGGGTTATCTTTATGATGCGCACATGGTCAAGGCCATGGAAGCCTCAGGGATCGATGTCACGGTGTTGGGGCTGGCCGGTCAATTCCCCATCCCCGACGAGGACGCCAAACACGCCATGCAAGAGGCCTTGGTCAGCGTGCCATCATCTGCGGTGGTCATCATCGATGGACTCGCCTTGGGCGGTTTGGGCGAGACTGTCCAAGCCACGCTGGCTCAGCGCACGCACCCCAAGCCTCGGCTGATTGGCTTGGTCCACCACCCGCTGGCCGATGAGCGGGGATTGGACCCGCAACAAGCGCAGTGGTTGTATCAACAAGAACGTTTGGCCTTAAGCTGTTGCGATCAAGTCATTGTCACCAGCCCGTTCACTGCCCGACGTTTGATCGAGCGCGCTTATGTGACACAACCCCCTTCTGTGGTGACCCCAGGGGTGGTCCAATCAGCGCTTGCAAAGAGCGCATCTGACCCAAGCACTGAAGATGAAGATCACAGACACCGGTTCTTATGCGTGGCCTCAATCACGCCGAGAAAAGGCCATGCCGTATTACTAGAAGCACTCGATGCCATCAGAGACTTACCGTGGGTCTGTCAGTGGGTGGGTGATCATGGACGTGATCCCCGTCACGCTCAGGCCTTGACCCATCGCATCGATGCGCTTGAGCTGACCGATCGCATTGAATGTTTGGGTGAGTTGGATGAGGCCTCGCTGGATGTCCTGTACCACCAAGCCGATGTCTGTGTATTGCCCTCTTGGTATGAGGGCTATGGCATGGTGGTCACTGAGAGCTTGGCCCGGGGTCTTCCCATGATCACCACAGATGGCGGTGCGCTTCCAGATACGCTGCCCCAAGGGGCTGGCCTCATCGTGCCGGCAGGTGATGCACATGCATTGGCTCAAGCCCTGTCATCTTGGTGTCAGGATGCCGAGTTAAGAGAGACGTTACGCACCGGGGCCAAGCGTGCTCGGGCCAATTTGAACTCTTGGCATCAATCCGGTCAAAGGTTTATTGAAGCGCTCGGATTGTCTACACTTGAACCCAATGCGCCTAAATAAGCTTTGGTGTGAACTGGACCATCGCTTAAGACATCGAGACGGCGCGAGCTATTGAGGCCTGCATGAGTGAGTTGTGGTTTGACAATGAATGGTTAACGCTGAGGCGACGAGCCGACCACCAAGCTCGACATACCTTATTCAATGAGGAAGCCAACTATTGGCTGAGCACCCGGCACCGCAGCCACATCGTGGACTTGGGCGCAGGGACGGGGAACAACGCGCTCTATTTAATGCCTTGGTTGGGCCCACAACAGCACTGGCGTCTGCTCGATCACGACCCCAAGCTTTTAAAAGAAGCGCTTCGAAACCTGGAGACCGTGGCAGGGGAAGAACACCTCATTGACACCCACGTGGTGGATCTCAACGCGCTGGACCTTCAAGCCATGCACCAGCAATGGCCGATTGATTTGGTCACCACCTCTGCCTTGTTGGATCTTGCCAGCCAAGATTGGATAGAGCGCTTGGCCAGGGCCTGTGTCTCGATTGAAGCGGCGGCTTTGTTCGTGTTGAATGTCAATGGGCATTGGTCCATCACCGGCAGCAAACACCCCTTAGATGAAACCATCCGCCAAGCCTTTAATGCGCATCAACAACGCAGCAAAGGGCTGGGGCAAGGCCCCGCCACTGGCCCGATGGCGGTGCATGTGGCTGAAAAAGCGTTCAAAGCATTGGGCTATGGCGTCCAAACAGGCACCAGCGTTTGGCAATTGTTGGCCGGCAGTGCTTATACCAAAGGCCTTGGGTTTCGTTTGATCAACGGCTGGCACCAAGCGGCTTGCGAGATGCTGCCCGATCAATCCGATGCGTTTGATGTCTGGTATGTCAGTCGCCAAACCGATTTGGCCAACGGACAGATCGGCATTGAGGTCGGGCATACGGATTTATATGCTGAGCCGCTGGCTGGTTAGCCTTCTTTTATTGTCTCTACTGATCTGGTGGTTGGGGCCTCAAGCGCTCTGGACACAACTCCATGGTTTGGATGTTCGCTGGCTGGTGCCCGCTTTTGCCTTGGGTGTTTTTCAAGTGCTGCTCTCAGCGTGGCGCTGGCGTTTGACTGCTCACGCCATGGGCTTGGCGCTGTCGATGAGACAGGCCATCGAAGAATATTACTTGGGCACCTTGCTCAATCAAGTTTTGCCTGGGGGTGTCATCGGTGATGCCTATCGGGCCAAACGGCATTCCGATCTGATGACGAAAAAAAGCCCTGCTTGGTTTGCGGTCATCATTGAACGATTTTCTGGTCAGGCCGCGCTTGCGCTCATCACTGTGATCGTTTTGGTCTCATCAAGCACTTGGCAACAGGCCATCGTGACTGTGTGGTCAGGCATGGACACCTCCCGTCTTTGGTTGATGACAGGAGGATTACTTGTCTTACTTTTGGTGCTGGTTTTGGGTAGTCGCTGGGTGGTTCGACAACCTCGCTTGCGTGTTTGGGTCGCTGATTTTTTTAAATCTCTTGGCCAAGTGTTTTGGCCACTGTCGCGATTACTGAAACAAGCCTCCAGTTCTGTGTTGATTGTGGCGAGCTACATCAGCGTATTTGTGTTGGCGGCCTGGGCCGTGGGGATTGAGGCCTCGTTTTTTTCTCTGGCCATACTGGCGCCCCCTTTGTTGTTGGCGATGATCGTTCCTGTGACGGTCTCTGGCTGGGGCGTTAGAGAATGGGTGGCGGTAGGCACGTGGGGCTTGATGGGACTAGAGCCCACCCAAGGAGCGGCAGTGTCTGTGGCTTATGGGCTGATGATTTTCATCAACGCCTTGCCTGGGGCGTTGATGTGGCGACAGCGATCATCTCAAGTGTCTTTGTAAAACCTTAAGGCCACCAACAACTCATCACCCACGCGACAGCATTCCATTTTGGGTCGCATCGCCTCATCGAGCGTATCGATGTCGGGCAACTGGATGCCCGTTGGCCCAGAGCCGATGATCAAAGGCGCGATCATTAAATACAGCTCATTCAAAGCACCTGCTTTGAGAAAAGAAGACACCGTATGTTGCCCCCCTTCAATCAACAAGCGCTCAAAACCTTTTTGGTTCAGCGCTTCAATCACATCCTGAGGCGAAAACCCATGCTCGCTCAGTGGTAAAAAAATGGGTGTGACGTGCTCGGGCAAATGCGAGGTGGTTTGGTCTTCTTGGACACAGACCAACACAGGCACCCCATCGTCTCGGAGCACGGGGTTGTCTGGGTTGATTCTCATGCGCGGGTCAATCACCACACGCGCAGGGTCTTGGCCTTCAACATGCCTAACACTCAGTTGTGGTTGATCGGCCAACGCGGTGCCTACACCTATCACCACGGCATCGACGTTGGCTCTGAGTTGATGCAAGAAGGTTCTTGTGGCAGGGCCATTGATGTAGTGCGAGTGCCCGGTCGGGGTCGCGATGCGCCCATCCAAGCTCTGACCCAGTTGGCCCATCACCCAAGGGCTTGATTGATGGCTCAACCAATCTTTGGGCGATGGGCCGTCTATTTTCACAGAATCATTCAACATGTCGTTTAGTTTACAAGGCTTTATCAATGTCATAATGGTCGACCATGCATCAAATAGAACGCGCGATTTTTGATTTAAGGCGGGGAGTGCCTGTGGTGGTGGACGACACCTTGGTCTATCCCGCTGAATCCATTGACCCTAGGATGGCCAAGCTTCTTGAGGGTCAAAGGCCTTCATTGGTGGTATCGCAGCACCGAATGAATGCTTTGAAGCACATCAGCGATGAACCAGCACTCGCTTGGCCAACCCAATCCGTTGATGATCAAGTGGTGGATCTTCAAAGCATCCACCGCTATGCCTCCGCGCCTAATGTGGATCTGACCACACTCTTTTCTTCACCCTCGCCCGCCAATGCCTCTCAACTGGCGGCTCTGGCCTTGATGCGCCGAGCATTGTTGCTGCCCACGGCCTTGACCGTCACACTGACCGGTGATCTGAAAGAGCGGGTGGAGACCCATATCCGCGAGGGTCTGTTGTTGTCTGTGGATGCGGTGTCTGCAACCCACTGTCATGCCTTGTCTGCCGGCATGGTCAAGCGCATCTCTGAGGCCGATGTGCCACTGGATCGCTCATTGAAGGCCAGATTTATTTTGTTTCGAGAGCCCGATGGCTTAAGAGAGCATGTTGCTGTCACCATCGGTGAGCCTGATCAATGGCCAGAGGCTGTCCCTGTTCGGCTGCACTCATCTTGTTTGACCGGTGATTTGTTTGGAAGCTTGAGGTGTGATTGCGGTGAGCAACTCCAAAATGCCGTTGAAGCCATTGAACAAATGGGTGGCGGGGTGTTGTTGTACCTCTCTCAAGAAGGGCGTGGCATTGGCTTGGCGAACAAACTTCGTGCGTATCAATTACAAGACACAGGCCTCGATACCGTGGATGCCGATCAGCTGCTGGGCTTTGGCGAAGATGAGCGTCGCTACCATGTGGCCGTCGACATGCTCGCTTCACTGAGCATTCAAAAGATTCATTTGCTCACCAACAACCCCATCAAACTAGAAGCGATCGAGTCAGGTGGGATTGAAGTGGTGTCTCGGGGCAGTTTGTTTGGCAAGGTCACCGACCAAAACCGACGTTATCTGGATGCCAAAGCGCGCCGGTCCGGCCACTGGCTCGATGAGGTCTTAGAGATCTCTTAGCTTTGAGACTCGATGGGCCCTGGCTTCTTCGCCATGGCATCGATCACTTCAGCCAAGGCTTTTCCATAATGGGCCAACAGCGCGTGGCCTTCTTCAACGCTTGCTCGATCCGCCTGTCCTGCCACCCCCTCGTCGTGCAAGTCTTGCGCCAACCAAGCCAACGGGGCTTGGCCCGCCCAGGGCTTTTCCTTCAGTGAAAAGCTCTTGAGTTGATTGGGTCTGACCTGATCGGTGTTGATGGCGCTCAACAACGAGGTCTCCAACTGACCGCCGTGCAAACCGCATTTGAGTTCTTCAGCATCGGGCCCATTTGGCAGCGGCTGGAACTTCGGATAGTAAGCTTTTGCCACCCACATATTGAAGCGGCGGCGCATGGACAAAGCCACCGACTCAATCACGGCCACATTGCCACCGTGGGCGTTGATGATCACCCAACGGTCAATGCCTGCACGGTGAAGCGCCTCGCCATAGGCCGACAACACGCCACTGAGCGCCTCAGGACTCAAAGAAATGGTGCCCACAAAGTCGGCATGCTCATCGCTGGTGCCCACCGAAATGGGCGGCATGATCACCACTTGGGTGGCGCTGTTAAGGTGCTGGAGCGCCGTTGCCAATAGGCCTTGGCCTATGTGGGTATCCGTCCCCAGACTCAAGTGCGGGCCGTGTTGCTCGATGGCGCCCACCACTGCGACCGCGACCAAATGACCACCCGCGGCTTGGATGTGCGCCCGAAGTTCAGGGGAGGTGAGGTCTTGCCAATGTTGGATGGAGGCCATGGGGTTTAAGTCTAACCAATGCGCCGACGCTGCGGGGCTGCGATCTTTAGGGCGCTTGCCAAGTTGTTTTGGAATGTTATAGTATAACGTTTCTGTCCATCAAACCCATAGGATGTGTCCATGAAAACCCGTCTTTTGACCGCCGCCATTGCAGTGGCCCTGTTCGGCTCAGCGAATGCGTGGGCCGATACAAGCAGCAACGAAGAAGAGAACAAAGCCCGTCACCCTGAAGAACTTGAGCGCATCGTGGTCCAAGCCCTACCGTTGGAGCGGAGCGCGCTGGAGACCGCTCAACCTGTGGATGTTTTAACCGGCGAGCGCCTGGAAGACCGCCGGGGCATGACCTTGGGCGAGACCTTGGCCAGCCAACCAGGCGTTCAATCCTCATATTATGGGCCCGGCTCGGGCCGGCCGATCATTCGGGGCTTAGGCGGCACGCGGGTTCGCATCTTACAAGACAGCCTATCCACTGCGGATGCCTCCAGTTCCAGCGATGACCACGCGGTCACGGCCGATCCTTTGTTGATCGACCAAATCGAGATCTTACGAGGCCCTGCGACTTTGTTATTTGGCTCCGGTGCCTCCGGTGGGGTTGTGAACCTCATCGATAACCGAATTCCTGAGCAAGTGCCCGATGCACCCTTGATCGGTGCGTTTGAAGTGCGTGGCAACACGGTGGCCGACGAGACCAGTGGCGTTATCCGCTTAGATGGGGGACAAGGTCAGTGGGCTTGGCACTTAGATGGCAGCTGGCGCGACAGCAACGATTACAAGATCCCTGGCGTGGCAGAGCGCGAACTGCATCATGATGATCATGGGCACGACGACCATGGGCACGACGATGATCATCATGACGACCATGAAAAAACCGCCGGCATATTGGACAACAGCTTTGTCGAGAGCCAATCAGGAACGTTTGGATTGAGCTTCATTGGCGAGCGTGGGTTTGTGGGCGCATCGATTCGGCGCTACACCACAGACTATGGCATCCCAGCACCCCACATGCATGATGAAGAAGAACATGATCATGACGACCACCATGACGATGCCGATGATCACGACGAACATGCGGAAGAAGAGTATTCTGCGGCCATTGACATGGAACAAACCAGCTATGATTTCAAAGCAGGCCTCAATGACCCGCTGCCTGGCTTCAAGCGACTGACTGTGCGTGTTGGACACAATGACTACCACCACAAAGAAGTCGAAATGGCCGCCGATGGGCACGCTGAGGATGGCCACGACGATCATGACCATGGCGATGCCATCCATGGCACCGTCTTTGATATCAAGACCACTCAAGCCCGCATTGAGCTGGAGAGCCAGCCCATCGGCGGCTGGGTGGGCGCTTATGGACTTCAGTATGACCATGAAGACTTTAATTCCGTCGGGGCCGAGGCCTACGTCGCACCGAATACGACCGAAAGTCTCGCCCTGTTTGCATTGCAAGAAAGAACCTGGGGCGATGTCACGCTGAGCATCGGTGGGCGATTAGAAAGTACAGAAGTTCATGCGGACTTGATGCATGGGCATGAAGACCATGACCATGCGGACGATCATGCAGATGATCACGCTGATGACCACGACGACTTTGAGTTCGGCCAAGACCACCGAGACTTCACAGCGATCTCCTCGAGCGTGGGTGCTGTCTGGCGGATGAATGATCTGTGGCAGAGCACCGTGAACTTTTCTTATGCCGAGCGTGCGCCATCGGCCAGTGAGCTGTTTGCCAATGGTCCTCACTTGGCGACTTTTGCTTTCGAGCGTGGCAACGATGCGTTAAGAGAAGAAGTGGCTTATGCCTGGGATTTTGGTGTGCACAGACACAGCGCCAACTTCGATTTCAAAGCCAATGTCTTCTACAAAGACATCGAAGACTTCATTTATTGGGGCGAAACCGACCAGATGCTCGATGGTTTCCCGTTGCGGGTCGCTTTGCAAGACGATGCCGAGCTCTACGGCACCGAAATCATGGCCAATTGGCAGATCCATGAAACACGTTGGGGGGATTTTGATCTCCACGCCAGCCACGACTGGGTCAGAGGAAAGCTCACCAACGGGGAGAACTTACCCCGCATCTCGCCACAAAGAATCCAGCTGGGCCTGGATTGGCATGATGGCCCTTGGAGAGCGGCGCTGGAGTGGCAGCACGTGATGGAGCAAGACAAGACCGCACACAGCGAACCTGCCACACCTGGCTATGACATGATCAATGCCCGTCTGGCCTATACCTTCGATCTCAAGCAAATGACGCTGACGGCCTTTGTTGAGGGCAAA
The DNA here is from genome assembly GCA_964461845.1 of uncultured Wenzhouxiangella sp. Classification (GTDB taxonomy): domain Bacteria; phylum Pseudomonadota; class Gammaproteobacteria; order Xanthomonadales; family Wenzhouxiangellaceae; genus Wenzhouxiangella. The sequence continues at coordinate 13,510 of CAYWVH010000009.1, forward strand.
AACTTAACAGACGATGAGGCCCGTGTGCACACCTCTTATCTGAGAGATTATGCGCCCCTGCCCGGCAGGAACTTCATCGCAGGGATTCGGGGAGCCTTCTAGACCGGGGTCATGACTTATGGCCCACTGATTTCAGTGGGCCATTAAGTCTATACTGATGCTCAACGATTTAAGAGCGATCGCTCGTCCCTTCACGTTTAGGAGCATCACCATGTCACGTACCCTCGCCTCTTCTTTTTTCATGATGGCCTTGATCACTTTGGCTGGCCTACCCAATGCCTTTGCTCAACGCCTCAATCTTGAACCTGGTCTTTGGGAATACACCAACGAACTTCGCATGGGTGAGAGCGGGGAACCCAGAGTACAAGTCTTCGAAGGGTGTGTGACCCAAGCACAACTCGATGATGGTGACTTTATGCTCCAAGACATCGAGGCGTGTGACATGATCGAGCAACGCATCAGCGAAAATCAAATGAACTATGTCATGAACTGCCAAGGCCCGGAAGGCACATCAATCGCGATTGTTGCGGAAATCAAATTCAACGGCGATACGGCCGAAGGCACCATCCAAAACACGGTGTCGACCCCCATGGGTGATCTTGCCATGTCTGTTAATGTCTCAGCCCGCCGCATCGGTGAGTGCGACGAGACCGAAGAAGGCTAAGTTTTAAAAGCGGCTTGATAAAGACGCTTTACGGGACAAGGCGCTCAGCGCTCCACCACACCAAGCTGCGTGGCCAAGGCGCCTGCGTGCACCGCCGGGTTGTAATAGCGGGTGGTCAGTTTGGCCTGATCAAATCGGGCCTGATCGGGCACAGACAGCGCGCCCTCTTTAACCGCCATGGTCGCTGACCACCAGCCTGAGGGATAGCAGGGTTGCGGAAACCCAAGCGTGGCCGCTTCACTGAACCCGGCCTCTTCCATGTTTTTTCGAATGCCTTGGATCAAAGGCAGGTGCAACAGGGGCGATTCGCTTTGTTGCACCAAGATGCCACCACTGCCCAAAGCGCGGTAGCAGTCTTTGACAAACTCTGGCCCGAACAAGCCTTCAGCCGGCCCAATGGGATCGGTGGAATCCACAATGATGACATCCACGCTCCCAGGGGCGAGTGATTTGATGTGCGCCAGACCATCGTCGAACAGCAGACGAGCGCGCGGGTCGTTGTTTCGTTCGCACAGCTCGGGGAAATACTTTTCCGCCAAGCGGGTGACGGTTTCATCAATCTCAACTTGTGTACAACAAGCGACATCACGATGCGCCAGCACTTCTTTCAAGGTGCCACAGTCGCCACCACCAATGATCAAGACTTCTTTGGGGTCTGGGTGAGAGAACAAGGCAGGGTGGGTCAACATCTCGTGGTAGAGAAAGTTATCTCGGCTGGTGAGCATCACATAGCCATCGATCACCATTAAATTGCCCCAATGGGTGGTCTGGTAAACATCGATGGTTTGGTAGTCGGTCATCTCGTGGGCCAGATGGGCTTCAGTGGTCCACGAAATGGCCACACCTTCGGTTTGATAAAACTCGCTGAACCAAGTGTGTTGTGTGGGGAGCATGATGATCTTCTGGCCTTTGTCTTGATGAACTAAATTAGCTTAACGGAATTTCAAGACAGCTGGGCGATGGTGTTGTTTCTTGCATTGGGCTACCCTGCATGGGTCATCACGCTCCAACACAGGAGGCACAGACCATGTCAAGCGATCACCACACACCCCATGATGAGACCGAAAACACTCAGCCTGAACAACGTTTGGGCCAGGTGCTTCAAGCCATTGGGAAAAGCATTCAATGAACCCCAGAAGAACAGGCAATCTTCATGAACCTCCGAGATCAAACGCCCGCCGAGACCGATATATTCGATGAGCATTGAGCACTTTTTGGCCCACAGCGCCTGAATTGGCGGGGGTCTCTTGATTTCCTCAATATATTGAGTAAAATTACTCAATATGCTGAGTAAACCAAAATTCCCATTCCAGCGAAGCCTTGGCCCTCTACTTTTGGAGCGCCTCCTAGGCCCGAGGCAATGGATTCAACTGGTCACCGGTGCACGGCAAGTAGGCAAAACCACCTTGGTCCGGCAAGTCCTACATCAACTTGAGACGGACCATTTATGGCCGGTGCATTACGTCAGCGCAGATGCTCAATCCCCTCAAGGCGAGGCTTGGCTTCGCACGCAATGGGAAAACGCCCGATTCAGCGCTCATCAAGCAGGATCTGCTGTGCTGGCGATTGATGAGATCCAAAAAATCCCCCAATGGTCTGAGTGGGTCAAGCGGCTTTGGGATGAAGACACCATGGCAGAGACAGGTCTCAAAGTCGTCTTGCTGGGCTCTGCGCCATTGCTTTTGCAAGATGGGCTGACGGAAAGTCTGGCAGGGCGGTTTGAGCGACTGCATTTGCCCCATTGGTCTTTGACAGAAATGGCAGAAGCCTTTGACTACACTTTGGACGATTACATTTTCTTTGGTGGATACCCTGGCGCCGTCGAGTTGATCCATGATCCTGAGCGGTGGCGAGCGTATGTTCTCGACAGCCTCGTTGAAACCACAGTCACTCGGGACATCTTGCTCATGACCCGAATCCATAAGCCCGCCTTAATGCGTCAATTGTTTGAATTGGGTTGTCATTACTCTGGACAAATATTGTCCTACACGAAAATGCTGGGGCAACTCCAAGAGGCTGGCAACACCACCACCTTGGCCCATTACATCGAGCTGCTCTCCTCAGCCGGCATGCTGACGGGCCTACAAAAATATGCGGGCACTGCGCAACGCCAAAGAGCATCGATTCCGAAATTTCAGGTTTTTAATACGGCCTTAATGAGCGCAGCATCTGGACATACACCCACCTCCGCACAATCAGATCCCGTCTTCTACGGTCGCCTGGTGGAGTCTGCGGTGGGTGCGCACCTCATCAACGCCATGGCCAGTGGGCAATGCGAGGTGTTCTATTGGCGCCAGGGTGATCAAGAAGTGGATTTTGTCGTTCGTAGAAAAGATGTGTTGCTCGGTATTGAGGTGAAAACGTCTGCCAATGATTCTCTCAGAGGCATGCGCGCTTTTGAGCAGGCGCATCATCCAGACAAATTGTTGCTTGTTGGGCCCGGTGGTGTGTCCCTAGAACAGCTCCTCGGCAAGCCCGTCACTCATTGGCTTGAAAGCTGACTGGTTGGGAGAAACGGCGTACAGAGTCTGCTGCGCGTTCGAGGTGGAGCGGGTGATGGGAATCGAACCCACGTCATCAGCTTGGGAAGCTGAGGTTCTACCATTGAACTACACCCGCGCTTGTTTTCTATTGTAGACAATCGCCCCAAAAATTTCTGCCCCAACAAACGCAACCCTCACGCTCAAGGCCCCCATCCACCGCTACAATGGCGACTATGACAGACGCACTCAATCGCTACGCCATCCCCCGCTGGTCTGAGGGGCTTTTTGACATCAACGCCCAAGGGGAGATGGAGGTGTGCCTGGACCACGGGCGCCTGTCATTGATGGAGGCGGTTGAAGCGGCTTTGGATCAAGGCTTAAGGCTTCCCTTGTTGATCCGCTTCCCCCAAATCCTACAAGCGCGTGCCCAAGCACTGATGGATGGGTTCAACCAAGCCATCGCACACACGGGCTATGGGCAGCCCTACACCGCGCTTTATCCCATTAAGGTCAACCAGCAAGCCAGCGTGGTGCACGCGCTGGCGAGCATGGATGCCTTGGGCCTTGAGGTTGGCTCCAAACCAGAGCTCATCACCGCCTTGGCGGTGGCCAAGCCTGGCACCACCATTGTCTGCAATGGCTACAAAGACCGCGCTTACATTAAGCTTGCGTTGGCGGGCCTCAAGCTGGGCTTAAACACCTTCATCGTGATTGAGAAAGCCAGTGAGTGGCGCATCATTGAACAAGAAGCCAAAGCGATGGATGTTGAGCCCCAACTGGGCGTGCGCGCGAGGCTCGCATCACTGGGGGCGGGCAAGTGGCAAAACACCGGCGGTGATCGGGCCAAGTTTGGGTTGTCCGCACAGCAATTGGTGGATCTGGCCGACACACTTAAGAAGGCCGGCAAAGCCCATTGGCTGAAACTCTTACATTTCCACATGGGCTCACAGATCTCTAACCTTCGAGACATTGCCAAAGGCGCGGAAGAAGCAGCGCGCTTTTATGTGGCTTTGAAAAACCTCGGCCTGCCGATTGAGTCTGTGGACATCGGTGGTGGTTTGGGCGTGGATTATGAAGGCGGTGGCAGTCGGTCTTATTGTTCCATGAACTACTCGCTCACGCAGTATGCCCAAACCATTGTCGAGACCTTAAAGTCGGTGAGTGAGGCCAATGGTGTAGCCTGCCCCAGGCTCTACTCAGAGTCAGGCCGAGCGCTGACCGCGCATCACGCCGTGCTCATCACCAATGTGACCGCCACGGAACCAGCACCCCCTGCCCCACAAGCCGTGACCGACCAAAGCCCTGTGGTGTTACAAAAGCTCCAGCACCTCTTGGAAGAAGCGCCATCGATGCCGCCTGAAGAGTGCTTTCATGAGGCCGAGCATTGGGTAGAGGAAGGCAAGACCGCTTTCTTAAACGGTCAGATTGATCTCAGCGCGCGGGCGCAATTGGAGCCGATGTATGCGGCCATCTTATCGACGCTGGTAGACAGACTCGATGTAGACAACGACCGACACCGCAAGTTAAGAGACCACATCCGTTGGTTGTTGTCAGACAAGTACTTCATCAATCTATCGATCTTTCAATCGTTGCCCGACATTTGGGCGATTGATCAAGTCTTTCCGATTGTGCCCCTAAAAAGACTCAACGAGATCCCAGACAGAAGGGCGGTGTTGGAAGATCTAACGTGTGACTCAGATGGGCGGATTGATCACTATGTGGACCGAGGCTTGTTGCAAGAAACACTGGCCGTGCATTCCATCGCACCTGATGAGCTCTATTTGTTAGGGATCTTTATGGCGGGCGCTTACCAAGAGACCTTGGGCGACATCCATAACCTGTTTGGTGACACAGACACCGTCGACATTTGGCTCACGGAACAAGGCATGGCTTTGCAATCCCCAAGACACGGCGATACCGCTCAAGACCTGCTTCGCTACGTGGGCTATCGGCCCGATGCCCTGCTTGAGGCCTGCCAAAGCAAAGTGGCCCAGGCTGGACTGGATGAAGCCGAAGCCACCAAGCTCGAAGCATTGTTGGTGGATGGCTTGAGCGCGTATACGTATTTGGAGGCCCATTGATGAGCACACCCAGCGTTGGATTCATTGGTTTGGGTGCGATGGGTTGGCCAATGGCCGGTCACTTGCACGCCAAAGGGTTGTTAACCGCGGTTTGGAACAGAAGCCTTGAAAAAACAAACGCGTTTGTTGAACAACACCCCAATACCCTCGCCGCTGAAGACCCCATCGCTCTGGCTCGCTTCGTGGATGTGATTGTGGTGTGCATCTCGGCCGATCAAGATGTATTGGCTTTGGTTGATATGCTTCGCCCTCACCTCAAACCAGGCCAAATCCTCATTGATCATTCCACCATCGCGCCTGCGAGTGCTGAGCTGGTGGCGCAGCAATTACAAGATGTGGGTGTCATGGCGATCGACGCGCCTGTCACAGGAGGCGTTGAAGGTGCCATCAAAGGCATTCTCTCGATCATGGCCGGCGGGGATTTTGCGACCTTTAAACGTATTGAGCCTGTGCTCGCTTGTTATGCCAGAGTGGCACATCACTTAGGCGGGCCTGGGCGCGGACAAGCCGCCAAGGCGGTCAATCAATTGATGGTGGCTGGCATTGCCGAGGCGGTCTGTGAGTCCTTAGCGCTCATGGAGACTTTAGATCTTCCCAAAGAAGCCATGCTGGAGTTACTCAGTGGCGGTGCTGCGGGCAGTTGGTTTTTGGATAAGCGCGGCCGGACCATGCTTGAAGATCGTTTTGAGGTTGGGTTTTTGCCAAAGCTGTTGGTCAAAGATTTAAAAATCTGCCAAAGCTTGGCGACCCAATTGGGCTTTGAGTCCAGCGTGCTGCCGCAAGCGATTAAAGACTATGAGACAGTCGTCGCGACCGATGAGACCAGCCGCGACATTTCTGCCTTGATTCGACTCAAGCGTCGTTGATCTGATTCTTGGTTTTATCTCGAAGCTGATTAAAGTAATCGAGCTTCTCTTTGGCCAATACCCCGCCCAACAAGATCAGAGCAATCAGGTTGGGTGCGGCCATCAGGCCATTGAAAGTGTCTGCAATGTCCCAGATCAACTCCAAGCCACCTAGGGTGCCGATAAACGCAAAGACCAGATAGGCCAATCGATAAGGCAAGACCACTTTTTGGCCAAACAAATACTCCCAGCTTTTCTCACCATAGAAGTTCCAAGTGAGCATGCTGGTGTAGGCAAAAAAGACGATCGAGACAATGATCACGTAAGCGCCTGGGCCTTTGAGTCCACTCTCAAAAGCTGCGGTGGTCAGCACCGCTCCGTTCTCACCACTTTCCAGCACACCGGTGACCAAGATCACCAAAGCAGTCAAGGTACACACCACCAAAGTATCGATGATCACCTCCCACATCCCCCAAAACCCTTGGCGAAATGGGGTGTTTCTGGCTTGAGCGTGCACGATGGAGGCAGAACCTAGGCCTGCTTCATTGGAAAAAATCCCACGCGCGATGCCGTAGCGAATTGAAGCAGCGACGGTCGCACCCGCAAACCCACCCATGGCAGGGGCGGGCTCAAACGCGTATTGGATGATCATCATGAAAGCGGTGGGAATCTCAGACAGATTCACCGCCAAAATCCCCAGAGCACCAATGATGTAAGCGCCTGCCATCACGGGCACAATTTTTTCAGCAGTCACGGCGATGCGGCTGATCCCGCCTAAGGTCACGGCACCGACCATCACCACCAAAATCAAGCCGGTGACCCAGTTGGGCACACCAAACCCAGCTGCCATGGATTGGGCGACGGTGTTGGATTGGACCATGTTCCCAAGACCAAACGCAGACACCCCAGCAAAGAAGGCATAAGCCACGGCCAACCACTTCCATTGGGGGCCTAGGCCTTTTTCGATGTAATAAAACACACCGCCTGAGACATGGCCGTTCTCATCGATGTGGCGGTATTTAACACCCAGCGTGGCCTCAGCCATCTTGGTCGCCATGCCCACCAAGGCGACCATCCACATCCAAAAAATGGCGCCTGGACCGCCCAGCACCAAGGCGGTGGCCACACCTGCGATGTTGCCCACACCAATGGTGGCGGCCATCGCTGCGGCCACGGCTTGGAAGGGGCTTATCGCACCTTCTTCGGTTGGGGCGTCACGCCTGAAGATTTGGCCGAAGCTGTGTTTCCAAGAATGCGCCAAATGACGAAATTGGAAAAACCCCAGTTGATAGGTGATGTAGAGGCCGGTACCTACCAATAAGATCATAAAAGGAGGGCCCCAAACGATGCCATTGAGCCAGCTGTTGGCGGCAATAATCCATTCAAGCATGTGTGGTTCTCCTTGTTGTGAGCTGAACTAACCCCCGGTTAAGACCAACGCCTCCATGCCGTTGTCTTGCAAACGGCGTCTGGCCCCATCGGCGGCTCTGGCGCTTTCAAACGGGCCGACCCGTACTCGGTGCCAAGTGCTGTCGTCTACAGTAACCGACTGGACCTCTGCGCTCAATCCCAGCAAAGTGATTTGCGCCCGCAAGGCATCGGCATCGCTTTTGGCACGAAATGACCCGGCCTGCAGGGTGTAAGTGCGGCTGGGCTCAGGCGCTTGATCGGCGAGTCGCTCAGCGATTTCACGCTCAGGCACCACCCGCTCGACTTCGGGAAGCACAGAGAAAAACTCATAGCGTCTGGGGGGTGCCAGCTCCTCGTCGAGCACGGGCAAAGGTTCATCTTGAATGGCGCCGGGTGACATGATCTCTGGTTTGGAGCGCATCAACCCCATGCTCGTGGCCAAGCCTAAGCCCACCACAATGCCTAAGCCAAACCCAATGATGCCCGTGCTGATGCCCCCGCTGGTCCGTTTGGCTTGCCGTCTGGCCATTACATCGACTCCGGTGCGCTGACACCAATCAAGCCCAAGCCGTTGGCGATCACCTGACCGGTCGCAGCGGCCAAGTTCAGACGCGCGTTTCTAAGATCGTCATCATCGACTAAAAATTGCGAGTGGTTGTACCAAGAATGGAACTGACCTGCGATCTCATGAAGATAATGCGCCAAAATATGCGGGCTTCTGCGATTGGCTGCATTCTCAATCACTTCTGGATAACGGCCCAATGAGCGAAGCAAAATCTGTTCAGGCTCGGCGACCAACAAAGAGATGGCGGCTTCACCAATGGCCTGGTTGTGTCGCTGCCCGGCTTCTTCCAGTTTGTTGAAGATGCTTCGAATGCGCGCGTGCGCATATTGGATGTAGTAGACCGGGTTTTCATTGGCTCTGGATTTGGCCAGATCCAAATCAAAATCCAAGTGCTGCTCATGCGAGCGCATGATATAGAAATACCGCGCTGCATCGTTGCCCACTTCTTGGCGAAGGTCTCTTAAAGTCACAAACTCGCCAGAGCGGGTGGACATCTGCACCTTTTGGCCCTCGCGATACAACACCGCAAACTGAACCAATTGGAAGTCCAATCGATGGGGGTCTTCGCCCAAACCTTCGGCGGCCGCTTTGAGCCTTGGAACATAGCCGTGGTGGTCGGCGCCAAAGATATATAAAGACTGCCCTGAACAACGCGAGAGTTTGTCGAGAAGATAGGCGACATCGGAGGCAAAGTAGGTGCTTCTGCCGTTGTCTCTGACCACCACGCGGTCTTTGTCATCGCCCAACTCAGAGGCTTTAAACCAAACAGCGCCGTCGCGTGTCTCTAGCCAGCCTTTGTCTTTGAGTCTGGCCAGCGCCTGGTCCAATGCGCCTGATTCGTGCAAGCTTCTTTCTGAGTACCAACGATCGAAGCTCACCCCAAACTCATCCAAGTCTTCTCGGATGTCTTCGAGCATGGTCTCTAAGGCGACTGAGAACACCGCCTGATAATCTTTCTCGCCCAACAACTGACGGGCGCGGGCGATCAGAGCATCAATGTGGATCTCTGCATCGCCACCTTCCTCACCATCGGCCGGCAAATCCACGCTGACTTCATGGCCGGTGTTTCGAAGATCGTCGCCATGGCGTGAGCGCACTTCACGGGCGATGTCATAGACATAGTCACCCTGATACCCGTTGTCAGGAAAACGAACCCGCTCACCCGCCAACTCTAGGTAGCGAAGCCACACCGATACCGCCAAGATGTCCATCTGCCGACCATCGTCATTGACGTAGTACTCGCGCTCAATGCTGTGGCCTGCCGCTTTTAAGATCGAGGCCAGGCTCGCCCCGTAGGCCGCGCCTCGGCCATGGCCCACGTGCAAAGGGCCGGTTGGGTTGGCGCTGACAAACTCGATTAGCACGGGCGGGAGGCTATCGGCCGGGGCTTCACCGTAGTGCTCGCCTTTGGCCAAGATCTCTCTGACCACCAGTTTTAGGTAATGGCCGCTGGCAAAGAAGTTCAAAAACCCGGGCCCTGCGATTTGGACTTCCTTGACCCGCTTTGAGCTCGGCAAGCGTTTGACGATCTTCTCTGCCAGTTCTCTTGGGTTCATGCCTGCTGATTTGGCCAACATCATGGCGATGTTGCAGGCATAGTCTCCATGCGATCGGTCTTTGGTGGATTCGACCTGAATGGCCACCGCCTCATCGTCTTCAATCACGCCATCTCGTTTGAGATAACCCAGGGCTTGTGTAACCAACTCTTCGATGTGCGCGCGCATGTTAGATGATGTCGATGACTGTCATGAGATGAAGGAACAAGCGCTTATTGTAACGACCTAGGCACTAGAATAGGGATATGAGTATACGAGCTTATTTAGGTCACACCCCAAGCCTGGGCCAGGGCGTGTATGTCGACCCAGCTGCCACGGTCATTGGACAAGTGACCTTGGGCCATGATGCCTCGGTTTGGCCACAGGCGGTGCTTAGGGGCGATGTGAATACCATTGCCGTGGGTGAGCGCAGCAACATCCAAGACGGTGTGGTCTGTCATGTGACGCACGATGGGCCCTACACCCCCGGTGGCTTTCCACTGGTGATCGGTCAAGATGTCACCGTCGGGCATGGGGCGATTTTGCATGCCTGCACCATTCATGACCGCGTCTTGATTGGCATGGGGGCCATTGTTTTAGATGGTGCGGTGATCGAGTCGGATGTCATGGTCGCAGCAGGCGCCTTGGTCAGCCCTGGAAAGCACTTGGTCTCTGGGTTTTTGTATCGAGGCCAACCTGCCACCCAGGCCAGGCCGTTGAGCGAACAAGAAATCGAGGCACTTAAATACTCGGCTGAGCATTATGTTCGCGTCAAGAATTCATTCCTAGAATCTTAATCTTGCTGCCCTAGGGGTCTCTAGGCTCACCGGCGCTTGCTGCGCCGGCGTCCTTACCATCCCAACAGGATGGCTGAGTTAACTTTATTTCGAGGTGAGTTTCTTAATCCCTTCCATTAAATCAATGGGCATGGGGAAGAGCACCGTGGTGTTTTGCTCGCCACCGATTTCTGTGAGCGTTTGCATATAACGAAGCTGCATGGCGCCATTGGCCTCTGCCAGTTTATTGGCCGCTTCTACCAGCTTTTCTGCTGCCTCTTCCTCGCCTTGGGCATGAATCACTTTGGCGCGTCGCTGACGCTCAGCCTCTGCTTGCTTGGCAATGGCTCGGATCATGGACTCATCCAAATCCACGTGTTTGATCTCCACATTCAATACCTTCACGCCCCAGCCATCGGTTTGGCGGTCGAGGATGGTTTGAATGTCTTCATTGAGCTTGTCGCGCTCTGCCAGCATTTCATCCAGCTCATGCTTGCCCAGCACCGAACGTAGGGTGGTTTGTGCCAGCTGACTGGTGGCGTCCATAAAGCGCTCTACATTGATGATGGCTTTTTGTGGATCAACCACGCGGTAGTACAGCACCGCATTGACTTTGACCGAGACGTTATCAAATGAAATCACATCTTGGGTCGGCACATCCATCACGATGGTTCGAAGATCTACCTTGACCATTTGTTGGATGAATGGGATCACGATGATCAGACCCGGGCCTTTGACTTTATAAAAACGGCCCAGCGTAAAGATCACCCCTCGCTCATACTCGCGAAGGACTTTGATGGTGTTGGCGATAACCACACCCAACACCACCACCACGGTGGTTACAAAATATAGAAAATCCAAACTCATGTTGCTCTCCTAGTGGTTGTTTGATTCTTGTGTGGCCAGATCGCTCACTTTCAAACTCAGCCCATCAATCCCGATGACCCGAGCCCGGCTTCCAACTTTTAAACTGTCTGGGCCCAGTGCGTGCCAATCTTCGCCCTCTAAATGGACGCGCCCATGGCCGTCCACAAAATCACTGATCACCTCTGCCTCATGACCCATCAAGCCCTCCACACCACTGACCGTGGGCCGGCGCAAGGACCGTGAGACGAGATACAAAATGACTGCAAACACAAAGGCCGCGCTCAGGCCCATCGCGACCACCAAGCCTGTGTTGATGCCAAAACCAGGCACGCCTGAGTCCATCAAAATCACAGACCCAAAGACCACAGCCAAAACACCCCCGATGCCCAAGATGCCAAAGGAGGGGACGAATAACTCGACGGCAATCAGCGCAAAGCCCAATAGCATCAGCGCAAGCCCTGCGTAATTGATGGGCAGGATTTGGAAGGCGTATAGCGCCAACAACAAACTGATCCCACCAATCACCCCAGGAACCAGTGCGCCTGGGTTGTAGCCTTCTAAGATCAAGCCATAAATACCGACCATCAACAAAATGTAGGCCAAGGTGGGGTTGGTCAAGACGCTGAGCAATTGGTTGCGCCAATCAGGTTCGATGGTCTCAATATCAGCACCTGCCACAGCAATGATCGCCATGCCCTCGTGCATTTTGACCTCTCTGCCATCGATCGCCGCCAACAGCTCGGGAATGTCCTCGGCCACCACATCAATCACGTTGATCGCCAAAGCATCGGTGGCCGTCAAGCTCACCGCTTCTCGAACCGCCAATTCAGCCCACTCGGCGTTTCTACCGTGACGTTCAGCCAAACCTTGGATGTAGGCCACCGCGTCTTCTAGCACTTTTTTCTCAGTGGCGCTGCCGCCTTGGCTGGTCGCTGGTTGAGCCTCGTCGGGGCTTGGCTCATCACCTGCACCCTGATCTTCGCCCTCGGACTCTTGTTCTGCCTGGCCTTGCAAGGCCTCAGCCAAGCGCTCCATCGGTGTGGCTGAAGGCGAATCAGCAGGCTCTGACCCACCCCCGCCGATTTGGACTGGCGTGGCTGCCCCTAGATTGGTGGAAGGCGCCATGGCGGCAATGTGGCTGGCGTAAAGAATGTAAGTCCCGGCACTGGCCGCCCGCGCGCCAGGGGGGCCGACCCACGTCGCCACCGGCACCTTGGCGTTGAGAATTTTTTTGATGATGTCTCGCATCGAGTCAGACAAGCCACCTGGGGTGTCGAGCTCAATGACGACGAGTGCTGCCTCTTGATCCTCAGCCGTCTCAATGCCTTCGATGAGATAGTCTCGCGTGGCCGGCCCAATCGCGCCCTCGACCGATAACACAACAACCTTGGGTGTGCTCGACGGTTGGGCGTGCAGCGGTGGCTGGGTTACGAGGCTCGCCAGCACAAACAAGCCAAGCCCACCCAACGTGGCCATGGCAAGCTTTTTAAAATACGACAGTTTTTGCGGATGCTTCATTGTGTCTCCCTATTGACCCTGCGTTACGACACGAACATCGATCAGATCACCTACACTATAACCATTCTAAAAAAACACACGAGACAACAGCATGACAGAACCTTCCATCAAAGACCAATTGCGCATGGATCCCGATGCGCTGTATCTAGAAGAACAGTTTTCTGACCAACGCGCAGGTCACATTCGAAAACTCACCCCCATCACGCGTGACGGGCAGCCTGATACTTCGAGGCCTGTAATGTTCATTGGTTCCACCCAAATCATGACCCCAGCAGGCGCTTTGCCGTTGAGCTTTGAGTTACCGGGTCAAACCGTGGGCGAGGCGGCAGACCACTTTGCCGATGAGGCGGAAAAAGCCATCGAGAGCACCATGGAAGAGCTCAAACGCTTGCAACGTGAGGCGCAAAGCTCGATTGTGGTGCCAGGCCAAGGTGGCCCCAGTGGTATGCCTGGCCAAGGCCCCATGGGGAAGATTCAGCTCAAATAATAAAAGCCGCAGCCCTTGGGTGATCTGGCGCATGGGTGGGATTAGGGACTTTTTAAGTCCTTAAGCCCACGCCTCGACTCAACAGGTTCATGCAAATGGCAAAGAGCACCACGCCAAAGCCGATGATGATGGCGTATGCCACCCACAAGGGCACATCGCTCACCCCCAAAATCCCGTAGCGAAACGCATTGACCATGTAAACAATGGGGTTCACCAGCGATACCTGCTGCCAAAACCCAGGCAACAAGCTCACCGAGAAAAACACCCCGCCCAAGTAAGTCATGGGTTGCAAGACAAAGGTGGGAATGATGGAAATGTCGTCAAACTTCTGAGCATAGACCCCATTGATAAAGCCGCCTAGGGCAAAGACCACCGAGGTCAGAATTAAAATGCTCAAGGTCACGGCCAAGCTGTGCATTTGGAAACCTGCAAAGAATGAGGCCACCAACCAGACCAATATGCCCACGCTCAATGCGCGGGCGACCGCACCTGAGATGTATCCGAGCAAAATAATCCAAGGGGGCAGCGGCGAGATCAGAAGCTCTTCAATGTGCTTGCCGAACTTAGCCCCAAAGAAGGAACTGGTGACATTGCCATAGGAGTTGGTGATCACGGTGAGCATGATCAGCCCAGGCACAATGAACTCCATGTAGGGCATGCCGCCCATCTCACCCACGCGCCGGCCGATGATGGCACCGAAGATCACGAAATAAAGCGTCATGGTGATCACCGGTGGGATCAGGGTCTGTGCCCAGATCCGGACGATGCGGGTGATTTCTTTGATCAGGATGGTTTGATACCCAATCCAATAGCTCTTGGCTGAGACTTTCTCGCTCATGCTTGAGCCTCCTTTAACTTCGATGAATCCGCATGGACCAGCCGCACGAACAACTCTTCGAGTCGGTTGACCTTGTTGCGCATAGAGGTGACTTCAATGCCCGCCTCTTCCAACGCCCTAAACAAGCGATTGAGGCTTCGGGATTTGGGGATGCTGGCTTCCAGTGTCTGGGGGTCTTTTAAGACCAACTCAATGCCTTCGACCGCAGGTGCTTGTTCAATGGGCGCACGAAGATCCAAAACAAAGGTCTCGACATCGAGTTTGCTCAACACGTTCTTCATCGTGGTGTTTTCAACAATCTCACCATGGTCGATGATGGCGATGTTACGACATAAGTTCTCAGCTTCTTCCAAATAATGGGTGGTCAAAATCACTGTGGTGCCTGATTTGTTAATCTCTTCAATGAACTGCCACATGGAGCGCCTGATCTCAATGTCCACCCCGGCGGTGGGCTCATCCAAGATCAACAGCCTTGGCTCATGCACCATGGCTCTTGCGATCAACAGTCGCCGCTTCATGCCGCCAGATAGGGTTCTCGACATTGAAAAGGCTTTATCCCAAAGCTCAAGTTTTTTCAGATAGTACTCAGCGCGCTCTTTGGCCAACGCCCGCGGCACACCGTAATAACCGCCTTGGTTGACCACGATGTCGAAAGGTTTTTCAAACTGATTGAAGTTCACCTCTTGGGGCACCAGGCCAATTTCTGCCATGGCCTGGGAGCGGTTTTTTTGTACGCTGATGCCAAAGACATTGGTCTCACCTTCACTGGCGTTCACCAAAGAGCTGATGATGCCAATCAAAGTCGATTTGCCCGCACCATTGGGACCCAATAAAGCAAAGAAATCACCTTCCTGGACCTCCAGATCAATGCCTTTGAGTGCGACGACACCGTTTTTGTAGGTTTTTTTCAGTTGTTTGACTTCAAGGGCTAGCATGACTTTTGGCCTGTTGGTGTTTAATGCTTAAAACGTGCACAATGCCACTATTGTCTATCAAATGACATCAACAAGAGGACAAACCTTGTCATTTTTATCCCCAAAGCGCTTATTGGGCGCGCTCATTCTTGGTTTTTTAATCCATCCTAACGCTTGGGCGCAAGATCGATATGAGTCGCTCACGCCTTGCGAGCTCAGCGCCGCTGGCGGCCGACTGACCGCCGAGGCTTTGTGCGGCACGCTCTTTGTCCCAGAGAACCCCAATCTGTCTATGGGCGAGGGCCGAACGCTTGAGCTGGCTTATGCGGTCTTGCCCGCGAGAAATGGCAAGGGACTGCCTGATCCCGTGTTTTTCTTGGCGGGCGGGCCGGGCCAAGCCGCGCGTGATATGGCACCGATCCTGCGCCGAGCGCTTCGAGACATTCATCGCAACCGGGATCTGATTTTCCTCGATCAAAGAGGCACTGGGGAATCAAATCCGCTGGATTGTGCGTTTGATGAAAACGAAGACGCGCTCATCAACCCTGACCCCAGCTTGGCGGCCACCCAACTCAAAGCATGTTTGGAAGGCTGGGATGCCGATGTTCGTTTTTACACCACCACCGATGCAGTCCGAGACATCGATGCATTGCGCGCTCATTTGGGCTTTGAACAGATTAACCTCATCGGTGGGTCCTACGGCACGCGGGTCGGTCAGGTGTATTTGAAGAATTACCCTGAGCGGGTACGCACGGCTCTATTGGATGGTGTGGTCCCCATGCGCTTGGCCCTTGGAGCAGAGCATGGGCCTTCCTTGGATCGAACCTTAAATGCCTTAATCCAAGCGTGTATTGATGATGCATCGTGCCAAGCGGCTTTCCCCAACCTAGACAGCGCTTTTTCGCAACTCAAGAATGAATATGACAGCTGGACCGAGGGGCCACAGATCTCAGTCACGCATCCGCGTCTGGGCGAGGCCATTGAGTTGACCTTTTCAAGGTCGGTGTTGGCCACTGCATTGCGGTTCTTGGCCTATGATCCGGCCAGCCAAATGCTGTTGCCGTACTTGATTCATGAAGCGGCCACCACCGGCAACCCGCAACGGATTGCAGCACAAGCGCTCATTGTCTCTGAGCAGATGAGTGATGCGATTGCCATTGGTCTGAACTTTGCGGTGGGGTGTATCGAAGACTGGCCCAAGTGGCCCGAAGATGCCACCGTTAGGTCCACGTTGCTGGGCGATAGCGTGGGTGATTTGTATGACTCGATTTGCCCAGATTGGCCCACCGCTTCGGTGCCTGTAGACTTCAATGCGCCTTATGCGGGTGATGTGCCGATCTTGTTGTTTTCTGGTGAACTGGACCCCGTCACGCCACCGAGCTACGGCGATGAGGTGGATGCCTTGAGCGCCAACTCTATCCACTTGGTGGCTTCAGGCAGGGGCCACATTGTGATGACACTGCCTTGTATGGCGAGAATCGCGTCTCAGTTCATTGATCAGGCTTCTGTGGAGGGTTTGGATTTGGCGTGTATGGACGTGCTTGGCGCTGAGCCCTTTTTCACCGATTTATTAGGACCCACACCATGATTGACGTTCAGGGTTTAAGAAAGACCTTCAATAAAGGCAAAGTGGTCGCCGTCGATGGCGTGAGCTTTCGGGCCGAGGATGGCAAGATCACAGGCCTTCTTGGGCCCAATGGGGCGGGCAAGACCACCACGCTTCGGATGCTCTACACCTTACTGCCGCCAGATGAAGGCCGCATGACCATCGATGGCATTGACCCGGCCAAAGATTCTTTGGCGGTCAAACGCGCCATTGGCGTGGTGCCCGATTCCAGAGGCCTGTATGACCGCCTCACAGCAAGAGAAAACATTGCCTATTACGGTCAGCTTCAAGGTTTGAGCAAAGGTGAAATCCATGCGCGCATCGATCGGTTTGTCGATGTCTTGGACATGGGGGAGTTCATCGATCGAAAAACCAATGGGTTTTCTCAAGGCCAGCGAGTGAAAGTGGCCATCGCCCGAGCCTTGATCCATGACCCCAAAACCATTCTGTTGGATGAGCCAACCAACGGCTTGGATGTGATGACCACCCGAGCGCTGAGGCACTTTTTGATGGATTTAAAAAAACAAGGCCGGTGTGTGGTGTTGTCCACACACATCATGCAAGAAGTCGCTGCCTTATGCGATCACATCGTCATCATTGCCAAGGGCCAAGTCGCCGCAGAAGGCAGCGCTGATCAGCTCCTCAGACGATCCGGTGCCAGCACGTTGGAGGATGCCTTTGTGCGTTTAATTGGGAGTGATGAGGGGTTGTTGTCATGATCGCGGTGTGGCTAAAAGAAGTAAGAGACAACCTAAGAGACCGTCGGGTCATCTTATCGACCTTGGTCTTTGGGCCTTTGTTTGGACCTGTGTTTCTGGTCGTCATGCTTGGCTTTGCTGAGAGGCAAACCGCTGAGCGCCTGGAATCCGCGCTGGAATTGCCGGTGGTCGGGGCCCAAAACGCGCCCAACCTCATGGCTTATCTCGAGCGCCAAGGCGTGATCATTAAAGCGGCCCCGGAAGACCCTGAAGCCTCGATTAAGAGCGAGGCTGAAGAGGTGGTGCTTCGCATTCCAGACTCTTTCGAAGAGGCGTGGCAAGCCGGAAAACCAGCGCCTGTTGAAGTGCTGGCCGATCAATCGAGGCGTTACTCTGGCACCACCATTTCTCGGGTTCGTGGCTACCTCAATGGCTACTCACAAACCATCTCGCAACTGAGGTTGCAGATGCGGGGCATCGACCCTGGGCTGACCCGGCCGATCGATATTCAGACGGTGGATCTATCGACCCCAGAGGCCCGAGGCGGCATGGTGCTGTCGTTCTTGCCCTACTTTATTTTGATCATGGTGTTTGTCGGCTCCATGCACATGGCCACCGACACGACCGCGGGAGAGCGTGAGCGGAAATCGCTGGAACCACTGTTGATCAATCCCCTGCCCCGCTGGCAAATCATGGCAGGCAAATTGGCGGCCACCACGACCTTTGGGCTGTTGACCTTGATCTTAGGATTGATCGCGTTTGTGATCGCGATGGACTTCTTGCCATTGGATAACATGAACATGACGCTGAACTTGGACTTCCAAGTCGCTGCATGGGCGTTTTTAATGACAGCACCCGCAGCGCTTTTGGCGGCTGCGCTGTTGACCATTTTGGCGTCCTTTGCCAAAAGCTATCGAGAGGCACAGAGCTATATGGGCATGGTGGTGTTGGTGCCGATGCTCCCAAGCCTTTATATTTTGATCAACCCCACCAAAGCAGAGCAGTGGATGACGCTGGTCCCACTGCTCAGCCAAAACGTCTTGATCTTGGAGCTCGTTCGGGGTGAGCCCATCAATGCAATGTGGGTGGCCTTGTGTGTGGGCTCAACCACGCTGGCCGCGCTGGCATTGGCCACGATCGCAGGCACGCTTTACAGCCGACCGAAATTGATCTTTACATCGGACTAACAAGGCATCGCACATCAGGCGACGTTAGCTGGCCTAGCGTCGCTTTTTCTTCCAAGGGATAAATGCTGAGGTGGTTTGTTGGTACTGCCGGTACAGATCCCCTCTGGATTTGATGGCTTGCTTTTCCGTGTAGGGAATGCCGGTGATGCGG
The DNA here is from genome assembly GCA_964461845.1 of uncultured Wenzhouxiangella sp. GTDB lineage: Bacteria > Pseudomonadota > Gammaproteobacteria > Xanthomonadales > Wenzhouxiangellaceae > Wenzhouxiangella. The sequence continues at coordinate 32,135 of CAYWVH010000009.1, forward strand.
TAGAGAAAGATCAACATCACCACAGGGCCAAGCCACGCGATCCAGACATTGGGCGCAGACAGTGCGATCAATGGATAGCTGAACCAATGAAGCCATTCAAAAAAGTAGTTGGGGTGTCTGGAGTAATTCCAAAGCCCGATATTACACACTTGGCCTTTGTTTGCTGGGTCTGATCGAAACCTGGCCAACTGCTGATCGGCGATGGACTCACCGGCCAGGCTCACCAACCACAACGCCACCCCGACATACACCCACAAACTTAAAACGTTGGATGGGTCATTGGCCACCACCCAAGCCGGTAGCGCGAATAAAAAAGCCACCGTCGCTTGCGCCATAAAAAATAGCCACATCCTAAAATTGACCCGCGCGCCCCAGTGTTCACGAAGCGCTTGGTAACGGCCATCTTCCTCTTCATGGCTCATCAGGCGAGCGACCATGTGCGTGGTCAACCGCACCGACCAAGTGCCCGCCACCACCAAGGCCAAGAGCCGCTTTTCAATGGCGCCCTCACCGACCAGCGCAAAGAAAAACGCGAGCAATCCGATGCTGGCGGCCCAGGCAGCATCCACCCAATCGGCTCGGTGGGATTTGAGTTGCCAGGCCCACAACAGCGACATGGCTACAGCGGCGATAACAAAAGCGATGATGAGTTCGTTCATGCGGTGATGGTGATCCTTGGCGATGAAGATCAGATGAAGATGAATGCATATTAGCCCTTTCGCTCTGGGAAGGGAATGAGGCACAATGCACACTTGTAGTAAGGATCTGCCTCATGCCTTTGCCCCACTTGTTACTGTTATTGCTGGTCTGCTTCATCTGGGCAGGCAACTTCATCATTTCAGCGTGGGCGGTTCAATATCTTGAGCCTGTGACCTACACCGTCGTTCGGTTTGCTTTGGTTTTCTTGCTCATCTTTCCCCTGCTCAGGAAACCCGCGCCCGGACAGTGGTGGGGGCTGATTCTGACATGCTGGTGTGTCGGGGCCTTGCACTTTGCATTTTTGTTTATGGCGCTGGGGCGGTCCAGCGATGTCTCTTCTGTGGCGCTCTTAATGCAAGTCTATATCCCGATATCGACTGTATTTGCGGTGCTTTTTTTAGGCGAGCGGATCGGTTGGCGCACCACCTCAGGCATTGCTTTGTCTTTTTCAGGCGTTCTGGTGATGGGCTTTGATCCATTGATCTTGGCCCAGCTCGATGTGTTGTTTTTGGTGTTGCTCTCAGCGATTGCTTTGGGCGCGGGCACCATCTTGATGCGGCGATTGAAGGACATCCAAGTGATGAACTTTCAAGCCTGGAATGCCTTGTTCGCGTTCCCGCTTTTATTTTTATTGGCGTTTTGGATTGAGTCTCCGATACAAGGGATACATGCGAGCTTTACAGAGTTTCCTGAAGTCTGGGTGGCGGTGGCTTACTCGTCGATTGGGGCATCGATCGTGGGGCATGGCGCGTTTTACTGGCTGGTGCAACGCCATGAAATCAACAAGTTGTTGCCTGTGCTGTTATTGATCCCTGTGTTGGCGGTCTTGATGGGGGTTGTGTTTTGGGGAGACCGGCCGGGCCCTAGGCTCTTGCTTGGCGGGTCATTGGTTCTGGGGGGCGTGCTTTGGATTACCCTTCGAATGCGTTGGCGACGCACGGTGAAACCCGATACGCCACCCACCGCTTAATTCATTTAAGTCCTCATCCGATCACTGAAAACCAGGCTGGCCGATTTGCTCTGCAAACTGCGGGACTTTCTGGAGTCGGGTGGCGTCATAGCCCAGGGCTTCGAATCGATCCAGCAGCGACTGATAAAGCGCATCGTCCATTCGGGGTTCACGGGCCATGATCCAAGCATAGTCTCTGGAGGGGTGGCCGACCATGGTCCATTGATAGTCCTCATCAAGCCCGACGATGTAGTAACCGAAGCTCAACGGCCAATAAAACCTCACTTTCCACTCAGCGTTGGTGTCGGTATCAATGACCCAAGCCACACCCTCTAAGCGTTTTTCCGGGGCCTCAAAGTTGCCTTTGCGGTACAGGTAGATGTCATCCATCCGGCCATCGTCGCGGGGACGGTAGATGGCGCGCCCAGCCACATTCCCACGCTCGCCAAAGTAGGGAATGTTGGCAATCACATACCACTGGCCCATGTATTGCTCGAGATCCACCCGATCGACCGTGGGCAGGGGCTCTTTGGGTCCAAAGAGCGCGCATCCGGACAGCGCCAGCACGGCGAGGGCGGCGGCCAGAGGTCTGAGCATTCGGGTTCTGATGATGCGGGGCATGAGGTGCATTCCTGAGTAAATAACAGGGTGTCATTAGACCACAGACCCGTGAATGACCCATCACGCTTGATTTGTATTAACGTAGTAGTGTAATATCACGCTATTACATTAGAACAAGATAGGCTTTATCGCATATGAAACAACTGGATAGCCAACACGCCCAAGCCAACCGCGCCGCCCGAGCCAGCCTGGCCGAGGCCTTTGCGGCCATGGAGACCCCAGACGAACTTCGGGCTTTGCTTCGGGATTTGACAACACCGGCTGAGCTCGAAGCCTTGGTCGATCGCTGGCGCGTGGCCCAATTGCTGGATCAGGGCCTTCCCTATCGAGAAATCAACGCCCAAACTGGGGTCAGTGTCACCACCATTGGTCGGGTGGCGCGCTTTCTAGAATCTGGCCATGGGGGCTATCGCATGGCCTTAGAGCGCATTCAGCGCCCTGAAAAGCCCGATACCACGGGGCCTGCATCATGACCCGCTTGAAACTGGCCATACAAAAGTCGGGGCGATTGGCCGAAGAGTCGCTGTCGTTACTGGAGCGCTCAGGACTTAAATTCGCCAAGAGCAAAGACAAGCTCTTTTGGTTCGGCGAGACGCTGCCGATTGATTTGTTGTTGGTCCGCGATGATGACATTCCTAGGCTTTTATTGGCCGGCGTCTGTCACTTGGGCATTGTTGGGGGCAATGTGGCGCAAGAAAAAGCGCTGGAGCGGGGTACATCCATTGCGGATACATCCTTCGAGCCCCTGCTTGGTTTGGGCTTTGGCCGCTGTCGGTTGATGTTGGCCGCCCCTGAAAATGGGCCGATCCGAGGCGCAAAAGACCTAGAAGGCAAGCGCTTGGCCACCAGTTACCCCGAGCTGACACGGCGCTACCTCGAAAACCAGGGCGTTGAGGCCGACATTGTCATGCTCAATGGCGCCGTTGAGATCGCGCCGTCCATGGGCTCGGCCGAGGCCATTGTCGATCTGGTCTCCACGGGCACCACGTTGCGGGCCAATCACTTGGAGGTCATCGATGAGGTGTTGGTGAGTGAGGCAGGTTTGTACCGCTGCCCTCACCCCCTTGAGGCCGAGGCCGAGGCGCTGATCGATAAGCTTTTGACGCGCATTGAGGGGGTCAAGCAAGCCCAAGAGGCCAAGTACGTCATGATGCACGCACCCAAGGCCCGTCTGGCGGAGATCACCGCCCTACTCCCAGGCGCTGAAACCCCGACGATCTTAAACCTAGATGGCGACCCTGAGCGGGTGGCTTTGCATGCGGTGTGTACCGAGCAAGTGTTCTGGGAGCACCTCGAGCGCTTAAAAAGCGCGGGCGCTTCTGCGATTTTGGTCTTGCCTGTAGAGAAGATGCTGGCATGAGCTTATCCATTCACCGCATCTTAGAGGCCAGCGATCCTGAGCTCGATCAACTGTTGGCGCGGCCCCAACTGGAGGCCGATGGGGCGTTGACCCGGGTGGTGGCTGAGATCATCGAATCGGTTAGAGCTGGGGGTGATGCGGCGCTGAAAGCCTACGGGCAACGCTTCGATCCCCAGCCCGCCCCAGCGCTGTGGGTGGATGAAGATGAGTTGCGTTCGGCGGAGTTATCGCTAGATAGCGACTTGATCGATGCCATTGACACCGCGATCGCAACAATTACTGCGTTTCACACGGCAGGCATGCCCAAGCCCTACAGCGTTGACACCGCCCCGGGCGTCGAGTGCCAGGCCCAATGGCGTGCGCTGGGCTCCGTGGGGCTTTATGTGCCGGCAGGCTCAGCGCCCTTGCCTTCTACAGCCATCATGCTCGGGGTACCCGCGAGGCTCGCGGGGTGTCCAGAGGTGGTGCTGGCCACGCCACCGGGCCCCGATGGGAAGGCCGACCCCGCGGTGTTGGCCATCGCCTGGCGCTTAGGCATTCGACGGGTATTGGTCGCAGGCGGTGCGCAAGCCATTGCGGCCATGGCCTATGGCACTGAAACGGTGCCCTCGGTCACCAAGATTTTTGGGCCAGGCAACCGTTTTGTCACCGAAGCCAAACGCCAGGTCGCTTTGGACCTAACAGGCGCGGCCATGGACATGCCCGCTGGACCCTCGGAAGTGATGGTGATCGCCGATGAGTCAGCCCACCCCGACTTTGTGGCGGCGGACTTATTGTCCCAAGCCGAGCACGGGCCTGATTCTCAGGTGGTGCTCGTTACCACGTCCGAAACACTGGCCGAAAGCGTGTGTTCATCGATTGAACGCTTGTTGCCAGACCTCTCTCGCGCCGACATTGCAAAAGCCGCGCTGGCCCACGCCCGCGTTCTGGTGGTGCCCTCCATTGGGCTCGCCACAGAGGTGGCCAACCGCTATGCACCCGAACATTTGATCTTGGCTAGCGACCAAGCGGATACTTGGGTCAGTGAGATTGAAACCGCAGGCTCGGTGTTTGTCGGTCACCACACCCCAGAGGCCTTGGGCGACTACATCTCAGGCACCAACCACGTCTTGCCCACCGGTGGCTGGGCCAAAGTTTATGCAGGCTTATCGGTCACAGACTTCATGCGTCGGATGACCGTGCAATGCGCCAACGAACAAGGCCTCTTGGGCCTAGGGCCCAAAGCGGCCCGCCTGGCCGCCCACGAAGGCTTGGATGCGCACAAACTGGCCATTGACCTTCGCCTCGATGCACTGAAGGCCCGACCATGACCGCGGCTTCGATGGATTTTAGGGCCTGGGTCAGGCCGGAGCTTCTGGATTTGCAGCCTTACGCATCGGCCCGCGCCATCAGTGGCCAGACCACCTCAAGCGTCAAACTCAACGCCAACGAAAGCCCGTGGCCTGTCGATGAGTCCATGCCGCTTAACCGGTATCCAGATCCCCAACCCAAAGCCTTGGTCGATGCTCTGGCCCAACACTGGTCGGTGGCGCCCAACGCTTTATTGATCACCCGAGGCTCGGATGAAGGCATTGATCTTCTGATCCGGCTGATGGCCCGACCCAACACCGACCGAGTGATGGTTTTTCCGCCTTGTTTTGGGATGTATGCGCTCTACGCCAAGATCCAAGGCGCGCCTGTGGTTGAAGTGCCCCTGGTCAGGGGCAACAGCGGCTGGGCAATGGATTGGGCAGCGATTAACAATCAAGCGCCGTGTCGTTTGTATTTTTTATGCACGCCCAACAACCCCACGGGCAGCACAATGTCAACGGTAGAGATCTTGACGCTGGCCAAGCAGGTTCAAGGGCAGGGCGTGGTGGTGGTCGATGAGGCGTACGCGGAGTTCTCAGACCAAGGCTCGGTGATGGCACTGATTGAGCACCAGCCCAACGTGGTGGTGCTTCGTACCTTATCCAAAGCCTTTGGCTTGGCAGGCGCGCGTTTGGGTGCGGTGGTCGCGCATCCTGATTTGATTGCATGGCTCAAACGCATCATCGCGCCTTATCCATTGCCCACGCCTTCCATTGAGGCCGCCTTGGTGGCGCTGCAACCAGAAGCGCTGGAACGACAAGCAAAAAGCATTGAGCGCCTACAAGCGAACAAGCAAAAGTTGTGCGAAGCGATAAGGGCTTTTCCTTGGATCAAAACCCTGTGGCGGGGTGAGGCCAATTTTGTGCTGATTGAGGTCGATGATGCCGCCTCGCTGATGAGCCATTGTTTGGCAGACGGCATTGAGCTTAGGAACCAGTCCCATCAACCCAAGCTCGATCAATGCATTCGGATCACCATTGGCACCGAAGAAGAAACAGAACAATTGCTGGCGTGCTTGGCGCGCTATGCGCCTAAACAAAACACCTTGAGTGGATGAAAAGACAACGCCATGGCTTATAAGAAAATCTTATTCATTGACCGCGATGGAACTCTGATCGAGGAACCTGCTGACGAGCAAATCGATTCTTTTGAAAAGTTTCGTCTGGTGCCTCATGTGATTGATTCTTTGCTGAAGTTAAAAAAAGCAGGTTTTCGTTTTGTGATGGTCACCAACCAAGACGGCTTGGGCACAGACACTTTCCCAGAGGCTGACTTCGTGGGCCCCCAAGCGTTGCTGCTACAGATTCTCGAATCGCAAGGCATTGTCTTTGATGCGATCCACATCGATAAATCGCGCCCCGAAGACAACGCCCCGACCCGTAAGCCCGGGGTAGGGATGTTGCTTGGTTACTTACAAGACCCAAGCCTTGATCGCCAACACTCGGCGGTCATTGGCGATCGACAGACCGACTTGGCATTGGCCGACAACATGGGGCTTAAAGGGTTTTTGCTGGGTGAGCAACTCGGCTGGCCCGAGATCACGCAAGCGCTGATCGAAGCGCCCAGAACTGGGCGGGTTGAGCGCATCACCAACGAAACCGCCATTGAGGTCAGCGTCAACTTAGATGAGGCCACACCACCAAGCATTGAAACGGGCATTGGTTTTTTTGATCACATGCTCGATCAATTGGCCGCTCACGGGGGCTTTGGGCTTCGTCTCCATGCCAAAGGTGACACCCACATCGACGAGCACCACACGGTAGAGGACACCGCGCTGGCACTGGGCCAAGCCCTAGACCAAGCGCTCAGCGATCGGCGCGGCATTGGTCGCTATGGGTTCACTGCACCGATGGATGAATCCATTGCCACAGCCGCGATTGACTTGTCGGGACGACCTGCCTTTGTGTTCAAAGGTGCTTTTGGTCGGGAACAGGTGGGTGATCTTCCCAGTGAAATGGTGTTGCACTTTTTCCAATCGCTCTCACAAACCCTTAGAGCCGCCATCCACCTCACGGTCGAAGGCGAGAACACACACCACCAAATCGAGGCTTGTTTTAAAGCGGTGGGACGAGCGCTTAAGCCCGCGCTGATCAGACAGACAGATGGCGCGTTGCCGTCGACAAAAGGGGTGCTGTAGACCATGTCGGTGGCGGTGATCGACTCGGGTGGTGCCAATCTGGGCTCCGTGCTCCAAGCGCTGAAGCGCTTGGGTGTTGAGCCTTCATTGACACAAAGCGCTGATGTGATTCGGTCGGCCGATCACGTGATCTTGCCTGGGGTCGGGACCGCGCATGCTGCTATGGACGCACTGACCCGCGCTGGGTTGGTTGACGTCATCCGTGAGCTCACCCAGCCTGTGTTGGGCATTTGCTTGGGCCTTCAGTTGTTGTTCGATCGATCCGAAGAGGGCCAGGGGCACACTGCATGTCTGGGTGTGATCCCTGGGGATGTGGTGAAACTCCCTGAGTCATCAACGCTTCGTCTACCGCACATGGGTTGGAACCAGCTTCAGTGGATCCAACAAGACCCCATCGCCCCATCACAAAACGACAACGACTGGTTTTATTTCGTGCACAGCTATGCGGTGGCCGGTGAGCACCCATCGGCTGTTGCCATCAGCCAACACGGCATGTCTTTTGCCGCTGTTGTTAGGCACAACAACTTTGTCGCCTGTCAGTTTCATCCTGAAAAATCAGCCGCCGCTGGTGAGGGGCTATTGGCGGGGTTCCTCTCATCATGATGTTGATCCCCGCGCTTGATTTGATCGGTGGCCAAGTGGTGCGATTGGCGCAAGGCGACTATGGTCGTCAAACACAGTATGGCAACGATGCCATCGAACAAGCCTTGGCTTATGAACAAGCAGGCGCTCAGTATTTGCATGTGGTTGATCTCGACAGCGCCAAAGGGGGAGGGGATGTGAACCTCGCCACGATAAGAGACCTATGCCAAGCGCTGTCCATTCCCGTGCAAACTGGCGGGGGTGTGAGAAGCGCTCAAGACATTGAAGCGAGACTCAATGCGGGTGTGGCGCGCGTGGTGGTGGGGAGCGTGTGCATTCAATCTCCACTGGCCTTTGTCGAGTGGTTGGGCGCATTTGGTGTTGAGACCCTGGTCGCAGGCTTAGATGTCAAACAAGAAACCACCGCTGAAAAAACACGCTGGGTCCCACGGGCCTCAGGTTGGTTGGAGCCGGGTGCCTTAGACCTCAAAGCCTTGTTGGATCTGTTGCTGCCCAGCGGGCTTATCCACGTGCTGTGCACCGACATCGAGCGCGACGGCATGTTGGGTGGGTCATCCACCTCGCTTTATGAGTGGTTGATCGAGAACTACCCAAGCCTTGAGATCCAAGCCTCTGGCGGGATCGGCTCAGAAGAGGATCTGGCCAAGACCCAGGCCACTGGCGTGGCTGCCTGCATTGTGGGGCGTGCGCTTTTGGAAGGCCAAGTGCCCTTGGCGGCAATCGCACGCTATCCTGCCGACAAAAGGGGGGCGCGATAGATGGTGGCCGTGCGCATCATTCCTTGTTTGGATGTCAAAGACGGCGAGGTGGTCAAAGGTGTTCGCTTTAAAGACCACCGCTCCATGGGCGATATTGTCGCGCTTGCCGAGCGCTACCGAGACCAAGGCGCCGATGAGCTGGTCTTTTATGACATCACCGCAAGCCCAGAAAAAAGAAGCGTGGACATTCACTGGATTGAACGTGTGGCCGAAGCCATCGACATTCCTTTTTGTGTGGCTGGTGGGATACGAAGCGTGGATGCCGCCAGAGCTGCCCTCAAAGCAGGCGCTGACAAGATCTCCATCAACTCGCCTGCACTGGATGACCCCTCATTGATTGCAAGGCTTGTTGATGCCTTCGGCTCACAATGCATTGTGGTTGGCATCGATTCCATCCGTGAGAACGGGCAGTGGTGGGTTCGACAAAACACAGGCCGCCCCGAGGCCATGACCAACCCCAACCGTTTGACGATCGACTGGTTGGTTGAAGCACAACGATTGGGGGCAGGGGAGATTGTCTTGAACTGCATGGACCAAGACGGGGTCCGGCAAGGTTATGACGTTGAACAACTTAAAGTGATGCGGGAAGTCTGCCATGTCCCGCTGATTGCTTCCGGTGGGGCGGGTGAGGCCTCGCACTTTGTCGATGTGTTTACTAAAGCGGATGTTGATGGTGCGTTGGCTGCCACGATTTTTCATGCCAATACTTTGCCGATTCCTTCGCTCAAAGCATTCCTAATCGACCAAGGCGTGCCCGTCCGCCCCGCTGGTTTTTTATCTTAAGGACACAGCATGAACACACCCCCTTGGATGGATACCATCGATTGGCAAAAAACCAACGGCTTAATCCCAGCCATCGTGCAGCACGCCTTGACTGGGCAAGTGTTGATGCTGGGCTTTATGAACCAAGACGCGCTTGCACAAACATTGGCCAGTGACCAGGTCACTTTTTTCTCCAGAACCAAACAACGGCTGTGGACCAAAGGCGAAACCTCTGGCCATACCCTAAGCTTGGTCGATGTGGCGCTGGACTGTGATCAAGACACACTACTGGTGTTGGCCAAACCTGAGGGCCCTGTGTGTCATCTCATGACACCATCGTGCTTTGGTGAGCACGCACCCCATGGATCCATGCTGGCCCGGCTGGTTGACATCATTGATCAGCGCGCCACATCCGAAGATGGCCAGAGCTATACCCGGTCTTTGTTAGACGCTGGCCTTCAGCGCTGTGCCCAAAAAGTGGGGGAAGAGGGTGTTGAAGTGGCCCTGGCGGCCACTTCAGGCGATCAACAGGCCCTACACGAAGAAGCCGCTGATCTGATTTATCACCTATTGGTCACTTTGAAAGCCGCCAACACTGACTTCAATGCGGTACTGGAAGTGCTCGATCAAAGGCATCAAGCCAAGCGCTAGATACTTAACTTTTTGTCAGCTGCTCCCAGGCGGCCAGTGCATCCACCACGCCCGCTTCATAAAACTGGCGGCCATGGTCCAAGCTCGCCAATTGTGGCTTAGAGCCAATGCGACCATCAGGAAAACGTGCTCGATAATCGGCGGCATCACGAATCTCACCGAAGGGCGCTTGTTCTGGACTCACTGGCACATCTCTGATTTGATCGGGGTAGGCGTGCCAAGTCAGCGCAATTTCTGAAGGGGTCGCGTGCCAACCATCGGCCTGACCATAAAGCGCATCAATCAATGCCCGGACTTTAGGGCCTTGGAACCAATTGACCAGCTTCATCGCCAAGCCGCTGGTTTGTTTGTTGAGGCTATGTTCGGCCCAGATTTCGGCAAAGGCTGCCTCGGTGGTGTGGATGTTGCCACCGTGTCCATTTAAAAACATGAACTGCTGAAACCCATGGACTTTTAATGAGGTCACCACGTCTTTGATGACCGCCATCAAGGTAGTTGGGCGAAGCGTGATGGTGCCAGGAAAAGCCATGTGGTGTTGCGCCATGCCAATCGAGAGGGTGGGGCCAATCAAAATGCCTTTTTTTGATAGACCCTCAGCAATGGTTTCTGGACAGATGGCGTCTGTGCCAATCAGGCCGGTGGGCCCATGTTGCTCTGTTGAGCCGATGGGGATCACAATGCCCTTTGAGGTTTGTAAGTAAGCCTCGACTTCAGGCCAGGTGGCGTGTTGTAGTTTCATACCCATCTCTCCCTTGACTGATGCGGCATCCGCACGCTAACAGCGGCTTATTTGATGTCTTTTAAGTAAATACAAGTCTCTATTTCTTCGCTTGAAGCCCTATCCACCGAGGGGTGTTTTGGGTGTACTCCTCAAACGCCGAACCGAATTGGGCTTTGAGCGCTTGCTCTTCCGGCTGAATCTGAAAGCGATCTAAATAAATCAATAACGCAACACTGAACATAAACCCCCAACCCGAAACCCATGCCAGTGAGAGCCCCAAAACCAACGCGATCATCCCAAGGTACATTGGGTTTCTGGAGTAACGAAATACACCGTGTTTCACCAAAGCGCTGACCCCGTCTAGATTGAGTGGGCTTAAGGTGGTCTCATGCTGGCGAAAGGTTTTGGCTGCCATGACCATCACCAGCACGCCCAAACACGCCACGGTGTATCCAGCCATGCCTGTGATCCAAGCGATTTGAGCGCTTAAGCCACTTGTTGAGCTGCGAAAAACAAAAGCCAGAACAATCACACCTGCCGTCAAAACCAAAGGCGGGATGGGGTTTTTAAATGACCGAGTGCTCATGGCGATGTCTCGTTGTTAGGCATGGCATAGCTTACAGCACCCGCTACCCACCCACAGGGTGTGGTTTTCGAAAAACAATCAACCTCAGCATGGCCCAATTGATGATGCCCCCAATGAGGCAATATCCAAGGTCTTGTACATCGAAGGTGGCGGGCAACCAGATCTGAACCGCCTCATAGGCCAACATGGCCAACACTGGCACAACCATAAAAAACGCCGGCGGTGGAGGGTTGGTTTTAGAGGGTTTCAGTTCCATCAAAATCATCAGACACGCGATGCCCAAAATCGCAGTGATTTGGGTAAACGACGAGGCCAGGCCCCAATCATTCCAGCCGTATTCTCTGACCCAATCCCGATAAACAAGATCTAAGCCTAGGTGAACACAAACAATGATCGGTATGAGAATCAGCGCGCGGCGACGAATCTGTGTCCGATCAACATAAGGCTCTGTTGCCTGATCAAAACCTGGCTTGGTCATTCAATGAAATCCCCCGCTTGGATGCCAAGCCTCCAGTTCAACCAACAGCTCTTCTCGACAAATATCGCCT
>CAYWVH010000010.1:0-3786 GCA_964461845.1 uncultured Wenzhouxiangella sp.
CACCATGGCCGGCAGCATCACCGCCGCCTTGTTCCTAGATCACTTTGTCTCGCCCGCCATCGACTGGTATCACTTGGACATTTATGCCTGGAATGTCAGCGATCGACCCGGCCGTCCCATCGGTGGTGAGGCGCAAGGGATCCGAGCGATGTGGGCTTGGCTAAAAACGCTCTATACCTAATAGAAAGTCAGTCCCAATATAAAGTCAGACTCAATATTAAAGTCAGACCCGGGTCATCCCTTTCTTTGACCATCGGTTTTAGGTGCCACCCTCGTCTACAATGGACGATTGCGTTGCATTGAAGCCGTGATGACCGACCAAGCACCGACCATCGTCAGACCCGAACAGCCCACCTTGGGCCACGAGATCAAGCGCACCTTGTATCTCGCTGGCCCCTTGATCGTGGGCCAATTGACCAATTTCGGGATGAACTTCGTCGATACCGTGATGGCGGGCCGCTTAGGCACCGTCGATCTTGGCGCCATTGCAGTGGGTTCCTCGGTTTGGGCGGCGGGGTTTTTGTTTGTGCTCGGTGTATTGCTCGCCGTCTCTGCAGCGGTGTCTCGACTCGATGGGGCCGGTGAGCGCGAAAAAGTCGGTGCGTTCATTCAGCAAGCACTTTGGCTGGGCCTGGTCCTTGCCATTGGTCTTTGGGCCTTTGCCCGCAGTGGTGAATGGGTCATGACCACCATGGAAGTCGAGCCTCGTGTGGCTTCCTTGGCCATGGATTATCTTCGTGCCATCAGCTGGGGTGCGCCTGCTTTGGTCGGCATGCTGGTGCTTCGCTTTTTTTCTGAAGGCACGGGAAAAACAGGGCCGACCATGTATGTGGGCATGCTTGGGATTGCCTGCAACATCCCTTTGAATGCCCTATTGATGTTCGGGCTTTTGGGGTTTCCAAAAATGGGTGCGGTGGGGGCAGGGTGGGCCACGGCCATTGTCTTTTGGCTGCAGTTTTTTGCTTTTGTACTGTGGGTCACACAACGAGCGCATTATCAAAAATACGGATTACTTAGAAAATTCCAAGGCCCAGATAAACGCGAGATCATGGCCTTAGTTAAATTGGGCTTGCCCATTGGGATCATGGTGGCATTAGAAGGAGGCCTCTTTGTCGCCTCCGCGCTATTGATCGGAACCCTAGGAGCGGTGCCGGTCGCAGCCCACCAAGTCGCGATGAACTACGCAGGCTTGGTGTTTATGGTGCCCGTGGGGCTGGCCGGTGCCATCACCGTTCGAGTCGGCAACGCCTTGGGTCGAGGGGATGCGATTGGGGCCAGGCGCGCCGGCCGCATTGGGATTGGACTGGCGCTTGGGTTTGCCGTGATCTCAGCCAGCGTGATTTTGTTGATCCCTGAGTGGATTGTGGGGATGTATACCCAAGTGCCCGAGGTGGCCGATCTCGCGGTGAGTTTGTTGTTCTTCGCTGCCCTTTTCCAAATCGCCGATGGGCTGCAGGTGGCCGCTGCGGGCACGCTTCGAGGCTACAAAGACACCCAACGGCCAATGATCTACAGTGTCATCGCCTATTGGCTGGTGGGCATGAGTTTGGGGGCTTATCTGACGTTTGGCCAAGGACTGGGCCCCAAAGGCATGTGGATGGGGATCATCGCGGGCCTGTGTGTGGCGGCCATTTTGTTGGGCGGTCGGTTTATTAACCTCTCTCGCCAAACCATTGAAGCAGGCCATATTTGAGAATTTTCCGTGATCAATGACCCATGTCGAATGGCCTATTGAGGCAGGCCCGTTTGGCCCCTAGAATGGGGGTTCAATCATCAAAGACTGGATAGGTCCATGGAATCAAATAAATCAAGAAACATCGTCGTTCGGTTGTGGTTGGGCTTTTGGAGAGCCGTGACCACGCTTCGTATGGCGGTCTTTAACGTCATCTTCTTGCTGATTTTGATTGGCATCATCGCAGCCATCTTCTCAGGCGATGACACCGAAATCGAAGAAGGCACCACACTGATCATCAACCCCAAAGGGGTGGTGGTGGAGCAATCCACCCGATCGCCCATCGATGACATTCTCGATGACATCGCAGGCCAATCCGAGCCTCAGACCGAATTGCGCGATCTCATTGCGGTATTGGAAGAAGCCAAAGACGATGACCGCATCGCCCAGGTCTTGGTAAGCACCGATGGGTTTACAGGCATGGGTGCGGGCATGATGCTGGAGGTCAGCGACGCTTTTGCTGACTTTAAAGAATCTGGCAAGCGTGTTGTGGCGTATGGCGCCAACATGGGCATGGGTCAATATTTCCTCGCTTCATTGGCCGATGAGGTCTGGCTGGATCCAGACGGGGCCGTGCTCCTCGAAGGCTATGGCCGTTACCGTCAGTACTTCGCTGAAGCGCTGGAAAAGCTCGATGTCGATGTCAATCTGTTTCGGGTGGGCACCTATAAATCTGCGATGGAGCCTTATATCCTCAATGAGCAATCGGAAGCCGATCGCGAAGCGGCGTTGTTTTACATGAACGATCTGTGGCAGCGCTACCTGCAAATGGTCGCCCAAAACCGCGGCATGACCGTTGAAGTATTGGATGACATCGCCATGAACCTGGCCCAGTATGTTGACCAATCAGGTGGCAATTTGGCTCAGATGGCCTTAGAGCGTGGCTTGGTGGATCGATTGATCAGCCGGCCTGAGATGCGCGCTGAAATGATTCAAGGTGGCAAAGCCGATGACAAAGACAGCTATGTCAACATCACCATGGATGCCTATCTCGCTGCCACGCAAGACCCGCTGGCGGGCATGGGTGATGATGAGGGTCAAGTGGGCATCATTGTGGCCGAAGGCTCGATCACCGAGGGCAATCAGCCCGCGGGCACCATTGGTTCAGAATCAACATCCAGACTGATTCGTAAAGCGGCCGAAGACGATGACATCAAAGCCGTGGTGCTTCGCATCAACTCAGGCGGCGGCAGCGCTTTTGCCTCTGAAGTGATCCGCAAAGAACTGATGGCCTTAAAAGAGGCTGGCAAACCCGTGGTGGTGAGCATGAGCAATGTCGCGGCTTCCGGTGGCTATTGGATTGCGATGGGTGCCGATGAGGTCTGGGCTTATCCTTCAACGATCACAGGCTCAATCGGTATTTTTGGGTTCTTCCCCACCTTCCAAAACACCTTTGCCAAAGTCGGTGTGTACACCGACGGTGTGGGCACCACGCCTTACTCTGGCGCGCTTCGACAAGACCGTGAAATCGATGCGCCCGTGGCCGATATGCTCCAAAACATCATTGAGTTTGGTTATGCCCAATTCATCGGTTTGGTGGCTGAGCATCGGGGCATGAGCAGCGATGATGTTGATAACGTGGCCCAAGGCCGTGTTTGGACGGGCAAGCAAGCCCAAGAGCGAGGCTTGGTCGATCAGCTGGGTACCTTACAACAAGCCGTGGCCTCAGCCGCGCGTCAGGCCGGTTTGGGTGATGAGTATCAGTCAGTCTATGTCCAACCTGAGCTCAGCAAGTTTGAGCAGTTTATGGTGCAGTTTTCAGCACGCGCCATGCATTGGGCGGGCTTAGATCGGTTTAGCGTCTCATCAAGACTCAACCCGTTGCTGCAGTTCATTCCCCAGACTTACCAGTGGCGTTTGATGAGCGAGCTTCATCGCATTGATCAAGCGACCGAAGCGGGTCAGCGTGGGGTGATGGCGCATTGCTTGTGTGAAGCGCCCATGTAACACAGACTGTATAGACACAAACGCGGTCTAAAAAATGGCCAGTCACTGTGATGCAGTGGCTGGCTTTTTTATATCTGGGCTGTTGGTCATAATACGAGTGAGACCAC
>CAYWVH010000010.1:3886-13396 GCA_964461845.1 uncultured Wenzhouxiangella sp.
GCAGTGGCTGGCTTTTTTATATCTGGGCTGTTGGTCATAATACGAGTGAGACCACATGAAGATTTGGTTGTAAATTATTTAAAACATATCAATGAGGCCCATCCTAAGCTTTTATCTTTAGATCTGGATTGATCGATGTCTGTGTACATTGATCAACACAGGGCTGGCTAAAGATAGGAATCCAGAGGACTCACGATGCGCTTTAAACTGATGGGGAAGATTATCTTAATGGACACAATGGCCATACGCTTCTCAATTAGAGATTTGCATCGACTGAGAAAACTTTATGGAAATGGGCGCTGGAGAAAAAGGAAAGGATTTGGTAGAGTTAGACTCGAGACAGGGGTTGAGTGCCGAGTTGAGTTACACTGGTATGAGGCTAACGGCATCGGCAAACGAGAAATAAAAATAAAGCGCATTCTGGACAGATGATATGAAAAAACAATTCGCTTTTTGTATTGATGATGGTGGGTGCCCCGCGTCTTTGGAGCGCAGGAAAGTATATGAGGTTGTTCCCGATTCTGACGCGCAAAAACTGGGTTTGATTCGAGTGGTGGATGAGACAGGAGAAGATTATCTGTTCTCTCAGTCCCAGTTCGTTTTGATTGAGCTTCCTTTGGCTGCGCAGGAGGCATGGCAGGTAGCCTGAGTTCTCAAGGAAAGAAACACTTGTTAACTTTCAGCGTCGTCACGCACCTCGTCCGGAAGCTCAGCAGGCGCCATCAAACCCCGCATTCTGGCAATGGTCTCAAGCTCTGGGATCTCGCGTTCCAGCACCCGAAGCCGCATGCGCCAAGCCTGCAACTGCGCCGGTGGAGTTCCGTCGTTCTCACCTGTGGCCAATGCCGCCTCGATCGTTTGCTTTTCATTTAGCAGGGCATAAAGATTGGTGCCCAGCTGATGGTTTCTAACATAAGCCGGTTGGCCACAGGCAGGGGGTTGCTCGCCACCACCCATGGCGCGTTCAAACGCAAGCCCGGGCTCACAAAATTCATTTCTGGCAGCCTCCCAGGCGGCCAAGTACTCGGAACGACACGCCTCATCAAAGGTATTTTCATCAAAGCTCGCCAGCTGTCCTTGGCTTCCCAGTGAGGTGGCCTCATCAATGGCTTGGGCGCAATCGGGTGTGCGCTGACACGCGGTGATAGAGAAGATGGTAACCGCCAGTCCTGCCGTGAATAGACTCTGGGTTATGCGTTTTAACATGACTTTGGATCCCTTGATTTGATCAGGTCGGTTGATGGGGCGCATTCAGCCTCACCATCGACACGGTTGCTGTATGGTGAACAGGGTACACTACTTGGAAAGCGACCATCCACTGCCTGGCATCCAAGGGTAAGAGGCTGGGTCGAGGTCATCTTGTAACTTGTGAGAAGGAGCGTTTGATGCTGGCAGCGGTCACCGACTTTTTGTGGTCTTACATCTTGGTAGGTGTCTTGATCGTCATGGGTTTGATCATGACCATCCGGTCTCGCTTCGTGCAGATCCGTTATTTCGGTGAGATGTTCAAGGTCTTAAAAGAAGCCTTCCAGCACCAAACAGGGCATGTGTCCTCTTTCCAAGCGCTGACCTTGAGTGTGGCCGGGCGCGTGGGAGCTGGAAACATTGCAGGAGTGGCAGTCGCCATCACCCTAGGCGGGCCTGGGGCTGTGTTTTGGATGTGGATGGTGGGTCTCATTGGCATGGCCACCAGCTTTTTTGAATGCTCACTGGCCCAAGCCTACAAGACACGAGATCAAGTAACGGGCACCTTCCGAGGTGGGCCGATGTATTACATTGAAAAAGGGGTGGGCAGCCGTGGCATGGCCATGGTGTTTACGCTCTTGTTGCTGGTCACCTTTGGGTTGGCGTTTGTGGCCTTGCAGTCATTCACCGCATCCACTTCTTTGAACGAAGCCTTTGGCATTCCCACCATTGTGACTGGCATTGTGATGACTGCCGTTGTGGGATTTTCTATCTTTGGTGGGGTGCAGCGCATATCCAGAGTCACTGAGATCATCGTCCCGATCATGGCCATTTTGTATATCGGTGTGACTGTGGTGGTGGTGGCCATGAACCTCACAGAGGTTCCTGGGGTGCTCGCTTTGATCGTTAAAAGCGCATTTGGCCTCGAGCCTGCCATCGGCGGCGGCATTGGGGCTGCGATCATGATGGGGGTCAGACGGGGGCTCTTTTCCAATGAAGCGGGCCTTGGGAGTGCGCCCAATGTGGCTTCGGTCGCGTATGTCCCGCACCCGGTCAACCAAGGCATCGTGCAAAGTTTCAGTGTGTTCATTGATACCGCCATTATCTGTACCGCAACGGCTTTGTTGATTTTGTTGGCAGGGCTTCATGTGGGCGCTGAGACCAGCAACGGGGTGGTATTGACGCAATTGGCGCTCGCTCAGTTTGTCGGCCCTTGGGGTCAGACCTTTGTCTCGGTGGTGTTGGTGCTGTTTGCCTTTAGCTCAATTCTGTACAACTTCTACTTAGGCGAGAACGCGACCTATTGGATCAATCGAAAAGACCGCATCATGTTCATTGGTTTTCGCTTGCTGATGCTCGCCCTCATTTTGTGGGGATCGGTGCAAGACCTGACCACCATTTTCAGCTTCGCTGATCTGACCATGGCATTGCTGGCTTTGGTCAACTTGGCCGCACTGGCCATCATGCTCAAAGTCTGTTTTCGGATCATGCATGATTATGAACACCAGCTAAAACAAGGCAAAGTCCCTGTCTTTGATGCCAAAGCCTTTGATGATTTGGGGCTCGATCAAGACGCCTGGGCCGATGCGGCCGGGGCAATCACAAAAAAAAAGTAGGCCAATTAAGCGATTAAGTGATGAATGGGTCAAGCGGCGTGTTTGTGCCGCTTGAGATAGACCAACAATTGAGACATCGCCGCGGGTGTCATTCCTGGGATGCGGCTGGCTTGGTCGATCGATTGGGGCCTGATCCTTTCAAGTTTCTCTAACACTTCGGCCGATAAGCTTTTCACCACCCGATAGTCAAAGTTCTCAGGAATCAATTGCGAAGCGGCTTGACGCTGGCGTTCGATGTCATCGGCTTGCCGATCCAAATAGCCCGCATAACGAATCTGAATGGCGACTTGTTCGGCCACATCCACCCGATCCACCCCAGGCCCGATGCCAGGGACCGCCATCAAAGCCTCATAGGTGACCTCAGGTCGTCTCAGCAAGGCCTCAGCGGAGGTGTCTTTCTTGATCGAGAAGCCCAATGCCTCTGCGACCTGTTCTGTCTGTTTTTGGCCTGCACCCAGACGAAGCTCAGCTAAGCGCTTGAGTTCAGCTTCGATCATATCGCGCCTTTCAGTGAACAGTGCCCAGCGGTGGTCGTCGACCAATGACAGCTCACGGCCGATCTCAGTCAAGCGAAGATCCGCGTTGTCTTCTCGTAAGTGCAGACGAAACTCCGCCCGGCTGGTGAACATCCGATAAGGCTCAGCCGTGCCTTGCGTGATCAGATCATCGATCAACACACCGATGTAGGCTTGATCGCGTCTCGGGGTCCACGCTTCAAGCCCTTGGGTTTGGCGAGCGGCGTTGAGGCCTGCGATCAGGCCTTGCGCTGCAGCCTCTTCATAGCCGGTGGTGCCATTGATTTGGCCGGCGAAGAACAAGCCCTCTAAGTGTTTGGTCTCGAGGCTGGGCTTTAAGTCCCTAGGGTCAAAAAAGTCGTATTCAATCGCATAACCAGGGCGGGTGATGTGCGCATCTTCCAAGCCCTCGATGCTTCGGACCAACTCGATTTGGACATCGAAGGGCAGGCTTGTGGAGATCCCATTGGGATACCACTCATTGACACCCAAGCCTTCAGGCTCTAAGAAGATCTGATGCGAGTCTTTGTCAGAAAAGCGCACGACTTTATCTTCGATCGATGGGCAATACCGGGGCCCCACGCCTTCGATCACACCGGCATACATGGGTGAGCGATGGAGGTTTTGCTCGATCAGTGTATGTGTCTTGGCATTGGTTCGGGTGATGAAGCAAGACACCTGATGAGGGTGATCGGCCGTCTCACCAGTGAACGAGAACACCGGCATGGGTTGATCACCGGGTTGTTCATCTAGGTTTGAAAAATCAATGCTTCTTCCATCGATTCTTGGGGGCGTGCCCGTTTTTAAGCGGCCCACCGAAAACGGCAACTCACGAAGCCTTTTGGCCAGTGCATTGGAGGGAGCATCCCCAGCACGCCCACCGGCGAGCTTCGTTTCTCCCA
Organism: uncultured Wenzhouxiangella sp.; assembly: GCA_964461845.1. GTDB lineage: Bacteria > Pseudomonadota > Gammaproteobacteria > Xanthomonadales > Wenzhouxiangellaceae > Wenzhouxiangella. The sequence continues at coordinate 8,105 of CAYWVH010000010.1, forward strand.
TGTGGATCACACCGCCTAGGAAAGTGCCAGTGGTCAGCACCACCGCGCTGGCCCGAAACTCAAGCCCCATGGCGGTCTTGACACCCACCACGCGCCCACCCTCAACCAATAGATCATCCACTGGTTGCTGGAACAAGCTCAAACCCACTTGCGCTTCGACGGCTTCTCGAATGGCGTGGCGATAGAGCGATCGATCGCATTGGGCGCGTGTGGCTCTGACCGCAGGGCCTTTGGAGGCATTCAATGTCCGCCATTGGATCCCAGCCCGATCCGCTGCTTTGGCCATGATGCCGCCCAAGGCATCAATTTCTTTGACCAAGTGGCCTTTGCCGATGCCGCCAATGGCCGGGTTACAGCTCATCTGCCCAATGGTTTCGATGTTGTGGGTGACCAATAAAGTGGCCGCACCCGCTCTGGCCGAGGCCAAAGCAGCTTCTGTGCCGGCATGGCCGCCACCGATCACGATCACATCAAAGGTCTTGGGATAGTCCATGGGGGCATTTTAACCCACGGGGTGTTGATAACTGAAATCGATTCAGCGGGTTTGATCGGCCTCAATGATTTGTTTGAGCTCAGAAGACGAGGCCCGAGCCATCGCTTTGCCATCGATCGGGCTCGGTGGGGCTTGCTTGGCATCTGGGCCGACCATCACACTCAATTCGATCAGCTCACCGTCTTTTTCCAACACCAAGACATCGATGTCCAGACTCTCGCCTCGGTGCCAACGGATGCGCCTTCTTTCTTGCTCAAACCGAACCCCGTGCTCCATCAAGAAGTGCACAGGCGCGTCGGGATCATCGGTGAAGAGATGGAGACAGACGCGAGAGAACTCATCAGCCGTGCCCTCAAGTACAGGCCCGACCAATCGAGGACGGAAGTCCTTCAGGAAATCCATGGCGTCCAGCGCGAGCTCACGCAGATGCTTAAGGTGCAAGGACAGCTCCTCACCCCCATATAGCCGTTGCCATTCCTTGAGAGCCATCTCAATTTCTGTATTGGAGGGCAGGGCTTGGCGGTTGGTCACGCCCAAACGATGTGCGGCTTTTTGTTTGGCCGCCAGATAATTGCGTTGGCCTTCGATGGAAATGATGCGCGCGGCTTCCATCGCCACCTCAAAACGTTGGCGCTCGTTGTCTCTTAACTGTCTTGAGCCTCGACCTTTCATCGCCTTGTGATCGACCCATCCATCCCCAGCTGCCGAGGGTGCTTAGAAAATATCGTAAGGGTTTTCGATGATGCGCTCATTGCGATCGGCTTGCATCGGTGGCAAAGCATCGGCATGGAACCACTCTTGAACCGCCCCTTCGGTCCCAGGTCTCACCCGAAGCCCAGTGCTTGGATCAATCCAAGCGCTGGCGATTCCAACGGGCATGGGGGTTTCCACTTCAGGAAGTCCTTTGAGTGCGCTGTCCATATAATCCACCCAAAACGGCAACGCGGTTCGACCCCCTTGCTCGAGGCTTCCTAGGGATTCGTAGTCGTCTCGACCCACCCACACCGTGGTGACCAGCCCGCCGCCCGTGCCAACAAACCACGTGTCTCGAAGGTCGTTGCTGGTGCCTGTTTTGCCAGCCAAGTCATCGCGACCAATGGCCAAGGCCCGACGACCTGTGCCCAAACGGACCACATCTTTCATCACAGAGTGAATCAGCCAAGCGGTTTGCTCCGACATGATCTTCGGTGCTTTGTTGGGCACGATCGGTCCAACAAATTGAGGATCCACCCAATCGCCAATCACGCCGGTGTTTCTGATCTCAGGACAGCGATCACAGATCCGGGTGACGTGGGGCTCGAGCACCACGCGACCGTCTTCGGTCATCACGCTTTCTAATATTCTGGGCTTGGGCCGATGCCCGCCATTTAAAAAAGCCGCATGCGTGGTGTTGACCACCATCGGTGCCAACGTGCCTGAACCCAAGGCCATCGAAGGCCCATTGGGCAAATCGCTTTTCGGGATGCCGAGATCTGCAATGTAATCTCGGGTGGTCTCTAGGCCCATGCCCATCAGCAATCGAATGCTGACCAAATTTCTAGACTCCACCATCGCCTCTCTCAAAGGAGTGGGGCCAAAGAAACGCTCGGAGAAGTTTTGTGGGCGCCAGGTTTGACCGGCCGATGGGTCTTCGAGCACCACGGGGGCATCGTTGACCAAAGAGGCCAAGGTGTACCCATTGTCAAGGGCCGCAGCATAGACAAAAGGCTTGAACGCAGAGCCGGGTTGGCGTTTGCTTTGCGTGACGCGATTGAATTGGTTTTGGCGAAAATCCAAGCCCCCCATCAGCGCCACCACACCACCGGTGAAGGCATCCATCGAGACCAGTGCGGCTTGCGCTTGGGGGATTTGGGCTAGGCGCCAAGTGCCCTCTGTTGTTCTTCGAACACGGACCACATCGCCTCGTTGGATCACTTCATCCACCCGATTGGGGCGTCGGCCGAGCGCATCGAGGCCCAGATGTTCTCTGGCCCAGGTGACATCATCGAGCACCAAGGTGACCCAGTCTTGGTCTCGGGTGTAGAGCAAGGCGCGCTCTGCCTCCGACTCCACCACCAAGGCAGGGATGAGATCGGCCACCACATTGAACGGAGTCAACGCTTCGGTGGCGGCGGGGGCATCTAAGACCTCAACGTTAAACCCCTCAGCGTCTTGTTCGATCGTGGTCAAGAAAGACAAGTCCAACACCGCTTCCTCACCCCGCCAGCCGTGGCGTCGATCATAGCTTTGAAGCCCATCGCGCACCGCACGTTGCGCGGCCTCTTGCATGGACGATTGCAAGGTGGTTCTGGCGATGTAGCCGCCGGTGTAGGCTTCTTCGGCGCCCAATTGGCCGATGATCTCGAGTCTCGCCATCTCGGCCACCCAAGGGGCAGAGACCTCAATTTCTGGGCCGTGATACTTTGCTCGATTGGGCTCTTGTTGCGCTTCTTGGGCTTCTTGCTCTGTGACATAACCCAATCTGGCCATCCGCCCCAACACCCAGTTTCTTCGAATCATCGCTTGGCGTTCGTTGGTGATGGGGTTGTCTCTGGAGGGCGCTTTGGGCAATGCCGCGATCTGAGCCATTTCTGCCAAGGTCAATTCATGGACCGTTTTCCCATAGTAGACCTGGGCTGCCGCACCCACCCCATAGGCCCGCTGGCCTAAGAATTCTTTATTGAGATAGAGCTCGAAGATCTCATCTTTGGTCAAGGTTTGCTCGATCTTCCAAGCCAGCAAAATTTCCCGAAGTTTTCTTGTGACCGAATATTCCGTCGATAAGAAAAACCGCCTGGCCACCTGTTGGGTGATGGTGCTCCCACCGGGCACACGGCCTTGGCCCATGGAGATGGCATACAGCCAGACCGCTCGAAACGTGCCCCGCCAATCCACACCGGGGTGGCGATAAAAACGATCATCTTCTGCCGCCAGAAACGCCAACTTCAGCCGCTCGGGCATCTCGTCTAAGGACATGGGCAGTCGGCGTTGTTCACCGATCTCGGTGATCAAGCGGTCATCTTGGGTATAGATCCGAAGCGGGACTTGGAGCCTGACATCTTTGAGTGAGTCCACCGAGGGCAAGGTGGGCCAAATCACCGCCACCAACACAATGGCCGCCAACACACCCGCCCCCATCCCGTAGAGGGTCAAGCGAAGCAACAGTCGTTTGATCGGTGAGGTGTGTGCCATGGTCTTGAATTGCCGTCCCATTGTTGGGCGTGTCAGTGATCTGTTGGACGCTTCATTCGTTAAAAAGTGCCAACATTTCGACAGTATAAGGACTTGGGTGTCAGCATACCAATCAGATTGGTTGAGCCAAGGCACCCCAATGATAAAAAAGCCACATGTTGTCGCAAGACGAAGCCCCAAGGAGTTTGGCTCCCGATTGGCGCTGGACTGGTCGGATGATCAGCTGCTCATGGGCTGGCGATCGCCTCACAAGCCCCATGATCTTGAGTTTAGGTGCTATGCGCTCGAGCCTGGTTGGGTGGTGGAGGGGCAGATCCAGCAACCCAAGGCCCTCGCAGAGCTCATTCGTGGGGCCCTTGATGAACATGACTGGCCAGGTGGTGAGGCAGCGGTGGCCTTGGGCGCGCCTTTTTTGAGACACCAATGGTTACCCGCAACAGCGGCCAAGGGCGTCTTAACTTCAGTGGAATTGCGCGCGTTGATCGATCAGCGCCCTGTCTCTGAATTGGGTTTGGATGATCAGGCGTATTTTTATGACGCACGTCCAGAGCCTGTCTTTGCATCACCACAAAGCTCAGAGAAGGATCAAGGGGCCAAGCGGTGGTGGTTGGTCTCAGCGCCTCGCTTGGTGGTGGAGGTAGCACAAGCCATGCTGGGTTTGTGTGATCTGAGATTAACGCGCGTGGATGTCAGGGCGTCTGTGTTGGCGCGCTCGTTGGCTGCCACACAAGCTTTGAGCGATCGGTGTTGTGTCATTGACCCTCATGGCGCCTTCACCGAGTGCTGGTTCATTGAAAAAGGCAAGATCGTGACCATTGAGTCTTACTCACACGCCAGACTCAGTGAAGCGGAGCACGCCCATCATTTAAAAGATCGCTTGGTGGCTGAAATGGCCAAGGGATCGATCGAGTCTCTCTGGACCAGCCAAGCGCTGGACGAATTGGTGGCCGAAGTCTTATATCAGTCTCTGGGCGTGAGGCCCCAATGCTGGCTGGATGATGCAAGGCCAGGTGCGCCTCTTCTTCAGGGTTTATTGCAATGAGTCGACCGTCTTCTGATCTCGGTTCATTTAATTTACTGCCATGGCGATCGCGCTTGGATCGACGGGCCAGTGTCTTGTTTGGGTGGGTGTGCTTGTCGACCCTGGTGCTCACTTTGTTGGTCCAGATGCTTTGGTTTGTGCTCTCGGTCGGCGATGAGGCCACTTGGTCCAGCAGCGATTGGGCTGATCAACAGGCCCAAAGAGAAGCGGTGTATCGCTCACTCCATCTTCAATGGGAAGACCAAGCCCCGATCAGCCACCACCTTCAGCAAGAGACCGAAGCACTGGTGCTTGGGCTGGATCGTCTGGCTCGATGGGAGGCGAGGCCGGCTGGGCCCATGGCTGTGTTAGCTCGGTGGTTAGCACTTCGACCCAAGGGTGTTTGGATTGACACCCTAGAGTGGGCTCAAACCTCATCTGCATCAGAAGGAATGGATCAGGCAGAAGCGACCGTCATCATCCAAGGCATTGCTGTCAGTGATGCTTTGGTTGATGCATTTTTGGAGGCGATGGTGGAGACGATGGCAGAGGGCGGGTCTCATGATGTAACGGTGATGCCACCCAACGATGAGGGCTTTTATTCTTT
>CAYWVH010000010.1:13496-19101 GCA_964461845.1 uncultured Wenzhouxiangella sp.
GCGGGTCTCATGATGTAACGGTGATGCCACCCAACGATGAGGGCTTTTATTCTTTTTCAATGCGTATGGATGTGATGAGCATGGGTGTGATGAGCATGGAGGTGTCGCCATGATCCGATCCATCATAGATGAGCTTCGCCACATGCCTCTGGCTGACATGGGCCAAGCCTCCCATGCCACCAAAGCAACCTTATTGGTCTTCTTAATCTTGATCTCTTGGATCGCAGGTGAGCGGCTGATCTTTGGCCCCAATCGAGAAGCGATCGCCCTGCACCAGCACGCCCTCAGCGAGTGGGATCAACGCATCATCGAGGTTCAAGATCAACTGCAACAACAAAAAGAGCTTGAGCACGCACATCAAGCCACCATGGCCAAGTTGGCCGACGATATGGCGCCGTGGTCGGTGGCGAGCACTTGGTCTGACTGGTTGGATTGGGCCCATGAGGGTTTGTCTGTGCATGATCTTCATGGGTCGCTTCAGCCCATGCCCGGGAGCAGACTCAATGATGCCGACGGGGATGCATTTGATTTCTTGCAGCACCTACCGCTGGACCATCACACCGTTTCGGTGAACGCATCGGGTGCTTGGCCACAGCTTCTCGATTGGTGGGCTCAACTCACCCATCCAGCCGCTCCAGCGCGGGTGTTTGTGCGGGCATTTTCTTTAAAACGAGGCGAGCATGGTGATGCCATCGAGCTTGAAGCCAAGATCAGCGTGCTGGCTTCTTTCGCCACAGCGTCTGAACCCACCGTTTTAGCGCCGATGGTCATGGCGAGTGATGTTGAGGCCATGCCCCATCCGTTTGGTCTGGGCAAAGGCCATCCCATGGCTTGGCGCCAACGCCCGCTTAGGCAATTCAAACTGACCGGGGTGGGGATCACGGCTGAGCGTGCTTGGGTGTGGTTGTTGGATCCGGAAGGTCAGCTACACACCATCGGCTTGGGCGAGACCTTGGGCCTTGATCGGTACCGACTCGAGGAGGTGTTGCCGGATCGAGTGGTGTGGCGAGATCTTCAGTCCCAACAGACCAGTCAGTGGGTGATGCCATGATGTGGAAATTGATTGTGCGCAGTTGCTCGGGCTTCTATCTGGCTGCATCGCTGAGCGTTTTGTCGGTCGTTGATGCATTGGCTGTTGATGCAGTATCTGTTGATGAAGCGGTCAGTCATTCAGTGCTCGACAATCAGCCGACCATCACCTTAAACCTCCACCAAGCGCCCTTGGATCAAGTCATCCAGCAATGGGCAGAGCAAGCCAATGTCAATGTGGTGTTGCCCGAACCCAGTGACCAAACCCTCTCGGTCCGAATGGCGTCGGTGCCCATGTTAGAAGCGTTGGAGTTGATGGCCACGTTGGCTGGTCTTGAGGCCAGAGAACACTTCGGTGTTTGGGTGGTGGCATCAAAACAGCACTGGCAATCTGTGGATGCAAGCCGTGCATTGAGACACGAAGAGATGGTTCTTAAGCACCGAGATGCTGAAGCCATCATGGCTCTGATTGAGCCCTCGCTCTCAGACCGAGGCAAGATCACGCTGGATGAGCAGGCCAATCGCTTATGGGTCATGGACACACCCGCCCATCTTGAGGCCATTAAGGCTCGGACTGCCTTGCTGGATCAACCCATCCCACAGGTGTTGATTGAATCGAGGATTGTGATTGCCAACCGGGATTTCAACAAAGCCTTGGGTCTTCGCTTCGGCATTGATCGACAACAGGCCGATGATGCATCGGCTGGCTTGAGCTCTGCCGTCGCTGATACGGGCATCACGAGCGCCACGGGAAGGATCAATTTAAGTCTGTTGAGCGCGCGTTATCGCTTGGATGCAGAATTAAGTGCACTGGAGGCATCGGGCCAAGGCCGGGTGATTTCCACGCCTCGGGTGATGGTGGCCAACCGAGCAGAGGCGTTCATTCAACAAGGCGTCTCCGTGCCATTTGAGGCGGTGCAAAGCGGGGAAGGGGCCGGCACGGGGGCGGTGAGCGTGCAGTTTAAAGAAGCGGTGCTCGCGCTGAAAGTCACACCTTTGGTGCTGGCCGATGGGCGAATCCAGCTTGATTTACACATCACCCAAGACACGGTGGGCCAAATTTTCCAAACAGGCCGAGGGGGCTCGGTGCCCTCGATTGATACCCGCCAACTCGGCACGCGGGTTTGGGTCGAAGATGGCCAGACCCTGGTATTGGGCGGCATTTTTCAAGAACAAGACGCCAAACTCATGGCGGGTGTGCCGGGACTGTCCCAGCTGCCGGGCGTGGGCCGTTTGTTTCAACGGACCAGCCATGATGACCAACGAAGGGAGTTGTTGGTTTTCATCACACCCATCGTCCAACCTTAGGCAGCCATTTGTCGCTACACTTTATGGTCATGGACATCAACACATCACTGAGTCTCCCAAGCCCTCCTGAGGGTTTGAGCGAGGACCATCGCTCGCTCGCCCAACAAGCGCTTGGTTTGATGGCGGGCCAACGCCACCGCATCGCCAATGCCGCGAATTTGAGCGCGTTGATCTATCAAGCCCTAGAAGACTTAAATTGGGTGGGCTTTTATTTTCTTGAGGCCGATCCCGAGCACACACACGATGAGGTCTTGATGGTCGGTCCTTTCCAAGGCAAACCCGCCTGCGTGCGCATCGAAGTGGGCAAAGGCGTGTGTGGCACGGCTGTGGCCACCGGTCAGACCCAACGCGTGGCCGATGTGCATGCGTTCGAGGGACACATCGCCTGCGATCCAGCCTCGCGCTCTGAAATTGTGGTGCCTGTGGTGATCGATCTGGGCACGGAGAGAGAAAAAATCATCGGGGTGTTGGACATTGACTCACCCAAGCCCAACCGATTCGATGAGACCGATCAGATCGGCATCGAGTATTTGGCCAAGCTCTATAGCCTGTCGGTCAGTTGAACCACTTCAATGATCTCACCCGAGCCCGGGTGCAGCGGTAGATCCACCGATAAGCGCACCAAAGTCCCTGGCTTCATGCCGGGCACCGGCAGCGGTTCGGCCAGCCAAGCGACCACATCGGATAAGCCTGGGTTGTGGGCAATCAACCAAACAGGGTCGGGTGCATCGGCCAAAGATTGAATGATGGCCACCAAATCACCGCTGGTTGCGGCCCACAGTTGGTCCATGGCTTGTGATGGGGGCAAGGGGAGGTCCCCGATCACCCCTCGACTGGTTTGAGACGTTCGAAGAGAAGGCGAATGGCGAATGGTTTGTGGCGCAGGCTGGGTGCTGATGTGATGACTCAGCCAAGCATTGAGCTTTTGGCATGTGCTTTGTCCAAACTCAGTCAGCGCTCGGTCTTGATCTCGACCCGAGCTTGAAAAGTCCTCAGCCTTGGCGTGTCTTAGCAACCATAACTCCATGCTCAAAAATCCTTTTTCCTGATCTGTCTTTTTCCCTTAAGCCACCAAAGGCTTGGGTAGGTTCATGTTGCCCCCAGATAAGATCACCGCCACCCGTTGGCCTTGAAAGCGAGGCAGGTGGTTCAGAAGCCCCGCCAGCGCCACTGCGCCCGAAGGCTCGACCACTTGCTTCAGATCGCGCCACAAAATCTCCATCGCCCTCATGATCTCTTCTTCTTCGACACAAAAGACATCGGCCACGTGCGCTTGGATGAGATCGAAATTGAGCTCACCGATCAAGGCACGAAGCCCATCGGCGATCGTGTTGGGGTGATGATCATCAACGCGCCGGCCTTGTGTTAGGGAACGGTGGGTATCGTCCGCACCCTTGGGTTCGACCCCAAAGACCTGGGGCCGATCTTTAATATCCATTGTCAGACAGGCCAAGGCTGTGCCTGAGATCAAGCCACCGCCACCAATGGGTGAGAAGATGGCATCGAGGTTCGGGACTTGTTGCATCAGCTCGAAAGCGCAGGTCCCCTGGCCTGAGATGATGTGCGGGTGGTCATACGGGGGGATGGCGACGAGACCTTGTTCGGTCCAATGTTGGAGCCCCGCTTCTCGGGCCTGTTGGGTCGCTTCACAAAAATGCACGCGCCCACCGTTCATCTCCACCGCTTTGATCTTGGCCTCGATGGCGTTTTTGGGCATCACCACCTCAGCGCGCATGCCTTTTAACTGCGCCGCTTTGGCCAGTGCGGAGCCGTGGTTGCCCGACGAGTGGGTGGCCACGCCCGGACAATCTGGATCGAGCCAAGAGACGGCATGGCTTGCGCCCCTTAACTTAAAAGAGCCTGTTTTTTGGAGGTGCTCGCACTTGAAAAAGACCTCCATCCCAAAGCATCGATTGATCGCATCAAAACTTAAGACCGGGGTTTGATCCACCAAGCCTTCAATCCGCGCATGGGCTTGGATCACATCATCGGGTGTGGGTAGGGCATGCATGACTTCATCATATAGAACTAAAGGTTGAAACGTGCAGTGTCCTTTGGGGCGATCCGTGGAAAGGATCTGAAGGAAGCCAGATCACATCGTCTGTTTCTCGTCAGCGTCTTGCGGGACCAAGGGGCTCAAACCCGTCTCCCGAATCACCCGATCCCATGGAAACGTGGGGCCTGGGTCGAGTTTGCGGCGGACTTGTTGGCTGGTGTCATCGCTGGCTTCCACCCAATCTCGGTCGATCTCATCGTGGCCTGCGATGTGGTGGAGCTGCTCCAGACGGACCTTTAACTGGTCTATCAAGGCAATCAGGGCATCGATTTGGGGATCGGGGTAGGGGTCTGTCCAAGCTTGATGATCGCTGGCCAGCCAATTCGGGTAACGGCCCGGATGGACCAGCTCAATGCCGAGCGACGGGCGGTTATAGCCTTTGACATGGTGGGCGATGCGATCGGGCGTGACCCAGCACTCCACCTCGCCATCGGGGGTGATGTAAAAATGCCCGCTGTTGCCTGTTTGTGAGCCTGGGTAGTGGATGATCTCAGCGTACTCTCGGGCCAATGCTAAGCTGGGAAGCTCGGTGGCGTGGATGATGATGGCGTTGATTTCTCCCAACGAGCGGGCCTCCAAGCCCTGAATATAGGGCAATGGGCGCACGCGCCAAGGGGTGTCATCTAGCCATGGATCCAACATAGCGCCATCATAGCATTGGCCCAATTCAAAGCGCCAATGGCCAGACCCATGACCTTGGGCACAGTCATTTATCACAGCGCTGGCGTTACAATAGGGGTCTATTGCGTCAAGACATAGGGCATCTGGCATGGCCATGAACATCGAACAAGCGCGTTTTAATATGGTGGAGCAACAAATCCGCACCTGGGATGTGTTGGACCTGGCCGTGCTCGAGACCTTAAAAACAGTCCCCAGAGAAGAGTTTGTGCCCTCACGCTATCGGAAGATGGCTTTTATGGATGTTCGCATTCCACTGGGGCACGATCAGGTCATGATGAAGCCCGTCGAAGAAGGCCGTCTGTTGCAATCGCTGAAACTTGCACCCGGTCAGCGGGTCTTAGAAGTGGGCACCGGATCTGGGTTTTTGGCCGCCTGCTTAAACGCACTGGGCACTTCGGTCACCAGCATAGAGATCATTGAAGAGATCGCAGAATCGGCCAAGCGCCGTTTGGCGCGCGCCAACATCGAAGGCGTGACGGTGATCCAGGGCGATGCCTTGAGGGCCGATGTGTTGCCCCAAGGGGAGTTTGA
>CAYWVH010000010.1:19201-41621 GCA_964461845.1 uncultured Wenzhouxiangella sp.
AAGGGGAGTTTGATTGTGTGGTGATCACAGGGTCAGCGGCCAGCGTGCCTGAAGTGCTGAAAAACAAAGTCGCTGTTGGAGGCAGGTTGTTCGCCGTTCGGGGTGACTCTCCAGCGATGGAGGCGGTGTGTTTGACCAAGATAAGCCAAGATGATTGGGCCACAGAGAGTTTGTTTGAAACCGATCTTCCGAGATTGATCGGTGCTGAGGATAAGGCGCATTTTGAGTTTTAATGACATGAATTTTGATTGGAACCGGCCGATCACACAAACACCAAATGGGATAAGACCATGAAGCAAGTCACAACAACACCTTGGATCCGATTCAGTGCTTTGGCATTGGCGTTGGGTTTGGCCACCCAAGCCCAAGCCGTTGATCTTCTCGGCGTCTACGAATTGGCACAGAAAAATGATGCTGAACTTCGTGCCGCTGAGCGTCGCTTGGATGTGGCTGAAGAGATCCCAAGGCAAGCCAGATCAGGGCTGTTGCCCAGCCTCACCGGCCAGGCATCAAAAACCATCGGCTACTCTGAACCCCAAGTCGGTGGCGTGACTTTGCCATCATCCGATACGGATCAAGAGAACTATCGGGTGACCCTAAACCAAAGCATTTATGACGATGCCAACTGGGGTCAGATGTCAAAAGGCAAAGCGCAACTGGCGGCGGCCGAAGCGCAGTACCAAGAAGCCTGGCAAGCCTTTTTGTACCGGGTGACCCAACGCTACTTTGATGTATTGACCGCGCTGGATTCTGTGACCTTTGCCAATGCCGAGCAAACGGCCCTCAGGCGTCAATTCGAGCAAGCCGAGCAACGCTTTGAAGTGGGTTTGGCGGCTGTGACCGATTTTCACGAAGCCAGAGCAGCATTCGATGGTGCCCGCGCTCGATTGATTCTGGCTGAGAATGCGCTGGCCGATGCGAAAGAAGCCTTAAGAGAAACCGCAGGGACTTACTTTGAGAACTTCGCTCGTTTGATCGATGACATTCCGCTCAATGAGCCCAGCCCAGCCGATGCCCAAGATTGGGTCCGGATGGCGCTGCAATCCTCTCCTTTGGTGTTGCAGCAACGCGGTCAATTGGATGCGGCACGCGCTGACCTTCGCATCGCGCGCGCCGGTCACCTGCCTTCTTTGGGTGTGTCTGGTTCCTATAGTCGAAACGTCAACAATGAGTTCACAGCCCGCGACCCTGAGACCCAAGCGCCCATTGGGATTACTCAGTTTGAGACCGAAGGCTGGCAGGCCCAAGTGACTTTGAATGTGCCGATCTTCCAAGGGTTTGCCACGCAATCCAGACGCCGCCAAGCCGGTTACTCTCTGCAACTGGCCGATGAGGTATTGGATCAAACCGAACGGGCCGTGGTGCGTCAAACAGAGACGGCCTATCGGGGTGTGGTGGCAGGCATTCGGGAAGTGGAAGCCAGACGCCAAGCATTGGTCTCTGCCAACAGTGCTTTGGAAGCCACCAACGCAGGCTTTGAAGTCGGCACGCGAACCATTGTGGATGTGTTGCTCTCAGAGCAGCGGTTCTTCCAAGCCGAGCGCGATTATTCCAGAGCGCGTCACCAATTCATTCTCAATCAATTGCGCCTCAAACAAGCCGCGGGCCAATTGCAAGAATCGGATTTGACCGCGGTCAACGCATTGCTTCAATAACAAAATTGAAGTTATATCGAAGTCATTTTGAGTCCCACATCTCAGTGGGACTCGATGGCTTCAATGGTTCTCTGCAAAGCCAGCGCTTCTCGTTGCACCACTGAATGAGCTGCCTCACCCATCTTGATTCTTAAGCTTGCGTTGTTGGCCAAGCCACTAAGCGCTTCGCTCAGCGCGTTTTTGTCTTGTACCACCACCAAACCACCCGCTGCCTCCAGTGCATCACGCGCGGCCTGTTGTTGGTCTAAGTGAGGGCCAGCCAATACAGGCAGCCCTAGAGATGCTGGCTCGTATAAGTTATGCCCACCCACATGGACCAGGCTTCCGCCCACAAACGCCACATCGCTTATGCCATAGGCTTCCATGAGTTGGCCGAAGGCATCGATGACATACACCGAGGCAGAGCCATCGGCTTTCAAGGGTTGGGCTGGGTCAAACCGCATCCATTGAAGGTCACGCGCTTCGAGCGCTCGTTGAAGGGCTTCGAGGTTCGTAAGGTGTCTTGGTGCGATGATCAGTGTGGCATTGGGGTGGTCTTTTAAAAGCGCTAGGTGAGAGGCAAGAACGATCTGGTCTTCTTCGGGGTGCACACTGCCTGCGGTCCAAACAAAAGCGCTTGTCTTGGTAGCCGGCTTTGAATGGTCTTCAAGCAACACCCTGGCCTTTAAATTGCCCGTCACCACGGTTTGGCCTGCACCAAGCCCCAAGGTTTGCCAACGCTTGGCCTCTTGATCGGTTTGACAAGCGGCCACAGTGATCGCATCGATTGCGTATCGATACAAGCCCTTGAGGCGTTGGTAGTGACGCATGCGTTTTTGGGATAAGCGTGCGTTGACCAAGACAATGGAAATGCCTTTTTGCTGGCACTGATGGTAAAGCTCGGGCCAAAGCTCGGTCTCTCCAACGATCAAGCGTTTGGGTCGGACTTGGTTCACCCATCGCTCAACCGATTTTCTTCGGTCGATGGGCAAAAAAGCATGGTCCACCCGTTGACCGAACAACTCAATGGCCCGATCCAGGCCTGTGGGTGTAAAGGTGGTCAGCATTACCCGCTGATTTTGGTTAAGGTAATGCTCGATCAGCGCTTGGAGCATGTTGATCTCACCCACAGAGGCCCCATGGATCCATAGATCGATGGCTTTACCATCTAACTCGGTATGAGAAAAATCACCCACTCGGGTAGGCGACAAGGCTTGGGTCTTCGGCGAGCACGATTGTCCCAGCGCTCGAAGCTTGTAAAGCGCCAGCGGGGAGATCAGGGCAACAATGAGTCGATAAAGCCACAACATGGTGTTTGGAAGTGTCGCACAGACTTTAAGTAAAAGTCTTAAAAGTCGCAAAACCTGAAAAAGTCGCGATAATGGGGCCATGACTGGCTGGTTAACGCATCTGGGCTTATGGCCGATTCGTCTGTTAGGGCGCTGTCGAGTGCAGAGGGCTCGCTCCCTCACGCGTTGGCTGGGTCCTGTACTCGAGCGCCTCATGGCACGAAGAAGGCGCATCGTGGACCAAAACCTGGCCTGGTGTTTTCCGGCTTTGAGCTGTGAGGAGAGAAAAGGCCTCAGGCAAGATCATTTTCGGCATCTGGCCGAAGCGCTGGGTGAGATCGCCGTGGCTTGGGGACAAGATGAACCGATCTGTTCTGGGGATGGGCAGGTGCTGGGCTTGTCGCATGTGCAAGCTGTTCAAGCGACAGGGCGGGGCGTGTTGCTGGTCACAGGACACACGGTGTGTTTGGAGTGGGCAGCCCGGGTGTTTGGTGAGGCCCAAGCCTCATCTGGGATATATCGGCCCTTATCCAACCCCATCCTAGAGCGCTTCCAAAACCAAGGCAGAGTGCGCTATGCCGAAAAGATGTTCGACCGAGATGACCTTCGGGGCATGGTGCGTCATTTAAGGGCTGGGGGGGTGTTGTGGTATGCCCCAGATCAAGACTTCGGGCCCAAGCGCTCGGTGTTTGCGCCTTTTTTTGGCATCGAGACCGCCACGATGAAGGCGTTGCCTGAGTTGGCCCGTTTGGGAAGAGCGGTGGTGGTGCCGATGTACCCCATCAAAAATGAAGACAGCGGTCAGGTGGTGGTGCACATTGAAGCGCCTTGGTGGGATTTTCCAACCGAGGACCCAGTGGCCGATGCCACACGATTCAATGCATTCTTAGAGCGCTACATTCGACAAGCGCCTGCCCAATACTGGTGGTTGCACCGACGCTTTAAGACCTCCCCCCAAGGCTTGAATCGCTATGAGGTCGATCAGTAATGTCGGTATTTTTGAAAGGTGTAGCGAGCCAATAGGCCGCTTAAGATCCAGCCAGCCCGTCCATCCAAGAGGGCGGCTCGAAAAATCATGTTATCGAGCCAAGTGTGCGCTGCTTTCAAGCCAGCGATGAGCAAGAACCCCTGTGGGGGTCGAGTTGATTTCCGTTGTTGGGCATGGAGTTCGGCATAGTGCATCAACTTCTCTTTGGCATGCGTCACATCCCGATAAGGCCAATGATGCAGGGCGCTCTCAAGATGGCCACTTTTTTTGCCAGGCAGCAAGGCCAGGTGCTCATGGACAAGCGCATCGCTAAATCGCCCCGCACCTTGTTGGATCAGTCTCAGCGGCGTGCGTGACCAGCGACCGTGTTTCAGGGTTTGGCCAAACGCATGCGTGACCCAAGGCAAGGTGTAGGCCGAGAATTCAGTTTCATGCGTGGTGTCATCGTTGGCAGCTTGATTCAAAATACAACTGATCTCTGCTTTGAGTTCATCACTCAGTGCCTCATCGGCATCAACAGACAAGACCCAATCACCGGTGGCCATGTCGAGCGCGCGCTGTTTTTGTTTGCCATAGCCTGGCCAGTCGGTTTGCTCGACGGTGGTCGCGTAGCGCTTGGCAATGGCCACCGTCTCATCCACGCTGCCGCTATCGAGCACAATGACCTCATCGGCCCAGCCATGGACAGAAGCCAAGCAACGCTCAATGCGATCGGCTTCATTTTTGGCAATGATCACCACGCTCAAACTTTGCTGGCGTTTGGCCAACCGAGCCAACTCAAGTTCTCGGCGCCGGGCTGTATGCACCAAACCCATCGCGCTCGCGCTGAACAAACCAAACCAAACGATACCGGCATTGCGCTCAAAGATCGATTCAGACAGCGCCATGACGGCAAGCAGCGTGATCGCGCTCAATCCTGCCCAACCCAATTGACGCGTGCTTTGCAGACCACTGAAAAACAAACGGTAAAAACGTCTGGCCGCCACCGCCAAGAGCAACACAAACACACACAATAAAAACAAGCCGCCATCGGTGAGCGCAGACAGGTATTGGCTGTGGGGGTGCCGATAAGGCGCCATCAATGCTGAGGCATCGCCTCTGGCAATGGCGGCTTGCAAAGCATCGGCAAAAGCACCTGGGCCGATGCCCGTCCACCAATGATGTTGCATCGATTCCATGGCCATGGTCCACATGTGCCAGCGTCGACCCAAAGCACCTTCAGTCATGCTGCCTTGCATTAACTGCACCAACTCATCAAAGCCTTCAAGAAAACGCGCACTGGTGGGCACGCCTGGTAAAAACAACACAGCCAATGCGCCGATGCCAGCGAGCAAGGGCAGCCCAAAGCGCCAGATCGGTGCTTGGCGTTTGCCCAAGGTCAAGGCATACAGCGCCATCATCGGCATCAAAGCCAACCAAGCACCGCGAGAGCCACTGAGCAGTGAGGCGATAAACGCCATCAAGATCGCTAAGATCACCACAGGCTTGGGCATGTCGTGGTCATTGAGTTTGGCGACCAACATCACCGCCATGGCCAAAGCAATGCCACCAAAATAAATGGGATTGGTCGCACCTTCGACCCTGGATTCAAAGGTCGCTGTTTGGCCCGTTAGAAAAAACCACCCAGCAAAAGTGCCTGCCACCAGTGACCCCATGACCAGTCCCCACCACCAAGCTTGATCCAGGCCATCGGCCCGACGGAAAAACAGAAAAAGGGGGATGATGAGCAAAAGTCTCAGCATTCTGCCCATGGCATCGAAGCCCGCTGGGCTCAGGCCGTGCCCAATCCAGGCGATCACCCACACCGCAACAAATAGACCGATGAAGAGAACAAACAAACGCTCGAGTGCGTTGAGATCGCCATCGAGCCAAGCGCGATGCGAGCTGAGCCATAGGATCGCGAGCAAAGCCAGCGCCAAAAAACCAAAGCCCGCGATTTTCGGGATGACCAAGCCCAGCGAGAGTGTGGCGCCCAACAGCAAAGCGCTCACTTGGGTGATGCGCTTTGAAACAAGGGTCATGGGCTTAAGCGTCAGAGGCCTGAATCAGTCTTCGGTGAGCTCAAAGCGCGCCCCGCAGTAAGGGCACTGCGCCTTGCCGGTCTTCTCGATGGGCAGATAAACGCGCGGATGGGCGTTCCAGAGCACCATCTCAGGGGTGGGGCAGCTCAAGGGTAGATCGCTTCGTTTGACTTGATAAACGCGCTCGGTGCTCGCTGGCACGTGTTCTTTAGAGGCGTCTCGATGGGCATTGGGGTTGGTCACAGTCATGGGCTTATTTTAACCTGATCTTTTTAGGGCTGGGGTACGAGCCTAGATTGCGCATCCAGATAGCGTTGTTGGGTTTGGTCGATGATCGCATGGGGCAGGTGGGGCCCAGGTGCGGTCTTGTCCCAGTCCAAAGTCTCCAAATAATCTCTGACAAACTGCTTATCAAAACTCGGTGGGCTTTGACCAATGACCCAGTCTTCCATCGGCCAAAACCGAGAGCTGTCTGGGGTCAGCACCTCATCAATCAAATAAAGGTTGCCTTCGCCATCGGTGCCGAACTCAAACTTGGTATCGGCAATGATGATGCCGCGTTCTTTGGCATAGGCGGCGGCGTGTTGATAAATAGACAGCGATACGTCTCGAACCTGAATCGCCAAAGCAGGGCCAAGTAGATCCTTCATGGCCTCAAAATCGATGTTTTGGTCGTGCTCACCGATGCTGGCTTTGGTCGATGGGGTAAAGATCGCTTGAGGCAGCGCTTGGGCTTGCGACAGACCTTTGGGAAGTTCAATGCCGCTGATCTTGCCTGATGTTTGATAATCCAACCAGCCTGAGCCTGTGATGTAGCCCCGAACAATGGCCTCGATGGGCAGAGGGTGCAACCGTTTGGTGAGCATGGCCCGATGACTCAACGCCTGGCCCAGTCCGGGGTCATTGAAAAGATCGCTCAAGGTTTGCTCAAGCTCAGAGGACTCACCCGCCCGAACGGGGCCTTTGGCCAATAAGTGGTTCGGGATGATGTGGGCGACCTGATCAAACCAAAAATTGGAGATGCGGGTCAAGATTTCGCCTTTTTTAGGAATTGGGTCTGGCAAAATCACATCAAAGGCAGACAGCCGGTCGCTGGCCACAATCAATAGGCGCTCTGCATCTACGGCATAAATGTCTCTGACCTTGCCTTGGTGGAGAAGCGCTAGCGGCGGAGTGGGGTAATGGGCCACGGCATCGGGTTACAATGAGAATCGGCCTTAAATTATACGCCCGTGTGGGCACCTGAATCGAGATCAACATCGACAGATCAACATCGAGGCATCAAACCCCATGAAACAGCCCTTGGTCATCGCCCCATCCATTTTGTCCGCTGATTTCGCCAGGCTCGGCGAGGACACCCAAGCCGCCTTAGACGCAGGGGCGAAGTGGGTGCACTTTGATGTCATGGACAATCACTATGTCCCAAACCTCACCATCGGGCCTTTGGTTTGTCAGGCGCTAAGAAACCATGGCATCACAGCACCGATTGATGTGCACTTGATGTGTAAACCCGTGGATCGTTTGATTCCAGACTTTGCCGCAGCTGGCGCGAGCCTGATCAGCGTGCATCCAGAATCGACCGAGCATCTGGATGCGACTTTGACCCTGATTAAATCTCACGGACTACAAGCGGGGGTGGTATTCAATCCCACCACACCGCTCGATTGTCTGGAGTGGGTCAAAGACAAGATTGATTTGGTGTTGATCATGTCGGTCAACCCAGGCTTTGGGGGACAGGCGTTCATTCCATCGAGTTTGGAAAAACTCAAGCAAGCCAGAGCGTGGATCGATGGCACAGGTTTGCCGATTCGCTTGGAGATCGATGGTGGCGTCAAACCAGACAATGCAGCGGCCATCAAAGCGGCCGGGGCCGACACCTTGGTGGCGGGCTCTGCCATCTTCAATGCCGATGATTACGCCGCCGTGATCAAGAAGCTCATCGAGGCGTAACTCATCAGCCCATGAACAAAACCCAATTTGATGCATTAAAAAAGGCAGGCCATAACCGCATTCCCGTTTGGCGTTCGGTGGCTGCTGATTTGGATACACCCTTATCGGTGTATCTAAAATTGGCCGATGGCCCGAACACATTTTTGTTGGAGTCTGTGCAAGGCGGTGAGAACTGGGGTCGGTATTCCATCATCGGGCTGCCATCAGAGCAAGCTTGGCAGGTCAGAGGTCACGAGCTCATTGAGTTAAAGCACGGGCAAGTGATCAGCCAGCAATCCGTGGACGATCCCTTGGAGGCCTTGTCTCAGATCATTCACGCGGTGCATGCGCCGAAGCTCGATGAGCTTCCCGGCTTCACGGGTGGCTTGGTGGGGTATTTTGGCTATGAGATCGTGGGTTTGATTGAGCCTCGCTTGGCCAGCACCCCAGATCCAGAAGCGCTTCCTGATGTGATGGTGGTCGATGCCAAAGAACTTGCGGTCTTCGACAACCTCTCAGGCCGTTTGAACTTGATTGTGACCGCCGATCCCAATGAGCCTGATGCATGGGCCAAAGCACAAAGGCGCTTAGATCAGTTGGTGCATCGCCTTCGCATGGGGGCACCCACCTATCCGCCTGCTTTGAATCTGCCGGTACCTTCGTTTGAGGACTTTGAGTTTGATTTTGATCAGGCCTCGTTCGAGGAAGCTGTTTTAAAAGCCAAAGAGTACATCCTGGCAGGGGATGTGATGCAGGTGGTCTTGTCGCAACGCATGCGTCTGAAATTGGCCGCCCGTCCCATTGATGTGTATCGAGCACTTCGCGCTCTAAACCCATCGCCTTACATGTACTATTTCGATTTTGAGGACTTCCATGTGGTGGGCGCCTCGCCTGAGGTGTTGGTGCGGGTGCAAGACAATCAAGCCATGGTCCGGCCCATCGCAGGCACTCGCCCAAGGGGTGCAACACCTGAACAAGACCGTCAGTTGGAAGCCGAACTCAAAGCCGATCCAAAAGAATTGGCCGAGCATTTGATGTTGATTGATTTGGGTCGCAACGACATCGGCCGGATCGCCAAAACTGGGTCTGTGACCCTGACCGATCAGATGGTGATCGAGCGCTACTCCCATGTCATGCACTTGGTCAGTGAAGTCCACGGAGAGATTGAGGCTGGCATCCAACCGATGGATGTCTTGAAAGCCACCTTCCCAGCCGGCACTTTGTCAGGCGCACCCAAAGTCAGGGCGATGGAGATCATCCAAGCGCTCGAGCCGGTCAGACGTGAGATCTATGCCGGTGCCGTGGGGTATTTCAATTGGCACCATGAAGCAGACTTGGCAATCGCCATTCGCACAGCCATTGTGAAAGATGGCGTGCTGCAGATTCAAGCAGGGGCGGGGATTGTGGCCGACTCCGATCCCACTTTGGAGTGGGAGGAAACGCTCAACAAGGGCAAAGCGGTGGTCAAAGCCGTAATTGAGGCCAGTGGGGGAGAGGGTTAAGGGGCTCCTTGATGAATGAGCAACGCAGTCAATCTACTCAGTACTCACCCTAACCCCATCACTCAGTCGGTCGTTGGGATGGATGATGACTTGCTCGCCGACCACCAAACCATCGATGACCTCAGTTCTTAGGCCACTTCTTCGACCAATGTCAATTTGGCGTTGGATGGCTCGGCCTTGCTCCACCACAAATACCTGCCACTGATCATTTTGTCGGAACAAAGCGCTGGTCGGCAGTTGCACTACGTCTTGGCCTTCCCAAAGAATGAAACGACCCTCAAGACGATAGCCATCCCCGAGCGTACCCCACGCCTCAACAGGTGAGGTGATGTCAATCAAGACAGGCACGCGTTGCTCTTCCACGCCGAGTGCAGAGGTGCGCATAAACCCTCGGGGCTCGACGCGTCTGACCACGCCATCTAGGGTCTCTTCGCCACCCCAGCGCTCGAGTAAGACGCTCATGCCAGGTTTTACCTTGACCGCATCCATCGACAACAGATCAATTCTGACTTCCAGTGTGGATAGATCACCAATCTCCAACACAGGCTCCCCCATGTTGATCGGTCCCTCACAACAGCGCTCTCGATTGATCACGGTGCCGGCAATGGGGGAGCGCACCACCAAGCTGGGTTGATCAATGGCACCTCTCGCTCCATCTTGGATCGCTAAATTGGCCTCGGCCGCTTTTAGCTCAAACATCGCCACTTCAACCGCATGTTCTGCTGCGTGCTCAGCAGCCAAGGCGGTTTCGGCTTGGCTTGTTGCCCGCTCAATGGCTTCTTGGGAGACGAACTGACGCTCAAACAGCGTTTGTTGGCGAGCCAGTTCTGCCTCGGCCATCCGAGCCTGGCTTTGTTGGATGTCGAGTTGGGCTTCGGCCAGCGCCACCCGGGCTTTGGCCGCTTCGATGGCATCGATCACTTGTTCTCGACTGCGGCTATCGAGCGCTGGCGTCGGCAGAGGTTCCAGTTCAAACAAAGCATCGCCTTGGTTGACGGCATCGCCGGGCTCTAATTCAACACGGCGCATAAACCCTGAGATCGGGGCCAAGACCCGATGCGGATTGCGAACACGGGCATAGCCCTCATCCTCGATGGTCTCGACAAAAGGCCCTTGAGTGACGGTGAAGGTGCTGACCGGTTCAGGGGTGGGCCAAAATGCCCACACCAACACAACAAGCACCAAAGCGGCGGTGGCGATCCAGCCAAAGGTTTTTAAGTTCATAGGCTCATTCTACCGTTTTCAATGCCATCACCATATCGAGTCGATAAAGCTTGGGCGCCATCAAGGCCATAGAGATTAAAGAGGCAACAAGGACGCCACCGGCGGATAGGGCATAGGCTTCTTTGGTGATGATGAAAGGAATTCTCATCAACTCCATGCTGAAAGTTTGCGTGAGACCTCTGGCCAATAACCAGCCCACCGCCCAACCGATGGGGATGGCAATGGCAGTCAGGAAAGCCATCTCACCAATCAGCACAGAAGCCACCTCTCGTCTCGAAAAACCCAAAACACGAAGCGTGGCCAATTCTCTGGCACGCTCTGAGAATGAGAGCCTTGCATTGTTATAGATCACCCCAAAGGCAATGCCGCCTGCCAGCAGCAGCAACACACCCATCATGACCAGAATCGATTCTCGAATAAAATCCCGAATTTGGGTTTCTGCCAGATGCACGATGCCCACCCCCGCGATCGCAGGCCGCGCCCACAGCGAGGCAAACAACTCATCTTGTTGTGAGTCATCAATCATCGCCCAAGCACCATTGATCATGGCGCCTTCACCCAGCAAGCGATTGAGTGCGTCTTGATGCATATAGGCGCTGACCCCGACCCAGTCAGAGACCGTTGCAACGACTGGGGCTTGGACCGTTTGTTGTTGCCCTTCTAAGATCTCCAGCCAGACTCGATCGCCCACGCGCAGCCCCAACATGCCCGCCAGATAATCGCTCAACACCAGACCATCCTCTGGCAGGGTTTGCACAACGCGTTGCTCATTTAATAAAGATCGAAGCTCAGGTTGGGCTGAGGTGCCCATGATGCTGGTTCGATAATCTCTATGGCCGTTGATCAGACGCACAGGCACAGCCCGAAAACCCTCCACATGCAACATGCCAGGCAAATGTTTCAATTCCACTAAGCTGCCTCTGGGCTTAGGTTCGTTAAACACCAACCGAAGGTCTGCTTTTTCAATCAAACGAAACTGCACATCCAGCAATTGATCGGTGGCGGCGAACTGATAACTCCCCACCAACAACAAAGCGCCCGATAAGCTGATGCCGATGATCGAGAACGTGGCTTTGAAGCGGTGGCGCATCAGATGGCGGATGACAATGCGCTTGGGTTGGCTTAAACGCTTAAATATCCCCCATCGCTCGAAGAGGCTTGGCTTAAAGTGGGTCGGGGTGGGCGGCTGCATCGCCTGAGCGGGCGGTAAGAGCATGGCTTTGGCAATGCCTCGCCAAGTGCCCAGCATCGCCGCACCACCGGCAATCAGGGCACCTTGGGCAATTAACTTAAAGCTGATGCCCACTTTCATTTCTGGAAAGCGGAAAAAGTCGAGATACAGCGAGGCCATGGCGCCGGAGGCCCAAGCACCGAGCAGGCTCCCTATCACGGCACCGATCAAGACGATCAATAAAGTGAGTTTGATGTAGTGCAAGCCAATGGTGGGCCGGCCGTAGCCAAAGGCTTTCAGCATGGCCATCTCTTGGCGTTGTTGCGCCATCAAACGCCCCATCAAGACATTGAGCAAAAAAGCCGCCACACCTAAGAAGATCACAGGCAAGGCCGTGCCCATCACACTCAATTGCTTGATCTCTTCGGATAAGAATCGGTGCGACATATGATCCGCACGGCCATAGGCGCCAATGCCCCCGTAGCGTTTGAGCGCTTGATCAACGGCATCAATGACAGATTGGGGATGGGTGTTGGGTTGTAGGGTCGCCACCAGTTGGTTGAACGCCCCTTCCATGCCATAAGCGCTGGCGAGCGCCGACCGGTTCATCCACATCACCGCATAGCGCAAATGATCTGGAAACAAATCCGCTGGGCTTCTTTGGTAGATGAACTCAGGGGAGAGCGCAATGCCGGTGATGGTCAAGCGCTCGGCGCGCCCACCAATGGTGGCATCGAGGGCATCCCCTGCATGCAGCCCATGGGCGATGGCAAAGCCATCTGAAATCACCACCTCATCGAAGCGATCGGCCAGCGGCAGTCGGCCCTCACGAAGATACAGCTGGCTGATCATCGGTTGCCGGCCATCGGGGATGGAGACCACGGTGCCGTGGATGGGGTCGCCAAACCCTTCAAGGCTCAAGCGCATCGGGGCTTGAATGCGGGTCTCCAATTGATCGATCCCTTCAATCGACGCCAAGCGCTCAGAGACTCGAATCGGTGCGCGTTTCAGATCAGCAAACAGCTCACCAAACGATTGGCTTTCATAAAAATCAGCTTGGGTGGCTTTTAAGGCATCCAAGGTCGCCACCGAGACCACCAGCGTCATGATCCCCGCACCCAAGACCAAGGTGATGGCGGCCAGCTGGCCGGACAGTCCTTTGAGATCACGTAGCAGTTTTTTGTTCAGCGCTTGCATGGGCTTTTTGCGTGTTTACCAATGAAGGCTTGATGGGGGTGCGCGCTCTGTATTCTCAATGGACTCAACCACACGCCCATCGCTTAAGCGAATCACCCGATCGGCCATTTGTCCGATCACCACATTGTGGGTGATGACCACAGTGGTGGTGCCCAATTCTTTGTTGACGGTTTCTAGAGTCTCGAGCACCCGAACGCCTGTTTTAGAATCCAAAGACCCCGTGGGTTCATCGCATAATAAAACTTGAGGCTGTTTGGCCACTGCCCGAGCGATGGCCACGCGTTGTTGCTCGCCGCCTGATAATTGCGCGGGAAAATGATCCAGCCGGTCACTCAAGCCGACCAGTGCCAATGCATCTTCAGGGGTCATTGGATTTTTGGCGATGTCAGTGACAATCGCCACATTCTCTCGAGCGGTCAGGCTAGAGATCAGGTTATAAAACTGAAAGACAAAGCCGACATGGTGTCGTCGGTATTGGGTCAGCACACGCTCGGACGCATTGACCAAGTCTTGGTCGCCATAGCGAACGTCACCGCCTGTGGCGGTGTCCAAGCCACCTAGGATATTTAAAAGGGTCGACTTCCCAGAGCCTGATGCCCCCAGCATGACCACAAACTCTTTGGCATAAAGATCGAGGTCAACGCCTCTGAGGGCATGGATCTCTCGCTCACCGACTTGATAGACTTTGGTGAGCCCTCGTGTGGCAAAGATGACTGATTTTGGTTGAGCCTGTTTCATGATACCCCTAAGGTCCTTCCTTCAAACCATTGTCAGCCTCAGCCTCTTAAAACTCAAGTCAGATGACGAGTGAACTTTAAGAGGCTTCACCCAAACCTGCACAGTTTCGTTTTATAGTGCGCTATCGTGGACCGTTTGGTCACCAGCTACATGATTGCAACAGTGGAATAGACATCGTGCTTAAGGTTCTAATGATCGACAACTATGACTCGTTCACCTACAACCTGGTGCAGTATCTGGGTGAGTTGGGTGCAGAGGTCATCACCCACCGAAACGATGCGATCGACATTCCAGCCATCGAGAAGCTCAATCCCGATGCCATCGTGCTCTCACCCGGGCCTTGTACGCCCGATGAGTCAGGGGTGTGTTTGGATGTGGTCAAAGAACTCACCGGCCGCTACCCCATCTTAGGCGTGTGCTTGGGCCATCAGGTCATCGGCCAGGTGTTTGGGGGTGAGGTGGTCAGAGCAAAACAAGTGATGCACGGCAAGACCTCTTTGATGCACCACACCGACCAAGGGGTCTTCAAGGGACTGACCAACCCTTTTGAAGCCACCCGTTATCACTCCTTGGTGGTGGCCAGAGACTCGCTGCCTGATTGTTTGGAAGAAACGGCGTGGACCGTTGAGGCGGGCACAGACAGCAAAGATGAGATCATGGGCTTTCGTCACAGATCGCATTTGGTCGAAGGTGTGCAGTTCCATCCAGAATCGATCCTGACCCAGCATGGCCATCAATTGCTGAAGAACTTTCTAGACCAACTCCCAACCCAGTAAAAAGAACCGATGTTTTCACCATGACCGAGACCCGATCGCCCATTCAACAAGCACTGAATCAGCTCACCCAAGGTCTGGACGTCCCCTCTGATCTGATGCGCCAAACCATGACCCAGATCATGGAGGGCGAGGCCGATCCTGCAGCGATTGGTGGGTTGTTGGTTGGGCTTCGCATTAAGGGCGAGAGTGTTGATGAGATCGCAGCGGCAGCGTCTGTGATGCGCCAGTTCGCCACTCCCGTCTCGGTCGACATCGAAGGCCTGACCGACATCGTGGGCACTGGAGGCGATGGTGCATCAACTTTTAATGTCTCTACGGCTTCTGCTTTTGTTGCCGCCTCAGCGGGTGTGAACATCGCCAAGCACGGCAACCGATCAGTATCCAGCAAGTCAGGTGCGGCTGATCTTTTAGAAGCCGCTGGGTGTCGATTGGACTTGAGCGCAGGTCAGGCCCAAGCGTTGATTGAATCTTTGGGCATTGCGTTTTTATTCGCACCCCAACACCACAGCGCCATGCGTCATGCCATCGGACCAAGGCGTGCGTTGGGGCTCTGGAGTTTGTTTAACCTGCTGGGCCCTTTGACCAACCCAGCCAAGGCTCCTAATCAGGTATTGGGTGTTTTCAGCCCTGAGCGTGTTCGGGCCATGGCCGAAGCGATGCGCCAGTTGGGGGCTGAGCATGTCTTGGTGGTCAGCAGCGACGATGGGCTCGATGAGCTATCACCTGAGGCCACCACCCACATCGCTGAATTGAAAGACGGCGAGGTCAGCGAATACACGGTGAGCCCCCAAGACTTGGGCCTCAATCCTCAACCATTGGATGGCTTGCAAGTCTCAGGGCCTGAAGAGAGTTTGGCCATGGTCCAAGCTGTTTTGTCTGGCCAAGGCACACCCTCAGCGCGCCAGATCGTGGGCATGAATGCAGGGGCGGCGATCTACGTGGCGGGCTTGGCCCCGAATTTACAAGGAGGCGTGGTCAGAGCGTTTGAGATCATTGACTCAGGGAAGGCTTGGGATTTGTTGATGCGGTATGCCAAAGCCACCCACACGATCGGGGAGGGGGCATGAGCACAGACATCTTAAAGCGCATTTTGGTGACCAAAGCCGAGGAGATCGCGCTTGGGAAACGCCATCATCCTCTGGAAGAATTGAAAGCCAAAGCGCAAGACTTGGGTCCCACTCGGGACTTTGCCGACGCCATAAAAAGCCGAGCGGCCCAAAGCCAAGATGCGGTGATTGCAGAGATTAAAAAAGCCTCACCTTCAGCTGGAATCATCAGAGACGATTTTGATCCAGTCTGGTTGGCTCAGTCGTATGAGAGAGGCGGGGCTGCAGCCTTGTCGGTGTTGACCGATGAGGAATATTTTCAAGGGCATCGAGATTACCTGGTGGCTGCGCGCGAGGCATGCGAGCTGCCAGTGATTCGAAAAGACTTCATCATCGATGCTTGGCAAGTGTGGGACAGCCGCGTGTTGGGTGCCGATGCCATCTTATTGATCGTGGCCGCGCTCGATGATGGCCAGCTTCATGATCTGGCTGGCCTGGCCCAGTCTCTTGAGTTAGCGGTGTTGGTGGAAGTGCATGACGAGCATGAACTGGAGCGGGCACTGAAGAGTGACATTGAGCTTGTCGGCATCAACAACCGTGACCTTCATGTATTTAAAACAGACCTCAACACCAGCCTTCGATTGGCGCCCATGATTCCAACCGATCGATGGGTGGTCTCTGAAAGTGGGATTCACACACCAGACGATGTCGCCCAACTGCAAGCCGGCGGCATCGGTGCGTTCTTGATAGGGGAGTCGTTGATGCGCCAACCCGATCCCGGGCTTGCTTTGAGAAATTTATTTGTCGTTTAGTTCAATTCGGATTCAGCGGCACATCGGGCGCAAAATCAAACGAGTCATAGAAGAGGCGATCTTCAGGCAGGTTGGCTTCTAAAAAAGCAGCGCGTGCTGAGTGGATCATCGCCGGTGGTCCACTCATATAGACATCAAAGCCCGATAGGTCTGGGTGGTCTTGAACCACGTGCTCATGCACAAAGCCCACCTTCCCAGACCAGTCGCTGGATGGGTCCATCAACACCGGCACAAACCGAAAGTTCGGCAATGCTAGGGCCCATTCCTCGATCAGCGCTTTGGCGTACAAATCGCTTTCTTGGGTCACTCCCCAATAGAGTGTGATGTCTCGAGGTGGCGCCTCATCCTCATCCGTATGGCTTTGTGCATCGTGGACCATCTCTTCGATCATGGCTTTTAGGGGGGCAAACCCGGTGCCTCCGCCCATTAAGATCATGGGGCGAGTCGAGGAGCGGCGAACAAAAAAAGTCCCCAACGGGCCTTCTAGGCGCAGGATTTCTTTTTCGGCCATGCCCTCGAACACGTGGCTGGTGAAGCCACCCCCCGAGACATATTTAATGTGCAACTCAATGTAGTCGGTCTGAGCCGGCGGCGAGGCGATCGAGAAAGCGCGACGTTTGCCCTCGGGCAACAAGATATCGATGTATTGACCCGCTAAGAATTGAAGCCTCGCGGCTTTTGGCAGTTTTAGCCTCACCCGCATGATCTCGGGCGTGAACTGATGCAAGCTCTCGACGCGAGCGGGGAGTTTTCTTATTGGAATATCGGCCACTTGCTTGAGTTCTCGGGCTTCAATCACCAAATCAGACTTGGGCACGGCTTGGCAGGTCAACCCATGCCCGGTGGCCAAGTCCTCGAGATCGAGTGCTTGGGGTGGGTTGTAGGGATAGTCCAAAGCCCCTTCAATCACTTGGCATTTGCAGCTCGCGCAAGTGCCATTCTTGCAGCTGTAGGGCAACACAATGCCTTGACGAAGGGCAGCGGCCAACACCGTCTCACCGGGCCTGGCTTTAAAGACATGGCCGCTGGAGGCGATCTTGATTTGGTGTAGGGTCTTTGAACTGGCCACAGTGAAGGTTCTGCTCAACGATATCGGACTAGATTAATCCCATATGGTCGCACAAATGGTGGTTCAAGATACAATGATTTCTTCACGCCACTTAGAAAAAGCAGGACGCATCGGGCACCATGGTTATCTCATCACTGATTGAAGACCTAACAGGTCAGCCGTGAGTGAGTCGCGCTTACGCCCGCTCGCCCGCTGGCGCCTGACCTATCGGGTGCCCTTGCTGTTGGTGCACATTGTGCTACTGCCGTTGGCGCTGCTCGCTTATCTTCCAGGCGTTCGACGATTGCCCGCGGGGGGTAAGAGTGTGCGCTCTCGGGTGCATCGATGGTGGGTCAGAAGGTTGCTTCGCATTTGTGGTGTGGTGGTGTCTCAGCAAGGGCGTCTGCCTGCAGGGGCGTGTTTGGTGGTGGCCAATCATGTCTCTTGGTTGGACATTTTGATTTTGCACAATGACCGGCCGGTATGGTTGGTCGCCAAGGCAGAAATTGCCCGCTGGCCGCTGGTTGGACAACTCGCGCACATCGCAGGAACGATTTTTATTGAGCGGGGTGATCCCAACTCAAGACAAAAAGTACAAAGGAAAATGACGGCACTACTAAAACACGGCGACACCGTCGGGGTGTTTCCTGAAGCAGGAATTCCAGGAGCGCCCCAAGTGGGACGCTTCCATGCCCGCTTGTTTGGCAGCGCCATTCGAGCGGGCGTGCCTGTGGTGCCGGTGGGGATACGGTATCGGGACGATGAAACGCACGCCGATGCGCACGCGATCGCGGTGTTTGGGCCGGGCAGCAGTTTCATCCAAAATTGTTTGAGGATTTTGTCCTACCCGAAGATGCGTGCCGAAGTGATGGTGGCCGAGCCCCTGACCCATTTAGAAGTGGGTCGAGATGGCTTGGCCCGACAATCCAGACAAGTGATCGAGAACTTTTATGTCGCCTGACACACCGTTTGACCCCCAGGGCTTGCTGGGCAATGCCCATGTGCAATCGATGATGACCTCAGGTAGGCTTCGTCGCTGGCGGGTGGGGGTGAAAGCCAAGGATTATTTGGCGAGAACCCAAGCCGAGGTCTGGCGCGCTGACGATGGCTCGAGGTTGTTGGGTTACCGCAACCAACCCGTGGGCTTGGGTGAACATGAACCAAAGCCCTTGGTGGTCTTGATCCACGGCTGGGAAGGCAGCGCCAACTCCAATTACTTATTGTCTGCAGCACACGCCCTAGACCAGGCGGGTCTTGCCACTTTTCGGTTGAATTTGAGAGACCACGGTGAGTCGCACCATCTCAATGTCGGCTTGTTCCATTCGTGTCGCTTGTTTGAGGTGATGGATGTGGTGGCCAAAGTCTCCAAAGACTGGCGCGACCGACACGGTCAGGACGTGCCCGTGTATCTGGTGGGGTTTTCCTTGGGCGGCAATTTCACGCTTCGCGTGGCCAGGCGCGGCGAGGAAGTGGGGCTTCACTTAACAGAGGCGGTGGCGATCAGTCCGGTGATTCGACCGATTCATGTGATGGATGCGCTTGAGCACGGTCACTTTGTCTATCACCAATACTTTGTCGGTAAGTGGCGAAAGTCCCTGCGGATCAAGCAAGCGCTGTTCCCGCTGGATTATGATTTTAGTGAATGGTTTAAATTTCGACGTCTGAGCCAGCAAACCGAGTGGCTGATCGATCGCTACACCGAGTATCCGAATGTGACCGATTACTTGGAGGGCTACTCGGTGGCAGGCGATTATTTATCGGGCCTAACCATCCCCACCACGATCTTGACCGCCAGCGATGACCCCATCATTCCGATTTCTGATTTCGAATCCTTGCCCTCCATGGGCGCATTGACCCTATCGGTTCACCCCAAAGGCGGGCACTGTGGGTTCATAGAAAACTGGCAGATGGACAGTTGGGTGGAGCGTTGGTTGATTCGCCGATTCGCAGGCTGAGGTCATCCAAGCCAAAACCGTCCACGGGCGCATTGTGAGGGCTCATCGGGCGTATAATTTTCAGTCTTGTTCAAAGACCAAAAAGACCAGTAAAGGAACGTCATGACCCAAACACGCACCACGCTTGCCTCATTTCTTATTTTGACCTCACTTTTGATCGCAGCCCCTGTGCTGGCTCAAGATATTGATTGGTCTGGCTCGGGTGAGCTTGGCTTGGTGGTCAACCGAGGCAACTCAGATTCTGAATCCGCCAACGCCAAGGTCGAGGTTTTGGTCGAGAGAAACAACTGGTCGAATGAGTCCACCGCCAGTGGCGTTTACTCAAGAGACAGTGGCCAGACGAGCGCCAACCGCTTTGTGTTGGCGAATCGGACGGATTATCAATTCGGTGGCCACCGCTACGCGGTCGGCGCGCTTCGTTATGACCGCGACCGTTTTTCTACTTTCAGCTATCAGGCCTCAGCCGCGCTGGGTTATGGTTATCGCTTGATCGATACCGAGATCCATCGTTTGCGTGTTGAGGCAGGCCCTGGTTTTCGGATGACAGAAGTCAGAGCCACCAACAAACAAGACGATGAGTTCATCGCTCGGGGCTTCTTTGACTACCGCTGGAATGTCTCAGAGACCACAGAATTTAATAACAAGTTGTTGATCGAGGCAGGATCAGACAATACTTTTGCTGAAAACGCGACTTCCTTGAGTGTGGCGATCAATTCTCGGGTGTCGCTGAAAACAGGTCTGACGCTTCGCCACAACACCGATGTGGACCCAGGCAAGAAGAAAACCGATTTGCTATCGACCGTGAATCTGGTTTACAACTTCAAGCCCAAATCAGACTGATCGATCAGCACCCATGGGCTATTACCGCCACCATTTGTTTTTTTGCACCAATCGCCGCGCCGAGGGGGCTGAGCGCCCCTCGTGTGCTTTGTGTGACTCCGGCGAGCTTCGGGCGTATGCCAAGGCCAAGCTCAAAGCCCTGGGACTCACAGGCCCAGGTGGGGTCAGGGCCAATACAGCGGGGTGTTTGGATCGCTGCGAAGAGGGGCCTGTGTTGGTGATTTACCCAGAAGGGGTCTGGTATACCTATGTGGATGAGGCGGATTTGGATGAGATCATCGAGCGCCACATCCAAGGGGGTGAGGTGGTGGAGCGCTTAAGGCTCCCCGATCAGCCCCCTCAGGCCTGAGATTGGCCTAAATGGGGGTGTGGGATTGCCAACGGCCAGCCTTTGCTGTAAAATTCTCGCTCTTTACCCCAGAAGTCTGACCTGAAAAGAGAGTTTGAAGGACATGTCTAAGACATTCAGCGCCCGCGCTCAAGACATCCATCGCCACTGGCACTTGGTGGATGCAGACGGTAAAACCCTTGGCCGATTGGCCTCAGAGGTGGCCAAACGCCTGCGCGGCAAGCACAAGCCTGAGTACACCCCACACGTCGACACCGGTGATTACGTGGTGATCATCAATGCCGAGAAGGTGCATGTGACAGGCAATAAATTGGCCGACAAAATCTATCATCGCCACACTGGCTACATCGGTAACCTCAAATCAGTGCCGTTGGGCAAGTTGTTGGATACCCACCCAGAGCGGGCGATCCAAGAAGCGGTCAAAGGCATGATGCCCAAAGGTCCATTGGGCCGTGACATGCTCTCAAAGTTGAAGATTTATGCAGGGCCTGAGCATCCGCATGTCGCTCAGCAGCCGCAAGCATTAGACATTTAATTAGGACTGAATCAACATGGCAACTGAACAGTATTACGGGACCGGTCGACGCAAGACTTCAAGTGCTCGGGTCTTTATCCGCAAAGGCCAAGGCCAAATCACGGTTAACCGGAAGCCCTTGGATGAGTTCTTTGGGCGTGAAACCGCTCGCATGATCGTGCGCCAGCCCTTGGCCTTGGTCAACATGCTCGATCAGTTCGACATCAATGTCACGGTTAAAGGTGGCGGCACCACAGGCCAGGCTGGTGCAATCCGTCTGGGTGTGGCACGTGCCTTGATGGAATATGACGAAACCCTTCGCTCACCTTTGAGAAAGGCGGGCTTTGTGACTCGGGATGCTCGGGCTGTGGAGCGTAAGAAGATCGGTCTCCACAAGGCGCGTAGAGCGACTCAGTTCTCGAAACGTTAAGCGTCTTTGGGGTTTGGCTCGGACCGAACACACCAAAATGCTCAAAAAACCCGCTTTCTGGCGGGTTTTTTATTGTCGGAGCCTCGGTTTGGGCGGGATTTGTAAAAGCAAGGTTAAGGTTGCGGGATATCAGCATATTAGGTAGACTGCGTTAGTCGGAATGTCTGCTTCGCCCAGCAGACTGGCTGATTGTCAGATAAAATGGCATAAATAAATAGGTGACGGATAGATGTTGCCACGAGTGATGAGAGATCTCTATGAAGAATTCGAAGTCTAAAATTTTGTTTGGAGTTGCTGCTGTTGTGATGGCTACGCTGGCCATGACCAACACGCAGGCGGCAACCTGTACTCTAGATAATTGGGCCGCTAAAGAAGGCGTAACTAAGTTGAGTGTGGGTACGCGTGTCGATGGAAATCGTCGTCTTGCAGGGCCATGTGGTCTGCGGGTTGCGCTTGACGGAATTCCAGCCTTTCTCACCGATACCTCTCCGGTTGCTGAGACAACTTTTAATGTTAGGTTTTATTTCTTTTTAAATGGTGTCACCTCCAATGTCACGCTGTTCCAGGCTGAAAACGGTGCTAGCTCCCCTGTGATCACGGCGACCTACGACGCCAGCGGGAATGATGTTTCTGTCGTTTTTGCTAACGCTGGGGCTGCTCAAACTCTGGTCGCTGAAAACGCCAGCACTGGTTGGAACTCGTTAGAAATTCAGTGGACAGCATCTGCAACTGCTCAACCAAAAGTGATCCTTGGCACTGCTGCTGCCGTTCAGGGGTCTGCCACCATTGATACCTCAAACCTAGTAATTGAGGCTGCTAAGTTGGGCGCGATTGGCACAGTGCCATCCATTACCGACGGAAGCATTGATTTTGATGATTATGATTCGAGAAGAGATACGGTGCCAGGAAGGCTGTGTCGCGGCTTGACTGATCCATCACGAAGCATACTGACCTTTG
>CAYWVH010000011.1:0-14317 GCA_964461845.1 uncultured Wenzhouxiangella sp.
TTGCAATGACTTTTCCCTCTAGCTGGCGCATTAAGCGTCCTCCTTGAGCCAATTAAGCCTTCATCTTACCTGAGGGGGAAAAGATTTGTGGCCACACAAGATGGCTTGGTTAATTGACTTGATCGTGATAGTCCCACAACGCAAGCGATGCGACCGAGCGCCAGGGCGACCATGGCTCAGCCAGCGTGTTTGCCGTTGTGTGATTGGGGCGCTCAGGAAGGCCAAAGAGTTTCCGCATGCCTTCTTGCAGCCCCAAGTCATGGGGAGCAAAAACATCTGCATGCTGCAAGGCAAACAGCGCATACATCTGAGCAGTCCATCGGCCGATGCCAAGAATGGGGATCAACGCATCAACGACCTCTGCAGTGGATTGATTTCTTAAAGCAGGATAGTCAATGGGCGCTTCAGCAAGTGCTCTGACATAGCGAATCTTTTGCCTGGATAAGCCCGCTTCCCGAAGGGGTTCATCAGGGCTGTTCATG
Source organism: uncultured Wenzhouxiangella sp. (assembly GCA_964461845.1). Taxonomy (GTDB): domain Bacteria; phylum Pseudomonadota; class Gammaproteobacteria; order Xanthomonadales; family Wenzhouxiangellaceae; genus Wenzhouxiangella. The sequence goes on from CAYWVH010000011.1 coordinate 483, forward strand.
ATCACCAAGGGGTCGGTGAGGCCACTTGCCAATAACCGTGTCCAAATGGTTCTGGCGGCTTGCGTGCTCAATTGCTGAGAGACAATGCTTTGCATGAGGCCAACAAAGCCATCGGGTTTGGTTCGGAGGGTGGGATAGCCAACTTTCTCTAATGCGATTTTGAAGCGAGGCTCCTGAGTGGCGAGCCAGTGCATGCCTGTTTTAATCGATGCGTTGGTTAAACGCCTCATCAGTCCACCATTTTTAAGGCATCGTGTCGTGGGAGATAAAGGGCTGTTTTGATGTCGGTCTCACCCAGTTGTTGAAATAGGCGCCGATAGAGGTTCAATTGTTCGGTGTAGCGTTCCGCTTCTTGGTCTAGAAACCCAGCCAGATCGCCCCCGGCATGATGGCCTGATTTGTAGTCAATGATCCAGCGCGTACCCGATTCATCGATAAAGGTTCGATCGATCACTGCGTTGACCCATTGACCATCAATGAGTCCAGAGAGCGCGTATTCGCATGCGCATTGCTGGTGCTGACCACTCAATATCCATCGCCCTGTCTCACTTTTCATCACCTGATCCAATGTGTTGGTCAGCAGTTCAGTGAGTGGCGGTGCTTCCTTTTCTGAAGTGCCCAGTAATGTCAGAAGCGCTGGTATTTTTCCAGTGAGCAGCGTGTGGTCATCGTTACCCAAGTGCTCGATGCCCCGCCGGCCAATCCACTCCAGTAGGTGATGCATGACAGTGCCTACGCGCCTGGCTTCCGTGCCTGCCCAGTTAAACTCAATCTCACCTAGGTGCTCTCTGGGTTCAATGGCTGGTTTCCAAGTCATGGTATGGGGCCATTGAGGTTGCCAGTCGGCGCTGACTCTGTAGAGATTTTGATCAGGCAGGGGCGCTGGGGCTGGTTCTTCGCTTTGATCCGTCTCCGACTCTGTTTGTGCCGAACCCAAGGAAGACGTGTCGCCAGTCTGATCACTCAATGATCGACTGGCCTCAAACAACGAGCCTAACGTGGGCCAAACAGTTTCCAGTAAGCTACCAGCGGGCGCACTGATCTGGCCATCCTTGTTCTCTTTTAAAACAGCACTTAAAAACAATGACTGTTTGGCGCGTGTGGTGGCGACATACATCAAGCGCAAAGATTCATAGTTTTGCCGGCGCCGTTGTTCTCGTTTGATCAGGTTGACGCGCGGTGAGTTGGCTTGTTCATCCGATGCGCTCAACGGGGCCATCAACACCCCTTGCTCATCGTCTTCCAGCGGGAAGGGGAGCCAATACATCAGCTCGCTGTCGGATTGATTGGGCCTTGCTTGTAGACTGGGGAGTATGACCGCATCCCATTCCAATCCTTTGGCGCCATGCATGGTCAAGACATCGAGGTGCACCTCTGTGCCCGTGGCCCCGCTGTCTGTGTGGGCATCATTGAGCCACTCGAGGAAGTCATTCCAATCATCCAATAAGCCATTGAGCTCTGCCTGGGCCAATGCATCCAGATAGGCGTTGACCTCGAGCGCTTGTTGTTCATGGTTATTCAAGGTCGAGCAGTGTGGGCCGCCCAGACGGTACCAAGCCCCCTCGACCAGCTCCGCCATAGACCGTCTGCCGATGTGATCCTTGGCCTTATCAAGCAGGTCGAAAACGCGTTTTGCACGGCGGCCAGCGTCGTCAGATAGATGTTGAGCCAATTGTTGCATCTGACCTAAATCCTCAGACGCTGAGATCACCAGTAAGTCATCAAGAGTTAGACCCACCATGGGTGAGCGAAGCAGTGCCAATACGGCGACTCGATGTTCTGGGTTTCTGAGGGCCTGGGTCAGGGCCAAAAGGTCTTGAACCACTGGCCGGTCGATCAGTTTATCGAGTTTGACAGCACGGAAAGGAATGCCTCTTTGCTGTAACACAGGCACGATGAAGCGAAGATGGCTTCTTGCCCTGACAATGACAGCGACACTCAAGGGCGAGTCATGGTCATGATGAGCCAGCAGTGATGCGATGTGATCCGCGATCGCCAGCGCTTCTTGTTCGGGATCCTCAAATCCCTGCACCAACACGTTGCCGGGCTCATCAATGGTGGCGTTTGAGCGCGCATAGGCAATGGCACCGGAGGCGATGTCCTCATGGGTTGGGAACAAAGGACCCAGGTGTGCGTTGACCCACTCAACAATGGTGTGGCTGGAGCGAAAATTGCGGGTCAATTGAGCGTATTTAAGCGTATGACCTTGGATGCCCGTGCGACGGGTTCTGACAAACAAGCCGACCTCTGCCTCACGGAAGCGATAAATCGATTGCATCGGGTCGCCGACCATAAAGAGGGTGCGGTGGGCATCAGGCTCCCAGCCTTGGATCAGCCGCTCAAGCAGTTGAAACTGTGTCCAGTTGGTGTCTTGATACTCATCGACCAAGATATGGTCAATGGTGTTATCAAGATAGAGGGCCAGATCGCTGTAGCCACTTTCATCATCACCCAGCCCTTGCAGTGCAGCGGCACTCAAAGCGGTAAAGTCACTCATGCCCGTTTGAGCAAATAACAAGTTCAAGTGAGTGGCCGAACATCTCAACACGCTGATCAGCGCTTCTAGGATGGCCCACTCCTCGTCGTTGTAATGCGGGTGAGGTAGATCAGCCGTTTCTTTAAGGAGCAGCGCCAGCTCAGGCCGCGTCCTTAATGCTTCCAAGATCGGCTCAATGGCGATCTTCTGGGGGCTTTTTGGCGGGAAGCCTTGATTCTTGTTGGGTGATTTTCGCCAAGGGCCTGCCTGTGTCACCAAGGCTTCAGTCAGCGCGCGCCATACCGAGATTTCAGCATAGATGGGCTTGGGCCACTCATAGAAACCTTCGAGCTCAGTCAGCGGTGAGTCCGACGCTTCTTCGATCAGTTGAGCCGCTGCTTTCGATAGGCAATCCATCAGCGCGTTCTGATCGATGCGGAGCTCCTCGAGTGCGTCCAGCCAAGCCCGATGCGTTTGGCTCAACACACCCTCAACCACCTGTGTCAAAAATGCATCTTGTTGCTGGCGGTTGAAATGGCTCTCATTGGTGATTAACTTAAGCCATTGTTCGCGTCTGGCCAAAAGCTGAGCAATCAATGTTTCTACGCGGTAGTGATTGTTGTCACACCAGGCCAAGAGTTTCTGGCGGGCCAGCGCCTCTTGATCATTGACCTCTTGGCCTTGCAAGGCGATGCGGGCAGCGGTTCGGTATAAACGTTTGGGTTGTTCTGTGGGTTGGGGGACAGGGCCGAGCTGCCCAACGATCGGCATGGTGCGTGCCAAGCTGTGGCAGAAGCTGTCGATGGTCCTTATCTGCATGCGCTGCGGATTGTCCAACAATCCCCAGGCCTCAATGTTACTTTGCAAGGAGGCCACGGCCTGTTGGATGCCTTGCTCATGATCGGCCCAGTCCTTGAACTGAGGATCAAGGTAGCCCAGAATCCGTCGGCGCATTTCTGACGCCGCTTTCTTGGTGAAGGTGATGGCGAGTATTTTTTCAGGGGCTTCAACACAAGCCAGCAGCGCGATGTAGCGCTCCACCAGCAAAGATGTTTTCCCAGAGCCAGCAGGCGCTTGGACCAAGACCGAGCGTCGAGTATCAACGGCCAGCTGACGTTGCTGTTGATCGGTCATTCCAAAATGCCCCCGTCACTCAACATTGCATCATGAGATTTGTCTTCTTCGCCATCCAGCCACGCACGCCTTTCTTGGATGCGGCACACTGGTTTGAGGTGGCAGTATTGGCAACTGGCGGGTTTGGCTGGATCAACCGGTGCATGGCCTTGTTGAAAATCCGATGCCAATCTTTGCAGTTGTGTTCGCCATGACGCGACCAGCGTATCCCAGTCTTCAATGGCTTTAAAAGGTGAGCGTTTGTATTTTTCAATCGGCTCAATACCAGCAATGTCCAGCGGGTGGTCCGAGAGTCCCTCAAACCCGATGCCATCTTTATTGATTTTGGCAAAGGCAATGGCTTTGGGTGGTGGATCAAGCGAGAGTGCATAAGCAGGCAGTTGACCGTCTTTAATCCGGCCACTGGGATTCCAGTCGGATCTACCAGTCTCTCCTGTCTTATAGTCAATCACGATGTGATCACCATTGGGCAGTTCATCAATGCGATCCACTTTTCCTTCTAAAGTCAAAGGACCAATGGTCAGTTGAACGCTGTTTTCTACGTGCTTAGCACGAAACGAAGGACGTTGCCGCTCAAGTGTGAGCCAGCGGTGGATTTTGAGCGTTAAGTTCTCAGCTTCAAGATGGCGCGCACTCTCTTCAAGCCCTTTGGGGTGTTTGGCCAGATACGCGTTGAGCTGATCGCCGACGTGCTGTTCGACCTTTTGCTGAAGCGCATTGTCATCCAGAGACGCCAAACCTTCACTGTCTTTCAGCTCATGCCAAATTGATTCCAGTGCATCATGAACCATCGTGCCTCGATCCTTGGCGCTGATGCCAGGTCTGGGTGTTCGATGATCACGCGCTTTGAGGCGGTACTGGCCAAACGCTTTGAAAGGGCAGGTAGATTGTGCGTTCAATAAGTGCACACCCCCGCGCGTCGTTGTTTCCTCGAGGTTTGCGGCTTTCGAATCATCCGCCACCACCTCCAATGACGCTTGGGCCATGGGCATGGCTTGACCAGGTTGGGTGTGTGTCTCGATCACCCACTCCCCCCAAACGGTCAATAGTCGACTGGCTTTTAGGGGTAGGGCATCATCACCCAGGCCATACGAGGCGTGTATGAGCGGCGCTGTTGCCATGAGGCCTGCCAGCTGTTGTTTGGCCAACGCCAGACATCCGTCTGCGGATGCGGTGAGGATGTTGGCTTGAAATCCACCGGGGATCAATGGATCTCGCCGTGGTGCGGCGGGCCAGCTGTCCTCATCCATGCCTGTCAACCAAACGGCATCGAATTGAGCCCCGAGCGCTTCTTGAATGCCCAACAGCGCAATGGGGGCACCTGGGTCTTGCTCTCTGAATAACATCTCATGCGCCAATGCATTCAACTGCTCGAGCGCTTGAGCCCTCGATAGGGTGGCTGCCTCTGTGGGGTAGGCTGCCTGGAGGCCAGCGAATTGTTCCAACACGCGGTGCCAATGTTGCAGCGTTTGATACTCCACCCGATCCAAAGTCCGGCCGAACCCAAATCCCAGTGATGTGAGTTCTTCCTGAAACTGCTCAGCCCACTGATTGGAGGTGGCACGCGTTGGCGAGCCCAGTCGTTTGCTGTGCCAGCGACTGAACTGTCTGGTAAAGGCATGGGCATTGATTGATTTGGCGCGGCGAATGATGGTGCCCGCATCTAACCAGTAAGGCTCTTTGTCGTTCAACCATAAGATCAATCGATGACGTTCTGCTCGCTCATCATCCATACCTTTAACCCATGGGCTGGCCAGAAGTCGGGCGGCATCGGGCTGATGGATTTTGTGGGGTGAGAGTTTTAGAACATGCAACGCTTGCGCGACCCATGGGGTTTTGCTTAATGGGTGTCCCAAAGAAATGTGCCAACTTGGGATGCTGGGTGCTTCTAAGCACATGGCCGGTGGATCCAGTATGGCCTTGGCATGTTTTTCTACTCGGTCGAGTTGCTGTTGAAGCCCAGGGACCACAATGGCCACCCGCTGATGGGGATGTCTCTCTATGTGGTCTCGCGCCCAGCCAATGGCATGAATGAGCTCATCATCGATCGTGGGAAAGGCATGCAAGCGATACGTGTCACAAGGTGTGGGCTCAGGTGTGGCTTGGTGGGTGATGTTGACACCCACCTCAGCCATGGCGGCGAAAGCTTGCAGATAAATGGGCGCAGGCTCTATGTGGAAGCCGTGTAAGGTGATCGCTGAGGGCAGAGATAGGCGTTCTTCGCGTATCCAACTGGGCAGTATCGATAAAAACCCCCCAAAATCCAGCCAGTGGTGCCTTTGACAATGCTGCTCATAGGCCAAGGCCCAACGGACAAAAGCGCGTTGATCCTCATTGAGCATGGACTTTGACCATGCAGACGGATGAGGGCAGGCATATTCGTGGATCTTGAGATAAGCCGCTTCAGCCATTTTCGCGAGCCCCGACTGACCTGCGAAGACCTCAGATTCGATGATCCGTTGCCAAAGGATGCGGGCTTGCTCCGGAGTCAAGGGAATCGGCATCTTTGCATGAGCAATGAACGCATCGACCTGGAGTTGCCGAAACCATACGCTCAGAGGCTGGATGGTGGGTCGGGCCCAGGCGTGTGTGCCTTGATCGAGTTGCTGTTGGGTATCGGCCAGTTGCAGGGTTCGGGCTAAGCGTGCATTGGGGGTCAGGATGACGTCTTCGGGTTGCAGCATGCGCCTACCTTATCGATACCAGCGACAGATTTTGTCGCACTTTAGGGCCAGTCTAGTGTGCCGCCGCCTGCAGGCTGATGCAGGGGGTTGGGGGATCATCAGCCCGCGGCGGCGACACAACATTCATTATGACAGACCCAAGGTCTGACCTCAAAGGGAGACCGTGGCTAGTTGACAATGGTTTCTCTTTCAAAAGGCGCGTGTGAGGATTAAAAAGATAGGAACTCCGCCACCCCTCCTTGCCTGTCACCCACGCTTGTGTGACGGAGTTCCTGTTGGGCGCCAACGCCAATTAACCCCAACGGAGATCAGTCTAGTTCCCGCAGTCGAATGCCGAAATCACAAATGCGACAAGGGTGGCCACAAAACCGACGAAGGCTAATTTTGTTGGTGTTGACGCCAATGGGTGGGGGATTGGCCTCGGTGCTTGGTGAAGACACGAGAAAAGTATTGTCCGCTGTTATAGCCACAGCGATAGGCAATCTCTTGGATCTCCAGCGTGGGGTCTCTTAGCATGACCTCAGCCCTTGAGATCCGATACTCGTTGATGAAATGGGCAGGCGTTTGATCAAACAAGGCGCGTATTTTCCGCTGCAAGGTTCGTTCATCCACCGCCAAGGCATCTGCCATGCCGGCCACAGAAAGGTCAGGGTCTGTAAAATGTGCCTCTATCCAATGACTCAAGCGCTCTAAGAATCGGTGGTCACGTGGACTCAGTGATTTGATATCAGGCTCTGTTGCGTCCGGCTCTGGTCTAGATTGGGTGCTTTCACCGAGCCTTGCCTGCAATTTTTGCCGGTTCGTCCACAGGTTTTTGAGTTTCAAGGCAAGGACTTGAGACTCAAACGGTTTCCTAATGAAGTCATCAGCGCTGAGCATTAGGCTTTGTAGCTCGGTCTCATCATCACTTCGGGCTGTCAGCAATAGAAACGGGATGTGGCTTGTTTTTAAGTCGTCTCTGACGCGTTGGAGCAGGGTGAGCCCATCCATCTTAGGCATCATGATGTCACTCAGGATGACATCCACCTCTACTGTTTCAAGCACATCCAGTGCCTCAAGCCCATCGCTGGCCTGAACGATGGTCCAATCGGCTGCCAATAGCTTGGCCAAGTGTGTGCGCAGGTCGTCATTGTCTTCAACGATCAGCAAGGTGCCTGCGCTCGGCATGGCTGGCCTTGTGTCTTCCTGAGGCTCAGCCTGAGCTTGAGTGTGTGCCAAGACAGCCAGTTCAGTGGTGGTATCGACAGGGGTGAGTTGAGTCGTCTCGGGCCTTGGCGTGCTCAGACCTAGGGCGTCTGGTTCTTGTGTTGCCGCCATCCAAACCGAAAAGGTTGAGCCCTCCCCAAGTCGACTGTCGAGCTCAATCGAACCACCAATGGCAGCCACCGCCTCAGCGACCAGCGATAGCCCGATGCCCGCGCCTGAAATGCGCTGCGACTCCTGCACCGGCACCCGGTAAAAGCGCTCGAAGATGAGTGTTTGTGCCTCTTCACTGATGCCGGGTCCTGTGTCTTCGATTCTCAGCCAAACCCCTGATTTCGGGTCAGGATCAAGCCTGACAGTAACGCTTCCTTTTGATTCGGTGAATTTAACGGCATTGGTCAAAAGGTTCAGTAAGATTTTCTCAACACAGCCTTGGTCGGCGCGGGTGAACCAATCTCCTTGAGATGAGAATTTAAGGTCGATGCCTTTGTCACTGGCCACGCCTTGATAGGCATTCACAGTGCTCTCGACCAACTGATCAATAGACCAAGCTGTGGTTTCGGTCTGCACGCCATGGAGCCTGATTTTGCTCAAATCCAGCAGTTGATCCACTAGGCGGACCAGCCTTTTGATGTAGCTTTTGGCAATGCCAATGCCCTCGTGGTCGGGAAGCGCCTGATCCAAAGTGCTTAAGTTCGCATCAATAAGTGTGAGGGGCGTGCGCAGTTCATGAGACACATTGGCGAAGAAGAGTGTTCGGGCATTGAGCGCTTCTTGCAGTGCTGAAGATTGCTGAACCACCAGGTCTGTTTTCTTCTGAAGATCACGGGTGCGTTGATCCACCAAGCGCTGCAACTCGAGTTCTCGTTGGCGGGCCCGAATAATCAGGCCCATGGTCATCACAATGCCAAGTAAAACGTAGAGAATGTAAGCCAGAGGGCTTTGCCAAGGTGGTGGTGCGATCGTTGCCTCCAGCAAGACGTCTGGTTCAGACCAAACCCCATCCGCGTTGGCACTTTTGACCAAGAACCGATAACGACCCGGATTGAGCCCTGTGTATCTTGCAATCCGCTCAGCACCAGCCTCAACCCAGGTCTGGTCTAGGCCTTCAAGCAGATAGGAAAATTGATTTCTTCCGGGTGAGACTGAGTGGATGCCAACGTACTCGATGACCCAGTTATTCTCATCAAAGGCCAGTCGATCTACTGTGGCGGGGTCTTTGTTGATTTGATTGACTTCAAAGCGTTTGAGGTCAATGAGTGGGGGTGTGGGATGCGCCTCAATGGTGCTCGGATCAAAGAGGTTGACCCCGTTGATCCCACCGAAGTAAAGACGGCCAGAGGGAGCTTGGTGGACCACGCCTGTATTAAATTCATAAGCTTGCAGACCATCGTCCAGAGAGAAATTGAGTGTCTCTTGAGTGATGGGATTGATTCGGCTGAGGCCTCGGTTGCTACTCACCCAAAGCTGACCACTTTTATCCATGGCGATGGCATAAATCGTGACATCGGGAAGTCCTTCGTCTTCAGAGTAGCGCTGGATGATATTGAGCATGGGTCCACTTTGTGAGACATGAAGCTCGGTTTCCAGCAGGCCATAATCACGCGTGCCCAGCCAGATTCGATTGCCTTGAGACAGCATAGACACGAACCTTGTCTGGCCAAAATCGCCCCCTAAGATTTCAATGCTACTCACCTGTTGGTTCCATGGTGTGACGGAGAACAGTTCGTCTTCAGCGGCCAGGATGAGGGTGCCATTGGTGAGCACTGCCATGGCGCCTAAGCGGTAGCGATTGATCTTTTCAGGTAACCAATCGAGTGCGCGTGCACCCACTCGCCGGCCTTGAGGGTCAAACTCATGTTGAATGAGTTCTTGGCCGATGCTTTGATAGAGATACCGACCATCTGGGCTGAAAGCCAGCGTGCGGTGTCGTGTCATCTCCGGTGCATGTTGGCTGAGCACCTCGACCACGCGCTCTTGGGCATCCAGCCGTCCGAAGTTGCTGGCTGAATTGAACCAAACAGAGCCCGTTACAGGATGTGTGGCCATCGCACGGATTCGCATGGTGGCCAAGTCTATGGGGCGCTCATCAAATACAGCACGCAAAGCTTGTTGTTCATATCCTGCCGCGCCTTGAGATGACCACAGTTGAATCCCGCTATCGTCTAAGCCCACCCAGACATGGGTGGTGTTGTCGATGGCAGTTTCCGCCACGCCTCGGACCACATAGGCCGATTGGGTAAAGTCTTTTAAGTGCGAAAAACGATGTCGCTGGGGAACGTAGCGAGCAACCCCACCGAGTTTCGCGCCAAACCACACCACTCCAAAACGATCACTGAATAAGTCATACCCATTTCCGCCAGCGGTGGGTGGGAGAGACTCACCATCTTTGGGGTCATGCGTGAAGCGCTGAAATGTACGGGTTTTGTCGTCATACGCGCCGACATGATTGGCCACAGACACCCAAATCAGGCCATCCCCGCTTTGGACTACATGCAGATATGGTCTGTTTTCTAGCAATGTAATATCGACGTCCATTTCATAATAGGCATCCATCCGATGGGCGATTTGGTCTTGGTGACTAAGTCGGATTCGGATGATTTCTTTAGGCGTCAACAACCAAAGGCCACCGAGTGTGTCTGGTGTGACAGCAAGAGCAATGTCCAAAAATGGTCCATGATCGCTTGGGCGGATGTGCTCGATCTTCTGTCGAGTATTGGGGTCAAATATTTCTAGGCCTTCAGTACCTGCCCAAGCAATTTGGCCCATTGAGGTCAAAGCGATGACGGAAGTGCCATAGCTTCTCAGATTCTGAAAACGCTGATTTGTGGCCACATGGACCATGCTCTGGTTGCCACAGTCAGAGGCCCAAAGATGCTCGCCATCGGACATCCAAATTTGTTCATCTTTATCCATTATCGATGCGGATAGGAAATTGGCGGGTTGGTGACCTTTGAACAACAGGGGCCTTGCGGTCAATGTATCTAACTCGATTCGCCAGGCCAGATTTGCGAATACTGCAAGCAGTTGGTTGCCACAAAACTGTCGCAAGCCATCGACGGGAGAAAACAGGGGACGATCCTGCCGTGCCTCCACTTCTAGAACACGGGTCATGGACTGTGTGGCGAAGTCAAATCGCGTGATGCCGTATTCTGTGCTGATCCACAAGTATTGCTCGGAGGATTGAAAGAATCCTGTGATCGCGCCACTGGTTAGGGAGTTTAGGTCGGTTGGGTTGTGCCGAAAAGACTGGATCTGGTAACCATCAAAGCGGTCCGCGGCACTTTGTGTGCCCATCCAAAGATAACCTTGGTGGTCTTCGTGAAATGCAAAGATATTAGACTGCGACAAGCCTTCTGACAAAGAGAGCCGATCAAACACCACGCGGCGATCAAAGCCATGGGCCACGCTGGTCATGCACAGCCATAAAGCCATAAACACCACTTTATAGAGGCTAAATTTGCGGTTATGATTTCGTGACATGCAAACGACATTCCCCCTTTTCCCAGCAATGGAGCGCTCTGCAGAGTTCTCTGAGTGCCATCGATACCGCTACAGCTTACAGCGGGTTTGGTCTCCAAAGCAAAGCCAAGTGCTCATCATTGGTCTCAATCCATCGACCGCAGACCATGAGCACGACGATCCAACCATTAGACGGTGCATCAAGTTTGCCCAACATTGGGGCTATGGCGGGCTTTTTATGGCCAATTTATTTGCTTATCGCTCGACGGATCCAGCGGTGTTGAGGTCCGTTGACGACCCAGTTGGGCCCGACAATGACGAGTGGCTTAAGCGTTTGGCTGCTCGCTGCTCGCTGGTGGTGGCTGCATGGGGCAATGAGGGCGCTTATTTGGATCGATCAACTAAGGTGCGTCAGATGTTGGGCCCGCTGTCAGTGTTAAAGCTCAACCGCTCAGGTGAGCCTGCTCACCCCTTGTATTTGAAGGCTGACTTGCAACCCATGGCTTGGTGATAATCGCCCCCCTCAATGGGCTTGGGTGTCTGCACTATTGGGGCTGACCCTGCTCCAAGCGGTCAATGAGTTGCTGAAGGGCCATGAGCTCTGGTGGAGAGATGGTTTCAGTCAGTGGCTCTAGGGTCCGCATCCGCACTTCTTCAAGTGAGTGGGTGGCCTCGTGGCAGACATGCCCTCGATCTTTGAGGAATTCTGCCAACTCTGACCACTTGGTCTGGCTGAGCTTTCGTTTGGATTTGCCTGTGTCCAGAGGATGGTCTTGTAAAAAGACCAGCAGCTTGTCTGCATCAAAACTCACCTCGCGGGCGGCTTTCAAGACGCCAGGCAATGTGGTCGGAGTCAATCCCCCGACATCGAGCGCTTGATGAATCACAGACTCATCCATCGGTATCGGCCTGCCCTGATGCCACAGCATCCACCATCGTCTTGCCACTTGGCAACGTCTTTTTAATTGAGCGCATTGCTCAGCGCTCAGTTGATGGGTCCCAGATTGGCTGGCAAGCCAGCGCTCCAACGGACCGAGGCTACTGATTCGCCATTGGCTCATCAGGCGGTAGAGAAGATCGAGATCATCTGCCAGCAAATAGAATAAATGCATGGACTCAATGGGCTGATGGGCGGTCCACGGGCCGATGCCTAGGGCATTTGCATATTCTTCTTTCGATCTGCCTGCCGGTGAGGGAATGGTGTCAGCCGGCTCAAACGATAGCGCCATGGCCTCATGGCTGTCAGCTGTGTCAGTGCTCTCAAGTTGAATGAGTTTCGGGGTCTGCTGGGTGAGGTGTTGCCAGAGCTGCAATTCATAATCGCTGGCGGCCATGTAAATGATTTGTCGCTGCTCATCTCCAGCGATGGTTTGCAAGTTATCAATGATGGTGGCCGCACGTTGTGGGTCGCTGGTGGTCAGTGCTTCATCAATGAATAAAGGCAAAGACTCATGGTGTTCTTCGGATTTCAGCATTCGAGCGATGCGAACGGCCAGCAGCAACTGCATGCGAGTCGCTGTGGACAATTGCGACAAGGCCATGGGTGCTTGGTCTTTGGTGCGAATGGCAGAGAACTCTTCATCCAACCGCATCTCCCATTGATGATGCGTGAATGAGGCAAACAGCGCCTGGGCCAGGTCAAAAATGCGCTCGCCCGATGCTTGGCGTGTTTGATGTTCGATGTTCTCGAGCCAAAAAAGCCCGCATTCTGCCAACAAGCCATCATGACGTTTTGCAACCAAACGCTCGATCGCAGCCTCATGGGCGGCATTGGCTTGGCTGAGTTGTTGGCCTTTTGTCGCCTGCTTAATTTCCTCTTTGAGTTCAGCCTTTGCCTCCTGAAGCTCAGGAAGTTTCTCCGCTTCCTTGCGGTATCTTTGAAGCCGAAGATTGAGCTCCTCATGCGCGTTGTTCTCGATGAGGGTGAGCCATTCTGATTGGTCGCTCAGATGTGAGAGGCGGTCTTGGAGTAAGGTTTGAGCGTCATTCTTGTTCTTAGTGATCTCTTGCCACAGTGGTTTTTGGCCCAAGATGTTCTCCAGCTGAGCTCTTTGGCCATATAACAGGCCTGCTTGCTGATAAATGGTCTCAGCCTGATGCCACACAGCGCTCAGTTCTTGTTGAGCCTGTTGTAGTTGGTTTTCGGTCTCTGCCATTTGATCGACCAAAAGATGAGCCATTTTTGCGCGCTCAATCCAATCTTTCAGTGCTGTTTGAGTGCGAACGAATACTGAAGATTTACTGGAAGACTCGCCAAAAGACTCGGCGCCGACCCAACCAAACGGTGCGAGTAACTCATGGATGTTGGTTGTCAGATCACGGATGCATTGATCATCATGAGCCAGCGCAGCCACCACATCCGTGTATTCATCTTGGGCGGCTTGGAACTGACGATAAGCATCTGAGAAGACCAATGCGGCATGCTCACCCAGAAGCGCGGGTTGAAAGCCCAGTGTTTTTCTCAGTGCTTCGGCTTCTTCCTCGAGCTCAGAGAGCGAATCCGTCTTCGTTGCGATCGATTTGTCGTTTAACTCAGGCCGATGTAATAACCTCAGCAGTGCCAGAGCCAGCACACCCACTAGGCTAAGGATTGAAAGCATGGGTTGACCGAGGCCTACACCCACAAGTGCGATGCTGATGCCAAGCGTGACCAGTCCCCACCATTTTTTGGGGGTGGTGGAGGAGTGTGTCGGCTCTGCACTCAAGGATTGTTGATGGGCACGGTCGATGGCCCGAGCCAAGCGTTGTGCCTGATTGATGTCGTCCACCGTGAGCTGTGGCCAGGTGTCGGGCGTGTGGGTACCCGCTGGGTCGAGGCGGACTCGGGCTTGTTCAAGACGCGCTTGAATGAGCGCTTTTTTTTGTTCCTGATCTTG
>CAYWVH010000011.1:14417-37125 GCA_964461845.1 uncultured Wenzhouxiangella sp.
CTCGGGCTTGTTCAAGACGCGCTTGAATGAGCGCTTTTTTTTGTTCCTGATCTTGGATATTGCGTGCCAGATTCGTCAGTTGATGTAGGTAAGCCTCGGCTGAGGCAATGATCTCGGCCTGTGGCAGATTTTTTTCTAGGCCACTGCCTTCCAATGCTCGGCGGTGTTCGGCCAGCCGATCATTGAGCTTTTGCTCGGTCTGCTTCCATTTTTCTTGCGATTGTTCTAGCGCATTGAGCTGTTCAATTTCTTGGCCTGTCAGGTGAGCAAGGGCTGCTGGCAGTTGTTGGATGCGCTCATCCAGACCACTGATTTTAGATTTCAGCGCCAATGCCTCTAGGCTTTGTTCCAAGCGCTTGACCGTGGATTGCGCTTGCTCAGCTCTGGCAATGGCTTGTTCCAGTGTGGGCAAGGTGGCTTGCTTTTGTGCCAAGGAGCGATGTTGATTTTTTAGGCGATTGAATTGGTCTTGGGTTTTTTCGACTGAAGATCGCTCGCTTCTGGCGGTCGCTCGGGCAGATTCTGCCAGGCGCTCTCTGATTTCTCTCAGATTAAACCCACCATCCATTTCAATGCGCAGGGTATCTGCCAAGGCATCATCCCGCCTTTGTTCCATGGCCAGCAAATCCTCGATGCGAATGAGATGGGCATCCAATGCATCGGCCTTGGGGAGATTGGGTGATGGGGACAATTCACCCGCTCGCCGCCAGATGGGGTCTTGGCTTGTGCGAGTCACTGACCAAGTGATATCGCCGATCTCAAATTCAGCCTCAAGAATCAGATCAACGGGATCGGTTTTTTGTCTTGGAGTGAGCAGGTAACGCAGCGCGCGAATGATTGAGCTTTTACCACTGGCATTGGGGCCTGTTATGAAATTGACACCTGAATCCAGGCCTTCGATGTTCAGGCGCTTTTCAATGCCAGGTAATTTAGTGATGGTGATGGAGCGAAGCTTCACTGACCTTGCTCCGATATTTGCCCAAGCAATGCTCTAAGAAGCCTATGCCCAGACTGCAAAAGATCATCTCTGATCATCTCATCGCTCAATCCAAGCCTTGGCAGCAGATGCCACCGGCCATCGTCTCTGGATGTTGCCAAACGGGCACGCGCCTCAGCAATCAATGCTTGCACCTGGGCATCATCGCTTCGCGTTTCTAGTAACAGAAGATTCTTGGCGAGTTGGCCCAAGTGGTTTGATTGTTCAGCCAAGGTGGCGAGATCGACCAAAGGCCGTGTCGCGTCACGCACCGATTCCACGAAAACATGGCCAATGCCACCGGTGGCCCAGTTTTGATCAGTTTGCTCTTTAAAGCGTGCTTCGACTGCTTGGCCGTGATTGCTCTCGCCAGTCAGTATCACTCGAAGACCTAATGCGTCGGGGCAATGATCATATTGGGTCATCATCTGATTGAGATCGCGAATACGGCTCAAAAAACGTTCGAACGCATCGGTGGGGTTTGTTAATTCGCTCAGATCAAGGTCCACCTGCCACCACACCAAAGGTGCGAGCGTGCATTGCTTGATCTCAGTAATGCTCCCTTGGTCGATGGTGATCAGCCACGGGCCCCTGGGGCCAGATTCACCCACATGCAAGCCAGTGAGTGAGCCAAGATACCCAGAGGGTTGCTCTGGACTTAATTGATCAGGCGTGTGAATGTGTCCAAGCAACCAAGCATCCAAACCAGCGCTTCTTAATTGAGTGCTGCTGACCGGTGCATACACGGAGTCGGTTTGGTCTCGATCACAGTGCAAAAGGCCGACATTGAGCCCAGCAGACCTCTGGAACGCGTGACCGGTCAATGGGCTCTCGGTGACCTGGGCTTTTGGAAACGACCAACCATGAATGGTCACGCGCTCCCCGTGTTTTTCTAAGGTGTGGGTTTCCCATTGGCCATTGGCGCCCAAGAGTTTGAACGCACTGAGGTGCCTAGAAAGCTTCGGAAGCACGGCCACATCATGATTGCCTGTGATGCCAACAACCTCAATGCCTGCTTGGACCAGTTGATTGATGCCGTCCTCAAGAGGCTGATAAGCCTCAAACAGATCGTCTTCTTGATCGACCAAGTCGCCGGCCAGAGCAACCACATCGACCTGTTGTTCGATGGCCATTTGTACCGCACGTGCCCATGCCCCGCGCGGACTCAATCGGTCGGCATCTTTGGCCAGCGCATCGGGCAATCGGCTTGGTTGTCGACCAAGATGCATATCTCCAATGGCAAGCAGGCGAATGGGCATGGTGGTCTCGGTGGTTTATAAGCTCTCGCAGCTGGCATCGGTGGGTAGGGTGAGGCGCACCACATCGATGGTTTCTCGACCTTTACTGGGTGAATCAAAAGTGACTCGGCCTTGGGCGCAACTTAAAAATTGAATCTGCAAGGTGCCCCAAGTCTCAAAAGCCTCACGCTCTGGGGGTTGCCGGAAATCAGCGCCTGCGACTGGGCTTGTGGCTGTCACCAAGTCCAAGGTGATTTCATGATCCCCCCATTGAAAGGTTTTGACACCTGTTAACCAAATTTGCTCACCTTGATCAAAATCGTACCAATAGACCACAGCCAATGGGCCTGATTCTGTTGAGGCATCGTGGGTGATCTCAATATTAAAGCCCGTACCAGAAGTGGCTTCGTTGTACCAAGACCCAGTGTGAAGCGGCATCAGAGGATAGTCATCGACCTCAACAGCACGAATGATCATTGGGGTTTCAAGCGGGAGATCAGAGTTGGCAATATTGGCCGTGCGAGTGGTGGTGAGTTGATTGATTTGATCAACGGTGGCCTGGCCTGCGGTGACTTGGCCGAATACGGTGTAATCGCCATCCAGATGGCTGTTGGTGGTGGTGTTGATGTAGAACTGAGATTGAGCGGAGTTAGGATCACCACCCACCAAGCCCATGGCAATGGTGTAGGGTTCATTCTTAAGCCCGTTGCCAGCCTCTCCCTGAATCATGTCCCGAGTGGGTGCTCGGAATAAGAGGTTGCGGTCATACCCACCGGCTTGGATCACAAAATCCTCAATCACCCGGTGAAATATCAGGCCATCATAAAAGCCACTGTCCACATAAGCCAAGAAATTGGCGGTGCTGATGGGTGCGGCTTCCCCATTCAGGCTCAAAATGATCGGTCCATGGGTGGTCTCAAGCCAAACCTTGCGAGTTGTGTCAGCCAGAGCGGAGGCACTGAGGCAGATCGCACTCACCAAGGCCAGGGCGTGACATGCCAGATGTCTCATTGTTGGCCGGAGGTGGTTCTTGGATGGTAGACGAGGAAGGTTAAGTGACATTGTGATGGATCCAAAGCCTGTTGACGAAGGCTTTCCAGTATAGCGGAGCGGGTGTCAGGAGGGGTATGTAGAGGTGGCCCCCACCAGCCCGGCCCCAGCACCTGTGTCCATCGTTGCCGCTGCTCCCTTCCGGGCCTGACGGGGTTCACAACAGAAACAGTGTAGGAAGACCAGTGGAGACCACCAACCGCACATTATCCCAGAGTCCTTGGGAAATTGCCAATCAGAACGCTTGGTTTGGGCCGATCGTGTACACTTGAAGCCTGATTTTTATGGCGTTGGCCATACCCAACCCAACCGGATCGATAAAACGTGAGCTATCAAGTTTTAGCAAGAAAATGGCGCCCCAAGACCTTCGCCGAATTGGTCGGGCAAGACCATGTGGTCAAGGTGCTGAGCCATGGCCTGGCTCAGGGTCGCATCCATCATGCGTTCTTGTTTACAGGCACCCGCGGGGTGGGCAAGACCACCATTGCTCGGATTCTGGCTAAGTCATTGAACTGCCTGGAAGGCGTCAGTGCCGAGCCTTGCGGGGTCTGTGCGCATTGTGTGGCGATCGATGAGGGCCGGTTTGTTGATCTGTTGGAGATTGATGCGGCTTCAAGAACCAAGGTCGACGACACGCGGGATATCTTAGATAACGTTCAGTACGCCCCTGCTCAGGGCCGGTTCAAGGTCTATCTCATTGACGAGATTCACATGCTCTCAACGCACAGTTTCAATGCGCTCTTAAAAACACTTGAAGAGCCGCCTGATCATGTGAAGTTTGTACTGGCAACCACCGACCCCCAAAAGATCCCGGTGACAATTTTGTCTCGCTGTTTGCAATTTAACCTTCGGCGCTTATCTGTCGAGCAAATCGCTGAGCAAATGGCAGCCATATGCCAAGCCGAGCAAGTAGAGGCATCGCCAGAGGCCTTGAGACTTCTTGCGGTGGCGGCCGATGGCAGCATGCGGGATGGTTTGAGCCTCCTAGATCAAGCCTTGGCAGGCGAGGGGGGAGTTAGGGATGATGCCGTGGCAGAGATGTTGGGCAGCGTCGAGCAGCGCCATGTGCATGGAATTTTGCAAGCCTTGGCGGCCCAGAACCCAAAAGCGGCCATTGAAATTGTGGATGAGGTGTTCTCGCAAGCCCGAGACATGAAGCAGCTGCTCAATGATTTGGCTGAGGCGCTTCATCGACTTGGTTTGATCCTGCAGCTGACCGATTATAGAGATGACAGCCGAACCGATTGGGATGAGTTGGTGGCGCTGGCCGCACGCTTTGATCCTGAAGATATTCAGCTGTTTTACCAGATTGTGGTTTTGGGTCGGCGTGACTTGGAATTGGCTCCAAGCGAACATGTCGGTTGCCAAATGACTCTACTTCGGTTGTTCGCATTCAAGCCGGCTCAGGTGGCTGCCGCCAGTGGAGGCAGTTCAGGCGAGTCTTCGCCCAAGCGAGGTCAGCAAACTGAAACAGCCTCGGCTGCTGTGAGTCGCGCTGGTGCGCCGGAGGTGGCATCTGAGGCTTCGACACTCACGCCAGCGACTTGGTCTGGGGTGCTGGAGGCATTGCCTTTGAATGGCTCCGTCAAGGCTGTGGCGGGCTTACTGGTGCTAGATGAAGTCAACCCGGGCGCCATTCGCTTTCATGTGGCAGAGGATGACAAGATCCTGGTGACCCCGCGCTTTTTAGAGACGTTGAGTGCAGCGCTTTCAAAGCACTATGGTCAACCACTCAAAGCCTTGGTCTCGGCTGTGGCCGAGCAGCAGCAGCCAACGCCCGCTGATGAGGCCCATCAGGCCATGGAGCAGGCCCAGTCAGATGCGCATGCAGCCATTGAGCAAGACCCGCTGATTCAGAAATTAAAAACCAGGTTTGACGCAGAAGTCCTGCCTGAGTCCATTCGACCCGTGGATACGAGGAGTCATTGATGTTGAAAGGCAATATTGCCCAGCTCATGCAACAAGCCCAAAAGATGCAAGAGCAATTAAAAAAAGCACAAGAAGAACTTGGGGATCTTGAAGTGGTTGGCCAAGCGGGTGGTGGGTTGGTCACGGTTAACATGAATGGCCGACATGAAGTCAGACGCGTCAGCATTGACCCCGAGATCGCCGACGATCGAGAGATGATTGAGGATTTGGTTGCTGCAGCGGTCAACGATGCGATCAATAAAGTACAAGAGACCAGCCAAGAGAAAATGGCAGGATTGACCGGCGGTCTTAACCTGCCACCTGGCTTTCAGTTGCCTTGATACCCACTTAAAGACCCTCTCCCTTGAGCAACGATCCCTTCGATGAACTGCTAGAGGCCCTGCGCTGTTTGCCGGGTGTTGGAAAACGCACGGCTCAGCGTATGGCGCTGCACCTGTTGGAGCGAGACAGACGGGGAGGCAGCCGTTTATCTGAGGCCTTGGAACAGGCCATGGCGCTTATTCGTCGTTGTGAGTCTTGCCGCAATTTCACGGTCGCCCCCACTTGTAAGATCTGCGCGAACCCAGATCGAGATACCCGTTTAATGTGCGTGGTTGAAAGTCCAGCCGATGTACTGGCCATAGAAGCCGCCACGGGGTTTCAGGGGCGCTATTTTGTATTGCTTGGGCGCTTGTCACCGCTCGATGGCATCGGGCCTGAACAGTTGGGCCTGATGGATTTGGCCAAGCGATTGGCCGAAGAGCCGATTGCGGAGATGATCATTGCCACGAACACCACCGTTGAGGGTGAAGCGACAGCGCATTATTTAAGAGAAATGGCTTCGCGTCATCAGATCCGAGTCACTCGGCTTGCTCAAGGGGTGCCATTGGGTGGTGAGTTGGAGCATACCGATCGATCTACTCTGGCGCATGCCTTTGGTTCTCGCCAGTTGATGGATTGAGCCAGTGTGTCTGACAGGTCATCGACCTGCCAGACAACACTCAGAAAGTCGCCTCGCCTTAAGGCTTGTCATTGCCGAGACTTAAGCGGTCTCTGTTTTGGTCGACGGTGCGAAGACCAATGCCTCGTACGTTGATGAGTTCATCAACATCCTCAAAGCGACCAAACTCCTCGCGGTAGTCGACAATGGCTTGAGCTTTCGATGGGCCAATGCCCACCAGCATTTGTGATATCTCCTCAGCATTTGCGCTGTTGATATCCACGCGCCCCGATTGAGCCAAAGCAGATCCGTGCAGGACAAAAGCCAAAAGCAGTGCGCTCATGATGGCGGTTAGGGAAGATCGAATTTTCATACCAGCTCCTTTTTATGATGCATAAACCAACCCCATGAGGGGTCACATTGGGTGGGATCTGCATTGAATGGCGCAGTGCCCATAACCAGTCTAGGCAGGAGACTTTGATGCAGACATCAGAGCTCACAGCCGGCTGACGTCAGAAAACGGCGATAAAAAAAGGCTTTGAAAACAATGATGGTCTTCTCAGGTTTTGAGAAAAACTTAGGTTTAAATGGCTCCAAGGTCACATGAACTGGCTGATCGTTGAGAACTAACAATAGGAGCGCGTCATGGAAACATCAAACGTTACCCCCATCAGCACACGTTTCGGCAAAGGGTCTGGCAAGACATCGAGCCGAGCATTTAGAGACCAAATCGTTGGTAAAACCATCACGGGTGTGGTTGCCAAGCCTGGAAAGGCCGGACAGCCGCCCATGGTGTTGATGATGCAGTTTGACGATGGATCCGTCGTAGAGTGGGTCTCACCCCGATCGGACATGGTGTTGCGGCGGGCACTGTCTTCCCGATCCATCAGCCCGATGGACCGACCCATCCTAGGACAAACGTGCCTAGAGTTACCGCTGATGTGAGGTGGTGAGTCCGACCGTGCCTAGGTTCACACCGAGTCGCGCCAGGTTATCCACATAAGCTGTGGATAACATTGTGGGCAAAATTGGCGGATCGGGTTAATGGTCGCACTTGGAGCGATTTGTACAAATTTTATACAGTTAAAAAAAGTCAATAAAATCAATGTTATGCGATATTAGTTCGGCCGCATCCAATGGTGTGCTGACCGTCATAAAACTGTTAAACGAGGAATCAGTGGCTTGTGCATAAACTCCGCAGGTAATACTGCATAAACCACCGCTAAGTGCTTGAATTTTGGTGGCGGTCATTGGGGTCTAGCAGGCTGTTTCTGCCCAAGCCTTCAGCGCATCAACCAGATCCGTTCGATCTGGGTGTTCTTGGGCGAATGCCTCTATGGCTGCGCGGTACTCGGCCAAGGTCAGCCCAGCACCTGATCGGCCTTCCACCCGACGGGCATGGCAATCCGCCATCCAGGTTGCATGCTCTTCTGAGTTTAAGGTGTCTGGATAGTACCGAGCTCGGTATCTCATCAGGAGCGTGTTGAGCCTAGGATCACTGAAGGCGCCCTCAAGTCCAGACAAAGCCGTGCCTTCTAGGCTTGGAATGCGCTGTACCAAGCTTTGATCCTGCCGTGGGATAAAGCCACCATAGAGGTCGGCCTCTGGATCGATGGGCCCTTCCTGTCCGAAGCGACGTTCACCGAACGCACGAGTGACTTCCCGAACCCAGTCAGGGCGCTGGCTGAGCATTTCTTCATGGTTCTGGGCCAGCTCGGCATCCAATTCTAGGCGTGTATGTGTCTCTGGGTTCCAGACGCTCATGGGTGCAAGCATTGGGGCTTGGTTGGTTTTTATGCTCACGATGGGCAAACGCTGAGGCGAGTCGCCCTCGTCATCGGTCGGCGTACCAAGGAGCGCTTGCTCAATCATCTCAGGGCTTTGATTGATCCAAAAACTTGGGTCTTCCATCAGATCCCATGCCAGCCATTGGTTGGAGAATTTGGGGTGTCGTGCCAACGGTAAGACCATGGAAATGGGTTCAGGGCGGTGGGCGAAAAATGCACTGGCCATCAGCAAGGGTTCGCCCTTCGATAGCAGCTCATCGATGATGTTTTTGTCTCTGAGCTTCATGCCCCAAGCCCACAGCTTGGGTTGTTTCTCGAAGACAAGCTTCGCAATGGCTAGGGTGTTTTGGACATCCACCAAGGCATCATGGGCTCCATCTGTGTCTAAGCCATTGGACTTGGCAATGTCTTCGAGCCTAAAACTCGGCTGCCCACTGTCGTAGTTGGGCCACACCATCCCCTCGGGACGAAGCGCTCGGGTCAGCCTCAGCAAATTGATCAGATCAAATCGAGAATTGCCGTTGCTGTACTCGCGGCTATAAGGATTGAGGAAATTGCGCCAAAAAAGGTGGCGGGTGACTTCGTCGTCAAATCGGAAGTTGTTGTAACCCACCACACAGGTCCCTGGACGGCTCATGATGTCAAAGATCTGCTGAGCAAACTTAGGCTCGGGCTCCCCATGAGCCATGGCATATTGAGGTGTGATCCCGGTAATCAGGCACGCCATCGGATGGGGCAGGGTATCAACGGCAGGTTGGCAGTAAAGCAAGGTCGGTGGTTCAATGGGCTCAAGTGCCTCATTGGTTCTCAATGCGGCAAACTGACAGGGTCTGTCCGATCTTGGATTGGCACCGAAGGTTTCATAGTCGTGCCATAGAAATGTATTTGGTGTGATCACATCGACATTGTAACGCGACCCCTTCAGATAAAATATCCACATTCGACTGACTGAGGCCAAGCCCATGGAAAGTGCAATTTCATCAACACATGCGACAAACACTGAGACAGCGACCTTCGGCGCTGGATGCTTCTGGGGGGTTGAGTCTCGGTTCCGGAAACTCCCAGGCGTGGTGGATGCCACCGTGGGCTACATGGGCGGGGATTGGGCAGAGCCCACGTATGAGCAGGTTTGTACTGGGGAGACAGGACACACCGAGGTGGTCGAAGTGGTCTTTGACCCATCTATCATTGGCTATGAGGCTTTGACAGAGGCTTTTTTTGAGCTGCACGACCCCACCCAAATCGATCGCCAGGGCCCAGATGTGGGGCGTCAATACCGCACTGTGATTTTTCATCACTCAGAAGAGCAACAAAAAATTGCATTGGTGATCAAAGATAAGCTCAATGCTTCGGGTCACTATGCATCGCCCATCGCCACGGCCATTGAGCCGGTGAAAACCTTCTGGCGTGCGGAAGAGTATCACCAGCAGTATTTAGCCAAACGCGGGGGTCAGTGCGGGGCGTGAGTTTGCTCTCGACGCCTAAGCCAGGTCGTTTGGTGCTGGTCAGGCATGGCCAGGGATCTTTGGGCACCGATGACTATGACCGACTCTCGGACACGGGTTGGCTGCAAAGTCGCTCACTGGGCGATCGTCTGCACCAAGACTATGGGGTTCAGTGGACCACAGAGTCTGGTTCACTGAAACGTCACCAGCAGACAGTCCTCGGCATCCAGCCCCCCGACCGCTCGGTTCACCAGATCTCCCCTGCGCTCAATGAGTATGCGGTGGATCATCTGATTCAGTCGGCGATGGCCATGGCTGAGGCACTTCAGTTGGCGGTGCCCGATGAGACAGCGCTTGCCGATCCGCAAGCCTATTTGCAAACTTTCCTTGAGTGGTTTCCTGGGGTTTTGGAGCACTGGCAAGCCGAGCGCTTGGTCTGTCAGCACAACGGCACATGGCCAGCGTTTCATCAGCGCGTGACCAGTCCGGTGCCAGGCTGGCGCTCGCGTGTGACGGAGGGTGAAGTGGTCGTCGCTGTGACCTCAGCAGGTGTCATCAGCACCATCGTTGCGCACGCGCTCGGGGAGTCTTTGGCTTGGCAGCGAGAGCTCAATGTCAGCCTATACAACGCCTCGGTCAGCGAGCTGTTGCTGGATGAAGAGGGTCAGTGGCGAGTGCTTACTCTAAATTGCTTGCGCCACCTGTCTGATCCTGCGCATCATACTTTGGCATGATGGTCCAGTCTGTCGAGCATTTGCCTCTCAGGTTTTCAATTCAAGGAGCGCACCATGAGTGATCAAAACCAGCCACCCGTCGTCATCATCACCGGATCCAGTCGTGGGATCGGTCGTGCCAGTGCGCTGCTGCTGGCCGCGCGTGGTCATCGAGTGGTGGTCTCCAGTCGCCATCAAGACGCTTGTCAGGCCGTTGTGGATGAGATCACAGCTGCAGGCGGGCAGGCGGTGGCCATCGCTTGCCACATTGGCCACGAGGATCAACTCAAAGGCCTGGTGGATCAGACCCACCAAGCGTTTGGGCAGATAGATGCTCTGGTCATCAACGCCGCCAGTAACCCAGTCTATGGCCCATCTGATCAAGTCGATCAAGCTGCTTTCGATGTGATCATGAGAAACAATGTCTACGCCTCCATGCGTTTGGCTCATTTGGCCAGACCTTTTTTAAAACAATCTGGCCAAGGCGCAGTTGTGTTGGTGTCATCCATCGCCGGCCAGTTCGGCAATAAAGCCATTGGGGTGTATGGCATGTCCAAAGCTGCCGAGAACCAACTGGTGAGGAATCTGGCCCTGGAGTTGGGACCCGATGGGATTCGGGTCAACGCCGTGGCGCCAGGGCTGGTCAAAACAGATTTCGCTCAAGCCCTGCTGCAAAATGAAAAGATGGTGCGCTACTTTGAGAGCACCACACCACTGCAACGATTGGCCGAGCCTGATGACATCGCACGCGTGATTGCTTTCTTAGCAGGCCAGGATTCTGGTTGGTTATCTGGGCAAGTCATCACCGCAGACGGCGGCTTGTCGGTGACCGGTGGTTTTTAGTCTTTAACGGACAATGGTGACGGTGCACGATGCGCCGTCCACCACACCCTTGGCCACAGAGCCAAGCAACCACTGGGTCAGTGAAGCGACGCGGCGATGACCGACCACAATATGATTGACGTGGTGGGTTTTGGCAAACCCCAGCAAAGTGGCGATCGGCTCCCCCACCAGCACTTGAGACTGGACCTGGGCGCCCGTGGCTTTGGCCATCGGCAACAGCGACTCTAATACCGCATGCAGGCGTTGATTCTCTGCTGCTATCAATTGGGTTTGCTCATCGGGATCGGCCATCACGATCGTGGCGTTGTGCACGACGCTGATGAGGCTCAATGTTGATGCTGGCGATTGGACCAACCCACAGGCAGTTTCCAATGCTTTAAGAGACAGTGGGGAGCCGTCCACACCCACCAAGCAGTGCAAGGCGCGCTGGTGGGGTGCGGTGGCTGACATCGGCCTATGCGATTAGGCTTGCATGCCTCGGATGTGTTGATTGAGGCGAGACTTGTGTCGGGCGGCCTTGTTGGCGTGCATAATGCCCTTTGAGACCGAGCGATCAATCGCTGGCACGGCAACGGCATAGGCTGCTTTCGCTGCGTTCTGATCGCCTGCTTCGATGGCTTTGATCACTTTTTTGATCTGGGTCCGAACGTGCGAGCGAAGCGACGCATTGTGCTGACGATGACGTTCTGATTGACGAGCCCGCTTGCGGGCGGAAACACTATTGGCCACGGTTGACTCCTGAGGTCAGGGTTTTTAGTAAAGTTAGCCGTGTATTGTCAGATGAATTGGGCCTGCAGTCAAGCGGGTCGGCACTGGGATTAGATATTCAATGGGCTTGTTGCGACACACCATCAACTTCGGCTCCATGACCCTCATCTCTCGGATCTTAGGATTCGGGCGAGATGTGGTTCTGGCTCGGTGGTTTGGGGCGGGGATGGCGATGGATGCCTTTGTGGTGGCCTTTAAGATCCCCAATTTCTTGAGGCGATTATTTGCCGAGGGCTCATTTTCTCTGGCTTTTGTGCCGGTATTGAACGAGTACAAGGAAAAAGGCGACCATCAGGCACTCAAAAGCCTCATTGATGCGACCACAGGTGCCTTGTTGGCAGTGCTGATGATCCTGACTGTGTTGGGCATGTGGGGGGCGGGCTGGGTGATTCGCTTGTTTGCCCCAGGGTTCATGGCCGACCCAGAGCAGTTGGCTTTGGCCACCGACATGCTCCGCATCACCTTCCCCTACCTCATGTTCATTGCGTTGACGGCATTGGCTGGTGGCATTTTGAATACCTTGGGCCGCTTCGCGCTGCCAGCGCTCACACCGGCGTTGTTGAACATTTCCATGATCACGGCCGCGGTGGCCTTCAGCGCGCATTTTGATCCACCGATCAAGGCACTGGCTTGGGGGGTTCTGGTGGCGGGCATCTTGCAGCTCTCAGTGCAGTTGCCGGCATTGATCCGTCATCGTGTCTTGCCAAAACCCTGGCCTGATTTCTCTCATCCCGGGGTCAGGCGAATTTTAAAGTTGATGGTGCCGACCTTGTTTGGCTCATCGGTGGCCCAAATCAACCTGTTGTTGGATACTCTGATCGCCTCTTTGCTGATGGTGGGCAGCATTTCTTGGCTGTACTACGCCGATCGGCTGATGGAGTTCCCTTTAGGGCTCTTTGGGGTGGCCTTATCCACCGTGATTTTGCCAACGCTATCGCGCCTGTATGCCCGCCAAGCGCTCCAAGCCTTCAAACAAACCCTCGATTGGGCGTTGTGGATGGCTTGGGCCATTGGACTACCAGCAGCCATTGGCTTGGCGGTGCTGGCAGGGCCTGCCATGGCCACCTTGTTTCAATACGGTGCGTTTGCCGCCTCAGATGTCACCATGGCCTCTTGGGCTTTGATGACCTATTGTTTGGGCCTGCCTGCTTTTATTGGTGTCAAAGTGCTGGCACCGGCTTTCTTCTCAAGACAAGATGCCAAGACACCCGTCAAGGTGGCCATCATCGCGCTGCTGACCAATATGGTCTTAAATGTGGTCTTTGTGCTCGGTCTGCTTCGCTGGCTCGGGCCCAACGACGGCACGGGTCTCTGGGCCAGTTTGGCCAGCACGCCTGGCTTGCATGTGGGCTTGGCGTTGGCCTCGAGCCTGACGGCATGGCTGAATGCAGGGCTTCTTTGGTGGCACCTTCGTCGCCTGTCATTGGCCCCGACGCTCAAGCCGAAGAATGCCGGGGCGGTGTTGGTTGCAGGGGTCTTCATGGCGCTGGGATTGCTTTGGTGGGTGCCGCCATTGGATGTTTGGTTGGATTGGTCGCTGGTCGAGCGGGCCACCCAATTGAGCGTGAGTGTGCTGATGGGTGCGGGTGTGTTTGCGATCACATTGGCATTGTTTGGAATTCGGCGGGGTGACTTTGTCCGCCCTGACGATGCGCAAACCCGATAAAATCTTGGACCCATGAGACTCACCCGCACGCTGGCTCATCTCGCATCACCAACGCCACCAAGCGCTTTGGTGATTGGCAACTTCGATGGCTTGCACTTGGGTCACCAAGCCCTGATTGGGCGGATGCAAGCCTTGGCCAAGCGTTATTCACTGACCTCGTCATTGATGTGTTTTGAGCCGTTGCCGTCGACTTTTTTTCAGCCCGAGCAGCCGGTTCATCGGCTGATGTCCGTCAGGGACAAGGTCCTGGCCGCGCGTGACTTTGGGATTGACCATCTTCTGATGCTTCGCTTCAACCATGCCTTGGCCTCCTTGAGTCCTGAGGAGTTCGCGATGGAATGCGTGGTCGGGCTGGCTGGCGCGCGTCACGTTGTGATCGGGGAAGATTTTAGGTTTGGCGTCAAGGCATCGGGTGATGTGGCGATGCTGACTCACCTAGGTGAGCGTTTGGGTTTTGAGGTGCATCCTGTCTCCCAAGTCAGTCACTTTGGCCAACGCATTTCATCGAGTCGAATTCGGGCCAGTTTGGCGGATGGAGATCTGGATACGGCCCAAGCGCTCTTGGGTCGTCCTTACGCCATCAGTGGCCGTGTGTTACATGGCCAAAAGCTTGGCCGCAAGATTGGCTTCCCCACCGTGAACATCCACCCACCCAACCCGCCAGCGCTTCGGGGCATTTTCGCGGTGAGGGTCAACGTGAACGACCATGCTGGGATCAAAAATCATCCTGGGGTGGCCAGTCTGGGGTCTCGCCCGACGGTCAATGGCCAAGATTGGCTGTTAGAAGTGCATCTTTTTGACTATGATGGGTGTTTGTATGGGCATCATTTAGAGATTACGTTTAAAGCGTTTATCCGAAGCGAGGCAAAATTTGAGTCCGTTGAGGCCATGGTCGAAGAGATGCACCGTGACGCTGAGAAGGCCAAGATGCTTCTCCAATACACATAAAAGCTTTGTAAAAAAGGCACACCGATAAAGAACGCAGCATGGATTATAAAGACACCATCAATCTGCCCCAGACCGACTTTCCGATGAAGGCTCAGTTGGCCAGCCGTGAGCCTCAAATGCTAGAGGCTTGGCAACAATCTGACCTCTACCACGCCATTCAGGCAGCCACCCAAGACCGCCCAAGCTTTGTCTTGCATGATGGCCCCCCTTATGCCAATGGCGATATCCACATTGGTCATGCGGTCAACAAAATTTTAAAAGACATCGTGGTGAGATCCAGTTTGTTGGCAGGGTACCGTGCGCCTTTTGTGCCCGGTTGGGATTGCCATGGGCTGCCCATTGAGCTTCAGGTCGAAAAGAAGATTGGCAAGGTCGGCGATAAGGTCGACGCCAAAACATTCCGTGACCAATGCCGGACTTATGCTGACCAGCAAATCGAAAAGCAATGCGAGGACTTTGTCCGCTTAGGCGGTTTGGCCGATTGGGTCCATCGCTATGCATCGCGCGATTTTAGTTATGAAGCCAATATGCTCAGAGCGTTGGCGAAAATCGTTGAGCGCGGTCATCTCAAGCGAGGTGTTAAACCCGTTCATTGGTGTTTTGATTGTGGCTCGGCATTGGCTGAGGCAGAGATCGAGTACGGCGAGAAAGAATCCACAGCCATTGATGTGCTGTTTCAAGCGGTTGAGCCCTCAGTGCTTGCAAAAGCCTTTGGTGTGGATGAGTTGAGCACATCAGTAGGCGTGGTCATCTGGACAACCACGCCTTGGACGATCCCGGCAAACCAAGCAGTATGTCTCAATGCCGACATTGATTATGTCTTGGTGCGCGGTGAGCGGGCCACGGATGCAGGGGGACGCCAGCGCCTCGATTTGGTGCTGGCCGAAGCGCTCTATGAAGCCGTGTGTGAGCGGATTGGGCTCGGTGAAGTGGAGGTGCTTGGCAAAGTCTTGGGAGATCGGCTGGAGCATGTGATGCTCCAGCACCCCTACAACGGCACTGAAGTGCCCATCATTTTGGGTGAGCATGTCACCACCGAAACGGGAACAGGTGCGGTGCATACTGCGCCGGGTCATGGACAAGAAGACTTTGAAGTGGGCCAGCGCTATCAATTGGCTGTGGTCAATCCGATCGATGGTCGCGGGGTCTTTGTCGAGGGAACACCAGTCGTCGAGGGCTTATTTGTTTGGAAGGCCAACGCGGTCTTGGTAGAACACATGAGAGCCAACGGTTCGCTGTTGGCTGATGAGTCTTTCAAGCATTCTTATCCTCACTGTTGGCGCCACAAAACACCCACGGCCTTTCGGACCACGCCTCAGTGGTTCATCTCTATGGACCAAGCAGGGCTTCGCCAAGATGCACTCAAAGCCATTGACTCGGTGAACTGGGTGCCTGACTGGGGCAAAGAACGCATTCAGTCGATGATTGAGGCCAGGCCCGATTGGTGTATCTCCAGACAAAGAACCTGGGGCGTGCCGTTGGGTTTGTTTATTGACAGACACACCCAAGAGCCTCATGCAAACACCGCTGAGCTTCTCAGAAAGTTAGCCGATTGTGTGCAACACGACGGCATTGATGTCTGGTACGAGCCGGACATTGCCAAGCGCTTGGGCGTGGATGAAAACGCCTATGAGCCGGTGCCAGACATCTTGGATGTGTGGTTTGATTCTGGTGTCAGTCATCACTGTGTGCTCGACCAATATGCTGAGCTCACCCGGCCTGCCGACCTGTACTTAGAAGGCAGTGATCAGCACCGTGGCTGGTTTCAGTCATCTTTGCTGACCTCTGTTGCCATGCACGGTGAGGCGCCTTATCGACAAGTATTGACCCATGGGTTCACGGTCGATGCCAATGGCCGGAAAATGTCCAAGTCTTTAGGCAACGTGGTGGCGCCGCAAAGCGTGGTCAACTCACTGGGTGCAGATGTGCTCCGTCTTTGGGTCTCAGCCACGGATTATCGCCAAGAGATGCATGTCTCTGATGAAATTTTAAAGCGGGTATCTGATGCCTATCGACGCATCCGCAACACGGCGCGTTTCTTGTTGGGCAATCTATACGACTTTGATCCGAGTGAGCACATTCAAGCGATGGATCAAATGCTCCCGCTGGATCGTTACGCCCTGAGCATGGCGCAGCAGTTACAGGCGCAGATTGTTGAAGCTTACAAAGAGTATCGCTTCCCTCAGGTCTATCAAAAGCTGCATCACTTTTGCAGCGTGGACATGGGTGCGTTCTATCTCGACATCATCAAAGACAGGCTTTACACCTTACCTGCAAACCATCCTGCCAGACGTTCCGCACAAACGGCCATGTGGCACATCCTAGAGGGGATGGTCAGGTGGCTCTCACCCATTTGTCCTTTTACCGCAGAGGAGATGTGGTCGTGCATGGCGGGTGAGCGGTCGGACTTTGTTACGCTGGAGACATGGTATGGGCCTTTGAGCAAGGCTGCAGCCACGCTCACCCCGTCGGAACACGCGCAATGGACGCGGATTCGTTCGGTCAAAGAAGCGTTGGGTCCGAAGCTTGAAAGCCTCAGAAGGGAAGGAAAGATCGGCTCATCACTGGCAGCAGGTGTGGTACTAGAGGCCACGGGTTCTTTGGCCACTGACCTTCAAGCCCTGGGCGATGAGCTTCGGTTTATTTTCTTAACCGCTGATGTCACCTTGGCCACTGTGGCAACGCCAGACTTAGAGGTCGAGGTTGATGGAGACCAGCTAAAAGCTGCTGTGGTCGCCAGCGATGATGCCAAGTGCACGCGCTGTTGGCACCACGCCTCAAGCGTGGGCAAAAACCCAGCCCACCCAGACTTGTGCGCGCGGTGCGTCAGCAATGTGGATGGGGAAGGTGAGGTGCGTCGGTGGGGGTAACAGTGATGCCCATGCGTTGGTCGCGTTACATGGCTTGGTTGGCCTTGGCCTTGGCTTTGGCAGGCCTTGATCTTTGGACTAAACACTTGGCCAGCAGTGAGCTCAATCTATATCAAGCCCAGCCCATCACGTCCTGGTTGAACTTAACGCTGGCTCACAACAACGGTGCGGCCTTTAGCTTCTTGGCCAATGCAGGCGATTGGGCGAGGTGGTTTTTAAGTGGTGCCGCTGTTGTGGTCATGGGCATTTTTTTGGTGTGGCTCAAGCGCCTCCCCAATCCAGCCCGTTTGCTCCCCACCGCCATTTCTTTGGTGATGGCCGGTGCCTTGGGTAATCTGATAGATCGGATTCGTTTGGGGTACGTGGTCGATTTTATTGATGTGCATGTGGCTGGTTTCCACTGGCCCGCGTTCAATCTGGCCGACAGCGCCATCGTGCTGGGTGTCTTTTTGATTTTGATTGAAGGGTTTATCCCCAGAGCAGATCAAAAGCACCCTGCTGATCACTGAATTTAGGCGCCTTCATTGCTGACCCAGTCGTTCGATATCGCTGTCATCGGCGGGGGCGTGGTCGGCCTGATGAGCGCGTATGCCCTGGCCAAGCGCGGCCGGGAAGTGGCACTCATCGAGGCCGGCGGTCTGGCCGAGGAATCGAGTTGGGCAGGCGGTGGCATCATCTGTCCTGTGCCCCCCTGGGCCTATGATCCTTGGGTTGAGGCGACGGTTTTGCGATCTCGCCAGTTGTTCGCCGAGTGGCTGCCAGAAGTTGAATCCCTCAGTGGCATAGATGCTGAATACCGCACCACGGGCTTGTTGCTCAGTGGTGATCCAGCCTTGCATGATTTTGTGACTGCCAGTGAGGCTTGGCGCCAACAGACCCGTATGGCGTGGCGCTTGGGGCTTCGCGCTGACTTCGATGCGCGCTTGCCGAACGCCCACTGGCCTGCTTTGTGTTTGCCTGATGTTCCGCAAGTCAGAAACCCAAGGCTGACATCCTCATTGACTCTGGCACTTCAAAAAATGGGTGTTCAGTTTGTCACGCATTCACCGATCAGTCATCTGGCTCAAACGCCTCACGGGAAAATTGAATTGGCATCCTCCAATGGGTGGCGTGGCGATGCCTCCCAGGTGGTCTTGGCCACCGGTGCTTGGACGGATGCTTTGTTGAGCCAATCTGGGTTACGCCCGCTTGGCATTCGGCCGATTCGTGGGCAGATGCTGTTGTACAAACTCAATGCAGACCAAGCCCCCCAGCATATCCTAAACACGGGTGAGGGCTATTTGATTCCCAGAGCCGATGGGCATGTGTTGGCAGGATCCACAGTCGAGGATGTGGGGTTTGATCGCAGGCCAACTAAAGAGGCCCATCACAAAATCCACCGCATGGCCATCTCACTGTGGCCCGAGCTTCAACAGGCCGACTTGGTGTGTCAGTGGATGGGGTTTCGGCCAGGGAGTGATCAAGCAAGGCCTGAGGTGGGCCGCCTATCTGATCAGTGGCCAGGGTTATTTATCAATGCAGGCCACCATAGGAATGGCTTGGGTCTGGCACCCGCCTGCGCCGAATCACTGGCGCAGGCGATGATGCCTTAAACAGAGATGATTTACTCTTCGCCGAACATGAAGCCAAACAAGTGAAGCAGGCTGGTGAAGAGGTTATAGATGGAGACAAACAGCGTCACCGTGGCCATGATGTAGTTGCGCTCCCCGCCTCTGACGATGTCTTGGGTCTGGAACAGAATCAAGCCACACATCAGCAAAGAGAACATTCCACTGACAGCGAGGCTCAGGGCGCTCAGCTGGAAAAACAGCGCAATCAAGCCACAGGCAAACGCCACCAAGATGCCCACAAACAGCATCGGTGCCATGAAGCTGAAGTCTTTCTTAGTGACCAAGGCAAACCCAGACAGGCCAATGAAAGCAATGGCGGTGGTGCCGAAGGCAGCGGCGACCAAGGTGCCCCCGTTGCTAAAGCCTTGCATATAGGCATTGATGATCGGTCCAAAAGTGGCACCCATGAAGCCTGTGAGCGCAAAAACAGCCAAAACGCCCCAAGCCGAATGCCTGAGCTTGGCGGTCAAGAACAACAGGCCAAAGTAACCAACCAACACCACGATTGGGCCTGGGTAACCCCAGCCTAAGCGCATTGAGAGCAGTGCCATACCTGCGCTAAAGAGCAAAGTCATGGCCAGTAAGTTCCAAGTGTTTCTCAGCACACGGCGTGCGCCTTCATCAACCTCTATCGAGCGGCCGTGAGCGGTCGTTGTTTGGTAGGGCTGATTCATGATGGTCTTTTCTCCTTAAGGTGTTAATCAATGGGTGTTGTACTGCCATGTGGGCCTAAAACTTAGGGCCTTGGGCGAATCGAATGTGCTATTTCCAACATTTAAGACACGCATCAGAGTGTAGCAGTTCCCGCCATCGATCGGAAAACCAGTGATATTTTGCGCGCTGGGGCTTCTATTTGGCCCAGGCTCGGCGCTATACTAGGCGGCTTGCCCGATGCCTCTGGTCGCGGAGTCTTTGGGCGAAACCCTTAAAAAACTCGATTTAGGAAGATCAATCATGTCTAAAAAATTCAAAATTCTGGCCGAGATGCGCGAGGATGTAGGGAAGGGTGCGAGCCGCCGCCTCCGTCGTGCTGGCCGAGTGCCTGCCATCGTTTACGGTGGTGGACGCGATCCTTCAATGGTCACTTTGGACCACAACTACATGATCCATGCCATCGAAGATGAGTCTTTTCAGTCCTCGGTGTTGGATTTGAATGTGGGTGATAAAGTCCAAAAAGTCATTCTTAGGGACCTGCAGCGTCACCCGTATAAGTCGTTTATCAACCACGTGGATTTTCAACGGGTACGTGACGACGAAGAGATCCGGGTCAACGTGACCGTGCACTTTATCAATGAAGAGACATCCCCCGCAGCGAAAGCAGCTGGCGTTGTTGTGTCTTATCAGATGACGGAAGTCGAAATCTCTGCCTTGCCTAAAGATTTGCCTGAGTACCTAACAGTTGATCTGGCCAAGCTGAACCCAGGCGAGAGCATCATGCTCAGCCAAATTGACCTACCCCAAGGGGTCAGCATCCCATCGTTGGCGCATGACTCAGAAAACGACATGGCTGTGGTCAGCACCTTGTTCATTCGAGAAAGCCAAGGCACCGGTGCAGCCGCTGCCGCTGCTGATGCAGCCGCCGAGGCCGGTGAGGAAGCACCAGAGGCGGAAGCCGGTGGTGAGTCTGAGGACAGCTCAGAGGGTTAAAGGCCCTTCATGCCTGAAAGGTGGTTAATCGCGGGCCTCGGGAACCCTGGGGCTCAGTACGACAAGACCCGGCACAATGCCGGGTTTTGGTTTTTGCACGCCTTATCTCGGGTTCACCCCTTCAGCCTCAAGCCCAACAAAAAGCTTTTTGGCGAGGTGGATAAGATCCGCATCGGTGGTGTTGAAGCGGTGATTCTCAAGCCCGATACCTTCATGAATGATTCGGGCCAAGCGCTTCGAGCCACCCGTGACTTTTATGACATACCCACAGAGCAAATGCTCGTCGCATATGACGACCTCGATTTGCTGCCGGGTGACGCTCGGCTAAAGCTCGGGGGTGGCCATGGTGGCCACAACGGACTGAAGAGCGCATTCTCACATTTGGGCGATCAAGGTTTTTGGCGGCTTCGCATCGGCATCGGGCATCCCGGTCAGCGCACGCAAGTGACGCCTTGGGTATTGGGTCGCCCCAATGCCGATGATGAAAAAGCCATCGAGGGTGCGATTGAGCGAGCGGTCAAGGTCATGGAGACGTGCATGCAGGGTCAGCCTGAGCGTGCCATGCAG
Organism: uncultured Wenzhouxiangella sp.; assembly: GCA_964461845.1. GTDB lineage: Bacteria > Pseudomonadota > Gammaproteobacteria > Xanthomonadales > Wenzhouxiangellaceae > Wenzhouxiangella. The sequence goes on from CAYWVH010000011.1 coordinate 35,394, forward strand.
GCACTCCATACCGAATCCTAAGTAGTCAAACAAACAAAGAGGTAGCAGGCGTCATGGGTTTTAAGTGCGGAATTGTGGGTTTGCCCAACGTTGGAAAATCGACGCTGTTTAATTGCCTCACCAAAGCAGAAATTGCAGCCGAAAATTACCCCTTTTGTACGATTGAGCCCAATACGGGGATGGTTGCTGTTCCCGATCTCAGGCTAGACCAGCTCGCCGGCATCGTGCACCCAGAAAAAGTCGTGCCCACCATGATGCAATTTGTGGACATCGCAGGGCTGGTGGCAGGGGCTTCCCGTGGTGAGGGTTTGGGCAATAAATTTCTGGCTCACATCAGAGAGACCGATGCCATCGCGCATATTGTTCGCTGCTTTGAAGACGATGACATCACGCATGTGGCGGGGCGGATTGATCCGATCGCCGATATCGAAACCATCGATACCGAGCTGTGTTTGGCGGACTTAGAGGCAGCAGAAAAGGCCTTTGAGAAAACCCAAAAACTCACGCGTTCCGGTGATAAAGAGGCCAAGCGCTTGGCCTCGTTGCTTGAGCGCGTGGTGGCGCATTTGGGTGAGGGCCAGCCGCTTCGAGCACTGGCGCTGACACCTGAGGAGCGGTTAGAGCTAAAGCCATGGCAGTTCATTACAGCCAAGCCGGTGCTGTACGTGGCCAATGTGGCTGATCAAGACCTCGCGGAGAACGACCATGTGCAAAGCGTCCGTCGACACGCCGAGGGGCAGGGTGCTGAGGTGGTTGTGTTGAGCGCAGCCCTAGAAGCGGAGCTTGCCCAGCTTGATCCCGCCGACCAAGCTGAATTCTTGGCTGACTTGGGCCAGTCAGAGCCTGGGCTCAACCGCTTGATTCGCCAAGGCTATGCCTTGCTGAATCTGTTGACCTTCTTTACGGCAGGCCCCAAAGAGGTCCGTGCCTGGACAGTGGTCAAGGGGTCTACCGCCCCACAGGCGGCAGGGCGGATTCACACGGATTTTGAGAAAGGATTTATCCGAGCTGAGGTCACCGCATTTGACGATTACATCGCCCACCAAGGCGAGGCGGGGGCGAAAGCGGCGGGCAAACTGCGCCTCGAGGGTAGGGATTACATCGTTTGTGAGGGCGATGTCATGCATTTTCGCTTCAACGTCTAGCTCGAGCGGGTTTCGACCCATTTGCGTGTTGACGCAGGGGGCCAAAGTGGGCGATAATTGCTGGCTTCGTCTGGAATTCGTGCTGAGCGAGGCTTGGTACGCGCCCAACCGGTCGGAAAACACAATGTAGGAGTGCTCATTTGGAGGGGTACTCAAGCGGTCAACGAGGGCAGACTGTAAATCTGCTGGCTATGCCTTCGCAGGTTCGAATCCTGCCCCCTCCACCATTGTGACTGGGCTTGAGCGTGGTTTTTGAATGACAAGGCGGGTGTAGTTCAATGGTAGAACCTCAGCCTTCCAAGCTGATGGTGTGGGTTCGATTCCCATCACCCGCTCCATCTTCAAAAGATGACTGGGGTGCGTAGGCAGACAAGATGGTTTGGGTAAGAGGTTTTGGTTAGACGGTCAAGCCCGCGTAGCTCAGGCGGTAGAGCACTCCCTTGGTAAGGGAGAGGTCACTGGTTCGAGTCCAGTCGTGGGCACCAGAAGACAGGTTATCACTTAAATAAAACACAGGTAACGGAGTTTTAAGGCAATGTCCAAGGAAAAGTTTGAACGCAATAAGCCGCACGTGAACGTTGGAACGA
>CAYWVH010000012.1:0-35126 GCA_964461845.1 uncultured Wenzhouxiangella sp.
TCTCCCCCCATACACCCAAAGGAACCGGGTTTAAGTACTCGTCTAAGATGTGGATGGTGTACCCCGACAAAGGAGAACCAATAGGGATACTTTGATAAGTCTCTTTTGTTAGAGGATATAGTGTGGCATCAATACAGGTCTCGGTAGGTCCATAGATGTTATAGATCTTTGTGTTAGGTTGTGTGGCCGTGATCAGGCGGTCATTTAAGATAGGCTCAAACGCTTCTCCACCCATAACAATATGACTCAATACGCCTAAGCGCCGATCAGGATCGCTGAGTACATTCATTATATGCGAGGGCACTAAGATGGCATGAGTCACAGCATGATCTGTGATGGCCTTAGCAAACACAACCGGATCACGAACAGTGTCATGGTCAAGTAAGACCAAAGTGCCACCACTACATAATGGCAGATAGACCTGCTCAATATGTGGATCAAACGCAATTGAGGCAGTTAATGCAAAGCGAGTATCCTGATTGACTTCTAAGATAGGGCTCAGTGTCTGTAACTTATAAGACAGACTTTCATAACTTATGGCTACTGCTTTTGGAGTACCTGTGCTGCCTGATGTATAGATGAGGTAGGCGAGGTGATCTGGCTTGAGCGTCTTGTGTTGTTTGACAGTGGAGTGATCGAGTGTCTGTATCTGTTGTTGGGTCTTATGGTCATCGATGCTGATGCGCGGACATTCACAAGCAATGTGTTGCTGATGATTAAGTTGTGTGATGATCGCTATGGCTTGACTATCTTCAAGCATCACCTCTAGTCGCTCTCGGGGCTGACTTGGATCCAGTGGCAAGTAGGCACTACCAGTCTTTAAGATGGCCAATATAGAGACGATAAGTGCCGGAGATCGCTCAAGATGTACGGCGATGATCTTCTCTGGGCCAGCACCATAAGACAGCAAGTATCGGGCCAGTTGATTGGCCTGATGATCAAGCTGTTGGTAAGTCAAGGTCTGATCACGATAGATGAGGGCAACATGGTCTGGATACTGCATGACGCACTGATCTATGCGCTCAGGCACCAATACCAGATCAATGTCTTCAGCCGTCCGATTGAAGCTGTCAAGAGTCTCGGATTCGGTGCCCAATACTGGAACAAGGGTATAGAAAGGGAGCTCTTGTGAGCATTTTGATTGCTTTCCCAAATGATCGGCAATTTGTTCCAGGTAGCGTTGGATTTCATTGGGTCGATAGGCGCTCGGATTGGCATTCAGCGTCATGCTGATTCTCGGGCTATCTGCTTGGTCATAAATCGAAAGCGAGAGATTATCAACGGGCCCATTACTTAAGTTATGAACGGTGCCCGTTAATTGGCCCAGCCGCAGTTGCGATGGGAAGGACATATAGTTGACCAATAGTGTGTACAGATTCCGATCTGGAGCCAGTTGAAGTGACTGCTTAATCGCTTGCGTGGGATACTTCTGATGTCTAAGAGCTCGTCTCATATCTAGGCTTATCATCTGATAGGCCTCAGCTAAAGACGTATTTTTCTCGATCAATGGTCGGATATGGACCACGTTCATGTTCATCGAAGGAGTGCGTCGTTCCATAGCCCCAGTTCGACCGAGTACAGGCATGCCTACAATTGGGAAGCGGGTATGTGAATAGAGACCCTCTAGCTGAAGTGCGGAAGCGAGAAAACAAGGGATGGGACCGGGGCAATGGTCGGATCTTAACCAATCAGACAACTCATCTGAGAGGTCCACCGTTGTGCGAATAAAGTCTGATTGTGCCGTTACTGGCCTGCTTGTCCAAGCATCAGAGTGATCTGAGTTATTTAGGTAATTCAGCCAAAATGCTTGATCAGCTTGAGCGCGTTTCCCTTTTTCATAATTAATCAGATTTTGGAGGGATTCAAAGTATTGTCTCTCCCATCGAGGTGGCTCTTCGCCCTCGGATAGGGCGGTATAAATGTCAGCGATTCTTTGGGAGAGTAGGGCGCCAGCGTATCCATCGAGCGTAATATGATGTCCACACTGGAACCATAAGTGGTGATTATGACCGATGCAAATCAAACGCCATCGAGTCAATTGCCCACTTTTTAGATCAAATGGCATGAGGCGAGCTTCTCGCATTAGGGCATGAGCACTAACAACAGGATCTTTGTCATCTGCGAGATTGACGTACTTAAAATCTAACTCCTCTGAATGAGTTGATACTTCAGTCTGCACAGGCATTCCATCGATCATATCGAATGCAATTCTGCAGGCTTGCGTTGCCTTAACCGCCGCATAGACCGATGAGCGAAGTATTTCGATGTCTAGCTCTCCATGGAACTCGCAATATTGCGCCATGTTGTAAGCTGGACTTTGTGCATTGATTACTTGACCAAACCAAATGGCCTTTTGCACCGCACTCAATGGGTGCCAGTTAGCTGACCGCATGACAGCTTAGAGGGCGAGCTTTTTCAATCAGCTCGTCAAAGAGTAGGGCATGATGCCGCATTTTATGCTGGAACTGAGAATCACCAACTGTGTGGTCTTGCACACAGACTGCCAGCCAATGTTCAATGAAATGTAACTCATCAAAATGTAACTGTCTTGTTCCTAACTCATCGAGGTTGCTGCTTTTGACACCGAGTTGGGGAGCCAATTGCAAAGAGATGAGCTTAGGGTCGAGCAAGAGCCCATAGCCCAGCTTTTTCAAGATGGCTTCTTTGGATGCCCAGAATAGAGCTGCTATTTTGGCCTGTTCATTTGGATTGTGTCTCTCGATCAGCTCGATCTCCTCGATGTTGAGATAGCCTCCAGCAGCTTGGCGCCAGTCAAGAAAATCTAAAGTGGAGACAATATCAACGCCAATGGTGCTTGCGGCTGATAGCCCGACCAGTATGTATGGTCCATGATGAGATACGCTGATATGTGGTGCATCTGGAGTGCCGTCAATAAAGGGTTGGCCCTTAAGCGTATGTTTTAAGCGGACGGGATGGCTGAGTCCCCAATTACTGATTGCCAACGCAACCATGAGACGACTTGCAACCAGATGCCATTGATCCAGAGATGATTGTCGCTGAATACAACGCGTGCGATCGGCTGGAGAGAGGCTTAACTCAATCAGGTCTACTTCGGGGCGTTGATGATGGATTGTTTCCGGAAGCTGGAGGCTGTAGAACGCAGTTCCACGATTAGGGAAGTCAAGGTCAGGACGTCGGCTATTCCATCTCATCATAGAGACTTCGTGGCCGCATGTCAGTCCAGGCGCCTTCAATCCAATTTAAGCACTCGTGTTTCGCTCCAACTGGCCCAACCTGCGTCCAGCCTAGTGGTATGTCTCGTGCAGGCGGCCAAAGGGAATATTGCCCCTCTTTGTTCACGATCACGATGAACTCATCACCATCAATTGACCAGTTAGAGTCGGCCATGCACTCTTCTCTCCTAGGTTGCTGTCGTCTGATTGAGTCGCTGTTATTGGACCCCAACATGCGCCACCGTACTGATACCCCAGTATATGCCAACGGAACAAGAAGCCGCAAGAGGTCTGGAGCCTGGCCTGATCCCTGATATCATTGATTTTTTTAGAAAAACGAGACTATGATTGAAGGGCAATCGCCAGATAACTGATATATCGGTCTTGGCTAGGGACCGTATTGAGAGAGACAAATGTCACAGAAAGTCTCGAGGCAGACCCTGATTACTTATTCCCTGCCCGGGATAGGGTCATCTATCTTGAACCCACAGTTCCAATCCTTGGTGCTTGCTTTTTACGCTATGCATACCAATGTCACTGCAACCGGGATTGCGACTGTCTTGCTGTTGACTAGAATCTTCGATGCAATAACTGACCCTGTCATGGGTTATCTGACGGATCGAACGAATACTCGGTTTGGCGCACGTAAGCCATGGATAGCTTTAGGCGCAGTGATCAGTATCCCAGCCGTATATGCTGTTTTCATACCACCGGACGACGCGAACAATACCTACCTAATGTTTGCCTTCTTACTCTTTTATGTCAGCTACACAATGATCAACATACCTCTTCGATCTTGGGGCAGTGATCTATCCCCTGATTATGACGAGCGCTCTCGCATCGCAACAGCGCTTGTAATGGCACTCTTGATGGGTGGCCTTTTATATGTTCTGTTGCCGATAATTTTGTCTCTCCCATGGATCGGCATGTTCGAAACTCCGGAATTTAATCGCGACATGATGGCTGTATTGGGTGTTGCGGGGATGATTCTGATGCCGTGTACATTGCTGATGAGTGTTTGGCTCACACCCGTAGGTAGACATTTGTCTGGTCAGACATCGTCTCCTCTTGTGGTCCTTCGAAATGCAGCAAAGAATAAGCCTTTCCTTACTTTCTTATTTGCTTTCACCATGAGCGGTTTGGCCTTTGGTTCCTTCAATGCTGTCGTTTTGATCATGATTAGTCGATACTTCGGCTTTTCTGCTGAGGTGCCTATTTTCTTGGTCATGGTGACACTGGCTCAAGTAAGTATTCTGCCTCTTTGGACCAAGCTATCAGCTCGCGTCGACAAGCATTTAGCCTGGTCGATCGCATGGCTACTACATGCGCTCTTACTTCCGTTGATTTGGCTGATGGACCCCGCTGCCACGCCCTTTTGGTTGTTCTTGGTGTATGGAATAGCCGTCTCTGCCGTGCAAGCACCCCATATGGCGTTTGCGTTAGCTATGCTCAGTGACATTGTTGATTACGATACCCTGCGTTCCAAGGAAGTCCGGGCAGGCAGCTACTTCTCTCTACTGTCTCTTTTCAATAAGGGTGCAAATGCGGTAGGCGCGGCGCTCGCATTTTATTTGCTGGGCTGGGTCGGGTATGATGCTAAATTATCAACCAACACGGAATGGGCGAATTTTGGATTGCTAATGGCAAATAACGGTATCCCAGCGGTGCTGTGTGCGATTTCTGCGCTCATCATGTTGCGGTATGGCTTAACTCGCAGGAAGCATGGCATCATTCGGCGGCGGCTGGCGCTCACCCATTCACGTCAAGGGTTCTCAAAATTCGGTTAATGCTCGATCATTGGAAACAACACGAGTATAGTGGAGATAAAGAAAATGCGCATATATCCGGGTATGTTGATTATCGGGTTGCTGCTTGGGTCATTGATTTTACCAGTGACTCGGGCTGAAATCGATGCATCGGCCGAACTGAATGATCGGATTGAGGTTACTGCCACGAAACGCGCTGAGCAGATCGATGATTTGCCATTCACTGTTCAGGTTATCGATGAGCAGGCGCTTCGGCTCAGTGGTTATACCACCTTAGCAACTTTGTTAGACGATATGGCAGGTGTTTCATTGCAAAGCACCCAGCCAGGACAGGGTGCAATCACAATTCGGGGTATCAGTGAGTTTAATACAGCCAATATTTACGGAGGCACCGGGGCGGCTGTTGGCTTGTATCTTGACGATGCACCTCTAACGGTAGCAGGTCTACTTCCTCAGGCCGCGCTTTTTGATATCGGTCGAGTTGAAGTGTTAAAGGGCCCGCAGGGTACACTTTTTGGCGAAGGGTCTTTGGCGGGTACAGTCCGAATCATTAGTAATCGTCCTAACCTCCAGGAATTTGAGGGCACAGCCGGAATCCAATATGGCTCGATGAAGGATGGTGGAAATCAACGCACCATGCATGCGGTGATTAATATCCCCATATCCATAGATCGGTTGGGCTTTAGAGGGATGCTGTATGACAGCAAAGACGACGGATTTATCGATCGAATAAAGCCAAATGTATCCATCAGCTTGGCTGCGCCACCCAACCCGATTTTAGGCCCTGGAGTTCCTAATGTGCTGACAACCCTGGCACAGGGGCCAGTTGAGAAAGATGTTAATCAGAGTGAGGAAGTTGGTGGCCGGTTTTTATTGGACTGGACACCCAGCGATGATTTTTCAATCGATTTTGGACTGGTTATTTCAGATGCAGAGCGCGGATCGAGAAATCAAGGGTCACTTCTAAGAAATAGGACGATTGGTATCGACAGCGAACAGGCAGTTGATGAGTGGGACCTGTGGTCTCTCACGGCGGAGAGGAATACTGCCCATGGATCATTTGTCTTTACATCATCTTACCTTGATCGTGCCATTGACTATAGCTCTGATCAGCTGGGCATTTTGGCGGTCGCCAATCAGTTTGCGGTGCCCTTGGGTTTCTTGACTGGTGTCACGTATCAGGCCCAATCATTGGGCGCCGATTTTGGAGTGACAACCGAAGATCAATCATACGAGATGCGATTTGTCTCAGATCTTGGGGGCTCCATTGAGTTTGTGGCCGGGATATACCATCAGGACAGGGATTTTTCGTTTGCGTTTACAACGCCTACCAGCCCACAAATACCCGCGGCTATTTGGAATGCTGCAGTGGGCGGACCACTGTTTACGCTGGCTGGCCAGGGTGATATCAGGATTTCTACGAACTCCAACACACAGCAATGGGCCGCGTTTGGGGAACTGACTTATCAAATCAATAACGAAACTCAGTTGACGTTAGGCGGACGTTATTTTGATGAGAAGCGCGTGTCTGATTCATCGGCTTTTGGTGTGTTCATTGGCGTCATCCCCGAGGCTAAATTCGACGCAAAGGCAAATGACAAAAAGTTTGTGCCGCGCATCTCGTTGGAAAGGGCATGGTCTGACGAAGTCAATACTTACATTACCTACTCAGAGGGCTTTAGAAGTGGCGGTCAGAATGACCTCAATGCCTTGGTTCCCCAAGTTAATCTTCCAACCTACGACTCTGAACTCCTTCAGACAGTCGAGGTAGGGATTAAAGGAACTTGGCTTGATGGCCAGTTTGGGTTAAGAATGGCAGCTTTCTATAATGATTGGTCTGACCTCCAACTGGTTCTCGCGCAAGGCCCTGGCGGAGCTGGCGAAGTGATTGGGAATGCCGGCGCGGCTCGGAGCACAGGTATTGATGTTGAGCTGAACTGGACGCTCAATGACTGGGTATCCCTAGATTTCGGTGGGGTGGTGATGGACGCAAGCTTGGAGGATTCTCTGCTAACCATTCCCAATTCCGATGGCACTGGCATAGTTCCGGTTCCAAAGGGTACTGCGATACCGGGCGTTGCAGAAGAGCAAATGAACCTCCGGTTGAATTTTGATAGACCACTTGTGTCTGATTGGCGGGCCTTGTCTCAGTTTGGAATGACCTACCGAAGCGCCTCCTTGCCCAGATTAGAGGCTCTGAGCGCTGCATCTGGCTTGCCTCAGCAACAGAAAGGATGGACGAGGTTTGACTTGCGAGCCGGATTTGAGAGTCCACGGTGGTCTATCATGTTCTTTATCCAGAACATATTTGATGAGGACATCATCATGGGAACGCTCAATAGGGATCCGGTGTCGATGGAAACCGTGTATACATTGGCGGCGCCCCGTACTGTAGGTTTCGAGATTCGATCCCGGTTCTAGGAAGAAAAACTGGCTGATAAATTATCCAGGCTTAGATGATGCGCGCTGAGGAAAAGCAACAGGTCTAAAAGATGCGAATGTGCCGCCAGTTGTCTGAACCATAATCTCCTTATATGGCTCTTGCAATAATCCCATGCAAATTGCTCTGGTGTAGGTTTTGAAAGATTCGTATTGGTTTCTTCTGAAAATAAATGCAGGTAAATTATGTGAAATTATCTTGACGAGCGCAAGCTTGTCGGATTTTGCTTGATTTAGCAGAGTCTGCTCCGCTTCAGATAGTAATCCTGGCACTTGAAAGCGATCTCGTTTGCTCGCATCAATGAGAAGATGATCAACGAACGAGAGCACAAGCGGGAGGCTGATGTGCGGCTCATTCAGAATACGCAGATAATCTGGATCAATGCTCGCCCCATCTATTGCTCGATTGAGCAAGAATAGTTGGCCGTCTTGAGTGACCAAAATATGAATATTGGCCCGTGTAATTACAAACTCCGCCAGCATCGCGGTGAGTATGGAATGCCCGGTTTGATTGCCATTTTGCTTACGGTTGACTTCACCTATGCTATGAAACTGAAGGCGCAAATTGTTGAGCAGACTCTCAAGGGTGGAAAACGATATCTTCCATGCTCTAAGGCATATGGCGATCCTTATCCAATGAAAGTCGGTGAGAGAGAATTTTCTCCATCGATCTTTTTCCCGATCATCCTGTTCACTGAACAGCAGGCCGGAGCTTTCCCAGTAGCTCATTTGCCTGGCTGACAGACCCAGGTCACCTGTTCTGAGTCGAGGTTCGGTGAAGATGTCTAGAAGACGACGGGTTTGCTTTACCGTCTCATTTCGTTCAGGGGTTAATGACGCTCGTGTCATTGATCATTCATTTCATTGATCATTCATTCATTTAGATGGACCATTTTTCCATACTCAAGCTTAACTAACCTATCTGCACAATCGAAGTAATGATCATCATGTGTAGCTGCAAAGATTGTCTTCCCTTTAGCCTTGAGGTTAGGAAGAATGTCTCGGTAGAAGGTTCGCCTAAAAGTAGGGTCTTGATCAGCCGCCCACTCATCAAAGATATGTATTGGCTTGTCGTCAAATATAGATAGTATCAGAGCAAGTCTTTTTCGCTGGCCGGACGATAGATTTTTATGATTAAAGTGCCCAGAGGGGTGTATACCTACTTTTCCGGACAGACCCATCATGATTAGTAACTCCTGGAAGCGATCGAGATCGATATCGTCAGCACCAATAAGCCTATCAAACAGGTGGAAATCACTAAATATGCATGAGAACTGATTTCGGTAGGTTGCGAGAAAATCATCCGTAATGAGACGGTTATTGAAATGCATTTCGCCCTTTTGCGGACGGTAGAGCCCTGTTAGGACTTTGAGTAGGGTGGACTTCCCTGATCCATTGCCACCGATTAAAAAGACGACCTCTCCTTGCTTCAGAGTTAAGTCAATAGGCCCGAGCGCAAATCCGTTCGTCTTCTCCTCTGACTGATAAGAAAATGTTAAGTGCTTCATCTCAAGCTGTTTGAAAATTGTCTCATCATGAACGGGCCCACTCTCCGCCCAAGCCTCAATATCTGAGTACGAATCCGCAATGATGCTCTCTAACTTCCTTATGCTCGCGACAGCGCCTCTCGCGCGAGTCACGATGGGCAGAGCCACAACGACATCAGTGATCGGACCAATTGAAAAGAACACAACTGCAAGAATTGGAATTATTGATGTAATTGAGGCTGGATCAACAACAGGCAATAGAAAAAGTATCCCAGCCATGGTAAGGAACAGAAAAACCGATCCTAAAAGCATCAGACGATTTGTTGCCAACATTGAGTCAACTCGGTGTCCCGCAGTCTGATCAATGAGTTGATTGATCTCATCGCCGTAGAACTCATCAGACATTTTCCGGTTAAGTTTAAGTTCCTTAAACCCCGATATAAGACCATTTAGATTCTCATAAAAAGCCGTTTCCGTCTCAGTTGCTTTGCTGTTGAGGGTCTCAACCTCCCCCGATTGCATGAAGTAGTAAGTGACACAAATTGCCACAGAGCCTAGTAATATTAATAAAGCAGTTGGAGAAAGAAAATAAAGGTACCCCATCACGAATGCCAGCATGACGACAGAAGACACATTATTCATCAACACAGTTGCGAATTGAGGTAATGTCTGTGCGTCAGAAGATAGGGCTGACTGAATCATGCCGGGCCGGATGCGCTCGAACTTTATGAGTGGAGTCTCCCGTAATTTTCCGATGAGTCTTATTCGAATATTTTTAGTAATGCGCTCAGCGATCTGCGCTGTTTCATCAAGCGCATGCTTCTTGGTGTAGGCAAAGAGCCCCACCGATGTTGAGAATAACAATAGGGCCTGAAAGGAGAAAGCACCATCGGCGACTGTGTTGGCGATATGCATGACAACGGCGAGCGCGACACCGTTGAAAAGGCCGGCCGCGACTGACATTAGAATTACCTGAGGCTTTAAATCAGGTGATTCCTCTCTGACAAACTGTATTAAATCTTTCATTTACAGCGCATATTCCAGTTGGATCTGAATTTGGCGCGTGTGGTCTTCTAGATCAGGCCGAATAGCTTGCTCATGGAATGAGCTTTGATATTGCAACACTAGATTTAGATTCGATGTCAGTGCGTGTGCGAATCCAGCCGTGAGTTCTAGGGCATGGTTGCTGGGGCTCGAGAAATTCGAGTAGGCCAAAAGGGTGTGCGAGTATCCGAATGTCTTCGTGATTTGGTACTTAAATTCATTATAGACCCCATATGCAAAATCACTCTCGGTAGCGAACGAGGAGTCTGTCAGCTCAACTTTCTTCTCCCGGAAACCAACGCCACCGCCGAGAAGAAATTCGCCCCTTGGAGATCCCCACAATCGAACAACCGGCAGAGTAAAAATAGAGGTATCCCTATCAATGGCCTTAACAGAGTTGGAGTAAAATCCTGCCCGCGTCTTCCAGCTGAGCCTATCATTCAGCTGATAAATCACTCCGCCATTGATGGAGTAGTTGTTGACTGCTGTTTGCCGAATGGCGATGCCATTTGATTTGGCACTGGTTTCGCTAAATTGGCGTTGTGCGCCGATAAACCAGTTCGCATTACCTTTGGAGTAGTTCAACAAAAAATCTCCAGAAAAAGATAGGCTGTCAACGGCCGATGAAACATCAGACAGACCAATTTTTGCAGACCCTGTCACTGAATCGGGCAGGTTCAAAAACGTGCGTATTTGCCCCCTGGGCGCCTCTTCGTCAGTGGCCTCAGTTTGTGTCTGAGCATTACTCTGACAAGTCAGTGCTAGCATTAAGAGCATTGGGAGAAAAAATCTGGATAATAAATTTTGAGATTGCATTTGCCGATGTCTCCGAAGTTAAGGTGTTCGGTCATGTTTCAGTGTTCTGGGCGATGGTAGTCCTCTAATTTCTGGTAGAGGGTGCTCGCTGATGACATTGCTAAATAAAATAACTGCGTCTAGTGTCTGAAACAAATCTTCCTCAGTGCGCGCCTGCCCAGCGTGCGAGGGGAAGGTGAAGCTGGGGCTGTTCATCAATAAAGGATCAACAAATCTATACGAGAGAAGATTAAAGTTTCCAATGCTGGCATGATTGGATATAGCAGCGGTGACCTCGGGTAGTAACAAAAAATTGGTAAAGAATAGGGCGTCTTGTTGACGTTCTGATTGTGAGGAGATGCCAATTAGTGTGAAATTGGCTACCGCATTCGGATTGGGGACTACGAATCGCAAGGCGTGATTTCTCTGCATCGCTATTGTGGCGTCGCTGCTCCAGGTTGCCCCAACCAATATCTTTTCCTCGATCATCTGGCTGACTAATTGCTCGCGATCCATCAATTGTGCTGAGTGTTGAGTGATATAGTCTTTCAAGAACAGAATCATACGCTCTGCCACTTCTGAGGAGATATCGATTGATTCCTCCGCCAGTTGATGTGGATGTTGATATTGCCAAGTGGACCAAAAGAGAATACTTGGATCAAGACTTAGACCTATCTTGCCTGAGAGGTAATTCGTTTCCGGTGGTTCAAATAGAAATTGCCAGCCATCAGGAAAGCCGCCAACACGTTCCCCATTGAAGGTGATTCCGAGGACCTCAAAGAACAACGGTATAGCGAACCGAAGTTCTTCTGGAGGGAATGTGTTTGTTTCATCAAATTGCAAGTTCGCAAGCTCAGGAAGAGACTCGAAATCTAATTCACTGAGTTGATTGTTCTGGATTAATGATTCGATTATCAATTCCGGCCCAAGAATGACATCAAATTTTTCTATGGGCTGTGAGAAAACACCGGAATTTGAGCCGGTGGCGTGTGTTGTAATGTCAAGAACTACCCCCGTTGCTGCTTCATATGCCGCGATCACTACGTCGGGTAAAAGCTCACCAAACACGAGCACGTTGAGGGTTGAGTCCAGTGGCTGCTCTGGGCTAGGAAATGTCATGTCCTTCAAAATGGACGTGTCATCGAGACTGGATACATCAGTGCCTTGATAACAGGATGCTGCCAGTAGAATGGGCATAAGCATCACCCAACCCCTTGCCAAACTGGGGGCAATCTTAGTCATGGTCTTGGAGTGTTCGCTGCATTCGGCTGTGCCGAGGCCGGCGCCTCTGGGAGGCCTAGCGCGGATAGACCTAAGGCCTCTGGGGGCGCATCTTCAGCAACTGAATCAGGGTCTGGAGTAGTTTCCTGCCTTCCTGAGTCCATATTTAAAATCAAGGGAAGTTGTCCATCTTGCCCACCACCAAAGATGACGACCTTAGCGTTTTCAGATTGTGCCAGTGCCAATGACGCTTGAATACCTACAAAAGTCAGGTACTGTGAGAACGCACCACCTTGCATGACGGTTCGTTGGAAATCTCGGATTCCTCCTGCTTCAATGCGCTTGCGGTTGGCTTCCAGCTCTTCTCGCGCCAATCTAAACTCATACTCCAAAGCAGCTTGCTCTTGCTCCAACTTTCTTTCAATGGCTGCCTGAATATACGGAGGCAGGGTAATGCGTTTGATCAAGACATCATCCAGAAGGACGTTTCTCTCAGCAGCTGCGAATGTTGCTCCTTGTTTGATTATTGGCAATAAAAAACCTTCAGAAGTATAGATCTCCTCTGGAGGATAATTTGCAACAACTGAGCGAAGATGAGCTTGTACTTCAGGTTTGACGATGCGCTCAACATAATCCGGGCCGACATTCTGATGAAGAATGGGCAAAGTTCTTAAAAAAGGCCGATATCGGACTGACATATCGAATCTGATTGGGAGGCCATTACTTGAGAGCGCTTCGAAGCTAAAAGCCTCTTGTTGGACTCGCACGTCATACACATAAAACCGATCCCAGGGAAAGATCAGGTGTATGCCCTCTCCATAGACTTCTTCGAGATTTGTCCCATCAAAAAAGCGATACCATATAACGCCAGCCTCACCAGGTCCGACGTTATAGACGATTCGGTTGTACAAAACAGCGAACAGAAACAATAGTACCAGCGAAAATAGCGCGATCGGTGATTTGTACTTAGCCCACAAATAACGCCAATTGTCAGCCATACGAGCGAAGAGCCCTAATGAACCCTGCCGGCCAGCGCCGACCACAGCATCATCGACCGTGATTTTCGGGGTTGTCATAATCCACACGCCATATCGCGAGGCCTCAAATGCGACTATCAGCACTAGTATTGTCTCTAGCGTGGCTCGGCGTCAACCCAGGGTTCAGCCTCGATGGCCGGAATCAGTAAAGTGAACACAAGGGGCCATTTCATTGGGCCACGATGTGCTGACCCCACACCATTTCAGCGCTACACTGCGTAACAGATCAATAATTATCGCGTGGAGAGGCCCATGAGCCGGCTGGACGAAGCAGAGAAAATCACAGAGCGCTATGTCATGTGGTCGATGGGTGGAGGTCTTATTCCGCTGCCTGTGTTGGATCTCGCGGCAATTGTTGGCACTCAAATCAAGATGTTGGCGGAGATCTCGGACCTCTACGATACCCCCTTCTCCGAAAACAGGGCAAAAATCATTTTGGTGCCTTTGATTTCTTCGGTGGGTCTTGCCCCAGCTGGAGCGATGTTACTTGGAAGCCTTGCGAAAGTCGTTCCTGTCGTGGGACAGGCGGTAGGGGGCGTGGCGATGCCAGTGTTTGCTGGTGGCATTACCTTGGCAACCAGCCGAATCTTTGTGGCACATTTTGAATCGGGTGGGTCTGTTTTGGATTTTGAACCGGAACAGTTCAAGGAAAGTTTCCGTCAGAGTTTTGAGGCTGCGAAAGAGGCGACAGGAAATCTAAGTAAAAAAATTCGCGCTACAGATATTGATGCGGCAAAACTGACCATAGATGGCGAGCCCATCATACCGCCGTTCTTCACCGGCGCAGCGGACAGCAAATCCAGTGGAGAGGAAAAGCCGAAGACTACTGAAACGGGGGTGATTAGTAAGAAAAGGGCTGTCAAGAAAAAGACTAGCAAGAAAAAGACAGCTGGTGGAGAGAAGAAGGCTAGTGCAGGGTCAGGTTCAGTCTCTGTGACAGCCAGAGTGAAGAAAAAGAAGGTCCCGCCGTTTAGGCGTAAGAAAGTTTGATTGCCGCATTAATACTGCATGTGTGCGATTTTATGATGTGTTGAAACGTTACTTAGGAGGAACAACTGATGAGTGTTTTGTATACAATTTTGTTTGCTGCAGTTTACATCGGGTTGTGCTGGCTGATTGCGCATAATGGCCGGACAACAAAGTTCGGATTTTGGGGGAACTTTGCAGTTTCTCTGGTTTTAAGCCCTCTGGTTGGCTTGTTGGTGCTGTTGGCTCAAGAGCGCAATTATCAGAAAAAAAGCTGACTGATCGAGTGCTTTTGGACTTAAAGCCCGCCAAGCGCGGGCTTTTTTATTTGAGGCGCCCGAGACGTCTGGGTTTTTCTTCGAAGCCGCTGGGTTGAGTTATAATCGGCAGATTAACGTGATGATGGCCAGCCTTAAGGAGCCGTGCCCCATGAGACTCATCGATGAAGCCCTTACTTTTGACGATGTCTCGCTGGTGCCTGACTACTCGGCCATACTGCCCAAAGATGTGGATTTAACCACCCGCATCACCCGAGACCTGACCCTGAATATCCCGCTTGCCTCGGCCGCCATGGACACCGTCACTGAGGCTCGCCTGGCCATCACCATGGCGCAAGCCGGTGGGGTAGGGGTGTTACATAAAAACATGTCCATTGAGCGTCAGGCCGAACAGGTTCGTATTGTCAAGAAATACGAAGCCGGCGTCATTAAAGATCCTGTCACCGTTTCACCCCACACCACGATCCGAGAAGTGCTGGATCTCACCCGTCGGCACAACATTTCAGGTGTGCCCATCGTCGATGGTCATGAGTTGGTGGGCATTGTCACCAGTCGTGACATGCGCTTTGAGAAAAAACTCGATGATCCGGTCAGGAACATCATGACCCGAAAAGATAAGTTGGTGACGGTGGAAGAGGGTGCCAGTCAAGATGAGGTGCTCGAACTGTTGCATCGTCATCGCATTGAAAAAGTCTTGGTGGTGAACAAAGACTTTCAGCTAAAAGGATTGGTCACCGTCAAAGACATCCAAAAATCCAAAGACTTCCCCAATGCGGCCAAAGATGGCTCAGAACAGTTGCTGGTCGCAGCAGCGGTGGGTACTGGGGGGGATACCGAGGACCGGATTTCAGCACTGGTCGACTCTGGTGTGGACATCATTGTGGTTGACACCGCACACGGCCATTCACAAGGTGTACTGGATCGCGTGGCTTGGGTGAAAAAACATTATCCCAGCGTGCAAGTGATTGGCGGCAATGTCTCCACTTCAGCCGGTGCTCTGGCGCTTGCAGATGCCGGTGCTGATGCTGTCAAAGTGGGTCAAGGCCCAGGATCGATTTGTACCACCCGTGTGGTGGCTGGCGTCGGTGTGCCTCAGGTCAGTGCCGTGGCCGCGGCGGCTGAAGCTTTGAACAAGAGGGGCATTCCCGTGATTGCCGATGGGGGTATTCGCTTCTCTGGTGATTTCGCCAAAGCGATTGCCGCAGGGGCATCGGTGGTGATGATCGGCAGCCTCTTTGCCGGCACGGAAGAAGCTCCTGGAGAGGTTGAGCTTTACCAGGGTCGATCCTACAAGAGTTATCGTGGCATGGGTTCGCTGGGTGCGATGGAGCAAGGCTCGAAAGACCGTTATTTCCAAGCCGAAGCCGATGCGGACAAATTGGTGCCTGAGGGCATTGAGGGCAGAGTGCCCTACAAAGGACCCTTGGGCTCTGTGATCCATCAATTGCTCGGTGGGCTTCGCTCATCCATGGGCTATGTGGGCTGTGCCAACATTGAGGCCATGCGCACGGAGCCCCGATTTGTGCGGGTGACCGTATCAGGGGTGAGAGAGTCACACGCGCACGATGTGACCATCACCAAAGAAGCCCCCAATTACAAATTGGGTTAAGGCCAAGATGACCCAAGACATCCACGCAGACCGAGTCCTGATACTCGATTTCGGTTCACAGTACACGCAATTGATTGCTCGGCGTGTTCGAGAGATCGGGGTCTATTCCGAAATCTTGCCATTCGATGTGGATGCTACTGAGATTCAAGGCTTTGGGCCCAGAGCCATTATCCTCTCAGGGGGGCCTGAGTCGGTGGGTCTGGACGGCAGTCCGACCATTCCTGCTGTGGTGTTTGATTTGGATGTGCCGATTTTGGGCATATGCTATGGCATGCAAGCAATGGCCGATTACTTCGGCGGCGCTGTGCACGCCTCGGATGAAAAAGAGTTTGGCTATGCGGAGGTCACGCTGGATCAGCCTGGAGCGCTGCTATCTGGCATTGAAGATCGGCTGACCGACCAAGGCGCGGGCGCTTTATCGGTGTGGATGAGTCACGGTGATAAAGTGACGAAATTGCCAGAAGGGTTTACCGTTTCCTGCACCACCCCTTCAGCACCCATCGCAGGCATGAGCCATGAGGATAAACGCTACTATGGCTTGCAGTTTCATCCGGAAGTCACGCACACCGAACAAGGTCGACGCATTTTAGAGCGCTTTGTGCTAGAAATCGCAGGCTGTCAGGCCAATTGGACAACCGAAGCCATCATTGAAGACCAGATCCAAAGAGTCCGTGAGCAGGTGGGCGATGGCACCGTGCTGTTGGGCTTATCTGGCGGTGTCGATTCTTCAGTGGTGGCCGCTCTGTTGCACCAAGCCATTGGTGATCAATTGCTGTGCTTATTTGTAGACACAGGTTTATTGCGTTATCAAGAAGGCGATCAGGTGATGGCGCTGTTTGCTGAACATCTGGGTGTTCGAGTGGAGCGGGTCAATGCCAAAGATCAGTTCCTCACTGCTCTTCGTGGTGTGAGTGATCCAGAAGAGAAAAGGAAAATCATCGGCCGAGAGTTTGTGCGTGTCTTTGAGAAAGCGGCCTCAGCGCATTCGGAAGCTGCTTTTTTAGCGCAGGGGACGATTTATCCCGATGTGATTGAGTCGGCGGGTGCTTCTACTGGTAAAGCCAAAGTCATCAAGTCGCACCACAATGTCGGTGGCTTGCCTGAAGATATGAAGCTCCAACTGGTTGAGCCCTTGCGTGAACTGTTTAAAGATGAGGTCAGAAAGATTGGTGTGGAGTTGGGCTTACCAGCAGAGCTGGTGATGCGCCATCCATTCCCCGGCCCAGGCCTCGGAGTGCGCATTCTCGGGGAAGTCAAAGCTGAATTCATTGAGCCACTACAAAAAGCCGATCATATTTTTATCTCAGAGCTAAGAAAGGCTGGTTTGTATGATCAGGTCTCACAAGCATTCGCGGTGTTTTTGCCAATCAAATCGGTTGGTGTGGTGGGTGATGCTAGGCGTTATGAGTATGTGATTGCGCTTCGAGCTGTTGAGACGGTGGATTTTATGACGGCCAAGTGGGCCAGACTGGATCCTGAGTTCTTAGATCATGTCGCTCGTCGGATTATTAACGAAATCACCGGGGTCTCTAGGGTGGTGTATGACATTTCTGGAAAGCCGCCGGCCACGATTGAGTGGGAGTAGCACGATTTGGCCGTGTCGCAGTTAATCCTTCACCACTTCTGGGCCTCACCCTTCGCCCATAAGATCCGTCTGGCCATGGGGCTTGCAGGCTTATCCTGGTCATCCGTGGAAATTCCCCGTGTGCCCCCTAAACCTCTTTTGATGCCTCTTACGGCTGGTTATCGTCGCACCCCGGTACTTCAAGTGGGGGCCGACATTTACTGCGATACCCAGAACATCATTCGATGTTTGGCAGAGCAGGGAACGAGCCAAGCGCTTTTCCCTCAGCAATGCCAGCCGCGTGCCATGCTACTGTCCCAGTGGATCGATCAAACCCTATTTCCATTGGCAGTGAGGATTGTGATCACTGAAGCGCTCGATGCTGCGCCGGCTGAATTCGTCAAAGATCGGGGTGATCTCTATTTCGGTCGCGGTTGGACATCAGAGCAACTCAAAGAAGACTTGCCTGGTGTGGTGATGCAACTTAAAGCCGCTTTGAGCGAGCTGAACGCCTCCATCGCACCGAATGCCTTTGCCATGGGCGGTGAGCGTCCAAGCTATGCGGATGCGGCCATTGCCTATCTTTTGTGGTTTATTCGTGGCCGCTGGGATCAAGGCCCAGCGCTATTGGCCCAATATCCAGAGCTTTGTCGCATTGAAGCTGCCATGGAGGCGATTGGGCAGGGGGACTATACCGAGCTGGAGGCATCCAACGCATTGGCAATCGCCAAAGCTGCCCAACCCCTCTCGCCGCAAGGCGTCTGCATGGACTCTTCGTTGGCACCGGGTCAACGCATTGGCATCCGGCCCTTTGTTGACTCATCAGATCCTACAGTTGTTGGGGTACTTCGATATCTGGATGCCACTCGAGTCTCGGTGGATGTTGAAAATGACGAGGTTGGGTCCGTTGCCATCCATTTCCCGATCAGTGGTTACCAAGTGGTCGCGGTCTAAGTCAGGAGTTGTGGCTTAGACCATGCTCTCTTATCAACACAGCTACCATGCGGGGAACTTGGCCGATGTGCACAAGCACGCAGTTCTCGCTTCCATGCTGGCCTATCTCATTCAGAAGGACAAGCCCTTAAGCTACATAGAAACCCACAGTGGTCGAGGGCTGTATGATCTCAATGCGCCTGAAGCACTAAAAACCGAAGAAGCCAAGGCGGGCATACTTAAGGAAGAGGTCATGGCGTGGTTCAGCGAAGCTCATCCGTATCGTCGAGTGATTGCACAGGTTAGAGCACACTTTGGCGGGAACGCTTATCCGGGCTCCCCGCTGATCGCCTCAGAGATTCTTCGCCCCAGCGATGTGATGCATCTGGCAGAGGTGCATCCAGCGGAACATCGGGCCCTGGTTGAGTGCCTGGGCACACGGGCGCATATCTACCGAGAAGATGGTTTTTGTGTGGCCCAACGTTTGTGTCCACCGATGCCCCGTCGTGGCGTGATGGTGGTGGATCCAAGTTATGAGCTAGATAGCGACTATGCCACCATGCCCAGCTTTATCGAGCAGGTCGTGGCTAAGTGGAATGTCGGAGTATTGGTGTTGTGGTATCCCTTGCTGGTCAATGGACGAGAAGACGGCATGGTGCGTGCTCTGAGTGATGCTGTGCCATCTGGTGTTCATCATCAGGTGAGGTTTCCATCGGCACGTGAGGGTCATCGCATGGTGGGCTCGGGACTATTTTTGGTGCGCATGCCTTATGGACTCGCTGATGAATTGGACCGGCTGGGTCAACGCTTTGAGGCATTGAGTCAACCTGAGCGCAAGGCGCCATAAATGGCTGAGACGTTTCTTATTGACACACCCCGCCTGATGCTGCGTCCTTTGAGCTTGCAAGATGTCGATCAATTGCTGGTCTACCATAGCGATCCTCGCGTGGTGCGCTATATTCCCTGGCCCGAGCGGACTCGAGCTCAAGTGATTGAAGCCGTTGAGGGCTATCCAACACCTCCGTTTCGCTTAGATGAGGTCAAAGATGCGGTGGTGTTGGGCTGGGCGCTAAAAGACACAGGCAT
Source organism: uncultured Wenzhouxiangella sp. (assembly GCA_964461845.1). Classification (GTDB taxonomy): domain Bacteria; phylum Pseudomonadota; class Gammaproteobacteria; order Xanthomonadales; family Wenzhouxiangellaceae; genus Wenzhouxiangella. Next base: position 19,420 of record CAYWVH010000012.1, read on the forward strand.
GATCGTGGGTCAGTCCAATCTTTCACTGCTATCTAGGGGCAATCAAACCATTGATGTTGGCTGGGTTACCCATCCTACCTATTGGCGGCAGGGGTTTGCTTTTGAGGCAACCAAGGCCTTTATTCGCTGGGCCTTTGAAACCTTCGATCTTCATCGGGTGGTGGCCAATATCGATGTCCGAAATCCAGAATCGGCGCGTTTGGCTGAAAAGCTGGGGATGCGCCTGGAGGCGCATCATCTTCAGGCAGTCTTCAATAAAGGTGAGTGGTGTGACATGTGGCAATATGCCTTGCTTAGATCGGATGCGCTATGACCCAGTGCCTGAAAACTGGCCGAGCTGAGCGACCGACACTGAGTGTATCGAGTCCACTGCCCCACATCGTTCTGCTCCAACCCCAGATTCCGCCCAACACTGGCAATATCATTCGCCTGTGCGCCAATTGCGGTGCTCAGTTGCATTTAATTGAGCCATTGGGCTTTGTGATTGATAACAAACGAATGCGCAGAGCGGGCCTGGATTATCACGAGTTCGCAGACCTCAAAGTCTGGGCAAAAATCGAGGATTATCGACAGGCATATCCAGATCGTCGCTGGGTTGCCGTTGAAACGACTGGTCAACAGCATCACACAGGGTTTCAATTTCAAGCCAATGACACCTTATTGTTTGGCTCAGAGACCAAGGGTTTGCCTGAGTCGTTGTTGGATTCACTACCTGACGATTGCATCTTGCGCGTGCCAATGCTCGCTAACCGCAGAAGCCTCAATCTTTCAAACACGGTAGCCATTGTGGTTTACGAAGCGTGGAGACAGCTTGGGTTCGTAGGTGCCGAATAACGGGTGAGCCATTTGCCGGGCCAGACGGGATTGTCTGTGAATCACTTCTGATTTTGCTACTCTATCGGGAAGAGTCTTGGCCCGGTAACGGGCGAGTGAACGCCCAGAATAAGGTGGCCCATCGAGGAATGAGTATGCGACGGATTATGATATTGATGGTTCTATTGTTGATCACAGGGCTAGCGCGTGGCACGACCACCCAGCCACCTCAGTTACTGGGTGTTTGGTACGGTACTTATCAAGAACAAGGCGCATCCGAGGTCTCCAATGTTCAATTTTGGATGCTGGTGTCATGGCAACTAAGTCAAGATGGCTGGAAGATCGCCGGGCATAACCGCTGGGATGGCTACCCGGTTCATGCACATCCGGATCATGACCCTGCCAGCGCTGGCCAGCAAACAGATTACTTCTCGCATTTCACCGGTTTGATCGATCAAAACCTGACGGATGTCCAATTCCAAGAATCTGGTGGTGATCGGACCATCAAAGCAAGGCTCACTTCACCGAACTCAATGGAAGCGCAAGTATTTGGCCAAGGCTCGGATACACCGATGTTTTCATTGACCTTAGAGCGTATTGATACAGGCTATCGTCCAGGTGAGTCCACGGTCATGGGCATCGATTTATCTCACCACTCAGGCGCAGTGGATTGGGAGGCGGTGACTCAGGCGGGATTCCAGTTTTTCTATGTGAAAGCCAGTGAGGGGGTGGATAATCCAGATGCGATGTTTGAAAGCCATTGGAAGGCTTTGGCTGAGCGTAATGTGCCTCGGGGGGCGTATCATTTTTATGTCACAGAAGATGATCCTGTGGCTCAGGCCAGGTTTTTTGCATCGCGCCTAAAAGATGATCCCGGCACCTTGCCACCTGTTCTGGATGTGGAGATCTTGGGGGCCAACACCCAAGGCAACATGACTGAGACCTTAAGACAGTTCCTTGAGACTTTTGAAGCTGAAATCGGAATCAAGCCGATCCTCTATACCAACTCGAAGTTTTGGGATGCCAACTACCATCCGGTTTTTTCCGACTATGGGCTATGGATGGCAGAGTATGGTGTAAAAATGCCAAAGGTTCCGTTTGGTTGGGACAATTGGGTATTTTGGCAACATGTAGCCGATCAGAATGTAGACGGGGTGGAAAAGGGGGTAGACATCAATCTGTTGCATCCAAACCTCAAGTTAGAAGATCTGATGCAAGCACCCTCTAGCCAACCATAACCGGCGAACCCATGCACAAGCAATCGCTGGCCGAGGTGCTTGCCTGTCTGGAGGGTATCATTGGTGTGGGCGCTGATGTACCAGTCAATAGGTGTGTCCAAGGTTGCCATAGTGATTCCAGAAAAATTGCGCCGGGGGATGTGTTCGTCGCCATGCCGGGATTCCAGAGTCAAGGGGTTGATTATCTGCCACATGCTTTTGAGTCCGGTGCATTGGCAGCACTGATACCTGAAGAGGCTGCCATCATTCCAGAGTATGAACCACGCGTCATCCGAACCTCAAGCATTCGCCGAGATGCGGCATGGCTTACCGCAGCAGTCTGTGGGTATCCTACCGATCATCTACTGACGATTGGTGTGACCGGGACCAATGGTAAGACCAGCAGTTGTTATTTTATTCGGCATATTTTAGAAGCAGCCGGGCATCGAGTGGTTTTGCTGACCACCGTGGCCCATGAATTTGAGGACTGGCACCAGGCCACACCCAATACCACACCCGATGCGCCTCTATTGCAATGGGTCTTGTCCAAAGCCTTGGCGGAGGGCGCCACGGCGGCGGTCATTGAAGTCTCAGCGCACGCTGTTGCACTGGATCGGATCTTGGGTTGCCGCTTCGATGGATTGGTATTCACCAATCTTGCACTGGACCACCAAGATTTCTTCACTGGCATGGAGCCGTACTACCAAGCCAAGCGCGCACTTTTTATGCGCGCCGAGTTACACAAGTCTCAATGCATCGCGGCCATTTGTTTAGATGACCCCTATGGAGGCAGACTGGCATCAGAGACGCCGTTGCCAGTGATTCAGTTTGGTGCTGATCCCACACTTGGCCAGGGTGATGTGAGCGCACATGGCTTGGTCTGTACAGATACTGGTATTGAGGGACAGTTGCGTTTTGGGCGAGAGGAGATTCCAGTCATGACCCCGCTGGCGGGTCAGTTCAATTGCCTCAATCTGGCAGGATCGGGCGCGATCACATGGGGATGCGGGATCCGGTTGGGCTGCATCGAGCAGGCCATGAATCAATCGATCAAGGTTCCCGGACGCATGATGATGGTGCCAACTCGCTTGCCTTTCCAAGTGGTGGTGGACTTTGCACACACTGATTCTGCACTCGCTCATCTGATCCAGCAATTGAGGCCAAGCTGTAAAGGACGATTGATTGTTGTCTTCGGCGCAGGGGGAGATAAAGACCCCCTAAGACGACAGCGGCTGCCAGAGGTCGTCTTTGAATCGGCCGATGTGGGCGTGATTACGCTGGACAACCCCCGCAGTGAAGATCCCAATGCCATCATCGAGACCATGGTGGCCCATTGGTATACATTGGGTGCGGATCAGGAGGATCGGCCAGAGCTGTATGTCAGATTCGATAGAAAGGCCGCCATTCACTTAGCCTTGGCTTTGGCGCAGCCGGGTGACTTAGTTCTGATTGCAGGTAAAGGCCATGAGACCACCCAGATTTTTGCCAATCATGTGGAGCATCACAATGACCACGAAATTGCCCAAGCTTGGATCCACCGGGCCGAGCTTCGCTCACAGTAAATGGCGCTAGGATTAAAATGATTTTTGATCGGCTGATGCCTTCTGTTACGTCATTCGGTCGCAGCGCCACCCTCTTTGATTTATTGGTTCGGACCAAAACTGGAATAAAAAATCGAATCCAGCCCGTAAGACGCTAAAGCGACGGAGAGTTCAGAGTTCACCGTCCTTAAGTATCGGCCCCCTAAGTAGAGCCGGTTGCCATTTTCAGTAACGGCCATGGCTCTCAGGATGACGGGGAGGGGGCCAGCTAGATTGACGCCGGACCCAGCCTGTTGCCAGCTTTCTGACTCAATGTCCCACACCGCTAATCCGGTAACGCTGATGCCACCGGCTTCGTCGAACTTGCCCCCGGCATAGAGTTGGTCATTGAACACCACCAGTGCATTAGCATAGTGGTCCCCAGAGTCACCGGTGAGACCCGTGCCTAGGGGAGACCAGGTCTGATCGGTCAAATGCCATCGCGCGATGTTGTTGACCGGCACCCCACCGGCACTGGTGAAGTTTTGGGCAGAGACATACAAGTAGTCTTGGTCAGCCGCGAGCGCGGTCACTGGCGAGAAGTCGACATCGATACCTGCCGTCCCGCCTGTGGGTTTTAATGCAGAAAAGCGCGCTTGTCCAAAATTGCCTTCAAACACCATTTTGGTGATGTGGTTAACCGTAACGCCGCCGACGTCAACAAATTGACCGCCGATGTAGTAGCCGTTTCCGACTTTGATGATCTCTTGGACGTCATCTTCTAAGCCGACCTCACCCGCTGCGCCATCCACAACGGAGATCGGGCTCCAAGAGGAGGTAAAAAAGTTCCATATCGCCAGGTTATTTAGAGTGACATCACTCGCTGACTCGGTCGCGTTCTTTTGAAAATTTCCGCCAACCAAAATATTGAGATCGTCGTCATCCAGTCTCGCCAGCGCGTTGACCGATGTCCCGCCGATACCAAAATCCAAGTTGATCCAAGTTTGACTGCCTGGATTCCACACAGCGATGTTCCTCGCAGTGACCACCCCATTGCGATCACCGATCTGATCGAAATTTCCACCCACGACCAGGTAGGGTTGCCCATTGCGAGTGATTTTAAGTAGGGTCTGAACGCGCCCCGGAAGCTCGTTTTGACTGCTGTCGAACACACCATTGCTATCAAAGTTGGTGCCCAACTGGTGCCATTGACTGCCATCCCAGCGAGCGATGCCATTCGCTGAAACATTGCCGGCGTAATTGAAGTCCCCACCCACATACACGTCATTCCCAACGGAGGCAATCGCATAAACCTGGGCAGGGGAACTATAGCTCCTCAGGCCGTTTGCATTTTCACTGGCACCAAAGGTCTCCCAGAGCCCAGAACTCAGATCCAGTGCGGCAAAGCCGCTGGCGGCCGCGCCACCCACCGAGGCGATATCGCCCCCGATGTAGAGTTTGCCATTATGAGCGAGCATACTAACTTGGTCGGCACTGCTGATGACCACTCGGTTGTCATCGGCACTACCTTCAGCATGAGCGTAGCTCCACTCGGTCCCTCTCCAGGCGCCCAGTGTATAGCCACCGCCATGGGGTAAATCCTTGAACCGGGAGAGAGCGAATAGAGCGCCACCGGTAAGCACCACGTCATCGAGGTAAGTCAAAACCGAATCTGCGGGGACCACTGACCCCCAGTTGTTCTCGTCAATAGAATAGCGCGCCAAACTGTTGGTATTAGGGACGCCCACCACGGTGGAGAAGGTTCCAGAAACGTATAAGCTGGAGCCATCACGGAAAAGACTTTTAACGGTCGTAGTTTGGGAATTGTTGGTGCTCGGGCCCGTCCCACCCAGCGTGGACCACTGCTGGTTCTGATGTGACCAACGGACAATATTATTGGCCGCCACCACATTACCAATCGAGGTGATTTTTCCGCCCACATAGAGGTCAGTTCTGCCATCTCGGTTGTCAATGGCGAGTGCCCAGACACGGTCATTAGAGACATTGCTGGATGGTGTATCCTTAAGACTCTGCCATTTTTGAGTGCTGCTTGACCATGCCGCAATGTTGGCGGCGGCGACGTTACCCGCCTCAGTGAATTCGCCACCGACGTAGACGAGGGATTCCGTGAGTGAGACCTTCAGGATCGCGATTGCATTCACGACCCCGTAATTACTCAAACCCCCGCCCATGTTGTTCCAATTGCTCCCATCCCATCGAGCCACACCGTTGAGCGCTGCGCCCGAGCCTTCTGAATCCCCTGCTTTGTCAAAGCTGCCACCAACGTAGACGAGGTTGCCATCGGTCTCGACGGCGTATACTTCACTGGAAAGTCCTGGGTTATCGGGGTCGCCCAGAGGATAGAAGTTCGTGCCATCGAAGCGAGCAATGTGATTGACTCGCACACCCCCACACCAGACGAAGTTGCCAGCTAAGAAAATATCGCCATTGTCCGTCACGGCCATATCCAACACGGGCCCATCGCAGCCGCCATACACCCCACCAAAGGTTTGCCAAAAAGCGGTGTTTGATGATGTGGATTGTGGTGCGACAGGGTCTTGATTTCGGGTGGCCAATGCGCCCGAGGTCATGGGTTGATCAACGGCCTTGGCATCTGGGGGGAGTGTGAAAATGGCCAATAGAACCAGAAGCAGAGCGCTTGATCGTTTCATCAAGGAGTCCTTTAACAAGTGTTAACAGATCGCGATAATTTACCACCAAAGCCTGACAAAGACCACTCGGCTGGTTTGCTGCTCGAAAAAACGGCTGAATTTCTACGATCGAGGGCTAGATGCGGTGGGGATGAGAAAGGTCAAGCGCAATGGGAGATGATGCGCTGATCGTCTTGCAGTTCTCGGTAAGCGTTGGCCGTCCGGCTGGGTTACCAATCAATGATGCCGTGGTGGTTGCTGTCCCACTGGAAAAAGTCACGGTTATCCACACCATGGATAATGAGATCCAACACTTGGTCTTTGAGTGCTTGACTGGCGTCTTTCTCAACCAGAATCTGGTAGAGGTCTCCGTTACTTCGGGAGTGCCCCGGCCCCAAAAAAGCTTCCAGGGTGGGTTGCAGAGCTCGGGTCTTTTGGCATGAGTAGAGGTAATTGGCTTGCTTTAAAGACTTGTTGATCATGTCTTGTCTTGCGTACTCGTAGGCTTGCCTGGTGATGTCCAGTCTTTGTTTGAGCGCTTGCTCAAAATCGATGTAGGGATCGGCGAAAATACGGTGATATTGCCGATCTGGATTGGTCTCATTGTATTTCTCTAGAGTCCAATCATCGAAATCATAACCGCCATTGGCCAGATCTGAGGCGATGTAGTAGTCGGCATATTGGCAGAAGTTTTTCAGATCCGACCAGCCACTTTTATTACACGGACCGCCCATATCGATCACGCCTAAGCGCTGACCCAGTCCTTCAGTCCAATGCGCCAGAAACTGAGCTACCTCGTTGTAGAGCAGTTGGACTTCGAAAAGATTGCCGCCAGGCCCACCGTGGCCGTTATAGACGAGATGATGACGGGCATTGGGATGGCGCTCAACCAACAGATCTGAAAAGGCTTTGAAGGCCTCGAGGAGTGCCTCGCTGCGCTCTTGGCTGATAAAAAATTCCACTTTGGGTGGCAAGTTATCAAAGCGCATCAGTCGATATTGTTCTCGATGGGCGATGATTTCTTCGCTGGTGGGTGCGGGATTCTGGTAGGCAAAATACGGACTGTACTGATCATCAAAGGCGTAGAGATGAACCGACTCGGTCTCCTCCCAAATAGCGACCTCGTAATACTTCACGTGATCACTTTCTTTGATTTCAACCGCCCGATCCCATGCGTTAAGTTCGTCATAGGCTATCCAGTCTTCGGTGACATAGACCACTCTTAAAATGATGTGTTGCTCAGCGTCTTTGAAGGCATCATAGAAAATCGGCTGACTGGCGAGCAAGGGCGCTGAAAAACACAGTCCAGCGAGGAGAAGGCTTCTTGCAAAGTTGATTAAAGTTCTCTTTATGTTCATGGACATATGGCTACGGTTGATTTCGATTTCATTTCACCCTGTTGTCGTTCAGCGAGCCGACTAGGAATTGAAAAATGTGATGGTAGCATTTGCCGTTAACAAGAGGAGGATCTTTTCAGCTGGGTAGTTACAGAAGAGATGGTATGTTGTCGTATTCCGTTGGGGGCTGTTTGGGGATGACGATGGTGATCCAGTCTTCAAATTCAGCTTTGGGAGTGCCCATCTTGTCAGAGTGGGGATTGCCAGTCTCGCTGATATCTATGGCAAGCATGCGCTACACAATTGACAGGGTGCAGGAAGCACTTAAGGCCCTGAAGTGAGCGCCGATAATGCTGGGACAACAGCACTGACATGGGTGCCTAGTAATTGGTTTTTGATGATCAGTTTCCCGTCAATGCTATCCATCTACCGCTTCGTGTTTTTAGTGCCTTTACCAGCAAAAAAGAGGAGCTCATCGAGATTTAGGCGATCAACCCGGCACCTCTGGCTTTAACGATGGCCTGAGTTTTAGAGTGCACATCCAATTTTCGAAATAGGTTGCGAGAGTATGTCTGTACGGTGGACAACGATAATTGCATGGCCTCGGCTGCCTCAGCATAGCTCAGACCATCAGAAATGTGCAAAAGCAGTCGATGTTCTTGAGGCGATAGAGGAGAGTCGGTCGGTGACATCGCCGAGGTATCTTTGGTTTCGGCGACTAGCTTGATCAAATGTCTCGCCACCATGGGGCTGATGGGGAACTCTCCAGCCAGCACCTGTTCAATGCCACGGCTGATGGCTTGCGAATCACTTTTCACTAGATAGCCGATGGCACCAGCGCGGATGGCATCCAGGACCTTCTCGGAGTTGGTGAACACGGAGATGACCACAATCGGCACATCGGGCCATTTCTCATGAATGTGCGCAATCAGATCGGCACCGGGCATGTCTGGGAGGCCAAGGTCAATCAGCGCGAGATCAACGGGTGTGTTGCTGTGGCTCAAAAACTCGCTGGCCGCTTGGCCACTGACAAAGCTAAATATCTGCCACGAATGGTCCATCTGGCTCAATAAATCAGCCAAGGCCTCTTGGAATTCAGGGGTATCTTCAACGATTAAAACGCGTTTCACAGTGATTCATCACCATCCCAACACCAACGGTAAATTTTACGCCGATCAGAGTGTTTTGGTTACCTATGAATATGGGTGATCAGACGGGCAGTCATTTTTGTGTTATCCCAAGTCCTAGGATATCCGACCCCTGAAGCAACCGCTACAATCAACCCTGTCAGCGAGGAGGGGTTCTGACGGGGGCCTGTTCGGCGGCTAAGCCTACCCTAAAAAAGCCCCGAGCCTTGAATGGCCCCTGTTCACTTCGGTGTGGCTTATCCCGACTTTTGTGCCGATTCTTGGCGCCCAGCTGTGCGAACTTCCCACTTTGTCTACAATGAGGCCTCTATTCCTTGCTGGGATCTCTCTTTTGAGCTCGCATTTTTCTGAACTCTCTCCAGAACAGACCAAAGCCATCGATCAGGCGGTGGCTAGATTGCGGGCCGGGCAATTGGTCGCCATGCCCACTGAGACAGTCTACGGACTGGCGGCCGATGCTGGCAATGAAGCCGCCATTGAACGCGTCTTTGCCTTGAAGGGCCGCCCCAGTGACCGGCCGCTCATCGTTCATCTGGCGGATGCCAGTGGGTTGGACCGTTGGGCGAGTGCCATTCCAGACTATGCGCATGCGTTTGCAGCAGCGTTCTGGCCAGGGCCTTTGACGCTGGTGCTCCCGAAACAAGAACGGGTCTCAATGAGAGTGACTGGCGGTCAAGACACCGTGGCTTTGCGGGTGCCGGACCATCCGATGGCGCTCGCCTTATTGACGGCGTTTGGGAAGGGCCTTGTGGCGCCCTCTGCGAATCGATATGGGCACATCTCGCCCACGTCAGCGGGTGATGTCAAAGCAGAGTTTGGCGAGGATGCTCCTCTGATTTTGGATGGGGGGGCTTGTCAGGTCGGCATTGAGTCAACCATTGTCAGTTGCCTAGATGAGATCCCAAGGGTTTTGCGGTTGGGATCAATCTCGCCCGAGGCCTTGGCTTCGGTGGCCGGTTGTCCTGTGGAAGTGGTACTCGGACAGGGTGATGTGGTCGTGCCCGGTCAGGTGTTAAGCCATTATGCGCCAAGAACACCCACTTGCTGGTTAGGAAGTGAGGATGCGCGGTCTGAGCATTTAGGGGTCAAGCGCGTTGGGTTTTTGGGGTTTTCTGAGCCGCCAATCCCTTGTGTGCAATCTGTTGTCTTGCCATTGGATCCAAAAGTCGCGGCCCAAAAGCTCTATGCCTCGCTTCGATCACTCGATGAGCTGGGGCTCGATCTCATTGTCATTGAGTCGCCACCGTCGGGTGATGAGTGGGCTGCGATTAGAGATCGGCTCAGTCGAGCCACCGCATAGCGCCACTTTAGTCTCTGGCCCTGCTGGGTCGAAAACCTCTCCGCAATCGCCATTGATCGCTCCTCAATTGCGTTCAAAAAGTATCCTGATTTGCGCTAAAGGCATGTGATTGCTTAAATCAGGACAAAAAACCGATCAAACGAGGACATTTTGGTTGAGTTCGACTGTTAGGGTGACTTAAGGATGTCTTTTGATGCGTCTGGTTTCTGCTGGATGCTCAGCCAGGACATCCCGAGGGGTTGGTTTCTATGCCAATTAATCATCAGTAGACTGGTCAAGGATGGCTCGTATGTTTGGCAGTAAAGTTCTTTTTAGAAGTTTTCATCTTTTGATTGGACTGGGTTTGATGGCCCACATCGTCACGGTCGGTGCATCTTCCGCCACAGCTCAGATTGCTCAACCAAACGGGGAGGTGCGTGCGATCTTAATCGACGGAGACCACATGTACATCGGGGGCTCATTCACAGAAGTGGATGGTCAAGCTCAACGAATGGTGGCTCGCCTGGATGCCGATGGAAAATTGGATCAAGCATGGAGCTCACCGTTTTTAGCTCATAGCAATGGCATTTTGACTATGGCCATTGACCCAGTCACTGATGATTTGCTTTTGGGGGGTAACTTCATCAATACTCAAGCTGATTTGAATGGTTCAACTGTGACTTTGAGTAATAGAACAGCAAGAGTCGATAAAGCCACCGGGGAGTTTCTTGGTGTTCTTAATGACGTCACTTCCTCAAATGTGACAGGCTTTGCTTTTGATGCAGACAACATCTATGTTGCGGGCAGTAATGGATTATTTTATCGGCAATCAAGAGCAGGGGTTTCCGGACAAATGCCAGCGACGACAGTAAATGTTGATTTTGGCAGTGGCCCTGTGGATATAGGCGCCAACAATGCAGCGATTGCCCAAGATGGAGCGGCACTTTTTATCGGAGGTGCGTTTGACAAGGTCGGTGGCATTGATCGAGATGGCATCGCCAAGCTCCAAACCGATGGAACATTGCTGTCGTGGGCACCAGTCCTCAATACTGGGCCTTCATCTATGACCTTGGATGGAGATGATCTATACCTTGGTGGGAATTTTACCAGTGTGGATGGAAACGCATTCAGTCGGTTAGCCCGGATACACAAGGGAACGGCTGTTGTTGACTCTGATTGGAAACCGACCGTTAACAGTCGAATTGATGCGATTTATGTGGCGGGCAATGACGTTTACATTGGTGGTGCCTTCACATCGGTGGATGGTGTGCCAAGGCAACGTTTGGCCAAGCTCTCGAAGATGACAGGAGCAGTGGATTTGGCTTGGGTTAATGATGCCAATGATGGGGTCTACGCGATACAGGCTACTGCCACCAAAATTTTTGTTGGTGGACGCTTCACAAGTTTAAGAGGTGAGAATGTTGCTTACTTTGCTGAGGCTCTCAGTGCCACAATCCCCGACGCACCAACCATTAATGGTGTGACGGTTGGCAACGCACAGGCCTCGATTGCATTCACCGCCCCAGCCAATGATGGTGGTTCACCCATTACGGGCTATACAGCGACCAGCAGTCCTGGTGGATTGACCGGCACGTGCACGGCCTCGCCTTGCGTGGTAACAGGACTGACGAATGGAATGAGCTACACGTTTACGGTGACCGCCACCAGTGCCGTAGGAACCAGCACGGCCTCTGTGGTCAGTGAGGCTGTCATACCTGCCACAATCCCCAACGCACCAACCATTAATGGTGTGACGGTTGGCAACGCACAGGCCTCGATTGCATTCACCGCCCCAGCCAATGATGGTGGTTCACCCATTACGGGCTATACCGCGACCAGCAGTCCTGGTGGATTGACCGGCACATGCACGGCCTCGCCTTGCGTGGTGACAGGACTGACGAATGGAACGAGCTACACGTTTAGGGTGACCGCCACCAATGCCGTAGGAATCAGTATGGCCGCTGTGGTCAGTGAGGCTGTCATACCTGCCACAGTTCCTGATGCGCCCACAATAACATTTATACAGCCGGCCAATGGAGCGTTGGTTATTGGGTTTAGTGAGCCGGTATATGATGGCGGTGCCCCAGTCACCAACTATGAATACCAACTGAACGAAAGCGCTTGGGTGCTTTTCAATCCGCCCATTGTGACCACACCTGCCACGGTCACTGGGTTGGTCAATGGCACTGATTATGCTGTTAAGTTTCGAGCAGTCAACAGCATGGGCAGTGGTGCGGCATCCAATGCAGGGGCTGGCAGCCCTTTTACAGCGCCTAGCTCTCCACAAAACATTGCTGTCACACCTCAGCCTGGAGGCCTAAGCGTGAGCTGGGAGGCTTCAGCCAACGATGGTGGTCGAGCCATTTCAGCTTATCGGGTCTTGGTCAATGGAGAAGTCGCATGTGAAGTCGATCCATCCCAAGACAACTTGTCTTGCACCATCGATGGGTTGTCTGCAGAACAAGCCTACTCTGTGGAGGTGGTCGCAGTGACCTCGGTTGCGGTGACGCCATCGAGTGAGGCAAACCAAGTTGAAGCCACACCCATGCCCATCATCCCAGTGCCCACGACCTCGCTCTGGGCGCTGTGGCTTCTATTTATGATGCTCTTGGCAGTGGGCCGATATCGACTGATCAAAGACTGATCATGGTCTTCTGAGACTGGCCAGCACCCTCAAGCGGTGGGGTGCTGGATCGGTCTGGGACAAAGACCTTGCATGTGAGATTTTGTTGCCAGCAGTGGTGCTAAACTTCAACGCATGTTGAGGCTTCGACCCCAAAATCATCACAAACAGCCTGCACCGGGACGGTTTGTACACCTCCTCTCCTTGCTCTTATGTGCTTCTTTTTTGGCACCAGCCATGGCCAATGCGTCTGTTGGGCCTCAATCAAGCTTGATTCAGCCGACGCGATCACCGATCCCCATCGATGAGACAGGCTTGCTTCGGTCGATCTTGGCCGATAAAGGTTCTATTCGAGTCATTGTCTATTTGGATACCCCCGTGGTTGCCGAAGACCCCAAACTGGGTGCGCGCAGGATCGCAGATCAAAGGCTGTCAATCAAGCAAGCTCAGGACCGAGTGGTTCGAGCCTTAACCAAAACCCAATCGCGGGTGCATCGGCAGTTCAGAACCATCCCAGGGTTTGCCGTGACCGTCGATGCGGAAGGCTTGGCTCGATTAACCGAACAGCCCGAGGTCATCTCCATCGTCAAAGACACCGCTGTCCCTCTTTTGTTAGATGGCACCATCCCCATCATCGAAGCCGATGATATGCATGCGCTGGGTTGGACGGGGCAGGGACACGCAGTGGCCATTCTTGACACTGGGGTCGACCGAGACCACCCCATGTTTTTGGATGCGAATAACACCAGTCGCGTGGTGGCAGAGGCTTGTTTTTCTAGCAATGGCACAGACAGTGAGTCTCTGTGCCCCAGTGGGGCTGAAAGCCAATTTGGGGAAGGGGCAGCGGCGGATTGCACCGGCAGTGTCTCAGGCTGTGGTCACGGAACCCACGTCGCTGGGATCGCCGCAGGGTCTGAAGTTCAAAGCAGTGGCATGACTTTCTCAGGTGTGGCACCCGAGGCTGACATCATTGCCATTCAAGTATTCTCAAAGTTCACGCCAGCAGCGTGTGAGTCCTCTGCGCCTTGTGTGATGTCCTACACTTCAGACCAAGTGGCAGCCCTCGAGTGGTTGCTCAGTCAAGACACCAGCCAAGGGGGGGCATTGCAAGTGGCCTCTGCAAACATGAGCCTAGGGGGTGGGCGCTTCTCTTCACATTGTGATACCGCCAATGTGGCTCCAGCCATCCGGAATTTAAAAAACATTGGCGTGGCCACCGCCATTGCTTCAGGCAATAGTGGCTACAGCGATTCCATTTCTAGTCCCGCGTGCGTCTCAGACGCCATCGCGGTTGGTGCAACCACCAACAGCGACGTGGTGGCGTTTTATACCAGTGCCTCTGAAAAATTGATCGATGTCTACGCGCCAGGCAGCAGCATTGTCTCTGCAGCCAATGGGGGTGGCTATGTGTCATACAGCGGCACCTCAATGGCCGCCCCGCATGTGGCAGGCGCATGGGCTTTGATGAAACAAGCAGGTGTGGGTGACGATTCCGCAGCGGGTGTCTCAGCCATCGAGAATGTATTGAAGGAAACCGGCAACCCCATATCAGATCGGCAAACCAGCACCAGCTCCACGCCGATGGGTTATAGCCATCCAAGAATTGCATTGAAGACAGCGCTAGAGCGCTACGAATCTCAGGACGATTGGTTGACCGTCCGCATCACAGGCCAAGGTTCAGGTGTTGTGACCTCATCGCCTGTAGGCATCGACTGTGGGTCCACTTGTTCAATGGTTGTGGTCAGTGGTGATGTAATCGTGTTGCAAGCCATCCCAGAGAGCGGATCTGAGTTGGGCGGGTTTGAGGGTTGTACCTCAGTCAATGCATCTCAATGCATCATTGATATCACGGGCAATGCCACAGTGACGGTGACCTTTGATATCGCACCTCCGCCCAATGATGATTTTGTGGACGCGAGAGTGCTCACTGGGACGTCTTTGGCAGAATCGGCTTCTACCATCGGTGCGAGCTTTGAAGCTGCTGAGCCCCTGCCCACTTGCGATTCCAGTGGCGGCGCCAGCATTTGGTTTAAGTGGTCGCTCCCAGCCGATGGATTGCCCAGCAATGTGCGCGTCGACACCCTGGGCAGTGAGTTCGATACGATCTTAGATGTATTCACAGGGACCGGGCTTGCGGCATTGACAAGCCTGGGCTGCAATTTTGGGACCTTTGATAACAACTGGACCGATGCGACGGTGAGTTTTGAGGCTGCACTTGGTGAGGTGTATTACTTCAGAATCTCGGGATACTTTGCCACCTCAGGCAATGCCAAGCTCAACCTCAGTTTAAGCACATTGACCTATCAGCTGACGGTGGCCACCGATGGTGGTGGGGCAGGTGATGTCACCGGGCCGGGCATTCAGTGTGGTGAATCCAATTCGCTGTGTAATGAGACTTATACCGTCAATGAGGTTGTCACGCTCACGGCAACACCCAATGCAAGCTCTGATTTTGATGGTTGGATTGGTGATTGCGCCACCTTTGCAGCGGGTCCTGAGTGTGCATTGTCCATGGTGGGGAATAAGGCGACAACGGCCTTTTTTAAGACCAAGCTGCCCAATGACAATTTAGAAGACGCACAAGCGGTGAGTTTAAGCGCTGCTGAGCCATTTGCAGCGGATGTGGACCTCACCCTGGCCTCCAGCGAAATGAATGAGATTGTCTCTTCCTGCGGTAGCATTCAATCCAGTGTTTGGTACCGATGGGTAGCACCAGCAGATGTCAGCACCCAGCCGGTGACCCTTGATCTGTCTGGGAGTGATGAGAGTTTGGATGGTGGTGTGGCTGTGTATACCAGCTCGGCCGCACCGGCGAGTTTTGCGTCACTCATCGAGCTTAACTGCCTGACAAAAGCCAGCACGGTGGGTCCTTTGATCCTTCGTTTGGTCGATGACAACGGTGTGTCTGTGATTCAACCCAATGAGATCTCCTACATTCAACTGGGTCGCTCGGGCCCTGTCTCGGGCACCGCTCGGCTCAAAATTGCTTTTGGTAACCAGCTTCTGTCCATTCAACAAACCGTGATCGATGCAGAGCCAGGTCAGCCCACAGAGCCTGGTGGGATTGAAGTGATTTCCAACAGTGATTTTTGCTTCACCCAAAACTGCACTCAGGAGTT
>CAYWVH010000013.1:0-34703 GCA_964461845.1 uncultured Wenzhouxiangella sp.
GCATGACCATCCGAATTAAACGTCTGAATGACGCAGTTCATATGGAAGCCACCAACGAGGATGGCGTCAGTCTTCACATGGACGGCATTGACAGCATCGGCGGCATGAAAGCAGGCTTTCGCCCGATGGAGATGCTGCTGGCTGCCATTGGTGGGTGTTCTGCCATTGATGTGGTGATGATTTTAAAAAAACAACGCCAAAATCCTGATGATCTGGAGGTAGAGGTGAGTGGTGATCGGGCCTCGGTTGAAGGGGCTTATCACTCAGAGTTTAAGACCATACATATTCACTTTAAGCTGACAGGCGCACACCTCGAAGAGGCCAAAGTGGCAAGGGCCATTGATTTGTCGTTGACCAAGTACTGCTCCGTGGCCAAGGCTTTAGAGAAAACCTCTAAGATCACCACGAGTTTCGAAGTCATCGCTGACTAAGATCTGCATATGCCTGCTCAAATGTGTTGGAACCTGCCTCTGGGCTTCGCTTTGACAACGCTATCATTTTCGATCAAGCTAGAGAAAAATAATTAAATCGCAGGGTAGATAATGAACAAGCTGCTGGATTGTGAGTGGATGGCGGTCTGTGCCGAAAAAAGGGCCTCTATTTGTCATATCGAGGTGGTCCAATGAGTAATGTCCATCACACGACTGCACCGTCTGATCGTATTTCATTCCATCAAAAGCTTTTCTATGGTGCAGGGGCTTTTGTCAATAACCTTCTGGCAGGCGCCATCGGCGGCATGATGATTGTTCTAAACCTAGGCTATGGAATGAACCCAGCCTTGGTGGGTCTGCTTGGGGCGTTGCCGCGGCTCACCGACGCGATCACAGATCCCATCATGGGTTATGTCTCTGATCACACAAGGACACGTTGGGGCCGACGTCGGCCGTATATCTTCATGGGTGCGATCATCGCTGGGGTGGTTTTCATGCTGCTCTGGCAACTGCCTCCGGGCAAGACCGAGAATTGGTACTTTTGGTATTTCCTGATCGGTTCCTTCGTCTTTTATCTGGGCTACACCATTTTTGCGACCCCTTGGGTAGCCTTGGGTTATGAGTTAACCCCCGACTACCATGAGCGCACCCGATTGATGGGTGTGCAGAATTTTATCGGGCAGTCGGTGTATTTGGTCACACCCTGGCTTTTGCTGATCATGCAGCAAGAGCAGTGGTTCGACGGCATGGCTGAGGGTGCCGCAGGCTTAGCGATCATTATTGGGCTGATCACCATTTCAGTGGGCATTCTGCCAGCGATATTTTTGCGTGAGCGTTTTACTCATTTAGAGCCAACGCACTCAGGCCTCGAGCCTTCAACTCGGTTGGGTCTATTGCGCCTGATGGCGCGAGGGCTTAAAGATTTTTTTCAAGGGTTTCTGACAACGCTTCGATCCAAAGCGTTTCTTAAGCTCTGCGCTGCGACGTTTCTCGTCTTTAATGGATTCATTATGGTGGCTGCATTCCAGTTCTACGTCATCATTTATCACGTGTTTGCAGGGGATACGGTCGAAGGCGCTAAGTTTGCTGGGTATGCTGGAACCCTTCAATCTTTATCTACTTTTGTCGTGATTGTTCTGGTGACTTGGATGGGGACGCATCTGGGCAAGCGACGCGCGTTTTTTGTGGCCACGGGGATCTCCACTGTGGGTTATCTTTTGAAGTGGTTTTGTTACACCCCGGACAACCCCTGGTTGATTTTGCTCCCTGCACCATTGATCGCCTTTGGTTTGGGTGGGCTATTTACCTTAATGCCATCGATGATCGCTGATGTGGTGGACACCGACGAGTTAGATACTGGAGAGCGCCGAGAGGGGATGTATGGGTCGATCTTCTGGTGGGTGGTGAAACTGGGCATGGCTGCGGCAATCGCAGCAGGTGGTTTCTTGCTCAATGGCACGGGTTTTGATGTGGCCTTGGGCGGGGATCAGAATGGTCAGACCATCGTCATGATGCGAGCACTGGATGCATTCTTGCCAGCGCTGGCATCCATCATCGCCATTTGGGCGATTGCTAAATTCCCGATCACGGAAGATTCAGCTTATGCCGTGCGAGCGGAGCTTGAAAAAAGGCGTGGGCAGGGAGAGGTGGCGGCACCACAGCCTGCATAGCTGTCCGACGCGAGTGGTGTTGTCTGTGCAAAAGACTTTCATGAAGATTGCGTAATATTTGACAGCGTTGTCAAGGCTTGCCACAATAGCAAGGCGCTCAGGTGGTGGTTGATAGACAACGAAGCTTGGGTGAAAAAACCTGTTGCCTGTTTAAGTGTGCCCCAGTGGCCCAGTAGATTAATCGCCGATCATGACAAGACCAAGCACCGAAGCCGACCAACAAGCCACCCATGTTAATGCCGCAGCGCCAAACATCGCTGCCTTGCTAGCGAGCATGTCTTTGCAAGACAAGATAGGCCAAATGTCGCTGGCACAGCCCGGTGAGGGGCATCCTGTTGAGGCTTTGGGTGACCTGGTTCGCAGTGGCAAAATCGGTGCGATCATCAACGTGGTGGATCCAGAGGCTGTTGCCGAATTACAGCGCATCGCGCTGGAAGAGAGTCCCCACGGGATTCCGCTTTTGGTGGGGCGTGATGTCATTCATGGGTTTAAGACCATAATGCCCATTCCATTGGGGCAAGCCGCCAGTTGGAACCCTGACCTGGTGCGCATGGCCTCGACCAGCGCTGCCGCTGAGGCCAGTTTGACAGGCGTTAACTGGACCTATGCGCCCATGATGGATATCTCCCGAGATCCGAGATGGGGTCGGATTGCCGAGAGTTTTGGGGAGGATGTCTTTCTCACCTGCCAGATGAGCAAAGCCATGGTTGAAGGGTTTCAGTGGGAGGGATTATCTGCACCCGCCTCGGTGGCCGCGTGCGCAAAACATTTTGTTGGTTATGGTGCCGCCGAGAGTGGGCGCGATTACGCCACCACCAACATCTCTGAGCACGAGCTGCACAATGTCTACTTGCCACCTTTTAAAGCTGCGGTGGAAAGTGGGGTGGCCAGCGTGATGACCTCATTCAGTGATCTAGATGGCATCCCAGCAACGGCCCATAAGGCCTTGTTGACCGATTTGTTGCGGGACCAATGGGATTTTGGTGGGATTGTGGTCAGCGACTGGAATTCAATACCTGAGCTCAGTACCCATGGATTGACCGCCGATGATCGAGGGGCCGCGGTCGCAGCAGCCAATGCAGGCGTTGATCTAGAGATGGCCAGCGATACCTACATGGCACACTTGGCCAAGGCGGTTGAAGAGGGTGAAGTGGCTGTAGAAGCCATTGACCGTGCTGTTGAGCGGTTGTTGACACTCAAGCTGGCGATGGGTCTATTCGAATCGCCATGTCCGAACATCAAAGCTGAACCGTCTAGCATCAGAAAGCAAGCCCTAGAGCATGCCTATCAATCAGCGCTCGAGAGCATGGTGCTTTTAAAGAATGATGGCCACACATTGCCATTGAAGAAGGCTGATCTCAGGAAAGTAGCCGTGATCGGGCCCTTGGCAGATGCGGGGTATGAGCAATTAGGAACATGGATCTTCGATGGTGATCCTGACATCAGCATCAGCGCATTGGCCGGCCTTCAAAACAAAGTGGGCAGTGCGTTAGAGCTGATCTTTGAATCTGCACTGGAGACCAGCCGAAGCCGAGATGCTGCAGGCATTCAACGCGCGGTCGATGCGGCAACGGATGCTGATGTGGTGCTCCTATTTTTGGGTGAGGAAGCGATCTTGTCTGGCGAAGCCCACTCCCGTGCCGATATCGATTTGCCTGGTGCGCAAGTGGATTTGGTGCACAGGCTACATGCGCTTGGTAAGCCGATTGTTGGTGTGATTCTGGCTGGCCGGCCATTGACGTTGTCGAATGTGGTTGATTGTTTGGATGCACTGATTTATGCCTGGCATCCGGGAACCATGGGAGGAGCTGCGATCGCCGATCTATTGTTTGGGGATGCCTCACCCTCTGGCAAATTGCCGGTCACATTCCCAAGAGTCGTGGGCCAGATTCCGTTGTATTACAACGCGAAAAATACTGGCAAACCCCCAACCCCTGAATTGGTGACTCACATTGATGATATTCCAGTCAGGGCACCACAAACCTCACTGGGCATGTCCGCTTTTCATCTGGATGTGAAGCACACGCCCTTGTTTTGCTTTGGGTATGGCTTATCGTACACCCAGTTTGGCTATGCCAATTTGAGCTTAAGTACCTCCAAGGTCCGTGCTGGTCAGAGTATCGAGGTTCATGTTGAGCTGACCAATATGGGTGATCGCTCTGGGGTTGAAGTTGTTCAGTTGTATGTCAGAGATCCAGTCGCCGGTATCACGCGTCCGTTGAGAGAGCTCAAGGGCTTTCAGCGTGTGGCTTTGGCTGCAGGAGAAACACAACGTGTGACCTTTGATCTTCATACCGATCAATTGAAATTCTATTGCTCGGGCCGAGGGTGGATTTTAGAGCCGGGTCTTTTTGAGATTTGGGTGGGTGGTGATTCCAATGCCACGTTGCATGCCACTTTTGAAGTGGATGATGAGTAGTCATCATTTTGACACCAAACACAGGGTGCGCCACCTTTTTTGGTTCTTTGCGCTGGGGGTCATTGTGATGGGAGTATCCACCATTGGCCAGGCCGCGCCCATTAAGGTTGAAGTGCTTCAGACCCCCTCTGGTTATGCATTGCATCGAGGTGGCATGCCTTATGAGATCCACGGTGCCGGCATGGTAGTGGATGATCTAGAGCGATTTGTGGCCAGGGGTGGTAACTCCATTCGCACGTGGACAACACGCTCGGATGAGTTTGATATCCCATCACTGCTGGACAGAGCCCACCAACTGGGTGTCAGTGTGGCATTGACGCTTCCTATGGTGCCGGAGCGCCATGGCTTTGACTATGACGATGAGGAGGCGGTGAGGGCACAGTTGGCCTCGCTTCGAGAGGATGTGATTCGCTTCCGAGA
This sequence comes from uncultured Wenzhouxiangella sp., assembly GCA_964461845.1. Classification (GTDB taxonomy): domain Bacteria; phylum Pseudomonadota; class Gammaproteobacteria; order Xanthomonadales; family Wenzhouxiangellaceae; genus Wenzhouxiangella. Next base: position 4,941 of record CAYWVH010000013.1, read on the forward strand.
CCACCCAGCTTTGTTGGTTTGGATCATCGGCAATGAGCTTAACCACAGCTACTCCAATCCCAAGGTCTGGGATGCTGTCGATCAGGTGGCGCAGATGATTGATGAGATCGATCCTCATCATCCCTCAACAACAGCCCTCGCAGGGGTCTATGGTGATGTTCTTGACGAGATCAACCAACGCGCCCCCCATCTCGATTTCTTGAGCTTTCAGGTCTACGGCACGCTGTTTGGGCTCCAAGAAAAGTTGGCTCAGTATGAGTTTGATCAGCCTTTTATGATCACAGAATGGGGCACGATCGGGTGGTGGGAAATGGAGAACACCCATTGGGGTTCGCCGGTTGAGCTAACAAGCTCTGAAAAAGCCGCGATCTTTTTGCGTGGACATCAAGAAGTCCTTGAGCCACTCAAAGGACAGCTCATCGGTGACTACGCTTTTTTCTGGGGTCAGAAGCAAGAAAGAACACCCACGTGGTTTGGGCTGATCACTGCCGAAGGTGAGCTGACCGAGGCGTCTGATGTCATGACTTACAAGTGGACGGGCCAATGGCCAAAAGACCCAGCGCCCAAGCTGGATCGGCTGACGTTGGCTGGCAAGGACTCACGTGATAACGTCATCGTACTTTCAGGTGTGGGTTACGATACCGAAGTGGTGGTGGGCGCAGATGATCCATCCGGTCTGATCTATCACTGGGAGGTCAAGCCAGAGAGTGATGCCCAGGCCATTGGGGGTGATTATGAAGCGCCCATCATGCCCATTGAAGGCGCGATTTTTGAGGGTTCAGAGGGTTCGGCCACCCTGCGGTTAGACAAGCGAGGCGCCTATCGACTCTTTGTCCGCGTGACCAATGACCGTGGTCAAGCAGCGCATGCCAATGTTCCCTTTTTTGTTGAAGATGGGTTTGTGCAGGACCAAGAGGCTTTGATCGACGGTCAGGCCATGGCCGTGGCTTATTCTGGGTTTCGCGCAGGGCAACATCCTGACCGTGGCCAAGGGGCAATCAATCCGAGTCGAGAAGAGATCCTAGAGGATCTTCAATTACTCGTCGATCATGGCTTCCACTTGATTCGGCTTTATGATGCTGGAGAGAACTCCCAGGCAGTATTGGAGTTAATTAGACAACATGACCTGCCCATCAAGGTCATGCTGGGGCTGTGGCTAAGTGCTGAGCTTAGCAACCATGAAGGTTGCCCTTGGCTTGATCAGCCCATACCTCAGGCTCAGCTGGCGGCCAACCGAGTGGCCAATGAGCAAGAGGTCGCTCGAGGTATAGCGCTTGCCAAAGCCTTTGATGATGTGGTGGTCTCAATCAATGTCGGCAACGAGGCCCTGGTGGACTGGACCGATCATTTGGTGCCATTGGACCGAGTCATTGATTATGTCCGTCAAGTCAAATCAGCGGTCACGCAATCCGTGACCGTTGCTGAGAACTATGAGTGGTGGATCAGAGATGGTGCGCCATTGGCCGCTGAAGTGGATTTTATTGGCGTCCACAGCTATCCAGTCTGGGAAGGCCGGGCGATTGATGAGGGCTTGTCTTACACGGTTGAGAACCTCATGGCTGTCAAGGCAGCCATACCAGACGTGCCCATGGCTGTTCTTGAGGCAGGATGGGCCACCAGCGCCAGTGAATTTGGTGATCGGGCCAGCCAAGCAGCACAGGCGCGATACTTCGATGAGCTCAGGCAGTGGGCAAACCAGGCCAACGTCACGGTATTTTTCTTTTCGGCCTTCGATGAGCCTTGGAAAGGTGATCCCACCAACCCTGAGGGTGCCGAAAAGCATTGGGGCTTGTTTTTTGAAAGCCGGCAACCCAAGCAGGTCATGGAGCTAGATTAAGTCGGTGCGGGGCCTCGGGCTTTGTTGGGCCACCGAAGCTCAGCCATGGAGCCTTTATTTGGATTTGGGTGCTGGGCCGGTTGAGCCACGGATTTTAAGTGTGCCTGGAACAACAGCGTGTTGGGTGGGATCTTTTGCGGCATGGCTGTCTTTCACCAGCAACAGTGCAGCTCTCTCAGCCATCGAAGAGAAGGGCTGGCGGATGGTGGTCAGTGGGGGATGGACCTGTTCAGCTAAGGTAATGTCATCGCAGCCGGCCACTGAGATTTCCGTTGGAATAGAAAGCCCCAGTTGGTTTGCAGCCCGCATCACCCCAACGGCCATATCGTCGTTGGCGGCGAAAATCGCGGTGGGACGTTGCTTTCTGCTGAGTAATTTAAGCCCTGCCTCAAAACCAGAGCCAAAAGAGTTATCCCCTTGAACAACCCATCGATCTGAATAGGGCAGGCCGCTTTGCTCTAGGCCATCTTTGTAGCCCAAGAGGCGAAGTTGCACTGCTTTGTGGTCGGGGTGGCCATTGATAAAAGCGATCGAGCGATGGCCAATCGATGCCAGGTACCGCGTCATCTCTGCACTGTACTCGCGATCATTGGTCACCACCACAGGTCCAGTGACCCGTTGCTGGCCGGGTGAGAGCCGCACCAGTGGTGTGCCTGTTTTGGTGATGGCTTTCACAATCACTGGATTGTTCGACAATGGCGCTGCCAAAACGATGCCTGCTGGTCGTGCTCTTCTGATCAGTGCCTCAAGCTCTTCGGCAACATTCGGGTTGCCCTGGCTACAGGGATGAACGAGCAGCTCATAGCTGTGGCTTTTGCAAACGCGCAGCACACCCGTTTGAAGCCTGATGATGTAGCCTGCCGATGGTAGGCCATAGTTGCTGGGATCTTCATAAATCAGGCAAATCAGGTGGGCTCTGGCGCTGGCGAGGTCACGGGCTGATTGATTGGGGCAGTAGTTCAGCTCATCGATGGCTTTTTGTACTTTGGCTCGCGTCTCATCTCGAACCCCTGATTCACGATTAACAACGCGCGATACGGTCTTGATCGATACGCCAGCGAGGCGTGCTACGTCCGTGATGGTCGAATTGGCCATGATTTCGTTGTCTGCCTGTCTTTGCTGCAGCGCTCAGGACAACAGCAATGCCTTAATGTGATGAGCCCTCAAGCGCTTCATAGAATCTATTCATAATGTAGCCAGATCAGGCGGGAGGGTCAATCTTTGTTCAGATTTATCGCCCCTTTTTTTCGCTGAACTCAAAGTCCAGCTGCTCCAGTGACTTGTGCCGAGTCTCGGGGACATATTTCCAAACGAACACCCATCCGAGCGCTGCAAAAAGTCCATAGAGTAAGAAAGTTGGGCTACTCCCCAGCGAGGCCAGTTGTAAGGGGAACAGTAACTGAACCAAGAAGCTCACCAAAGAGTTGACGAAACCAGCCAGCGAGACCGCCAGTCCACGGATGTGCAGGGGGAACAGTTCCGAAAACATCACCCACATCACAGGCCCAATAGAGATAGCGAAGCTGGCAATAAAACCCAAAATAGCGAGCAAGATGACCATCGCATTGATCTGGATGGATGCCTGAATGATCTGGGCCTGATGCTCGCTGGCTCGGATGGGCCCCAAGGACTCAACCAGCGCTGCTGTTAACTCAGTGTCGCTTGCAAAACTCTTGTCCTCAAGCTGAGATAGTTGCGTTCTAATGTCTGAGGGAAGCGTCATCTTCTCTAGAGTCGATGGGGTGAGTTCATAACGCGCGGAGCCAAACCCGTGGCTGAGCACGAGCATGGAGATCATGATTCCAAGCATCCCAACAAGCAACAAGGGTCGGCGGCCAATCCGATCGATTAATAGCATGGCAAAGATGGTAAAAACCAAATTGGTCAGGCCAACCAATACCGCTTGTAAAAAGGCAGCATCTGCACTGATGCCTGATTGCTCAAAAATCATGGGCGCGTAAAAAAAGACAGCATTGATCCCAGTGATTTGTTGCAAGATGGCCAAGCCAAAACCGATCAAAAGTAACCACCTAAGGCCTGGATGCATCAATGCCTTGAGAGAGACTGATTCGCGTGTCTTGCCACGCTCAAGACTCAGTGCAATGTCCTCGACCTGGCTTGCTACCTCCCCATCATCAAAGATCCGGCCAAGCACTTGAGTGGCTTCTTCTCTGCGACCTTTCATCACCAGCCATCTGGGGCTTTGCGGAATCCCAAAAAGGGCCAGAAAGAAAAGAAGTGCAGGCACCGTCTCGATGGCCAGCATCCAGCGCCACGCATCCATGCTGAACCCAAGTAGGGTGACACCATAAGAGGCGGGTTCAGCCATCGTCAAAATCAAATAATTACTAAAAAAGGCGGCTGAGATACCAATGACAATATTGAGTTGATTCAGGCTGACCAGCCGGCCCCGACTCTTTGCCGGTGCGATCTCAGCCAAATACATGGGCGCAATGATCAGGGATGCGCCGACACCCAAGCCACCGATCATTCGTGCCACGACAAAGCCAATGAAATTATCCGCCAGCGCTGAAGCCACAGCAGAGACTGCGTAGAGTACTGCCGCCATGATCAAGACAGCCCGTCGCCCAATTTTATCGCTCAGTGGGCCGGCACTCAGCATGGCCAGGGTGGCCGTCAGGGTCAAGGAGCTGACCGCAAAGCCCAGCTGTAGGTCTGTCAATCCAAACTCGGGCCGAATAAAGCGGACAACACCCGAGATCACAGAGGCATCGAACCCCATTAAAAATCCGCCCAAAGCCACACTTAAGCCAATTCGAAAGAGGTAGCGGCGTTTTTCCCGAGGCCCCGTTGTATCGGGGCTCATGGGGTGATTTGAGGGGTTCTGGCTGGATTTCGGTTCCATGGACTGTTATTTTCCTGTTGGGCCATCGGTTGACAACGCTGTCAGCTTTGTTTATAAAGCGTAAAAGATAGCGCTGTCAAAGCCCTTCGGCAACCTCAATGACTCGATAAATCGAGGATTTGGATTGGGGGCTGGCAGTAGTCATAAAAACGACATAACAATTAGAACAATACCTAACGGGTAGGAGGTAGTTCGAATGGACTCACGTTCGTTTAGCAAGAAACCTTTGGCTGTTGCCATTGCCTTTGCACTGGGTGGCCTGAGTGCGCCACTCTATGCCGCCGAGATTCAGGAGTCTCAAGAAGAGGAGGCGACCGAGCAAAGCAGTGCGGAAAATCAAACCGATGATCGCATTGAGGTGTTTGGCGTACGCGAGAGCTTGATGCGTTCTATGGACCGCAAGCGAAACGCAGTTGGTTTTGTAGATGCCATCACAGCTGAAGACATTGGTAAGTTCCCAGACCAAAACTTGGCTGAGGCTTTGCAACGTATTCCTGGTATTTCGATCAGTCGATCAAACAGCGAAGGTTCACAGATCACTGTCCGAGGTTTCGGTCCAGAATTTAACTTGGTCACGTTCAATGGCCGCTCTATGCCTACCCAAGGCGGCCGGTCTTTTGATTTTGCGGACATCGCCTCGACCGGTGTCAGTGCCGTTGAAGTGGTCAAGTCAGGAAATGCCTCGCTGCCTACTGGTGGTATCGGTGCCACGATCAATATCATCACACCAAAGCCTCTGGAGAACCCAGGCATGCGTGGGGCTTTAATTGGTAAAGCTGTGCATGAAACATCTGCCTCCAAAGGCGACCTTGGTGGTTTGGACAAATACACCCCAGAAATCGCTGGCATCTACAGCAATACCTTTGCCAATGACACTTTCGGCATCGCGATCACAGGCTCTTACGAGCAACGCGATAACCGTGAAGAGTTTGCGGCCGTGGCCAGCTGGATTCCGAACTACGGTCTCGATGGCGGTACAGTTAATAACAACAACCAGCGAGCGGATGGCATCTGGTGGCATCCTCAAGATGCAGGCTATGGGTTTGCAGACATCAGCCGGACTCGGACCAACGGGCAGCTGACGTTGCAGTGGGAGCCGAATGACCGCATTCGCGCCACCGTTGACTACACTTACTCAGAGTTGGATTTTGAGGCAGATAGAAACAGCTTTGGTGTTTGGTTCGCTAACCCGAACGTGGCAGCCACTGTAAACGAGCGCGGCACGGTCACCGAGGTCAGACAGGTCGGTGGTGACTACGCCATCAACGTGGCCCGGGACCACACCATCAAAACCAACGACTCCATTGGCTTCAATATTGATTTCCAAGCCACTGAGAACTTGAACTTTACATTCGATGCGCATGACTCTCGCTCAAAACTCGAAGGTGGCGGTTTGGGCGATGGCATTCCTGGAAGCTCAGCCAACCTGATCGTAGGTAACACCTTCTGTGACTGGTGTGGATTTGTCCCAGGTGCTGGCCCGACGACTGCGACCATTGATGAGAAGTTTGCTTCCTACTTCAGTGGTGGTATTCCTATTTGGGGTGCCACGTTCCGAGACCAGGCCACTGGGGAAATCATCCCTGCTTTGCGTCGCAGTGACATCGGCTCATTGTTTGGCCAGGCCTTTGATGTCGAGAACGAAAATGAAATTCGTCAGTTCAGACTGGATGGTGCTTGGACCAATCCAGGCGACAGTGCGATTAAGTCCATTGATTTCGGCGCCAGTCAAACGCGCCAAGAGTTCGTCAACCGAAATGCTTTTTCTGGGCTGCTGCCGGGTGGCTTCTGGCTGACTTCAGCGCAATACTGGCCAGATGATGAGTGGCAGGAAGGCGACTTCAGTGGTCTGCTCTCTGATTTCTCTAACAGCGGCAACTTCCCGCTGAGCACCTACTTTGTGCGTGATTTTGAGGGCATCGTGGATGTTTATGAGTCTCTGGACTGTTTCGCAACGGGTGATCCGGTCTGTGCGGATGTGTACTGGCCATCGTGGGGTCCAGACTTCCAAGATCCTTCGGGTAACCGTGGTTATTTCTGGTCAGGACCTCTGGGCAATGCCAGTGGTGGTGGTGTGACTGAGACCATGACTGCGGCCTACATGCAGGTCAATATGCAAGATGAAATTGCTGGCATGCCGTTCAATGCCCGCGTTGGTCTGCGGATAGAGGATGCTGAGACCAAGTCCAGCGGGGACGAGGTCCCAGCGCAAGCTGTGATCTGGGTTGGTGGTGATGAGTTCGTGACAGAGTACGGTGAGCCGACCTTCGTGACCGCCAAGAGCAGCAATACCCAGTTCTTGCCTAGCTTTGATTTTGATCTCAGCTTGACCGAGGATCTCATTTCTCGTTTCTCATACAGTCGTACTTTGGCGCGTCCTCCAATTGGTGCGCTGAGCCCAGTGCGTTCATTTGTGGGTAATCCCAATCCACAAAACCGTGAAGCGAGTTCGGGTAACCCAGCATTGTTGCCTTATATCTCGGATAACTTTGATCTGAGCCTGGAGTGGTACTACTCACCAGGCAGCTATGCTTCTGTCGCTTACTTCAGAAAGCACGTAGATAACTTCCTAGTGGCTACAACGGTCAGAGAGAGCTTTGAAAACCTCCTGGATCCGTTCCGTGGTGCACAGGCCAATCTGGCGCGTGAGCAGCTGGCGGCTGAGGGGATTCCTTTGACCAATGCAAATATCTTTGCGCGAATCAATGAGAACTTGGGTCTTCCAGCGACCACACCGGTGCGTGCGCAACCAGGCGATCCAACCATTGAGTGGAACATTTCAACCACCGATAACGCCGAGCAGGGTCGAGTCTGGGGTTGGGAGTTCCAGTTACAGCACATGTTCGGCGATTCAGGTTTTGGTATGCAGGCCAATGCCACGATCGTGTCGGGTGATGTTAAAGTGGATCGAAACGCAGTGGATTTGCAGTTTGCGTTGCCGGGCTTGAGCGACTCCTACAACTTGGTCGGTTTTTATGAGAATGATCAATTTGCAGCCCGACTGGCGTGGAACTGGCGCGATGAGTTTGTCTCTGGGTTCGATCAGTTTGATGCGCCCATCTTCGTTGAGGAGTATGGTCAATGGGATGCCAATTTCTCGTGGTATGCCACGGAGAATTTGACAGTCTTCGTTGAAGCGCTTAACTTGACGGAAGAGACACAGCGTGTCTATGTTAGATACCCAGAGCAAATGCTCCGAGGCAATCAGTATGGTGCGCGCTACAACATCGGTGCGCGGTGGACATTCTAATAGTTAACACGTAATACCCCATGGCAAGCCGTTGGTAACAGCGGCTTGTTTTTTTATGAGAGAGGCAGACCAGAAAATCGACAGAGTCGTTATTGTCGGTGGCGGAAGCGCTGGCTGGATCACGGCTGGTCTATTGGCCAGTCGGCACCTGACGGTTTCCAGAGGCGGGTCTGTTGAGGTTACCGTCGTAGAATCACCCGATGTCAGTACCATCGGTGTGGGTGAGGGTACTTGGCCCACGATGCGCGCCACGCTTCGAAAGATTGGCATCAGCGAAAATGAATTTCTCGCTCGCTGTTCAGCCTCACTCAAGCAAGGTACACGCTTCCATGGTTGGGTGAACGGTTCGAAGGACGATGTTTACTATCATCCATTTTCGGTACCAACAGGCTACCCCAGCGTCAATGTTGTGCCAGCCTGGCAACATCAGGACAAGCCAGTCAGTTTCGCCCACGCCGTCACCCCTCAAGCCAGGCTGTGTGATCACGGGTTAAGCCCAAAACAGATCTCAACCCCAGAATATGCCCATGTGTTGAACTATGGCTATCACCTAGATGCCGGAAAGTTCGCGCAGATGCTCAAAGAGCACTGCGTGGAGAAGCTGGGCGTGGTTCATGTGGTGGATCATGTCACAGGCATTCTAGGCACACCTGAGGAAGACATCCAAGGGTTGCAACTGGCCCAGGCGGGAGTCTTTGAGGCTGATCTGTATGTCGATTGCAGTGGACAAGCTGCGATGCTGATCGGCGCGCACTATGGGATTGATCTTCTCTCGCAAGACCATGTGTTGTTCAATGACCGAGCGTGGGCAGCCCAAGTGCCGTATTCCCATGCTCAGAGTTTCATTCAATCACAGACCAACGCCACAGCCCAAGAGGCCGGTTGGGTCTGGGATATTGGTCTGACCTCGAGGCGTGGCATTGGCTATGTTTACTCTTCCAGGCACAGCAGTGATGAGCAAGCGCTTGATACCCTTTGGCGGTATTTGAGAAATCAAGAGCATGCTGATATCAGCGCAGTTGAGCCGCGTCAGCTTCGGTTCGAGCCTGGTTACAGAAAGCAATTTTGGCATCGAAATTGTGTTGCAGTGGGGATGTCAGCCGGGTTTATTGAGCCTTTGGAGGCCAGCGCTTTGGTCATGATTGAACTGGCTGCAGATCGCATCGCAGAAGAATTGCCAGCCACCCGGGCGGTGATGGACTTGGTGGCCGATCGTTTTAATGAGACCTTTAGTTATAGATGGGCTCGGATCATTGACTTTCTTAAGCTGCACTATGTGCTCAGTCAACGGACCGACTCGGCTTACTGGAGAGATCACAAAGACCCCGCCACCTACTCAGAGCGACTGGGTGATTTAGTCGCGCTGTGGCAGTATCAGATTCCGAGTCCGCGTGATTTTCCCCACATTGATGAAATTTTTTCAGCAGCCAGTTACCAATATGTGCTGTATGGGATGGGTTTTGAAACGAAAGCCCGCCAGCACTCAGGCGATGGTGAGCGAGATGAAAAAGCACGTTCACTACTGAGAGATGTGGCTAAGCTCACTCAGCGCCTGCTCGCTGAAATGCCAGATAACCGAGTTTTCCAAGAGGGCGTTGTGGCTGGATTGGATGATGACCCTCAACTTCACGCCTCCATGGCATCGCCATCGAGATAATATAGACCATGGCCGATCATCAATTACTTGATAACATCACCCACAAAGATCTGCGGATAGATCGTCACTATCGCCCAGGCTGTGGCTTCGATCATCATTTGGCTCGTGTATTCCCAGCCGAATTCGGGGCCTTGCAAGCTGAATACCCATTGTTCCTGATCCGGAACGCCTCAATGGGGCACTATGACTTCGTTGCCTTGCTGGGATTTGACCCCGAAGAGAATCTGTACTTAGGCAATGATGAGTGGCTAGCGCGTGTTATTCCGTGGACCATCGAGCGCCAACCCTTCTTGATTGGATTTGACGGGCAGAATCAAGCAGGTGCGTCATCTGCTAAGCCGGTGATTCATGTCGACATGGATCATCCCTCGGTCAGTCAAGATCAGGGTCAGGCCGTGTTTTTGCCGCATGGTGGTGAGAGTATCCTCTTGGAGCAAGTGAACCAGATCTTGGGCCGAATTCATGAGGGTCACCAGGCCAGTGAGGCGCTGAGTCGAACCCTGTCTGGCCTTGATTTGGTCGAGTCACTCAATCTTGAGGTCGCCTTTGAAAATGGCCAGAAACAGGCACTCAGTGGCCTTTACACCATCAATGAAGATCGCTTGCGGGATCTCAATCCAGAGAGCTTGGGCTTGTTGCATCAGCAAGGCTACTTGCAGCACATCTACATGGTTTTAGCATCGATGCCCAAGTTGGCGGTTTTGATCGACCGGAAGAACGCCAAGCTCAGTGATGCTCAGGAATAGGTGCCCATGCGTCCCGAGACCCAGCCTCTAGAAGAAATCGATGACATTGGGGAAGAGCAGCTCCTTGATGTTGTGGCGAGCAGGACTGAGCCAGTGGTTTTTCGGGGTTTGACGGCGCATTGGCCTCTCGTCCAAGCGGCTCAAGCCTCAGCATCAAAAGCCAGTGATTATCTAAAGCAGTTTGATGCAGGCCGACCAGTGACAGCCTTTATCGGCCAGTCGAAGACCAAGGGTCGTATTTTTTACAACGAAAACTTGACGTCCACCAATTTTGAGCCTGCCCAAGTGCCACTCGCGCAGGTGCTTAATCAGTTGCTCGCTGAAGCGGATAACGTCGAACCACCGACCATTTATGTCGGGTCATCGTCCATTGATGTTTGTTTGCCTGGTTTGAGTGAACATAATCGGCTGAGTGAAGGCAAGCACAGAGCATCGGTTCGGATCTGGATCGGCAATCGTACCCGAGTGGCGGCTCACTATGACGCCTTGGAAAATATTGCGTGTGTATGCGCCGGCCGTCGTAGGTTTACTCTGTTTCCCCCAGACCAGCTGAGTAATTTGTATGTGGGGCCGATGGACTTAACGCCAGCAGGACAACAAGTCAGTCTTGTGGATTTTGACAATCCGGATTTTGATCGCCATCCTAAATATGCAGACGCGCTTGAAGTCGCACGCTCTGCGATCTTAGAGCCGGGCGATGCGATTTATGTGCCCAGCATGTGGTGGCATCAGGTGGATGGGCTGGACCCTTTTAATATTTTGATCAATCACTGGTGGCGCGAAGTCCCTGAACACATGGGGCCGCCAGGAGATGCATTGCTGCTTGCCATTCTTAACATCCGGGATTTGCCAAAAGAGCAGCGTGAGGCTTGGCAAGGGCTGTTTGAGCATTACGTTTTTCAGGCAAATGATGAGACCGTCGCGCACATTCCACAAGGCAGTCGAGGCGTTTTAGGGGATCTCGACGAAGATATGGCTCGGCGTTTGCGTGCCTTGCTTCGCAATAAGCTTAATCGGTGACGGCATTGAGCGGTCCAGCTTCCCTTGATCGCATCGTGATCGTCGGCGGAGGGACCGCGGGTTGGATGGCGGCAGCTGCGCTTTCCAAGACCTTTGGCCGACATAAGACGATCCAACTGATTGAATCCGACGAAATTGGGACTGTGGGCGTTGGTGAGGCCACCATCCCGGCTATCAAGAATTTTCATCTGCTGTTGGGCCTCGATGAGAGAGAATTCCTGCAAGCGGTCAATGGCACTTTTAAACTTGGTATTGAGTTCGAGAACTGGGGTCAGCTGGGTGATCGCTATTTCCATCCCTTTGGGCCGCCTGGCGTCGATTCTTGGGCGGCTCAGTTTCATCACTACTGGCTTCGGGCTGCTGGCGATCAAAACCCATCTGAATTTAATGCGTTCAGCGTAGAGGCGAATCTGGCACAGCTTGGGCGCTTTGGCATGAATGGAGAGCGCAAACCCAACTATGCCTATCACTTTGATGCGGGCCTATACGCCAAGCTTCTTCGCAGGTTAAGCGAGTCTTGGGGTGTCAAGCGCATCGAGGGGAAAGTGGTCGATGTTGGTTTGGCGCCGGAGTCTGGCTTAATCGAGTCCGTTCAATTGGCGTCAGGCGAGACCATTCAGGGTGACTTTTTTATCGATTGCAGTGGCTTTCGGGGACTGCTGATCGAGCAAGCACTTCAAACAGGTTGGGAGGACTGGTCTCATTGGTTGCGTTCGGATGCGGCAGTTGCTGTGCAAAGTCAGTCTGTGGCTCCGCCCATGCCCTATACGCGTTCAACGGCCAGAAGTGCCGGCTGGCAATGGAAAATACCTTTGCAGCACCGAGTGGGCAATGGGCTGGTCTACTGCAGTGACTACATTGAAAAAGACCAAGCCACAAAGCTGTTGTTAGATAACATCGATGGGCAGCCTCTGACCGAACCTCGGCATTTGCGCTTCACCACAGGACGAAGGCTTAGGCAGTGGAATCGAAACTGTCTGGCTTTGGGCCTGTCTGGCGGATTCCTAGAGCCGCTGGAATCCACCAGTATCCATATGATTCAAAACAGCCTGATTCGCTTCATCAAGCTTTATCCTGCCCAACACATCGTGCAATCAGAGGTAGACCAGTTCAATCAGGATGTGGCGTTAGAGTCTGAGCGGATTAGGGATTTCATTATTTTGCATTACTACGTCAACCAGCGGACTGATTCTGCCTACTGGTCTGACCTTCGTAATATGACCATCCCAGATTCTCTGGCGCACAAGATTGAGCTATTCAAGAGCAATGCGCGTGTCTTTAGAGACCAGTATGAGTTGTTTGCAGAGCAGTCATGGGTGGTGGTTATGTTGGGTCAGGGCTTACGGCCCACGGGCTATCACCCGATCGTTGATAACCTAAGCGAGTCTGAATTGAATGACTTTCTCACGAAGACCCGCTCGTCCATCCAAGCAATCGCGGGTATGCAGCCTTTGCATCATGAGTATCTGAGTCAGCTATCTATTGATCGCAGCACGATGAGTGCTTCTGCTGGCATAACGGGTATCGCTTGATGAGGAATAGACGCAGTATAACGGTAGGACACTAAGCGATGAAATCTCAGCCTGCATCCCTATTGGTGATTTTTGGTGCGACAGGAGATCTGGCTCAACGCATGCTGCTTCCAGCACTGCTGGGGCTGGAGAGCGATGATCTGCTGCCCGATGGGCTGTCAATCTTGTGTTGCGCCAGGACAGAACACACAACCGATCAGTTCCGTGCGCAATTGGCCAGCGATTTGAAAGATGCTGATGTGACCGGTCAAGCCACGGTGGAGAAATTGCTGGGCAGGGTTGAGTATTTCGGGATGGATTTCAGTTCACCTGATGCTTATGCTGACTTGGCTGATGCAGTCCATCGTATGCGCCAAGGCGATGTTCTGTATCACCTCTCAACGGCACCAAGCTGGTATCACAGCATATGCCGAGGACTGCAAGAAGCCAAGCTCATTGACTCTGGCTGTCGGGTGATGTTGGAAAAACCCATTGGGCATGATTTGGCCAGTTCGCAAGAAATCAATAATGGAGTGGGTGAGGTCTTCAGTGAAGATCAAATTTATCGAGTGGATCATTACTTGGGTAAAGATGGGGTTCAAAACCTGCTTGCGCTGAGATTCAGTAATGCTTTGTTTGAGCCGCTTTGGAATGCCCAGCACATCGAACAAGTCCAGATTACCGTGGCTGAGACCGTGGGTCTTGAAGGGCGTGCAGGGTATTACGATGATTACGGTGCCATGCGAGACATGGTCCAAAACCATCTGTTGCAGCTGCTGTGTCTGACAGCCATGGAGCCGCCCAGTCAATTCGATCCAACGGCAGTGCGCAATGAGAAGATCAAGGTTTTGCAGTCACTTCGTCCCATCGGCGTTCAGGCATCGCCAGGCCACTGCGTGGCGGGTCAGTACGTAGAGGGTGCGATCAACAGTGAGGCAGTGCGTGCGTATGTCGAGGAGGTGGGGCATCCAACCCGAACAGAGACATTTGTGGCACTGAGAGCACACATCGACAACTGGCGTTGGTCGGGCGTGCCATTTTATTTGAGGACTGGGAAGCGCATGCCGAGGCGGGTGACTGAGATTTACCTGCAGTTCAAGCGCATTCCGCATTCGATCTTCCCATCAGCAACCGACCAAATGCAGCCGAATGCACTGATCATTCGCCTGCAACCCGAGGAGAGAATCTCTCTAACACTCATGAATAAGACGCCTGGCTTGGATCGTCATGGCCTTCAATTCAGTCAGGTAGCTCTGGACCTAGATTTAAATAGCGCCTTTGATGGTCAACGTAAGCGCGGTGCCTATGAGCGCCTCTACTTGGATGCGCTTGAGGGCAACAGCACCTTATTTGTGAGACGAGATGAGATTGAGTCAGCGTGGTCTTGGGTAGATGAGATCATTGCGGGCTGGGCTACTACGGGTGCTCAACCGAAACCGTACGCTGCAGGGACATGGGGTCCCAGTGCAGCCGTTGCGTTGACTGAGCGACATGGACACAGCTGGCGTGAATAGTGGGGTTGGGATGAAGTGGAATGAGTACACCCATCGAGAAGCGCTGGTTGAGGCGGTTGCTTTACGAATTCATGGGCAGCTGAACAAAGCCTTGGCCGAACCAGGATCAGTCTCTGTGGCCTTATCAGGCGGCGGGACGCCTATGCCGATCTATGCGCGCCTTGCCCAGATGCCGTTGGACTGGAGCCGAGTGGTCTGTATCCCAACCGACGAGCGCTGGGTGGCACGTGACCATGTAGCCAATAATGCCCGTGAGATTCGTCAGCATCTCAGCGTGGCCAGGATCGAGGATTTGGTGCCTGAGCTTGTCTCTGGTGCGCCTAAATCGACCTATGCCAGCGAAGTGCTTGGCCAGCTCCCATCACCTTTTGAAGTGGCCATCGTCGGGATGGGGGCCGATGCACACTTCGCATCACTGTTTCCTCACGCGGTGGATTTGGCCGATGGGCTGGACTTGAATTCTTCACTGAGCGCACTGGCCATCGTGCCTGATCCATTACCACCCGAGGCGCCATTTGGCCGCATCAGTTTGAGCCTTGCAAAGCTTGTGCAGGCACACGCCATTTTGTTGGTGATCACTGGAGACACAAAGCGGGCAGTGTTAGAGCAAGCCATGGCTGATGATGTTGATGTTGAGGCATCACCCATCGCTGCGCTGCTGCGAGCTGCTGGGCCTTCATTGGAAGTTTTCTGGAGTCCATGATTTTATGTTGAACAAAACGGTTGCTCATGTCACAAAGCGGATCACAGAAAGAAGCCATGATCTGCGGAGGGATTACTTAGATCGGATGGCCCGAGCGCAAGAGGGAGGCACTGCCAGAAGCCGAATCAGTTGTGGCAATTTGGCCCATGCTTTTGCCGCTTCTGGCACCGATAAGCCTATCCTCAAGGGACTTCACCGCCCCAATATTGGAATTGTCTCGGCCTACAACGATATGCTGTCTGCCCATCAACCGCTGGACAGATATCCTGGGTTGCTAAAACTCGCAGCTCAAGCCAAGGGGTGTACTGCGCAGTTCGCAGGCGGCGTGCCTGCCATGTGCGATGGTGTGACTCAAGGCCAGGTGGGGATGGAGCTGTCGCTGTTTTCTCGAGATGTGATCGCCCAAGCCACTGCGGTCGCTCTCTCACACAATACATTTGATGGCGCGGTCATGTTGGGTGTGTGTGACAAAATTGTGCCCGGCCTGTTGATTGGTGCGCTGACCTTTGGCCATCTGCCCGTCATCATGATTCCAGCCGGTCCCATGCCATCGGGATTACCAAACAAAGAAAAAGCCAGAATTCGGAAGCTGTTCGCTGAGGGCAAGGCCACCCGTGAGGAATTGCTGGAAGCTGAGTCAGCGTCCTACCATTCTCCTGGAACGTGCACGTTTTATGGGACGGCCAATTCCAACCAAATGCTGATGGAGGTGATGGGGTTGCATTTGCCCGGCGCTGCTTTTGTCAATCCAGGCACGCCTCTGCGCGATGCGCTGACGCTGGCAGCCGGGGAGCGCATCTGTGACATCACTGCTCAGGGCGAGGATTACACACCCATCAGCCACACACTGGATGAGAAAGCCTTCGTTAATGCCATGGTCGGTCTGGCCGCCACGGGTGGCTCCACCAACCATGCGATCCACCTGGTGGCCATAGCACGTGCTGCGGGCGTGATCATTAACTGGAATGATCTGGATGAACTGTCTCGCGTCACACCACTGCTGGCAAGAATCTATCCAAATGGTGAGGCCGACGTCAATCACTTCCATGCCGCTGGCGGGCTAGGTTTGGTGATTCGTGAGTTGCTCGATGCTGGTCTCATGCATCCGGATATTCGGTGTGTCCATGGAGGGGATCTCTACGAGCAAACCCAAGAACCTTTTTTACAGGACGAACGGCTTTCTTGGCGCGATACACCTCCACATTCTCTGGACACCGACATTGTGAGGCCTGTGGCCGAACCTTTTGCACCGGAGGGTGGCCTGCGGTTACTGCAAGGCTCATTGGGGCGTGCCATTGTCAAAATCTCTGCGGTGAAGCCAGAGCACCGTCAAATCTCAGCGCCTGCGCGAGTGTTTGAGTCGCAAGATGACTTTTTAAAGGCTTTTAGCAGCCAGTCTCTCGAGGGCGACTTTGTTGCTGTGATCCGTGGCCAGGGTCCGCGCGCCAATGGCATGCCTGAGCTTCATAAGCTGACGCCGACCTTGCAGGTACTTCAAGATCGCGGGCAGAAAGTTGCTTTGTTGACCGATGGCCGCATGTCTGGCGCATCGGGCAGTGTTTTGGCGGCCATCCATGTGGTGCCAGAAGCGCTGGCCGGAGGCGCTATCTCAAAAGTGTGTGACGGGGATCTCATTGTCATTGATGCAGAATCTGGGCAACTGGATTTGGATATGGATCCATCAGAGCTGGGGGCCAGAGCCGAAGTTTTGGTGAGCGATGAAGCCTCATCCCATGGATGCGGTCGAGAGTTATTTGCGCACGCGCGTCGGTGCGTCACCGGTGCAGAGCAGGGTGCCAGCATCTTGTTTCCGGATTTGGAGTTGGCACACCATGACTGACTTATGCTTGGTGGGTGATATTGGTGGTACCAATGCGCGTTTTGCCGTTGCGGGCCCTGGTGATGGTAGGCCCGAGCTATCCAAGCATCAAGTGTTGCCGACCAACGAATTTGCGAGCCTGCAGCAGGCCGTCAGACACTACCTATCGATGGTTGATATCAAGCCAAAGCGCGCTGCTTTGGCGGTGGCTTGTCCTGTCAATGGCGATGATGTTCGCCTGACCAATCGTGCCTGGGCTTTTAACCGTGCCGAGTTGCAAGGGCTTTTGAACCTTGATGAGCTCAAAGTCATCAACGATTTCGGTGCGGCAGCTTGGGGCATCAGCGCACTTCAACCGAGCGAGTATGAGCTGCTGTATGGCCAGCCCGATCAAGTATTGACTGATCCCATCAGTGTCATAGGTCCAGGCACTGGAATGGGGGTGGCGCTGTTGCTAAAAGACCAGACTGAGCATTGGCAGGTGGTTGAAACTGAAGGCGGACACATCAGCTTTGCGGCTCTTGGAACAGAAGAGAGGCGCATCCACGACTGGCTGGCTGCAAGACACGGTCGAGTCTCGATTGAGCGAGCCTTGTCGGGCCGAGGCCTGTCCGAAATTCATGCGGCGCTGAATGAGATAGCGCCCGCCAAATCAGCGACCCCTGACTCCGTGCTGACGCCGCCGGCAGACATTGTCAGTTCCGCCCTGAAGGGCGATGATCGGACTTCCAGAGCCGCTCTGGCACGTTTTTGTGCAATTTTGGGCAGTGTGGCAGGGGATTCGGCTCTGTTTCACGGTGCCAAAACCGTTGCCATCGCTGGGGGCATTGTGCCTAGGTTCATTCCTTTTTTAAAATCCAGTGCATTTCGGGAGCGCTTTTTAGACAAAGGTCGATTTGCCGCTCATTTAGAGAAAGTGAATGTTCTTGTGGTGACGCATCCAGACCTTGGTTTGCTGGGTGCAGCCCTAAGCATTTCGGATTCTGATTAATAAGAGGTGGTCATGATGGCCCAAAATCCAGCAATCATGGAGTCACTGAAAAACAGCCCTGTGGTGCCTGTGATCCGTGTTTCATCGGTAGACCGAGCCGTGGCATTGGCCAAGATCTTGGTTGAGGCCGGATTGAGAACTCTGGAAGTGACCCTGCGAACCGATGCGGCCTGTGATGCCATTCAAGCCATCGCTTCTGAGGTACCGGGGGCTTTAGTTGGCGCAGGGACTGTATTGAATCAGGCGGACTTAGATCGTGTTTCCCAAGCCGGTGCACATTTTGCGGTGTCACCAGGGGCGACACCCGCTTTGTATGATGCAGCCATGCAGGCTCACTGCGTCTTGATTCCAGGGGTGGCCACATCCTCTGAATTAATGCTTGGCATGGAGCATGGTTATTCACTGTTCAAGTTTTTCCCTGCCAAGGCGGCCGGTGGCGTGGACATGATTAAGGCTTGGGCCGGCCCTTTTCCTTCGGTACGATTCATGCCCACGGGCGGCATTACGCCGGCCAATGCACGAGACTATTTGAACTTGGCTAATGTCATTGCCATCGGGGGGTCATGGATGGTGCCAGATGATGCCGTCGAAGCTGCTGACTGGATCAAGATCAAGGGCTTGGCTGAGGCATGCCGTCCTCTATTTGACAGTGAGTAGTCGGGGCCATGATCAGTCCGCTAGGTTAGCCGTATGACGGATAAGATGCTCATCGCCATGATCATTATTTTGGCGATTCCTTATCTGATTTGGCGTCTTGGGCGAACCGAGTATTGGGCCCCCTTGGTGGTGGTTCAGATTCTGCTTGGACTGGCTCTCGGGCCTGGCATGCTCGGTGCAGTATTTCCTAAGACATACGAAGGCATCTTTACGACAGAGGTCTTATGGATGCTCAGCGGCATTGCCAGTTGGGGTGTTATTTTATTTGTCTGGTTGGCTGGATTAGAGCTTGATCTCTCGGCGGCATGGGCCGAACGAAGGGATGGGATGCTGACCGCTGGCTGCGCGCTGGTTGGTCCAATGATGCTGGGTGGTGCCGTTGGCGCATTGATGCTTTGGCACGATCCAACCTGGATGGGGACTCATGCCTTGCCCTGGCAGTTTGTTGCAGGCACGGGCTTGGCCTGCTCAGTCACTGCTTTGCCCATCTTGATTCTGTTTATGAAAAAAATGGATATCTTGGATGCACCGCTGGGGCAGCGTGTGCTGCGCTATGCCAGTCTTGATGATCTGGCGATCTGGGGTACGCTTGCATTAATTGTGCTTGATTTTGGGGGCTTGCTCCGACAGGCTTCTTTCATGATCGTTTTTGCCCTCTGTGCAGGTTTGATCCGTTGGGGTTTGGTTAAGCTTTCGGAGTCAGATCGTTGGTTTGTGTCTCTGATTTGGTTGGCTGCATGTGCATGGGGTGCTGATTGGGCTGGGCTGCACTTTATGGTCGGTGCCTTCTTGGCGGGCGTCATTATGGATCGAAGCTGGTTCAATGAGGACAGCTTAGAGAAATTAAGAGACATGGTGTTGTTAATACTGATGCCAGTCTTTTTCCTCTCAACTGGACTCAAGACTGAGTGGTCTTTGGGTGGGGCCAGCATCTTATGGGCAAGTGGATTATTGCTCCTGGCGGCCGTATTTGGGAAGCACGTGGGTGTGAGAGTGGCTGGCTATTTTCTGGGGTGGCATCCAGGAGAGGCCAAAGTCATCGCTTGGCTCTTACAAACCAAGGCGCTGATAATGATCATATTCGCCAATATTTTGCTGGATAAAGCCATTATCTCATCACAAATGTTTACTGCTCTGCTCTTAATGGCGGCGTTCAGCACCATGCTCACCATTCCCATGGTCATGCGAAGCAAACGACAGCCATCATAATGGTCACCAAAAGACCAGTCTCATGAGTTGCTTTGTTATTTGCTTTGCATCACTGGTTTGAAAAAGCGGTACTCACTGCTCCACCGTATGGTTTGTCCTGAATCAATGGTGTGGCGTATGAATATCTCTGGACAAAAGCCATCTGGATCGGCGTAAAGGGCAAATCTATTGGCTGATTCACTGCTCGTGTATTCGACCAACCGATGATCATCTACTTTCACCACAAACTGGCTGCTTGCGGCAGGAACGTTTGATAGCTCGCTGGCATAGTACTGTGCCTCGCCTGGTTGGAGTGGTGTCGAAATTCTAAGGTGGTTCGGCCCTTTGTCTAGGTTGGTTTCTGTATCAGGTAGCTCGAAGTCAGTGGTCACACTGTATTGCGGCCCCATCGGCAGATCCGGAAGACGGAACCAGTGGTGGTTGTAGTGCTCAAAACTCCATGGTTCGTTGCCTAGGTTGGTCAGCTCATAGTCAATCACAAGCCTCTGGTCGGGCAACAGTCGATAGGTTTTTTGATAACGATATGGCCACGTCGCCCACTCAGGCGCTTCTTGAACAACGCGAAGCTCATCGGCCACGGGGCTGGCAG
The DNA here is from genome assembly GCA_964461845.1 of uncultured Wenzhouxiangella sp. GTDB lineage: Bacteria > Pseudomonadota > Gammaproteobacteria > Xanthomonadales > Wenzhouxiangellaceae > Wenzhouxiangella. The sequence goes on from CAYWVH010000013.1 coordinate 25,310, forward strand.
AAATGGGGAAGAGGTCTTTGACGGGGTAGGGATGGGAAAATGAATAGCTGGCCTCAGAATCTCGCAAAAGCTCACCAATGCCGATTTTGACAAACGGCTGACTGATTGCAGCCGAATCAAAGCCCAAAACCCCATCACCCAAGAGCCCAAATTCATCGGCGAGTCCCCAAGGCCCAAGGATTTCACTTCCGGCCACCTTGATGCTGCTGATCCAGGCCGTTCTGTCGAATCTTGGCCCAAAGTGTTCGGTCAGTTGGTCATCATTGACTTTGATTTCCATATTCAGATCTGAAAGCGAGAGATGGTAGGTTTTGCTGCCATTCGCTAGCAGTGCCGTTTGGGGCATTATGCATGTCAGGGCCATAAAAATACTCCTGATCAGGATGGTGGGTGGCCAGCTGTGGGCGAGCGTTTTTAGGTCCATGGGGGTCCCTTGATGCGCTTGAAATGTAGATGCTATGATAGCGCTGTCATTACATAGTATCAAAGGCTTAATTCCATGCAAAATTGGTTTCGACTGAGTCATTTAATTGGTCAAGGTTCCCTGCTGTCAGTCGCCTTAGTGCTGGCTGCATTTGCCCATGGTCAGACCAGCACAGGTCAATTGCTGTGGTCGGATGAATTTGACTCTGGTACTCAACCGAACGCCAATGTTTGGTCATACGACATCGGGACGGGTGTGAATGGTTGGGGTAATTGGGAGCTCCAAGAGTATACCGACAGCATGGATAACGCTAGGATCGAGAATGGAAATCTCATCATTGCTGTGCGTGAGAAACGTGTGGGGTCGACCCGTACTGGTTTCACATCTGCTCGTCTGCGCACGCAAGACAAGGTCATGTTTAAGTACGGATATGTTGAAGCCAAAATCAAGATGCCGGATCTCAGGAACGGTTTGTGGCCAGCCTTTTGGACGCTGGGAAATAATTTTTCGACCGTGGGCTGGCCGGCCTGCGGCGAGTTAGATATTTTAGAGATGGGTTGGCGCGACGCTGTCAGGGATGGTCTGGTTAATCGTTGGGTGAGTTCTGCTGCGCATTGGGAGAACGCAGGTAGGCACGCTTTGTTCGGTCGGACTTACAGTCCTGGCTTGGTTGAGCCTCAAGATTTAACGGGCGAGTATCAAATTTTTGCTATGGATTGGACGCCTGAGCGGGTGACCACCTATCTCAACGACAAACAGTTATGGACAATGGACATCAGTCAGTCCAGCTGTACAGATTGCGAAGAACTGCATCATCCTCACTTCTTGATTCTTAATGTAGCGGTTGGCGGCACCTACCCCAATATCAGTAATCAGGCACAAGTCACAGCCGAGCTACCTGCTGAGATGCAGGTAGAGTACGTTCGGATCTATGACAATGGTTTCACAGAGATCAGCGGTCCCGGTGTCGTAGCGCGCGTGCCCGATATTGGCCCAGGCCATTCGGGTTCTTGGTATCAGCCAACTCAAGATGGTCATGGCTTTGCCCTAGAGTTTGGTCAGCAGCCAGACGGTACGCCACTGGCGGTGGCCTATTGGTACATTTATGACGATATGGGCAATCCTATTTTTCTGGTCGGCAGTGGTGTGCCTGAAGGCAATAAAGTGACCATTAACTTTGTTTCTCCGGTGGGCATGGTCTTTGGTGATTTCACGCCCAGCGATATCGTCCGCGAATCGGGTGGTGTCGGTGTTTTTGAGTTTTCCAGCAACGGGGAGGGTACGTTTAATTACACGCCATCAGAGTTCTCGACAGTGGCGTGGGGCCACAGTGCGATCACCGATTTGCCGATACAGAAATTATTCGGGATACCTGCACCTGACAGCTATGATCGCTGACAGCGATGCTGGATGATCGATTGGGGGAATGGACGCCTTATATAGAGGCGTGAAAGAAAAATCAGCCCGTCCGAGCCAGCTGCTTTTACCTAGGCTTTGATAAGGTGTTGAAGCGATTGAATCGCTTCAACACAATCAGCGCTCACTTTAAATTGAAGCAAGTCATCCCCTCTGGTCCGTCCCTGATTGATTGCGACCACAGGTTTGTGCATGGCGTGGGCTTGCTTAACGATCCGGTAGCCTGACATCACGACCAAGGAAGATCCGATGACCAATATCCCGTTGCATTGGGCGATGGCGGATTGAACAGCGCCGGATGTCTCCTTTGGAACAGATTCTCCAAAAAAAACCACATCGGGTTTCAGCGGGCCATGACATCGGGCGCAATCGGCAACATGAAAGTCCGGATAAGCTGCTTCATCAAGATCGGCGTCGCCATCCGGGTTGTATCCCAGCACTTCAGGAGACCAATGTTGGTTCAGTTCTTTGAGTTGTTTTTGGATATCATGCCGATCATATTGGGCGTGGCAATCTAAGCATTTAACCCGCCCCAGTTGCCCATGGATTTCGATCGCCAGTGGGCTGCCTGCACGCGCATGTAAGCCATCCACATTTTGGGTAATGAGGTGCTTGATCAGTCCGTCTTGCTCCATCTTAGCCAAGCCCATATGCCCCGCATTGGGTTTGGATTCAGCCACGTGGTGCCAGCCGAAATAACTTCTCGCCCAATATCGACGTCTAGCAACCGGGCAACGCATGAAATCTTGATAAAAGATGGGGGTCCGTCTCAGCCACTGCCCTTGGTGGTCTCGATACGCGGGAATGCCTGAATTCGTGCTTAAACCAGCCCCTGTCAGTACCAAGAGCCCATCTCGGGCTGCAATGAATTCAGCCAATTGCTCGAGAGACCCAACCGGTGGCTCTGTTATGTCAAGCGGACGAAGGCTGGGGATGCGAAGCGTGGATTTTGGGTGGGTGGGACTGGGCATGCACAAGAGCATACCCAATGTCCCATCAGACTGGCGTGAGAGCTGATCCTCACTGAGGCATTAGGACCCTCAATATCTCACAAAATGTTTTCTAGCCCGATTGAGGTCGGGCTATTCCTGGGCAGTGGCTAAGTACCGGGGCTCTTGGGTCTCAACGTGCTCACCAAAAAGAGCAGTTATGGCATCGCTTGGATCATCATCACCTCCCATTCGATACTGGTCAGCCAATTCAAACAGTCGCCCAATCAGAGGCTCACCATCGATGGTGCCAGCCACCCTCACTCGTCCAGTAGCTAAGGCTCGATCCCACTGATCTCTAACCAAGGCCCAATAGGACTGAGTGTCTTCCCAGTAGGCATAGGCCCGAGAGAAGTCGGTGTCATGGGTGATTCGATAATCATTAAATCCAAACTCCCGGACCAAAGAGACAGAGGGCTCGCCTGGGGTGCGGATGACTTTTGTGTTGTCTTGCTCGTGGGTCCAACCGTAGGGTGTGACGGTGTGTCTGTTCTCGACATTCAGAGCGTTATAGTCGCTGCGGATGCTGTAATCGCGTCGGGGGAGAGGTCGCCATGAGCGATCCGATGTCCATGTCGGCTGCCCATAGCGGTGGTTCCAACGGCCGGTGCCACAGTAGCGAGGTGTATCGACCACCCCATAAACGCATTGAGTCCACGCACCTTGAGTCAAGGCCTGATCGATCGTCACGTAATCCCAGGTCAATTCGTCACTGAATTCAAACCGATGCGAGGCCTCCCAGAGCCAATCTTGGCGCCAGTGCTTAATCACCTGGCTACCAGCCACCAGCAAGAGATGTTGAAGCACAATCCGATCGCCCGTATCTTCAACCAAAATAACCACTTCTTTTGCTTCATCGAGCTTGGGGTCGGTGGGTGTATAGCCCGCAGCCAAGGGCACTGTTTCATCGAATTGGAAGGTGACATCGAACTCACCGACCATGGCCAAAATCGCTTCACGGTCTTTTTTAGCAACCGGGCTCTTCTTCGATGGAGAAGAGGCATCTTGTGCACTGGCCAGAGCTTGAGTCCATTGGGTAGGCGCGGTGGCACAACCGCTGGAAATCAGTAATACACTCGCCAAAGAGGCAGCAATGGGTAGACATTTCAAGGTTTTCATAGAGGCTCCGACTCAAGTTATTCAAGCAATTTAATATAGTACCAAAAAGGTTCTGTATTATTTTTATCAGGAAATTAAACCCCTGTCCAGTGCCAGTCGCTAGACTGGGGGCTATGGTGCAATCTCCAGGGAATGGTGAGCGGATGGGGTGGTTAGAGTGTGCCTCCATACCGCTGGCGGGTTTGGCTTGGTCAGTCAGTGTGGCAGGCATCACCCGTCTGTGGTTCACAGATCAGGCGCCACCCGTCATTCATACGGATGATTCATTGATCAAACATATTCAAGACCAATTGACCGCCTACTTGGGTGGTCATTTGAAGGTTTTTGATGTCCCCTTGGCGCCATCGGGTACGCCATTTCAGTGCCGCAGTTGGGAAGCGCTTAAAAAGATTGATTATGGACAGACCAGATCTTATGCCGAGCAAGCAACCATGATCGAACAGCCGACCGCAACGCGTGCGGTGGCTAACGCCAATGGCGCCAACCCCATACCGATCATTATTCCTTGTCACCGCGTGATCGCCTCTCGTGGAGGTTTGGGTGGTTATGGGCCAGGAGTGGATAAGAAGAGATGGTTGTTAATGCATGAGAGAAAATATGCCTAATATAGAAAGAGAAATAATGCTCTCGCTGCCAGCTTGGTTTGATCCGCAAACACTCACCTTGAGTTTTGCCCCCGGTGATCAGCAAGGCGCCATGGCTTTGGCCGTTGAGTTATCGAGAAACAATGTGTGTCATCAGACCGGTGGACCCTTTGGCGCTTTGGTGGTGAATCTGGCTAAGGGTCATGTCATTTCAGCAGCAGTCAATTGTGTGGAGGCTCAATCTTGCTCATCAGCACATGCTGAGATTATGGCTTTGTCATTGGCGCAAAAGGCCCTACAGACCTGGAACTTGGCCGAGGCCAAGGCGTCACCCTTAACACTGATTACATCGTGTGAGCCCTGCGCCATGTGCCTGGGTGCCATCCCATGGTCTGGTGTGCGGCAGGTGGTTTGTGGTGCCACCAAAGAAGATGCAGAGGCGGCGGGATTTGATGAGGGAGCGAGGCCCATGACATGGATGGCGGATCTCAATCATCGAGGCATTGAGGTGGTCACAGGTGTGCTAAGAGAGCAGGCGGCCGAGGTTTTAAAAGACTATGCGCAATCGGGTCAGACCATCTATAACCCTTAGGCGATAGGATTTATTGCACAGCCACTGCAAGCGCATGATAGATCGGGATGCCCACCAAAAGATTGAACGGGAAGGTGATGGCCAAACTCATGGGCAGGTAAACATTAACCTGAGCATCTGGAATGGCCAAACGCATGGCCGCTGGGACGGCGATATAACTGGCGCTGGCGGCCAAGACAATCAACAGCATGCCATTGCCCTCGTTGATGCCCATGGCCCATACACCGAAGGTCGCGAGCGTTGCGCCAATCACAGGTGTGATTAAGGCTGTCAGGATCATTAAGCCATACTCTTTGATGGTGAACAGGCGTCTGGCGCTTTTGAGTTCTTGATAAGCGCGGATGCCCATATCGAGCAAGAACAAACACAGCAAGCCTGCAAACAAGTCCACCACAAAAGGAGAGATTTGGGTCATGCCTTTTTGGCCAGTGAGTGCACCGACGAGCATGCTGCCCATGATGAGAAACACCGAGCCATTGAGTGCGGACTCATGCAAGACGGTCTTCCAGCGAATCGAGGAGTTGGTGCCGGCGTAGTAAAGGAGGATTCCGACGATGATGGCGGGTGCTTCCATGAGCGCCATGGCAGCGACCATATAGCCATCCCATGTGATCTCAAAGCTATCTAGATAGCCTGTCGCGGCGATAAAGGTCACAGCGCTGATGGATCCATAAGTCGCAGCAATGGCAGCGGCGGTCGCGCGGGAGAACCAATGCTTGGCAAATTGGAAAAGGATCAGTGGCAGTAAGGCGCTTAAGGCCACAGCAAATATTAAAGTTCTTCCCATCAACCAATCAGGGGGGCCATCAACAAGGGCAACACCGCCTTTGAATCCGATGGCGAACAAGAGATAGAGGCTTAAGAATTTCGAGATTTGGCTTGGAATGCCCAGATCACTTCGAACCATCACAGCCAAGCCCCCGAGAAAGAAAAACAAGACTGGAGGCGATAAAAAGTTGGTTAAAAAAAGATCAATCACGACTCATCCTTACAGCACGTTTTTCTTCGGTGGGAGCAAGACACTGGCCAACATCATGCCTGTGGTCAGAGCAATGGCAATGATAGCGGTCAAAAGCGCGGTCTCAATGCCTGTGACCACATCCTCCCCCAGCAAGCTGGTGACGCTTCGAAGTCCAATGGAGCCTGGCACCAAGACAATCAGTCCGGGAATGTGCATGATCGAACCGGGTCTGCCCGTCAGTAATACAAATAGATTACCAGCCACCCCAACCGATAAACCACCTAAAAAGGCCCCAATGACAGGGGATTCGATGAGGTTACCAAGCCCTGCGACCAGCCATGCCACCACGCAGGCGACCAACATCCACGGCCAGTCGCGTTTGTGGGCTTGGTTTAAAAGCATCAAGCCCGCGGCGGCCAATCCCAGTGCGCCAAGACTGAGCAAAAACACCCGGTCTGGGGCGTAGGCCAAGGGCACGCGGCCAACAATCGTTTGACCCAAGACACCCCCAAGTACCATGCCGAGTCCCAGCAGAGCCAGCACCGTGAGTCCAAACGCAAGCCTAGACGAGCCAGAGACCACATGACCTGTGGCCAATTCTCTTGCGGCCACCGTAAGATCCATGCCTGGCAGCAAGACAATCATGCCAGCAGTGACGGTGGGCAACAGCGCTGTGGTTGGGTCAAAACCGCACCAGAGGGTGCCTAGAAAGGTGACCAGAGTGGCTGCCAGAGGGGTGATTAAGCGGGCACGTTCGACATGCCGTTTGAGCGTCAAGACGGCCGTCCCGACAACCAGCCCGAGGCCCATCGCAACCAATGCCTCTCTCACCCCGCCACCCAAAAGAGGCGCAATGCCGGCAGCCAAAATAGCAAAGCCCAGCAGTTGCCAACCCCAACCATAGAGCGGGGGTGCTTGGTCAATGATGCGCACCCGTTCATCTGCTTTTTCAGGGCTGATGGTCTGATCTGCCAAAGCATCCATGACTTCGGTCAGGTCAGCAAGCTTGGACAAATTGGCACTGCCTGGTTCTGAGCGTGCCAGAAAGGTTTGTTGTTTTGAGCCGTCGCCAAGTGAGACCAGCAAGGCTGTGGGTGTGGAGAAGAATTCTGCAGTGAGACCCAAGCGCTTGGCCATGATGTCCATCGCTGTCTCCAGCCGATGGGCAGGAGAGCCGACATGCAAAAGGGCCCGGCCTAAGTTGATCACCAAGCTCGCGGTATGATTGGCCTCGTAGGGGTGATTCCCAGCCGGCTCGTTGTGGGGTGATTCACTGTTCACAAGGCGCTATTGTATCGGGTATCTCAGCGCCTGACCATCTAAGCTCAGTCAGTCACATTCCGTTGGATGAAACCACCCTCTGATGGTGATGAAAGCGGCAGCGCTTTTTTGACCAAAAGGGCATGTCCCAGAGGAGATGTGGTGAGTGTCTCAATGATGCGCCTGGCCGCTTGGCCATCACCATAAGGATTGCTCATCCCTTGAAGGCCATCCTTAAAAGCATCGCTTTGTGCTGTGTCGACCGCATCGACAATCGCTTGTTTCTCGCCTGCGACATCAATGATGTTGGCCGCTCGCTCTCTGCCTTTTTGCCGAAGCCCAATGTTGATGCAAGGCAAGGCCAGCGAGGGCGTTTCCATGATGCCACTGCTGGAATTGCCCATCATCCAGCGAGCGTGTTTCAGAAGACTCCAATAATCAACCGGGTTTAGATTGATGAACAACTTCGCGTCTGCTCTTTTTTGACAGAAGGCGCGGGCCTGGTCAATGATGGCTTGATGCCCGACATCGGCATTGGGAAAGCAAAATACAAATGGACCTGAGAGTTCTGTCAGCGCATCAAACAGGGCGTCTACTTCTTGATCACCGTGCTCAGACAGGGTGACTGGATGAAAAGCAATGACACCCGGAGGCTCAGCCAAGGTAATTTCGAGCTTTTCCTCAAGCGCGTCTTTGCTCAGTAAACTTGAATGGGTCAAATGATCCAGCGATGGCGCGCCTGCTCTGACCACACGCCAAGCCTCTTCACCCATGGCCATCACACGCTGTTTGGCAAGCTCCGTTGAGACAAAGTGCAGGTGTGAGAGTTTGGTCAGGGCATTTCGAATGGCATCATCAATGGCGCCTTCGCTGATTTCACCACCTTCAATGTGCGCAATGGGTATCCGAAGCGCGGTGGCCACTGAGGCAGGGGCCAGCATTTCATAGCGATCGGCAATCAATAACAGAATATCGGGTCGCAATCGCCCGAGCACGTCAGCCAGTCCTAAGGTGGCAACCCCAATGGTCTTGGCCATACCCACATCGCTGTCTGAATCAATCAAAGCCTCAATGGTGGCTTCAATCTCAAACCCATCATTGCGTATGTGCTGCTCGCTGAACCCAAAACTGGGTGCTGGATGAGCGCCGCTGACGATCAGTCTTAGGTCGACATCGGGATGGTCTTGGAGTGAGCGCAGCACCCAATAAAGGTGGCTGTAGTCAGCCCTTGATGTGGTGATGACGGCAATGCGACGCATCTTAGCCTGCGCAATAACCGCCATCTACCATGTAGGTGTTGCCAGAGACCCCTGAGCTATCATCGCTCAACAGGAAACATGCCATGGCGGCGCATTCCTCGTTGGTGACATACCGTCCCAATGGCACTCGGCTGGTAAAGGCTTGTTTTACATCATCGCCATGACCAGGGCTTGATTGATCTTCAATCGAGCGCATCATGCGGTTATCGACAGGGCCAGGATTTAAGGTGTTGATTCGAATGCCCCGCGGGCCCCATTCAGAAGCCAGCGAGCGCATCAAACCAATGAGCGCATGTTTGCTGGCCACATAAGGACAAAGACCGGCAGCACCCCTAACCCCCGCAACACTTGAGGTCATCACAATGCTGCCACCGCCTGCGCGTTCCAGGGCGGGCAGGGCCTGCAGTGCACCGAATCGGACCCCATGAAAATTGATATTGAACACGCGGTGCCAGTCGTTTTCCGTTTGTTGCTCAAAAGGAGCCACTTGACCCTCGATCCCTGCATTTAGAAAGACGCCATCCAAGCGCCCAAATGTGGACTCAGCCAATTGGATCATGGCTTGGTTGTCCTCCGGTTTTGAGACATCCACCACGCAACCTATTGCCTGTGATCCAAGCGCCGAGGCCAGTGCCTGGACAGCCTCTGGCTGGATATCTGAGACCACGACTTGGCCACCTTGCTCAACAATGCGACGAGCGGTGGCAGCACCAATCCCACCTGTTGCGCCTGTGATTGCAATGACTTTTCCCTCTAGCTGGCGCATTAAGCGTCCTCCTTGAGCCAATTA
>CAYWVH010000014.1:0-34350 GCA_964461845.1 uncultured Wenzhouxiangella sp.
TGTTTGAACATCCTTCACCAAGACAGCTTGGTGTGGCTCTTGATCAGGCTGAGCGAAAAGGCCACAAGTATGACCCGATTATAATACTTCGCCCAGGACCACTCAAAAAGCCCCTATTCTGCGTTCATCCTGCCGGTGGGCTTTCAACAGTTTATCGGTTGCTTGCAGAAGAGCTTGACGCCTTCTCAACTGTTATTGGCTTCCAAGCACGCGGCATTGAAGATGCCTTGCCCCCTCACCAATCCATAGAAGATATGGCTAGCTGTTATCGTGCGGCTCTAGAACATATCCAGCCACAAGGGCCCTATCACCTTCTTGGCTGGTCTCTTGGTGGCCTAGTTGCCATTGAGATGGCCCATCAATTAGAGTCATCGGGTCATTCGGTCGCTTCGCTTATTCTGCTTGATGCTCGTTTGACCAGAATACCTGAAGGCGTAGAAGTGAAAGACAAAAACATGCTTCTGAAAGAAGTGTTGCAAGGGTTTGGGCTCTCCCTACCCTCTGAATTCGAGGATACTAAATTGGCGAAATCCCTGTCAGAAAGTGGTTTACTAAAAAAAGAGACAGGCACAAGAGCCATCGAAGCCGTCAGAGTTGCGCTTATGGAAGCTCTCAATCTAGCTCGCGCATATAAACCCAGCACAGTCAAGGCACCTATTTACTACATAAAAGCCGCAGATAATGAAGAATTAAACTTAACCGATGCGCTGGCTCAACTGACTCACTCATCTACTCAGCTGATTGAAACAAATCTTAAGCATATCGAAATGTGCAATGAATGGGGCAGCTCCACAATTGCAGAAATAATCAGAGAACTGGGGTGAGGCCCTGATTATGCGCTGAATCTGACAGCAATATTTGACACTGTTATGGATGATCGTATACTTCTCTTACTTACATCGATCGGTCTGGAGTTCAAGCTGAGACCGAGTCAATTCTGGCATGCATTTTATAGCCGGAGTGGGAAATTATGATGCAATGTGCTTCGCTTACTGGCCTGAGCTGGAATCTAGACCACATCATATTGGGTCATGTCTTTCTGGACTCGCAATACCAAGACCGTATGTTTGCCTTCTAGGAGTCGCAATGACAGACACCGCCATCGCCGAACTGATTGGGCTCATCAACCATGGGCAACTAAATCTCGCAACCGAGTTATTGGATCAAATGGCTGTCCAAGATATCGCAGATGCCGTCTGCGAGCTTGAGACCACAGAGGCGCGTGTGGCATTGTTTTCCCAACTGCCTGAGGAACGCCAGACCAACACCTTCTCTTATCTTGGGGATGCCCAACAACTTGAGCTGATAAATGTTTTACCTCCACCCACAGGCCGTCGGATTTTGCATGAGTTGCTCCCCGACGACCGAACTGCATTTTTAGAAAGCCTGTCGCCTGAGGATTTGGAAAGCCATCTCAAACTGTTGGCACCTGAGGAACTCAAGCAATCCTTGAAGCTCTTAGGCTACCCAGAAGAATCGATTGGCCGCCTAATGACGCCTCGGTTTGTTTCGGTGGAGTCGCATTGGACCGTCGCCAGAGCACTGGACCACATTCGCCATGAAGCAGACCGTGGGGAAACTGTCAACTTTATCTTTGTCATCGATGAGCGTGGACAACTATTAGATGCCATTCGCTTAAAAGACTTCATTCTGGCTCAGCAAGACAAACCGGTAGAAACCCTGATGGATGGAGATTTTTACTCGGTTCTGGCCTCAGCAGACCGCGAAGAGGCGGTTCAAGTGATCCAAAAATATGACTTGAGCACACTCGCGGTGACCGATAAGCATGGGGTATTGATCGGCATTGTGACTGTTGATGACATCATGGATGTCGCCGAGGAAGAAATCACAGAGGATTTCCAAAAGCTTGGGGCTGCAGGGGTACTGAATGTTTCGATCAAAGAAGCCAGTGCGAGTCTATTGTATAAAAAGCGCGTGGGGTGGCTTTTGGTATTGGTGGTGATGAACCTCATTGGAGGCGCTGCCATTGCGCTCTTTGAACAAACCATTGAAGCCACCATCCTATTGGTGTTCTTTTTGCCGTTGGTCATCGGCACTGGGGGCAATGCCGGTGCGCAAGCGGCCACTTTAATGGTTCGAGCATTGGCCACGGGTGATGTGCAGCTCAAAGATTGGTTTAAGCTCTGGGGCAAGGAGTTGGGTGTCGCTCTGGCCTTGGGTCTGAGCCTGGCCCTGATCGTCGCTTTGGTTGGTTTTTATCGCGGCGGCATTGAGGTGGCATTGGTCATCGCCATTTCCATGATTGCTGTGGTGGTGTTTGGATCTATGATGGGCATGGTCATGCCCTTCATCCTGACACGATTCAATCTCGATCCCGCCACAGCGAGCGTGCCGCTGATCACCTCGATCGCAGATATTGGTGGAATTTTGATTTATCTGACCACCGCAAGCGTGCTCTTGAGTCAGGGCTTGAGTATTTCTTGAGCACGTCGATTCATGAATTGACAGGAACTGGGCCAATTCTGATAAACTGTGACGCTTGAGAAACGGAGAGATGGCCGAGTGGCTGAAGGCGCTCCCCTGCTAAGGGAGTATGGGGTTTATAGCCTCATCGAGGGTTCGAATCCCTCTCTCTCCGCCACCTCATACCCATCCCAAATATTTGTTGCCAAGACCTACCTTAAGATCACCGAAAAAGTGCTAAATCAAAGCACTCCCGCTCCAGTGAAGAACAACACGCTTAGAAAAAGTCTCATGAAGCTCCCCGAGAGCACAAACCATTCAGACTGCCTTACATTTTAAAAAAACAGCCCTGGATTGATCCCGAAACGCTCTGCCAGCGCCTGGATATGTTTTTTACTCAAGCTACGCTGGCCAGATAATACGCGTGACACCATAGACTTAGACCCAATCTCAGGCAAATCGGCCACCCCCAATCCATGCTGGTCCATCAACAACCTAAGCATGGCGAGCTCAGCAGGCTGATCCATCGCATCTTTCTCGAAGTCCACCACTGCTTGGCTTTTATTCTCATAAACACCAATCGCATGGCTCAACATCTCAATGATTGCGTTAAGCGGATCGCATGGTGAATCCTCAGCCTCTTCAAGGAGGACCTCAACCAACTCAAGCGCCTCTTCATAATGCACGTCATCGCTTATGTGTAAGTAGGGTGCAGCTGCTTCGGCGAAGCTATGGCAAGCGTCTTTAAAAGCCAGTGCTGTCATTTCAGATCACCTCGTGCATAACGTTTACAAAGCTTGTCGTACTCGGCATGAGTTACGATATGTTTCACATAAATGCGTTTATTTAAAAATTGTATAAATGCAATCAGGCGCAGATGATTGCCACCCACATCAATGACCCACCACCTGTCCCGATACTTAAAATTGTCCAGAGACGGGACTGTGCGCCTCATTTCATCAGGCGAGCTGAATTCGCTTCTCCGAATAATCCGGAATAGGGCCTCTAGGGCTTGCCTATGGTTAGGATACCTCTTGGCCGCATCGCTAAATGGGCGCTTTGAGATCACGTGCATTCGACGTCCCCAAAGTTCAGCTACTGGGCATTTTAGTCCGTGGTTGCCAATTTGTCAACGATCACGCAGCCCGGTCCCTCTGATTTCAAACCAAACCGGCCTATCATTGATCGGTAAAACAGAAGCACTTTCAAGATCAACTTTGATCAGAGCCCTTTAATCTAGGCCTGCTCATACGTTTGTAACGGTTTTTCCACTGATCCTTCGCCATCTCTTGGAGATCAACGACGGTGTCTGTCTCGTCAACAATCTCAGCACCCAATAGCGTTTCAATGATGTCTTCCATCGTAACGATGCCAGACATGCCCCCAAACTCATCGACCACCAACGCAATGTGCTCACGTTTTTTGATGATCTCATTAAACAACTGGAAAATACTGTAATCCTCTGGCACAGAAAGCATCTCGCGCTTAAATGCACTTAAGGGTTTTTCCGTTTCATCATCAATCAGATGCTCCAACACCTCATCTTTCAAGACATAACCCACAATGGTCTCGTGATCAAAATCTTCCCTTAAGGGAATGCGTGAAAACACCAACTCATCTTGCTTGTCATAGAAGTCTCTGGCCGTCATCGTTTGAGGCGCTGAAACCACCACTGTTCTGGGCGTCATCACATCTTTGGCCGTGTAGTTTTTAAAGTGCATCAGGTTATGGATGAACAAAGACTCAGTTTCATCCAGAGCACCCTCTTCTGAGCCAATTTGGGCCATGGCCAGAAAATCAGTCCGACTAAACACGTTTTTCTCTTTGCTGGTATTGAAGGCCCGAGTCACCCACTGCGCCAACCAAATGATCGGAAAAATCAGTTTGATGACAACATCGAGACTTCTGACTGTGAAGGGCGCAAGCCTTTTCCAGTTATTGGCACCGATCGTTTTCGGGATGATTTCGGAGAGAATCAAAATGGCTGCCGTCATCACAACTGGCACCACCAAGCCCGTGATCCATGGGTTGTTGTTTGCCCAGATCTTGGTGGCTTCTTGTCCTACGCCAATTGCGCCCACGGTATGCGCGATGGTATTGACCGTCAAAATGGCCGCCAGAGGTCGATCGATGTTCTCCTTAAATCCCTTTAAGATCACCCCGATCCGTCGACCCTCATTGAGCTTGACCTGCAAATAGGAAGGCGAAATGCTTAAAAGCACCGCCTCCCACAATGAGCAGAGAAATGAAAAGACGATGGAAACAGCAAAAAATAAAATCAGTGCTGTGTACATCGACGCCTCTTTGATTCAGCCATCCAATGAGTCAGACGCTCACTCATTCCACGCATCTGCCAAATCCAACACAAAGGCATACTCCATGGCAGTCTGCTCTAGTCGCTTGAATCGGCCCGATGCACCCCCGTGCCCTGCTTCCATGTTGGTGTGCAGCAACAACAGATTGTCATCGGTCTTCATCGCCCGAAGCTTGGCCACCCACTTGGTGGGCTCCCAATATTGAACTTGGGAATCCCATAAACCACTGGTGACCAACATGGCCGGATAGTCTTTGGCCTCGACTTGATCATAGGGTGAGTAAGCCAACATGTATTGGTAGTACTCAGGATCTTTTGGATTGCCCCACTCATCGAACTCATTGGTGGTCAGGGGAATCGACTCATCGAGCATGGTGGTCACGACATCAACAAACGGGACATGCGCCACGATCCCTTGATACTTTTCAGGCGCAATATTGACCACCGCACCGACCAATAAGCCGCCGGCACTGCCACCCATGGCAAAGACGCGGTCTGGATCGACCCAGCCTTCGTTGACCAAATGACCAGTGACATCAATAAAGTCAGTAAAGGTGTTCATCTTATTGAGAAGCTTGCCCTCTTCATACCATTGACGGCCCATTTCTTGACCGCCTCGGATATGCGCAATGGCGTAGACAAATCCCCGGTCGACCAAACTCAAGCGTGAGGTGCTAAATGTGGGGTCCATGCTCGCACCATAAGAGCCATAACCGTATTGGTAGAGGGGCGCACGACCATCCAAGGCAGTGTCTTTATGGTGCATCAGGGACACTGGCACGCGCGTGCCATCTCGAGCGATCGCCCAAGTCCTTTTGGTGACATAGTCAGAAGCCTCAAAGCCACCAGGCACCTCTTGCTGTTTTAAAAGGGTTCGCTCCCCTGTGGGGACATCGATCTCCCAAGTCTGGGTGGGTGTTGTCATGGAGGTATAGGCATAACGCAGCGTGGTCGATGCCTGATCCACATTGGTGCTGAGATAAGCCGCATAGGCAGGCTCATCAAAAGACATGAGATTGGATTCGCCACTTTCCCAGTCATAGATGCGAATCACCCTCAAGCCATCGGAGCGCTCAGAAATCGCTAAGAACGTCTCAAAGGCATCAAAACCATGGATGAAGCGATCAGGGTCATGGGCGATCACATCGACCCAAGCGGCTCGGTTGGCATGCTCAGCCAGTGGCACCTCCATGATCCGAAAATTGGGTGCTTGATGGTTGGTGCGGATGATCCACCGATCACCCAAGTGATCAGCCCCGTACTCGTGATCTCGCTCGCGTGGGAAAAATACCTGGAACTCACCCAGAGGATCATTGGCCGCCAACACGCGCATCTCAGACGACACGGTGGAACTCACATAGATGGTTATGTAGGCATCACTGGTGGTGCGTCCAATGCCCGTATAGAAAGACTCATCGTCTTCTTGGTATACCAGCACCGTGCGGTTTTCAGCGGATGGGTCTGCCGACACATCCAAGCGCCAGACCTGCCATGATCTCAGTGTTTCTGGATGGTTGGCAACATAGAAAAGATATTGATTGTCGGCCGACCAAACGACACTGGACACCCCTTCGATGCCTGTGGATTTGACCTCACCCGTGCTCAAATCTTTAAGCTTAATTTCATATTGGCGACGCCCAACCGTGTCTTCCAACCAAGCCAAGTGCATGCCATCCAATGTGATGTCGAGATCACCGACCGAATAAAAGGCATGACCCTCGGCTTCGTCATTGACGTTTAAGATGATTTCCTCATCGGCGTCGAGACTGCCCGCTTTCCTGGCATAAATCGGATACTCCATCCCCTCCTCGTAGCGGGTGTAGTACCAGTAACCTCGGTCTAAGTAAGGCACCGTGCTGTCGTCTTCTTTGATTCTGCCCCTAAGCTCATCAAACAGCATTTGTCGCTCGTCCGACAAATGCGCCAGCGCCGCTTCTTTGTAAGCGTTTTCAGCTTCGAGATAGGCAATCATCTCTTCGTTCTTACGCTCATCATCGCGAAGCCAATACCAAGGATCGATGCGATTCCCTGCTGGGGCCTCCACCACAAATTCCTCTTGTTTGGCCATCGGTGGCTTGGGCAAATCCATCATGGTGTTTTCTTCCTTTGTGCTATCACGGTCTGAGCTTTGATCATTCTGGGGCTGACACCCCGCAATCAATACGACGAAACCCAAACCCAGCGCCACAATCAATGCGCGTTTGAACTTGGGGTGGTGGTTGGTATCTGGCATGAGATATTGCTCCTCTTTTTTAAGACTGGCGCTCTTGATCCAGCAAAGCTCGCCACTGTGTATAGACCACACGCTCTGACTCGGGGCCCATGATCCCCAAAGCTTTGGCGTGGGCAAAAAATCCTGGGGCTGGCAACCCTGAGCGCGTGCGACTGATCACGCGGGCAGCCCTGGGGATGCGATCGGCTGCGGCATCCTCTGCCATGGTCGCTTCTAGCAACTCGGTCAATTGATGAATGCGCTGCGGACCAGGCAGGCCCAATTGGTCTGCAAACTCAAGGTAGGTCATTGTCTGCCCTTTGACTTGCAATTCCAGTAGCAAGGCACGGGTACTGGCCAACCAGTCAGCAGGCTCAGGTTCTATCGGAGGCTCAGAGGGGCTCGGATCAGCCATCGAGACCCACGTTGTTCTTTTCAAAGACACGATCAGCGCGGTAACTTGATCGCACCAATGGGCCGGAGACCACTTCCATGAACCCTTTGGCTAGCCCCACCTCTCGGATTTTTTGGAACTCTTCGGGTGGCACATAACGCTCAACCGGAAGGTGGTTCATGGTGGGTCTGAGGTATTGACCGAAAGTCACGATATCGACATTGATGGCCCGAAGGTCATCCATGGTCTCATAGACCTCATCCAAGGTTTCTCCAAGCCCCAACATCAGACTGGTTTTCGTCAAGATCTCAGGCCTATGTTTCTTGGCATGCGCCAAGACATCGAGCGTTTGCTGATAGCCAGCACGAGGATCTCTCACGGGATGGGTCAAGCGTTTGACGGTCTCGACGTTTTGGGCGAACACATCAAGGCCTGAGTCGACCACAGTTTCAATGTCATGAAGTCTGCCTTGGAAGTCAGGCGTCAATGCTTCAACTTTGGTCTCGGGGTTAACCTTCTTGATTTCACGAATGCAAGCAGCGTAATGGCCCGCACCGCCATCGGGCAGATCGTCCCGATCAACCGAGGTCAGCACCACATATTTCAGATCCATCAAGCGCACAGACTCAGCAGAATTCTTCGGTTCTTCGAGATCCAACCAACCTCTAGGATTGCCGGTATCCACAGAACAAAACCGACACGCTCGGGTGCACACATCCCCCATCAGCATGATGGTCGCCACGCCATTGGTCCAGCACTCGCCAATGTTGGGGCACTTAGACTCCTCGCACACCGTCGCCAAACGGTGGGTTTTGACGTTGGCTTTGACCTGCTCGTACTTACCGCCACTGGGGAGTTTGGCACGAAGCCAGGTCGGTTTCCGGCCAAACTCAGGCGGCTCGACATCTGGGCGGGCACGAATCCCGTCAACAATCGCAGTGAAGCCTTGGGGCTTGACCACTTTGGTACCACTTTTGACCCGAATGGGAATGCGGTTTTCGCTCACTGACTGGCTTGTCCTATGACCATCAATCCAATGCTTGAGATTATCACATGGCCGTGCTTAAAAATGCGTCAAAGGGGCTGGGTCAACCCCAACCCATGCGCAACCCAACGGCCTTGCGTTGTCTGAAGGGCTGATCTAGCCAGACCGTCGGCGAGGCTTGACCGGTGATGTCCCCGGACGCGCTGAACGGCGCTGGTGGCCAGCCTTTTTCTCTGCTCTGGTGAGCGGCTTGGTGGGCTTACGCTTGACCGGTGGACGCTCCCCCGCCTCACTCTTGTCACTGGCCCTTTTGGGCTTGAATGATTTTCGCTCGGCAGGCTTTGGTGGTCGTCTGTCTGAGCTGGGTCCTGAGCGACGAGCCGGCCGTGGGCTGTCAAAAGACCTTTTTCTATCGCCCCGATCACCGGCGGGGGGCATGCCTCGGTCAGGCCGGATCATCAACGCCGTGCCTGCGACCTTAACATCCCTAAGGTGTTTGAGAACCGCATCATCGAGGTCTTTGGGTAAATCAATCAGACTAAAACGGTCTTTGATCACCACGCGACCAATTTGGCCGGCATCTAATCCGCCCTCATTGGCGATGGCACCCACCAAGTTTCCGGGCTTCACCCCTTGGTCATGACCCACCGCCACCCAGTAGGTTTGCTTGTCGCTGTCATCGCCCCGCGGCGCTCGCTCTTCTCGCCCGCCCTGCCTTCTTGGCGCTGAATCGCTGTGTTTCATTGCCGGTGTTTGATCGACCATCGGTGGTGCGGTGGTGTCTTCAGCCAAATGCGCCAAAGCCGCAGCGATATCGAGCAAGGAGGCCTCTGCTTGGCCTTGCCAACGAAGTACTTTTTCCTGATAAGAAGATAAATCTTCTGACTCTAGGACTTTTTGGACCCGCTCGAACTGACGCTCCTCACGGTGGGCATGCACATCGGCCACACTGGGCATGGTCATTTCGGTCAAAGGTTGGCGCGTGGCTTTTTCAATGGCGCGCAACAAATACCGCTCTCTGGGTGCGACAAATAAAATCGCCTCGCCCGAGCGACCCGCCCGTCCTGTCCGACCGATTCGATGGACGTAGGCTTCCGTGTCATGCGGGATGTCATAGTTGACCACATGAGAAATGCGTTCAACATCCAAACCTCGGGCCGCCACATCGGTGGCCACCAATAAATCAAGCTCGCCTGATTTCAGGGCCTCGACCAATTGCTCTCGTTTGTTCTGAGGCACATCGCCGTTGAGCGCTTGAGCAGCAAACCCCCGAGCCCGCAAGCGATGGGCCAACTCTTCTGTCGCCACCTTGGTTCTGGCAAAGACAATCATGGCATCGAACGGCTCGACTTCTAATAAGCGCGTCAGGGCATCAAGCTTATGCAATCCACTCACAATCCAATAGCGTTGGTTGATGCTGGCAGCGGTGGTGGTTTTCGACTCAATGGTGATGTGATGAGGATTTTTGAGATAACGCTTGGACATCGCCCGAATGGGTGCAGGCATGGTGGCTGAGAACAAAGCGATTTGGGCAGACTCTGGCGCTTTGGCCAGCACCGCTTCCACATCATCGACAAAGCCCATTTTTAGCATTTCATCGGCTTCATCCAATACCAAGGTTGAAAGCTCACTTAAGTCCAACGTGCCCCGCTTTAAGTGATCGATGATGCGCCCTGGTGTCCCCACCACCACATGCGCGCCTCGTTGCAAACCGCTGAGCTGGCCACGAAAAGGTTGACCACCATAAATGGGCAACACTTGAAACCCGCCGATGGCCTCGCCATAGCGTGCAAAAGCCTCAGCGACCTGAATCGCCAACTCGCGCGTCGGAGCCAACACCAAAGCTTTTGGTGCAGGTGTGGTCTTCTTATCCACCATCAACCGAGCAATCACGGGAAGGGCAAACGCAGCGGTTTTGCCAGTGCCTGTTTGCGCTTGACCAACCAGATCATCTCCTGCCAACAAATGAGGCACCGTGGCTTGCTGGATGGGGCTAGGTGCTTCGTAGCCCAAGGCTGAGACCACATCGACCAGCCCTTGGGGCAAACCCAAATCTCGGAAGTTAAGTGGTTGATTGGCAGGTTCAGTCATCGGTGTTCTCTTGTATGGGGTTTGGGGTCTTAGGACCGTCAGGAAATAATTCGTGCGGCGGTATCTCAAAGCTGGGTGTTGAGTCCATTTGGCTTTGTCGGTTTTGTTCGATGTGCGTCATGATGGCCCAACTTAAATCAGCAAGCCCCTGGCGTGCGACCGCTGAAACGGCAAACCAAGGGCCTTGCCAACCAAGCCTTTCGATGATGTCATTGATTTTATCTTGTAAGGCATCTGGGTCGACTTGGTCGGTCTTGGTCAACACCAGCCATCGCTCACGCTCAGCCAGCTCAGCATCGAAGGCTTCAAGTTCTCGGGCCAAAGCATGGACTTGCTCAACCGGATCTTGACCGTCGATGGGATCGATATCAACCAAGTGCAACAACAGATGGGTGCGTTGCAGGTGCTTTAAAAACTGAATGCCCAAACCTGCCCCTTCTGCTGCCCCTTCAATCAGGCCAGGAATATCGGCGATCACAAAACTCTTGCCAGGCTCTAGGCTGACCACGCCCAAGTTGGGATACAGGGTGGTGAAAGGATAATCGGCAATTTTTGGGCGCGCGGCCGATAGGGCCGCGATCAATGTTGATTTTCCGGCATTGGGAAAGCCCAACAAACCGACATCGGCAAGCACTTTCAATTCGAGTCGCAACGCGCGGCTTTCCCCGGGGGTGCCTGGGGTGGATTGTCTGGGGGTGCGATTGACCGAGGATTTGAAGTTGACGTTGCCCCGTCCCCCCTTGCCACCGTGGGCGACCAGCATGCGCTGCCCATCTTCGGTGATCTCGCCCATGATCTCATCGGTCTCATCGGCCCAAACAATGGTGCCCAATGGCACCTTGATCACGATGTCATCGGCAGACTTGCCAAAGCGCTGACGACCCGCGCCGCCCTCGCCATTTCTGGCTTTGAATTGGCGCTGGTGCCTAAAGTCCGCCAGGGTATTGAGGCCTATATCACCCTCTAACCAAACGCTTCCGCCATCGCCGCCATCGCCGCCATCGGGTCCACCCCGCGGGATGAACTTTTCTCGTCTAAAGCTCACAGCACCCGCCCCACCGTTGCCGGCGCTGACTGTTATGGTGGCTTCATCTACAAATTTCATGACTTAAATGCTGGGTATCGCTGGGTGAATGATCCGACTTGCTCTCATGGGGCCATTGTCGCCTGATTGAGCCTTTGGATACAAAAAACCCCGCCAAGGCGGGGCTTGATGCTTTCTTGTTGGCTTGAGCTGTCCGCCTACTGACTCGATGCTTCAGTCGTTACGAACAGAAACATATTTTCTAAGGGGCTTGCCACGACGCTCAAACACCACCTTGCCATCGGTCAAGGCAAACAGCGTGTGGTCACGGCCAACTTTGACGTTGTCGCCTGCGTGGAAGCGGGTACCGCGCTGGCGAACCAAAATGTTCCCGGCCACCACGTCTTCGCCACCATAGCGCTTAACGCCTAAATACTTTGGATTGGAGTCGCGGCCGTTACGGGTAGAGCCGCCTGCTTTCTTATGAGCCATGAGTGATTCCTTATCCTTCGATCTTGCTGATTTTTATATCGGTGTAGTACTGACGGTGACCCATCTGCTTCATGTGGTGCTTACGGCGACGGAACTTGATGATTCTCACTTTGTCTCCGCGACCATGATCCACGACTTCTGCGGTCACTTTGCCACCGGCCACTGTCGGGGTGCCGACACGGACATCTGCGCCTTCGCCCACCATCAAAACTTGATCAATTTCAACGGTTGCGCCTTTTTCAGCTTCAATTTTCTCGACGCGAACGACTTCGCCTTCAGCTGCGCGGTACTGTTTGCCACCCGTGGTGAATACGGCGTACATGTGGACTTACTCCAAATCAGTGAACTTAAGAGCGAGAATTCTACAGAAAATGGGCCCTTGGGTCAACCGGTACCTTAACTTAGGGCCCCTGTTTTGGGGCTTTCTGTTCGGCATTGGCATCGGTGGGCAGGTCACAACCCGAGAAATGCCCCAGCTTTCGCCATACTCACACCGACAAGAGTATCCTAACGGCCATGAAAACCATCGCTGTTCGGGGTGCTCGAACCCACAATCTGGCCAACGTAGACCTCGACCTCCCCAGAGACACGCTCATCGTGTTCACAGGCTTATCGGGCTCAGGCAAATCCTCTTTGGCCTTCGACACCATTTATGCCGAGGGGCAGCGCCGGTATGTGGAGTCACTCTCCTCTTACGCCCGCCAATTCCTATCCATGATGGAAAAGCCCGATGTTGACCACATCGAAGGCCTCTCCCCAGCCATCTCCATCGAGCAAAAATCCGCCAGCCACAACCCGCGCTCCACGGTGGGGACGGTCACCGAGGTCCACGATTACTTGAGGCTTTTGTTCGCCCGCGTTGGTCGCCCCCAGTGCCCCGATCATCACCTCCCTTTGGATGCCCAAACGGTCAGCCAAATGGTCGATGCGGTCATGGCCTATCCAGAGGGCACCAGGCTGATGTTGCTCGCACCCATCATCCGCAACCGCAAGGGCGAGCATCAGCAGTTGTTTGATGAGTTGCGCGCCAAAGGCTTTGTCAGAGCCCGCGTCAATGGGGAAGTGATTGATCTCGATGAAGGCACGCCCAAGCTTGCCCTTCGACAAAAGCACACCATCGAGGCGGTGGTGGATCGGTTTCGGGTCAGAGCCGATATCGAACAACGCTTGGCTGAGAGTTTTGAGACTGCGTTGGCCCTAGGCAATGGGCTCGCCACACTGGCTTTGATGGATGGACCCGAGGGTGGGGCTGATTCAGCGCCCAAAACAAAAAAGAAGGCCAAGACCAAAGCCAGCACAGACGCTTCCACGCCCAACCCCAGTGAGCGGCTTTTTTCCGCCCGCTACGCCTGCCCTGTGTGCGACTACAGCTTAGAGGAACTCGAGCCTCGCTTGTTTTCTTTTAATAACCCCAATGGCGCCTGTGAAACCTGTGATGGCTTGGGCGTGCAGCAATTTTTTGATCCCCAACGCGTGGTCTCCAAACCCGAGCTCTCGTTGGCAGGGGGTGCGGTGCGGGGTTGGGATCGGCGCAATGCCTATTACTTCCAGATCATTCAAGACCTGGCCAAGCACTATGGGTTCAGTGTTGAAACCCCTTTTAAAAAGCTGCCGAAGAAAATACAAGAGATCATCTTGCATGGTTCTGGCGCTGAAAAGATTGTGTTTCGCTATCAGACCGACCAAGGCGTTCGACAAAAAGAACATGCTTTCATCGGGATCATTCCCAACTTAGAGCGCCGCTACCGTGAGACAGAGTCGCGCGCGGTCAGAGATGAATTGGCGCGTTATATCGCGACCCAGACCTGCCCTGAGTGTCACGGGCAGCGCTTGAGAAAATCAGCCAGGTATGTATTCATCAGCGAGCACAACCTACCTGAGGTCTCCAGCTGGTCTATCGAGCGCTCATTGGCTTTTTTCCAAGACTTGAAGCTCGATGGTTGGCGCGGTGAGATTGCCACCAAGATCTTAAAAGAGGTGGTTGAGCGCTTACAGTTTTTGATCAATGTGGGCCTTGATTATTTAACGTTGGACCGTCAAGCAGATACGCTCTCAGGTGGTGAGGCTCAGCGCATTCGCTTGGCCAGCCAGATTGGCGCCGGGCTTGTTGGGGTCATGTATGTGCTCGATGAGCCCTCCATTGGATTGCACCAAAGAGACAACGATCGGCTTCTGGCCACCTTGACGCGGCTTCGAGACCTGGGCAACACCGTGATTGTTGTTGAGCACGATGAAGATGCCATTCGAAGCGCTGACCATGTCGTGGACATTGGCCCAGGGCCTGGTGTGCATGGGGGCCAAATTGTTTTCAGTGGCACGCCCCAACAACTGATGAAGTGCAAAGATTCACTGACAGCCGATTACTTGGCGGGCCGAAAGTCGATTGAAGTACCGACCACGCGGCAAAGCTTTGACCCCAAACGGGTGCTTAAGCTTGAGGGGGCTTCGGGACACAATTTGAAAAACGTGACGCTTGAAATTCCAGCCGGTCACATGGTGTGTGTCACAGGCGTATCGGGCTCAGGCAAATCCACACTCATCAATGACACGCTCTATCGCCTTTTGGCCCGAGAGTTGAATCGCTCTCCAGACAACCCAGCAGCTTATAAGAAAGTCTCTGGCCTAGATTTGTTTGATAAGGTCGTTGACATCGACCAAAGCCCAATTGGCCGCACACCCCGTTCCAACCCTGCAACGTATACGGGTGTATTCACACCCATTCGAGAGTTGTTCGCCGGCACGCAAGAAGCACGGTCGCGTGGCTATAAGCCCGGTCGCTTCTCATTCAACGTCAAAGGCGGTCGGTGCGAAGCGTGTCAGGGCGATGGGATGATTCGGGTGGAAATGCATTTCTTGCCCGATATTTTCGTGCCCTGTGATGTCTGTCATGGCAAACGCTATAACCGAGAGACCTTGAGCGTTCATTACAAAGGCAAGAGCATCCATGATGTCTTGGAAATGACCGTGGAAGATGCCTTGGCGTTTTTCGAGCCCGTGCCCTCTGTGGCCAAGAAACTTCAAACCATGATGGATGTGGGTTTGAGTTATCTCACGTTGGGGCAAAGTGCCACCACGCTCTCTGGGGGCGAAGCCCAGCGCATTAAGTTATCCAGAGAACTCTCCAAGCGAGATACGGGCAACACCATCTACATCCTAGATGAGCCCACCACAGGTCTGCATTTCCATGACATCAAGCAACTCTTGGGTGTGCTCCACCGCCTAAGAGACCATGGCAATACTGTCGTTGTGATTGAGCATAATTTGGATGTGATTAAAACAGCCGATTGGATTGTGGACTTGGGCCCTGAAGGGGGTGATGGGGGTGGACAAATCATCGCCACTGGCACGCCTGAGACCGTGGCTAAAACAAAAGGCTCTTGGACGGGTCAGTATCTGGCACCGCTGTTGGGATCGGGCCGGAGCAGCAACAAACGCAGCACCACCCAGTCATAAAGGGCGTGAACCAAAAGCACCAATAAAATGTTTTCGCTGGCTTGATACAAAAGCCCCAAATAAAAACCCATGACCACCGTGACCAAAACGTAATAGCGATTGAGTGCATGGGCCAGTCCAAACAAAACAGACGCTGCCACCAAGCCAAACCCTGCGCCTGCCCAGTCGCTCAAGCCTTGTTGAATCAAACCCCGAAACAACAACTCCTCGCCTGTGCCTGCCGCCAGTGCGATCAAAAAAAGCCCACCAGGGGGGAGGTCTTTTAGCATCGGCTTGATATAGGTCTCCACGGGCTCATTGAGCACCTTGACCCATTGCCAATCGCTTTTGGTGAGCGCCAACATCGCACCAATCAAAGGCACGGTGGCGACCACGGCCCAATTGAGCGTGGGCATATCAAGATAGAACCTCGCCCAGAGATCAATACTCAACCACGCAGCCAGCACCAAAGCCAATAGGGCCAGCCCAAGCTCAAAACCGACGATGGATAACACCGTTTGCCAGGGCGTGGCTTGGGGTGGCTTGGATGGCTTTGGGTTGTCAGGCATACGTTGAGCTGGCTGATGGTTGAATGATTAAAGGGTTATCATAACGGTTTGGATGAGCAGCGTAAGTTAAACCTAGGTGACTTAACACATGGCCAAAGTATTCTGTTGCGAGCTCGATCTGTTGTGGGGAGATCTTGATCCCTATAACCACATCGGCAACGTCACCCACTTGAGATTAATTGAAGAGTGTCGCGCCAGATGGATGGAGAGTGTTCCCAGTGATTGGCAAGGCGAAGACCAAGGCCCAGTGGTTGCGAACATCAACCTCAATTATCGACGGCCGATTTACTGGCCTGCCCGCGTGGCTGTGTCTCTAAAACCCATCAAAGTGGGCCGATCGAGCTTGGTGTTGGAACACCATATCAGCGCGGTTGAACCCGCACATCCCGACCAACCCATCTACGCTGAAGGCCAAACCACCTTGGTTTGGATCGACAAAAAATCAGGCCAATCTGTGCCCTTGCCCCAAGTGATGCGTGATTTGGCTGAGCCTTAAGCTTTCTGGAGACGTTTGGCCAGCGCGTGCATGGTCTGTTGCGTCTCCTCACTGAACCAGCCTTGTACGAATCGATCCAAATCCAAAGCCCCTGGGGCATCGAAGCCCTTGATCAAATCAGCCCGACAAATCGCTCGGGTGGTCAGCATGGCTTGTCTTGGCATCTTAAGATGCGCACCCAACCACTCACAAGCGCGCTGCACCACCGCATCGGGCTCGACCAACTCATCAACCAGCCCAATGACTTTGGCTTGTTCCCCTGAAATCATTTGTCCTGCCACCAAATGCCGCTCGGCTGGATAGGCACCAATCAAACGAACCACGGCCTGGTGAATGACAGGCGGAACGACCAAGCCCACTTGCACCTCGTTTAAGCCGAGCTGGAAGGGGCCTTTGGCCTGTATTCGGTAATCTGCAAATAAAGCGATGACCGTACCGCCGGCTGGGCTGTGTCCAGTCAACCCAGCCACCAAAGGCATGGGGCTGGCTGCCACACGGCGAAGCAGACCAAAAAAATCCATCCAAAAAGCACGCATGCCTTGCTCATCTAAGCCTAAGAGCTCTGGCACATCCAGGCCTGCCGAAAATAAGCCAGGACCCCCCGTGAGGATCAAACCACCCACATCGGCACTTACCGCCTCATCCAGGGCCTGATTGAGCGTGCTCACCAGCAGAGGATTCAGGGCATTGGCGGGCGGCCGTTGCAAGCGAAGCTCACGCACATCATCGGCATGATCGATGATATGAATCATTGATTCAGCGGTCGTTGCAGCACCCATGGTCTCTCCCAGAAAAAATAATTAAATGATGTCTCACTTTACCATCAACGCCACCCAGGGCTGTCGCATTTATACGATAATGATACGAGCACTTAACCACCATGGAGTCCATCCGATGCACAGCCGTTGGCTTTTGTTTTTTGCGCTTATCTTTTCAACTGGCGCTGCCCATGCAGGCCTTGAGTTTCGCAATGCTTGGTCGCCCGAGGCCCCGCCGGGGAGAACCATGGCCGGGTTTATGGAGATTGAAAATACCGGCAACAGTGTGGTGTCCTTGGTCGATGGCAGCAGCCCCCAGTTTGGACGCATCGAGATCCATGACATGGTCAATGATGATGGCGTGATGCGCATGCGAAAGCTCGATCGCATGGACATTGATCCATCATCCAAGCGTGAACTGAAGCCAGGCAGTTTTCATCTCATGCTGATGGAACCCAAGGCCACCTTGGTGCCTGGCGACACCATCGAATTGGTGCTGGAAGACGCGACAGGCGAAAAGTATCCAGTCAGCCTTGAGGTGCGCGCCCGCTGAGGCCAGCAAGGCTCGCAAGAATGTGCGCGGTGGCACCCCAGATCGGCCAATGATGGCCCCGCAATGACCAGACCCAATGAGCTTGGGTCTGGCTTTGGGCTTGGATGGATAATCGATGCCGACAGTAACCATCTGCTGCCAACACATGCCTAAGCGGCAATCGAAATAGGCTCTGAACCTCTCGGTCGCAGGGGGTGAGCGAGGGATCGCGCTCAATCCAACCGACCACCGGGGTGATCCGAAAGCCTGTGAGCGTATCGATCGGTGGCAGACAACCCAGTATTTCCACTTCTGTTGGTTTAAGGCCAATCTCTTCTTCAGCCTCTCTCAAGGCAGTGACCATTGGGAAGGGCTCGCCGACGTTGGGTCGACCGCCTGGAAGCGCCACCTGTCCTGCGTGGTGAGGCATTTGATGCGAGCGGACGGTTAAGATGACCGCGGGCTCCTCCGATCGAATACAAGGCACCAACACCGCCGCCTGTTGAGTCTCGCCTTTGACTCCATCCATAAAAAAACCCTCACCACCCTGTTGGGATAGATGAGGGTCTTTGAGTGAGTCCAGCCGAGACTTTAGCAGTGACTTTAGATCACTCATCCTCAAAGAGTTGCTCAGCTCTGGCTGGCAAAGACTCGATGATGGCTCGGCGCTGTTCGTCTGAGTAACTCAGCCAGCCACCGATTTCTTCTGGTGTTCTAAAACAACCCAAACAATGACCAGAGTCTCCGAGCGTGCAAATATTGATGCACGGAGACTCAATGGTTGGCCAAGGCTGGGCTGCACTCATAGCACCACCAAAATCCTTTGACTGAAAGCCTTACGGCGCCATCGCGTCAGGCTGTTGTTCATCAAAGCCTTCTGGTGTGCCAATTTGGACCAAACGAAGGTCGAACTGCAATGCTTCATTGGGACCAATCACAGGCGGATCACCGCGCACACCAAAGGCCAGCTCAGGCGGTAAGAACACCTGCCACATCGCACCTTCTCGCATCAGAGGAAGAATCTCCTGCCAACCGGCAATGACCGAGTTGACTTCGAATACCGCGGGGACACCGCGGCGGAAGGAGCTGTCAAATTCACGCCCATCGATTTTTGAGCCACGGTAGTGAACGGTGACCACATCGTCCATGGTGGGACGATTGCCCTCACCTTCTTCGATGATCCGATACTGAACACCGCTGGGCAGTGACACAATCCCATTTTTTGATTGATTGTCCGACAGAAACTCTTCAGCACGTGATTGGTTTTGTTCTGCTAGCGCCTCAAATTGAGCCATGCGCTCTTGACGAATCTGTTCTTGCAAAGCCACCATGCGATCACGCATCTCGGTCACTTCCAAGGCAGGTTCCTCACCATTGTAGGCTGCCTCAATCGCAGCAAACACCGCTGGCAAATCCAGGTCGATGTCATAGCCGCGAAGCTCTGCGCCAAACTCATAGCCAATGGAATAGCCCAAGCGCTGCTCTTCTGATTCCACTTCCTGCGCCACGCCTTGGCTGACAAATAAGAGCGTGGCCATCAGGCCAAATAGGGTCTTATACATGATGCCTCCATCAATTCAACACATTAAGTGATTGGGTCATTCTACCCGACCATGCGGCATGATACACCGCCTGTGGCTGGATCAGATCAATTTCATCCAGCTACAATGTGGCCTATCCACCAAACGACCATGAGACCACTATGAACCTTAAAAATTTGTTATGTGAAACCCATGAAGCCATTGCCACGGTCACGATCCATCGGCCCGAGAAGCTCAACGCACTCAATCAAGCCACACTGGCTGAATTATCGACCGTCATAGATGAGTTGGGCCAAGACCCCTCCGTGCGCGTGATCATCATCACAGGCTCAGGCCCCAAGGCTTTTGTGGCGGGTGCTGACATCACCGAAATCAACGGGTTAACAGCGACTCAAGCCCACCGATTCAGCACTGAGGGTCAGGCCTTAATGCAAAAGATTGAAGGGTTGCATAAGCCCGTGATCGCTATGATCAATGGCTTTGCCTTGGGCGGTGGGATGGAACTCGCACTTTCTTGTCATCTTCGAACCATGGCCGAGACGGCCCGCATGGGGCTTCCCGAAATCAAGCTTGGCATTTTGCCAGGGTTTGGTGGCACCCAGCGGTTGGTGCGACTGGTGGGACGAACTCAAGCCTTGGGCATGATCCTGTCTGGTGAACCCATCGATGCCCCCCAAGCGCACACGCTTGGCTTGGTCAATCAAGTGGCCTCGGCCGATGCACTGCAAGAGGCCACCCTGGCTTTGGCCAAGGCACTGGCCAACGCAGCGCCACATGCCGTTGCAGGGATTCTAGAGTCTGTTATCAAGGGTCAAGAGATCAATCTAGAGGCAGGGCTCGCCCTTGAAACAGCGCGCTTTGCTTTGTGTTGCTCGACCGAAGATATGAAAGAAGGCACCCAAGCCTTTATTGAAAAAAGGCCTGCTCAGTTCACCGGCAATTGATCGGGGTCTTGGCCTGCCACACCTCGGTATTTGAGCTCCCCTGCCTCAATGGGGTAATTGATCCTGTTTTGAGGTGGGGGCAGCGGGCAAGTGGTGAATGCGTTAAACGCGCAAGGCGGGTTATAGGCTCGATTAAAGTCCAACACCACCTGCCCATTTTCATCAGGCAGGCTAGAGTATAAGAACCGGCCCAAGCCATAGGTCTCTTTGCCTGAGGTGCGATCGGCCAAAATAAAAAAGAACTGATCTCCTGACGCTGCCGCAATCGCCTCCAAAGAAAACGTTTCCTCACCCAACTCGAATACCACACGGCCTGGGTTGGGCTCATCTAAGATCTCACCCAATACGGTGGCTGTGGGAATGGTTTGACCGGCTGGGTGTGGCTCAAATCGCCCCACCACCTGAAAATCACGGTTGAGCGGATAGTAATCCAAACCCATAAAATGACTCAGCGCGAAAGAATCCGGATCACGCACACGAACGGCCCAATCGCCTTTGCGAACAGCCACATAAAAATGAAGCTCAGAACCCACTCGACTCGGTGTGGATGCACCCCCGGCAATGGCCAAGCGCACTGCGCCATCCATGGGTAGGTTGGTCTGATCTGGGTGTGGGTGTGAAACGGTCATATCGCTGCCCTCGGCGGGCACAAAAAAAGCCGTGGCCTGATCTTCGCTCAAGATCAAGGTTCCCCAGTCATCCGGCCCACCTGGCATGCTGACGGTCGCTGATTCACTTGAGCCTACGACCCACTGACCCGCGGGATAGAAATCAAGCGCTGCCAATGAGAGATACCCATCGGGAAGCAACAAGCGCTCCAAGCGCCAAGCTCGCCAGTCCATGGTCTCTTGGGCCCAAGCGTCATCGCTCCATTGGGCTTCCACTGGCAGGTCGCTGGATGTGGTTGTTTGCGCTTCTTGGTCTGACTGGCAGGCGCTTAGGGTCATCAACAGCGCGCCTAAAGCGATTGAGCGCATCCAAAATCTAGCGTGTGCCATAGTAATCCTCCAAGCGTTCCATGTCATCTTCACCCAGATAATCCCCAGTCTGGACCTCAATGACTTCTAACATCTCTTTGCCCTCGTTGGCCAGTCGATGCGGGCAACCGACATCAATCGCCACGGTCTGGCCCGTGGCCAGCGTCATGGCTTGATCACCCAATCTTATACTGGCTTGGCCTTGCACCACCGTCCAGTGCTCGCTGTGCCGATGGTGCACTTGTAAAGACAACACCCCACCCGGTTTAATCAACAAGCGCCTAACACGACAATGCGCGGTGTCTTCCAAGACCGTATAAGTCCCCCATGGTCGGTGAATGGTTTGGTGATAAGTCACCGTCGCATGTTCAGTACGCTTTAACTCATCGACCACCGCTTTGACTTCTTGTGCTCGATCGCGCTTGGCAACCAACACAGCATCTTGTGTATCAACGATCACCAAATCCTCAACACCCACCGCGGCGATCAATCTGGCCTCACCTTGCACAAAGGTGTTTCTTGAATCAATCAGCACCACCTCACCTTTGATTCGGTTGCCCGATTGGTCTGACTCATAAAGATCACTGATCGCCTGCCAAGAGCCGATGTCAGACCACCCACAATCGACCGGCACGACAGCTCGCTTCGCTGCTTTTTCCATCACAGCAAAGTCAATCGATTCTGATCTCACTTTTGAAAAGGCAGTTGCGGGCAATTCCAGGGGGTCTTTGTGCTCATCCAAATCAGCCCACACCTCAAGCATGGATTCATAGATGTCCAAAGCTTCTGACTTGACCGCTTGCAAGATGGCATCGGCCGTAAAACAAAACATGCCCGCATTCCATAGGAACTCACCTGATTTTAGGTAGCGCTCAGCGGTCTCTAGATCGGGTTTTTCAACAAAGGCTTCGATCTCATGGCCCCATGATTGGATGCTAGGTCCTGCTTTGATATATCCATACCCCGTTTCAGGGTGTGTTGGGTTGACCCCCAAACACGTCAACCAGCCCTGATCGGCCAGCGACGATGCCGCACCGACCGCCTTGCCAAAAGCATCCATGTCCCGAATCAAATGATCGGCAGGCATCACCAGAAGTTTGGCCTGATCACCCGCTTGAGATTTTGCCCACAAAGCGGCAGCCACAATCGCAGGGGCGGTGTTTCTGCCCTCAGGTTCTAACAAGAAATGGTGAGCGCCCTCAGGGGCGACTTCATCGTAGATGTCTCGGGTCAAAAAGTAGTGGTCTCGGCTGGTGACAGTCAGTGTCTTGGGCGAGCCTGCCACCGCCAAGGCACGCGCGATGGTCGCGCCTGCCAGGGTCTGCCCATCGGCCAGTCGCATAAAAGGTTTCGGGTGCGCTTTTCTCGATACAGGCCAAAGCCTCGTGCCCGCACCCCCTGACAAAATAACGGGTATCAACATTGCCATTGTCTCCATTCATGCAAACACTGCGCCAAGGCCTGATCAAAAGAAGCCATGCGCTGGCCAGTCAGTGTCTCATATTGCGTGACATCCAACACAGAACCACTGGGCCGCTTGGCTTTTTGTGGCCACTGATCAGACCCCACGGCTGCCACGTCAACCCTGCGATCAATCACACCTGCCTCCCAGGCTTGCTCTACGGCCAGTGTCGCAAACGCATGCCAGCTCACCGCACCTCGATTGGCCACATGCAACACACGCACATGGTCGCTTGGGACATGGCCCCCCGCCAACAAATGCGCGGTGGCCTCGGCCAAAGACCCAGCCCACGTGGGTGACCCCACTTGATCATTGACCACACGAAGATCTTCACCTCGGCTGGCACGGGCCAATATGGCGGTCAAAAAATTACCGGGCAGCGCGCTGTAGACCCACGCTGTTCGCAAAATCAAGGCGCCGACACCCACAGACTGTATGGCCTGCTCCCCCAGATACTTGCTCTGCCCATAGACGCTTTGGGGCGATTTGGGGTCGTCTTCTAACCAGGCTTTGGTCTGGATTCCACCGAAGACATAATCGGTCGAATAATGGATCAATCTTGCATTCGTCCGGCTGGCCCACTGAGCCAGCTCCAGCGGCACTTGATGGTTGAGGCGATCTGCAAGCTCAGGCTCATCTTCGGCCAGATCCACTGCCGTCATCGCGGCTGTATTGATGATCATCTGGGGTTGAGTATCGGCCAACAATCCCGCCAAAGCCTGAGCGTTGTTCAGGTCACATTGGCTTCGGTCTGTGAGAATCAACTCATGGCTGTCTTTCAAGGCAGCGATCAGATGTCGGCCCAACTGGCCATTGGCGCCCGTGATTAGGGTGCGCATCTGGGCAAATGCTCTGCATCCAAGGCCGAGAGCATCGGCGCGTTGGCATCTTTTTCAGAGATGCCTTGTGGTGCCATCGGCCAATCCACACCAATGGCTGGATCGTTGTAGGCAATGGCCCGATCAGAGGCTTGGCGATAGGGTTTCGTGCACTGGTAATGAAAGGTCGCGGTCTTACTCAATACTTGAAAACCGTGGGCAAACCCAGGCGGGATCCACAATTGGTGGTGGTGCTCGTCATCCAAGACACGTCCCACCCATTGACCAAACTGCGGAGAATCTGGGCGGATGTCGACGGCCACATCAAACACCGAACCTTGACTCACCCAGACCAACTTTCCTTGTGCATCTGGGTGTTGGAAGTGCAAGCCCCGGACCACACCTTGACTTGAGTGAGAGCTGTTGGTTTGAACAAACTGAGCATTAATACCGACCGCCTCATAGTGTTCGGCGCGCCAGTTTTCCATAAACCAACCCCGATCGTCTTTGAAGACCCGGGGTTCGATGAGTTTTACACCCGCCAATGGGGTATCGATGACATTCATGATCAATCAAACTTGGGTTCGGCTTTGGCCACCATGCGAAGGTAGTCACCATAACCGCTGGAGACCAGTGGCTTGGCCAAGTCCAACAACTGCTCTTTGCTGATCCATTGTTGCCGGTACGCCATCTCTTCAGGACAGGCCACTCTAAGCCCCTGTCTTGAACTCAATGTATTGATGTAGCCAGCCGCTTGCTGTAGCGATTCATGCGTGCCTGTATCGAGCCACGCATAGCCTCGGCCCATGCGCTCGACGGTGAGATCACCTGCCTCTAGATAGAGGCGATTGAGGTCGGTAATCTCGATCTCACCGCGGTGAGACGGTGCCAAAGAGGCAGCAAAATCGCACGCCCGCTCGTCATAGAAATAAAGGCCCGTGACCGCATAGTTTGATTTGGGTTGCTTGGGCTTCTCTTCCAGGGAGAGCACTTGTCCAGAAGCATCCATCTCGACCACGCCATAGCGTTCTGGATCACTGACGTAGTAACCGAACACCGTGGCACCCGCGTCTCTTGCCATGGCACGCGCCAACAACTGACCCATGCCATCGCCATGGAAAATGTTGTCGCCTAAGATCAAGCACGAAGGCTGCCCATCAATGAACGATCGGCCGACGATGAAGGCATCGGCCAAACCTCTGGGGTGGTCTTGGATGGCATACTCAAGGCGAATGCCCCATTGCGAGCCATCCCCTAAGAGTTTTTGAAACAAATGCTGTTCATGGGGCGTTGTGATCAGCAAGATTTCTCGAATGCCCGCCTGCATCAAAGTAGACAGCGGGTAATAAATCATCGGCTTGTCATAGACAGGCAAGAGCTGCTTGCTGATCACTTGCGTGATCGGATACAAACGCGTGCCTGCACCACCGGCCAAAATAATGCCGCGTCGGCTCATGCCACCTCTCCTGGCTTATCCACCGCCCGAAGGCCCAGCCGCTCTTGTTGATAACGGCCATCTTGGATGCGTTGCCACCACTCTTTGTTGTTGAGATACCAATCCACGGTGGCGGCGAGGCCTGTCTTAAAATCCATCTTCGGCGCCCAACCCAGCTCTTGTTTGATCCGTGTGGCATTGATGGCGTAGCGACGATCATGGCCGGGTCGATCGGTGACATACTCAATCAACCCGCGTCTGGGCACATCCACCGGCACACGTTCATCCAACAGATCACACAGAGCATGAACGACCTCTAAGTTCGTGGTCTCGGCATCCCCACCGATGTTGTAGACACGGCCAAGCTGGCCTTGATTCAAGACCGCCCAAATCGCACGGCAATGGTCTTCAACGTATAGCCAATCTCTTCGTTGCTGACCATCTCCATAGACGGGCAAGGCCTTACCAGCCAAGGCGTTGATCAGCATTAAGGGAATCAATTTTTCTGGAAACTGGTAAGGCCCATAATTGTTCGAGCAGTTGGTGATGATCACCGGCAGGCCATAGGTCTTGTGCCACGCTCGGGCCAGATGATCGGCTGAGGCTTTTGAGGCAGCATAGGGTGAGTTGGGCGCATATTGATGTTTCTCATCAAATGCGGGCTCATCAGGGCCCAGGGTGCCATAGACCTCATCGGTGGAAATGTGAATGAAGCGAAAATTGTCTTTCTCAGCACCCTCGAGTTTTGACCAATAAGCCAAAGCCTCATCGAGCATGGTCTGGGTGCCATTGATGTTGGTTCGAATAAAAGCCCCTGGCCCATCGATGGAGCGATCCACGTGACTCTCGGCTGCAAAGTGCACAATGGCCGTTGGGCGATGCGCCTCCAATAATGCTCGAACTTTCGGGCCATCACAAATATCACCCTCCACCAACCGATGACGACTGGGGTCAAGGTCAGCCACCGACTCTGGATTGGCCGCATAGGTGATGGCATCCAGATTGATGACGGCATGATCGGTGGTCTCGATCACATGGCGTACGAAATTGGCCCCGATAAAACCGGCGCCACCTGTGACTAAAATCGTGGACATAATCTCCCCTGTTGTTCAATGGCCCGAGCGGGCCCCATGGCACAACAACATGCCTCCAGACCGACTGATCTCAAGGCACCTTGGCGCATAGCAATCTGGCTCACCCTTAAAAAGGGATGTCGTCTTCGAGTCCACCGCTGCTGTGCTGTGGTGGCGAGTCCATGGCAGGCGATGATTGCATGGGCGCATCATCAAAGCCGCCGCCCCCCCGTGAGTCGAGCATCTGCATCTCGTTGCCCACAATCTCCGTGGTGTAACGGTCGTTGCCGTCTTTGTCTTGCCACTTGCGGGTCTGTAAGCGCCCCTCGATGTAGACCTTGCTGCCTTTTTTCAGGTATTCACCAGCGATCTCGCCCAAGCGGCCGAACATGACGACCCGGTGCCACTCCGTGTTTTCACGCGTCTCACCGGTGGTTTTATCCCGCCAGGATTCAGAGGTGGCCAGAGACAAATTGGCTACCGCGTTCCCGCCTTGCGTATGACGGATCTCAGGATCAGAGCCTAAGTTCCCGATTAATATCACTTTATTAATGCCTCGAGCCATGGCCTCGGATCTCCTTTCAAACCAACGAATCAATTAACTTGGAAAGTCTAGCACAGACACTTAATTATTGAGATGACGCACAACTCATGCCGACAAGTCAGACGTGGGCTCGTATAATTGTAAGTTATGGAGCAAGCGTCTGTAATCCGTGGCCCTGAGACCTTAGATGAGGTCATGGCACTGACCCAAGCCGACCGGCACGCCGTCGATCGACTGATTGCTGAGCGTCTGCATTCGGATGTGGTCTTGGTCAACCAAATTTCTAGCCACATCATCCACGGTGGCGGCAAGCGCATGCGCCCCTTGGTTCATTTGCTCTCAGCGCGCGCGCTCGGCTACCGAGGCGATCAACACATCCAGTTGGCGGCGGTGATTGAGTTCATTCATACCGCCACCTTGTTGCACGACGATGTCGTGGATCAATCCGCCAGACGTCGTGGCCAAGAGACGGCTCATGAGATCTGGGGCAATGCGCCCTCGGTGCTGGTGGGTGATTTCTTGTACTCCAGAAGCTTTCAGCTGATGGTCGAGCTGGACCATCCACACATCATGCGGATTTTGGCGGACACCACCAACACCATTGCCGCTGGTGAAGTGTTGCAGTTGATGCAAATGGGCAATGCAGAGCTCAGCGTTGAAGACTACTTCAAGATCATTTCTGACAAAACCGCTTGCCTGTTCCAAGCCTCGGCCGAACTCGGCGCTGTGTTGGCGCATGGCCGTCAAAGCTCGCACCCAGCCCAGCAAAAAACCATGCAGCAGTTTGGGCTGTTGTTAGGTCAGTGCTTCCAGATTGCAGACGACGTGCTGGACTATCGCTCAGACGGTGCCACGCTCGGCAAGAACATTGGGGATGATTTAAGCGAGGGCAAAGTGACCCTGCCCTTGATCCTGGCGCTACAGCAAGGCAGTGCCACGCAACAACAATTGATCCGCTCTGTCATTGAGGACAATGACCTATCAAGACTTGATAAGGTATGCGATATTTTGGATGACTTAGATGCGCTGGATCAGTCCATGGATCAAGCCAAAGCCTTGGCTGAACAAGCACATCAATGCCTAAATACGCTGCCACCCAGCCCCCACCGAGATGCGCTCTCAGTGCTGGTAGATCACGCCGTCTACCGAGACCGCTGAGCAGATTTCGACCGCGCGATCAGCGCATCCACAAAAGACTGGCCACGGTGTTCGAAGTCCCGGTAATGCCCAAAACTGGGCGCACCTGGACTCAGCAGCACCGCACAGCTTGAAAGCGAGCATTGATTTGCCTGTTGCTGGATCAAACCCAGAGCCTTTTCTATGCCTTGATCCAAGTCTTCGGCATATAGGACCTGAGCATCAGCGATCACTTGAGCCCCCAATAGGCGCTCGGCAATGGCTGCTCCGTTGTCTGGTAAGGCGACCAATCCAAGCAAAGGATGGTTTTTGAGGTGGTCAATGACCACCGTCCAATCACCCCCCCGCTCATAGCCGCCCACCATCAATACCAAAGGCTGATCACCAAAAGCCTCCAACGCGGCTTTTGTGGCATGCGGTGTGGTGGCAATCGAATCATTCACCCACCCAATCGCCACATCGTGTAATTGAGGTCCCGCAACCGGCGAGAGCCGGTGCGCCAAAGCTTGGAACTGGCCAAGATGGGTTACCGCTTGGCTGATCTGATCCCCCCATTGCTCAACCACAGCCAAAGCCATCACTGCGTTATCGATGTTGTGACGCCCTCGAAGCGCCCACTGGCTTGCATCAAAAATGGGTTGGCCTTGATGATAGATGGTGTTGCCTCGGCGATGAAGCTCGCCGCTCGCCTGGGCCTCAGGTGGATTGACCAGCACACGGTTGGGTCTGTCTTCAGTTTCTTCCACCAGATTAAGATCACGCTGGTTGATCAAGACAGGTTGTCCTGCCACCAGATCAAACAGGCGTTTCTTTGCACCGTAGTAAGAAGCCACAGAGCCATGCCAGTCAACGTGTTCTGGAAAAAGACGCGTGATCACACCCAAAGACAAAGCACCTTCCAAGTCACTCAACTGGTAGCTTGATAATTCGGCGACCACCACATCACTCTTCGTCTCTAGACAACTGATCAAGGGCTTGCCAATGTTCCCTGCCAAGAGCACAGATCTTCCTTGGGCTTGAAGTAGGTGAGCCAAGATCGATGATGTGGTGCTTTTGCCTTTGGAACCCGTCACGCCAATGATGGGCACATCAGGCCGCTCTGCTAAATAAATGGATGATGGGCTGAGCACTCGTCCACCTCTGGCTCGGTAGGCCACCAAGGCAGGATGGTCGACCTGAATGCCTGGTGAGCGGATCGCCACATCGAAATCCGCCAGACGCTCATCAAAGGGTCCAGTCTGGATGGCTGTCTTGATCGCCAAAGCGCCCACCTGCTCGACCGAGGCCGGGCCCGACTCCGCCCAGATCTGGAGGGTTTCGGGGCCTAAGATGGGCAACAGCGCTTCATAGGTCGCAAGCCCTTCTCGCCCAGCGCCTAAAATCACCACCCGTTGACCAATCAGCGACGCACGTTTCATGACAGCAATGCGCTGGGGATCTGGTGAGGCCCCGCTGGAATCAAAAGATCATCGATCTTTGGGACTGACACATTGGCCAGCAGTGGAACCAAGGCTTGGATCACCGCATGGTCAGACCAATCGGGTTGTTGTGATAAGGCCATCACCGCCGCCCTGGCTTCTTGGGCTTCGCCGACGCACTCGAACGGCTTTTGGCCATCGAGTGCCAACAGCGCACGAAATCCGCTGATCTGACTTGGCTCATTCAAGAGATCATGGCCAAAAATGGTCCGAAGCGCTTGAGGCCTCATCCAAACCGCCATGGCCAAATACACAAAATGACACTTGGGGCATTGACCACACCAAAGATGATCCATGGATTGATTTGGGTTGATGTGGAAGTTTCGGTTGCAAGAAGAAAAGTGAGCATGCGCGAATGGAAGCGCACAAAATTCTTTGACCACCGCCAGCTCTTTGTCTTGTCTAAGGATTGAAAACACCTTCAAATCACCAGCGATGTATCGATTGACCCACTCCGAAAACAGTTGCTCGAACGCATACGACTTTGAATACTGATGATTGATGGCGCGCCCCGCCTCATCCACCACTGTGGGTTCATCCGCTGAGGCTTCATTGGCAAAGACCACCCAATGGGCATCCACCAACAAGGCAAACACAGCCAGCACGGCATGGTTGATGGCGGTGATGGGCACATGTCCATTGAGCGCACCTTGTGCGTTCCACTCAAACAACTGCGGATCCATCACCCGTCCGATGACGCAATGTTGAGACACCCGCCCTGCCTGAACCATCGACTCACCCACCGCACGAATCAAGGGCGCAGAACCCACTTGCACGCTCATCACATCCTGAGGGCCTAGGTGTTGATGGAGACGATGCCACGCCACCCAAGAATCTTTGCCCCCGCCCAAGGGAAGCAATGCCTTCGAGCTCAACGACAGAAGATCTGCAGCGTCCTGAGATAAGGGCTGGTCATTCGCCGGGCAATGGATTGATTCGGTTAGATCCAATTGGTTGTGCCAAGCAAACTCAGCCAGCCCATGTTGATAAATGGCCTCGAGCCAATGCGCTTGACGCGTGTCTGGGCTTCGCTGACCAAACACCCATTCTTCGGGACAAAAGGCCTTCCAGTAACTGACCCCGGCGATCCA
Source organism: uncultured Wenzhouxiangella sp. (assembly GCA_964461845.1). Lineage (GTDB taxonomy): Bacteria > Pseudomonadota > Gammaproteobacteria > Xanthomonadales > Wenzhouxiangellaceae > Wenzhouxiangella. Next base: position 30,224 of record CAYWVH010000014.1, read on the forward strand.
ATGCAGCGCATCCAATGCCGCTTCAAGGGCCTCAGTTTTGTGGGGTGGTACGCTCAAAGCGCTCGGCAATAAGAACCGTTCGGTCAGTGCCTGATCGTCCAATCGATAACCCAACAAGATTTCACCGCTTTGGGCGTCGTAGCTTCGATGGGTAAATTCAAAGCGGTGTCGCCCAAGACTCATGTCGGGGCATAGTCCTCATGCAAGGCCCTAGGCCATGCCCTAAGCACAGCGTTGACCACCGTGGCCAAAGGAATGGCAAAGAACACCCCCCAAAATCCCCATATGCCGCCGAAGACCAAGATGGCCGTAATGATCGCCACAGGGTGGAGGCTGACCACTTCAGAAAACAAAATGGGCACCAGCACATTGCCATCGAGCGCTTGGATCACGGCATAGGCCACCATCACCCACCAAAAAGACGCGGTCAGCCCACCGAAATAAATCAATGCCACCAAAGCCACAGGAATGGTCACCACAGCAGCACCGATGTAGGGAATGATCACAGACAATCCAACCAGCATCGACAACAGCATGGTGTAGGGCATACCGAGCAGTGAGAACACCACATAAGTGACCGACCAAACGATAAAAATCTCCACGACCTTGCCGCGGACATAGTTGCCAATTTGAGCGTCCACTTCTTTCCAGACTTTGCTGACCAAGCCTCGGTCTTTGGGTGTGTGCGCCCTGACCCACGCCATCAGTCGACGCTTGTCTTTTAAAAAGAAAAACACCAACACAGGCATCAACACCAAAAAAATCAGCAAACTGACCACCCCCATCACCCCAGACAAGGAGACGAGCTTGGCGCCATAGTTGATCAACTCAGCACCCACTTGATCGAGCAAAGCAGACAATTGATCTTGAGAGATCAATGCCAAGGGAACCTCCTCTTCTGCCCCTTCCAGCGAGGCCACCGCCGAATCCGGTCCAGAGACCAGTTGCGGGTAACGCTCTGGCAATGTGGCCAACCAAGTTTGCGCTTGGGCGATGTAGAGTGGAATTTGTTGCACGATCGCAGCGACCTGTCGAGTCAGCAGCGGCAACAAGCCAAACAGCAAAAACACCAACATGGCCATGAAACTGGTGAAGACAATGATCACCGAGATTAGGCGAGGCAGTCCCAGTTTTCTGAGTCTTGCCACACCGCCCTCGAGCAAGTAGGCGATCACCAATGAAGCCACCACAGGGGTCAGCATTTGGCCAAACAAGACGATCACCAAAAGACCCGCCACCAACGACAAGGCTAGGATGGCGACTTGGGGGTCGTCGAAGGTTCTTTGTAACCAGTGATTGAGCCGCTGAATCATGCTGTGATTATAGGCACATTTGCCGAACTTCTGTGGCGCGCCCGGCTGACCTTTCCCCGCGGAAGGTCACCGGTGCGCTGATCATCGAGCTCTTAGATTAGGAGTATTGCGTGGTACGGGGAGAAACTAAAAAAACAACTGCCACAATGCCTGGAATTCCAGCCCTTGCTTTAACTCATCAGAGACCACACCCAACACATGGCCGCCAAACACATACTCAGGTGGCGCGTACGCCGCACTCAGGTGCACTTTGGCGCCTTGGCCCATCTTCTGGGTCAAACCGACGCGCCAAGCATGTTTGTTCAACTCACCACCCAGCGCATCAGCCAGCGCTCGTGCAGTGGGCTTGGGTTGCGCCCTGTTTTTGTATTCCACCTCGGCATTCAGGCGCTCTGTGACCTGCCACCCCAAGCCAACGGTCATGACACTCAAATCACGCCAAGCGAACTCTGGGCTGGTGCTGTCCCCCAACAGCGCACCGAAACGCGCTGGCATGGCCCGGGAAGGAAACGCACCCACCTCTGAGTAAAAAATGTGACTCATGCCCACCGAGGCAACCCAGCTTGGGTTGATTTGCCAGCCCATGGTCGCCTCAAATCTCGAGGGAATGTCCAGCTGCGCCTCGGCCCCGTGCACACCTTGCAAGGTGGCCAGCGGGTTCATGTCGATTCTGGATTGATAGGCGGTCTCAAAGACCAAGGCATCCACCGGCTTAAACTGGTGCGCCACCCGAAGCCCGAAACCATGGGATGACTCACTGCGAGGCCCGGTCAGCCAGATGCCTTCTGGCGCCACGGGGATCGTGCCCTCATAGCCGACCAGATTCATGCCTGGATTGACGAACCGTTGCGCCGCCAACACCGCTGACACCGTCACTGCCGCTGTCTCACTGACTTGGGTGGTGACACCCGGCATCATCAACGATTGCTCGACTCTAGAGCGCGACAAGCTCATCAAGGTAGCTGGCGCACTGTCCAAGCCCCAGCGAGGGACCACCCAAGCCAAACGGAGGGCGGGAGCATCAGAGCGCTCTATCGGACTGATCCAGCCTTGCGCAAACTCTGGCAAGACCCAAGTTTGGTCGACCACCCACCAAGAAGGCTCAACCCCTTCGGGCTGAACGGGCGCTTCAATGCGCTCAAGCTTGGGGGTGATTTCGTGGGTTAGATAGGCCTGCCAAGGTCCAAGGTCTACTCTGGACGCCGGCCGCTCCGCCGCTTGTAGCGAACCCACGCAGACCGAGACGGCCAACAGCAAAACCGACCAAGGTCTGGCTGAGTGTGCACAATGGTTCAAGCGAGCGTTCAACATGGGCCTAGTGTAGCGCCAAGGTTGGTAAAAATACAACGCTTGAGCCCATTATTTAACCTAATTTTCATGGGCTGTTGTGTTTTTACAACAACATGTGCCAACACATGAAACAGGCCGGTGGGCCCGCCCCCATAAGGCATTCCTCAACCCAAGCGTTCGATGATGGCCTGAGCGAAAGTGTCTGTGCGGCCTGTCCCACCCAAATCAGGGGTGGTGCGATCGCCTGCAGCAATCACCTCAGCGATGGCTTGACGGAGTTGTTGGGCGGCTGTGTGGTGATCCAGATGCTCAAACATTTGGGCCGCTGCCAACAACAAAGCACACGGGTTAGCGATGCCTTGACCCGCAATGTCGGGCGCTGAGCCGTGGACTGCCTCGAACATCGCGTGATGTGCACCAATATTGGCGCCGGGGGCCAGCCCCAAACCACCCACGAGCCCTGCGCACAAATCAGAAATAATGTCGCCGAATAAATTGGTGGTAACAATCACATCAAATTGTTCTGGGCGCATCACCAGTTGCATGGCGGTGTTGTCCACAATCATGTCTTGGCATTCGATGTCTGGGTAGTCTTTAGCAACTTCGTGCGCGACGCGCAGAAATAACCCAGTCACATCTTTCAAAATGTTGGCTTTATGAACGACGGTGACTTTTTTCCGCCCGCAACGTCTTGCAAGATCAAAAGCATAGCGAACAACGCGCTCTGAGCCTTTGTAGGTCGCAATCATTTTTGATTCTGCCCGAGAACCATCGGGGGCTGTGTAGGCGCCTTCAGCCAAATACGCGCCTTCGGTGTTCTCTCTGACCGTGATCAGATCAATGTTCTCATAACGAGACAATGAGCCTTTAAAGCTAATGGCAGGTCGAACATTGGCATACAGATCAAAGTGGCTTCTCAAAGCCACGTTCAATGACTTAAACCCACCCCCGATCGGCGTGGTGAGTGGGGATTTCAGAGCGACTTTGTTTTTATCGATGGATGCGATGGTCGCCTCAGGCAACAAATCACCGGTCTCATCAATGGCGGCCAAGCCCGCCAGCTGAAAGTCGTAACTCAAACCCAAACCGTGTTGGGTGTTTAGATGATCCACCACCGCTAAAGTGGCATCCATGATCTCAGGCCCGATGCCATCGCCTTTGATCACTGTTATGGTTGAGGTGGGTTGTGTCACAGTCATTGTCCTGGCGGTGAGTCAAAATAGAAGCGCCATATTATACCGCTCCTGACAGGCCCAACCCAAGCGACCATGCTATTAAATCAGGCAAGGCCGAGCAAGGGATCGAGTTTGCCCGCCCGATCGAGCGCGTTTAAATCATCAAAGCCCCCGACGTGCTGCTCACCGATAAAGATCTGGGGGACGGTGTGCCGGCCTGATTTGGCCATCATCTCAGAGCGCTTATCGGGCTCGATATCAATCAAGATCTCCATCCAATCAACGCCTTTTGATTGCAACAAAGACCGGGCAGCCACACAAAATGGACAAGATTGGGTGGCGTAGATCA
>CAYWVH010000015.1:0-33513 GCA_964461845.1 uncultured Wenzhouxiangella sp.
GCTTTTGCCTCAAGCCAATCGTCATGTGGCGGCTGCAAGAGTGTTTGCGCTTCCTCACCGGCGCTTTTTAGCCACACATCCCAGTCTTTTTCTCGTAAAAGTACCGGTGATCGGTGGTGCCCAATGTCTTTGAGCGTCTGGTTTGGCGCTGTGGTGACAATGGTACAAGACAACAGGGTTTGCTTGGATGATGTCTCTGTGACATCCCAAAGGCCCGCCATCACCATGATGGGGTGGGCTTTCATTGATACCATCCATGGTTGCTTGGGCTGTGTCCTTTGGTCCCACTCATAAAACCAAGAAAACGGAATCAAGCAGCGTCTATTTTTCTGCCACGCATCTCTGAACGCGGGTTTTTTCGCCACTGTCGTAGAAAAAGCTTCGTCTGGCTCACTGCGGCAATTGGCGGTAGAGAATTTTGGGAGCTCGCCATGGCACCAAAAGGGAATCAACGGCCAGACCATGCCGTGGATCGTGCGCCGACCTTCATCATCTGCGCTGATGACGGGTAGTCGTGTCCATTCTGCGCCATGTTTACCCATGGCCGAGGGTGAGACATTAAACCGTTGCAAGCCTCCCTTGGGTGCTTGACCAGGCAAGCTCATCGCCTGAAACAGTTGTTGCCAAGAAAAAACCTGAGCGCCACGGGCACACATGCCATCAATCGCCCCGAATGAACGATCGGATTTGGCGTCGTTGTCGCTTATCTGGCCGTGTGGGCGGGCTGCTGTCGCTGTGGCGCTCCAAGCGCTTTTGCGCCAGACGTTCCTCGCGTGCTTTCTGGCTTTCAGGGGTTTCTTGGTACAGGGCTTGGGCCAGCGGTGCGCTCAAGCGTTTTTCAGAAAGGCCCAGCACATCGATGGTATAACTGAGGTCGTCTTTGGTGATGACCAAGCGGTCTTGGACCTTCAATTCCTTCGCTGGCTTGATCCGCTGCCCGTTTAAGCTCACTTTCCCGCCTTTGACGGCTTGTTGCGCTTGGGCGCGGGTTTTATAAATACGCGAAGCCCACAGCCACAAGTCAATGCGAACGCCGTCCTTCTCAGAACCCATCGGTGTGATTACAATGGAACACATTATGATTCTACTGATTCTTGGTTGGTTGTTGTTCGTCGGTGTGCATCTTGTCATTGGGTTGCGGGCAGGGCGCACCAAACTGGAAAACCGCTTTGGGCGCCTCGGGCTTCGGGCTTTTGTTGCGTTGGGTGCGCTGGCGGGGTTGGCCATGATGGCACAAGGCTATGCGATGGCCAGATTTTATCCAGGCTGGATGCCCCTGGCCTTCGGCCGTGAACTGGGTGCTGTATTCATGCCTGTGGCCTTCGTTTTGTTGGTGGCCGCGTATTTGCCCTCAAACATCAAAAGAATCACGGCCCATCCGATGTTGTGGGCGGTGGTGTTGTGGGCGGCCACGCATCTGATGGTCAGGGGTGATTGGGCCTCGATCGTCTTATTTGGTGGTTTGGGTCTGTATGCACTGATCGCCATGGGCTTGGCTTGGCTTCGAGGCGTTCGGCCCAAGCCCGGCCCCAAACCGATCTGGGCTGATGCGGTGGCGTTGGTATTGGGTTTGAGTGCTTATGGGGGCCTGTTGATTGCCCATCCCATCTTGTTTGGGGTCTCGGTGTTTCAATGAGCCATTCGGCCGTCGTATTGCTCTCAGGTGGGCTGGATTCAGCCACGGTGCTGGCCGATCTTCGTGCCAAAGGCCATGTCTGCCATACGCTTGCGGTGGATTATGGGCAACGTCATCGCTCTGAGCTGATCGCTGCTTTGCGTGTCAGTGAGTCATTGGGCGCCTTATCGCATAAAGTCGTGAAGGTCGATCTTCGGGCCATTGGCGGTTCTGCCCTGACCGATGATGCGTTGGATGTGCCCACTGAGATGGAAGCCGGCATTCCAGTGACTTATGTGCCGGCCAGAAACACCTTGATGTTATCGCTGGCGTTGGGGTATGCCGAAGTTTTGGGGGCTCAGTGCATCGGCATTGGCGTGAATGCTGTCGATTATTCGGGCTATCCCGATTGTCGACCCGAGTTCATCGATGCGTTTCGACACTTGGCACAGCTGGCGACCAAGGCAGGTGTTGAAGGTCAGGCCATGACCATCGAAACGCCTTTGATCCATTTGACCAAAGCCCAGATCATTCAGCATGGCATTCGCTTGGGCGTTGACTACGGGATCACGGTGTCTTGCTACCAAGCCACCGATGAGGGGCTCGCGTGTGGTGTGTGTGACTCGTGTCGTTTGAGAAAACAGGGATTTCAAGACGCGGGCGTGGCTGATCCCACGCGTTATCAAATGCCTTCTTGACCTTTGCTCAACGATCGCGCTGGGTCAGTTGATTGGCCAGCCACACCAAGCCTTCTTGGTCACCTTTCAACTCATTTTGCGCTTGCTGTAATGCGGCCATGGCTTGGTCGTGCAGCTCATTGATTCTTTGCTTGGCCTCATCCATACCGAACAGGCTTGGCCACGTGGCTTTGTCTTTGGCGATGTCTGACCCGGTGGGCTTGCCAATGATCTCAGCTTCGCCCTCGATGTCCAATAGATCATCCCTGATCTGGAAGGCAAGGCCGATATGCTCACCGAATGCGCGTAAGTGTTCTAGGGCATGGTCACTCAAACCATCGATCAGTAAGCAGGGCATCATCACTGAGGCTCTTATTAATGCACCTGTTTTGAGTGCAAACATGTGCTCCAGTGTAGCTTGATCGGGGCTTTGTTTTTCCAACTGGAGATCCCAAGCTTGGCCACCGGCCATGCCATCGGCGCCACAGGCATCGGTCAGTTCTAAGAGCATTCGAAGCACACCTTCGGGGTGGCTTTGACGCAAAGGGTCATCGGCCATTAATTGATAAGCCAAGGCTTGTAAGGCATCACCCACCAAGATGGCGGTGGCTTCATCAAAGGCCAAATGTGTGGTCGGTCTGCCCCGACGAAGATCATCATCATCCATGGCGGGCAAGTCGTCATGGACCAGCGAGTAGCAATGAATCAGTTCAACGGCACAGGCAGGTGCCAGTATGGTGTTGGGATCAAGGCCCAATGCCTCTGCGCTGGCAAAAACCAACAGAGGCCGCAAGCGCTTGCCGCCGTTAAACACAGAATAATGCATGGCCTCTTTGAGGCGAGTATCGGTCCCAGGTGTGGCGATCAAGCGCGCTTTGAGGCTGTCTTCAAAGTGGCTTAAGTAGCCAGGTATTCTGGCGTGGAAGGGTTGGCTGGCCATCACCTCAGTCCCTTGCAATAGTCACTTACAATGGTCGCTTAGACGATCAGTCAAACGGCCAAAGTTTTTTCAAGAAACCTTTCGAGGGTTCATCACGTCTGGGTGCACCATCGAGGTTGAGGTCGAGCACTTGTCGCGTATCGGCCGCCAGCTCTGGCAAGCCCAATTCTGTGTAAGCATCGGCCATGATCTCCAGCGCATCCAGTTTGGCGGGTGCATTGGGATAGGTTTCGATCACATACTTGGCCCGATTCAGCGCACCCAGATAGACACCTCGTCTGAAATAATATCGAGCGACGGTGATTTCATAGTCGGCCATTACGTTCCTCAAAAACACCATGCGTTGGCGGGCATCGGCCACATAACGGCTTTGTGGGTAACGTTGGGTCAGTTCTTGGAATTCATTGAACGCCAAGCGAACACTGGTTTGGTCTCGATCGACGACTTGGCCAGGAAATAGCTGGCGTAGAAAACCCATGGCATCGCTGTAATGCACCAGGCCTTTGAGATACCAAGCGTAATCAATGTTGGGATGCGTGGGGTAGGTTCGAATGAAACGATCCAGCGTGGTGATGGCGTCTTCCCCGCGGTTAGAGCGGTATTGAACATAGGCCAGATCCAGTTGTGCTTGTTCAGCGTGACGACCAAAAGGATAGAGCGTGGTTAAGCGCTTATAGAGCGTGATGGCCACCTCATAGCGTCTTGAGTCCATCGCCGCTCTGGCTTCTTGATAGAGGGCTTCTGGACCCACATCATCTTCTTTGGTTTCATTCGAGCAACCGACGGCGAGCATCAAGGTTGCCAGGAGAATAAGGATCCATCGATTGGTCGGCAGTTTGGCTGAAATTGTATGCATAATGGCCAATGATAAGCCCTTTCGTCCCTTGAAGGGAACCGAGGGTGCCACAGCCCATGCTAAGTGAGAGTTAAATTGCCAACGTTCCATCGCCAGCACCAAGTGACCCCAGACCAGGCCCAGCAGCGTTTAGACCAGCTGTTGGCAGCTGTATGGCCAGATTTTTCTAGGAGTCGGCTGGCCGCCTGGATCAAATCGGGCGAAATCACGGTCAATCAAGCCACGGTCAAGCCTAAGCATTTGGTGCTGGCAGGCGATGAGGTGACCTTGATGGCCGAGCAAGCCATCCACAGCGAGACGTTGCAGCCCGAGGCCATGGATCTGGACGTGCTTTATCAAGACGACTCGGTCTTTGTGATCAATAAACCGGCCGGTTTGGTGGTTCACCCAGGCTCTGGTAATCCCGATGGGACCTTGGCCAATGCACTGTTGCACTTGGATCCCGAGCTTGAGGCTTTGCCTCGGGCGGGTCTGGTCCATCGGCTGGATAAAGACACCACAGGCTGTTTGTTGGTGGCCAGAACGCTGGAGGCTCATCACAAATTGGTCAAGATGCTCAAAGACAGAGAGATCAAACGCCGCTATGTGGCCTTGGTGTGGGGGCAGGTGCTCTCAGGCGGGACCATCGATGAGCCGATGGGGCGCCACCCCACCGATCGACGAAAACAAGTGGTCAGACGCGATGGGCGTGAGGCCATCACCCATTACCGCCTCAAACAACACTTGGCCAGCAGCACGCTGTTGGATGTGGAGCTCGATACCGGCAGAACCCATCAAATCAGGGTGCACATGGCCCACATTGGTTATCCCATCTTGGGTGATCCCGTCTATGGCCGAGGGGGCTCGCCCAAAGGCTTGACCATTGAACAGCGAGAAGCGTGGGTAGCGTTTCGCCGCCAGGCATTGCATGCTGTGGCATTGGCCTGTCCGCACCCCGTCGATGAGGGGCTCATGATTGAAGCCACAGCGCCTTTGCCAGAGGATTTGTCGGCCCTGATCGAGGTCCTGAAGAACCGATGACAACGGGGCCAAGGCAGACTCCGCCTTGGGTGCAGGTCCTGTGGCCAGACCCTGAAAGACTGGGTCATGTGCGGGCATTGACCACCACCCAGCAAACTGAGCTGTCCCACCTGTCATTGCCCAGCCAGCCGCATTGGCTCAAGCAAGTCCATGGCACATCGGTGATTAACCTCAAAGACTGGCACCCTGATGTGGCAGCCGATGGGGCTTGGACTGAGACACCGGGGCAAGTCGTGGCAGTGAAAACCGCCGATTGTTTGCCCATTTTATTGGCGTGTGACACATCGCCCATCGTGGCAGCGATCCATGCCGGCTGGCGGGGCTTGGCAGCAGGCATCATCGAGGCAGGCGTGGCTGCTTTGCCCGTTGGGGCCCATACGTTGCAGGCATGGATTGGGCCTTCGATCTCCCAAGCAGCTTATGAGGTCGATGGGCGGGTGTATCGCGCGTTTGCCGATGCTGACTCTGCGCTGGCGGCATATTTTGAGGTTTCCCGTCCCGGCCACTGGTGGGCCGATTTGGCGGGCATGGCCGTCTATCAGCTCCATCAAGCAGGCATCGATCGGGTGAAACCCTCTGGTCTTTGCACCGCCAGCGACACAGATCGCTTCTATTCTCACCGAGCCGGTGTGACTTTGGCACAACAAAGCGGTCGAATGGCCAGCCTGATCTGGCTGGAGTGAGTTACAATGAGATCCCGTACCAACACTGGTGTGGAAATCCAAGCATGACCTCTTTAATTTTCGTGACTGGCGGCGTGGTGTCATCGCTTGGCAAGGGCTTATCTGCGGCCTCGTTGGCATCCATCCTAGAATCCCGTGGCCTTAAGGTCACGCTCCTAAAACTCGATCCCTACATCAATGTGGATCCGGGCACCATGAGCCCGTTCCAGCACGGTGAGGTGTTTGTCACCGAAGATGGTGCCGAGACAGATCTTGATTTGGGGCACTACGAGCGCTTTGTTAGAACGCGCATGACCCAGCGCAATAACTTCACCACGGGTCGCATTTATGCCAACGTCATCGCCCGAGAGCGGCGGGGTGATTATTTGGGCTCTACCGTTCAAGTGATCCCGCACATCACCGATGAAATCAAAGCCTGTGTCAAGCAAGCGGTGGAAGGCTTTGATGTGGCCATGGTCGAAATTGGTGGGACGGTGGGGGACATTGAGTCGCTGCCGTTTTTGGAAGCGATCCGGCAGCTGGGCGCTGAGTTTGGCCGAAGCGCGATGTTCATGCACTTAACCTTGGTGCCTTACTTGCGCGCAGCCGATGAGATCAAAACAAAACCCACCCAACACTCGGTCAAAGAGCTTCGCTCGATTGGTATCCAGCCCGATGTCTTGCTGTGTCGTTGCGAGCGGTTTTTGTCAGACGATGAGCGTGCCAAGATCGCACTGTTCACCAATGTAAGCCCCGAGGCAGTCATCTCTGCTGTGGATGTGGATGACATCTACAAGATCCCGCTGTTCTATCACCAACAAGGGCTTGATCGCATTGTCCTAGACCGATTGGGGCTTAAGGCCAGCGAGGCTGATCTCAGTGACTGGTCTTTGGTGGTTGAGTCTAGGGCTCACCCCAAGCATCAGGTAACGGTCGCGATGGTGGGTAAGTATGTTGAACACGCAGATGCCTACAAGTCGATCAATGAGGCACTCTTTGCCGGTGGCATGGACGATAAGATCAATGTCAAGATCCTCCCGCTGGAGTCAGAAGAGATTGAGACCCAGGGCATTGATGCGCTCAAAGACGTTGATGCCATTTTGGTGCCTGGGGGGTTTGGTGAGCGTGGCTTTGAGGGCAAGATCAAAACCATCGAGTATGCCCGAGAAAATAAGGTGCCTTATTTTGGGATTTGTTTGGGCATGCAAACCGCGGTGGTGGAGTTTGCGCGTCATGTCTGTGGCATTGCAGGGGCCAATTCCTCCGAGATGAACCCCAACACCCCAGACCCTGTGATCGGTCTCATCACCGAGTGGCTGGATGAAAAGGGCCAAAAAGAGTTGCGCGAGGCGCAAGGTGATTTGGGCGGGACCATGCGCTTGGGCGCTCAAACCTGTCGATTGGTCGAAGGCACCAAAGCCCATCAGATGTATGGTCAAAGCGAGATCAAAGAACGCCACCGTCACCGTTATGAATTCAATAATCAATACCGGGATGTGCTGACCCAGCATGGGATGGTGCTGTCTGGGTTTTCTTTGGATGGCACTTTGGTTGAGATGATTGAGTTGCCTGACCATCCTTGGTTCTTGGCCTGCCAATTCCACCCGGAATTCACTTCCACCCCCAGAGATGGTCATCCACTGTTTCGTGGGTTCATTCAAGCAGCGCTTGCGTACCAAAAGGCCAGAACATGAAGTTATGTGGTTTCGAGATCGGTGGCTCAGCCCCTTTATTTTTAATCGCAGGCCCAGACTCACTGGAGTCTGAGGCGATGTGTATTGAAGTGGCTGGGCATCTAAAGGCATTGACCGATGCGCTGGGCATTCCCTACATTTTTAAAGGCTCTTTCGATAAGGCCAATCGAACCTCCATCAAAAGTTATCGAGGCCCTGGGATGGAAGAGGGTCTTCGCATTCTCAGCGCCGTCAAACACCAAATAGGCGTTCCAGTCATCACGGACGTCCATGAAGACACACCCTTGAACGAAGTGGCTTCGGTTGTTGATGTGTTGCAAACGCCAGCGTTCTTATGCCGCCAGACCAATTTCATCCAAGCGGTGGCGCGCACTGGTTTGCCGATCAATCTGAAAAAAGGACAATTCCTGTCGCCTTGGGAAATGAGCCGCGTGGTCGAGAAAGCCAAAGAGACTGGCAATGAGCACTTGATGGTGTGTGAGCGGGGGTACATGTTTGGCTACAACAACCTCGTTGTCGACATGCGCGGGCTCGAGATCATGAGAGAAACGGGTTGTCCTGTGGTCTTCGATGCCACCCACTCGGTTCAGATGCCAGGGGGTCAGGGCGATGCCTCAGGCGGCGCGCGCGAGTTCGTGCCTACCTTGGCACGGGCCGCCGTGGGTGTGGGTGTGGCGGGTCTTTTCTGTGAGACGCACCCAGACCCAGATCAGGCGCTGTGTGACGGCCCAAATTCGGTGGCTTTGGCCGATATGAAACACCTGTTGGAGACGGTGGTCGAAATCGACCGCGTTGTTAAATCTAAACTTCATTGAGCATTGGGGAGTGATGCATGAGTGATGCGCTGACGATCACATCGATTTCGGCTTTGGAGATCATTGATTCTCGTGGCCAACCAACACTCGAAGCGGAGGTCAGATTATCTGATGGCAGCTTGGGTCGAGCGGCAGTGCCTTCGGGTGCATCCACAGGGGCCTTGGAAGCTTGTGAGCTTCGCGATGAAGATGCCAAGCGTTTCCGGGGCAAAGGCGTGCAGCAAGCTGTTTCCAATGTAGAGACTGTGATTCGGTCTGCCCTGGTGGGGATGGATCCAAGCGATCAATCCGCCTTGGACCAAACCATGATTGAGCTCGATGGGACCGCGAACAAATCGAATCTCGGCGCCAATGCTTTACTGGCGGTCTCTTTGGCCAACGCGCATGCCTTTGCTGCTTCCAAAGGCCAGTGGTTGTATGAGTCGCTGTTGGCCGAGACAAAGGCATCGCCTGTATTGCCCACACCGATGATGAACATCTTAAATGGTGGGGCGCACGCAGATAACAAAGTCGATATTCAGGAGTTTATGGTCATGCCCGTGGGCTTGGCGGATTTTCCATCGGCCGTGCAAGCGGGTGCGGAGATTTTCCACGCCCTCAAGGCGATTTTGAAAGCACAAGGACTCAATACCGCCGTTGGTGATGAGGGTGGCTTTGCGCCTGACTTGTCATCCAATGAAGCGGCCTTGGAGCTATTGGTTAGAGCGATTGAAGAGGCGGGTTATCGCCCAGGCGAGGAGGTCGCGCTGGCCCTAGATGTGGCAGCGAGCGAATTTTTTAAAGAGGGGCAATACGTACTCGCTTCAGAAGGCCGAGCGTTTGAGAGCGCGCAGTTTGTGGATTACTTGGCCGACTTGGTGGCCCGCTACCCCATCATCTCGATTGAAGATGGGATGAATGAAGATGACTGGGCAGGCTGGAAGCAGTTGACTGATCGCTTGGGTGATCAAGTTCAATTGGTGGGAGATGACTTATTTGTCACCAATACGCGTCTTTTAAAGCGGGGGATTGATGAACAAACCGCCAATGCGATTTTAATTAAGTTCAATCAAATCGGCACACTGACAGAGACCTTAGATGCGATTGCGATGGCGCAAGATGCGGGCTTTGGAGCCATCATCTCACACCGCTCAGGTGAGACAGAAGATGTCACCATCGCGGATTTGGCGGTGGCCACGGGGGCTGGCCAAATCAAAACAGGCTCCATGTGCCGCTCTGATCGGGTGGCTAAGTACAATCAGCTGCTGAGAATTCAGCAGCGCTTGGGCCATCAAGCCGTGTATGCTGGAAGAGGTCCTTTTACCAAATTCCAAAGCAGATGATGCTCTGGATCAATGAGTTAACTTGATTGAGGTACGTGATGCCAAAAGTAATTGCACAGCGCTTGATGTTATCTGTTGTCGGTGTGATGGGTCTTTTTATGGTCAGCGGGTGTCAAGCTCCTGAGTCTGAACGCACAAGCTCAGAAGAGCAGAAAGTGGTGGTGTACACATCCCGTCAACCCCACTTAATCGAGCCTTTGTTCCAGCGCTATACCGAACAAACAGGCGTGGCTGTTGAATTTACCAGCGCCAATGAGGCCTCATTGATTGAGCGCCTGGCGGCCGAGGGCGATCGCACCCCAGCAGATGTTTTCATCACAGTGGATGCCGGCAATCTATGGTTTGCCAGCGAGCGAGGGTTGCTGCAATCGCTGGACTCAGACCGCTTAGAAGCTGCTGTCCCCAGTGCACTCAGAGATACCCAGAATCGATGGTTTGGACTGTCTGTGAGGGCGCGCACCATCATGTACCATCCAGATCGAGTCGATCCTGCCACTTTGTCTACCTTTGAGGATTTGGCAGACCCCAAATGGGCTGGTCGTCTCTGTGTGCGTACTTCAAAAAAAGTCTACAACCAGTCGCTGGTGGCCATGATGATCGAGCATCATGGGGAAGAGAACACTGAATCGATTGTGAAAGGTTGGGTCGAGAACTTGGCCACCGATCCATTTTCCTCAGATACGGTGTTGATCGAAGCGATCGCAGCGGGCCAGTGCGATGTTGGGATTGCCAATACCTATTATTTGGGCCGTTTGTTGGCCGAAGATCCCGACTATCCAGTACAGATCTTTTGGGCCAATCAAGACACCACGGGGGTGCATGTCAACATTTCAGGGGCAGGTGTGACCACGCATGCGCCGAGGCCCAAGCAAGGCCAAGCACTGATCGAATGGTTGGCTTCAGAAGAGGCGCAAGCCCAATTTGCTGAGAGCAACTTGGAATTCCCTGTAAATGCTGCTGTGCCAGCCAGTGGGATCGTTGAGCAGTGGGGTGATTTTAAGCAAGACACCACACCGTTGGTCATTGCGGGTGAACGTCAGGCTCAAGCTGTGCGATTGATGGACCGCGCTGGGTATCGTTAATGCGCCCTTGGCGCCTGACGCGGCATTTTTTATTGTGGCCACTGCTCGTTTTGGTGGCCTTGCCTTTGTTGATGCTGCTGATGTCATGGTGGCAGCCGCAGCCCGAAGTTTGGAGCCACATCAACGCGCACTTGATGCCTCGCTTAATTGGCCACACATGGGTCATGTTGCTGGTGGTGGGTGTGGGTGTGGCGTTCGTTGGCATCACCATGGCGTGGCTTTCGGCCTGTTGCGAGTATCCCTTTAGAAAACTACTGGATCCTTTGTTGGTCTTGCCTTTGGCTTTTCCAACCTATGTTTTGGCTTTCATTTATCTGGGCATTTGGGATTACAGCGGTCCAGTACAAAGCCAGTGGCGCGCTTGGTTTGATGCAGATCCGTGGCTGTTTGAAACTTTGGCGCGCCCAGCAGGCGTGCTGCTGATTTTGGTCTTGGCTTTTTATCCCTATGTGTATCTTTTGGCCCGGGCATCGTTCTCCAGTGGCGGGCTGGCTGCCTTTGAGGCCAGCAGAAGCCTGGGGGTGGGCCCCACGAAAACCTTTTTTCGAGTCAGCCTCCCCATGGCCAGGCCGGCAATCGTGGCGGGGCTCACACTCGCCATGATGGAGACACTGGCAGACTTTGGGGCCGTGTCCATTTTCGGATTTGATACCTTCACGACGGCCATTTACCGAACCTGGTTTGGCTTGTTCAACCTCACAGCTGCCGTTCAATTGGCCTCCATCTTGATGGTCTTTATTTTGCTTTTGATTTTGGTGGAGCGCGCCAGTCGGTCAGAAGGCGCCAGCGAGACAGAGAAGCGGCCTACCGCCCATCGCATTCAGCTTCGAGGCTGGATGGCATGGTCTGCCACAACAACGCAGCTTGCCTTGATACTTCTTGCAGTGGTCTTGCCGTTGATTCAACTGATGGTTTGGGCGTGGCCCTCGTTGGCTGAGCTAAATCTTAACCCCATGCCTGACTTAATCCTCAATACATTGACGCTGGGTTTGGGAGGTGCGTTGTTGGTGGTATTGGGTGGGGTGATGCTGCTGGCAGCGACCCATAAGCTTCGCCAGCGCGCCCACCTGTGGGCCGAGGTTGCGGCACTGGGTTATGCCATTCCAGGGACTGTGTTGGCGGTGGCGATCATGCTTGCTTTCATCCGCATAGACCAGTGGCTTGGCACGGCTTTGGCCGGCGGCTTGATTGCTTTGCTGCTGGCCTATGTGGTTCGCTTCTTGCGTGTGGCTTGGGGGCCTTTGGACAGCGTTGCGGGTCGGATTCGGCCAGAGTATACCGAGGTCGCACGAAGCCTCGGCGTGGCCCGTTGGTATACCTTGCTGCGGATTAATGTGCCTCTGCTATGGCCTGGTTTGGTCACGGCCTTTTTGTTGGCCGTCGTGGAAATTGCCAAAGAGATGCCCGCGACACTGATGCTTAGGCCCTTTGGTTGGGATACACTGGCGGTCCGAATTTATGAGCTCACCGCTGAGGGCCAGTGGGAAATGGCTGCCTTGCCAGCGTTGGTATTGGTCATCATAGGTGGCTTGCCCGTGATTGTATTAATCCGCCGAGCATCGTCTTTGGTCGGTAGCAACCAATAAGATGGATATCACATGGAACTGAAAACACCGTTGTATGACGCTCATTTGGCCGCTGGTGGTCAAATGGTTTCGTTTGCAGGTTGGGCCATGCCCATTCACTATGGCTCGCAGCTCAAAGAGCATCAGGCGGTGCGAGAAGATGTTGGCATGTTTGATGTCTCACACATGACGGTGGTGGACATTGAAGGTGCCCAAGCCAAGGATTATCTGAGGCATCTGTTGGCCAATGATGTGGCCAAGTTGACCCAGTCTGGCCAAGCGCTATACGGCTGTATGCTCAACGATGAAGGTGGCATCATCGATGATCTGATCACCTACCTGATGGATGAGACTTTCTACCGAACAGTCGTGAACGCAGCCACGCGTTCGGTGGATTTGGCTTGGATGCAAGCAAAAGCCCAAGGCTTTGACGTCAAGATCACAGAGCGAGATGATTTGGCCATGCTGGCTGTGCAAGGCCCGAACGCACGGCAACGGGTCGTGGATGTTCTAAATGCCCCTCAACTGGAAGCGCTTAAGCCATTTACCTCAACCAGCCACGGTGACTGGTTCATCGCAAGAACAGGCTACACAGGTGAAGATGGCTTTGAGATTTTGCTTCCCAACCAAGACGTTGCCTCATTTTGGGATGCGCTGTTGGCAGCCAAAGTCCAACCGTGTGGACTCGGTGCGAGAGACAGCTTGAGGCTGGAAGGTGGCTTGAACCTTTATGGGCAAGATATGACCACGGAGACCAACCCTTTTGAGTCTAACTTGGCTTGGACCGTGCAGATGAATCGAGATGAGCGAGATTTTGTGGGCGCACAGGCGCTATCAGAAATCCAAGCTCAAGGCCCGAGCCGACAGTTGGTGGGTTTGTTGCTGGATAAAGGCGCGATTCCCAGAACGGGCAGTGTGGTTGAAACACCAGCTGGTGATGGGGTGATTACCAGTGGGTCTTTCGGGCCGACAATAGATCGCCCTGTGGCATTGGCCAGGATTCCAGTGGGGCAGTTTGATGAGGTCAGTGTCATTGTGAGGGGCCGCTCACTCAAGGCGCGCGTGGTCAAGCCACCGTTTGTTCGAAACGGTCAAATCAAAGTCGATCTTTAAATATTTGATTTTTGGGGCCGCTGTTGGCTTTTTTGCCGATCAGCCCAGAGGCTCAAAGCGATTGGCGGCGCGGTTTTTCCGGACTTCATTGGGATTCCAGATTCTGCCATTCATGGCAATCCAAACGCCTGGGGGGAGCACCTGGACAGCCCCCACCGCGCAACCAATGTTAAACACAGCATCTGAATCGATGAATCGAGCTGGATTGAGTGCACCGGTCATCACCATGATGCGGTCTTTGATGTCGGCCAACACTTTGGCGGTATCGACCATGGAGTCTGTGCCATGGGTAATTAAGATATGGCGAGCATCTGAGGCCTCGATGGCTTGATGTATCAACGAACGATCATCATCTTTCATGTGCAGGGAGTCTTTTTTCATGAGCGCTTGGATGTCCCACTCGAAGGCCACATTCATGGCCCGTAAAATCCTCCCAATTTCAGGTTCACCGATTTGGTAATCAGACTGATCGTCATAATAGATCTTGTCGATCGTGCCACCCGTGGTCAAGATGAGTAATTTATCCAAAACGCCTATCCTATCGTTGATGACTGGGTCAGCCATCGGCCGATGCCGATCGGGGCTGGGCCCGTTGAAAATGAGATCTGGAGTAGTATAACGGCATGAGACCCATCACCCGGACACTGGCCGCCTTGGCACTATCGCTCGTCAGCGCAACCGTGTTGGCTGATGGGCCTCCAATGGAGGAGATCATCGCACTCCATTGGTTGCCTGAGACAAAGGCCCAAGCCCGTAGCTATTCTGTGATGGCGGCTTCAAGCTTGGCCACATCCACTGAGGCCTTAGCCCTTTCTTCGTGGGATGGCTTCCCCACCGAAACAGCATCGATGCCTGTGGTCGCCAGCCACCTATCCGATGGTTATTTTGGTTTCTGGGCAAGCATGACGGATTCATCGGATGGCACTGACCTTAAGCGTTTCTCCTGGCAGGATGTGCCCGCCGATCCTGGCCACCAATGGCCTTTGTGGCAGGCGGTGGTCGCCCGAGACGTGCCATCCATTTGGGCGGACGTGGATGCCTCGATTCAAGCTGAATTATTTGGCCCGTTGATAGAACAGTTGAACGCAGCGCAGCCCAGCGAGCAAGCCCACGCCAGAGCACAAGCCCGTCGAGTTATGCGCATGAATGGCGCCAGAGCAGAGGTGACCCGTCAAACGATTGAGGGATCATTGCTGCTGGCTGAGGCAAAGTTTGAGTGGGAGCAAGGCCATTCTCTCGCCAGTGCATGGCTGGCACTGGAGGGGCTGATGTGGATGGTGCAGGACCAAAATATGGCCAATGCACGTTTTTACTCAGGCTGGTTGGGGGAGATTCCGCAGGCGTCCATCCGGGCGTTGCGCACGATCGATATCAATCTGCCGGTAATCATGGGTCTTCTGATTGATAGTGCCAATCATTTGGCCCAAACGCCTCCACAAACAGTTCCGGCTCTGGAGAAACTGGGCTTTGCTTATCACTATTTGGCTTTTTTCATTCCCGATGGGGCGAGTTATCTGGACCAACCCATCAGAGACCAAATGGAAAATCTTGGGATGCGTTGTGGGCCAGCTTCATTTGATGAACTGAGCAGAAACGATGATGCATTGATTTTGGCCTGTGTGGAAGACATTACAACCACCATGGTCGAAGGGCTAGATAGCGAGGAGTTGCTGGGTGCGACAGGACCGCTGTCGGTGGAGTTTTTGAGTCGAGAGCTTGGTTTGGTCAGCTGGCAGCGGGCGCGTTATTTGAACAGCTATGTCAATGCGATGTTGGGCGGCAGTTGCCGCTTGGCTGAGGGCTTTAATGTCTTGGAATGGAACCTAGGCGCCCAGTGGCTCCAGAGTTTGCATGACGGCGCTGCAGGGGAACTTGGCGAGGCGTTTGAGGCCAGCGCCAATGGTTTATCTGATCGTTATGATCAATGGGCGGAGCAGGCCAGTGTATGGCTCGATTGCTTGTCTTCGGTGGAAGACGGCCGCGAGGATCCCATAGTGAGGCTCTTGAAAAAGCAATTAGAGCGCTTGCAGCGGCTTGATCAACTGATCCGCGAGGCACATCTGACGTTTTATCAATCAGTGACTGAGCCCAATGCAGATATCGATTTGAATGCCCCATTGCCAGCCAGCAGTGGGTATCGCCCAAGCAATTTAAAAGTAAGCCCATGCGATGCTGCCCGTGTCTGTGGTGCGACTGTCGAACTTCCGGTGTCTCAGGCCATGCTTTCACTGGTGCCAGAGGGCTACTGGTTGGCCGATCAGCTCAAAGTAGGTCAGGTTCAGTTTTGTTATGACGACGTGAAATGGGTTGACCGTCAGATGCAGTTGGTGAGAGAAAATGATGCCGGGGTGGCAAACTTCAGTGGGCGATTGAGTTTTAGCGTTCAAGCCAGCTTCAAAAAGCCGGACCAAACCCACGAGCTTGTCTTCAAAAGGCGTTTGGTCACAGATCCACGACAAGATTATTTTTTTGGCCGGGCCGTTCAGGAAAACCTGGCCATTGATTGCGCTCATGGGTTGGATGGTCGGCCCATTCAAAGCGAGCTCAGTCAGGCTGCACCTGGTTTGGTGCCCAAGCGTTTGACTTATTTCACGAGTATTCCCACATCGGTGTCTTCGCATTTGTTAAATCATTGGTCGCAAGGTCAAAACTGGCAGGCGCAGCTGATGAGTGACGGCCAAGTCGAGGTTTTGGTTGCAAGCGATGATGAAGGCATCCGCTCGGTGGCTGAGGCCCAAAGACTTGCTTTGATTGATCGGCGAGAACGCTCAATGGCCACTCGACTGACTCGTTTTGATGACGCTTCTGCCGATGATCTTCTGGCTCAAACCATGCTGGAGATTGATACCTTGAGTCGCTTGATTCGCCGCATCATGGAGCTGCATTATGGACCCATCTTGCGGTTGGATGATGACATGCGAGCCATGCTCGCGGGCGATCAAGGTTTGCTGACCAGAGAAGACATCAGAAGTGCAAGAGACCGAAGCGTGCTGATGACTGAGGTCGCGGGCATTGGAATAGAGCGCGTCAATTTTGCGTTGGATGCTTGGTCTAAGTGGCCTCAGTCGATCCGACAGACTGGTCTGGTGCCGCCCGAATTACAGACTGCCCGAGCGATGATCAGTGCTTGGCAGAACCTTCCGAGCGACGGGCTTTCCACATCCCAAACAACCCAACAAAATATCCCGTAATCAGTGCAATTTGGGCGAGTGCCATGCCCCTGACCCTAGGGGAGGCATAGGCCTCAGACACAGCATAAGAAAAATAAAAGAGCAACAAGAAACCCGCCACCACCAAGGCGCGTTGCCTTAGACGCCAAACACTCGGTGACAGCACCAAAAGGGGTACCAGCATGATGCCGAGCACCATGGAAGTTGGCCAAAACAAAGGTGGGTAGAGCCAGCCAAACCAGATCAATTGCAAGAGCACCAGGGCCATAAAAGACCACCGACAAGCTTGAGCGCTCATCATGTATCCAGATCCACCGCAAGCTTAGCCACCCGTTGGCCCAGTGCCTGACAAAGCTCGATCTCATCAGCATCCAAAGGCCGGCTGGCATCAGCGCCGGCCCAGTGACTCGGCCCATAGGGCGTGCCACCGCTTTGGGTGCGGGTGAGGGCTTTTTCGGAGTAAGGCAATCCTGTGATCAGCATGCCATGATGAAGCAACGGCAGCATCATGGTGAGCAGGGTAGATTCTTGGCCGCCATGCAAGCTCGCGGTAGAGGTGAATACGCCTGCAGGCTTGCCTTGTAGTGTCCCGGCAGCCCATTGGCCACCGGTGCCATCAAGAAAGTACTTCACCGCAGCGGCCATGTTCCCAAACCGAGTTGGACTGCCCACAATAAGCCCACTACAATCATTGACATCGCTGCTTTGAACCAACGCGGGTCCTGTGTCGGCAGGTACCGTTGGTTCAGGGTCGATGGCTGATGTGATGGGTGAGACAGAGCGGACCACCGCCACGGCGTGCTCGACACGTTCCACACCTCGAGCGATTTCACGGGCCATGGAATAGGTGTTGCCGTGGACAGAATGACAGACAATCAGAATATTTTTCATTGCAGTGGGGTCAGTTGAGATGCAACAAATTATAAGTGGTCGCTCGTGAAGGCGCTGATTTTTCAACCTATGTGGTTGAAGGCCTTCGGTCAGCACCTATGGCGGCATTTTCTGGAAGACCGTTGCTTCGAGGCAGCTGGCTCATTGGGTTACAAAACCTTAATTGCTCTGGTGCCGTTGTTGGCGGTCATGATTGGCTTGGTCTCTTCTTTTGGGGTGTTCGATGACTGGTTTGGCCGTGTCGAGTCTTATGTGTTTGCGCATTTTGTGCCAGCCAAAGGCGAGGAGATTCAGGCCTATGTCCATCAGTTCATTGATCGGACTTCAGGGCTGACGGCTTCGGGCAGTGTGCTGTTAATTGTGATGGCCATTTTGCTCATGGGCACCATTGAGCGAAGCTTTAATCGCATCTGGCGTGTCCGTCGACCCCGCGCTGTCCTCAACCGCGTTGTGATGTATTGGGCGGCATTGACGCTGGGCCCCGTGTTGTTGGGTGCAAGCTTGGCGTTGAGCTCTTACTTCGCCTTCCTATCGGCTTTTGCACCCGCTTCTGTCCAATATGCGATCGAGTCATTGCTGGCCATGTTGGCGCCGTTTCTGATTGCTTGGGTGGCATTTTTTTTGATGTTTTTGATCATTCCCCACCGCCGTGTCTATGTTCGGCATGCGGTGGCAGGGGCGCTGGTCAGTGCGCTGTTATTTGAGGGTGCGAAGGCCTTATTCGTGCTTTATTTGGGCTCTTCCACCACCTACCAGCACTTGTATGGTGCGTTGGCGACCATCCCGATCTTTTTGTTGTGGATCTACGTGCTTTGGGTGGTGGTGCTGTTGGGCGCCAGCCTGACCGCGGCACTGACCACGTTTAATATTGGCCAGCTGAGTCAATCGTGGACCAAGCGCAATGAGTTTGTCCTGTTGATGAGGCTTTTGGGGCATCTTTGGCATGCGCAGGCCAAAGGACAGAGCATGAGCGCCGATGCCTTAAATGCGAAAGAGCCAGCAGCCACCAGTCAGCAGATCCAGTCACTGCTTGAGCATTTAGAAAAAAATCATTTCGTCCAGTTTGGTGAAAACAATCAAGTGATTTTGGCAACAGATTTGGCAGAGCGGTCGGTGGCTGATCTATACCAGTCTGGCGAGTTTGTGTTGCCCATGGATGGTTTCGATCACGGGCTCACACAAGACCCAATGCACTCCAGTATCATTGATTTCTTCCAGTCATTGGCCCAAGAATTGGGGTCTATGTCCAAGCCAATAAAAGAGGTGGTGGCCCCACCATCAAAGGAAAGAACATGATTGACACATTTCGTGCTTGGTTTATGGTTCCAATCTTGCTGCTTTCGGGCGTCGTGATGGCGCAAGATCCCATTGATTTTGAGCTGACAGGGCTGGATGGTCAGACCTACCGGCTGTCTGATTACCGAAATCAGCAATGGGTGGTGGTCAACTACTGGGCCACATGGTGTGCACCGTGCAGAAAAGAAATTCCAGACCTGTCTTCTTTGCATGACAGCAGGGACGATGTGACTGTCTTGGGTCTGGCTTTCGAAGAATTGGACCCTGAGGACTTTAGGGCATTCCTGGTCGACTACCCGGCGAGTTATCCGATCCTATTGGTGGATACTTTCAATCCGCCCGAGGATTTGGGCGCGCCTTTGGCATTGCCGACCACCTATTTGATCAACTTTGAAGGGAAGCGCGTTGAGACTTGGTTGGGCCCTGTGACCAGTGCCATGATCATTGATCGGATTGCAGAGCTTCAAGGACCTGACGGACAGGCCGGAAACTAAGCCTGTGTGCGGGGCATGGGCCCAGCCTCACCAGCGCTTCTAAGTGATCTTGGGTGGGGTAGCCTTTGTGCCGATCAAAGCCATAATCTGGAAAGCGTTGGTGTAGATCCATCATCCACCGGTCTCTATGGACTTTGGCTAGGATGCTGGCCGCACTGATGGCTGGTTCCAGGGCATCTCCACCCACCAGTGTCTCGACCTGAAGATCAAGCGGTGGGCGTTGATTGCCATCCACACGAACCAAGCTGGGCTGAATGTTCAACTGATGGACCGCGGTGGCCATGCCTTGTAAGGTGGCTTGCAAAATATTGAGTCTATCAATCTCGTCGGCACTGACTTCAACGATGGAGAATGCCAACGCTTTGGCCTGAATTTCAGAAAAGAGCATCTCTCGTTTTTTGGCAGAGAGTTTTTTCGAGTCATCCAACCCGAGGATGGGCTGTTTCGGATCCAGAATCACCGCGGCTGTCACTACGGGGCCTGCCAGCGGCCCACGGCCGGCCTCATCAACACCCGCCAAGTGGCTCATGGACGCAACCTCGCCAGTACGGCCTGAGCTGCCCGGTCTTGGGCCAGCAATGTCTTTCTTAGGCTTTGAGACTCATGACGATAGTCAGCCTGCTTTTGGTCGTCATTGAGCCATTCCAAGACAGCCTTGGCCAAGTGCTCTGCTGTGGCGTCTTGTTGAACAAACTCTGGGGCTTGTTCTTGTCCAGTTAGGATGTTCGGAAGAGAAATCCATTGGGTTTTTATGAGCTGAAGATGCTTGGCCAACCAGTGCGTGGCAGGCGCTAGGCGATAAAAGACCACTTGCGGTAAGCCCAGTAAGAAGGTCTCTAAGGTAACAGTCCCTGAAGCAGCCAAGGCAACATCGCTTTTTGTCAATACAGTGCGCGTTTGATTGGCAACCAGTTCAATATCGAGGGCGGCCATTTCCTTGGCCCATCTGGTCTCTATCCACCTTTTGTGTGCCTCATTGGCCACCGCCAGAATGGGTTTGAGCTTGGGTTGATTGTTCGAAAGCAAGGCCACGGTATCGAGGAGCAAAGGCAGGTGTCTTTCAAGTTCACCGTATCGACTGCCAGGAAGTAGGGCAATGGTCGGGATATGGCTTGATTGAGTGTGGCGCTCATCATGCGTCATGAGGTCTTGAGTGATGGCATCTGCCAAAGGATGGCCAACAAATACCGCATCTAAGCCATAGGGCGCATAGAGCTCGGGTTCAAAAGGAAAGAGGGTCAGCAATCGGTCTACAGATCGGGCTATTTTGTTGGCCCGTCGCGCCCGCCATGCCCAGATGGAGGGAGAGACATAGTGCATGGTCAACACCCCATGGGATTTTAGGGCACGTGCCAAACCCAAATTAAAATCAGGAGCATCCACGCCAATAAAGACATCCGGTTGCCATTCTAGAATTTTTTGCTTGAAGGTACGTCTTAATCGCCATAGCCTCGGGAGATGAGCGAGAACTTCTTGCAGGCCCATCACATTGATCTCGCTCATATCGAACCAAGCCTCGGCCCCTTGGTCTTTCATCAAGGGGCCGACCATCCCAGCCACTTCGATCTGGGGATGCAGTGCTTTTAGGGTTTCAATCAAATGTGCCGCGAGAAAGTCGCCAGAGGACTCGCCAACGGAGATCGCCACTCGCATAGTGGCTAGCGAAGCAAACCGCGTTCAGAGGCCAGAATCGAATCGATCATCCGTTGAAGTTCGGGTTGATCTTCAACGCGTTCTTTGAGCACCTCAATGGCCTCAGCGCGTTGCAAACCACTTCGATAAACCACTCGGTAGGCGGATTTGATGTGTCTGATCTCATCTTCACTGAAGCCATGGCGTTTAAGGCCTTCAGAATTGATGCCACGCGGTCTGGGTGGCTGACCGGAGGCCATCACATAGGCCGGGACGTCTTGGGTGACCCCGCCATACATGCCCAAAAATGCATAATCGCCGATGCGACAGAATTGATGAGCGCCAGAAAAGCCTGCGAAGGTGACATGGTTACCGACATGGACATGGCCTGCCAGGGTCGCACCATTGGCCATGGTGACACCCGAGCCAACCATGCAATCGTGCGCGATGTGGCAATACGCCATGATCCAGTTTTTATCCCCGATCTTGGTCAATCCGCCGCCATCGCCACTGCCATGGTTGATGGTGACAGATTCTCTGATCGTGTTGTCATCACCGATCTCGAGCCTTGCAGCCTCACCGTGGTATTTCTTGTCCTGAGGCTCAGCGCCGATCGATGAGAATTGAAAAAAGCGGTTACGTTGGCCGATGGTGGTGTGTCCTGAGATCACCACATGGGGCCCAACCACACAACCGTCACCTAGGGCAACATGTGCACCAATCACTGCATAGGGACCGACTGTGATGTTCTTGCCGAGCTGAGCGCCAGCTTCGATGATGGCTGTGGGGTGAATCAAAGACTGATCAGACATAAGCCCACCTTTGTTACGGATTGGCCTTGGCCGCGCATAAAAGCTCAGCGCTGGCCACTTCCTCACCATCGACGCTCGCCGAGGTTTCGTAAAGGCCCATGTTGCGCATGAGGCGTTTTTGAGTGACGCGGAAGACCAACTGATCACCTGGGGTGACGATCCGACTGAATCGGGCTTTATCTACTTTGACCAAATAAAACAATTGATCTTGCTCTTCTGGCGTGGCCGCTGCCATATACGCCAAGCAACCTGCCGCTTGGGCCATGGCCTCGATGATCAAGACACCAGGCATCACTGGATGATTCGGGAAATGCCCCTGAAAGAATGGTTCGTTCATCGTCACATTCTTCAATGCTTTGAGGGTCGGTGGCGTGCCTGGATTGAACTCAAGCACACGATCCACCAATAAAAATGGGTAGCGATGGGGCAGTAGGCTTAAAATTTTTTCGATGTCAGCGGTCATTGGATGCATCATCCTTTCTCTAATATTTTTATGCGGCTGATCCAGTCGTCTAGTTTACCTAATCTCACTAGGATTCTTTTCCAGCGTTGATGGGGCAGTGCTGGGATGCCCGACCCATAGGTCCCCGGCGCATCAATGGAGCTCACCACCGTGCTCATGGCGGTGATGATGACCCGATCAGTAATTTGAATGTGTCCTCCAATCCCACTGGCGCCAGCAATCATGCAGTAAGCCCCAATGGAGGTTGACCCTGCAATGCCCACGCAACCCGCGATCGCTGTGTGGGCTCCAATTTTTACGTTGTGGGCGATCTGGACTTGGTTATCGATTCTTACGTCTTCTGCCAATACGGTATCGCCCAAGGCACCCCGATCTATCGTGGTGTTGGCCCCAATCTCACAGTCATCACCAATCACCACTCGCCCAATTTGGGGCACTTTATGCCAGCGTCCCTGATCCATGGCTATCCCAAAGCCATCGGCGCCGATGACCACACCTGGGTGGATCAACACGCGATCACCTAAACTACAGTCGCGAGCAATGAACACCTTGGCCACCAATCGGGTGTTGGCGCCCAGTCGCGCACCCGACTCGATCACACAGTGTGGTCCTACTTGGGCACCAGGCCCAATGACCGCTTGAGCGCCCACGACACAATAATCGCCAATGGCTGCGGTCGGATCAATCACTGCTGATGGGTCGATGATGGCTGTGGCTGCCACACCGCTTCGAGTCAGCGGGGTGGGGTGTAGGAGTTGCAAGGCTTTGGCCCAAGTGGCATAGGGATTGTTTGAGATCAACGCAGGCCTGCTGCATGCGCTGGCATCATCCAGGCTCAGGATCACAGCACCTGCTTGGGTGTCGGTCAATTTTGATTTATAGGCGGGGTTCGCCAGAAAGCTCAGCTCATGGTTTTGAGCGGCCTCCAGTGTGGCGGCATGAGTGATCATGCCATCGCCTGGGCCTTGTAGTTGCACGCCCAGAGATTCAGCCAATTGGGCCACTGTTATGTTTTGGCTCATGGTCTTTGCCCTGAGTTTCCGGCATCAATGGCCAGCCAATCGAGCACTTGTTGGGTGATGTCAACGCGCTCAGATGCATAGGCCACTGGGCTTGTTAGGATCAGGTCGTATCCACCTGCTTTGGCCACTTCATCGACCGCCAAAGCAATGGTCGCCTCTAGGGCGTTGGTTTCTGAATTGGTTCGAAATCTAATCTCTTCTTGCAGGTCTTCTCGACGCCTCAGCACGGACCTTTGTAGGTTTCGAATGTCGTTTTCCATGGCTTGGCGCTCGGATGGGGTGAGCGATTCATTGGCTGAGAGCTCACCTTGCATAGCGGCCACACGCGCTTCATCCGCCAGCACCGCCTCATTTCTGGGTCTAAACTCCCGGTCTAAATTTTCTCTGACCAATTGCACTTGAGGTGCTTCGGCAAACAAGCGTTTCATGTCCACAAAGCCGATTTTGGCGTCTTGTGCATTGGCTGAGCTGATGCACACCAGCCCCACTAAGCAGACCAATGACCAACTTAGTCTGCACCGATGCACGTTAGAACACCTGACCGAAACTAAATTGCAGGGCCTGGGTTTCATCACCAGCACGTTTTTTCAAAGGTTGCGACAAGTTGATGATGATCGGGCCGATGGGTGCTTGCCAGGTCACGGATAAGCCTGTCGATGCTCTGAAAAGATCAGCATCAAAGCTGTCGTAGTTAGAAAACACGTTGCCCACATCGATAAACCAAGAGAGTCGAGTGCCGGATGCCTCAACAAAGGGGATGGGGAATGCCAGCTCAAAACCACCAGAGACTTTAAAGTCACCCCCGACGGAGCGACAGAATCTGTCCTTGGGGCCCAGTGAGTTGTCATCAAAGCCACGAATGTCTGTCACACCGCCTGCAAAGAAGTGTTGATAGAACGGCAAGCCATTATCGAGTGTCACAATCTCATCGAGCTGACAGCGACCCGCGACCCGTTCAGGCTCGATCGGTTCGAGTGCCAACGCCTTGTCGTAATCATCAAAGCTGTCCCCATAAGAAACATCTGCCTTGACGCTGAAGGCCATGCTGTTGCCGATCGGCCAATACTTTCTGCCACGGTAGGAAAGCTTGAAGTACTCACGCGTGCTTCCGGGCAGGGCGATTTCGCTGGTAAAGCGATTGAGCGATCCTGTGGTGGGGTTAAGGAAATGGTTGCGGCTGTCTCTGGCCCATGTCGCATCGACGAGGTAAGAGGTTACCCTCCGCTCAGAACCAGAGATCAAGCCATCTTTGTCCTGATCCAGCGAGATGCCCAGAGGCCTTTCTGCGGGCGTGGCGATGATCACTGGGCTGTCTGGATCGTCTGGATCGGTGGGTACAAACGAGACCGGAAGGTTAATGTCCACACGTTGTGCTGAGGCCCCCACCCTTAAGAAGTCAATTTCGGTGAGCGGGAAGCCAAAGCTCACGCCCGCGGCCGCTTGGCTGGTCGAGAAAGAAGAAATATTGGCCTCACCTTGGTCAAACTCGGTATAGCGTAGGAAAAATCCACGCGATACGCCATCATCCGTGTAGTAAGGGTTGGTATAGCTCAAGCCAATTTGTGACAAAATCGAGCTTCTTGAGACTGCGAAGCCCACCTGACGCCCAGAGCCCAAAAAGTTGTTTTGCTCAACAGAGATTGAGGCAATCAAGCCTTGAATCTGAGAGTAGCCAAAGCCAATCTGAAAGTTTCCAGAGGGCGTTTCTTCGACGCTCACGATGACATCAATCTGGTCATCGGTGCCGTCCACAGGCTCGGTTTCAATCTCGACATTGTCAAAGAAGCCGAGTCTTTGAATTCGTATTTTGGATCGATCGATCAGCGCTTGCGAGAACCAAGACCCCTCGAACTGTCGCATCTCGCGGCGAAGGACTTCATCTTTACTTTGATCATTGCCCACAAATTCAATGCGTCTGACATACACCCGCTTGCCAGGCTCAACAAAGAAGTTGAGCGCGACTTCTTGATTGGCGCGATCCAAGCGAGGGGTGGGGTTGACGCTGGCAAAGGCATAGCCGATGTTGGACAAAACAGCGGTGATGTTTTCAACCGAGGCTTCAATGTTTTTCCTCGAGAACCGCTCGCCGGTTTGAATCACAATGAGCTGCCTGAGCAATTCTTCAGGCAACACCAGGTCACCCGTGATGGTGACATCGCTGACTGTGAATACTTCACCTTCACGGATATTCGCGGTGACAAAAATATCTTTGGAGTCTGGGCTGATAGAGACTTGCGTCGATTCGATGGCGAAGTCGATGTAGCCTCGGTCCAGATAGAAAGAGCGAAGGGTCTCTAGATCGCCAGAGAGCTTCTCGCTGGTGTATTGGGTCTTGCCGCTCCAAAAGCGCCAGCCCTTCTTAGAATCGGTTTCAAAATCTTCTCTGAGCTCTTTTTCATCGAAGCTTTGATTGCCGACGATGTTGATGTGGCGGACACGGGCTTGTTCACCCTCAATGATGCGGATCACCAACGCCACACGGTTTCTGACAAGCTCGCTGACTTGGGTCTCGACAACCACGTTGTAATAGCCACGGCCAAAATACTGGCGTGTCAGCTCTTGCTGGACACGATCAAGATTGATTTGGTCGAAAATCTCACCTTCAGCAATGCCGATGCCCGCCAGAGCAGGGAGCATCTCATCGGTTTTAATCTGCCGGTTACCAGAGATTGAAATCGCAGATATTGCTGGCCGCTCATCGACGCGGATGATCAGGGTGTTGCCATCTCTTAAAAGCTCGACGTCAGAGAAAAAGCCAGTTCTGTAGAGGTCACGAATTGTGCTTCTGGCCAAGGAAGGCCCAAACTCATCGCCCACTTCGATGGGAATAAAACTAAATACATTTCCCTCCGAAATTCGCTGGATCCCATCGACACGAATGTCTTCAATAATAAAGCGCTCCCCCCACGCTGGATTGGCAACGATCAATAAGATCACAAAGGCGAGCAGTCTTCTCATGTAGTGCATCCCAATTCGTCTGTCCGTTCGGCGGATAAAGCCTTTGAGTTTAGGCGATTAACCGTAATATATCGTTAAATATCGCAACACCCATCAGCATCACCACCAGCATCAGGCCCACATACTGACCCACCACTTGGGTGTGTTCAGAGACAGGCGAGCCTTTGATGATCTCGATGAAGTAATACAGTAAATGCCCTCCGTCCAACATCGGGATGGGCAATAAGTTAATGATGGCCAAAGATAAACTGATCAGGCCCAAAAAGAATAAAAAGCGGGAGACACCCAGTCGGGCAGACTGATCGGCCAGTCGAGCAATGGTAATGGGCCCCGACAGGTTTTCCAGAGAGGCCTTCCCCATGATCATTCGCCCCAGCATACCGACAGTGGCAGCACTCAATCGCCAGGTCTCGTGAACGGCCTGGCCCAAAGCTTCAATCGGACCATGCTGATCAATGACATAGGCTCGGTCAATTTCTTCTTGCAGGTCCGGTTCGATGGGGGGTGCCTGAAAACCCAAAATGGCTCGACCACTTTCATCATCGAGTTCGGGAACGACTTCAAACAAGCGCTCGATGCCATTTCTCTCAACCAGCAAGGACAGTGCCTGTGGACGGCCTTGGTCGTCCAAGGCATGCCTCTGAATCGCTTCGACCATCTCAGGCCAACGTGCCACTGAGTCGCCATTGATTGAGTGCACCCGATCTCCGGCTCTAAGTCCGATTCTCTCGGCAGGAGAGTTCGGTGTGACCTCACCCACATAAGCAGGCAGCGTGGGGCGCCATGGGCTCAAGCCAACGGCTTCTAGCGTTTGTGATTCATCAAAATCAGCACCCAAGCCACTGAGATCGAGGCTGATAGACCGCCGTGAACGAGCCAATGATTCCAGTTCAATCCGGGCCACTTGACGGTCCAGCGCGATGGGGGTGAGCGCCAGCAGGGCATGGGTCCAAGTATCGGTGGCCTGTCCGTTGATTGAAACAATCTGGTCTTGCAGTTGAAAGCCAGCTTCAGCGGCCAGGCCTGTGGGTTCACCGACCACCGGGCGCATGGCGTAAATGCCGATCATGAACATGAGCCAAAAGGCCGCGATCGCAAAGATCAGGTTGAAGGCGGGCCCTGCGGCCACAATGGCGATGCGCTGAGAAACCGGTTTTCGATTAAAAGACCCGCTTCTTTGATCGGGGGACACCGGCTGGGCACGCTCGTCTTGCATTTTTACATAGCCGCCCAGCGGGATGGCTGCAATCTGGTAACGGGTACCATCTTTGCCACGCCTGGACCACAGTGGCTGGCCAAAACCCACCGAGAAGCACAAGACCCGGACACCACACTTTCTGGCCACCCAAAAGTGACCAAATTCGTGGAAAGTCACCAGGAGCCCAAGGGCAACCAGCAACCAAAAAATGGGACCAATGACATCCATGGATTCTTCAGTTCAATAGTCAATTTAATAATCGGCGCTAGGCCCTATTGTACTGGTTCTAGCGGGTGTGTTTTGGCGGGATTTACAGGGGGTTAGCCCACCAAAGTGCGAGGGTAAAAAAGGGCAAAGCTGCCCCTAGGCTATCGAGGCGGTCCAAGATGCCCCCATGGCCAGGTAAAAGATGCGAGCTGTCTTTCAAGCCGGCCTGTCTTTTGAGCAGACTGATGAACAAATCACCCACGATGGAGATCGGCGCCAAGATCAGGCCCAAAAAGGCCATCTGGAGGAGGGAAAAGGGGATCTCAATCGGCAAAATCAGCACACTGATGGGCGCGACCAGACCAGCCATCACCACACCCCCAATCGCACCAGCCCACGTTTTCCCTGGGCTGATTTGGGGGGCAAGCTTGGCCCCACCGATCGCGCGCCCTGAGAAATAAGCACCAATGTCGGCTGCGGCGATGATTAAGAGCACCAGGACAATCAGCCATGGGCTCATGGCCTGCAGCTCAACCAGTGACAACCAAGCGGCCGATAAGAGCACACTCAATAGGAAACCAATGAGCACTGAGCTGTGCTTGCGCTTTGGGAAGTTAAGCCAATACATGGGCATCAGCCAGGTGATACAGGCCAGAGCCAGCCATGCCATCAACCCAGTCTCAGGGAGCAACATCCAGCCAAAGATCGACAACAGTACCAAGCCTGCCCCAAAAGAGCTGGCTTGCCAAGCTTGAGATAACCCAGTGAGCCGACCCGCTTCCCAGCCCCCGATGCCCAGAACCACACTGCCTGCGATCACAGCAAAAACAGGGTTCGGCAGGGCAAAAACCACGCCCATTGCGACGACCAACATCACAATGGCGGTGATGATCCGGGTTTTAAGCATTTTCTACCGCAGGTAGAGCGCCAAAACGACGCTGGCGTTTGGCAAAATCTTCTAGCGCAAGTTCGAGGTGTTCTTCGTTAAAGTCCGGCCACAAGGTGTCGGTGAAATAAAGTTCGGTATAGGCCATCTGCCAAAGCAAAAAGTTGGACAAGCGCTTTTCACCTCCGGTCCGAATCAACAAATCGGGCGGCGGCAGGCCATGGGTGTAGAGCTTATCTTCCAACATGGCCTCGGTGATTTGCTCGGGCCTCAAAATACCATTGGTAATTTCTTTGCCCAGCTGCTTCACGGCTTCGGTGATTTCAGCATGCCCCCCATAGTTCACGGCCACATTGAGATACAGGCCGGTGTTATTGCGTGTTTTGGCTTCAGCTCGACGCATGCCATCGCGGATGGCTGCATTGAACGCTGAGCGATTGCCGATGAAACGCAAGCAAACATTATTTTGATCGAGCTCAGCCACGTCTCGATTGAGCGCAGTTAAGAAAAGTTCAAGGAGGTGCTTGACCTCTACGCTGGGGCGGTGCCAATTTTCGCTGGAAAACGCATAGACCGTCAGCGTAGAGATGCCCTGTTTACCCACCGCCTCGACAGCGCGTTTAAGCGCATCGGAGCCTGCTTGGTGACCGTGTGCTCTGGGTTTTCCTTGGTTTTGGGCCCAGCGACCATTGCCATCCATGACAATGGCGATGTGCGCCGGCAGGGAAGTGGGCGCACGCATCGCCTAGATTTCCATCAATTCACGCTCTTTCGATGCGATCAACTCATCGATTTTGGCGACAAAGCGATCGGTCAGATCTTGAATCATGGTCTCCCCCTTTCTAACGTCATCTTCAGTGAGTTCTTTGTCTTTCAAAAAGTCTTTGAGTTGGCCGTTGGCATCGCGTCTGATGTTACGAACCGCAACCTTGGCTTGTTCACCCTCGCCGCCCACCACTTTGGCAAGATCAGCGCGTCGTTCTTCGGTGAGCGCTGGCAATGGGACTCGGATGGTGGTACCTGAGGTGGCTGGGTTGAGGCCTAAGTCAGAGGTCATGATCGCTTTTTCAACGGTTGCAACCATGGATTTATCAAAAGGCACGACCGATAAGGTGCGGGCATCTTCAGCGTTGATGTTGGCCACTTGATTCAATGGGACAACGGAGCCGTAATACTCAACCGTGACGTGCTCGAGCAAGCTTGGGTGCGCACGACCAGTGCGAATTTTAGCCAACTCGGTTTGCAGTGACTGGATGGATTTTTCCATCCGGCTTTGGGCTTCGGTTTTGACTTCGTTTAGCATCATCGCTCTCTGACTTAATTCGTAATCTAACTGACCAAGGTCCCGACGTCCTCACCGCGGATCAAGCGATCCAGTTCGCCAGCTCGATTCAAATTAATGATGCGAATCGGCATGGACTGGTCTCGACAGAGCACGATGGCATTGGTGTCCATGACTTCGAGTTTTTTCTCAATGACTTCATCATAGCTGATATGCGAAAAATGCGTCGCATCCGCATTGGTCATGGGGTCAGATGAGTAAATGCCATCGACTTTGGTGGCTTTGATCATCAAGTCAGCGCCAATCTCAATGGCCCTCAAACTCGCGGCAGTGTCTGTGGTGAAGAACGGGTTGCCTGTGCCAGCGGCAAAAATCACCGCACGGCCCTTTTCAAGGTGGCGAATGGCGCGACGGCGGATGAAGTCTTCACAGACCTCTCGAATCGAAATGGCTGACATGACACGCGTGGTCACCCCGGCAGTCTCTAAAGCATCTTGAAGGCCCAAGGCATTCATCACGGTGGCCAGCATCCCCATTTGATCACCGGTGATTCGATCAATTCCTGAGGCGGCCAGCCCCTTGCCACGAAAGATGTTGCCCCCGCCAACCACAATGCCCACTTGGACACCGGCCTCTACAACCGCTTTCACCTCACGGGCAATGCGCGAACTGACTTTGGGGTCTATCCCATAGTCGAGCTCACCGAGCAGCGCCTCACCGCTGAGCTTTAGAAGAATGCGTGAGACGGTCGGCGAGCTTTCCATGATCAACCGCCTTTGACTTGGGCCATGACTTCGGCAGCGAAGTCTTCTTCTTCTTTCTCGATGCCTTCGCCCACTTCTAAGCGGGTAAAGGCCATGACCTCAGCGCCTTTGTTCTTGAGGAGCTGCTCTACGGTCACATCGCCATCTTTGACAAAGGGCTGACCCACCAAGGTGATTTCAGCCAAGTATTTTTTCACTCGGCCTTCTACCATTTTCTCAATGATGTCTTTGGGCTTGCCGCTGTCGGCCGCCTGCGCGATCAGAATTTCCTTCTCTTTTTCCAGCACTTCAGCAGGCACTTCACCAGCATGAATGAAGCCTGGATTTAGAGCAGCAACATGCATGGCCAGGTCTTTGGCCAAGTCCTCATCACCGCCACGCACAGCCACCATCACACCGATGCGGCCTGAGTGGATGTAGCAACCCATCACGGCCCCCTCGACACGCAGATGCGCCATGCGACGGACTTGGATGTTCTCGCCGATCTTAGCCACCAACTGCTGACGTGTATCTTCAACCGTCTCCCCGCTGGGTAACTGAGAAGCGAGCAGGGCATCGATGTCTTCTGCTTCAAGTGCATTGGTTGCGACTGCTTCTGAAAACTGAACAAAGTTGCCATCTTTGGCGACGAAGTCTGTTTCACAATTCACTTCGACCATCACTGAGTGACCATCTTCTTGAGCATGGACAATGGTGCCTTCAGCGGCAACACGACCAGATTTCTTGTCCGCCTTGGCCAAGCCAGACTTTCTCAAGCTCTCGATGGCAGCATCCATATCACCATTGGTCTCGACGAGCGCTTTTTTGCACTCCATCATGCCAGCGCCGGTGCGCTCACGAAGTTCTTTTACCTGGGCGGCGGTCACGCTCATGTATCATCTCCTGCATCGGCAGCTTTAGCGGCCGTTTTCTTTGCTACTTTTTTCTTGGTGGTCTTTTTCTTAGCAGCTGTTTTCTTGGCTACTTTCTTTTTCGCTGTCGAAGGCTTAGCCTCACTGGGCTCAGGGCTTGCCTCTGGCGCGGCTGTCTCAGCGCTGGCTGCTTCGGGCTCTGCTTTGGCAGCAACTGCTTTCTTCACGACTTTTTTCTTCGTTACTTTCGTAGCTGGTTTGTCTGCTGCTTTGGCCACGGGTTTGGCCGAGGTTTTAGTTGGCTGGGTCGGCAAGATGGGGTTGCCATCTGCATCGAGCTCTACGAACTCATCGGCAGCTTCCTTGGGCCCAGGGGCTGGTGCTGAAGCGCGGCCTTCTAAGATCGCATCTGCCGCCATCTGGGTGTAGAGACGAATGGCGCGAATCGCGTCATCGTTGCCAGGAATCACATAATCAATGTTGTCGGGTGAGTGGTTGGTATCGACCACGGCAATGACAGGAATGCCCAATTTCTTGGCTTCGGCCACCGCAATCGACTCATGACCCACATCGATGACAAACAACGCATCCGGCAGGCCGTTCATGTCTTTGATGCCACCCAGGCTTTGTTGCAATTTGTCGCGCTCACGGGTCAGTTGCAGCACCTCTTTTTTAACCAAACGCTCGAAGGTGCCGTCGCTCTCCATCTGCTCGAGTTCTTTTAAGCGGTTGATGGATTGGCGTACGGTTCTGAAGTTGGTGAGCATGCCGCCCAACCAACGATGCGATACATAAGGGCTGTTACAACGCGCGGCTTCTTCAGCAATGGCTTGGCTGGCGGCCCGTTTGGTGCCGACAAACATCACACTGCCTCGGCGAGAGGCCAAGCGGCTCAAGAAATCCAGAGACTCTTTGAAGAGTGGCAGGGTTTCTTCTAGGTTAATGATGTGGATTTTGCCCCGAGCGCCGAAGATATACGGCTCCATTTTGGGGTTCCAATAACGGGTCTGGTGACCAAAGTGTACGCCTGCTTCGAGCATCTGGCGCATGGTAACGTTAGGCATATCTAACTTCCTTCCTATGGTTGGACAACAGCTGGCTACCCACCTTAAGGGGTCAGGCCAAGTCAAATTGTCCGGGGTTTAAGCCTCCGCTGGGCTGGTGGTTGCGAACCTAAAAACCATACGGTCTTAGGCAACCCCGCACCACGTTACGACCAGCGTGTGTCGGTAAATCCTGCCAATTATAAGCCCATGGAGCCATGGACAGCAAGCGCTTGGGTGGATGGATTTGTGCCGTCTTACCCGAGGAGGAGTAAAATACGGCCATGATGTTATTGAGCGCCTATCAGTTCATTGATTTAGACGGTTTGCCGATCAAACAGGCCGAACTTCGGGTTCAAGCCAAGCGTTTGGGCTTGATTGGCACGGTTTTGATCGCCCCAGAGGGCATCAATTTCAGCTTAGGCGGCAGCCAAGAGAGCCTAGATGCTTGGGTGGCCTATCTGGCCCAAGCCCATGGAATCAGTGATCTCACCATCAATTGGCAGCCGGTGAGCAGTGTGCCGTTTTTGCGCCTTCGCATCAGGATTCGCCCCGAGATCATCACCTTTGATCCTGAGGTGTTGCCGCATCGGTCGGGGACGGCTGAGCATGTTGATCCTGAGACCTGGCATCGGTTGATTCAAGACCCAGAGGTCCAATTGGTCGATACCCGCAATGAAAACGAATGTGCGGTGGGAAGCTTTGTCGGTGCCCAAGACCCAAAAATCGAAAAATTCAGTGAGTTTCGGGACTGGTCCAAAGACACGCTGGATCCCGACCGCCCCGTGGCCATGTTCTGCACAGGCGGGGTGCGCTGTGAAAAGGCAGGTGCTTATCTGCTCCAGCAGGGGTTTAAGAAGGTCTACCAACTCCAAGGTGGCATTCTTAACTATTTGAGGGACATCGATGCGGCCGAGTCTTTGTGGGCTGGTGAGTGTTTCGTGTTTGATGATCGAGTGAGCGTCAATCACGCACTTGAGCCCACCGATAGGGGGATTTGTGCGGGCTGCCGAAACCCGGTCGATGGTCTGGAGGCCGGTAATCTGCCCCCATGGGATGAGGCGGGGAAGTGCCAGATTTGCCAGCAGCATTTTTCATCGGACAAGATCGAGGGCATCAAAGAGCGCATCCGACAAATGGCCTTGGCGCGCGAGCGGGGCGAGCGTCACTTAGGACCCAGACC
>CAYWVH010000016.1:0-2138 GCA_964461845.1 uncultured Wenzhouxiangella sp.
GCCAAAGAGGTTGCCATCGGGATCACAATTTGCGCCTGCAGGCTGGTCTCAAAAAATACGATCGGGGCAAGGCCTAAGAACGTGGTCATTGAAGTCAGAAGGATCGGTCTAAACCGAGCGCGCGCTGCTTTGAGTGCAGCATCAATCCGACTCTCGCCCGCTTGGCGGTGGCGATTGACGAAATCGACCAAGATCAGGCTGTCGTTGACCACCACACCTGCCAGCGCAATGATCCCGAATAAGCTCAGCATGCTGATCGGTATGCCTAAGATGAAATGCCCAACCACCGCGCCGATCATGCCAAAAGGAATGATGGACATGATCAAAAGCGGTTGAATGTAGGACTTCAGAGGAATGGCCAACAGGGCATAGATCAAGAAAAATGCCAACGCAGTCCCTGCCAATAGATCTCGCTGAATTTCTTGTTGATCACGGGTTTGACCTGCCAGCCGATACTTGACCGATGGGTAGTTGGCCAAGATTTTTGGAATCTCAACCATTCGAAGCTCGCCGGCAATGCGTCCAGGTTCTCCCAGCTCTTTATCTACTCGCGCTGAGATGCTCACCGAACGTTCCCGATCAAACCGCCGAATCGCGGTTGGGCTCGTACCCATCTCGAGATCTGCCACCGCACTGAAGGGCACCTCTTCGCCTGAGGGTGTTCGGATTCGCATGTTCTCCAAATACCCTTGCGAGGTTCTTTGCTCGCGGGGATAACGCACCATTACCCGGACATCGTCCTGCCCGCGCTGGATGCGCTGCACTTCCTCACCAAAAAACGCTTGCCTGACCTGGCGGGCCAGGTCTTGCTGTGTCAGACCTAAGGCTTGGGCTTGTGGTTGGATGGTCAGTTGTAGCTCTCTAACCCCCGTTTCATAAGAGTTTCTGATATCGAATGTGCCCGAGTACTCGCGGATCTTGTCTTCGACCGCTTTGGCCGCTTGCTCCAATTGCGCGATGTTATTGCCCACAAACTGGAACGAGAGATCGGGCCCATCACCCCCGGGGCCACCCGCGCCACCGATGCGAAGTCCTCTGACACCTGGAAGCTCACCGACCTCTTCTCGCCAGGCGCGCTCCAGTTCTTGAGTGGAGACACGCGAGTCTTCATCACGCGTCAGTTCAATAAACAAACCGCCAGTGGTGTCTGAGCCTGACCACGAAAACACCGTCCGAGTCACCGGACCTGGAAGGTTATTTTCTTCTTGGAGTCTTTGGTCGGCGCGTTGCAAAGCTTCGTTTAGAAAATCCATGGTCCGATGCGTGACGTCAGAAGGCGTACCTTCATTCATCTCTAAATCTGCTCTGACAAAGTCGGCGGCAAAATCTGGGAAAAACACCACCTTCATTAGGCCGCTGACAATGAGGCCCAATGATAAGATCAAGACCGCAATGAATGATGCCAAGGCCAAATAGCGGCGCTTGAGCATTGCCGTTAATGAGGGCAGATACACCCCATCGACAAACTTAAACAAGCCATCGGAGAACCGGCGCTGAAACTGGATGAAACGGTTGGAGGTATTGGCCTCATATTTTTGGACTTTCATGTGTGCCAAATGCGCCGGCAGGATCAACTTGGACTCGACCAGTGAGAGAATGAGGCACAAGACCACCACCCATCCAATGGCCGCAAAGAACTGACCTGAAATGCCCCCCACCATTAAGATCGGCAAGAACGCAGCGATGGTGGTCAGTACCCCGAAGGTCGCTGGGATGGCCACTTTATGAATCCCATTGACCACATTGTCCACAGAGTGACCATGCTCTCTGATCTCTGAGTAGGCTGATTCCCCCATGACGATGGCATCATCGACCACGATACCCAGCACCACCAAAAAGCCAAAGAGGCTGATTAAGTTGATCGTCACGCCCACCAGTGGCAGTGCCCACATCGCGCCCATAAAGGCGACAAATAAGCCCACCATCACCCAAAAAGCGAGCTTGAGTCGCAAGAACAAGGTCAGGATCAAAAACACCAGCAAAGAACCCACCAGTAGGTTCTCCACCATCATGTCAATCCGGCCTTTGAGATAAAACGACGAATCCGCCCACCAATCGATGCTGATGCCCTCGGGCAATGAGCCTTGCATGTCATCGATGTAAGCTCTGACTTGACGCGACAAAGCCAAGGCATCTTG
>CAYWVH010000016.1:2238-20405 GCA_964461845.1 uncultured Wenzhouxiangella sp.
ATGCCAATTTCATAGGCACGATCCCCGACCATTTCGGCGCGCGTGACCGAGGGCAGTGAAACCAAGTCATCACGAATCTCTCTGGCTGCTTCTTTGAGGGTACGTTCATCCACATCGCCAAACACCGAGACCCACAAGACTTCATTGGTCCACTCGCTTCTTCGAACAATTGGGCGTTCGGTCTCAGCAGGAAAGGTAGAAATCGAATCCACCCGGTTTTTGACTTGGTCTAAGACCTCCAAGACATCGTAATCGGCATCCACCTCGATCGACACCGAGCCTGAACCTTCTCGCGCGGTGGAGGTGATTTCTTTGATGCCCTCTAAGTCTTGGATGGCTTCTTCGACTTTGATCAAAACACCTTCTTCCACATCTTTGGGTGTGCCCCCTCGGTAGGGGACCGTCACTGAGATGTAGTTGATCTCGATTCGGGGCTGGACTTCTTTGGTGATGGTGGCCGTTGTAAAGAGACCACCGGCGATGAGACAGACCATCAATAGGTTGGCCGCCACGGGGTTGTGCGCAAACCACGCGATGATGTTGCCATACCAATTGCGCTCAGAGAGCATCATGGCTGTGGCTCCTCGTTGGTACCATCATCAGAATCTGCTTGATCGCTGTCCGTGGATGGTGTGGGTGCCGCCCCTTGGATGCGAAGTTTAGAGCCTGGGATGGGGGCGGTGATGCCTGTGGTGATCACCCGATCGCCCGGGTAGATGCTGTTTTGGACATAGACCTCTTCGGTGGTCGCTCGAATCACCGACACCTCACGAATCTCCAGCTTGTCTTCGTCGTTGGCAATGAACACCGTATCGCCGCCACGAAGGGCAGAGCGGGGCAGTTTGATGTAGCCTTCAGATGATCTTCCTTCAACCACCGCTTCTACAAACGTGCCCATCGGCAAGACCCGTTCCCCAGTGCCATTGCCGAGCTTTAAGTAGGGGTCTTCAATGGCCACCACCACATAGCTTAGGCGGGTGTTTTCATCGATCACCCCTTCGGTTCTGACCACTTGGCCTACCCATTCACCCCACTGGCCATCGACATTGGCGCGAAGGCTGACAAAGGGCCCATCCACCCCGACCTCACCCGCTCGGGGCAGGTTTAAAAAAGCTCGGTCTTGGGTTGAGAGCGGCAACCTCACTTCAGCGACATCCACCGCAAACGTGACCCCCAAAGCCATCCCTGGATTGACATATTGGCCCAAGTCGACATTGCGGGCTCTGACCAAGCCATCGTAGGGCAGCGTGATCGATGTTCTCTCCAAATTGCGCTTGGCCCGAAGCACCGCTGCTTGGGCAGCATCCACAGAGGCCTCGGCACCGGCCAGTTGAGGCAACCGAAGCACCAAGTCATTGGCTTGCCGGTCTGTGCCATGCATTCTTTCCCAATCGCGTTTGGCTTGTTCAGAGCGGGCAAGCTCATCGGCCAACCGTGCCTCGGCGGATGCAAGCTCAGCTTCGGCTTGCAATAAAGCCGCTTGATAATCACTGGGATCGATCTGGGCCAGCACCTCGCCTTTTTTGAAAAAGCCACCGGCCACGAATTGCTCAGACAAAGAGACCAAGCGCCCGCCCACCTCTGCCGAGACCGTGGTCTGTGTTCTTGGTCTGACCGTGCCCTGGGCTTCCACGCTGAAGCTGCCTTCGCTGATTTGGGCCTCGATCACATCCACCAACATGGCCGTGACCATGGGCTCTCGCTCGGGTGGTTTCGGGCGGTTGGAGGCCAAAATAACAACCACGATAATCGAGCCAAGAATAATGGCGGGTGGTAGTAGGTATTTTTTAAATTTAGCCACGGTGTTTTGCCTGTTTAATCCATATCAAGGTGGGTTGGTTTTGGCCCATGGGATGCCCTCTTTAGGGTCTATGCGCCAAGCATCAAGCGATAGTGTGCCAGCGGGGCCCCTTCATCTGCACGTGCCAAAAGGCATGGTCTGGCTGATGAAGAAGCCTCAATCAGGTACACTAAAACCCAATAAAACACACCATTTTACCCTGTCAGGGCACACACTTTAAACCGCGATGAGCCAAGCCGTTCCCATTAAGAGCCAAGAAGAGATTGAAGCCATGCGCCGGGCGGGTCAGGGCGCTGCGCGCGTTTTGGAGATGATCGCGCCTTTTGTTCAGCCGAAAGTGACCACCGAAGCGTTAAACGAGCGCTGCCATCGCTTCATCACCGAGACCTTGGGCGCGATTCCAGCACCCCTGGACTACCGCGGTTTTCCAAAGTCGATCTGCACATCGGTCAATCATGTGGTCTGCCATGGCATCCCCTCAGACAAAGCCTTGAAAGAGGGTGACATCGTCAACATCGATGTGACCATCATCTTAGATGGCTGGCACGGGGACACCAGCAAGATGTTTTATGTGGGCGAGCCCTCGGTCAAAGCCCGACGCATCTGTGAGGTCGCACACCAAGCCTTGGTGATTGGCATCGAACAGGTCAGGCCTGGTGCGACCTTGGGCGACATTGGCCATGCCATTCAAAGCTACGCCGAGTCCGAACGTTGTTCGGTGGTGCGGGATTACTGTGGGCATGGCATTGGGCGTCAGTTCCATGAACCACCACAAGTCTTGCATTATGGGCGCGCGGGTGAGGGCTTGGTGTTGGCACCTGGCATGACCTTCACCATCGAGCCAATGATCAATCTGGGCAAAGCCCAGACCAAATTATTGCCTGATGACTGGACGGTGATCACACGCGACCGCTCCTTATCTGCCCAATGGGAGCACACTTTGGCGGTGACGGAGACCGGCGTGGATATTTTGACTCGACTGCCGGGTGATCCCATTTAATGAGCATGCCCGCGCCACCCGATCGACTTGGCGCTGTCCCTGCTACCCGCCACTGCCTTGATCTGTCTGCCTTAGAAGCACTGACCCCAGAACCTCGGGCGCTGACCCATCAATTGAGTGCGGAGCGGGCCCGGGCCGACGCAATGCTGGCTTCCTTGTTCTCAAGTGGGACTGACATTGCCCAATTGGTGCATGCCAGGGCTTGGGTGGTCGAGCAGTTGGTGTTGGCCTTATGGCAAGCTTTGTTGGGTGAAGACACACCCTTGGCTTTGTGCGCCGTTGGGGGGTTTGGCCGCGGTGAGCTTCACCCCCATTCCGATCTCGATGTCTTGATTCTCCATCCTGGGCCTTCGGCTTTGAGTGATCCCCACCAAGCCTCGGTGAGGCAGTTCATTCAGGTGCTTTGGGATGTGGGCCTCAACCCAGGCCACAGCGTTCGAACGGTTGAAGAGTGCATCGAGCAGGCCACGGTGGATGTCTCTGTGATGACCAATGTGATGGAGCACCGCTTCATCGCTGGGGACAGTGTCCTTTATGGTGCATTTCAAAGAGCGCTTGATGAGCCCACCCTTTGGCCCGCGGCGGATTTTTTTAAAGCCAAGGTGGCAGAGCAAACCCAGCGCTATGCGCAATTCGAGGACACGATTTATAACCTAGAGCCCAACCTCAAAGAGGGCCCGGGTGGGCTTCGCGATGTGCAGATGATTGCTTGGGTGACCCACCGTTATTTTCGGACTACCACATTGCACGGGCTGATCGAGCACGATTTTTTATCAGAAGATGAGCTTGCCGAGCTGATCGCAGGCAGGACTTATTTGTGGTCGCTTCGTTGGGCCTTGCATCAGATCGCAGGGCGGGCTGAAGAACGCTTGTTGTTTGACCATCAACGCAAGTTGGCTGAAATTTTTGGTGACAGCTTGCCTGGTGAGTTAGCGAGCAATGCCGATGTTGAGCGATTCATGCAGCGCTACTACCGTGTGGCGATGCGCTTGGCAAGGCTCAATGAGCGGCTGTTGCAAAGTTTCGAAGAAGAGCTGTTGGCCAGTCGCCAGCATTTGCCCAGCGCCGAGATCGATGAGGATTTTCAAATCACCGATGGCTATCTTGAGCTGGTTGATCCACAAGGCTTTGTATATCAACCTGTTTTATTGATCAAGATGTTCAAGGTCTTGGCCGATCAGCCTCAGATCTTGGGCGTGAGGGCTGCGACCATTCGCTTGGTCCGAGAACATTTGTATTTGATTGATGATGCTTTCCGGCAAGACCCGGACGTCTTGGCGATTTTTTTGGATCTCTTGAAAAGCCCCCAAGGGGTTTATCACCAGCTTGCTAGGATGAACCGCTATGGCGTGTTGGGATCGCTGCTCCCCGCTTTTTCAGAGATCACAGGGCGCATGCAGTTTGATCTTTTTCATGTCTATACGGTGGATCAGCACACGCTTTTTGTGGTCAGAAATATTCGGCGCTTTGCCAACGGTGAGTACGCCGATCAGTTTGGCCATGCCATCGATGTATTTAAGCGCATCGACCGGCCCCACCTGTTGTATCTGGCCGCTTTGTTTCATGACATTGCCAAAGGCCGAGGGGGGGATCACTCGGTGTTGGGTGCAGACGACGCCCGGGTCTTTTGTCAGGCTCTGCCTTTGAGTGATGAAGACCGCCAATTGGTCGCTTGGTTGGTAGAAGCGCATTTGTTGCTCTCGCAAACCTCACAGCGAGAGGACATTTCTGATCCGCAAGTGGTTCATCGGTTTTGTCAGCGCATGCCCAACCGCCGGGCATTGGATTACTTGTATGTCTTGACGGTGGCCGACATTTCAGCCACCAGCCCGAGTCTCTGGAACTCTTGGAAAGACAGCCTTTTATGGGCTTTGTATGAAGCCAGCGCGAACAACTTAGAGGGCGGCCTAGACAAGGCGCCTGATGAGTGGCTGGGCATTCAAAAGACCAAGGAAGAAAGCCTCATAGGTTTTGGTCCAGACCAACATAGCGAGGTAGAAGCGCTGTGGGCCACCTTGCCCGAGCGCACCTTTTTACGCCTAGATCCAGCTCAGCTGATTTGGACCACCGAGGCGGTGCTCAAGCATCATGAACGGCCATTGGTGGTAACCAGAGCGGATGTGGATAAAGGCATCAGTGAGGTCTTTGTGCATGCCGAGGATTTTCCAGGCCTCTTTGCCTTGGTGGCCCGAGAGCTTGATCGCATGCAGCTCAACGTGGTCGCCGCTCGGGTGATCACCACCACCGATGGCTTGAGCTGGGATATTTTTCAGGTGATGGACCAAGCCGATGGGCCAATCCCCACCGCCGATGCCAAGCGCCT
Organism: uncultured Wenzhouxiangella sp.; assembly: GCA_964461845.1. Classification (GTDB taxonomy): domain Bacteria; phylum Pseudomonadota; class Gammaproteobacteria; order Xanthomonadales; family Wenzhouxiangellaceae; genus Wenzhouxiangella. The sequence goes on from CAYWVH010000016.1 coordinate 7,363, forward strand.
AGAGGCTGTATTGGCTGAGCAGTTACTGGCCAAGGTGGTCAGGCCACTGCCGCCTAAGCCCGTGCCAAGACGTTTGCAGCCCTTTATGGACCCAGCGGTGGTTTCTTTACGGCCAGCTCGGGATGGCTTGACCGCGCTGGAGGTCACGGCGACCGATCGGCCCGGCTTGCTGTCGGCCATCGCAGAGACTTTGGTGGCCTTGGATTTGAGGTTATTGGATGCGCGCATCGCCACCTTTGGGCAGCGGGTTGAGGATGTCTTTATCATTGGGCAAGACCAAAGGGGTCAAACCGTTGCCCTTGAGGCAGATCGATCACAGACGCTGATTGAGCAGTTACAGAAACGATTGGATGGATAAAAAGTCATTTGGATGAGAAGCGAATCATGAGTCAAACACAGTTGCAAACCACCATTGAAGCGGCCTGGGAAGAACGGGCCGAGTTAAGTCCAGCGCACCATCCAGAGGAGTTAAGAGAAGCCATCGATGCCTGTTTGAGTCTGCTTGAATCGGGCGAGCTTCGGGTGGCCGAGCCCACAGAGGCTGGGTGGCAGGTCAATGCGTGGTTAAAGCAAGCGATCTTGCTTCATTTTCGCATCACCGGTAACCAAGTCATCAGTGACGGGCTGACCCGCTATTTCGATAAAGTGGCGTTGCGGTTTGGAGAGGGTGATGAACCCAGCGCCACCGGCGCTCGCATCGTGCCTTCTGCATTGGTGAGGCAAGGCGCTTTTATAGGGCCAGATGCGGTGTTGATGCCAAGCTATGTGAACATCGGTGCCTATGTGGGGCCCGGCAGCATGATCGATACCTGGGCCACGGTCGGCTCGTGCGCCCAAATCGGGGCGCGCGTTCATATCTCAGGCGGTGCCGGGATCGGTGGGGTGTTAGAGCCCTTGCAGGCCAACCCAACCATCATTGAAGATGATTGTTTCATCGGAGCGCGTTCAGAAATCGTCGAAGGCGTGGTGGTGGAGCAGGGTACCGTCATCGGCATGGGGGTCTTCATTGGGCAATCCACACGCATCTATGACCGAGCCACGGGCAAGATCCATTACGGCCGAGTGCCGGCAGGGTCCGTGGTGGTCTCGGGCACATTGCCAGCCCAAGATGGCAGCCACAGCCTGTATGCGGCGGTGATTGTCAAAACCGTGGACGCCAAAACACGTGCAAAAACCTCGATTAACGAGCTGCTTCGGGCCTAGTGTGGGGCCTAAATGAGGGTGACTTTTGGCCTGTTTGAGATTCACGCCGACATGGTATAGTTTGCCCAGATCGGTAACAATTTATTAACAAAGAAAGCGAGACCCCTGGGCTGACTCAAAAGCTTCAGGGAATTTTTAGATAAGGAGACGTTTCAGATGAAGCAAACCCATCCAAACAACAGCCATGCAGGGCTGATCAAGAGAAGTTTATTGAGCGCGTGCATCATTGCAGGCCTCGGAATTGTGGCGGCACCATCGGTGGCGCAACAAGCTCAGAATGACCCTCAAGCCGCCGCCGAAGAGACCGATCGCATCGCTGTGACCGGTACCCGTCGTCGCGACCGCTCGATCGCTGATTCAGCCGTGCCGATTGATGTCATCAGTTCAGAGGCGTTGACTGAAACGGGTTTGACGGAAACCAGTGCAATTTTGGCAAGATTGTTGCCCAGCTTTAACTTCCCGCGCCCATCGATCACAGACGGCACAGACCAGATTCGTCCAGCCCAGCTGCGTGGTTTGGCGCCTGATCAGACTCTGGTCTTGATCAATGGCAAGCGCCGCCACACCTCAGCGCTGGTGAACTTGAACGGCTCTGTGGGCCGGGGTTCAACCGCTGTCGATCTGAACATGATCCCACCCAATGCCATTGAGCGCATTGAAGTATTGCGTGATGGTGCGGCCGCTCAGTACGGCTCAGACGCCATCGCGGGTGTGATCAATATCGTGTTGAAAGAAAGTGCGGCGCGTTTTAATGCGACAGCCATCTATGGTGAGCACCGCACCACCGCCGATGGTGTCCCCGCACCAGGCCCTGTCAGTGTGACCCCCTCCGGTGGTCTGTCAGTGTCTGAAGGTAAAGACCGCTACATCAAAGACGGTCAGACCACAACCTTACAGTTCGGTGGTGGTTTCGATGTGGGTGATGGTTATTTCAATTTAGCGGTTCAATACCGTGAGCGCGACAACACCAACCGCTCGGGCTTTGATCCACGCCAAAACTATCCGAAAGTGGGTGGTGAGTTTGATAACCGTGAGTTCACTTTTGATCGCATCAACCACCGCTTTGGCGATCCCAACACCGAAGAGACCGCGATCTTCTTCAACAGCGCCATCCCAATGGCCAATGGTTGGGAGTTCTATTCATTCGGTAACTACGCCACCCGCGAGGGTGATGCCGGTGGTTTCTATCGCCGTGCTTCAGATGCCAGAAACGTGTTGGCGATTTATCCGGATGGTTTCTTGCCGCTGATCACCACCGACACCAGTGATATGAGCTTTGCTGGTGGTATTAGAGGTGAGGTCAACGACTGGATTATTGATACCTCTTTGGTCTATGGCTCCAACGAACTCGAGTTCGGGGTCATCAATAGTTTGAACAGATCACTGGGTGCGGCCAGCCAGACCGAGTTTAAAGCAGGCACCTTGAAGAACTCTCAAGTGGTTTTCAATGCCGATGCCAGCAAGCTTTATGACTTCAATGGCATGCCGACTAACGTCGCTGTTGGTTTTGAATACCGCGATGAGGAATACCAAATCAGCGCAGGTGAGCTGAACAGCTATATCCAAGGCCCAGCTGGTGGTGCAGCGGGCAGCCAGGTGTTCCCAGGCTTCACCCCTGAGTCTGAAATCACAGGCAACCGTGACAACATGAGCGTGTACGCTGAGATTGATGCGGATGTGACCTCTCAGTTCAATGCCTCAGCAGCCATTCGTTTCGAGGACTACTCAGACTTTGGCTCTACCGTGATTGGTAAATTGGCCGGTCGTTATCAAGCCACCGATCAGTTCGCCTTGAGAGGTTCAGTCTCAACGGGCTTTAGAGCACCTTCTTTGGCTCAGCAGTTCTTTACTTCTGTCGCCACCGTGTTTGTGGATGGTGTGCCCACAGAAACTGGCACGTTCCGTCCTGACTCAAACGTGGCACAAGCCCTAGGTTCACCAGGGCTGGAAGAAGAGACCTCACAAACCTACTCGTTTGGTTTCGTGTGGCAGCCGTTTGATCGCGCCAACATCTCTGTGGATGTCTTCCGCATCGATATTGACGATCGGATTGTGTTGTCTGAGAATCTCTCAGGGGCTGGCGTTGTCTCGCTGCTGCAGGGCACAGGTGCGAACCGTGCACGGTTCTTCTTAAACGGCATTGATTCAACCACGGAAGGCATTGACATCGTCGGTAGCTACTCTGTGAGCTTGAACGACTACGGCACCATGGACTTCACAGCTGGGTACAACTACACCACCAATGATGTCACCAAGGTGTTGCCACCGCCTGCTGAGCTCGCTCAAGTCGGTGTGACTGAAGATAACCTGTTCTCCCGGTTGGAAAGAACTCGATTTGAAAAGGGTTCTCCAAGAGACAAGTTCAACTTCGGCACCACTTGGCGTTATGAGGACTTCCGCATCACAGCTCAAGCCACGCGCTTTGGTAAGACGGTTGATCCTTCAACCACAGCGGCCAATGATGAGCCACTGCCTGCCAAGACCATTGTGGATTTGGAGTTTGGTTATGAGTTGACCCCAAGCATTAAGTTGGCCTTTGGTGCGAACAACTTATTTGATGTCTACCCAGACACCGCAGAACAAATCAATAACAGAGTGGGCGCGAATACCACCGATTTCGATCGGATCTTCCCCTACTCATCGTTCTCGCCCTTTGGGTTTAACGGTCGCTTCCTCTACACTCGGATTGGTTTCGAGTATTGATCGGCAACGGTTAACCCACGCAATACCATCACGCCGGGTTCTCCCGGCGTGATGCTTTTTAGGCCCCTCGTGCGTTACACTATTCCTTGATGTCTTCTGTCACCCCCATTCAAAGTGGCTTATTGGTGGTCGACCGCCAGATGAGAGAGGCCCGTGAGGCAACGCTCTCGCCCTTGGCGACCCGATCGACCCAGACCAAAGGCCGAGCCAAAGAAGAGACGCCTGATGCGTTTCGGACCGCTTTTGAGCTCGATAGAGACCGGGTGTTGCATTCCAAAGCCTTTCGGCGACTGAAACACAAAACCCAAGTCTTTATCAATCCGGAGGGCGATCACTTTGTCACTCGGATCACGCACACCCTGCAAGTCACCCAGGTGGCACGGGCCTTGGCGGTGGGCTTGGGCTTAAACGAGAGCTTGACCGAAGCGATCGCGCTGGCCCACGACTGTGGCCACACGCCTTTTGGGCACACGGGTGAGGATGCCTTATCCGATTATGTGGACGGGGAGTGGTTGCACTCCGCCCAAGGCGTTCGCATCTTTCAAACGCTCGAGCCTTTGAACTTAACCCATGAAGTATTGGATGGGATCCGGGCGCACACTTGGAAGATCCAACCGCCGCCAGAAACACCGGAAGCATGGCTCATTCGGTTTGCAGATCGCATTGCTTATCTCACCCATGACTTGCATGATGCTCTGCGGGCAGGCGTGATCCAAGTCGAAGATGTGCCCAAAGAGATTGTCGATTGCCTGGGTCCCATCAAAGGCCGAAGCTGGATCAACGTGATGGTCAACGCGGTCATTGAGGAGTCTGCCAAACGGGGCAAGATCGCCATGTCAGCCGATGTCATGTTGGCCATGAAGTTGTTTAGGGAGTTCATGTTTGATCGGGTGTATATGCGCCCAGCTGCGGTGGCTCAAGCAGACCGGGCCAAGTTGGTCATTCATCAGCTGGTTGATCATCTTCTTGATCACCCGGATGAGATCCCAGCCACTTACCGCAACCAAGACGCTGATCGCTTGACGCAGGTGCTCGATTTTGTGGCGGGCATGACCGACCGTTATGCCTTAAACCTGCACGATCAATTGTTCAGACCCAGGGGCTTGGTATGAGCCACCCGTCAGAATCCTCCAGCGCCGAGGTCGCTGAAGACCCACTGATTCAGGCCCTGGAAGAAGTCTATGAGACCGACTACGAGCTCGGCCAAGACAACATCCAGTGGAAGGGCCTTGATCTTCACAACCCTGTCTTTGTGATCAGCGCGAGTCTGATCTTGTTGTTCGTGGCTTGGGCTTTGGTGTTTCCGGCCACCGCCAGCGAATCTTTGGGCACCCTTCGAAGCGGCATTCTCAATGGCTTTGATTGGCTGTTCCTCTCAGCCAGCAACCTGTTTTTGGTCTTTGCATTGGCCCTCATCGTCTTGCCGGTGGGCAAGATTCGCCTAGGCGGTGAGGACGCCACGCCTGATTTTTCAAACCTCTCTTGGTTCGCGATGCTGTTTGCAGCGGGCATGGGCATTGGGCTGGTGTTTTGGTCGGTGGCAGAGCCTGTGGGGTATTTCACGGGATCTGCGGCCAGTCCTTTGGGCATCGGCGAGATGAGTGAGGATGCCAAGGCCGCAGCGCTCGGGGCGACCATGTATCACTGGGGGCTTCATCCCTGGGCCATTTATGGGATTGTGGCTTTGGCATTGGCCTTTTTTGCATATAACAAGGGCTTGCCTTTGACCTTGAGATCGAGCTTTTATCCATTGCTTGGGGATCGGGTGTGGGGCTGGCCTGGGCATTTGATTGACATCATGGCGGTATTGGCCACGATCTTTGGTTTGGCAACCTCATTGGGGTTTGGGGCGCAACAAGCCACCAGTGGCTTGGTGTTTTTGTTTGACCTGCCCCCAGGCCTTCGGACTCAGATCTTTATCATTGCAGCGGTGACCTTGGTGGCGCTGGCCTCGGTGCTTCGTGGGATACATGGTGGGGTGAAGGTGTTGAGCAATATCAACATGCTCATGGCTTTTGCCTTGCTGGTGTTTGTCATGATCGCAGCCTCCTTGTTATCGGTATTGGGCCACATGGAGGCGATTGCTTCGGGCTATCTTCAGTACTTCTTGCCACTGTCTAACCCCATCGGTCGGGAAGACGATGCGTTCTATCATGGTTGGACCATCTTCTTTTGGGCGTGGTGGATTTCTTGGTCACCGTTTGTTGGCATGTTCATTGCCCGGGTCTCGTATGGGCGAACCATCCGAGAGTTCTTAACGGTGGTGATGTTGGTGCCTGTCTTGGTCACCATGGTCTGGATGGGCACCTTCGGTGGGATTGGCATTGAGCAGGCCACGGACGGCATTGGTGAGCTGGCCGGTGGCATCACAGACTCATCGCTGGCCATGTTTCAGATGCTGACGCATTTGCCGATGACCGAGGTCACCTCGTTCTTGGCGATTGTGTTGGTGCTGGTGTTTTTTATCACCTCATCCGATTCTGGCTCGTTGGTGATTGATTCCATCACCTCAGGGGGCAAGACCAACGCGCCCAAAGCGCAGCGTGTTTTTTGGGTCATGACCCAAGGCTCGATTGCGGCTGTGCTATTGGCTTTGGGTGGGAGCACAGTACTCGGTGCGTTGCAAGCCGGAGCGATCTCGACCGCGTTGCCTTTTACCTTGGTATTGCTTTTGATGTGCGTGAGCTTGGCGATGGGGTTGGTGCATGAGAGAAAATTGCTGGCGGCCATTGCTCAGTATGAAGACGCTGAGGAGATGGCAGGCGAGGCAGAGCGCTCAAGCTAGCACGTGCCTTGCCCGCTTGCTGGGCCAATTCCTCGGCCAAGTCCGCAGCCTATCGGTCTCTGTTGTGCTCCCAAAGAACCTCACCGGCCCCAGATTGCCGCGCCACCGTGCGTGCGGTCACAAACAACAAATCCGATAAGCGGTTTAAGTAGTGAATCACGACATCATTGACGGGTTCTTGTCGGGCCAATGTAATCACGCGACGCTCAGCGCGTCTGCAAATGGTCCGGGCCAAATGCGCCTGCGCCGCGGCCAGTGAACCACCCGGCAAAATAAAATCCTTGAGAGGCGGGAGATCGGCGTTTAATCGGTCCAACTCCTTTTCTATGCGGGTGGTGTGGTGGTCTTTGATCAATGACATTTCTGGCATGCACAGCTCACCGCCCAAATCAAACAAGTCATGCTGGATGTCGAGGAGCATGCTTGATAAGGATTGATCTTCAATGGTGGCAATCAACATCCCAATGGTGGAATTGAGCTCATCGACCGTGCCGTAGGCTTCTACCCTGAGGCTGTCTTTCTGTGTTCGAGAACCATCGCCTAGGCCTGTGGTGCCATCATCACCGGTGCGGGTGTAGATTTTGGAGAGTCGGTTGCCCATGCATGGTTCCTTTATTTGAGTGCTGGCGGATCGATTAAGCGTTCATTCTAAAGGCTTTGGACAGACGGGGCCGTGAACATCACCCAAGTCTTTGTAAGAACGCCAGTGGGTGGGCGATATGGATGTCTTGCATGAGCACTGCATCCATCGGGCCTTCTAAGGCAAGCTGCCAAGCTTGAGCGCCTGGGAATTTCTTTTTCAAATACACCAAAGCCCGGTTGGGTTGCTCGATCACAGGATCAACATTGATCAACAGCACCGGTGATCCTTGATCCAGGACCACAAAATCCACCTCGCGCTGATCACAGTCCCTGAAGTAGTGAAGCGCCAAAGCGCGTCCGTCTAAGTCCATGCTCGACTCGACCCACTGCAAGAGGTGATTGGCCACCAAAGTTTCCAGTTTGGTGTTCGGGCTTCGGGCTTGCGACCAGTCATAGGGGTAGTGTTTCTGATCTTTCTTCAGTGCTCGGAAGGCAACCTCATTGATGGGGCTTTGCAAGGGCGGGAGGCGAAACAGGCCATGATGGGCCTCTAAGCCATCGACCCAGCCTTTCACCACACGATCAGAAACATCCAAGGCCTGAGCCAGCGCTCGGATGGAGAGTGTCTGACCCACGCGCATGCTGACTGCTTGCCACAAACGCTCAGGGCTGTCTAGTTGCTGCCAATTCCGATGGCTGGTCAATAGCGCCGAGAACAGCGATTGAAGATAAGGGGGTAGGCCATCAGAAGGTGTCTGGCGCCAAATCCCTTCAGGGAAGCCACCGCGGTCCAATAGCTGTAAGAAAGCCTCAGGCGTTCGGACCCCAAGCTCGGTGAGCATCAAGGGATGGAGGCGGATTCGTTTTACAGCATCGGGGGTGCTGTTTCGCTGGTGGCAGGTGGTGACGTCGAAACTTAATAGCTTTTTGGCCAGGGCACGCTTTCCGCAACCGATGGGGCCATGAAGCGCAATGGCTTGGCCTAGGGGCATGGCCAACAAGCGATCCCGCAAAAGGCGCTTGATCTGAGGCTGGGTTGAGGTCTTATCCACGCCAATGAGGCCTCTCAATCATCGTTGAGCGTCAAAAATAGCATAAATTACGCGTAAATTATGACATATTTTCCGAAATCGTCCTCGGGCACTTGAATCCGAGGGTCAGCCGCCCCCAACTTGTGGGTAAGTAGCGGTATTTTTGATGGGAGTCTGACCATGCGAATGGACAAATTGACAGCCAAATTCGGGCAAGCCATCGCCGAGGCCGAGAGCCTGGCGGTGCGGATGGACCATCAGATGCTCGAACCTGAGCATTTGATGGTGGCCCTACTTGACCAAGAAGGCGGTGGCACCCGAGGCCTGTTGACGCGCGCAGGCGTCCAGGTCAATGCCCTTCGCTCGTCTTTGGGCGAGGCTTTGGAGGGGTTTCCCAAGGTGTCAGGCCAAGCAGGCCAGGTCAATCTCTCCAATGATCTGGGCAGAGCCTTAAACCTGACCGACAAGATCGCCAATCAACGCGGCGATGCCTATATTGCCTCAGAGCTATTTTTGCTCGCAGCCCTTGAGGCCAAAGGCCGCTTGGCGGATCTGTTGACCCGGGCAGGGGCCACGAAAGCTGGCATCGAACAAGCCATTGATGCCATCCGGGGGGGTGAGAAAGTTGAAGACCCCAATGCTGAAGACAGCCGCGAGGCCTTGAAAAAATACACCATCGATCTCACCGAAAAAGCAGAGCAATCGAGGCTTGATCCTGTGATTGGTCGCGATGAGGAGATTCGTCGAACCATTCAAGTCTTACAGCGCCGCACCAAAAATAACCCCGTGCTCATCGGCGAGCCTGGGGTGGGTAAGACCGCCATCGTCGAGGGGTTGGCGCAGCGGATCATCAATGGTGAAGTCCCCGAGGGGCTTCGCAATAAGCGGGTGCTGTCTTTGGACATGGGCGCGTTGATTGCAGGCGCTAAGTTCAGAGGCGAGTTTGAAGAGCGTTTAAAAGCGGTCTTGAATGATCTAAAAAAACAAGAAGGCCAAATCATCCTCTTCATTGATGAGATCCATACCATGGTCGGTGCCGGCAAGGCCGAAGGGTCTATGGATGCTGGCAACATGCTAAAACCCGCGCTGGCCCGAGGAGAGCTTCATTGCGTGGGCGCCACCACCTTAAATGAGTACCGAGAAAACATCGAAAAAGACGCAGCCCTTGAGCGGCGCTTTCAAAAAGTACTGGTGGGTGAGCCATCGGTTGAAGACACCATCGCCATCTTGCGTGGCTTGCAAGAGCGCTATGAAGTCCACCACGGGGTGGACATCACCGACCCTGCCTTGGTCGCGGCAGCGACGTTGTCGCACCGATACATCACCGATCGAAACCTGCCGGACAAAGCCATTGATTTGATGGATGAGGCCGCGAGCCGCATCCGCATGGAGATCGATTCCAAGCCAGAAGCCTTGGACCGTTTGGAGCGTCGTTTGATTCAGTTAAAGATCCAACGAGAGGCTTTGAAAAAAGAAACCGATGAGGCGTCGAAAAAGCGTCTGGAGGATTTGGAGTCTGAGATCCAAGGTTTGGAGCGGGAATTTGCTAACTTAGAAGAGATTTGGCTTTCAGAAAAAGCCACCGTGGCAGGCTCAAGCCAAATCAGAGAAGAGCTAGAACGCGCTCGGGCGGAGCTCGAGAACGCCCGTCGCGCTCAGGACTTATCGAGAATGGCCGAGCTCCAACACGGCCAGATCCCAGCCCTTGAAAAGCAGCTCAAAGAAGCAGAAGCGGCCAGCGAAGACGGCAAAGAGAGCAGTTTCCAGTTGCTTCGAAACAAGGTCACCGAGGAAGAAATCGCTGAAGTGGTGGCCCGTTGGACTGGGATTCCAGTCTCTAAAATGCTCGAAGGCGAGCGCGATAAACTGCTTCGTATGGAATCGGCCCTCCACGAGCGGGTGGTGGGCCAAGACGAAGCTGTTAAAGCCGTGGCCGATGCCATAAGAAGATCAAGGGCGGGTTTGAGTGATCCGAATCGACCCAACGGCTCCTTTTTGTTCTTAGGCCCCACCGGTGTTGGTAAAACAGAGCTGTGTAAGTCACTGGCGCAATTTTTGTTCGACACCCAAGAGGCGATGGTGCGCATCGACATGTCGGAGTTCATGGAAAAGCACGCAGTGGCCAGGCTCATTGGTGCACCCCCTGGCTATGTCGGTTACGAAGAAGGTGGGTATCTCACAGAAGCCATTCGCCGAAGACCCTATTCGGTCATCTTGTTGGATGAGGTCGAAAAAGCCCATCCAGACGTGTTCAACATTTTGTTGCAGGTGCTGGATGATGGCCGGCTCACCGACAGCCACGGCAGGACGGTAGATTTTAGAAACGCTGTGATCGTGATGACCTCAAACTTAGGCTCGGATCGAATCCAAGAGCTCTCAGGCCAGGGGTATGAGACGATGAAATCAGCGGTGATGGATGTGGTCTCTCATCACTTCAGGCCCGAGTTCTTGAACCGCATCGATGAGATGGTGGTGTTTCATCCATTGGATGCCACCCAAATCAGATCCATTGCGCGCATTCAGATCGATGGTTTGATTGGGCGCCTAAAAGAGCGCGATTTAACGCTGACGGTGACAGACCAAGCGCTCGATCATTTGGGCAAAGCCGGGTTTGATCCTGTCTATGGGGCGAGGCCATTGAAGCGAGCGATCCAGCACGAACTGGAAAATGTCTTGGCTCAGCGCTTATTGGCCGGCGAGTTTGTGCCGGGCGATGAGATCGTGATCGATGCCCAAGATGAGGCCCTGGTCTTTACCAAAGCCTAAGCACTGGCCGGAAGGCAGCCAATTCATGGAAGAAGTCTTAAAAAAAGGGGCCCGATGGGCCCCTGATCTTTTTGGCTTAGAGCGCTTGAGAGGCGTAATCGGCTAAGCGCGAGCGCTCACCACGTTTGAGTGTGACATGCCCAGCATGGGCCCAGTGCTTGAATCGATCGATGGCGTAAGTCAGCCCTGAGGTGGTCTCGGTGAGATAGGGCGTGTCGATTTGTTCAACGTTGCCCAAACACACGATCTTGGTGCCTGGCCCTGCGCGCGTGATCAGGGTTTTCATTTGTTTGGGCGTGATGTTCTGGGCTTCATCAATGATCACGAAGCGATTTAAGAAGGTCCGACCACGCATAAAGTTGAGCGATCGAATTTTGATTTTGCTGGTCAACAGCTCTTGGGTGGCTGAGCGTCCCCATTGGGTAGAGAAGGGCCCCGCGCTGTCACCCCCGCCATCGGGCTCGGTCAAAAACTCAAGATTGTCGGTGAGCGCCCCCATCCAAGGGGTCATCTTTTCTTCTTCGGTGCCTGGCAAATAACCGATGTCTTCGCCGACCGAGACCGTGGCTCGGGTCACAATGATTTCCCGATACCGTTTGTCATCCATCGTTTGCGCCAAACCAGCGGCCAGTGTTAATAAGGTTTTGCCAGTTCCTGCAGTGCCCAGCAAAGTGACAAAATCAATCTCTGGGTCCATCAATAGATTGAGCGCAAAGTTTTGTTCGGGGTTTCTGGCCTGAATCCCCCACACGCTCAAGTTGGGTCGGCGGTGGTCTTGGGCAAGCTCAAAGACCACATGGTCATCGGCCACTTCACGGACCAAGGCTTCAATGCCATGCTCGCCTTTCAGACGGAGGCATTGATTGGGGTACCACACTTCATCTTTTTGCCTGGCAATTCGATAAAAGGTTCGACCCTCAGCAGTCCACGAGTCTTCTGCGTCGTGCGTCTCCCAAAACGCATTGTCTTTTTCTGTCAGTCCCGTGTAGAGCAGGCTTAAGTCATCGAGCGCTCGGTCGTTGTGATAGTCCTCAGCCAAAATCCCATGAATCGTGGCTTTGATTCGAAGGTTGATGTCTTTCGAGACCAGGACAATCTCAAGTTCTGGGTGGTCATGGCTCAAGCAAAGCGCAGCCAACAAGATCTCGTTATCCGCCAACGACCGATCACCGACCAAGGATTTGCCGTTGGTCAGCGCTTGGGTCTGAAAATACAGCCGGCCTTGGCCGATGTTCAAGTTCAAGCCCTCAGGCTGGACCAAAGCCACACCTTGGTTCAGATCAATCGGTGCGCGGACATCGCCATCGGCAAGATCCGCATGCATGATTTCATTTAAAAACCGGCTGACTTGCCTGACGTTCCTGGCAACCTCAGAGACCCCTTTTTTGGCCCGATCGAGCTCTTCTAAGACCACCATCGGAAGGTAGATGTCATGCTCCTCAAACCGAAACAGCGCCGTTGGGTCATGCATCAATACATTGGTATCGAGGATGTAGAGTCTTTTGTTGTTGGTCATGGGGCTGGCTGCTCAGCTGAGTGCTTTAACAGCAGCCAAGACTTCTTCAACATGGCCTGGGATCTTCACCCCACGCCAAGACTCTACCAGTGTGCCTTTGGCATTGAACAAAAACGTAGACCGCTCAATGCCTCTGACTTTCTTGCCATACATATTTTTTTCTTTCATCACACCAAACTGATTGCACAAGACTTCATCGGGATCGGCGATCAGCGGAAAAGGAAAGCTGTATTTTTCAGTGAATTTTTGATGGGACTTCAATGTGTCTCGAGACACACCCACAATCTCCGCGTCCAGCGCTTTGAACTTTTTATAGTGGTCTCTGAAGTCTTGGCCTTGCTGGGTGCAGCCTGGGGTGTTGTCTCTTGGATAAAAGTACAGCACCAAAGCCTTGCCTTTGAACGATTGCAGCGTCAGGGTGTCTGTTTTATCAGGTGAGCCTTTATCAGGTGAGCCT
>CAYWVH010000016.1:20505-31078 GCA_964461845.1 uncultured Wenzhouxiangella sp.
GGTGGCTTCGAAGCCGTCGGAGTGGAGCTTTAGATCCGTGTCATTCATAGATTGCCTCATGACCTTCGGGTTACACTGTCAGAATAGCGAGGGCAACGGTCACTGACAAGCCCCGATTCATCATTGTTATGGAGAATTCATGTTCCAAGGAAGCAGTGTTGCACTCATCACACCCATGAAGCCTGGGGCCGATCGGAAAACGGTCATTGATCTAGACGCTTTTGAGGCGCTGCTCCAGTGGCATGCCGCCTCGGGCACGGCCGCTGTGGTCATTGCAGGGACCACGGGAGAGTCCGCAACGCTGGATCATGAAGAATACATCCAGCTCTTGACCCTTGCCATCGAGCGGCTAAAAGGCAAAGTCTTGGTCATCGCAGGCACCGGCAGTCCATCGACAGAGCACACCATCGCCAGAACCCGATTGGCTGCCAGCCTCGGGGCCGATGCCGCTTTGGTGGTCACGCCCTCTTACAACCGACCCTCACAACGCGGCTTGTTGGCGCACTACCACGCCGTGGCCGATGCCTCAGAGATCCCAGTGATTTTGTATAACGTCCCCTCAAGGACGGCGGTGGATCTCTTGCCTGAGACGGCCTTGGCCTTAAGCGCGCACCCCAACATTGTGGCGATCAAAGAGGCCGTGCCCGATGAGGATCGGGTGGCCCAGCTGATTGACGGTGGCTTGGTGGTGTTCAGTGGCGATGATGCAACCTTTGTTCGGGCCATGCAGCAAGGCGCGCATGGGGTCATCTCGGTGGCTGCCAACATCGCTCCGCGGACCATGGCCGTGATCTGTGATCACATGAAACAGGGCAGCGTCGAGGAGGCTTTAAGGCTCGATGCGGCCTTGCAGGCGCTTTATGCCTTTTTGGGCATAGAGACCAACCCTGTGCCCGCCAAGTGGCTGCTGGCTAAAATGGGTCGGGTGGATGAGGCGATTCGCTTACCCCTCGTGGCCCTTGATTCACGCTATCATGAGAGCTCTTTTGCACTGATCCAAGCCTTGGAAAGCCAACAGATTCTATGAATAAATGTAGCCCTTTGAATGATTTCGTTTGCCGTATGCCCAGTTGCGCTCTGGCATTGATTGTCTTGGCCTTAAGTGGCTGTGCCGCAGGCGATCGCATGCCCATTTATATCCAAGGCGAAGAGGTGGCCGATTTGAAGGTGCCTGAGTCCTTAGATGAGCCGCGCACACGCCAAGATTACGAAGTTCCCGGCTACTATCTCCCTGAATTGGCTGCCAGTGGTGATGCTGGTCGGCCGCCACAGGTACAGACATCTGCTGAGGCCGAAGCCTCCATGGCCCACATCCGCTTTGGCGCCAAGGGCCTGCACTTAGAAGTCGAGGCAGACCAAGCCTCGGTGGCCGAGGAACTCGCTTATATTTTGGATCATGAGGAAGTGGGCCTCATTCTTCGGGCCGTGGATGTCTCAGAGCACCGCTTTGAGTTTGCCTATCGCCATCAAAGCTATGTGGTGCCCAAAAGTGGGTTTTCGAGGCTCGCCATTTGGCGTGAGCCTGAGGTGGTGGACTACACCGGTCAATTCGTGGTTGATGTGGTGGCGATTGGCCAAGACCGATGTCGCATTGAATTGCTCAGAGGCGACGGTGGCATTGTGGGGATGGAGCAGGCCGAGCACATCTTGGCAATGCTCAGAGATGCGCTGGGCTGACCAGAGCATCTTTAAAACACAGCTATTTCAGAGCTGTATCAGCGCTCTAAGTATTTCAACTTGTCCGGAACCCCATCCCATTCTTTGGCATCGGCTGGTGCGTCTTTCATTTGTGAAATCACCGGCCATTCTTGTGACAGTTCTCGGTTGAGCTCTAAAAACTTCAGTTGGTCTGCTGGCAAATCATCTTCTGGATAAATCGCTTCTGCTGGGCATTCTGGCTCGCATAAGGTGCAGTCAATGCACTCTTCTGGGTCAATCACCAAGAAGTTCGGGCCTTCATGAAAACAATCCACGGGGCAGACCTCCACACAGTCGGTGTATTTACACTTGATGCAGTTTTCGGTGACCACAAATGTCATGCCAGACCTCTTAGCTTAGGGGTTGAACCAATCGGTGTTAAACTATAGCAAAACCGTATCATTAAAAAGACAACAACTTGTCCTCACCTGAACACTCATCCTATCAAGACGCCGAGCCTTTGATCATCGACCAAGATGACCATGGCCTGCAGCCACGTCAATTCAGCCAAGCCGCTTTAAAAGTGGTCGAGCGGCTGCAAGCCTTGGGGTTTGAGGCCTGCATCGTCGGCGGCTGCATCCGCGATTTGTTGCTGGGTAAGACCCCCAAAGATTTTGATGTGGCCACCAATGCCACGCCCGAACAGATTCAAGACGCTTTTAAAAACGCCCGCCTGATCGGCCGACGCTTTCGGTTGGCGCATGTTAGGTTTGGCAGAGAGATCATTGAGGTCGCCACGTTTAGAGGGGAGGGGGGTGATGACCGTGGCTCTGGCCCGTCACCCCAATCAAAGCGCGCCAAGCCTGATCTGGCGGTTCGAGAAATGGAGCAAGGCCGCTTGGTCAGAGACAACATCTATGGCTCGGAAGCCGAAGATGCCATGCGTCGAGATTTCACCATCAATGCGCTGATGTATGACCCAAAAAAAGAGATCCTCAAAGACTACACCGGCGCTTATGAAGATTTAAAGCGAAGACGCCTGGCGTTGATCGGTGATCCAGTGACCCGCTATCGAGAAGACCCGGTTAGGCTGCTCAGAGCGATTCGATTTAAAACCAAACTGGGCCTGACCATGGACCCAGAGACAGAAGCACCCATCCGAACGATGGCTGCATCGCTCAACGACATCCCACCGGCGCGTTTGTTTGATGAGATCTTAAAACTGTTTTTAAGTGGCCATGCTTGGGAGACTTACCAGGCCCTAGTGGACCATGACTTGTGGGACCAATTGTTCCCAAGCCTGTTTTCCAATCCCAAGACACCGCCCCCATTGGTGGAGCTTGGGCTGAAAAATACCGATCTTCGGGTCAACAACGACCAACCGGTCACCCCAGGATTTTTGTTTGCTGTGTTTCTGTGGTCTCGGGTCGAGACCCGGGCCGATGCGATGATCGCCAAGGGCTATCCACCGGTCAATGCACTGGGTGAGGCGGCCGATGTTGTGATCTCCCAACAAGCCCAGACCGTGGCCATCCATCGACGCTACTCCTCCATGGCCAGAGAGATCTGGTGCATGCAACCTAGGTTTCTAAAACAGTCCGAGCGCCGCGCTGAGCGCATGGTGCATGAGCGTCGTTTTCGGGCGGCCTATGACTTTTTATTGCTTCGGGTGAGCCAAGAACCTGAGCTCAAAGAAGTGGCCGACTGGTGGACAAAGATCCAAGAGCAATTGCCCGAAGCCACAGCTAGGCCACCGCTGCCTGCTAAAAAGCGCCGCCCGAGGCGCCGCAGAAGGCCCAGCCAGCCCGCTGCAGCCCGCTCTTAGGCCAAGGCCAGTATGACAAGAACAGATGCTTTTATCGGTCTGGGGGGCAACGAAGGCCAGCCGATTGAAACCATAAAAGCAGCCATCGAGCGCGTGGCGGCTTTACCGAACACCACCCTCAAGGCCACCTCGCCGGCGTATTGGACACCGGCGTGGGGGGTGGCAAGCCCACAGCCTGATTATCTCAATGCAGTGATTCAGATCGAGACCGCTTTGAGCGCGCACGAGCTCTTATTGGCCCTACAAGTCATCGAGCATGATTTTGGTCGCATTCGAGGGCCTGAGCGTTATGCAGCCCGAACGCTGGATCTGGACATCTTGGTCTTTGGTGAATTGGTGATCGAGGATGAGGTGTTGTCCGTTCCTCACCCCCGTCTTGAGGAGCGTGCGTTCGTCTTGCTTCCCTTGGCCGACATCGCGCCGGGTCTGGATGTTCCGGGCCTAGATCGGGTCGATGCTTTATTAGACGCCCTAGAGGCCGAGGCCTTTGATGGGATCAACAAAGCCAATGTCGCGCTCTATCCAAAGCCATCAAGCGCCTGATCGTTTGCTTTTGACCCACTTGACGATCTTATCCCACTGCGCCCAATCTTCGCCGGCCATGTACTCAGGCAAATCGCTGACCCCAAGGCCCCGCTCATAGGCGCGGACATAGTTCATGGAATCGCGCAGTTGACCGACCACAGGCACTTTGTAATCGCCCAAAAACCCAGAGAGTTCTCGATAAATGATCGTGTTGGGTTTGACCCGATTGGCCACCAGTCCAAGAACGGTTTGTTTCGAGGCCAGGGGTTTGAGGGTCAGTGTTTTTTCAAGGTAACGCCAGGCTGCATTCATATCCACAGGCGAGGGCAAGATCGGCATGATGGCTGTGTGTGATTTGCTCAAGATCTTTGAAAGCTCAGCCCCCGCAAGCCCTGCCGGTGTGTCGATCACCAAAACCTCGGTATCGCTGGGTGCTTTGAGGCCATTTTTGGTGGGGACCGATAAAATCTCAGGGTAGTCTTCGTCTCGCTGGGCCAACCAATCGTTGGACGATTGCTGGGGGTCTAGATCGGCCAGCGCCACTTGGAAACCCTCCCAAGCCAGGGCAGAGGCCAGTCCTGTGGCGATGGTGGTTTTGCCGCAACCACCTTTGGCATTGATGATGGCAATGGTGCGCATGTTTCTTGTCCTTATCGTGGGGGTGGGGCCATTGATCATATAAGCCTCAGTGGCCAGATTCTGTCTAAGAATGGGGTGCTTTCAAGTGATTTTCAAGCGCTTCATTTTTTGGCTGGCGCTACAATGAAGGTCACCATGGGTTCATCCATACCAAGCACCAAACCGCCTCTGCCTTTTGTGGCCCGCACCTTGATGCCCAAGGAAATTGCGGCCAATGCCACCATGGCACTGACTTTGGGCTCGATCGAGGGGGGCTTGGTCGGTGTGATCGTGAAAACCCAATTTTCAGGCGTGGCCGATCCTGTTTGGGTCAACCTTGCGGTGGCCACCGTGGCAGGGGCTCCTGCCTTTGCCAATCTGGCTTCATTGAGCATTTCTGAGGCCGCAGAAGGCCGAGACAAGACCGCTTGGGTGTCTTCATTGCAAGCGCTGACGGCCATCTTTTGTTTGTTGATGGCGTTTGTGCCCGAGTCTGCCATGGGGCTTGTGGCCATCACCGCTTTGATGGTCGGGGCAAGGCTCTCGTGGGCCGGGGTCATCACGCTTCGCTCGGCGATTTGGCGGGCCAATTTTCCTCGCCATGTCAGGGGCCAAATCACAGGTCGGATCACCGTGATTTATTCATCGATCATTGCCATCAGCGCAGGGCTCACAGGGCTTTTGATGAACCACTGGCCGGAGATTTGGCGCTTGACCTTCCCAGTGGCGGGTGTCTTGGGTCTGGTTGCTGCCTGGCGCTACCAGCGCATGCGCATTCGAATGGGGGCGAGGCTTCGTAAACAAGAATTAAAAGAAGCCTCAGAGCGCCATGGGGGACAGTTAAGACAGAGCTTGAAAATCTTAAAGCGTGATCACTGGTACCGACGCTACATGATGACCATGTTTGCCTTTGGCAGCGGCAATTTGATGGTGATTGCACTGTTGGTCGTGTTGCTCACAGAGCAGTTTTCGGTCAGCCGGTTTTCACAGGTGATGATCACCACCACCTTGCCATTGATCTGTGTGGCGGTGTTTACACCGATCTGGGCCAGGCGGCTCGATGCCGTGCACATCTTGGATTATCGGGCCAAGCAAGCGTGGACCTTCGTATTGGCGGTGGGTCTGTTTGCACTGGCCTCGGTCTTTAACGTCATCTTGGGGTTTTGGGTCGGTGCTCTGGCCTTGGGGGCGGCTTTTGCTGGTGGGAAGCTTGGCTGGAACTTGGGCCACAATGATTTCGCCAGCGATGAGCAATCGACTTTGTACATGGGCATCCACGTCACGCTCACCGGCCTTCGTGGCTTGCTGGCACCCTTGATCGGTGTCTTGGTGTATCAAAAACTGGAGTTCTGGGGCGAGGGCTTGGGCCGGTTTGTGCTCATCTTTCCGCTGACCTTGACCTTGGGTGGCGCGATCACTTTTGTGGTCTTGGCCCGTTGGCGGCGGCGTGAGCTGATGGGGACTTAAAGCCCCAACACATAGCGGTCAAGCGCGACCGCCACCCAAACAAAAAACGCCAGCATCATCAAGGTCAGTGTCAGCGCAGAGCCTGCGTCTTTGGCCTTGGCCGATAAGTTGTGCCGCTCAAAACCAATCCGATCAATGGCCGCTTCAATCGCAGAGTTCATCAACTCACCGGCCAGCACCAACACCCACACTCCAATCAACAACATCCATTCCACAAAACTTCTCGCCCACACAGTGGCGATGGGCAAGAGAATCAACAGCACCAACAACTGCGCCCGAAACGCTGCCTCGTCTTTGAACACACGCCGATAGCCTTTCAAAGAATTGTGGGTGGCAAAAATCAGCCGCTGCCATTCACTGGCAGGGGTTTGTGGTTTGCCAGGGGCGTGCGCTTTGTCTGTGGTCTTTGACTCTGAGGTGGGGTCTGACATCACGCCGCTGCCCGATCAATGCCATAGGCGGCCAATAGCGGCTCAAGCCTAGCCTCGCGACCGGCGAAGGCCTGCCAAGACTCGGCCATGGGTCTGGATCCGCCGACAGACAAAATGGATTGCGCCAGTTGTGTTCCCA
This sequence comes from uncultured Wenzhouxiangella sp., assembly GCA_964461845.1. Classification (GTDB taxonomy): domain Bacteria; phylum Pseudomonadota; class Gammaproteobacteria; order Xanthomonadales; family Wenzhouxiangellaceae; genus Wenzhouxiangella. The sequence continues at coordinate 27,149 of CAYWVH010000016.1, forward strand.
AACTTGGGTTGTAGACCCCTTGGGCTTCAAACATCTCAAAGGCATCGCGGGCCAATCGCTCGGCCCAAAGATAACTGTAATACCCAGCCGAATAGCCGCCGTTGAACAGATGCGAGAATGACATCACAAAGCGGTTGTAGTCAGGGCTTGGCATCACCGCAACCTCGGCTTCCACCGCTTTGGCCAAGGCCACAGGATCGCCATTGGCTTGTTGATGGAGTGAAAGGTCTGTCAGTGCAAACTGGATTTGGCGAAGCAACGCCAAAGCGCCTTGGAATTGGCGATTGGCCCGAAGGCTTTGCAGCTCATCAGCGGGCAAGGGCTCACCGGTCTCAATGTGGCGGGCATAGGTGTTCAAAGCTTCACTGGCGAGCGACCACCCTTCCAACAATTGCGAGGGCAATTCCACCGCATCCCACTCCACCCCGTGGATGCCGGCCACTGCAGGGAGATCGATCTGCGTGAGCAGGTGATGGAGGCAATGACCAAACTCATGGAACAAAGTGACCACATCGTCGTGGGTCAATAAGCTCGGTTGATTGGGTGCTGGCGCGGCGAAATTGCAAGTCAAATAAGCGATGGGATGTTGCTGGGCATCGCCATAGACCAGCCTGGAGCGGCACACATCCATCCAAGCGCCACCGGCTTTTTTGGGGCGGGCATAAATATCAAGATACAGGCCTGCCATGGACTGACCCAGACCATCTTTGACCCAATAAAAAGAAACATCGGGATGGTAGGTCTCAACCGTCGTATCTTTCTCAAACGACACCCCAAAGAGTTTCTCTGCGGTGTCAAATACACCACCGAAGACCGCTTCAACCTCAAAGTAAGGTTTTAGGCGCTCATCGTTGATGCCCAAACTCGCTTCTCTCAATTTCTCGGTGTAGTAGGGCACATCCCAAGGTTGGAGTGGGAGTTCGGCGCCGAGTTCAGTCGCAAACTCAGACAAGCTCGCCAATTGTTCTTCGGCGATGGGTTTGGCGCGTTGGGCCAGGTCTTTTAGAAAGGTTTCGATCGCTTCAACAGAATCCGCCATGCGCGTTTGCAAGGTGTAATCGGCGTGGTGCTCAAAACCTAAAATGTTGGCGATCTCATGGCGAAGGGCGAGCATTTCTTGAACAATGGGGCCGTTGTCATGCTGGCCTTGTTGTGGGCCTTGGTCTGAGGCTCGGGTGGCATACGCTTCATGGAAGCGCTTTCTGAGATCTCGATCATCGGCATAGGTGATGATTGAGCGATAGCTGGGCATGCTCAAATCCGCCAAATGGCCTGATTGGCCATTGGTCTTGGCGCGTTCAGCCAGTTGCATCAAGGCATCTTCTGGCAAGCCCTTGAGTTCTTCTTCGCTGGCAAAGTGCACTTGATAGCCATCGGTGGCATCCATCACATGGTTGCCGAACACATTCGATAGCTCCGAGAGGCGCAGGCTTTTCTCTTTTAAGGTTTCTCGGATGGATGGAGGTTGATCCACACCCGAGAGTTTGAAGTCTCTTAATTGATGCAAGATCGCCGTTTGGACCGCCTGCGGCTGGCCTTTAAAATCATCCCGATCGGCCAAGTGTTGATAGACCCGACAAAGCTCAGGGTTTTGGGCGCGTTCGGTGGAGAAGCGAGAAATGATGGGAAGACAGGCCCCAAAGGCTTCTCGCCACGCTTCCGAGTTCATCACCCGATGAAGGTGACCCACCGTGGACCACGCATTGGCCAATGCCTCGCCGGCTTTGGTTTCCGCCCACAACACCGCATCAAAGGTGAGATCCTTGGGTTCAAGGGATGTGATTCGATCGATCAGCGCTTGATGCTCAGCCACGAGTGCTTCAATGGCAGGCAGGGCGTGGCCGGGTTCAATCGTCTGAAACTTCGGAAGCCCGGGCTCAAGCAGCGGGTTGTGGTCTTTGGTCATGGTGCGATCCTTACTGACATATTGAGGCTTGTGCCTTCATCACTATGGTAACTGGTGGCGGATGATCGCCTGATCAAGTCCCCAGCAGGTCATCGAGCAAGGCTTCTATGGCCTCGAGCGCAGCGGTCATGGCTGCCGGCTCAGGCAACAAAGTGATCCGAAAATAACCGGGGTGGTCAAAGTGAAAACCAGACCCTGGCACCACCAGGATGTGTTTTTGCTCCAATAAGGCTTTTGCAAATGCCTGATCATCAAACGCCAAGGGCTTGTCTTGTTCATGGGCATCGGCGATCTGATTGATTCGAATGAACCCATACAAGGCCCCAGCGGGCTTGACCCAAGACAGGTGTCGGCTTTTTTTCATCGCTGCTTGGACAGCGAGGCGTGTTTCAAACAGCCGACCGCCTGGTGCAACCAAATCCTGGATGGACTGATAACCACCCAATGCCGTTTGGACGGCCCACTGGCCCGGCACATTGGCCGATAAGCGCAACGCGGCGAGCTTTTCCATGCCCATCCAATAGGCCGATGCTTTCTCCACATCGCCCGTGAGCACCGCCCAACCGATGCGGTAACCACAGGCCCGATACACTTTGGACAAACCCCCAAAACTCAAACAGACCCCATCTTTGACAAAGCCCGCCAGTGGGTGGCTGATGGCATCTTCATAGACAATCCCCTCATAAATCTCATCAGCGAGCATTAACAGTTGATGCCGGCCGGCGAGATCAGCCAGTTGTTGCAGACACGTCTCGTTGTAAACCGCGCCGGTGGGATTGTTGGGGTTGATCACCACCAGTGCTTTGGTTTTGGGTGTGATCAATCGCTCAAGGGCTTGAAGATCGGGCAGAAACCCACCCTCAGCCGGGCAGGGATAGTGGATGGGCACGCCGCCGTTTAGGGTGACGGCAGCAGACCACAGCGGGTAGTCCGGTGAGGGGATCAGCACTTCATCGCCCGGTTCCAAGAGCGCTCGAAGCGAGAGGTCCACCAACTCTGAGACCCCATTGCCGATGATCACGTGTTGGTGATGCGCATGCACCAAGCCCTTGGCCTGAAAATGCATGGCCACCGCTTCACGCGCGGGGAAGATGCCCAATTGATGGCCATAGGGCTCGGCCAAATGCAGGTTCTCAACCACCGCTTGGCGCATGGGCTCAGGCGTTCGAAAACCAAAGGCGCCTGGGTTGCCAATGTTGAGATACAAAACCTCATGACCCAACTGTTCTAGTTCGAGCGCACGTTGCGAGAGCGCACCACGGATCTCGTAGTGCACCTCATCCATGCGTGAAGCGGCATTGATCGACCAAGTCATCTGATCATCATAATCGAACTGATGATCTGTTGGACTCCCCCAAGGCTTGTTTGTTAACGAGAGCAAACATTAAAAGAGCGGCTGAGATTTCATGACACGATGGCACTCCCCATGACCCATCAGACAAGGAGCGCGTGATGTCAGCACATCGTTTAGTCAATCAAACAAAACAACCTTTAGTTGGCGTGATCCTCGCCACTTGCATGCTCGCACCCCTGGCCAAAGCCAGTGACACCTTGACCCAAGATGTCTCGGTCAATGTCAACAACGTCGCCCAGATGGCCATCACAGGCCTAGGCGTGCCTGCTTTCATTGTGGGCAATGCCAGCACACCGGGTGGCTCACCGAGCGTGATGAAAGACCCCTACGATCGATACTTGCAGTACACCTCAATCGTGCCAGACGGAGAGACCCGCGCGATTCAAGCGCAATTGACCACCGCAGCCCCAACAGGCATGGGCCTTCGACTCTCAACCAATGCCACCAATGGCACAGGGGGTGTGGGTGTGGCGCAATACACAAGCTCTGGCGCGGGTGCTGCCGTATTGACCACCACCCCAGTGGATATGGTCACAGGCATTGGCACGGGTTATACCGGCAGTGGTGCCACCGATGGACTGTTGCTGAACTACGAGTTGCTGATGACATCCGATGTGGATCAAGTCACAAGTGGCACGCACGCGATGGAGGTGACCTTTACCTTGGCAGC
>CAYWVH010000016.1:31178-32882 GCA_964461845.1 uncultured Wenzhouxiangella sp.
GTGGCTTGGGCTGATCGTCTGCTTGCTGGGCCTAGGGCCAAGCCCAACCATGGCAGCCATCAGCGTGGAGGGCTCGCTGGATCGGCACTTTCTGGTGGCGCCTGGGCAGGTGATCCAAGGCCAGATTGACATTCACAACACCCTCGACGAGCCTGCTTGGGTGCGTGTGGAGGTCATGGACCATCAAGTCAATGCCGCCGGTCAACCGCATTACCCCCCAGCGCCCAGCCACGATCGATCCTTGGCCCGGTACATCCAACTGATGGCCCCTGAGCAAACGCTTGGACCGCGGGCTTCGGGGCGCATCGAGTTTGAGGTCAAGCTGCCGACCTTGACCGAGCGCCCCGAGCTTGCCGGTGCTTACTGGGCAGTGGTGATGGTCAAGCAACAAGCGGTTGAAGAAGTGATGGAAGCCCCAAGGCTTGGCCAATGGACCATTCAAGAGCGCTTTCAAACGGCGGTGCGCATCACCACTGAACTGACAACACACGGCCGGTCGCAATGGGCACTCACATCTCCGATGCTGAAGTTGCACCCCAAGCCTGTGTTTGAGCTGACAGTGGCCAATCAGGCTGAGCGCTTGGTCGATGTGCAATTGATCGGGGAGCTGTTCAGTGCCGAAGGCCAATCCTTGGGAATCACTGAGCTGGGTCGGTTGCAAGTCTACCCAGGCCATCAACGGCGGCTGGAATGGGCGATTCATGAGTTGTTGAACATCGCAGATGGTGAGGTGGATGGTGAGGTGGGTGGCCATCCTAAAACACACAACTATCAAGCCATTGTCATCGCAGCACCCACCGCCAGGATGATTCAGCAAGACCCAGTGGGTGCGCGCTTTGAGTTGCGCTGGGAAGAAGGCAAGGGTCATGTGCCCAATCACGCACCGAGCGCTGGGGATGACTGAGTCTTGTTGGCGCACCGGCGTCGATGGGCATGGCTTTTGTGTGTGGGGTGGTCTCTGGCCTCGGGCCAAGCCCTAGACATCACCCCGCCTCCACCACAGACCATTGAGCCTGGCGGCTGGGTGAGTTTGGCTTTCCGAATAGAGGGTGAGTCATGGGCTAAAGAAGACCAGCCATGCCCTCAGCCAAAATTGATCCCGCCACCGGGCTGGTCTGTGTTGATCCCACCCACGCGCTTGCCTTGCTCCATCCAAGTACCCGTTGTCTTGACCACCACCCTAAGCGCACCCAAAGATGTCAAGGCAGGGCGCCATGAAACTGTCTTAGTGCTTGGCTCGGTCAAAGCCTCGAGTGAGGTGAATGTCACGGCAAAGCACTCACTGTTAATGAACTTTCGTGTGGATAGGAACCCACCGATGCCCCGCTGGTGGATCGCCGAAGCGATGGAGGTGCCATTGGATGTGGCGCTGACTGGGAACCAGGCCTTGTCTGTCAGCTTACAAGCCAAAGCACCCGATGGGATTGAGGTTCAACTCTCCCCCGAGGCATTGACGATGAGACCCAATGACTTCAACACGGCCACGGTTCGGGTGCGTGCCAAAGCGCCAAGCCACTGGCCAGCGGGGGCACAGATACCGATTCGCATCATCGCGCTCGATGAGTACAACCAAACACTCACAACCATCAGCCAAACGTGGGTGGTGCACACCGATCTTGGCGTGCATGCACCGCAACTGACTTGGCCCATCACGGGCTATGTGCAGAGCCATCATCGATGGCAAGACTCGGCCCAGAGAGACTT
>CAYWVH010000017.1:0-1341 GCA_964461845.1 uncultured Wenzhouxiangella sp.
TACTCATTCATGATCTTGTCATGAGTGATGACAGCATTCACAGCCTCGTAGTTCTCTTCCCACGTTTGAGTGAGAACCGTTGAGCCAAAGAAGACGTTACTGGTAGTAGCATCACCCGAAGCGAGCGAAGGCGCCAGACTGCCAGGGTTTGTATGGCTCTCTTTACCTTCTGTCCAGAAACCATCAATCGCTGTTGCGTTGTAGGAGAACATGGTGCCGTCAGAGACGTTGATGATGCTAGCAGCACCGTACAGTCCACCAGAAGCACCCTCGTCGTCGTCAAAACCAGCCAAAGGCGTGGTTAACCACGTTCCAGGCAATTTCGAGGTGCTTGCTGCATTGACGGTCCAAGCGTCAACAAGAGCAGCACAATCATTTGGCTTGCCAGTTGAATTATGCTTGACTGCCCAAGGAACATAGTTAGCATCTTTGGCAGCTGGGGCCTTTGAAGGCGTCGCCAACAACGTACCCATCTCAATCACTTCGATGTATCCAGACGCTGTACGTTCAATACCTGTTGGGCCACCGTCTACTGTGGCTGTTTCGGCGTAAGCAAAAGCCAAAAACTCTTGCTCACCAACGCCTGCTGTAGCGTCGTAGAAGTAAGGCACGGTACAAGTTGTGTCAGCTGTCACAATTTTACCGCCTTCACCTTCTGCTGTTACTACCGCAGTCCACACATCATAAGGTGACATGTAGATGTTAAAATCAAGAACTTCACGCGAGTTCAGGGCTTCGATGAAGCGGATCTTGACGGCCTTACCACGCTCTGTGGTGTTAACAATCGAGATCAGCGTATCGTTACCGCCACGCGCTGAGTAGTATGGATAGAGCAGTACTTGGCCCATGCCATCGGGGTTAACGTTGACGGCGTTAGAAACACTAACCATCCCCGCCATGCCCGTCAGACCTGCCACTACTGCAGTCGTCAAGGTATTTCTTTTCATTACAACACTCCTAAGTTGTTGGACACAGGGCTCTGTGTGAACACTAGCCTACCAAGCTGCCCGAAGGCATACCCGTTTAGCCAATGCAATTCTATGCTAAAGCATATCTAAATGTAAAGCAAACGGTATTTCAGGGTTAATTTTGAACGAACCACCAGGCCCCGTCAAGCCTAATCCAGGTTTCTTCTATCTCGCGCGAGAGGCGCATTTGGCCCATGCCGGCAGGGGCTCCAATGGCCTGATAGCCCACTAAGATCTTGATTTTACAGAGATCTTCTTCACATTCCTTACCCGCGACCTCCGCACTAAGCCACCTTAAGGGACGGCCAGCCATGTCTCGGGCATAGTCAAATCGGTTGGTGGTTTGCCGAAATCCTGGGGTCATGTACTCCCA
>CAYWVH010000017.1:1441-8313 GCA_964461845.1 uncultured Wenzhouxiangella sp.
GGCCTAAGGCCCCTGAACTCCTTGGTGATCTCATCAGAGACCTCCCGCAAGCGCTCGGTGGACTCAATCACCGTGGGCGTGATCAAGACCAAGGTCTCGGAGCGCGTCGCTCGAGTATTGGTCGAGCGGAACAAGGCGCCAAGGCCTGGGATGCGCTGCAAACCCGGCACGCCGGCGATGCTTTCGGCCTCGTCGTCTTGAATCAAGCCCCCCATCATAATCGTTTGGCCCGACTGAACGGCAATTTCTGTTTGTAAAGTTCGGGTATTGATGCTCGGGTTGTTGCCCACCCCAGGATCACCTGGCGAAGAGACTTCTTGTCGAATGTCCAGATACACCAGCCCACCTGGGTTCACACGGGGGGTGACATCCAAGGTCACACCCGTGGAGATAAAGGAGACATTACCAATGGTGCTACCCGCATTCCCTCCTGTAATGAAGCTTGTGGACTGAACCGGCACCTGGGAGCCCACATTGATGGTGGCGCTGGAATTGTTTCTGACCATCAACGATGGCGAGGAGATGGTCCTGACATTGGAGACCGATTCCAGCGCATCGATGGTGGAGGCCACAAACGTCCGGCTCAAGTTTCTGCGGGTCACCGTGCCCAAGAAATTGGTGTTGGCCCCAAAGACCAAAGTATTGGCATCACGGCTCGGGGCAAAGCCATCGGGCAAGGTCACATTGCCCCCCTCACCCTCACCACCGGTGAAATTCGCTCCCCGATTGGCCAAGAACCAACTGACCCCATAACGAAGCTGGTCGTTGAGATCCACAATCAAGACCTGGGCTTCTACCAACACCTGCAAAGGCTCTTCGTCCAGACGCTTGATGGCCGATAGGATCGCATCATACTGACCCGGTGATGCCTGAATCAGCAAAGAATTGGTCTCAGCGACCGCCGTCACCCGCACATCTTCTGTATCGCCCAACACCAGACCATCCCCACCACCATTGGCAGAGCTGGTTTGGCGGCGTGCGGCATTGAACTCAGAGACCGATGAGACCTCAGCGCGCTCCATGCCTGGGGCGACTTCACCGGCATCCCGCCTAGGTGTGGCCCGCCCACCGCTGGTGGTGGCCCCAAATATGCCACTCAAGTAACCGGCCAAGACATCGGCTTCTAGGTTTTTGACCCGATAAACATAGAGTCTCGCGCCTGCCTCTGGGCTGGAGCGGTCGAGCCGGTTGATCCATTCTTCGGCTTGGTCTAGGTAGTGCTCATTGGGCGTGATCACCATCACGGCATTCAAGCGCTCCAATGGCAGGAAACGAAACATCCCAGCCAATGGCGTCTCACCACCCTCACCAAACACCGCTTCGAGCTCGGGCAATAGTTCACCGACCTCAATGCGGTCTAAGCTGAACATCCCCACCGACATGCCGGCCAACCAATCCACATCGAAGCTTTCGATGATTTGGAGGTAGTTTTGGAGCTCAAACTGGGTGCCTGCAATAAACAACAAGCCCCTGGCATTGTCCGCACTAAAAATGCCATCTTCTCTGGCATAGGGCTGCAGCAGCTCAGACATTTTGGCCGGCGATAAATATTTCAAAGGCACGGCCATCACCTCATAGCCCTGCGCTTGGGCCGCAGAATCGAGCCTAGGCACCAAATTGCCTCTCACCGCCTCACCAATGGGTACCACATGGTATTGGCCTTCTCGCCAGATCAAAGTGGCCCCATTCCATCGGAGCAACATTTCAAGCACCGGCATGATCTGATCGCGCTGGATCGGTCTGGCCGTTGAGAAGGTCACCTGACCGCTGACCCCGGGTGAGATGATGTAGTTGACCTGCAACAGTTCATACAAGATGGCATGCACCACCTCTTGGATCCCTTGGCCTTCAAAGTTGAGCGTGATCTCGCCATCCTCGCTGGGTGGGGCTGCCCTTGGACCAATGGCTTGTTGATTGATGAAATTGCCCGTGCCTGGAAAACGCTCGGTGCCCTCAAAGGCATCGGGTTGGGTCTCTGTTTGCGCAAACACCAATTCATCATCACCGGCAGCACGCTGGGCTTGTTGTGCGGCTCTGGCCTGTGCTTCGGCCGCTCGGATATCGCGATCGACGTCTTTGGACAAGGTTGAACACCCGGCCAAAACCAACGCCATGCCCAAGCCAATCCCGGGAAGGATCGATCGGGTCCGGTGAGTCTTGCTGGACCCCACATTCAATTCCATTGTTTCTAAACGACTCATCTACTTAAGGTTCCTGCTCAGTTTGTTCTTGTTGTTCGGCGCGTTCTTGGGCCCGGGCACGAAGTTCCGCTCTTCTCTCGGCCACGCGTTGACGGATCAGGTCAGCCCGGCTTTGTGCTTCTGCTTCATCCTGAACCGAAGCGCTGCCGTCGCCATTGCCCCCAGCCTGTTCGGGTGCGATGCCTGAATTGCCTGCCACCAAGCCCTCGGTATAGACCTTCAGCTCCAAGGCCGAAGACTGTCCATCGACGGAGACAAAATCGGCTTTTCTGGAGGTGATGGATTGCAACTGCCAGGCGGCCTGCTCGCCTTCAAAACTCATGCCTTCTCGCATGATCATGACTTTGCCCGCCACCTCATCATTGACCATGGCAATTCTGGACTCTGGGGTGATGATGATCCCCGCGATGGCTGCCTTTAAAGGTTCGACTGGATCAGGCTCTGGGATGGGTGCGATCTCTACCACTTCGGTGCTTTGCGTCTCTTCCAACACCGGAAGCTGCCTGTCTGGGAAGAACACCGGTCGCTGAATGATGGTGGCGTATTCATCGAGCGCCAAAAGACCTGTCTCGGGTGCCTCAACGGGATTGAGTGCAACCGCTCGCTCATCGGCTGGATCGACAAAATCCACATCGGTGAGGAAATAGACGCCAATGAACGCCACGCCGATGAGCCCCATCAGACCGATGGCGCCCATCAAAAGCGTGGTGAGCAGATTTTTCTCAAAATCGATCATGCATCCTCACTGACTTCTCGAAGCTCGCTTCGATAACCGTACATATCAAAGCGAACCTCCAAAGCCCCCTCCACGTTGGAACCCCGTCTGGTTTGCCCACCACGTTGCTGGATGATCAAGGCATCGACAAAGATCATCGGCGTATGGCTTTCCAGAGCATAGATGATCTTGACCAAATCATCCAATGGACAGGTCATGCGGACATTGACCGTGACCTGCTCGAAACGTTCCTCTTCATCGGGCGCTCGGTTTTCGGTGGCGGTGACCCGACAAAACTCAGGCCGCGCTGATTCTGATCGCACCAACTCTCTTAGAGTGCGGGTCATGCTGGCAGCGGCCAATGCGAGGCTGTCTTCGCCTAAGAACAGTGCGCTGTCGAGCCTGGCCTCTTCCAAATCCCCGAGTCGAGCCTCCAGCTCTGGGCGCCGATCGATCGCGGCTTTAAATCTCGCTGCTTGTTGCTTCAATTGAGAAAGCTCGCTGCTGACCTCCAACTGGGCCGAGACATACCAATGAAAGCCCACCATGTAGACCAAGCCCACGGCGATGATCAGAAGGCCAATGGCCAATGGGCGGTTATTCTCCCGGTCGGGCAGCCACTGCACGGGCATCTCCTCGGTCAATCACCGCTTGTACGGTGAAGCGTTCTTGGTTGCTCTCAGGGTCAATGGTCACCCGCCCCCGAAACGCAGCGTCTTTTAACAAAGGCGCATCATTGATGAGTTCAATCAACGCTTGCGAGCCCTCGGCATACCCCATCATGGTCAACTCATCACCCCTGACTTGCATTTGTTGAAGCCACATTCTGTTGGGCAACAAGCGGGTGACTTCGTCCAAGACATGCACCATCACAGGCGCCTCAGCACGCTTTTGGGCCAAGAAATTGGCCGCATCCAAGGCATCTCCAAGCTCGCGTTGCAATGCCATCACCGCTTGGGCCTCGGATCGAAGGGCTGCCACTTGCAAGTCAAGGCGGGTAACAGAACGCTCTCTTAAGTACACAGAAGCGCCCATCAGACCCACCAGCACCAATACAGCAAGGCCTGCCAGTCGAAGGTTCATTTGTGCGCGTTGGTAAATGTAGGGAGGCCGCTTGGTCTCGGGCAAAAGGTTAAACCCTTCCCGAGCCGGCACGCTTTGTGCATCCGCATCGGGCACCAGGCGATCAATCACGTGGGCTTGGATGCCAATGGCTTGCAAGCGATCGGTCCAATCGACCACGCTTTGAATGGGCAAGACGCGAAGGTCCACATGCAGACGCGCGCTCTTGGCATCTCGATGGCTGATGCGGTGATCAAAATACACGCTGCTGGCATCAAAGGGAGTGAACTGGTCGAGTTGGTATTGAATCGACTGGCGCAAGTTCGACTCAACGGCCATCGGCAATTCAATCACCCGATCCAAGATCGCATCTTCTGGCAAACACAAAATGACTTTGGGTACACCTTGGTCGAACTGAGCAACCAAAGCTTGCCAGCGGTCTTTTAAAAGCTTGGCATCTTCTGATGCTTTAAACACATCCACCCGCATCAGCCCAGATTGATCAGCGAACACAGCCAGATCCTGCGTGCCAGCCACAGGCACCAACCAAAGGCTCGGTGCCGGTGGCATCAGGCGTTTTTTGAAATCCTCAGGAATCATCGGCGAGAGCTCTGACCACCACCACGCCAAAAACTCAGGCAAGGGGCTTCCCTGATAGCGCGCCTTGGCCTGACGTTTCCAATCGTTGATGGTCTCTTGAATCACTTATCTTTTATCCATTATTCGCTGACGTTCTCACGCCACTCTAAAATTCTAAACGGCCGTCCTCGCATGCCCTCACCGATGGCCACCGTGGCTTTCACCGAGGCCCAAGTGCCGGTATCCAACGTGGCACGCGAATGCACACTGAAGACCCGCCCGGTGTGTTGTAAGCTCACCAACTCACCGTTGGCCATCATCACGCCGACCATCTCACTGGGATGATACTCCGAACGCTCTGCCACAAACTCCTCAGCCGCCACCAAATCCATATCCGGCAGCAAAGCAATGATCTCGGCCGGCGCAAAGGCCGGGTTGGGCCTGCCCCCACCGCCACTGATGGTCACCAGATCGCGGATGGATTGAAACATCTCTTGGGTCATGCCCATGACCTGTTGCAGCTCATCCACGCTCTGAAAAGATTGATTGGCCGGTCCATAGGGATAGCCGGCAGCATCATACTCTTCTATCTCAGCACCGTACTCGGTGGGAAAATCATCGGCATCCCGCCAGTCGATCACCGCATCGGCCAAGCTCACAGCGGCCAATTCATCGACACCTTGTTGGAAGAACAGTTCAGTCAGTAGGTCCACATCGGCGCGATTGATGTTGATTTTACCCGACTCGTCGGTGATCCGAATCTCCACAGTGGAACTGCCAAACTCGATCGAATAGGGCCTGCCATCCCCCACCCAGCGCGTTTCCATATCCGGATTGAACATTTCATAAGCCGCTCGATGGAGGCCAGCTTCGGCCGCGTAACGGGCCCGCGTGGTGTCCAGCAAGAACCTCGCTTGCATCGCCTCTGTGCGCGTCAAGATCGCATAGACCCCGACCACGATGGTCAAGAGAATCAATAGCCACAACACCACCAGCAAGGCCACACCCCGTTGCTGACGGGCCTTGGAATGGGCTCCACGCTGCATGGAATGCATGCCCATCAGCGCCTCGGTTGCCTTCTCGGCACCAATAAATCCGCCCCGCTTTCGATCACCCGCTGGCGGACGGGTCTTTCTGTGTCCACGCGTACAACGGCAGATAAGGTCGGCCATACCATTTGATTTTCTCGCTCGATGTCCAGATCAATCTCAACCGCCATGGGCAATTGATCGACCATCTCCCAGGTGTTGTCCCACAAAGGCTGGAGCGTCTCTGGGTCTTCGCTCAAGTACCAGAACTCGCCGCCGTTTAAGCCATCGATCAACACGATGCCCTCGGACTCTTCGATCTCGCCTGGCTCGTAGCCATTGAGCATGGCGTAATAAAACACCAGCTCTCGGCCGTTGGGCCCAGGTTCGATGGCGAACTGTTGCACGTAAGAACCGCCATAACTTAAATACCCAGGCATGGGTGCGACAAACCTAACCCAGTCTCGATCACCAATGAACCGGGTTGGAAATTCAGCGTCTTCTTCTTGTTCAATGATCATGGCTTGAGCGAGGCTCAATTGCCGGCGCACAAACTGATGGACCACCCGAAGGTTATTGGTTTGCTCGATCACCGCCTCGCCGGTGGTGCTTGCCCGTTGTGCGGCCCGAAGACCACTGACGGCCATCGCCAAGATCATGGATAACAAAGTGATGGCCAACAGCACTTCAATCAGCGTAAAGCCACGTTCTTTCACAATGAACGCTCCCGCTCTCTGGCTTCCCAGTTGATGTCCACGCTTTTAAATGTCTCAAAGTCGATTTGTCGGTTGTTTTCCCATTTGACCACCAAGCGCACTTTGTAAAGCGCCAACGGCAACTCCAATAAATCAAGCGCCCGCTCATCGGCCACCAACTCCTCGGTGACCTCCATCTCAAAAGAAAACCGATCATCGAAACGCCCAGAATACGTCCCAGGCTCGATCATCTCCTCCAAACCCAGGGTGTCGATCTTGGATTGCGCCCAAAGCGCTGCTTGGGTGTAATCCCCTGCTCTGCGGGTGTTGCCCATGGAGGTCGATAGGATTTGCATCATCAGCCCGAACAAAAGCGCGAACATTCCAAAGGCGGCCATCACCTCAATTAAGGTGAAGCCGCCTTCTTTTCGTTTGCGACCTAAGAGACTCATCGCTCAGAAGCCCGTTCTCGGCTGATCTCACCGGTGAGCCAGCCGACGGTGATGTGCCACTCTCTGCCATCGGATGAGAGCACCACCCGCCCACCGGTGGATGCCCCGTCGGGATAAAACCGGATGCCACCTGCGTTGTC
>CAYWVH010000017.1:8413-29597 GCA_964461845.1 uncultured Wenzhouxiangella sp.
TAGCGGTAAGTGTAGGGACGGCCCCAAGGATCATTGAGGTTGGAGTCATTGACGTAAGGCCCATTCCAGTTGCTGACCCCCGATGGGCGCTCAACCAACTCGCGAAGGCTGGAGGGTGCTCGGCCGGCATCCAAATAAAACTCATCGACCGCCATGGACAAGCGCTGGATCTCGGTTTGGGCGGCCCTCACGCGGGCATCTTCACCCCGTTGCATGATGTTGGGGACCACCAGACCTGCGATCATGCCCAAAATCACCAACACCACCAAAAGCTCGATCAAAGAAAAGCCACCGCTGCCTGCACGCATCTGGCGCACAGCCAAGTTGCTTGGCTGGGTACTTGCCTGAGTCATTGTCATTTGCATCATGCCGCTTCATCTCCCAAGTTTGTCACTGATTCATTACAAGCAAAGTGGCTTAAGCCACCAATTCATTCACACTCAATATCGCCATCAACACCGACATCACAATCACGCCGATCATCAAAGCAAGGCCCAAGGTCAGCACAGGCACCAACAAAGCCATCAAACGATCGATGGTGATTCTGACCTCTCGATCATAGGTATCGGCGACCTTGATCAACATCTCATCCAACTTGCCGGTCTCTTCACCCACATTGACCATCTGCAAGGCCAAGGATGGAAAATGCCCATCCTCGCCCAAGGCTTTGGCCAAGGGCGATCCGGTCTTGACCCGCTTGGCAGCTTCTGCCACATCTTGGGCCAAGACGGTATTGGTCATCACGTTCTTGGCAATGGAGAGCGCTGAGAGCAGCGGCACACCATTGACCAACAAGGTGCCCGTGGTTCTGGCCAGTCGAGCAGTTTCGATCTTGGCGATGACATCCCCCACCCAATGGGTGTGCAAAAAGCGTCGGTCCCACACAAAACGTGAGGCAGGATCGGCCATTTGGGACTTAAACCACGCGACGATCAAGACGCCTAGGCCAATAATGGCCCACCAAAACCGCTGCAAGACATCACCAAATCCCACCACGAGCTTGGTCATAAAGGGCAGATCGCCACCGAAGTCTTCAAACATCGGCGTAAATTGTGGAATCACGTACACCATCAACAGCATCAACGAGACAATCGCCAAAAACACCAACAACGCCGGATAAATCAAGGCAGACACCACGCTGTCTTTGAGCTCTTTGGCCCGCTCTAGGTACTCAGACATCCGAGCCAAGGTTTGGTCTAACGACCCCCCCACTTCACCGGCCCTGACCATGTTGATATAAAACCGAGAAAACACGCCGTGGCGTTCTTCGAGTGCATCGGATAACGAGCCCCCTTCGCGCACCCGGTTTCTGATTTTTTCGACCGTGGTCTTGACCCGGTCGTTGTCGGTCAATTCCACCAGGATGCCCAAGGACCGATCCAACGGCAGACCTGCGCCCAACAACGTGGACAATTGCTGGGTAATGTCTCCAATGTCTCGCTGGGTGAGGCCTTTTTTACCTTTGAACAAGGTATCGAGCCTTAAGCCCTTACCCGCTTCTTTGGCCGAGATGGGAATGGAACCCTCGGCCTGGATTCTGGCAATCACCAATGCCTCAGAGGGTGCTTCCATCTCGCCGGTGATGGTCTCACCGGTGGGGCTGACGGCTTTGTATTCAAATAGGGGCATGGCTCATCGATCCAAAGCCACTAGGCCTCTTGGGTGACCCGCAACACTTCTTCGATGGAGGTCTCACCGTTTAAGGCTTTGATCAGACCGTCTTGGTACATGGTGCGCATCCCCTCTTTGACCGCTTGGCGCTCGATCTCACCTGAGGTCGCTTGTTTCATCACCATGCGCCTAATCTCATCGGACATGATCAAGACTTCATGGATACCCGTTCGGCCTTTGTAGCCTGTGGGCACTGCCTCAGAGCTGCCGGGGCGATACAGCTTAATGGGGCGCTCATCGGTGAGTTTATCGAGGCCCAACTCTTCGACCACTTCGGGCAAGACTTCATAGGCAATGCGGGTGGTCGGGTCTAGGCGCCTGACCAGACGCTGGGCCATGATGGCGTTCACCGTTGAAGTCAACAGATAGTCTTCAACCCCCATGTCCAGCATCCGCGTCACGCCACCGGCGGCATCATTGGTGTGCAGCGTCGAGAGCACCAAGTGCCCCGTTAACGCCGATTGAATGGCGATCTTGGCGGTCTCTAAATCCCGCATCTCACCGATCATGATGACATCAGGATCCTGTCGAACGATGGAGCGAAGCGCGCCTGCAAAATCAAGACCAATCGAGGGCTTGGCTTGAATCTGGTTGATGCCTTCGATCTGGTATTCGATGGGGTCTTCGACGGTGATGATTTTTCGAGTCGGTGAGTTCAACTGGCTTAATGCCGTATACAGCGTGGTGGTTTTACCCGAACCCGTGGGGCCCGTGACCAAGATGATGCCATGGGGCATCTCCAGCGCCTTGATGAATATTTTTTGGGTGTCTTCAGCAAAGCCTAGGCTTGCGAAATCAAGCACCACAGCTTCTCTGTCCAAGATCCGCATCACCACCGACTCACCGTGCGCGGTCGGAATGGTCGAGACACGAAGGTCGAGCTCTTTACCGCCCACGCGGTGCATGATCCGCCCATCTTGCGGCAGACGCCGCTCTGCGATGTTGAGTCTGGCCATGATTTTGACCCGAGAAATCACCGCCGATGTGGACCTGGCGGGCGGGGCTTCGACTTCTTGCAACACCCCATCGATGCGGTAGCGCACTTTGAGGCGGTTTTCAAAAGGCTCAATATGAATATCTGAGGCGCGCGCTTCCACGGCACGTTGCAAAATCAAATTCACCAAACGAATGACCGGTGCCTCTGAGGCCAAGTCTCTTAGATGCTCGACATCTTCCTCGTCTTCGCCCGCACCCTCACCGCCTAAGCTCTCCGCGATCTGGCCCATGGCCGATTTGCCACCGCCAAAGTAACGCTCGATGGTGTTATCAATCTCAGACGAGATCCCAACATAGGGTTTGATCTCATGGCCGGTGGCCATTTTCAAAGCCCTGAGAGAGAATGCATCTTGCGGGTCGGCCATCGCCACTTCCATCACCCCATCCGTGATGCGAAACGGCACCAGATGCTGCTGCTGCATAAAGCGGGTGGAGATGTCTTGGATCTGGGGTGCTTCTTCTGGGTAATCTTTATCACCCATCAGCGGGATGTCTAAAAGCTCTGCCTGAGCGCTCGCCAAGTCTCGCTCTGAGACCAACCCAAGCCTAACCAACAAGGTCAACAAATTGCCGCCGTGTTGTTCACGGTAGGCTCTGGCACGGTTTAAGTCTTCTTCTCTTAAGCGTTGCTGCTCGATCATCAAGCGACACAACTCAGCGGCCTGGCCTTCTAAGTGATGACCAATGCTCGGCAACAGACCCACATCGTCTGAGCTGTCTATCGATGGTGTAGTGACGACTTGCGTTTCCATAGGTTTTCTTCAACAAGTGGTGCGATGATGTTGCGATTCAAGCGCCAACCCCATCGGCTCCCTCAAAAATCCTTTAGGTGATCCCCTCAAAAATCGATCTTACCCCGAATGGACAGCGAGAACCCAGCACAAGTTCAAAGCTTGTGCTTGAGCACATGGGTCTCAATAAAGCCTCGGTTCATCAAAATCCAGGTTGCAATCGGGATCACCGCTGGCAACATCAAATACCCCAGCTGATAAAACAGCGCAATCATATCCATGGGAAGCCCTAAGCCACGCGCAGCCTCCGCGGCCTCTAGGCCCGAGCGAAATGCCAATTGCGTCAAGGTATCCCAAAAGACCCCCCAAGTGGCGATCGCTGTCATCACAGAAAAACCAATGATCATCTGGATAATGCGTGTCTTGACAGCCAATGGCGTGGCCATGATGAGGCCAAACAACAAAGCCATCCCCCAGGCATAAATCATAGGGTTAACTTCAATATTCAAAGCCACCCGCTGGCCCTCTACTTCTTGAGACAGCATCACCAGTGTCTGAACCTCAAAATAAAAATCAAGCTGAACGATGCGAGAAAACACATCTGGGTAGAGACCTGTTAGCAGCGAAGAGGCCAACAGTTGGGTGGGCACCATCAACAAACTGGCGGCGAAAAACCAAATAAAGAAACCCAAGGGCAGGTATAGAAGCGCCAAGATGAACATCTGGCGAATGGGATTGCCGCCCATGTACTCGTTGCTGGAAGAAGATTCTGATGGCTTTGTCATAACTTACTTGCTCTTCTGGGTGACCCAAGCATAGGCGTTATCAAACATTTTCGCCCAAGGTGATCGGCCCTGCCACGCTTTCGGCGCCCACGAGAAGTTCTCATAGCGAAGCAACCGTTCTGGGTGGGGCATCAAGATGGTGATGCGCCCATCACGATTGCTAAGCCCAGTGATGCCTTGAACCGAACCATTGGGGTTGGCTGGGTAGTGCTCAGCCACAGCACCTGCCCCATCGACATAACGAAGGGCGATTTGAGCATCCTGGGGGCCATGCTGACCGAACACCGCTCTGCCTTCTCCATGGGCGGTGACCACAGGCAGCACAGAACCGGCCATGCCTTGGAAAAACAGCGAAGGCGATGGCTCAATTTTGACCAAGCTCAATCTGGCCTCAAACTGCCTGGACTGGTTGTGTCGAAAATCAGGCCAGTGATCCGTGCCTGGCATAAGGGCTCTTAATGCCGAGAGCATTTGACAGCCATTACACACCCCAAGTGCAAATCGATCTTGATCGTGGAGGAAAGCCTCAAACTGAGCCCGCAATGGAGCATCAAATAAAATCGACCGCGCCCAGCCTAAGCCTGCCCCCAAGACATCGCCATACGAGAACCCGCCGCAGGCCACCAAACCCGAGAAATCATCCAGGCGTTGCCGGCCAGAGACCAAATCCGACATGGTGACATCCACCGCCTCAAACCCTGCCCACATAAACGCCCGGGCCATCTCGCGTTGGCCATTGACCCCTTGCTCTCTTAAGATCGCCACCTTGGGCTGTGTTTTTGCCTGCTGTTGGCCTTGGGACGCGGACAGCGCCACGGGGCGCTTGGGCGGCTCGAAGGTCAACTGTGCCATCAGCCCAGGCTTGGACCAATCACCGAGGGCATCAAAGGCTTGATCCACACTCTCTGGGTTGTCACGGCGTCTGGCGATCTGATGCGAGGTCTTTGACCAGATTTGATGAAGCTCAGCCATGGGGCGTTGATAAAGTACTTCTGCCGCCTGGCGAATCTCAAAAAGATCCGATCCCGTTCCTTCAAAGATGGGGTGGGCCACCACCGAAGCGCAGTCATCCAGACCCGCCTGTTGAATCGCCTGCATCACCCAGGTTAATTGGTCATCCGCCACCTGCAAGACCACACCCAATTCTTCATTGAACAACCAAGCAAGCATCCTTTCTTGGCTCATGCCCACAGGGACTTCAATCGATAAGCCAGCATGTCCGGCCAAGCCCATCTCAAACAAAGCGGCCAACAAGCCACCATCGGAGCGGTCATGGCAGGCCAACACTTGACCCGACTGAACCCAAGCCCAACACAGGTCCAATAATGTGGCTAGGCGCTCAGGCGCGTCGAGGTCTGGCACACGTCCAAGATCGTGGCTATGGCCTCTGGCCAAGACTTCAGACAAAATTGAGCCACCCAGGCGAGGTGAATCACTGGGCCCCAAATCTATGAGCACCAAGTGCGACGGGGCGTGGGTCAGCTCCGGGGTGATGTGTTGATTGACATCATCGATGCTGGCAAAGCCCGAGACAATGAGTGAAACAGGTGCGGTGACTTGGTGGTCTTTTTGATGCTCAGCATCGCGCCACTGGGTGTGCATGGACAAAGAGTCTTTGCCCACTGGGATGGCCAAGTGCAGGGTTTGTGTGAGCGCACTGGCCGCTTCGACTGCCGATCTTAAAGCGGCATCTTGACCCGGCTGACCCGCTGCTGCCATCCAATTGGCCGATAACTTGATGCGTCGACGATCTTGAATCGCCACACCACAAAGATTGGTCAAAGTCTCACCGATGGCCATGCGCACTGAGGCCGGTGCATCCCACACCGCCAAGGGCGTGCGCTCACCCATGGCCATGACCGTACCGGCCAAGCCTTCATAATCTCTAAGCGTGATCGCACAATCGGACACAGGCACTTGATGGGGTCCGACCATTTGATCTCTGACCGACAAGCCACCCACGCTTCGATCACCGATGGTGATCAAAAAAGACTTGGAAGCCACCGTGGGGTGCGACAGCACAGACTCAATCGCTTCTGTCAGATTCACTGATGAGAGGCCATCATGGCTGGCTTCGGTTTGATGGGTGGTGGCATCGCGGTGCAGGCTCGGAGGTTTGCCTAACAACTGCTCGAGCGCCATATCGATGACCCAATCACCCGATTGACCTGGCCGGTCATCCATCAAGCGAAGTTGAAGGCTGTCGTTGGCTCGCCCGACGGAGGCCACGGGACAACGCTCGCGCTCGCACAGCTTCAGAAATGTAGGCAGGTCTTGATCCGATACCCCCAAGACATAACGCTCTTGGGCCTCGTTGCACCAAATCGCCATCGGGGACAGGGTGGGGTCTGCATTGGGGATGGCCCTGAGCGATAAATCAGCGCCGACCCCGCCATCGTGGAGTAATTCTGGGATGGCGTTGGACAACCCCCCAGCCCCCACATCATGGATCGCTTTGATGGGATTATTGATGCCCTCGGCCCAACACCGGTCGATCACCTCTTGGGCGCGGCGCTCCATCTCTGGGTTGCCCCGCTGCACGGAGGCATAATCCAAAGTCTCATCCGATTGCCCAGAGCCCATGGATGACGCCGCCCCACCACCCAGTCCAATCAGCATGGCAGGACCCCCCAGCACCACGATGTGATCGCCCGGGCTTAAGGCTTGCTTTTGGGTTTGATCCCCCCGAATCAGCCCACTGCCGCCTGCGAGCATGATGGGTTTGTGATAGCCCCAGCACCGGCCATCCACCTCGCTGGCAAAGCTTCGGAAATAGCCGAGCAGATTCGGGCGGCCAAACTCATTGTTATAGCGCGCCGCCCCAATCGGGCCCTCGATCATGATCTCCAGCGGTGTGGCCAAGCGATTGGGCGGTGGGCTGACATGCTCCCAAGGCTTGAGATCGCCTGGGATCCGCAAATCAGACACACTAAAGCCTGTGAGTCCTGCCACGGGTCTTGCCCCTCGGCCGGTGGCTGCTTCATCTCGGATCTCACCGCCAGCACCAGTGGCGGCACCCGGGTCTGGCGAGATGGCGGTGGGGTGGTTGTGGGTTTCGACTTTGATTTGGATGTGATAGTCCAAACCTTGATCCAATCGATACGTCGGGTCACCCAGTGATGTGATCAACACTTGGCTTGGACCACCTTCGATGACCGCGGCGTTATCGTCATAGGCCACAATGGTGTGCTGGGGCTGGGCTTGATGCGTTTTCCGGATCAGACCGAATAAGCTGCCCTCAAGTGGCTGACCATCCACGGTCCAACAGGCATTGAAGATCTTGTGGCGGCAGTGCTCTGAGTTGGCTTGGGCGAACATCATCAACTCAGCATCGGTCGGCCCGCGGCCCATGCCCTCATACATCGTGATCAAATAAGCAATTTCATCGTCACTGAGCGCCAAGCCCAGGGCCCCGTTTTCCTCAGCCAAGGTCGAGGCCGGATCATCACCCAAAGAGATGCGGGTCACAGCAGGGGCTTTGACTTGATCTCTCGTAAACCACCGCGTTAAATCCTCATCCACGCCCACCAACACCTGGGTCATGCGGTCGTATAAAAGCTCAGCGCTGCCAGCATCGAGCTGATCCATCGCCAGCCCTTCGAAAGTCACCAACACAAAACGCTCAAGTAAAGCCCACTGACCCAGTCCGCAGCGCTTGACGATATCGCTGGCTCGGCTGGCCCAAGGGGTTTGGGTCCCAGGCCTGGGTGCAATCAACAAAGATGAGGCGCGATCAGTGGTGTCGAGAGAAAACAGCTCAGCATCCAGCACCGCCAAAAGCTCGGGCGGTGACGTTTGTTCGCCATTGATGACAATGAGCTCGCGGGCTGATAACTCAATCGCATGCCCGACGCGCTCGCTTAACGTCGAAGACAGCGCCTGGGTCTTAAAGTCGGGCCAGGCGGGCTGTCCAAGCAAATAGATCACGGGACAATCCTAGCGGGTCTCGGCCTCTTGATCTAAGCGGGCCTTGAGCTGCTCGGGGGGGACATAACCTGGAATCAAGGTGCCATTGAACGTCATCAAGGCAGGCGTGCCAGTGACCCCCATCAACTGCCCCAACCGATAGTGCTCCGCCACTGGGTTGTCGCACTCGGCCTTGGGTAAGCTGCCGCCTGTTTTGGCAATATCCATGGCCGCGTGTTGGTCCTCAGCACACCATACAGAGACCAATTTTTCATAGGTCGCCGAGCCTTCGCCCGCTCTGGGGAAGGCCAAATAATTGATCTGGATGCCTGCTTCTGCATACCCATCTACTTGCTCGTGCAGACGGCGGCAATACCCGCAGTCTGGGTCGGTAAAGACCAACAACTGGTGGGTTGGATTTTCAGGACCAAAGGTCACAAAGGTCGATGGGTCGATGTTGGCCAACTGCTCAGAGCGCATTTCGGTTTTGGCTGCATCGGTCAAATCGGTGCGGGTCTCCAAATCGACCAGCCGACCCTGTAACAAATGTTGACCATCGGCGGTGATGTAGACCACATCCGATCCGATGCGTACCTCTAAAAGGCCATCGATGGGGGTCTCATTGATCACCACCTCAGAAACATCTGGCACCAAGGTGGCCAACCGGGCCTCAACCGCTGCAAAATCACTGGCGTGCACAGCTTGGATGGCAAAAAGGAGCGCCGATGTGGCCAACACAGCCACCCGGGTGGTCCAGGCATTAGACGATGGCCCAGACAAGCGGCGAGATGATCGAGTGGTACGGCTCATTTCAGTGTCTCCTAAAAAATTCATGACTCGAAACTCTCAAGTCTGTGGCTTTGGATAGACTGCATTAGAGGCCGCCTAGCCCAATTGGTTTCCTCACACGCTCAACCTCTGGGGTGGTGCTCGGCATACAAAGCCTTCAGGCGTGAACGAGAAACATGAGTATAAATCTGTGTGGTGGATAAATCAGCATGGCCCAACAAAATTTGCACCACGCGAAGGTCCGCGCCGTGGTCCAGCAAGTGGGTCGCGAATGAATGGCGAAGCTTGTGGGGGTGCACAGGTGCTTGGATCCCCGCTTGAATGGCATGCATGCCAATCCGCTGCCAAATGGCCTGTCTTGTCAACGCGCGCCCTCTGACCGATACGAATACGGACTCGACTTTGGGCTTCAACGCGGGCCTGCCCTCACCCAACCAAAGGGTCAGTGCTTCCAAAGCGCGCTCACCCAGAGGCACCAGACGTTCTTTGCCCCCTTTGCCAATCACCCGCACCAAGCCTTGGCTGAGACTCAAGCGAGGCAGGGTCAAACCCACCGCCTCTGAGACCCGAATCCCCGAGGCATACATGGTTTCTAGCAGCGCTCGGTCCCGCTGACCCAGCGGCGTGCTGGCATCGGGTGCCATCAACAAGGCCTCCACTTGGGCCTCTGAGAGCACATCGGGCAAGCTTCGCTTGGCTCTGGGGGGTTCTAAGTCTGCCAAGGGACTGGCGCTGACCTCGCCTTGGGCCACAGCCCAAGCATAAAACCGGCGAAGCGCAGAGAGCTGGCGGGTGATGGAGGACACAGCGGCCCCTGACTTTAAGCGCTTGGCCAGGTAATCCAAGACATCGGCTTGACTGATCTTGGGAAACTGAGCCTGCAGCGAGCCGTGTTGAACCAGCGCCATCAAGTCATCTCGATAGGCATCCAAGGTGGCTGGCAACAGACCCCGCTCGGCCCATTGCGCATCCAAAAACCGATCGATCAATCTGTGGTTCACGATGCCATCGCTTGTCATGGCGTTCTCTTATCTGTCGAGTCCATCATCATAAAGGGTCGGCGACACAATATCCTCTACAATAGCGCATCATGTCTGATTCGGCCCACATTGAGCCCACCCACCCGCCTTGCAGACTGCACCGGCGTTTGCTGGCCATGCTCTACGATGGGCTGTTGCTGGTCGGGATTTGGATGATTGCCGCAGTCGCTGTGGTGGTGCCCACCAACCAAGGGGTGGGCCCACAAACCACTTGGTTTCAGCTGTATTTATTGGCGGTGACATGGCTGTATTTCGCGGTCAGTTGGAAAAAAGGCTGCACCTTGGGGATGAAGGCTTGGCACCTTCGCATTGAGTCAACCGCCCATGAGCGGGCCATCGGCTGGCCCACCACGGTGATCCGTTTCGTGGTCGCCGTGGCGAGCTTAGGCTCATTTGGGCTTGGGTTTTGGTGGAGTCTCTTCCACCCCAAAAAAGCCACGTGGCATGACCTGGCCTCAAAAACAAGACTGGTGGTGGTCCCTAAATCAGCGTCTGGCCAAAAGCGCCAAAGCGAGGCTGGAGATCAGTAAGGCAGGCAGGGCTGAGCCCAGCCAAACGGGGATGGGCCACAAAGTCACCACACCTTGGATCAATCGGCTTAAAACAAAAAACACCAAGCCAAGCGCAATGCCTGCAAACACATTCAAACCCAGACCACCTCGCGGGTTTTGTCGAAAGACGCTGCCCAACGCAAACGGAAGCCCAATCAACACCATGGCCAAGACATTGATCGGAAAAAATACCCGCTCCCATAACGCCTCGGTATAGGGTGTGGCATCTAAGGCGTTGGCATTTAAAAACCGTTGCATGTCAATCAAATCACGCGTGGCCAACAGCCTTGGGCGTGTGACAGCTGCCTCAAAAAGCTCGGGCGATAAGGTGGAAGCCAAAGCCTCAGAGGCCAAGTGTTCTGTCTGGGGCTGCTCATCGGCGAGCCCCATTCGCTGAACCCCCAAGAGCACCCAGCGACCCTGATCCTGCCTGGCTTGCTTGGCCGCCCAAGTGCGCTCGGGCCTTCTATCTGTGCCCAATTCATAGACCAAGACATCGGCAAAACTTAAATTGCCCGATTCATCCCACACCGAATGACCAATCCGGATCATGTAGCGACCGTCTCTGACCCACATCGCCCCGTGTCGGTCCAGTTGAATCTCGCCGCTTTTGGCTTGGTCACGAAATGCAGAGGCGCGCGTTTCTAATACCGGCACAAACAACTCAGAGACCACCACCAACATGATGAGCAACGCTCCAATCACCGAGAGCGCATAAGCACTGATCTGTGGGCGATGAACGCCGGCGGCACGCATCGCCACCAATTCATTTGATTGGGCCAAAGCGCCGACACCAATCAAGGTGCCGATCAACGCAGCAAACGGAAAAATGTCATACAGTCGCCTCGGCGTCGTTTGCAGCACATACCACATCATCGAGGCTGCACCATACTCACCGGTCAAATCCCTGGCCTCTCGGATCAACTCGATGAAGGTATAAAGCCCAAGCAACATGAGGCTGGTCCAAACCACCGCCACCAAAATCGAGCGGGCCAAGTAGCGAATCAATACCCCATCAAAGCTTTTGCCCACTACCATGCGCGCCACCGCCATCCCCACAGCAATCCCACACATAAAGCCAACAATCCGTGGATGGGCCAAAGCCCCACGCCCGTCAAAGTGTCGGCTTTCTCCATCCCAACCAAACCCAGATGCACACCATTGGAGTAGACCAGATAGACCAGCATCGCCACCACCACCGACCCAAAACGGCCAGAACGCGGCCCCCGCCAAGCCAGCGGAATGGCCAACAGGCCCAAAAGCAAAGTGCCCAGGGGTGAGGCGAGCCGCCAGTGCCACTCGCGTCGCTCTGCGGGGGTTTCTGCACGGACAAGCGCATGCAAAGACAATGCCATCTCGGTCTGCGCCAAGCCCCCTTCATCCGATGCCGGCAGCCGGATGTTGTTTTCATCAAACGACAGACGCGTCAGCTCACCACTGTGGGTTCGCCGAGTTTGATGGCCCTGACTTAAAGACAAGTAGCGGCTTTGGTCGGTGGGGTCTTGCCACAATCGACCCAAGGGTGCGCTGATGACTTCTTCAGCTTCCAAAGCACTGTGTTGCACAAAGACATCGCCCAGCTCACCGTTACTTGGATCAATGCTTGCGGTATAGACGGTGAGCCTGCCTTCATCAAAGCGATCAAACTGGCCTGGCTGAACACTGGCCATCAAGGCTTGCTCGGCGCCTTTGGCCATCCATTGATCGGTCATTTTGACTGACCAAGGTGAGACCCAGCCAGAAATCAACAAGACGACCAAGGCCCAGACAAGCGCCAGACCCATGAGGGGTTTAAAGCAGGCAAGATAAGACACACCAGAAGCGCGGGCCACGGTGACCTCGCTGGCTTCGCTGGCCTGACCGAGCGCCAAGAGCACCCCGACCAACAGCGCCAAGGGGGCGACCATCAACACCGCTTCGGGCAAGCGCAACACCAACAACAGCAACAGACTGCCACCGGGCACCTGGCCTGCGGCGGCTTCGGATAAGAGTTCTGCCAAGAACAAAGCGCTGACCACACCCAGTAAAACAAGCAGGGTCAACGCGGCCATGGCTGCGGCTTGCCGGTAGAGATATCGGGGCAAAATCACTGGCAAGGCCTCATCGTGGCACAATCCACCTATTCATAAATCAACACGGTTACAATGATTTGTTAATGCCATTCTGCCACGAAACCTGCGCCCATTATCTAGGTCAATGAAGCACGCCAATGACGCAGGCAGCAGACCCTCCAGAGGGGTCGTCGACAGGCAGACTCATCAATGATCCATGGACAAGGTAGCGAAGATGAAGTTTACAACCCAAGACCAGCCCCTCGATCAGATCAAAACAGACTGCATCATCGTCGGTGTGGCCGAAGATGCCAAAGACCAAGTGGTGTTGAGCGCCTCAGCGCAAGCCTTAGATGAAACGCTAGGAGGCCTCATCAGCCAGCTCGTCGACAGCGGTGATATTCAGGCCAAGGTGGGCAAAACCTTAACCATCCACACCCCTCATCATAAAGCGGCAACCCGCATCTTGGTCACAGGCATGGGCCAAGAGACCAAACGGAATCGCATTCAATACAAAAAAGCGCTGGAAGCGGCAGGCAAGGCTTTGCGCCAATCCAGAGCAAAAAACGCGCACTGCACACTGGCTGAGCACGCCATCACCGATGCCGATGCCCATTGGGCCATTCGGTCGGCGGCCTTGACCTTGGCGCACACCGATTATGTGTATGAGGCCACGAAAAAACCCAAGCCAGATGCACCCCCGGCCACAGCTGAGGTGAGCTTTCCGGCGGGGCAAGGCGTCGAGCGAGAGCTGCACATCGCCGAAGGCATCCATCAAGGCATTGGCTTGTGCCGTGACCTAGGCGATATGCCACCGAATGTGTGTAACCCTCCGCATCTGGCTGAGGTCGCCAAAAAAATGGCCAAAGACCACAGTGGATTGTCTGTTGAGATCCTAGAAGAAGACCAAATGGCCAAGTTGGGCATGAACGCGCTACTGGCCGTGGGCCAAGGCAGCGCCAATCCATCGAAGCTGATTCACTTGAGCTGGCGAGGTGGTCCTAAGGGTGAGGCGCCATTGGCCTTGGTGGGCAAAGGCGTGACCTTCGATACAGGTGGGATTTCTATCAAACCCGGCGCTCAGATGGAGCAGATGAAGTTTGATATGTGTGGTGCTGCGACCGCTTTGGGGGTGATGAAAGCCGTCGCTGCCTTGAAACTCAAAATCAACTTAGACGCGGTGGTCGCCGCTGTTGAGAACATGCCCGATGGCAAAGCCTATCGACCCGGGGATGTGATCACTTCCATGTCTGGCCAGACCATTGAGGTCCACAACACCGATGCAGAGGGCCGGATGATCTTGGCCGATGCTTTGACTTGGACTGGCGAAAACATCAAACCCAAAGCCATGGTCGATATTGCCACCTTAACGGGTGCTTGCGTGGTGGCCTTGGGTCACCATGCCAGCGGCATCATGACCCAAGACGACAGCTTGGCTGAAGAGCTTTTAAGCGCAGGCTCAGAGGCCGCCGATCGAGGTTGGCGTTTGCCTTTGTGGGATGAGTACCAAGAACAACTCGACTCACCCTTTGCTGATATGAAAAACATCGGTGGCATGCCAGCTGGCACCATCACAGCGGGGTGTTTCTTATCGCGCTTTGCCAAAGACCAGCGTTGGGCGCACATCGACATCGCAGGCTCGGCTTGGGTGTGGGGTCAAGCGGTCAGCGCCAGCGGTCGGCCCGTGGGCATGTTGACGCAATGGGTGGCCAACCACGCCGGTGGCTGGTCCAAAGCGTTGGATTGATCGCGGGTTTTTGATTGATGCAGGTGGACTTTTATCAAATGGGGGGTCGGTTTATCGACCCGGTGATGGTCACCTGCTTGCTGGTGGGCAAAGCCTGGCCATCGGTCAGCGACATTGCGATCGTCACCACACCCGATCAAGTCGAGGCCCTCGATGATGCCCTTTGGTCGTCTGCCCAAGGGCGCTTTTTCCCGCATGAGACAGGTACAGGCATCGCGCCCATTCAGATTCTGACCCAAGCCCCGCGCTCGGCCCAGTTACTGATCAACCTAGACCCCAGCTCACCGCTGCCTGAGGGCGAGTATGCCCGTGTGCTGGAAATCGTCCCCGCCACCGAAGAGGCCAGAGAGCCTTTGCGAGAACGCTGGCGCGCTTGGAAAGCCAAGGGGGCTGCCCTCAATCACCACGCACTGAAGTAGTCATGGACAAACACTATCAACCCAAAGACCTAGAAGACCGCTGGTATGCCACCTGGGAGCGCAGCGGTTGGTTCAAGCCATCGGGCCAAGGCGAGCCCTATTGCATCTTGTTGCCACCCCCCAATGTCACTGGCACCTTGCACATGGGTCATGCGTTTCAACACAGCTTGATGGATACCTTGATTCGGTATCACCGCATGCAAGGCAAAGATGTGCTTTGGCAAGTGGGTGTGGATCATGCCGGCATAGCGACCGAGATGGTGGTCACTCGGCAAATTGAGGCCGAAGGTGGCAGTCGAGACGATTACAGCCGCGACGATTTCATCGAGCGGGTCTGGGCGTGGAAGCAAACATCAGGATCCACCATCACCACCCAGATGAGGCGGCTGGGGGCTTCGGCCGATTGGTCGAGAGAGCGATTCACCATGGACCCTGATTTGTCCGAAGCGGTGATCGAGACTTTTGTTCGACTCTACGAAGAGGGATTGGTTTACCGCGGGCCTCGCTTGGTCAATTGGGACCCTGTGTTGCAAACCGCGATTTCTGATTTGGAGGTGGTCAACACCGACGAGCAAGGCCACCTTTGGTCGATTCGCTACCCCCGAGTAGATGGCAAGGGTGATGTGGTGGTGGCCACCACCCGGCCTGAGACTTTGCTTGGGGATGTCTGTGTCGCGGTTCATCCAGACGATGAGCGCTATCAAGATTTGATTGGCCAATCCGTGAAGTTGCCGCTGACCGATCGCGAAATTCCCGTGATCGCCGATGACTACGTGGACCCTGAGTTCGGCACAGGCTGCGTGAAGATCACCCCAGCACACGATTTCAACGACTGGGAAGTGGGTCAGCGCCATGGCTTTGAGCCCATCAACATCTTAAACCCAGATGGCTCCATCAACCATCAAGCCCCTGAAGCGTATCAAGGCTTAGATCGATTCGAGGCCAGAAAAAAAATCTTACAAGACCTCAAAGACCAAGGCCTATTGGTGGAAGAAAAACCGCATGCGATGGTGGTGCCCCGAGGCGATCGATCGGGTCAAGTCATCGAGCCATTTTTGACCGATCAGTGGTTCGTAAAGATGGATGCTCTGGGCAAACTTGGCCTTAACCTCGTTGAGTCTGGCGAGATCAAGTTTGTGCCCAGCAATTGGATCAACACCTACCGCCGCTGGATGGAAGACTTAAAAGATTGGTGTATTTCCAGACAGCTTTGGTGGGGCCATCGCATCCCTGCTTGGTTTGATGACCAAGGCCAAGTTTATGTGGGTCGCTCTGAATCCGAGGTCAGAAGCCAATATGGCTTGGGCGATGATGTGGCACTCAGACAAGATGATGACGTGCTAGAGACTTGGTTTTCATCGGCCTTGTGGGCGCATTCCACCATGGGCTGGCCTGATCAAGCCCGCATGAATCAAGAGGGTTTTGATCGTTATCTGCCCACCCAGGTTTTGGTCACAGGCTTTGACATCATTTTCTTCTGGGTGGCTCGAATGATCATGATGACTGGCCACTTCACCCAAAAAGTGCCGTTCAAAGAGGTCTACATCACTGGCCTGATTCGTGATGCCGAAGGCCAAAAGATGTCTAAGTCCAAAGGCAACGTGCTCGATCCCATCGACATCATTGATGGCATTGACTTGGCGTCGTTGGTGGCCAAGCGCACCCAATCGCTGATGCAACCAGAAAAAGCACCGAAGATTGAAAAGGCCACCCGAAAGGAATTTCCTGACGGCATCGATGCCCATGGTGCCGATGCGCTTCGCTTTACCTTTGCAGCGCTCGCCGGTCACGGCAGAGACCTCAACTTCGATCTATCGCGCTGCGAGGGCTATCGCCACTTCTTGAACAAAGTCTGGAACGCAGCGCGGTTTACATTGATGAATGTGGGTGATGAGGCCATTGCGCCCCCCAAAGCAGAGGACTTTGATGTCTGCGCACGGTGGATCCAATCGAGGCTCAACCAAACCATTGAAGCCGTGGATCATGCCTTGGCCCAGTACCGGTTTGATTTGGCCAGCCAAGCGATCTACGAGTTTGTTTGGCATGAGTTTTGTGATTGGTATCTGGAATTGACCAAGCCTGCGTTGAGCGACGAGGGTGTTAAGAGCAACCCAACGCTGGCCCATGCCACCCGCCATACCTTGGCGACCGTGCTAGAGACCTCGCTTCGGATTTTGCACCCGCTGGTGCCTTTCATCACAGAAGAAATCTGGCAGCAGGTCAAGACCCCTGCAGGTGTGGAAGGTGAGACCATCAGCCTTCAACCTTGGCCCAAAGCGGGTGTCGTGGATGCGCAAGCGATGGATGATGTGGAGTGGCTCAAAGCCGTGATCTCCGGGCTTCGTTCTGCCAGAACCGAGCTCAATCTCTCGCCTGGCAAACCACTGCCTTTATTGATCGAACAAGGCAGTGACTTAGATCGCGAGCGCATGGCACGCTTGGGCGCTTTGGTGTCGCGCTTGGTTCGCCTTGAATCCATTGAGTGGATCGACGGCGATCAACCTGAGGCCGCTCAAGGCGCTTCAGTGACTTTGGTTGGTCAGATGCGCTTACTGATCCCGCTGGCAGGGCTTGTGGATGTCAGTGAAGAGCTGGAGCGACTGGGCAAACTGCTAACGCGTGAAGAACAAGGGCTCAAAGCGACCCAAAACAAATTGTCCAACCAGCAATTTGTGGCCAATGCACCCAAGGCCGTGGTGGAGAAAGAACAAGCGCGTTTGACCCAACATCAACACGCAGTCGACGAGTTAAGACAACAGATCGATAAGCTCAAACAATTGGGCTAGATGCTCAATCGAGCGCGTGTTGTTTTGATGCCCCCATGTCACCGATGTCATCCACGACATCGGGTCTTGGGCGGTCGGTCAAATGCACCAGCATCACCCACGCATCTTCTCTCCCCCCCACATCGGGGTAGTAGCCAGGCCGTCTGCCGATGATCCGAAACCCCATTTTTTGATACAGCCTGCGGGCGGGTTTGTTTGAGGGTCTGACCTCTAAAAAGCATCGATCCACCCCACGAAGCTCGGCCTCAATGAGGGCATGATCCAATAAAAGCTCAGCCAATCCTTGACCACGGGCGGATGGGGCCACGCACAGATTTAAGATGTGCGCCTCATCCAAAGCACTGGAGATAATGGCATAGGCTTCGAGCTGCTCGTCCAAGGTGAGCGCGTAGCACTGATAGCCAGCGCGAAGACAATCCATAAAAATCGGTTGGGTCCAAGGAAAGTCATAAGAGGCCAGCTCAATGGCCATCACTTCAGACAGGTCTGTGTGCCGAAGTGGCCGAATCACCCGCTGAGCCTGAGACTTGGGTTCAAGCTGGGCTGACATCCAGATCACACCTTATCTTTTAGCTGTTGCCAAAGCGCCCGTCTGGCTTCTGCCTCATCATGAATCTCTTGCATGGTGGGAAGCTCGATGACCCATTCAGATGGATTGGGTTTGGGCGGTGGGCCAAAGGAGAGCAAGTAACGCACACCTCGGCTGGACAGCTCTGAGACCGCCACACCGGCGTCTTGGGAGTTGGCCCATTGGCCAAACCGACACTGGTCGACACCCAATGTAGCGGTGATGTCACCCAACAGTGCTTCAAACTGACCCCGCCACGGTTGGCGTTGAACCAACAGCCACTGCCCATGGCCTGAGGCCAGTCTGACCCGCAAGTCATCAGCGTCTACAGGCGATTGGCGGCTGACCCACACATCAATCCCCATCGCCTTGAGGTGCTGATGCTGCTTGGCGCTCAAGCTAGCCATGACCATCCCCGCGTCGCTTGTCCTGCCCTCTTTTCATGCGCGCTTTGTGCCGGCCTTGGATGGTCAACACGGGACCTGAAAGGGTATAGATCACACCAATGGCAAAGAGTACGGCGGGCAGATCAATCGCCATTAGGGCAACAATGGCGACCAGCAATAACACCCGAGCAATCGGTACCCGCCCACTGGCTGGCCAGCGTTTGAAACTGAAATAACGCACCTGGGAGACCATCAAGGCCCCCAAGACCACGGTCAAGATCAACAAGGGCCAAGCGACCCATTCTGGGTCTATCCCCCGATCGATGGAAAACCAAATGGTAGACATCACCGTTCCAGCAGCGGCTGGACTGGCCATGCCTTGGAAATAGGCTTTATCGGCCACGCCTGCTTGGGTGTTGAAACGCGCCAGCCTCAAGGCAGCACAGGCCGTGTAAAAAAAGGCCGCCAACCAGCCCAGTTTGGCTGCGGTGCTGTCAGGACTCCCGAGCGTGGCAGAGACCCAGGTGAACACCAAGATCGCTGGGGCAATGCCAAAAGACACCATGTCAGAGAGGCTATCGTACTGAACCCCAAAATCAGACTGGGTATTGGTCATCCTTGCAATGCGACCATCGACCCCATCCAAAAGCCCTGCCACCAAAATGGCGATGCACGCGGCGATGGTTTGTCCATTGATCGCGGCCACCATGGCATAAAAACCTGCCAACAAAGCCGCTGTGGTGAAGGCATTGGGCAGCAAAAAGGCACCGCGGGCCTTTTTCTCGGGTGGGTGATGTGGCTGGTCGTGACTCATCGCCCGACAGGTTAGCATCATTGGGGTGACGGGTCATCTCCTGCTATCATTGATGTTTATTTTTTTAACTGGTCATAAACCCCGAGCCCTCGATGAAGATTTCTGACTTTCACCTAGCCACCCAACGCGAAGTCCCCAATGATGCCGAGATTGTCAGCCACCAGCTGATGATTCGGACAGGCATGATCCGCAAACTGACCTCGGGGATCTATACCTGGACCCCACTGGGCCTTCGAGTGCTCAGGAAAGTCGAGGAAATCGTCCGCGAAGAAATGAATGCCTCTGGGTGTCTTGAGGTCTTGATGCCAGCGGTTCAACCGGCCGAGCTTTGGCAAGAGACCCACCGCTGGGATGCGTTTGGGCCATTGCTTTTGAAAATCACCGACAGAGCGGGTCGAGAGTTCGCGTTTGGCCCCACCCACGAAGAGGTGATGACTGATTTTGCCAGAGCCGAGCTTCGGTCCTACAAACAACTGCCGATTTGTTTTTATCAAATCCAAACCAAGTTCAGAGATGAGATTCGGCCACGCTTCGGTGTCATGCGAGCACGCGAGTTCTTGATGAAAGATGGCTACTCATTCCACATCGATGAACACTGCCTGAATGACTTTTATCAAATCATGCACGCCACCTACACCCGAATCTTTGAGCGCTTAGGTTTGCACTTCAAAGCAGTGGAGGCAGACTCGGGCAACATCGGTGGCGCGACCAGCCATGAGTTCCACGTCCTTGCCGATTCGGGTGAAGACCAATTGGCGCATGTGCCAGGTTCGCAATATGCCGCCAACGTGGAGCGCGCCGAAGCGCTGGCCATCGGTGAGCGTGCTGAGCCATCGATGGAGATGACGCTTGTTGATACGCCCAACGCCAAGACCATTGAAGACTTGGTCAGCCAGTTCAACCAGCCGATTGAAAAAACCATCAAGACTTTGATTGTTGAAGCTGAGCCTGAGTCGGGTCATGAGTTGGTGGCACTTTTGATCAGAGGCGATCACGAACTCAATGAGATCAAGGCTGAGAAACTTGCGGCCGTGGCCAGCCCTTTGAAAATGGCCAGCGATGAAAAAATCAAAGCCGTCATTGGCGCAGGTCCAGGCTCACTCGGGCCAGTCAATCTCAACATCCCGATGGTGGCAGATCGTCAAGTCGCTCTGATGAGCGATTTCAGTGCTGGGGCCAACATCGATGGTCAGCACCACTTTGGCATCAACTGGGATCGTGACGTGGCGCTGCCTGAGTTGGCTGACCTTCGAAAAGTGGTGGCCGGTGACCCAGCCCCCGATGGCTCGGGTGCCATTGAATTGATTCGAGGCATTGAAGTCGGTCACATCTTCCAACTGGGAAGAAAGTACTCAGAAGCCATGAATGCCGTGGTGATGGATGAATCTGGCCGAGGTGTACATCCGGCCATGGGCTGCTACGGGATCGGCGTGTCTAGAATCGTGGCCGCAGCGATCGAGCAAAACCATGACGAGCGCGGCATCATTTGGCCAGAACCGATGGCGCCTTTCCAGGTGGTCATTCTGCCTTTAAACGGCCACAAATCCCATCGCGTCAAGGAAGCCGCTGAAGCTTTATATGCCACCCTCACCGAGGCAGGCATTGAGGTGTTGCTGGATGATAGAAACCAACGCCCAGGGGTCATGTTCGCTGATGCTGAGCTGATTGGCATCCCGCACGGCGTGGTGATGTCTGACCGAGGACTCGACCAAGACCAGGTGGAGTACCGACCCAGACGAGGTGAACAAAGCGAAGTGGCGCTGGGTGACATTGCTCAGCTATTGATCAGCAAACTGACCTAATAAAGGCTAGATCCAAAAAGCTAGCTTTGTCGCGGGGGCAGCCAATCAGGTGCGGCGAGACGGAAGGCGGCATCAGGAGACATTTACGGTCTGGGTCCTAAGTGACGCTCGCCCCGCTCGCGCGCCAAGGCCATTTGTCGGA
>CAYWVH010000018.1:0-26393 GCA_964461845.1 uncultured Wenzhouxiangella sp.
CTTTTGCTGCATGCTCAGAGCTTCTCAAAAGCAGGCAACCCCGTTGCTGAAGAAGCCGCGCTGCGTCAAGCCATCGAGTTTGAACCCGACTTTTTTGCCAGCCATGGCAGTCTGGGGACATTTTTGATGCGCCATGGGCGCATCGCAGAAGCAAAGCCCCATTTAGAAACAGCGCACAAACTCAATCCCCACTGCGCCACCACAAAGTACTTTCTTGCTTTGGCGACCGGCAACCAAACACCCGAGCCTTCTTCTGAGTACATCGAAGAGTTGTTTGATGGCTATGCCGAGCGCTTTGATGAGCATCTGGTCAAAGATCTCGCCTATGTTGTGCCTGAGGTCTTGAGCGACCATCTGTTGCAGCGCTTAGCCTCGCCCGAGTCCGCTGAGGTGTTGGACTTGGGCTGCGGCACGGGCTTGGTCGGTGAACACATGGGGCATGTGGTTAAGTCACTGGAAGGGGTGGACCTGTCTCAAAAAATGTTGGATCGTGCAGACGAGCGACGAATCTACTCGACGCTGACACAGGGAGATATTCGAGTATTCCTCAGCGAGTCAAAATCTTTTTGGCACGGAATCATCGCAGCAGATGTTTTGATTTACTGCGGAGACATTGAAGACCTTGTCGAGCTGTGTCATCAGCGCCTGGTCTCTGGTGGTGTTCTGGCATTCTCGGTCGAGGCCTGCGATGGGGAGCACTTCTTGGCAGACCCCACCACGGGTCGGTACCAACACTCGAAGCCCTACCTCGAACGCATATTGATGCCTTGGTTTTCAGAGACTGAATTTATTGATCAAGTCTTGAGACAAAACTCTGGCCAGCCCGTGAAAGGTCATCTGGTGCTGGCGAAAAAAGGCTGACCTAGAGCGGTGAGTCGGTGCCCTCGCCCCAAGTGCGCACCATCACCAGTCGATTCTGAGCCGCCAAACCAACTCGATGAGGACACCTCAAGCGCCCAGCTGCTCCATTACACAAATCACGCCAGACAATGCTACGGAATGCTCACAGACGTCTCTAACACAAATATGGGAGCGTTTAGGTTGTGTGAAGGACTATAGAGAGTAATACGGCACTATATTTGTGGCCATGTCTAGTAAGAAGACATGGCCACAAGACCCCCGATCTAGAAGGCCTTCTAGCCCCCTTCTCTAATAACAAACCCATCGAATGTGAGTCCAGAAATTCCATCATCACCGCAAGTAGCCATTTTCATGGCGATCTCAGGCAACTCAGTGGAATTCCAGAGGCTCAAATCCCTCTCGCGCTGCTCCTCTGTGGACCACATATCCGTCCATATGAAATCGTATGGCGTCTCCATCTCAAACATCGGTTCTAGGAGCATGTACCAAGCATGATCCGAAAACTCTGTGATTTGATTAACCTCGGCTCGGTAGTTGTGCAAGTCATTTTTTGTCATCCCCTGGTTGAGATTGCAGAAGAAATAGGAATGCACAAACTCGTCAGCCTCACTCCATGCTTTCGGAAGTTTGCCAATCTCTGTTTTAAACAGGAAACCCCCATCGCCAGAATCTGTGGCAGCTAAAACGCCGTCCAGTGCTTCTACCCACTGATCCTGAGCCTCAGCTCTCCATCGCTCGAAGCACATTGCCCGCACTTCTCGTGAAGGCCAACTCACCATCCAAACAAGATCATATTCTGATGCTTCCTCTCTAGGACGAAGAATACTTGCTCCATTGATTGGACACTGTATCCCATCGATCAAATCATTCCAAAGAACAATCAGAGATGCCAAAGCCTCATCACTGTAGTTCGACTCCTCACTATGCCAGAAGTATTCAACATACTGACCTCCAGTGTACTCAGTCGGTACCAAAGCATTCCCAAAAAGGCTCTCCGCCACTAATACATCACTGAGGTATTCACGAAGCTCAATAATCTTCCCATCTTGAAAAGTGAAGACAAAGACATACTGGTTGTTGTAGGCGCCATGCAAGGCCTGTGACTCCCCGCGAACAGTAATAGCAACCTTGTCCTCGCTTGCAATGACCTCGATGGGAGTCAGTGATATGCCCCCGGGTAGCAATGTACCCATGCTCTCCGCAAATAGGGAGAAGTATGTTTCTTTGTCGTAATAGCGCCTCAACGATGAGTAGCGTTGCGCGTACAAAGGTACTTCCGCCATCAGCTCAAACAAAAAATCATCATGCATCAAGGCGGCCGCTTGATTTGGGTCGGTCAGCACAACCTCTAAAAACGTCTGAGCAGTCTCAGAATTATTCTGAGCCCGGGAATCAGCTTCCATTTGACACCCTGTCAAAATCAGACCTATTAATAAAGTAATTACTAGTTTTCTCATTGCTAGCTCCTCGCAACTACAGCGATTAGGGTCACTCTGCTGTCCTAGCCTTATTTGTATGTCACTTGGCGAAGGATGGCATAGTCGACTATGTCTCGATAGTCCTCATAACCCCTTGCCACTTCATTATTTTGCTCTTGATCAGCCTCAAATCTCTCTGACATCTGCTTCATTAGCATGTCATACCGAGCTTCATTTCCTTGCATGCTCCCCATATCTGGATAGTCGACCGTCAGCCAGACGTTGGGACTATCGGCTGTATTGGCAACCCAGACACCATAGCCAGTGATCACACCTTCATCCTTTAAAATTTCCATGGCTGTCACCCAAGTGGCCTCAAGCCGAACCAGATATGCATCAACATAATTTGATTTGACACTTACCACAGTCAGCTCCGTGACCTGCTCGCTCAGATCGTAATCTTTCCAAATCTCAGAGTGAGCTGAATTACCAACTAAAATTGTTGCGAGAAAAAACATTCCAATTAGATAAAACTTCTTCATAATCATTTCCTTTTTTCCGAAAAAACCCAGAAGGCACTACCTAACTTATTCAGCATGGCCAGTGGCGAACCACTCATCAGGCGACCATTAATTCAATCAACGAGTGACAGAAAATCCCAGTTGACTCTGCACAAGTGCCTCTTCACTCAAATCACCCACGGCAATCACCAGACCCTCTTCATTGAATCTAAATCTGGTGACAACATTTTCTTCATAGGAAAGACCTAGCGACTGATTCAAGGACCGGTGCCATGACCAGATATAAACCGATTTTTGATCGCTACTAAGTGCAGTCTCACGTATCTCAAACTCCTCGGCAGCCCATTGATCGCCTTCGACCATATCGATACTTTCGAGTACCTGATCCTTGGAATACTTTGGCGTCACCAGTCCGCGTTTGAAAGAGATTTCCTTATTAGCACCCTCTCTGGACACCACAACGGTCACGGTTTCATTCGGAGCACCGCCAAAGTCTAATTTCCCATTATCCCAATTCTCCCTCGTTGCCTCTACACCATTCACTGATACAAAGGTATCTCCAACGCGTAGTACTGAACTGGCGGGGCTATCTGGTATGACATTTGTCACTTTTCGAAGATCAGAATTTGGGTCATACGTGAAGCCAAACCCAATAAATCTTCCGGGATAAGAGTAGCCATCATCAGCCATATACTTCTCAACCATGCCTTTGGTTGCGTCCTGGCTGGTATAAACAGCCTCCATCCATTGGGCTGCGATTACTAACTCATTAACCTGAGCCTCTTGTCCATCGGGATCGTGGTTATCAGCAAACCCCGCTAGAGGCAACAGCAGGAGCAAGCCTACCAGCACATAATTTTTGCATTTATTCATTTCTTGGTTCGTTAGTTACTTTATTTCGTTCTTCAGACCAGTAAAGCTCTGGAACTATTGGGTTTCAGTAGTACCAGATCCACCTCTCAACGGTGAATAGTGGGCAGCGACAATCTTCCACTGACCCTCTTCCTTCTTAAATACCTGAGTTACGCGAGTTCTGTAGTCTGAAATCAGCGGTAATCCAACTGGCTTCATCACTGCCTCCTGATAGAACTGAGCCACTGCAGCTTGTCCTTCTACCAGCACGATCACTTCGATATGTTTGGCTGCGGCTCGGAAAACTTCCCAACTCTCTGGGACGGGCTCAACCACTTGCAACAAACCACCACTGGACCAGAACTCCAATGAACCCTGATCTGACATAGAACCCGGACGCCGGGATAGGTTTGTTTCTGTATATTCGACGTCATCTGCGATCAGTCTTCGAATCTCAGAAGATGTATCCGCTGAAGCTACTGAAGATACAGTGAACAAGAAAAAGGCCATACAGGCTAGAATCTGGTTGGGCTTTTCTAACATTGCGGATTCCTTTTTTTCGTGGGTAAAAGTCAACAGTCTTTGATAAGTGTCTTCCGCCGCTCTTTCTCTCGACGGTACCGCTCTACTCCTCTTGGGCCCAATCCTTTACGTGATCGAGCCCAATCTTGCCAACCAAGTCTGGATGATGGTCTGTGAGATGTCTCTCAACAGCAGCCCACAGCTCCTCAAAGCTATCCGCTCGCAATTTTTGGCCACATTCGCAGTCTATGAATTTCATTTGCTTTTCTTGCTTGCTTCAGCTATCTGGTGCAAGTAACATCTAGCCTACATCAGAGATTTTGGTAAAACATTGGTGATTTGTGATACGCCTTAATTTATGTGGCCCAATGAGTTTAAGCATTGATGGCACAGTTCTCACTCGCGAGCTACCGGGAAAGCAAGGCCGACTTCTCCTAGCAATCTTGGCTTACGAGCATCGGCCACTCACCAAAAATGCCCTAATTCAAGCCATCTGGGGTGCACGGACACCGACTAATCCTGCGAGTGATATTGCTGCAATATTGAGCAAGCTCAAGCGAGTGCTGGGCGCTGACCGCATCACGACGAGAGGCGAGATTCATTTAAAATTTCCGACGGATACTTGGATTGATACAGAGGTTGCTAAAGCGAATGTACATATGGCTGAGTCTTACGTTGCTCAAAAGCGCTGGCAAGATGCCTGGATAGCATCGCAAGTTTCAAGCCACATTTTGGCTCGACTCTTTCTAGAGGGCATCGATAATGATTGGTCCGACTCGATTCGGAGCGCTTTAGGGACCTGGCAAGAACGGGCCCTCACCTGCTTAGCAACCACCGGATTGGAAATCGGAGGAAGTGAGCTCTCAACCTCTGAACGATCTGCACGAACTTTGATCGCAATAAATCCCTTCAGGGAGGAATCTTGGCGACTGTTGATGCGCTGCTTGGCTGCTTCAGGTAATAAAGCTGAAGCTATCCGGCAATATCTGAAGCTTGAAGAGCTTCTTCGAAATGAATTAGACATAACGCCCTGTAAGACCACACTTGATACTTTAGATGGAATCAGAAAGCTCTAGCTGTAGTAGGTTACATAGAAAACTTGGCCAATAAGACGCGCTCATTTCTGGCGAAAGGTCATGTGCGTAAACGCTTCCGTATCCTTCCGCGGATAGTTAGCACAAGGTGAAACTAGCGTAATTAAAGATCTATCAACCTAGATAGGCGCAGAATATCCAGAGGGACTTTTGTCGGTGCAACAGGGGCTAACATGGTGCCGGCTGAGAGATTCGAACTCCCGACCCACTGATTACAAATCAGTTGCTCTACCAACTGAGCTAAGCCGGCATGCCAATCAGACCCCGTATTCTACCCCATCTCTTACAATAAGGCACCATGAAAAATATCAATCTCATCGACATTGGCTGCAACTTAACCCACGACAGCTTTGACGCCGACCGATCAGCGGTCATTGAGGCCGCGCTGGCCCATGGCGTGGGGCATATGGTCGTCACCGGCGCCACCGAGAAAGGCAGCATCGAAGCCTCAAAGCTTGCCAGCCAGTGGCCAGAGGTCTTGACCGCCACAGCTGGTGTTCACCCCCACCACGCCGCTGATTTCACGCACGACACGGAAACGGTCTTGGCCGAGCTCCACCGCGAGCCTCATGTGGTGGCGGTGGGCGAATGCGGCCTCGACTACTTTCGGGATTTTTCCCCCAGGCCCGCCCAGCACAAAGCCTTCGAGCGGCAATTGGAACTGGCAGTGGCCTGTCAAAAGCCGGTGTTCCTGCATCAAAGAGACGCCCATGATGACTTTATGGCCATCTTGAAAGACTATCGGCCCAGCCTGTCTCAGGCGGTCGTGCACTGCTTCACCGACACCCGTGAGGCCATGCTTGACTACCTGGCCCTGGATTGTCACATCGGCATCACCGGCTGGATCTGCGATGAAAGACGCGGGCATCACTTGAAAGACTTTGTGTCGGAGATTCCTGCCGATCGTTTGATGATTGAGACCGACGCGCCTTATCTAAAGCCCAGAGACCTTCGGCCCAAAGTCAAAAGTCATCGCAATGAACCTCAGTGGTTACCGTGGATCGCCCAAACAGTGGCGACGTGCCGAGGCGTTTCTCTTGATCAACTGGCCACTGAGACCACAGCGACCGCCAAGGCTTTTTTTAACTTGCCCTAATCCTTTGTTCAAGCGCTGCTGCGATCATTTGCCCAAATTGTGAGTAACCCAACGCGCCTGGATGAAAGCCATCGTCTGCAAAGACCTCAGGCCCCAGATCCCCATCAATGCCTACCGAGATAACCTTGGGCAGCGTTGCCACCGTCTGGCTCAAGACCTCATCAAAATGCCGCGCCCGCCAACCCAACACCCACCGAAGGGGCTTAGGCAGACTGGGGAACCGGTGCATGGGCGGCACCCCACAAAAC
The DNA here is from genome assembly GCA_964461845.1 of uncultured Wenzhouxiangella sp. Taxonomy (GTDB): domain Bacteria; phylum Pseudomonadota; class Gammaproteobacteria; order Xanthomonadales; family Wenzhouxiangellaceae; genus Wenzhouxiangella. The sequence goes on from CAYWVH010000018.1 coordinate 6,613, forward strand.
ACAATCCAAGCCGTGGGCGCGTGCTCACGAACTGCTTTGACCAAGGCATCGATTCGGCCTGTCCACGCTTGAATGGACGCCAAGCCCAAGAGGTCATTGACACCAGTGGAGATGATCACGACATTGGTTTGAGATGGCCAATTGAGTCCTGATGCCCGTCGAGCGATGGCTTGGGCATCGGCACCGATTTTTCCATGGGCTTGCCAGGCCACCGAGCAACAAAGCAGCTCAGCCAAATGATGGGTGGTCTGCACCACCAGCGTTTGATCTTGAGTTGCCGCACCCACCCCGGCAATGATGGAATCCCCCAAACCCACCAACTGCATGGTGGGCCGACCCAACTCAACCGCCGTGGGCGTGATCAGGCCTTGGGGCTGGCCTTCAGCCCCTCGAAACCTGGGTGTGGTCTTTCGGGTCCACAGGGCTTGCGGCAGCAACAGGCCAAAGGCCAGCCAAAACAAAGCCCCGCGCATCGTATGAAATTATGCGGTGGCTTCAGTCACACGCTGCAAACTGGCCAAACGCTTGGCCTGCATCTTCATCCGATACTCAAGCTCTTTGTAGCGCGTCCGAAACTGGGTCCGTGCCCACCGGTCTTTCAATGCATCGGTGCCTGCTTGCATTCTCTCTGCCTGCACGGCTTGCCACTGACTCACTGTTTCTTTGAACTGCTGATACTCCCGCTCCAAGGCTTGGCGCCAAGCGCTGTGCGCCTCATGCTCAGCGAGCTTGGCTTCCAGTGCTTTAAATTGCATCTGCAACCTGGCCCGCATGATTTTAAATTTCGGGGTGCGTTTCAAGCCATGCGCCAACCCAAACCATGCAGCCACCGCGATCAACCATTTGCCGGGATCAAACTGCCACCAACGAAGCCCGTTTCGATAATCGGCTTGGAAGGTGTGGTGGTAGTTGTGGTAACCCTCACCCCAAGTCAGAAGCGCGATGACGCCATTGTCTCTGGATGAGTCTTCATCGCTGTAAGTGCGCCTACCCCAAGTATGGGCCAGCGAGTTGATGAAGAACGTGCAGTGCTGTGAAAACGCCAATCTGAATGCGCCAGCCAACAACACCATGCCCAAGACATCCCCCACCAGCAAACCCATCAAGATAGGAATGCCCAGATTGAAGGTCCACACCAGCGGCCAGTAATTCCGGTGCTGCCACATCACGATGGGGTCTTTTTCTAAGTCTTTGACCTGATTGAAGTCCACCTCACTGGTCTTCCAGTGCCTCAACATCCAACCCATGTGCGCATGCCAAAAGCCCGATTTGATGGAGTGCGGGTCATGGTCCACATCATCGACATGGCGGTGATGGATGCGATGCCGGGCAGCCCAAACATAGATGGAGTTTTGTAAAGAGAAGGTCCCAAAGATCGCCAAAGCCAACCGAAGCGGCCATGCGGCTCGATAGGTGCGATGCGACCACAGACGGTGATAACCCATGGTGATGGATAAACCACTTAAGATCCAAATGAAGGCTGCAAAAGCCCAGGTCCAAGCGCTGAAACCCACCATCACACCATAAGCGGGTGCAATGATGAGCCCTAAAATATTAATCGTGACAAAAAAGGTCACGTTCGAGACCACCAAAGGTGGTTTTTTCATCTCACTCACGCGCTGACTCACTCCTTAGATTTAAAAATTTCGATGGATAAGGGATAACGCCAAACCACACCGTCTGATGCTTTAATGGCGCCGATGATGGGGAATATCAAGCTCACCAAGCCCAATGCCAGCAAAATGGGGATGCCAATCAACACAATGGTCAACAAGCCACCAATCAAAAGATAAACAATCAAACTGACCAGCCAGTTAAAGATCACATGGCCATGGGCCACCAAACCAGGCAGCTGCTCTTTTTTAAGAAGATAAATCACGATCGGTGCAATCAATCCCGCCAGAGGCACCAAAAACCCGGCCAGCAAAGACAGATGCATGACCAAGGCCCAGGTGTTGGTTTCTTTTTGCAATGGATCGATCGGGTGCGGGTTAGAAAACCCCTCGCTGTGAGGATCACTCATGGTGTAAGTTGACTCCAAATCATCAATGACTCCAGACTTTGAGCATACCTCAGGACTCGGTCAAAAACCACGTGGATGGGTATTTGATCTCAGGCAAGCCTTCACTTTTTCTTCGGTTTTATCCAGCCTTCAATCGAGCGCTGCGGCGCGCGGGTGAGGCTCAGCTGATGGGCGGGTGCGTCTTTACTGATCACACTGCCTGCCCCAATCACGGCTTCTTCTCCCACCTCCACGGGCGCCACCAGTGAGGTGTTGGAGCCAATAAACGCTCCAGGCCCAATGACGGTTTGGTGTTTATTGACCCCGTCATAGTTACAGGTGATGGTCCCTGCGCCCACATTCACCCCTTCCCCCAAGACCGCATCGCCGATGTAACTTAAGTGGCTGACCTTGGCATCTTGACCCAATTGGGCTTTTTTCACTTCCACAAAATTGCCCACTTTCACGCCCTTGGCCAATTCAGCACCCGGACGCAGGCGCGCATACGGCCCGATGGTACAAGCCCCTGTGGTCAGGGCGCCTTCCAAAACGCTATAGGGCTTGACTTCAGTCCCAGCGGCCAAGGTGGCATCGGCAAGGACACAGCCTGTGCCAATCACCACCCCATCGCCCAAATGGACCTCACCCTCAAACACCACGTTGGGCCCAATCACCACGTCTTGACCCACAGACACATTCCCTTTGACATACACGCTGCCAGGGTCTTCTAGGGTCGCACCATCACTCATCAAGCGCTGACGGCACCGGGTTTGATAGATGGCCTCTAAAAGCGCCAGTTGCGAGCGATCATTGGCGCCCAATAACTCGCGGCCATCCTCTGCAATCACCCCAGAGACCTTTTGGCCATCGGCCACGGCCAGGCTCACACAATCGGTTAGGTAGTATTCCCCTTGGGCGTTGCGTGGCACCACCCGCGCTAACCAGTCACTGAGCAGAGCTGCTTGGGTCACCAGCACGCCAGAATTGACTTCTTTGACCATGGCTTCTTGGTCTGTGGCATCGGCTTGCTCTCGAATCGAGACCACATGATCTTGGCCATCTCGCAAGATCCGCCCATAGCCTGTAGGGTCATCTGCCATGAAGGTCAGCACCGATAAATCCGCCTGCTCATCGATCAACGCCTGCAAAGTCTGGGGCTTGACCAAAGGCATGTCGCCTGGCAACACCAATACTTTGGCTGTGGGATCAATGACAGGTAGGGCCTGTGCGGTCGCATGACCGGTGCCAAGACGCTCGGTTTGAAAAGCCCACTGACCGGCAAAGCCAGGCAATGCGGCTTGAACCTGATCAGCGCCTTGCCCAATCACCACATGAATCCCATCGGGTTTGAGCGCGCTGACCGATTGGATCAAATGAGCCAACATCGGCCGCCCCCCGATCGGTTGCAATACCTTGGGTCGGGCCGAGCGCATCCGCTTGCCCTCGCCTGCGGCCAAAATGATCACGTGTAACATGACTCTGCCTCTGTCTTGATTCGCCTTCAAAGTACACAGTATAGCGGGCGCGGCAAAAAAAAGGCCCCAGGTGAGGGAGGACCTGGGGCCTTCGCTTGGACTCAGTGTAAGGGGACAAGTAACCGAGTCCAATGTGATCACTTCTTAGGGAGGACGAAGGATCACACCATGCACATGGTACTGCTATGACTGGCGCATCCTAAAAAAGTTCCCAATCGTTGACACTCGCTCCGAGCGTCAGTGCGCGCTGTCCCAATCTGGGCCTTGGCCTGCATCCACCACCAACGGCACGGCCAAAGAGGCCGCTTGCACCATTCGCTCGACCACCCCTGCGATCACCTCATCGACGGCTTGAGCGTCTACCTCCAGCACAAGCTCATCGTGAACTTGCATCACCAGTAGCGCGGGCACCTTGTCATGTTCTAACCAATGATCCACTGAGATCATGGCGCGTTTGATGATGTCAGCCGCCGAGCCTTGCATGGGCGCATTGATCGCAGCGCGTTCAGCCGCTTGTCTGCGCTGGGGGTTTCTGGACTGAATGTCAGGCGTCCACAGGCGACGGCCGAAGATGGTCTCAACATAACCTTGTTCTTTGGCCTGCTGCCGGATGTCATCCATGAACTGCCGAACTTTGGGGTAGCGCTCGAAATAACGCTCGATGTACTCGTTGGCTTCGCTCCTCGACAAATCAAGCTGCTTGGCCAAACCCCAACCACTCATGCCGTACATCAAACCAAAATTGATCGCTTTGGCCGCCCGTCTTTGCTGATCGCTCACCTCAGCCAAAGCGCAATCAAACACCTCGCTGGCGGTGGCTCGGTGCACATCCTCACCGGCCTCAAAGGCGGCCACCAAGCGATCATCACCGGACAAATGCGCCATGATGCGAAGCTCAATCTGCGAGTAGTCCGCCGCCACCAACACCCGCCCAGGCGGGGCAATAAAAGCGCGCCTGACCCGCCTACCCTCTTGGGTGCGGATGGGGATGTTTTGGAGGTTGGGGTCTTGCGACGACAACCGCCCTGTGGCCGTGACGGCCTGATGGTAGTGGGTATGCACCCGGCCCGTCTCTGGGTTGACCTTTTCAGGCAAGCGGTCGGTGTAGGTATTTTTCAGTTTGGATAAACTTCGATGCTCCAAGATGAGCGCAGGCAACTCAAACTCATCGGCCAATTCTTGGAGGACATCCTCTGCGGTCGATGGCTGGCCTTTGGGTGTTTTTCGAACAACGGGCAAACCCAGTTCTTCAAACAAGATTTCCTGAAGTTGCTTGGGTGAGCCCAAATTAAACTCTCTGCCCGCCACCGCATGGGCTTTGACTTCCAACTGGGTCAGTGAGGCTTCTAACTCCAAACTTTGAGTTTTGAGCTGATCACAATCGATCGCAACCCCCACCCGCTCCATTCTTGCCAACACACTCAAAAGAGGTACTTCAATGTCTTGATACACCATCGATGGCTTAGGCAGCGCTTCAAGCATCGGCCAGAGATGATGATGCAAGGCCAAGGTCACTTCCGCGTCTTCACCTGCATACTCAGCTGCTTTGGCCACATCGATTTGGTCAAAACGAAGCTGGCTCTTGCCCTTGCCTGCGAGCTCCTCAAAGGAGATGGTTTTTCGGCCAAGGTAGTACAAGGCCAAAGCATCCATCCCATGGCGCGTTCCTGTCGAGTTATAGACATAAGAGGCGAGCATGGTGTCGTGCGCGATTCCTCTTAGCGTGATGCCCGCGCGATGCAGCACATTAAGATCATATTTGAGGTTTTGGCCGACTTTGGGAATGCGTTCATCTTCCAAGACGGGCTTGAGTTGTGCGAGCACCTCTCTCGAAGACAGATTGGTGCTTTGATCGTGATGGGCCAATGGCACATACCAAGCCTTCCCCGATTCTGTGGCAAACGCCAAGCCCACCAGATCGGCCTCTAAGGCCTCCATGCTGGTGGTCTCGGTATCAAAGGCCACCAGTGGGGCTTTTTTAATGCCCTCAATCAGCGCATCCAATTGCGCTTGGGTGCTGACCGTGGTGACGGTGATCTCGACATCACTGCTGTGCTGTTGTGCTGGACGCTGTTGAGCTGGACTTGCCCCATCCGTCTCTTCGTTGCTGTTGCCCGATTCATACTGCTTGAGCCAGGTGGCAAACCCAAAGCGCTTCAACAAACTTTTCAACGTCTCTGCTTCGGGTTTGGCGGGCGCCAGTTCCTCTATGGTGACATCGAGGGCCACATCTGATTTCAGTGCCACCAATTGACGAGACAGGGGCAAGACATCGAGGGCTTGTCTTAAGTTCTCACCGACTTTGCCACCGACTTCGTCGGCCGATGCCATCAATTGCTCTAGGCTTCCGTATTGGTTTAACCACTTGGCTGCGGTCTTGGGACCCACTTTTTCCACACCTGGGATGTTGTCTGCACTGTCACCCGTCAACGCCAACAAATCCCCTACAAGCTTTGGTGCCACCCCAAACTTTTCTTCCACCAAAGCTGGGGTCAGTGCGCGGTTTTGCATGCTGTCTTCGACCACCACACCTTCATCAACCAGCTGCGCGAGGTCTTTGTCGCCTGAGGAGATCAACACATTGAAGCCTTGTTGGGAGGCGGTGTGTGTCAGTGTGGCAATGACATCGTCGGCCTCCACCCCTGGGACGATCAGACGCTTTAGGCCCATCGCATCGATGAGCGCATACAAAGGCTCGATTTGTGAGCGAAGCTCATCGGGCATGGGCGGCCGATGCGCTTTGTACTCGCCATACATCTCGTGTCTAAAGTTTTTTCCAGAGGCATCAAACACCACCGCCACATGCTCTGGTTGATGTTGTTCTAACAGGCGTCTTAGCATATTGCCCACACCAAAGATGGCACCTGTGGGCTGCCCTTCGGCGTTGCTCAAGCTCGGCAGCGCATGAAATGCTCGGTACAAATAAGACGAGCCATCGATAAGACACAGTTGGGGGCGTTCAGACATCTAGCGCACTTTATAAGATGGGCAATGCCCCATCATAAACCAATCGTTTTTAATCGGGCGCTCATGGGCACAGAATGCCGAAGCCATTGAGCGCTGCGAGAGTGCCTCTTTTAATGCTTTGGCCGGCTCAAGCGCTGGTTGGCTGGGCCTGCCAAGCACGGGCCAGATTCAAAAAAGCGTTCAAGTCCAAGGTCTCGGCTCGGGCGGAGGGCACCACGCCCGCTGCTTCAATCTCGGCCTCGCTCAGCAGCGCACTCAGAGCGTTTCTCAGCGTCTTTCGACGTTGGCCGAACGCTGCTCGGGTGATCGCATCCAAGGGACGGGCCAACGTCGCCTCCTCCGATGCCATTTTTCGGGGGATCAGCCGAATCACTGATGAGTCGACTTTGGGGGGTGGTGCAAAGGCCTCTGGTGGCACATCAAATAGGGTGGTCATGGTGGCATAAAACTGAGCCATTACCGACAAACGGCCATAGGTCTTGGAGCCCGGCGCTGCCACCAATCGATCGACCACCTCTTTTTGCAACATAAAATGCATGTCTTGAATGTGCTCGGCGTGATCAAATAAATGAAACAGCAAAGGTGTGGATATGTTGTAAGGCAAATTCCCCACCACGCGGAGCGATGTGCCCCTAAATTCATAGCTCAACACGTCTTGGTTGATGATCACCAAATCCCCTGGGATATGACTCAGCCGATCCCGCAACTGCCCGGCCAGATCGCGATCAATCTCGATCACCGTCAGGGCACCACAGCTTTTGAGCAAAGGCCCTGTCAGCACGCCGGGACCTGGACCAATCTCAATGAGGGCCTGACCGGGTCTAGGCGCGATGGCTTGCACCATGGCATCGATGATGTGTTGGTCCACCAAAAAATGCTGGCCAAACCGTTTTCTTGGTCGATGATGATGAGAGGCTTGAGTCATAACAGACAACTGCTTGAGCGCTTAAACACCACAAAGCATCTCTTGGGCCACAGCAACCGCTGCTTTAAAGCTGCCCAAGTCTGCGACGCCTTGACCAGCAATATCCAGTGCTGTGCCATGGTCGACGGAGGTGCGGATATAAGGAAGGCCCAAGGTGATGTTCACAGCCTGACCAAAGCCCACGTGCTTTAAGACAGGCAGGCCCTGGTCGTGATACATCGCCACCACCGCATCTGCCTTGAGAAGCTTATCCGGCACAAAAGCAGTGTCAGCGGGCAGTGGGCCCCAAAGATGCATGCCTTGTGCTTGGAGGGATTGAATCACCGGGATGATGGTGTCGATCTCCTCTGTGCCCAAGTGCCCATCCTCACCGGCGTGGGGGTTAAGACCAAGGACCATGAGTTTTGGATGGTCGATGCCGAACTGCGTCTTCAACGCTTCATGGGTGATGGCCAGGGTCTGGGTCAGCCGGGCTGGGGTGATTGATTGAGGCACCTTGGCCAGTGGCAGATGGGTGGTGACCAAGACCACCCGAAGCGGCCAATCGTTGTGATGTGGCATCGGGCTTGAGAGCATCATCACCACCTCATCCACCCCGGCTTGATCTCGCAAGTATTCGGTGTGGCCGGTAAATGGCAGCCCTGCCTCATTGATGATGCCTTTGTGAACTGGGCCGGTGATTAAGGCGTGCGCTTGGCCACTGAGACAGGCTTTGGATGCTTTGTTTAGACAGTCGATGACATACTGGGCGTTGGCCTTGTTCAATTGACCCGCCACCGAGGGTGCGGCCATGGCCACCGGCCAACACAGGACTTGCCCTGAGCGCTGTGCGGGAAGATCGTCTAAAGACTCAACCGCATTGATCTCGATAGACAGACCCAGCTTGGCGGCACGATCCGCCAATAAGGATGGGTCAGCCACTGCCACCCAACTCGGTACTTGGTGCTCGGCCAACTGGCAGACGAGCTCAGGACCAATGCCCGCGGGCTCTCCAGGGGTTAAGAGCGCAATGGGGGATGTTGCGCTCATCTCAAATTAAAGTCTGATCTCGACAAAGGCCTCAGAGCGAAGTTGACGCAAGAACTTCTCAACTTCTTCCTCAGCGCGGCGATTAAAGATGATGTTGCGCGCTTGGTCGCGGGTCGCCTCTTCGGTGCGGTCCACCTGACGCACGTCTTCCAGCAGTAACACATGCCAACCCATTTGGGTCTGGAAAGGCTCGCTTAAAGCCACCGAGAGATCACCCACCTCGAGCCGATCGATTTCTTGTTGGAACGCTGGGCCCAATGAGTTTTGTGGGAACCAATTCAACAACCCCCCTAGGTTGGCGGACGACTCATCGGTGGAGAAGCGACGAGCAAGCTCAGCAAAATCCTCTCCTGCCATGATTTGCTCACGCAGGTCTCGGATGCGCTCACCCGCTTCGTCACGACTCAACAATTCGGTCGGTTCGATCATGATGTGGCGGGCCTGGTATTCGGTGACGATCACTGGGGGCTGGTCACGAATGCCGTTGACCTTCAAAATAATGAAGCCATTGGGTGTTCTGATCAGATCACTGACACTGCCCACTTCCATGGCTTGGACCACATCGGCAAACACCGGTGGCATTTCAGACAGGCTCCGCCAACCCACATCACCCCCTTCCAAAGCATCGGGCGATTGAGAATAAGTGATCGCTGCATCTGCAAAATCAAGCCCTGCCTCAATTTCTGCCAAAATCCCTCTGGCCGTGGCTTCTGCTTGCTGTGCTTCTTGCGGACTGGCGGTTTCAGAGACCGCCAGCGCGATTTGGCTGATGCGGTACTGCTGACCCCCGAATTGCTCCGAGGCCAACAAAATATCAACTTCTGTTTCTGAGATGCCATCGATGCTGCTGCCCACGCGGCGTCTGAGTTCATTGGACACAATCTCATCTCTAATTTGATTTCTGAACTCATCAAAATCCATGCCATCGGCTTCCATGGAGGCACGAAGCTGATTCAGCGACATTCGATTTTGCGCCGCCAATTGCTCAAGGGTTCGGTCCACATCGGCATCGGAGGCGCGTATGCCCGTGGCTTGAGCCCGAAGGACCTGCAAACGCGTACGGATCAAGCGCTCTAAGACTTGTTCTTCAAGCACGCTTCGAGGCGGTGGGTTTTGGTTGCGCATCTCGATCTCCATCAAGATCATGTTGATGGCTTGATCCAACTCGCTTTGCAAAATCACATCTTCTTCCACCAAGGCCACGATGCCGTCAATGGGTGATTGCGCCACTGATTGCGATAGGCTCACGGCCCACATCAGGCCCACCAGCAATGGGGTCAACAAGATTGCTTTGATTGTCTGTGACATAAATCGACGTCGTCCTTCATTAAAACAGTGGATAAGGCTGGCGGCCGAGGCTTCCAAGGCCTTTTAAGTGGAGCTCCAGGAACACCGCGGTTTGCTTGGTGACTTCCCGGTCTCGAATATATTCTCTTGCGGTCAATCTTACCGCCCAACAACAGCTTTCGTACTCAATTCCGGCCAATAGTTCCAATGCATCATTATCGCTGAATGAGTAGACACTGCGGCCAATCAAGTTCAAGCGCTCGGTTAGGGGGTAACGGATTCGAGCATCGATCTGGTCTAAGACATCCCGTCTATACCGGTACATCAGGGCCCCCTGCCAACCCGCGTCAGAGCGGTGCTGGATGGATGCATAGCCCACCGCCAGGGCATCGTCGCTGGGATCCCATTGCAAACCAGCTCTGAGCGCCGTCGATCGGGCCACGCTCCAGTTGGCCTCAGCCACCCACTCAGACTGATGGCTTTGCTGGATGCTTCTGCCAGGCAACTGCACCATGCGGTCTTGAAAATAGATGATCTGGCCCAGATTGAAATCGATGACGCTTTGGCCTGTATCACCCTCAAGCACCCGAGAGCTCACCGCCACGGTCACTTGATTGGCATCACCTTGTCGATCCGCACCAGAGAAACGGTTGTTGTGGAACAGTTGAGCGAACCCGAACGTCAAGCCTGCGGTATCAAATACCGGAAGATCGGTTTGGTCTTTTCTTGGCACATACAGGTAATAGAGCCTGGGCTCTAGGGTTTGGATACGCCCTTTTGCCAGGGGGCGGTCAAAGAACAAACCACCATCCAAACTCATGATCGGTGTGGTTCTGGATGGAGACTCCACTGGCGCGTTATCCAGCTTGTAGCTGGTTGACCTCACCCCTGCCTGCGCCCGCAAAAAACCTGATGCGCTTCGTTGGGTTAGGACCAAGTTGGGGTAGATGTCCATCCGCGCCCCAGTGATGCCCTCATCTCGATCGAAGTAGACCCACTCATTGTCCATAGAAAAGCGAGCCGATTGACCGATGGGTTGGTCTAGGGAGAATAAGACCCGAGGCAGTCGGCGATAAGGCTCGTTTTGAGGCGCGATCCGATCATCGAGGACTTGAAAAAAGTCCCCACCCACACTCAATGACCAACGCTCGCCTCGCCCGCGCACCGAAGCGCTCGAGCGCATGTACTGAATGGCTGTGGCATCCAGTCCACCACCTAAGTCTAAGAAGTACTGCGCATCGCTGACCCGACGAAGTCTGGCGCTTGCCGACCATCGATCGGCCAAACGCCGGCTGTAATCGGCTTGGGCGTAATAACGGCTGTCTTTGACTTGATCATCATCGGGCAGAAAATCCACATTCGCCTGCCCACGCTGGCGTTCGGTTAAGAAACGAAACTCTACCCCCAACATCGCGCCTCGGTCCTGAATCCATCGAGGTGTTAGGGTGGCATCATAGTTGGGTGCCAAATTCCAGTAATAGGGAATACTGAGATCTAGGCCATCTGAACTCGACACGCCAAAACGCGGGTATAAAAACCCGCTCTTTCTCTCATCGTTTAATGGGAAAGAAAACCAAGGCAGATAAAAAAGTGGGATCCCTTTGAACTCCAACCGTGCACCCCGCGCCACACCGATCGACTTTTCTAGATCAAGCTCGACATCCCGTGCCATCAACTGCCAATCGGGATCGTTGGGATCGCAGGTGGTGAAATCAAATCCATCAAGCTCAGCCAACCGCTCGCTGATCAACCGGACCTCTTTGGCATGTCCGGATCCTTGTGCGCCTGCAATGCGATAGTCGACGGCTGCAAACACACCCGTCGATTGGTTCATGTTGAGGTGGGCGCTTTGAGCTTCAATGGCGATAAAGGCATCGGTGTAATAAAGAAGCACCGGCAACTCAATCAGCCCCGTGGCTGGGTCGTAAACCACCGATTCTGTCTCTAAGCGTTGATCACCGCGGTTGATGACCACAGCGGTATCGGCCTTGATCGGCTCATTGGGCAGCGAGCTTAAATGCTCAGCCTGGATCGATAAAGGCTCGTTGGGGTCACGGCTGACCTGCCCACGGGCCATCAAGGCATCGGCGGGCACGCATTGGGCCAGCGAGCGCTCAGAGCCCCCTGAGAATTGGGCATGGGCCCCAGGCATGAGCACAAGGCCCAAGCCCAAAACCACTGCCATCAGGTACGATTTCAACAATCCCAACTCCATTTGGATACAAAATCGGCCACAAACTGTGCCAGTATGGCCTAAATCCGAGCCCTACATGATAGAGGAAGACCATTGAGTCGTAACTGGTATCTAGAAAATCCCTTCTGGCAAGCGTTCGGCGGGGTGATGTTTGATGAGGACCGCTTCGCCGAGGCCAGAGCGCATCTGCCTGATCTGATGCGCTTATCGGGCATTCAATCGGGCCACGTCTTGGATGTGGGCTGTGGCCCAGGCCGCTACACCCTACCCTTGGCTGAGGCGGGTTTTTCAGTCTGTGCCTTAGACACCAGCCCCGCCTTATTGGATCAGCTCAAGGAACAACTGCCCTCCCTCTCTCAAGAGGCCCAAAGCCGCGTTGAGGTGGTTGAGGCCGATATGCGCTCGTTTGTGCGCGAAGAGGCCTTTGATTGGGCCATGGTCATGTGGTCAACCTTTGGCTATTTCGAAGATGAGGAAGACCATGGGCAAGTGTTGGACAACATTTATCGAAGCCTTCGGTCAGGCGGCAAACTGATGCTCGATTTGGTCGGCCTTGAGTATCTGTGCAGAGCACTCGAGCCTGTGCATTTGAGCGAGTTTGATGACGGTCGTTTATTGATCGAACGCCCCGTGTTGGTCGATGAGATGACGCGATTGGAAAACGAGTGGTTGTTAATTGAAGGAGAGTCCGTGCAACGGGCCACCTTCTCTCATCGCGTGTGGTCAGGTGGCGAGATGGCTCAGCTACTGGCGATACACGGTTTTGAGGTCATCGGTGTTTATGGCGATTACGAGGGCAGCCCCTATGACATGGAGGCCGAACGCATGTTATTCGTGGCCAAACGGAAGGACTTGGTATGAAAAAAAGCGACGATGAGTGGCGCGAACAACTCACCCCTGAACAATACCGGGTCACCCGACTGGCAGGCACCGAGCCACCTTTTACGGGTGAGTACACCGACTTAGAGGATCCAGGCACCTATCACTGCGTGTGCTGTGACCAAGCGCTGTTCGACTCTAATTCAAAGTTCCATTCAGGTTGTGGGTGGCCCAGCTACTTTGATGAGCTCAAAGAGGCCAACATCACCCAGCGTTTTGATGACAGCCATGGAATGCGGAGAACGGAATTGGTGTGCGGACAATGTGATGCGCACTTAGGCCACATCTTCACCGACGGACCCCCACCCACAGGGCTTCGCTATTGCATCAATTCTGTGGCCTTGGTTTTTAAACCGCGCACATAAACGGCCCAGCGCTTAGCCCACCAAAATACCAGCCCATGCCGCATTCAAAAGCGAGACCAAAGCGCCAGCCATCACTGCTTTAACGCCCAATTTGGCCAGATCGGGCCTTCTTAAAGGCGCGATCCCGCCGATTCCACCCAACTGGATGGCGATCGAGGCAAAGTTCGCAAAGCCACACAGCGCATAAGTGGCAATCAACACAGACCGCTCGCTCAACTGGCTCTGAAGCTCAGTGAGCGCCACATAAGCCACAAACTCATTGGCCACGATCTTGGTGCCGATCAAACCACCCACCGCCACCACTTCATCTAAGGGCACACCGATCAAGAAAGCCAGGGGCGCCATCAGCCAACCCAAGATCAGTGACAGCGAGACAGGCTCACCGATCAGTGCTTCAATCCCTGTGATGGAACCCAGCCAAGCCAGTGGCCAATTCAAAAGTGCGATCAAAGCCAAGAACGCCAACAGCATCGCACCGACATTGAGGGCCAACTTAAGCCCATCGCCCGCGCCCGCCGCGGCGGCTTCAATGAGGTTGACGTGTGATTTCTCAATGGGTGTTTTGACTTTTCCCATGGTCTCGGACTCTTCGGTCTCTGGGATCAAGAGCTTGGCCATCACCAACGCAGCAGGCGCGGCCATGATAGAAGCCGATATCAAGTGTTTGGCGTAATAGGCCTGTTGGGCTGGGTCGCTGCCACCGAGGAGCAACACATAAGCCGCCAACACCCCGCCAGCGATCGTGGCCATCCCGCCTGTCATCAACGCGAACAACTCAGACCGTGTCATGCCCATGATGAAGGGACGGACCACCAAAGGGGCCTCCGTCTGACCCACAAATACGTTGGCCGCGGTGGCCAAGGACTCACTGCCCGACAGCCGCATTAACCTTGCCATCACAAAAGCCATGCCTTCGACAATGCGTTGCATGACACCCAAGTGATAAAGACAAGACATCAGTGCAGAGAAAAAGATGATGGTGGGGAGCACTTGAAAAGCAAAGATAAACCCAAAGCGCTCAGTATCGACCATTGAGCCAAAGACGAACTCAGAGCCTGCACTGGTAAAGCCGATCAAGGTCACAAACCCCGTGGCCATCACATCAAAAATACGTTGCCCGGCTGGTATCCAGAGCACCACGATGGCCAGTGTTAACTGCAAACCAATCCCTACGATGGCGGTGCGCCAGGCGATGAGGTCTCGCCTTTCTGATAAAAACCAGACCAACGCCAAGATAAAGCCCACCCCCATCAAACCATGTAATTGTGCAAGCAAGGGTGGCTCTCCTTTGACTCTATGAACGTTAGACGCCTAAGCGTAACTGATTTGGCTCAGCCTAGCATCCTAGAAAGGTAACCTAGACATAGACCGTGACCTCGCGTGTGGCCCTGAAGGTGATTTCTGGATGACGCTCTTGGGCCAGCTGCAGGTTAACGCGAGTGGGCGCAAGATACACCAAACGGCCACCCCCATCTTCAGCCAAATGGGCCTCGTTCTTATTCCGAAACGCCTCTAATTTTTTGGCATCATCACAATCCACCCAACGGCAGGTGGCCACATTGACTGCTTCAAAGCGGGCCTCAACACCATACTCAGACATCAATCGATAAGCGACCACATCAAACTGCAACAGTCCCACTGCACCCAATACCAGATCATTGCCAATGAGTGGTTTAAAGAACTGGGTCGCGCCTTCTTCAGAGAGCTGGGTCAAGCCCTTGGTCAGTGCTTTGAGCTTTAAAGGGTCGCGAAGCTGGACCCGACGAAAGAGCTCAGGCGCAAAGCTTGGGATGCCCGAAAACTGAAGGTTCTCTCCTTCGGTGAAGGTATCGCCAATGGAAATGGTGCCATGGTTATGAAGGCCCACAATGTCTCCAGGATAAGCCCGCTCAACCGTCGCCCGCTCATCGGCCATGAAGGTGAGTGCGCCATGGGTGCGTTGTTCTTTGTTGATCCTGACATGATGAAGCTTCATGCCTTTTTCAAACACACCCGAACAGACCCGCATGAACGCCATGCGGTCTCGGTGCGCTGGATCCATATTCGCTTGTACTTTGAATACGAACCCGGTGAGCTTTGGCTCAGACGGTTCAACGGTTCGGCCCAGTGTTGCGCGTGGCTGCGGGGATGGGGCAAACGCGACAAATGAATCCAACAAAGGCGTGATACCAAAGTTATTTAAAGCGGACCCAAAAAACACAGGCGTCTGTTCGCCCTTCAAATACCGATCAGGATCAAAGTCGTGGCTGGCGCCCTTCACCAGTTCGATTTCGTCTCTGAGCTCTTGAGCGAGCGCTCCTAGGGCCTCATCGGCGGCTTGGCTATGCAAGCCTTGAATGATGGTGGGTTCTTGACGGGTGTAGTTTTGGCCGGCCTCATATAAGTGAATGGCATCGTCGATCAGATGATAAATTCCCCGCAAGCGTCGGCCCATGCCGATCGGCCAAGTGATGGGGGCGCACTCTATGCCCAAGACTTCTTCGACTTCATCGAGGAGCTCAATCGGCTCTCGCCCTTCTCGGTCAAGTTTGTTGATGAAGGTAAAAATGGGCGTGTCTCGCAAACGACACACCTCCATCAATTTGACTGTCCTCTCCTCCACACCTTTGGCGCAATCGATCACCATGAGCGCAGAGTCCACCGCCGTGAGCACGCGGTAAGTGTCTTCTGAGAAGTCCGCGTGGCCTGGGGTATCTAGGAGGTTCACAATGCGGTCTTTGTAGGGGAACTGCATCACAGAAGAGGTAATCGAGATGCCGCGTTCTTTTTCCATCTCCATCCAGTCCGAGGTGGCGTGCCTGGCGGCTTTTCTGGACTTGACCGAACCTGCCAGCTGAATGGCGCCACCAAACAGGAGGAACTTCTCGGTCAGGGTGGTCTTGCCTGCATCGGGGTGAGAGATGATGGCAAAAGTCCTGCGGGCCTTCATTTCTTGAATCAAATGGTTATCTGGCATGTCGCCTAAATCCTGGTATCTACATTGACTAATAATTGGGCAACACATCACACCTTGGATGATTGCGAATCAGCCACTCTAAATGAATAAGAGCACGCCCGAGATCAAGTTCCTAAAATACCCTTGAGTGCCCTGAGTTGCCGATTGTACTCACGGGACTTTTTATTTTTAAAATTACTAAAATTATCTAATTTCCACTTTACTGACCGACGCTGCTTACCATCATACAGGTCCCCGTCAGGTGCTACGCGGTTAACGCCAAGAAAAGCCCTGAGGTGGCCAATTCAGTGTGTCGCACCCACCAAACCTGATGTCACTGAATGGCCATTGACGTGAGATGAGCCATGGGTTTAAGCAGACGTCAGAGAAGATCAGACAGCACAGCCACTGGGCGGGTCAAACGAACGCCTTTGGGCGTGCAGACAAAAGGCCGGTTGACCAAGATGGGCTCTTTGACCATGGCATCAATCAGTTCATCTTCGGTGATGCCAGGCTCGAGTAAGCCCAAGGCTTCGGCCGGCGAATTCTTCACCCGCAACGCCTGATGCGCACTCAAGCCTGCAGCGGCAAATAGGCCCAGCAACTGTGGCCGAGTCCAACCCGTCTCTAAATACTCAATGACGGTGGGCTCAATGCCTTTGGCCCGGATCATGGCCAATACCTCTTTGGAGGTACCACACCCTGGGTGGTGATACATCACCACCCGAACCCCATCAGCATTCGATGACATTGACCGCCAAACCGCCTCTGGAGGTTTCTTTGTATTGGCTTTTCATGTCACGCCCAGTATCTCGCATGGTCTTGATGACCTTATCGAGGCTGACATGGTATTTCCCATCGCCTGCCATGGCCATGCGCATCGCATTCACCGCCTTGACCGAGCCCATGGCGTTTCTCTCAATGCATGGAATCTGCACCAACCCCGCCACCGGATCGCAGGTCAATCCAAGGTTGTGTTCCATGCCAATTTCGGCAGCGTTCTCAACTTGGGCAAGGCTGCCGCCCAGTGCTGCAGTCAAACCGCCCGCGGCCATGGAGCAAGCCACCCCCACCTCCCCTTGGCACCCGACTTCAGCTCCGGAAATCGATGCATTCTCCTTGTAAAGAATGCCAATGGCGCCCGCCGTGAGCAAGAATTCAATGACCCCGTCTTCATTGGCGTTGGGGATAAAGCGCCGGTAGTAATGCAACACAGAAGGAATGATCCCAGCCGCCCCATTGGTGGGTGCTGTCACCACTCGCCCACCGGCTGCGTTTTCCTCATTGACCGCCAGAGCGTAGAGGTTGATCCAATCGAGTTGGTCCAGGTCGTCTTTGTGTTCGCGTGCTTGCAGTTTTTGATAGAGCAAGGGCGCTCGCCGTGTCACCTTCAATACGCCAGGCAGGACACCCTCGGTGGCGATGCCACGCTCCACGCAGGCTTGCATCGCATCCCAGATGTTCAAGATTCCTTCTCGGATCTCTGCCTCGCTTCGCCAGGTTTGCTCGTTGGCCATCATCACATCACTGATGCGCAAGCCCTCACGCTGGCAGAGGGCGACCAACTCATCACAACTGGAGAACGGGTACTTGACTTGACTGGTATCGGCCACAATCCGATCTGAGGCCGCCTCATCGGTGTTGATCACAAAGCCCCCGCCCACCGAGTAATACTCTTTCATCAGCAGACACTGCCCGGCCTCATCAAAGGCCTGAAACCGCATGCCATTGGGGTGGTACGGCAAGGTCTGGCGTTTGTGAAAAATCAGGTCTTTTTTGAGATCTAGAGACACGGCCTGAGTGCCCCCAACCATCAAATCATCACCCGCTTCAAGTTCGGCCATGCGCTGGCCGATGTGGTCTGGATCGACTTGATCGGGGACCTCGCCTTCCAAACCCAACAATACGGCCCGGTCGGTCCCATGCCCCCGCCCCGTATGGCCCAAAGAGCCAAAAAGCTCCACTTGGACTCTGTGGACGTGGGAAAGCGCACCGGCTTGTTCCAAGCGAAGCGCAAAAATACTGGCCGCTCTCATCGGGCCCACGGTATGTGAGCTGGAAGGACCAATTCCAATCTTAAACAAATCAAAGATACTGACTGCCATCGGCGTAGTGTAACGATTTCCAATGCACTCGCCAAGAAAACCAGCCTTATAAAAAACAAGAGGCCAGCACTTGGGCTGGCCTCTTGGTAGATCAATGCTCAGCTTACGCTGAACTGACTTTCGCTTTATTAGAAATCGTAGCGGAGAGTCAAACGCGCTTGCCAAACAGAACGAGGACCACTGGTGAAGCTGGTGTCCTGACCACGGAAGCGTGTGAAGCGATACACACAGTCGCTGGCGGCTTGACAGGTGGTACGAACATCATCACCTGTCAAAGCACTGGCCCCATCAACACCGTTGGCAGCCACATCAGCCGCTGATACCAGATCAGCTTGAACGATGGCGGCTTGACCAAACGATGGGCCACTGCGGAACTGACCCCAGTCTTTGTTCAACAGGTTCAGGAAGTTGTCGATGTCCAACACAACACTGAACTTGTTGTCTTTAGCAAAGCGATCCAAACCTGGGATGCCTGGGAGTTCTTGCTGGAATTTCAGATCCCAGATGTTGTCCCACTTAGAGGTGCGTGAGTAAGGCGCCATGATCTGACCTGTTGGGATATTTTCTTTGTCCACGAAGGCAAAGAAGCCAGCCTGATCGAAGCCAGAGCCATAGACCACACGGGCATCACCGGCTGGATTCGGGATGTAGAGTGGGTTGTTGTCATATGGACCTTCACCCAAGCCCGCACGACCAAAAAGGTGGTTCGAGTTGTTGATGTCGAAGGTAGCACCCCAAGTGGTGCCTGCTGTGATTTGGCCAAAGGCATCGACACGGGTCAACAGATCACCGAAGAAACGGTTCTCATAGCCTAGCTTGATTTTCACCGCATGGTCTACCTGATAAGGCGAGACACGTGGGCTTGGGAAGTTACGGTCTTCATCGTACTGACCGCGCCAGCTTGAGATACCGCGAGAAGAACCACCCTCAGAAACAATGGTGGTGTCTTGGTAAGCGTAACCCACATTGAAATCAAAACCATTGGCGAAGGCTTTGCCCAGACCTAAGGTAATGACGTGGCTGTCACCAGCGCTGTAGTTGGTCAGCTGAGTCAAGTTAGAAATACCCAGATCATCCAAGTCGGCGTAAATACGACGACCGTCTGGCGCTGTACCTGTAGGCAATGCATCAGCCAATTCGGTTTGTGCAATGTTTCTCCACAAGAAACCGTCGTTGGTGCGGGTGTACAGGTATTGTGCGGTGAAGCGGAAGTTATCACCGATGCCTGGCAGATCGAAGGTGCGCTCGTAACGAAGCGAGGCTTTCCAATCGGATGGGATATTGAAATCTTCATCGATGTAGTCAATTGGAATTCCGGCACCGCGTGATGCCACCGCATCTCTCAGCTCCTGAGGGACATTGAATGCATCAACTGGAGAGAAGTTTCGGACGCGAGCAAAGTTGGTGGGCACTTGAAAGGCATTCGAGATCCACACCTGTGGGCTACCGCCGGCGAACAGACCGAAACCACCACTGACGGTGGTGCGATCCCAACCTGTAAACAAGAAGCCCACACGTGGCATGAACAAGTCTTTACCGTCTAAGTTGCTATTGGTGCGCACGCCATAGGTATCAAAGATGTCTTGGCTGAACACAGGCGCGTCGTCTTGCGAGAAAC
>CAYWVH010000019.1:0-21773 GCA_964461845.1 uncultured Wenzhouxiangella sp.
AAATGCTAGCCCGCCATTATCCCCAATTTGGTGGGGCAATTCAAGCAAAAATCGGGGCACCTCACCAAGTTCAACCAAAATGACTGTTTTATGAGGCATAGTGAGCCGCAAAGCCCGATACATGAGTCATTGCCCTCCCTCCCGCCCACTGAATTAAGCTCACTTCCTTTCCAAGCTACAATCCATGTATGCCCTTGCATCACCGCATTGCCACTGGTCATCAACGAACCACTAAAGCCGCCGATGAGATCCTTCGCGCTGGAGGCAATGCGGTGGACGCGGCCATCGCTGCTTTGCTGACTGCCTGTGTGGCCGAGCCCATGCTGGCCTCCCTAGGCGGTGGGGGCCATGCGCTGATCCAAACGGAGGACGGCACGACCTCACTGGATTTTTTCGCCCACACTCCCCGACAAAAGCACCTAGGCCCCTTGGATTTTTATCCGATCTTGGGGAATTTTGGGACCGATACCCAAGAGTTTCATGTGGGCCTTGCCTCCATCGCCACCCCGGGCGTGGTCGCAGGGCTTGATGCTTTGCATGAGCGCTATGGCACGTTGCCCACAGAGCTATTGATCGAGCCGGCCAAGCGCGCGGCTCGAGAGGGCGTGGCCTTAAATGTCCTGCAACACCACACCTTAGAAATCCTAGAACCCATCATCCGAGCCACGCCAAAGGCCGCCCGATGGGCGGGGCTTGATGATGACAAGAGCCCACTGCCCACCGTTGGGACCGTCCTCCATCAGGCCAAGTTGGCTGATTTCTTAGATCTATGGGCCCGTGAGGGCGCGGCGTGTTTTTATGAAGGCGACATCGCCCAGAGGTTCATTGAAGACTGCCAAGCCCTGGGTGGGCATTTAAGACATGACGACCTGGTGCATTACAAAGCCAAGTGGCGCGAGCCCTTGCGCTGGCGCTACCACGATGCGCTCATCTGGTCCAACCCACCGCCGGCTTTTGGTGGGATGATGCTCGCCCTATCGACGCAAGGCTTGGCGCAGAATCTATCCCCGCAGACCCCCTTTGGCTCGGTCGCGCACATTGAGGCCTTGTTAAGAACCATGGCGCAGGTGAACGAGGACCGATTGCGGCTCGATGAGGCGGCTAGGGCGACCGATGAGACTGGGCTTCGGGAACAATTCAATGCCTTGATGGAAGCCCATGCGCCCAGTCGCAGAGGCACCACGCACATCAGCATCGACGATGGGGCCGGTTTGGCGATCTCGATGACGGTCTCCAATGGCGAGGGCTCTGGGCATGTGTTGGAAGAAGCGGGCATCATGATGAACAACATGCTCGGCGAGGAAGACATCAACCGCGGGGGCTTTCATCAGTGGCCGTGTGATCGGCGCCTGTCTTCTATGATGACGCCGACCATCGTCCATCACCCAGATTCTCACCAACGTTACTTATTGGGCAGCGGTGGATCGAATCGGATTCGGACCGCTTTGTTGCAAGTGCTGAGCAATCTGGTGGATTTTGGGATGGGTTTGGAGGCAGCGATCGCCGCCCCAAGAATGCATTTAGAGCACGACCACTTAAGCATCGAGCTGGCCTCAGAGTGGTCGAGAGAAACACAAGCTTGGTTGTTAGAGCACCACCGAGACGCCACCCCATGGCCGACTCGCTCACTCTTTTTTGGGGGTGTACATGCCACAGGGCCCGATCAAGCCTCAGCCGATCCCCGGCGCGAAGGCGCTGCCTTGAACGCCTCAATCTGCACCTAAGCCCTTTCTTAAAGCTCGGTGGGATCGACGTCCATGTGCCAACGCACCTTCTTAGCCGTGGGTAAGGCGTAGAGCGTGGGCCAGATCTTCGCCACTGCTTCAATCAACTGCGCTCTGGATCTGGCTTGTAGCCATAGTTGATAGCGCCAATAGCCACCGCGCTTGGCCATGATCGATGGGATGGGGCCTTGGACTTCTAGGCCTGCTTTGGCCAAGACCGTGCCTGCTGCTTTTAGAAACTGAATCACAGCCTCACCCTGATGGGCTTCGGCCCGAAGCAACACCAAGGCCTCCACCGGTGGCAACCCCGCCTCGGCCCGTTCTTCCAATAAGCGCTTGGCAAACGACAAATAATCCCCTTGACTGAGTTCAGTCAACAGCAGATGTTCGGGGTGCCTGGTCTGCAAGATGAATTCCGCCACCGGTTGGTCGGGATCGACCACGCGCCCAGCTCGGCCAGCGACTTGATAAACGACCTGACCCAACCGCTCGGGCGCTCGGAAGTCACCGCTGAAAAGCGCTTGGTCCACATCCAATACAGCGGCCAGTGTGACCTTGGGCAGGTGATGGCCTTTGGCCAGCATTTGGGTGCCCACCAAAATACACGCACCCCCATTTTTGACTTCAGCCAACAAGGCCTCGAAGTCGTGGCGCCCCGTCATCGCGTCTCGGTCGACTCGGTGAACTGGAACATCACAAAAGCGCTGAGCCAACACCTGCTCCAAGCGTTCGGTGCCTGCGCCCAATGCGATGAGTTTCGGGTCGCCACACGAAGGGCATCGGACGGGCTTTTGTGACTGATGACCGCAGTGATGGCATTGCAACTTCGCTTGGCTTTGGTGCAAGGTCATGTGTGCGCTGCAACGATGGCAGTCGGCTTGCCAACCACAGGCTTGGCACATCAACACCGGCGCAAAGCCCCGGCGGTTTCGGTAGATGAGCACCTGCTGGCCTTTCTTTAAATGCGCATCAATTCTGTCGATGAGCACTGGCGACAATCCTTCTTGCTCGCCTCGCTGATCAACGATGCGCCACTTGGGCTCGATGGCATCGCCGGCGCGCTCCGTCAAACTCAATTGTTGGTAACGGCCTTGGGCCACGTTGTTCAAGCTCTCTAGACTGGGTGTGGCCGAACCCAACACAATCGGAATGTTCAAATGCTTGGCGCGCCAGACCGCCAAATCTCTTGCGTGGTATCTGGCCCCTTCGATTTGTTTGAAGCTCGCATCGTGCTCTTCATCGACAACGATCAAGCCCAGCGCTTGAAACGGCAAGAACACCGATGAGCGGGTACCAATCACGACCTTGGCTTGACCGGCTTTGGCCGCTTGCCAAGTCGCCAGCCGCTCGCCTTCGGACAGATCCGAGTGATAGACCTGTGCTTTCATACCCAGCCTGGATTCCACCCGTCGGATCAACTGCGGGCTTAGGCCAATCTCTGGGACCATCATCAACACTTGCCCACCGCCGGCCAACACTTGGGTGGCGATTTGCAGATAGACCTCTGTCTTGCCGCTGCCGGTGATGCCAGCCAATACAAAGGCTTGGAACCGATGCAATGATTTCTCTACGGCGGCCACCGCGTGTTGTTGTTCTGCATTGAGCGTCGGGCCAGGTGTGGCGGCGACTGTCTCTGCCAGTGCCACCGGTTCAATCCAGCCCTTGGCTTCGAGGGTTTTTAAGGTGCTGGCGCTGATGCCCTGTTCGCTCAACTGCTGGCGCGTCAGTGGCTCGGCTTTGAGGGCCTCCATGGCTTTGGCCTGGGCTTTGGCGCGTCCAGTGTCTGCCTCCTGACCATGATGGCTTAAGCGATACGCATTCGGCGGTGGTGGTCGAAACGCTTTGGTGCGACGAAGCGCTGGGGGCAGCAACAGATCCACGCATTCACCCGCAGGATAAGCGTAGTAGCGAGACGCCCACGCATGCATCGCCAACAAATCTTCATCGATCAATGCTTCATCAAGGAGTGAGGCAATGCGCTTGAGTTTATCGGCAGGCGTCGTTGGGGTCCCATGGCCCAACACCAAGCCCACCAACTGGCGTCGACC
This sequence comes from uncultured Wenzhouxiangella sp., assembly GCA_964461845.1. Taxonomy (GTDB): domain Bacteria; phylum Pseudomonadota; class Gammaproteobacteria; order Xanthomonadales; family Wenzhouxiangellaceae; genus Wenzhouxiangella. Next base: position 3,773 of record CAYWVH010000019.1, read on the forward strand.
AAACGGCACCAACACCCGAGACCCGATGGGTGGGAGCGATTGGTGCTCGATGGCCAAGTAATCAAAGGTGGTGGGCAAGGGCACCGATAGGGCAATCTGTGCCACTGGCTCACTTGCAGACATGGAGGCTCAACCGCTCAGTGATTGGAACAACCCGACCATGCATGGATCACCATCAACACGGCCGATCAATTTTGCTCAAGTGCACTGACCGGTAAGCTTCGGTGCGCCAGTAAGTGCTCGTCTGGATCCAAGCCCATCAGGTCAGCCAAGATGCGCGCCGATTCCATCAGATAAATATCATCCTCAGGGCGGGTTTCATCTTCGGCCTCATCGTCTGTGCCTTCAGGATCCGCCATGGACTCGGTCTGCCCAAACCGCTCAGTGCGTCTGGCTTCAGCCGCTTCCATCTCTTCTCGTCTGGTGGCCTCATTGAGAGAAACAAACTCACGCTCGCTGTCTTCTTCAAACCGCTGCACATCTTCGACCAATTCAATGAGCTTCGGCTCGCTGGTCAATCGGGCCACATGCCGCTCTTGGGCTTGTGCGATCAAGGGTGCCAGATTGGCCATGGGCTGATAATCGGCCGGGTCAATTTCAGCCCAAGGCAGCGCGTATTCCAAAGCACTTTCGCCCACGTCTGCTGGATCACCTGGGGTGGGGAGGCGAATGTCCGGCCACACGCCTTTGGATTGCGTGGAGCCACCGGCCACCCGATAAAACTGCGCCATGGTGAGCTTGATCTGACCCAAGCCCACATCCGATCTTGAGATGTGATCCAGATCGATCAGGTTTTGGACGGTGCCTTTGCCAAAGGTGGGCTCACCAATGATCACTCCTCGGCCATAGTCTTGAATCGCACCTGCAAAAATCTCAGACGCGGAAGCCGAGCGGCGATCCACCAACACCGCCAGCGGCCCATCCCAAGCCATGCCAGGCTCTCGGTCTTGTTCTAAATTGACCCGACCTCTGGAATCTCTCACCTGAACGACAGGGCCTTCATCAATGAAAAGACCTGTCATGGATGTGGCTTCCACCAACGCACCACCGCCATTGCCACGGAGGTCCATCACCAAGCCATCGATGCCTTGTTCGCTCAACTCATTGATCAGCCGTCTCACATCGCGGGTGGAGGAACGGTAGTTCGGTGTGTTTTGTGAGCGGCCCTCAAAGTCCACATAAAAGACGGGCACTTTGATCACACCAATGGTGTGTTCAGGCAACTCAATGATCTCTGAGCTCGCTGCTTGTTCTTCGAGCTTGACTTCATTTCTGACCAACTCAATGGTGGTGGGTGGGCCGCTCAAACCAGAGTCTGCTGGCAACACATCGAGCTTGACCACAGTACCGCGCTCGCCTCTGATCAACTGAACCACATCATCCAAGCGCCAGCCGACCACATCGACCATGTCCTCGTCCCCCTGAGCCACACCCACGATGCGATCGCCTTCTTTCAAGCGCCCATCAAGATCGGCAGGCCCGCCTGGAATCACCTCAACGATCGAGGTGTACTCGGTCTCTCTTTGCAACAATGCACCAATGCCATCAAGGCTTAACTTCATGGAGATCTCAAAGTTCTCCACCGACCGTGGAGAGAGATAGGACGAGTGCGGCTCGATGGCGCGGGTGTAGGCGTTCATAAAAAACTGGAACACATCTTCTGATTTGAACTCAGAAATCCGCCGGCCCAGACCCTCGTAACGCTGGTCAAGCATTTTGATGATCTCATCGTCGGCTTTGTCGGTGAGCTTCAGGCGAAGGTAGTCGTTCTTAACGCGTTGGGCCCAGTAGGATTCTAGCTCTGTCGCATCTTGTGCCCATGACGACTCGCTGCGATCAAAATAAAATTCTTCTTCGATTGTGAAATCAAAGCCTTCGGCCAAACGAGCACGGGCAAAAGCAACGCGCTCATTGACCCGTTTGACATAACGGTTGAACACATCAAAGGCCGGATCCAGATCAGCACTCTTTAAAGACTTTTCCATGTGCGGGCGATAGCGCTCAAGGTCAGCGACATCGCTTGCGGTGAAATACATCCGGTTGGGGTCTAGAAGTGCCAGATACTGATCAAAAATGCGGGTGGATATATCGTCATCCAACTTTGATCGATGGTAGTGATAGCCCGAGACAAACCGCGTGGCCAAACGCGAGGCCAGCAAGTGTTGGGGCTCAGGTGAGAGCGTGCTTGGGACGATCTGGGTCTCGGTGGCGGTGGTCTCAGCAACCAAAGGTGCGCACAAGAGCGCCATGGCCAATACAAAAGCCAAGCGGATGCGTGTCTGCAAGCGTTGATCAATCAATGATGTCTTCATAACCGGTTTGACCTTCAAGATCGTATTTGGTTTGTATTTATTTTTGATGGTACCCGAGGCGGTCGGCCAGCGTTGTCGTTAAGCGCTCACACGCCGCCTCCCAAGTGACATCGGGCACATGATCGACCAGTTGGGTCATGGATAAGCCCGCCATGCCACAGGGGTTGATCAACCCAAACGGTGCCAAGTCCATCGCCACGTTCACTGCCAACCCATGATAGGTACAGCCCCTCCGCACTTTCAAGCCAATCGAGGCCACTTTGGCCCCATCGATGTAGACCCCAGGCGCACCTTCTAACCTCGCGCCTTCCACCCCATAACCGGCCAATACATCGATCACGGTTTGCTCGAGCTCATCAACCAAACAGCGAACGCCCAAGCCCATGCGCTCGATATCGAGCAAGGGGTAGAGCACCACTTGGCCCGGGCCATGGTAGGTCACTTGCCCACCGCGATCGGTTTGCACCACTGGGATTTGGGCAAGCCCCATCGCCTCTGGGTTCAACAAATGCTCAGGTTTGCCCGCCAGGCCTTGGGTAAAGACTGGCGCATGCTCGACTTGCCAGAGCTCATCACAGGTTTTGGGACTGCGGGCATCGGTGAATGCGCGCATTTTTTCAAAGACAGGTTCATAGGGCTGATGCCCCAGTGATTGGACGCGCCACACCCGATCGGCCGATGCCATGGCACTTGGCCCAGTTAGAGCGTCATGACCACCGGGTCTAGCGCCCGCAGGTCTTGATAAATGGACTCAAGGTGTGCTCTGGAATGCACGGTGACTTTGATCGTGATGCTCTCATACGCCCCGTTTTTGCTCAACCTGACTGAGACGTCTTTCTCTCTGGAGAAAATGGCTTGACGCTCCATCACCCCCATCACCGCCTCGTGCGCGCCGGGTTCGGTCTTCACCATCGCTTTGACCGGATAGGCGCAGGGAAACTCTAGGCCGGCGGCTTCAGCCATCGCCAAACATCCCATCCCACCACAGTTTGAACTTATCGCTGGTGCGACTAAAAAAACCGGCGGCTTCAACAGCGCTTTGGGTTTTAACCGAACGCTCCGCCAAGACCTCATCGTCCAAACGAACCGTCAATGAACCCACATTCTGACCAACCTCTAAGGGAGCGACGAGGTTGCCATCGAGCGCCAATTCATTTTCGATGTCATTAAATCTGCCCCGAGGTACGGTGACAAAGATGGCCTCATCAATCGCCACTTCAACCTCATTGACCACACCTTGCCAAACTTGGGCACTGGCCACGGTCTGCTCGCTTTCATACAAGGCATAGGTCTCAAAAAACCGAAAGCCATAGTTCAGCAAAGACTGAGATGAGGTCGCTCGAGATTCTTCACTCGCTGAGCCCATCACCACGCTGATCAAGCGCATGTCGTTTCGAGAAGCTGAGGTCACCAAACAATAGCCCGCCGCTTCGGTATGGCCGGTCTTCAATCCATCGACCGATGGGTCGCGCCACAGCAACCGGTTTCTGTTGTGCTGGCGAATGTCAGCGTAAGTGAACTCGCGCTGGGAGTACCAACCATAAAACTCTGGAAACTCAGAGATGATCGCTTGGGCCAGGGTCGCTGAGTCTCTGGCAGAGGTGAGCTGGGCAGGATCTGGGAGGCCTGTGGAATTAACATAAAAAGTGTCTGTCATGCCCAAGGCTTTGGCGTACTCATTCATCAACAAGGCAAAGGCTTCTTCGGTGCCTGCGATGTGCTCTGCCACCGCCACACTGGCATCGTTGCCCGATTGAATGATGATGCCCCTTAACAAAGATTCAAGATCAACCCGGGTGTTGACCTCGACAAACATCCGAGAGCCCCCAGTGCGCCACGCCCGCTCGGAGATCAACACTTGATCATCCAGGCTGATGTTGCCTCGCTTGAGCTCTTGGAAAGCCACATAAGAGGTCATCAACTTGGTGATGCTCGCTGGCTCGACACGATCGTGGGCGTCATTCTCAGCAATCACATGGCCGCTGTGAAAATCCACCAAGATATAGCTCTTGGCATCAATCGGCGGTGGCTGGGGGATGGCGACCTGGGCCATCACCGATGAGGCGCTGGCCAACAAAGCCAAGCCCGTCATCCATATCAGGATTCGGCCATAGAAGGGATTCATCGCATGGGTGGTTTTGGTTGGCATCATGGCTAACATCACATCTGATTTTGCATCGGACCTTTAAGGATACACATATTGGGCCTGGTCTAGGCCAAGTTCAAGCAATCGGCCAATCACATCAATGGCCTCATCCACGGCCAGCAGTGGCCCCACCCTGACCCGCCAGACCTGATCCCGTCGGCTTTTCGGGGCTTCAAAGGCAATCGGGCCAAGGCCTGCTTGCTCCAGTTGGATCTTCAGCCTCTCGGCGTTCTCAAGGCTGGAAAAAGCACCGGCTTGTACCCACACAGGCACCCTGGCGGGCCGCTTGATCATCGGCGGTGGGCCATCGAAGGTCAATGCCCTGACCTCCACAGGCGCGGTACCTGCCTGATCGATGCCCAATTTAACCGCCGCTGCCCACGACAAATCAATGATCCGGCCAGGCTTAAAAGGCCCTCGGTCGTTCACGCGAACAATGATCGACTCACCTGTTTCTAGATGTTTGACCTCAACATAGGTCGGCAAAGGCAAGGTCTTATGGGCCGCGGTCAGTTGATACAAATCATAAGGCTCGCCCGAGGAGGTCAACCGACCATGGAAGGCGGTGCCATACCAAGAGGCAATCCCCTTCTCCACATAGCCTTGGGCGGAAGGCAGCACTTCGTAACGCTCACCCATCACTTCGTAAGGGCTGTGGTTGCCATAGGCCGCCAGTGGCTCAGGCTTGGGCTCGACCGGCTGGATTAAAGAGACATCCAAAGTATCGGCTGGTGGGCCATCCCGCAGGTAGCGGGGCGTGCACCCGGCCACAATCAAGGCCACGGTCACCCAAAAAAAACAACTCACCCAAGGCTTCATAACATCAAAGGTCATAGCGCCTCAGCAGCGATGGCTTCAGCCAATTGGGTCACCGCCATGGCATACAGCGGTGAGCGGTTATAACGCGTGATCACATAAAAATTGTTTAAGCCCACCCAGTACTCTGGCCCATCGGTACCGGCCAGCTCGATCACCGTGGCCGGTGTGTCTGGACCCAAATCCAAAGGATCGAATTCAAAACCCATATCGACGAGGTCTTGTAGGGTGTGCTCTGGTTTCATGCCAAAGCCCTCGGTGCTGGCTGAGTCCATCACCCCATCGATGGGGAGCACAATCGGTTGGCCTGTGATCCATCTGTGCGCGGCCAAGTAATTGGCGACAGAACCCAAGGCATCGGGCAGTGAGCGCCACAGATCGCGGTGACCGCTGCCATCAAAATCCACTGCATAAGCCCGATAGCTCGAGGGGATGAACTGGCCCAAGCCCATGGCGCCGGCGTATGAGCCTCTGATTTCGGTCAGAGGCAGGGATTCTTCGTTGGCCAAAGCCATGAAGTGACCCAGTTCAGATGAGAAAAACGCGCTTCTTGGCTCATAGTAAAAGCCCAAGGTCGCCAAGGCATCGATCACCCGAAAGCTTCCCGTGTTCATCCCATAGTTGGTCTCCACCCCCACGATCGCGACCACCAACTCTATCGGGATGCCGAAACGCTCGGAGACTTCAGTGAGCAACTGGGCGTTCGCTCGCCAAAACTCCACGCCACCTTGGATGCGGTTGTCGGTCAAAAAAATCGGGCGGTAGTCATACCAAGGCTTGGCTTCGGCTGGTCGGGTCATCGCATCGATGATGCTTTGCTTGTACTCGGCCTCAGAAACGACAGCTCGAATGTGCTCGGGATCCAATGCGTGTTCAGCAGCCATTCTCTCAATGAACGCCTCAGCGCCAGGATGGGGCTCGGCCACGGCCACGCCCAACATCATCCAACCCGCCAAACCCAACACCATCGATTGCTTGATCATAAAAACGCCCTATCTTTTTAAGTTAAAAAAATGTGTCGTCACAATGGCCCATCACAAAATATCAAGCCATTGAAAACTTGTGCTGTTATAGCATGGATGCACACGCATCCTGTCGTTCAAGCTCGCTTCTTAACGCCCCATAAAGTGGCGGCGCGAGTGCAGGCCTTGTATCAGACCAAATCCCGCCAAGATGGTTGCAGCCGATGTGCCGCCATAGCTCATCAAAGGCAGGGGCACACCCACCACCGGCAAAAGACCGCTGACCATGGCAATGTTCACCACCACATAAGAGAAAAATAAAAACACCAGCCCACCGATCAACAAGCGAGCAAAAGGATCGGTGGATTCGCTCGCCAATTGCAGGCTTCGTAAAATAATCGCACCATAGAGCACCAGTAAGGCCATCACCCCCAGCCAACCAAACTCTTCAGCCAACACCGAAAAAATAAAATCCGTGTGGGGTTCGGGCAAGAACTCAAGGTGCGATTGAGAACCAGACAAAAAGCCTGTCCCCCAAAACCCGCCTGAGCCCACCGCAATTTTGGATTGGATGATGTTCCAACCCTCACCCAAGGGATCGCGGTCGGGGTTTAAAAAGGTCAACACCCGGCTTTGCTGATACTCGCGCAAGTTAAACCACAAAACGGGCAAAGCCGCCAACGCCAACACCATCAAAGAAGCCATCACCCGCCAACGAAGACCTGCCAGAAACAACACCGACGCGCCACCGGCACCAATCAAAATCGATGTGCCCAAATCAGGCTGAATCAAAATCAACCCACACGGCACCGAAATCAAGCCCACCGAGACCAAGGTTGCTTGCCAACCTGGTGGCAGGGGTTGCTTGGATAGGTAGGCTGCCAGCATCAATGGCAAAGCAAGCTTCATCGCCTCAGACGGCTGAAACCAAATGACTTTAAAATCCAACCAACGCTGTGCCCCGCGACCAACCCCAATGAATTCCACCGCGACCAGCAAACCCAATGCCAACAAAAACAAATAAGGTGCCCAGACCAACCAAAGCCGTTTGGGCACTTGCGCGAGCACCAACAGCCCCGCCAAACCCACACCCAATCGCGCCAGCTGGTTCCAAACCAAACTGAAATTGCCCTCACCAGCGCTGTAAAGCACAACCAATCCGATGGCCATCAGCACCGTCAAAAGCACCATCAAAATCGGATCGAGCCTGAAAAACTCGAACCCAAAGCGTGACCAGACCCGGATGCTCATGAATCCACCGATGAGACCAGCCCCGAAGACTCAAGCTCAACAGCCGCCTCATCTGCCCGGGTCATCACCTCAGCCATGACTTCGGCGCCGATGGGCGCTGCCACCCTAGAACCACCACCCCCATGCTCGACCACCACGCTGATGGCCCACTTGGGCGCCTCAACCGGGGCAAAGCCGATAAAAAGCGCATGGTTTCTTAAGTGCTCAGGCAAGCTGTCTTGGTCTCGTTCGTCCACCGCATCGGCATCATCGGGCAAGCCAAAGACCTGAGCTGTGCCCGTTTTTCCAGCCATGCGGGCAGGCAATAAAGACGCCACGGCTCTGGCTGTGCCGGTGGGCCCGTGGATCACTGCACTCATGCCAGCAAACACCGCTGCCCAATCGAGCGATTCGTGCCGGACCCGAGAGACCGTTTCTGTGGGGGTCAACAAATAAGGGGGCGCTGCGGTGCCTTTGGCAGCCAACAGCGAAGTGGCATAAGCCAGCTGCAAAGGTGTGGCCACCACAAAGCCTTGGCCGATGCCGGTGATCACGGTCTCACCCGGAAACCATGCCTCATTGAACTGGGCGCGTTTCCAAGCCCGGGTGGGCAACAGCCCATCGCCCTCACCCGCCAAATCTATGCCCGTGGCTTGCCCAAACCCAAACAAGGCAAGCTCCCTGGCCATGCGATCGATCCCAAGCTTGACCGCCAACTCATAAAAATACACATTCACCGATTCGGCCAGTGCCTTTTCTAAGTCCACCCAACCATGGCCTTCGCGTTTCCAGTCCCGGTAACGCCGGCCTTGGCCATCGAGCTCGAACCAGCCTCTGGAGAATTTTTCCTCATCGGCATCGATCGCGCCCTCGGCCAAACCCGCCAGTGCCAAAAAAGGTTTGATGGTGGAGCCAGGCTCATACGCGCCTTGCAAGAAGCGATTGAACAAAGGCCGCCGTGGGTTGCTCAACAGCGCTTGGTAGTTGGTCTCGCTGATGCTGTTGACGAAAAAGTTCGGATCAAAGCCAGGCTTGCTGACCAAGGCATGGACCGCACCTGTTTCGATCTCCATCACAACGACGGCGCCTGCATGATCGCCCAAGGCCTCAAACGCGGCCTGTTGAAGGTCGAGATCCAAGGTCAAGGTCACATCTTGGCCATTGATCGGGGCTTGTCTTTCCAAGACGCGAACCACGCGGCCTTGCGCATTGGTCTCGACTTTTTCTACCCCAGGCTCGCCATGCAACAAAGCCTCATACATTCTCTCAATACCGGTTCTTCCCACATGGGTGGTGGCGCGGTATCGCTCCGATCCCAGTTGTTCAAGATCGTCTCTATCGATCCTGCCCACGTAGCCCAATACATGGGCAAAGGCCTCGCCATGCGGGTAGTGACGCACCAAGTAAGGCTCCACCTCCATGCCTGGCCATCGGTGGCGGTGGGCTGCGAGTTTGGCCACTGCCTCAGGGTCTAGATTGGTTTTCACGGGAACCGCTTGAAAGCGTCGTGAGCGTTGGCGCTGGCGCTCAAACCGGCTGCGCTCATCTGGGGACAGACCGACCAAGGCATCTATCGCTTGTAAGGTGGCTTCTAGGTCTTGCACGCGCTCTGGCACCACCACCAACCGATAGGCTGGACGGTTTTCTGCGATCACCTCACCGTGGCGATCAAAGATCAAGCCTCGGGTGGGGGGCAAGGCGCGAAGGCTGACCCGATTGCTCTCAGCGCGCCCCGCATAGAGCTGATGATCGATCAATTGCAGGTGCGCAAAGCGCCAGGCCAATAGCCCAAGACTCAACACCATCAACACAGCCAAGATCCGATACCGCCGATCGATCAGTCTAAGTTCAAAGACCGCATCGCGCACTCGGACCCGAGACTGGCGCCACCAAGCTCTCATCATGAACTCAACCGGCGTTTTTGACGCGCCCGATCAAAGCCCAAAAACAACCAAGGCCAAATCACCATTCCCACCAAAGGTGCCAACCACCAAAGAAGCGGTGGCCACGGCTCGCCACCGATCCAAACCACCCACAACGACACCACACGGTCGTTCAGCAACAAAGCCATCACCGCCAAGGCTTGCTGCCAAGGCGGGAAAAACCGAAGTTGGTTTCTAAAGCGCTCGAGTAAAAAAGAAATGATCAGCAAACTGAGCGCGTGTTGCCCCAACAAACTGCCGGTAAAAACATCCAACAATAAACCGATCACAAAGGCTTGACCCAAGGAACGCAGACGGTTGCCTTCCAAGGCCCAATAAATCATCACCATCGCGACCCAGTAAGGCCAAATCGGGCGCACCAACTCCCCCACGGGGAGCAAGGTGAGCACAAACGCCCCGATCAAAGTCAGCCACACCAAAGCAGCATCGCTCAACCGCCGCTCAGCCATTGGGGGTTTCCTCTGCCTCAGTGGCTTCGCCCTCGCTCACTTCACCCTCAACACTGCCCTCAACGATCGGGTCATCTTCCAAGCCAAGTTCGCTCTGCGCTGAGACTGAGGGCACCAACACCATGACAAACCGAGACCGGTCGTGCTGCCCCACGGGCTCGGCGGTGGCCACCGCAAAACTCTCACCCCTGGGCCGGTCGATTCTGTTGACCACACCCACCGGCAAGCCTTCTGGGAACACACCGCCGAGCCCTGAGCTCTCCAGCGCATCCCCCACTTGCAAGTCGATGTTCATGGGCAAATCAGGCAAGGACAGATCGCCGTTTAAGCCACCGCCATAAGCCAGCGTCACTGCACCTGTTCGTGCGACCCTCACGGGCAAGGCATGGTCTGGGTCGGTGATCAGAATCACGCTCGAGGTGGTCGCTTGGACGGTGTCGATTTGGCCAATCAAGCCCCCTTGATCCACCACCGCCATCGAAGACTCAATGCCATCGACTCGGCCTTGGTTGATGATGAGCCTGTGCGAGAAAGGATTGAGATCAACTGAGAGCACGCGGGCGCTGATGAACCGATCGTCGATCGCTTGGCTTAAGTTTAAAAGGCGACGAAGCTCTTCATTTTCTCTGCCCAACGCAGCCATGCGAAGAAGCGAGGCGTGTTGTTCACGAAGTTGGTCTTCTAAAGCATCGCGCTCAGCGATCGATTGGTCGGTGTCCCTGAACCATTGAGACAAACGCGCCGGCCAGTAAAACGGCGCTTCGAGGACCAAAAAAACAGGTTCGGTGAATTCTCTGGTGATCTGGTGGAAACGGTCGAGGTATCCGCCTCGATAATCCACGGCCATTAAGAAAAGAGCCAGCAAGCCATAGGCGAGCAACCGGCCCGTGTGTTGGCTCAGATCACCCGCATGCGCTGAGCTCGTCTGGCCGATGACCACTATTCTGAGAAGAAGTCGCCCCGATTCTCGTCCATCATCTCTAGCGCTCGACCACCGCCTCGTGCCACACAGGTCAGTGGATCGTCTGCGATGATGACAGGCAAGCCGGTCTCTTTCATGATGAGTTTATCGAGGTCTCGTAGCAACGCACCGCCACCGGTCAACACAATGCCGGTTTCGGCCACATCGGCGCACAACTCAGGTGGGGTTTGCTCGAGGGCTGTTTTCACTGCAGCCACAATGGTCGACATCGCCTCGGCCAAGGCTTCGTTGGCTTGGGTTGAAGTCATCGTGATCATTTTTGGCACGCCTTCGGCCAAGCTTCTCCCTGAGACTTGAATCTCAATCTCTTGTTCAAGCGGCACCGCACAGCCAATTTCTACTTTGATGCGCTCAGCGGTGGTCTCACCGATCAAGGTGCCGTAGATGCGTCTGACATAGTTCACAATCGCATCATCGAAGTGATCGCCTCCGATGCGCACTGAGTTTGAATAGACGATGCCGTTTAATGAGAGCACCGCCACCTCAGTGGTGCCCCCGCCGATATCGAGCACCATCGAGCCACGGGCTTCATGGATGGGGATCCCCGCACCAATGGCAGCCGCCATCGGCTCTTCAATCAAAAACACTTCCCGAGCGCCCGCGCCTTCTGCAGACTCTTTAATCGCCCGGCGCTCGACTTGGGTGGATGAGCAAGGAACACAGACCAACACCCGAGGGCTGGGGCGCAAGAACCTGGACTCATGGACTTTGCGGATGAAGTACTGGAGCATCTGCTCGGTCATGTCAAAGTCAGCGATCACCCCGTCTTTTAAAGGGCGGGTGGTGCGAATGTTGCCAGGTGTCCGACCGAGCATCTTCTTGGCCTCAGTGCCGACAGCGGCCACCGTCTGAGGGCCGCCGGGGCCACGCTCCATGCGAACCGCCACCACCGAGGGTTCATTTAAAACAATGCCTTGGCCACGCACAAACACCAGGGTGTTGGCTGTACCCAGATCGATGGAGAGATCATTGGAGAACAATCCCCTTAAGTGCTTGAACATATGCGCTTATCCGCCTGTAATGATTAATGAAGACTTTGCTCAGTTATTGTATACCCTACACGGTACAATGCAATAAACCTTCCGAATGAGTAAAGGCATCATCCATGAGTGTAATGATTTGTGGCTCTTTGGCGTTTGACACCATCATGGTGTTCCCAGAAAGGTTTAAAGATCACATCTTGCCTGACAAGACCCACATGCTGAATGTGGCCTTTTTGGTGCCAGAACTCCACCGCAACTTCGGGGGTTGTGCGGGCAACATCGCCTACACCCTAAAGAAGCTCGGTGGTGATCCCATCCCCATGGCCACGGTCGGGGCTGACTTTGCTCAGTATCGGGAGTATCTGGAAAAGCTGGGCATCAACCAAGATTATGTCTCGACCATTGAGACCGAATGGACAGCTCAGGCCTTTATCACCACCGACTTAGATGACAACCAAATCACCGCTTTCCACCCAGGGGCGATGAGCCACAACCACCGCCAGACCATCCCCACCGATGCGGGCATCGGCTATGGCTCCATCTCACCCGATGGCAAGCAAGCCATGCTCGATCACTCCGAGCAGTTTGCCAAAGCAGGCATCCCCCATTTGTTTGACCCGGGTCAGGGGCTTCCCATGTTCAACGGCGATGAGCTCTTTGGCATGATCAAAAATGCCACTTGGTTGACCTTGAACTCCTATGAGTGGGAGATGTTGAAAGAAAAGACGGGTTTAAGCCGTCAAACCGTGATTGAGCACTTAGCAGGTGGCGCCATCATCACCCATGGTGCCCAGGGCTCGGAGCTCATCACCCGCGAAGGTGAGGTCAAGATCCCAGCGGTCAAGCCTCAAGGGATTGTGGATCCAACCGGCTGCGGTGATGCCTACCGCGCAGGGCTTTTGTTTGGGCTCGATCAAGGGTGGGATCCGGTGGATGCCGCATGTTTGGGCTCATTGATGGGCTCGATCAAGATTGCCCACGGCGGACCCCAACACCATGACTTTACGATCGACGAGGTCCAGCAGCAGTTTCAAGCAGCGTTTGGGCGCCCCATGCCGGCGTAACGGTCATGGGGCTTTTCCATCTAGGCCTCAAAACCCAGCAGGCCAACCCAGCCTTCTAGGATCACTCACGCCATAGAGCATGCCAGTTTCTTCGTCTCGCCAAACAATCTGCATCGACCCCGTGGACCAGTAATAAGGACCCAGATCATTGAGCTTCAGCCCCGAGGCTTTGATGCCTTGTCTGACCTCATCGCTGATTCTTGACTCAATGCTGATGCTGGGCTCATTGCCCAGCCAAGCCCAAAACCGAGGCTGGCTTGCGGCTTCGGCTGGGTGCATGCCCCAATCCAAGATGTTGGTTAAGACCTGAGTCACGGGTTGTGGCGGCATCCCAGGGGTCCCCATCGCCAACCAAGGCTTACCCTCTTTCTCGATCATGAGCGCTGTGATGGGCAACACCAACCGCCGACCCGGGCCTTCTGTAAACGCTCTGGCGGTTGACCCGGTGGCTCTCACACCATCGACCATCACACCAGGCGCGCCACCATGTCCTGTGTGCAAGACGCTGAACCAGTTGCCGTATTGATCGACAATGACGTTGTGATCGCTGCCCAACGTCATGGCTTCTTCTTGCTCATTGGACGCCGACGCTGACAGGCTCACTCCCGCTTGTCTCATGCTGGACTTCACGATGTTCGCTGCCATTGCACCATACTCTGGCGAGACCCAAATATCGGTGGGCACTTGCATCGCCAACGGATCATTGATCATGCGTCTGGTCTCTTCGCTCGCACGACCAAAGACGCGGGCCATGATTTCTAAGGTCTCAGCCGATTCTGAGTAGTGCGGGCGGTCGGCCAGATCAAAATGCTGGAGCATGTTTAAGCTCAATCCCACAAATGCGCCACCGGTATCGGGCGGTGCTGACCCGACCATGGAATGTCCGTTGTAGTTAAACCGAACAGGCGCTTGCCACTGGACCTCATATTCAGCCAAATCTTCTGCGGCCACACAGTGGCCTTTGGCCCGAGCGGCTGTGACAAACTTCTCCGCCCATTCGCCTTCATACATGTAATCAGGCCCCGCTTCAGCCAGCTTGGTCAGATGCGCCGCCATCGCTGGCATCTTCCAACGCTCACCCACTGGGACCAAAAAGCCATCGGGCATATAGACTTCCCGTGCATGCGGGTTGTCGATCAAGCCACCCGACTCCCCGGTTTGCATCAGGTTGTAGTTGATGCCATACATAAAAGAGCTCATCTCCACCCCTTCGGTGGCGGCTTGAATGGCTGGCTTCAGATACTCCGACCATTCCATCGTCCCCCAACGATCGGCCAATGCGCCCATCGCGCGCACCACGCCACCGATCGAGACTTTGGAAGGATCACCCGTCCCACAGCGGCTGGCCAGTGGCCGCACGCCCACGCCACTGATGATGTGATACTCGCCGGTGGCGGCTTCGTAATAGATCCCCGACATCGTTCCAAAATGAGAGACTTGGTGGTAGTCGACCACGTGTTGTAAGAACGTGGCGGCGATCATGGCATCGACCGCGTTTCCTCCTCGCTCCAGCACCGCCAAAGCGGCTTCGGTCACGATAGGCAGTTGCGTGCTGACCATCGCCTGAGTGCCCTCGGCGATGGGTTTGGGGCCTTGGTTGAGACGCGCATCAGCAGACAGTGCTTGCAGACTGGTCAGCATCAAGCAAGTGGCAAGCCACAGTGAGGGTTTTGGAACACAGCGAGCGGTCATGGCATGTCCTCATTTTTAAGTGATCCCCTGAGCACTGAGCATAGCGGGGCTTAGCGTCCATTTCCAGTCTGGATGGTGCTGGGCCACACCCTTAAGTCATGAATGCGTTAGACTGTGCCCGATTCCTCGGGGTGGCCATTGGCCTGAGACACTGTTTCTAAGTGGACCCGTTGAACCTGATCCGGATCATGCCGGCGTAGGGACAGGAACAAGAAGGTCGATCAAGATTGGGGCCTTCGCTCATCCCCCGTGCAAGACCGGGTCTCCCATAGACTTTATTTTTGGAGACTCGATTGATGAAACAACATCTGCGCTTCACCCTGGGCCTATTGGCCACCACCGTTATGCTCTCCCATCAAGCCCATGCGCTCGATGAGACAGAACAGCCCGCTGATTCAGAAAAAGACCGCATGGTGGTCACCTCGGATTTTCGGGGCACAGAATTATCTCAGCTTGCAGCCAGTGCCACGATCATTGATGCCGTGACGATAGAAGAAAGAAACGCCTCACATTTAGAGGACATCATCAACATCGCGCCCAACGTGAACTTTGCCACTGGCGCTTCACGTGGCCGCTTTTTCCAAATCCGTGGCATCGGGGCACGCTCTCAGTTTGTCGAGCCGACCAACGCCTCAGTCGGTCTGTTGGTCGACGGGATTGATCTCACTGGCTTGGGCGGTGGTGCGAGCACCTTAGACATTGAACAAGTGGAGATCCTAAGAGGCCCTCAGGGGACTTTGTTTGGCGCCAACGCCTTAGCAGGCATGATTCATTTGGTCTCAGGCCAACCCACCCAAACGCCTGAAGGCAGCATGGGGGTTCGGGTCGGTGATTATGGCGGCCGATATATGGACGTGATCTACTCAGGGCCTGTGCAAACCAACCTCTCTTATCGTGTGGCGCTTTCTCACAATGAAAGCGCGGGCTTCACAGACAACGCGTTTTTGGGTGTGCGTGATACATCCAACATCGATGAACAAACCGTTCGCGGGAAAGTGAGATGGACCGCCCGCCCTGATCTTCAATTTGATTTCACTGGCTTGTATCTCAACATCGATAACGGCTATGACGCTTTTTCTCTGGACAACACCCGAACCACGTTGTCAGACCAACCAGGCTTTGATCGGCAAGAAACCTTCGCAGGTTCTGTGAAGATGCATTGGCAAACAAGCACGGCTTTTGACATTGAGGCTTTGATCAGCGCGGTCAATGCCGATCTCGACTACGCCTATGACGAGGATTGGGCCTTCGATGCGATCTGTGAGGTGTTTGAGTGCATCTTTGGTGGCTATACCTCGTTTGACCGCTATACCCGGCAGACCGATAACACCACTTTTGACGTTCGGGCGATTTCCAACACCGATGGCGATGACCTAGGTTGGGTCATGGGCGTGTATGCCAAAGACCAACGCCAGGCCTTGGATCGGGTCTATACCTATGCCAGTGATTTTTCCAGCGACTACGACACAAGAAACCTCGCGCTCTATGGTCAGTTGAATGTTCCGCTTCGCACGGATTGGGCGCTGACCGCTGGGCTTCGCTCTGAGCGCTTTGAAGCGGACTACTTAGACTCCAATCAAGCCCGTTATGAGCAAGACGAAAACCTTTGGGGTGGAAATGTCTCGTTGGAGCACACCCTAGACAGCGGTCAGTTGGTCTATGCGCTCATCTCCAAAGGCTATAAAGTCGGTGGCATCAACCCCGATGCCGATGTGCCTGAATCTGAGCGCCGCTATCAAACAGAAGGGCTTTGGAACTATGAGCTGGGCACCAAAGCACGTTTGTTTGACGATCGATTCAATGTGCGTGCCGCGGTGTTTTATCAACAACGAGATGACATCCAGACGCAACAATCCTTGGTCGTGCCCATTGAAGGCGATTTGTGTCCTTGTGAATTCATTGAGTTTCAATCCAACGCGGCCAAAGGCAGCTCTTATGGGCTTGAACTCGAAATCAATGGTCAAGTCACTGAACGAGTGAGTCTATTTGCAAGCCTGGGTCTTTTAAATGCTCAGTTCGATGACTTTGTGAGCTTCTCGCATGTGGACGCCGATGAAGATACAGGTATGGGTGTGAACTTAGACGGACGCGATGTCCCGCAAGCACCCAATTACATGGCGCACGTGGGTGGGGTGGTGCAATTGAGTGATCGGTGGTCATTGAAAGGAGAACTCGAAGCCAAAGATGGGTTTTATTTTTCCAGCCGCCACTCGACCCGGGCCGATGCTTATGAGTTGGCGCATCTTCGACTGAGCTATCAGGCCAATGATTGGGATGTGGCTTTCTGGGTGAAAAATGTGTTTGACCAAACGATCAAAACCCGAGGCTTTGGCGGCTTTGGCAATGACCCGAGAAAAGGCTATGCCACCGAGCCGTATTACCAGTTTGGTGCGCCAAGAACCATCGGCATCAGCGGTCGGGTTTGGTTTTAAGCGCTGGTTCAGGCCTTCGCTCTGGCCTTGGGCCAGTCGCTGGCATCGATGGTTTGTTGATAGGCATGCCATGTGGCATGCCCAATCAACGGCATCACCACAATAAAAGACAACCAAGCGGTGAGAACCCCGCTGATCACAGCAGCGACGATGATCAGCGCCCAAACAAACATGGCAGGTTTGTTTCTTAACACCGCGTTGATGCTGGTGATGACGGCTGTGACCGCATCGACACGCCGCTCCATCAACATCGGCAGCGAAAACGCCGCCATGGCAAACACCACCAAACTAAACATCGCACCCACTACGCTGCCAATCGATAAAAATAAAGTCAGGTCCTTGAAGCTGGGTTCGTTCATTTGAGGATAGAAGATATACAAGGTATTGGCGGCTCGGGCCCAGATCAACAGCACAATGATCAAGAGCACCGCCAACACCAAAGATCTTTTCCAAGATGAAAACGCATCACACAGGCTGTCTTTGATGGTGATGGTTTGGTTTTCGCTCAAGCGCTCTGAGATCGCATAAAACGTCATGGCCAAGGCGGGTGCGATGAACACAAAGCCAGAGACGAGCCCCAGATACAAACCCATGTTGCCCCACACCAAGGCAGCCGCTGTGACGGCATAGCTCAAGAGACAAATCATGAATCCGTGGGTGAGGCTTTGCTTCGGCGAGGCTTTCAGATCCTGAAGACCGAGCCTTAGCCAGTCGAGTGGGGCGCTCCACTCAAGCGCTCGACAGGGTGCCACGAAGGGCAGTGCCTCTGTGTCTTTCGGTGATTGGGAGTCATCCATGGGCTTAGTCGACCACAGAGGGTGCCTGGAAATCAAGCGCTCGGCGGGTGTTCTAGGGGCGCGCTTCCACGGCTCAGTGGAGGTGTGATCGGCTCAAATCTGCATCAATGGGCGGGGTCAGCTGGGGTCGGGAGACACTTTTATGCGCATAAAAGTGTGGATAATCACAGATGTGAAGTCTCTGCGCCATCTG
>CAYWVH010000020.1:0-21665 GCA_964461845.1 uncultured Wenzhouxiangella sp.
CAACCAATAGGTTAAAAGCCTACTGCTCTACCATTGAGCTAACGGCCCACAAGCCGGACATAATAACTTGAAAACGCCAAAGACTCAATGGATGGCAAGAATAATTCCAGATGGATCGCTCGATAAACAAGCCCCTATCCGCCCACAATACCGCCACGTGGGCGTCATGGCGCAAAGCTGTCGTCACAGCCAGGGCTGAATTTGGTTTGAAATAATGCTCACACAACAACCAAGGACCACCCATGAGCCAACAAGACCCCCATCGCTCCAACCCTGACCTTCAAATCTATAAAAAGCGATCCGGCATGATACGAGGCATTGAGACCTGGTTTGATCTGGATCCTCAAACCGTTGTCAGTGTGTGGCTATCGACGTGGACGGGTCGCGAGATCATCAGGATCAATGACCAGATCATCGTCTCCAAACGCGTGATCAAACTGACCAGCCGGCACCCGTTCACTCACAACGGCAAGGACTACGCCATTGTGATCAAATTTGAAATCCTGGGCGAGTTTCGAATTGAGCTTTGGCAAGGCACTCAATTGATCGACTTTGACGTGATCGCCAACGGTCGGGTGCTGTCGCGGGGCCAAGGCATCCAAAAGGCCGGCACCAAAAACATCATCGTCAGCCTATTGATGGGCGGAGTGCTTGGGATCTTAGGGATGTTGTTCGGCTATTGGGTCGGCGGCGGGTTCGGAGGGTAAGCCATGAGAATCGATGCCAACCTCATCAAAGAGCAACGCCAGCTGCGTGGCTGGACTCAACAACACTTATCAGACATCACCGGGGTGAGCCTTCGCACCATTCAGCGCGTGGAATCAATGGGTCAAGGTTCTCATGAGACCATCTCTTCCCTGGCCTCGGTTTTTGAAATTGATCGCAAAGATTTGTTGGTGCCAGAACCCATACGCCCACCTCAAGCCAACATGATTGGCTGGCCGGTGATCATCAGTTTGATGGTGGGCGCAGGCTTGGGCGCCACCTTGACCTATCTTTTGTTACAGTGAGGGACCCGATCAGCCAGTAAGATTAAAAATAATTAAAACTTAAGGATCGCCCAAGCCTCATGACCGATACCCGACGCCCACCGATTGGCCTGGATGCCTTGGCCTTTGCCTGCCCCAAAGCCTATATTGCGATGGAGGAATTGGCAAAGGCCCGCGGTGTCGATCCAGCCAAGTACATCCAAGGCTTGGGTCAGAGAAAAATGGCGATTGCCTCACCGGTTGAGGACACCGTGACCATGGCCACCGAGGCCGCCCAAAAAGCCTTGGCTTTGTTTGACATCGACCCTCAGTCCATCGGCACTTTGATTGTGGGCACAGAGACAGGTATCGATCACTCAAAACCCGTGGCTGTGTATGTGCATGAGCTCTTGGGCCTGTCCTCTCGCTGTCGCACCTTTGAGACCAAACACGCCTGCTATGGCGCAAGTGCGGGTCTGACCGCTTCTCTCGATTGGATTGCCTCAGGCCGAGCCAAAGGCAAAAAAGCATTGGTGATTGCATCCGACATCGCAAGCTATGGGCTAAACACGCCAGGCGAACCCACCCAAGGTGCAGGTGCTGTGGCCATGGTGGTCTCAGACCACCCAAGGCTCATGCGCATCGAACCAGACACCATCGGTGATTACACCCGCCAAGTGATGGATTTTTGGCGTCCTCTCTATTCCAAATACGCTTTTGCCGATGGTCACTTTTCCATCGAGTGCTACCTAGAGGCCTTGGCCGAAGCCAGGCAAGCGGCCTTGGAACAGCATGATGAAGTCTATGGGCAATTGATTGCTTGTCTCTATCACGTGCCTTTTGTGAAGATGGCGAAAAAAGCGCACATCAAAGAGCTTGAGTGCGTGAGGGGGCATGCGCTGGACTTAGATGCAGCCGATGATCTTGAAGTCTTCAATGAGAGCTATCAGCGCTTGGTCGCCCCTTGGCTGAACCTGAATGCCGAGGTGGGCAACATCTATACAGGTTCCTTGTACTTGTCTCTCATGGACTTACTGAGACAAGGCAATCCTCGACACGCTGAACACATGGTGAGCTTGTTTTCTTATGGCTCAGGGTGTGGCGCAACTTATGGTTTGGGCATCATTGAGGCCAACGCACATTCATGGGCCCAAGCGATCGACCCAGAAGCCATGCTGGATCGGCGCCGTGGCTTGGGCATCGATGAATACGAGGCTTTGATCAAAGCCTATGAACAAGCAGAGAAAACCGCTGTGCTGAACCCAGCAGATTATGGGATAGAACAAGGGCTTTGTTATGTGGGCACCCGCGACCATCAACGCCATTACCAATGGCTTGCATGATCACGCGAACGCTCATCCTTAACGATTGGTTTGCTTTGTTTATTGTTTCAATGTCTTTTTGACAGACTGCCAAAGCGCTTCTTGGGTGTCTAAATCCATGTCTGCCAATGAATGACCGTCGGCTTTGGCCGCGACCTCCATCGCCCGAAAACGCAACTCAAACTTCTCGTTGGCTCTTCTCAGGGCTTGGGCAGGGTCGATCTTTAAGTGCCTGGCCACATTCGTTAACACCAATAAGGCATCACCCAGCTCATCTTCTACGGCGTCTTTATTCTCAGAGTCTATGGCTTCTTTAAGCTCGAGCACTTCCTCATCGAGCTTGATCAAGACCGATGCAATGTCAGGCCACTCAAAGCCCACGCGCGCGGCCCGTTTTTGCAGTTTCACACAGCGCGTGAATTCCGGCAAACCCCGCGAGATCCCTGCCAGCACACTCTCATCCACTTGGCCTTTGGCTGCGCGTTCTTCGGCTTTGATGCGCTCCCAATTGACAGCCACTGCCTCTGGGTCGTTGAGTGTGGCATCGGAAAAGATGTGCGGGTGGCGACGTTCTAACTTATCGACGATGCAATCGACCACTGCAGAAAAATCAAATCGCCCAGACTCCTCGCCTAGGCGCGCGTAAAACACAACCTGAAATAACAGATCCCCCACCTCGTCAGGTAGCTCATCAAAATCTTGACGTTCGATCGCATCGGCCACCTCGTAGGCCTCTTCGATGGTGCATGGCGCAATCGTTTTGAAGTCTTGAGCCAAATCCCAAGGACAACCTTTGTCAGGATCACGAAGCATCGCCATGATCTCCAAAAGTCGGTCCATGCGACCAAGGTTTATTGAATGCTTGTTCATAGACATTGATTGCTCCGTCAAAAAACGATCTGTACTTGGGATTTGAGTCCGCTCTGGTGCTGTTAGAAAATCTCTCCGATGCAGCACCGAACACTGCCACCGGCTTTTTCGATTTCATCCATGGCCACTGGGTGAAGCTTAAATGACCACTCCTCGAGTGTCGCGATGGTTGATGGACTGAGCACCTCCATCGCGGTTTGCGAGATCATCACATCGTGGTCGGTGACTGCCAGGCAGTTGCCAGCAAAGGCCTCTTTTTCCTCGCTCGATATCACCACCGCTTGGCCGTTAAAAGCCTCAATGATCGCATCGGGCACTTTCGGGTCTACAAAGGCATCTGGGCAAATCACCAAGGCTCTGGAGGCCAGCACACTCATTACCACATTGGTGTGATACTCGTTTGGCTTGAGATCAAATCCAAAAGTCAGGGCCAAATCAAAAGCCTCATGCATCGCGCGCCTGCCCGCCTCATCCACCCGAGGTGTCATCCCACAAAACCCCAAACGCCTGGCGCGATCAATCACCATGGCGCCAGTGAGTTCAGCCACACAACCTTGGCTAGATAAATCCGTGCACGCATAACCCATCAAGTTTTGAAAAAAAGCGCGAATGTCTGAGCGCTCAGCCTCGAGTTGTCGTTCTGGGTGTTTCATGGCACCGACAATCAATCGACCAGCGCTGGTTGCAAAGACATTGTTGGGGAAAAGATCATCTGGGGTTTTTGATTGACCCACAAAGCGCACCACGGGCACACCCAATTGCGTGATGCGCTCAGCCAAAGCGCGGTGTTGATCCAACGCCAACATGGGATCGACTGGGGCATGGGTGTCCATGTAGGCATTGTCTTTGGCGCTTTGCTCGCTGATCCGAAAACCGCTGGGCTCGACCATGAAGACGGCCTTGGGCACGGCCGGCCCACAGGCCTCAAAGCCTTGGCGATTGATGGTCTCTAAAAACGCATCCACCTCTTCGATGATCATTGATGAGCCCCCATTATTCGCCCACCCATCACCCAACTCCCCATCACAACCCACCCCCATCGAGCAGCCCATCGATGGGCCAATCCAGGCCATCGAGTGCTGGATTAAAGCAGGCAGGCTCAGGACAGGCATCCAACAACAGTTGAGGGGTGGCATCGGGTCTGTGCATGGTTTGGCTCAAGCGCTGCCGCCAACCCCGCGCGCCAGGTTGTCCATGAAACAATCCGAGCATGTGCCGAGCGATCTGATGAATCCGTCCACCGTTTTCAACATGGGCATGGGCATAGTCCATCATGCGCTCAACCACCCATCGCCTGGAAGGCGGAACTGGATGGCCCAGCTCGGCGGACAGCTCGGCCAACAGCCACGGGGTTTGATAAGCGGCACGACCCAGCATCACCCCATCGAATCTATCCAAATGCGCGATGGCTTTTTCAACACCATCGATCCCACCGTTGATGATGACTTCAAGTTCAGGAAACGTTTGAGTCATCCGTGCCACCCGTTCAAAGTCAAGCGGGGGCACCTCGCGATTTTCTTTGGGACTCAAGCCAGACAGCCATGCTTTTCTGGCATGCACGATCACCGTCTCAATCCCAACCTCCGTAACTTGCCCGATGAAATCAATAAAGGCTTGATCAGAGTCCATGTCGTCCACGCCGATCCGACACTTCATGGTCACAGGGACCGTCACGGCCTGGCGCATGGCCAGCAAACACTCGGCCACCAGCTTGGGCTCTTTCATCAGGCAAGCCCCAAAGCGCCCTTTTTGCACCCGATCAGAAGGACAACCCACATTGAGGTTGATCTCATCGTAGCCCCAAGCCTCAACAATCTTGGATGCTCGGGCCAGCTCATCAGGATCCGAGCCACCCAATTGAACAGCGACTGGGTGTTCTTCTTGACTGAAGCCCAATAAGCGCTCACGCTCCCCGTGGATCACCGCCCCTGTGGTCACCATCTCAGTGTAGAGCCAGGCATGGGGCGCCAACAGACGATGGAAATACCGGCAATGCCGGTCGGTCCAATCCATCATAGGGGCCACGCACAGCACCCGAGGCGAGGGTTGCTTCAATGGGGATGGGTCGGCGTGGGGCAAAGCTGGCATCGTGCCATTGTAAATTTTATTTATAATGGGCGCATGACCAATACATCCACTGACCGCATTCCCGTTCTCTCGCTCCAGGACTTCACTGGCCAGCGAGATGCTTTCACCGACACCCTAGGCCACGCGTATCGCCAGTTTGGCTTCGTGGGCATCAAAGACCATGGCATTGATCAAGCCATCATTGATGAGGCCTACACCCAGTTCAAAGCCTTCTTTGCGCTGGATCGAGAAATCAAAGAACGTTATCACCAGCCAGGCATCGGTGGGGCCAGAGGCTACACGGGCTTTGGTGTGGAACAAGCCAAAGACCACACGGTACCCGATCTCAAAGAGTTCTGGCATGTGGGCCGTGAAATTGAGTCAGGCCAAACGAACCCCTGCCCCGATCAACTGCTGTTGAACATCTGGCCCAATGAAATTCCTGGGTTTAAGAAGGCAGCATTGGATCTTTACCGCGCACTCGATGCTGTGGGTGCCAAGATGCTCTCGGCCATGGCCATTGATTTGGGCTTGGCGCCTGATTGGTTCAACGACAAGATCAACTACGGCAACTCGATTCTAAGACCCATCCACTATCCACCGATCGACCAACCCCAACCAGGGGCGGTTCGTGCCGCTCAGCATGAGGACATCAACCTCATCACCTTGTTGATCGGCTCCAAGGAGCAAGGCTTGGAGATCCTAACTCGGGATGGTGAGTGGATTCCTGTCGATACCCTGCCTGGTACGATTGTGGTGAATGTGGGTGACATGTTGCAGCGCCTGACCAACCACGTCTATCTGTCGACCACCCACAAGGTCGCCAACCCAGACGATGACCATTCAACGGCTGCGCGCTATTCGATTCCGTTTTTCTTGCACCCCAACCCTGATTTCTTGATCAAGACTTTGCCCGAGTGCATCAGCCAAGACAACCCCAACCGATACCCTGAACCGATCACCGCAAACGGGTATTTGATGGAGCGTTTGGGCGAGATTGGGTTGCTGAAAAAATAAGAAGAGAAAGTAAGAAGAGACAAGCAAAACGCCATCGTGCGCGGGGGTTTGGCTCAGCGCGTCTCAATGCCTGATTCTGTCGCCACCAGCACCACATCAGCGCCACGCTGTGCAAACAATCCGCAGGTGACAACCCCTGGGATTTGATTGATCTGGGTTTCGACTTTGACCGCGTCCACAAGATCAAGGCCCCTAACATCCAAAATCACATTGCCGTTATCGGTGACAAACCCATCTCTTAACTCAGGGGCGCCACCCATCGCGACCAAGCGCCTCGCCACCAAGGCGCGGGCCATGGGAACGACTTCCACTGGCAATGGGAATTCCCCCAGCACCTTCACGCACTTAGTCTCATCGACGATGCAGATGAAGCGACGCGATGCGGCGGCTATGATTTTTTCGCGTGTCAGCGCACCGCCTCCGCCCTTGATCAAGCGGCGATGTTCATCCACCTCATCGGCCCCATCGATGTAGAGCGACAAGTCTCCTGTGTGATTGAGGTCCATCACATCAACCCCGATGGCCTTCAGTCGCTGGGTGGTCTCTTCAGAAGAAGACACCGCCCCTTCCAGCCGAATGCCCGAGGTCCCGAGCGCATCGATGAAGGCATTGACTGTGGAGCCTGTGCCGACGCCCAACACCATGCCAGACTCAACATGCGAGAGCGCCGCTTTGGCAACCTCGATTTTTAAGCGCTGCTGACTCATGAATGGGCTTTTGGCGTCATTTGGTTTTTTCAAGACCGAGCAGATAATCCCACTGGGCATCACTCACTGGCAAGATAGACAACCGATTGCCTTTTCTGATCAATGGAAAATCACCCAATCGATCGGCGTGTTCTTTGATCTCCGTCAACGAGATCACACGATCGGTGTGGCGGGTGTATTTCACATCCACCAACAACCATCTCGGCTCTTCTTTTGTGCTGTCTGGATCAAAATACTTGGATTTTTTATCAAACTGCGTGGGATCGGGATAAGCCTCAGAGGCAATCTCCATGACCCCAACGATGCCAGGCACTTTGCAGTTGGAATGATAGAAAAATGCTCGATCGCCGACTTCCATGCGATCTCGCATGAAGTTCCTGGCCTGATAGTTGCGAATGCCATCCCAGGGCTCAATGCCTTTGGGGCATCTTTTTAGATCATCGATGCCAAAAGCATCGGGCTCGGATTTCATTAACCAGTTCATGGCCTTATTTTACCCACAAAGCGCCTCGATCGCTGATGACGAGATCCAAGGCGACATCCCAAGGCTCAGTGGGCAAAGAATCGATCTGCTGGATGGCATAGGCCACCCCTGCCTTGATCGGCCCATCATCGCCCAGCCCTGCCAAGGTCCTGTCATAAAAGCCCCCGCCCATGCCCAGCCGCCCGCCTGAGGCTGAAAACCCCACCAAGGGCATCATCACCCAATCAAGCGCCCGTACCTCCATCGCTGGCTGATCGCTGGGCTCGGGTATCCCAAACCGGTTGGGCACCATCGGCGCATTGGGATCAAAGCGGTGAAAGGTCAAAGACTCGCCCGCCAGCACAGGCAAATACACCTCTCGCCCAGAATCAAGAAGGCCATGGATCACTGGCATCAGATCAGGCTCGCCCCCATGCGCCACAAACATCGCAATGGCTTGGTTTGGTCGATCGGTGGCCATCAGGGTCTGCAACACCTGACCACAGACCAGGGCATCCAGTCGGGCGCGGCTGGCGGCAGTCAAGGCTTGGCGCCGAGCACGCAGTTGTTTTCTCAACTCGGCTTTGATGTGGGATGGAGCGCTCAAGGCCATGGCGGTGCTCGGTTGATGGGGAGAAGACGCCTCCGCCTGTGCCGCTGCGGGTCAGTGACCTTGAACCAATGGGTTCAAGTGGGTTGGCTCTTCGAGGCTTTAGGCGATTCGCTATGAAACGAATGTGCACACCACTTCGAGTCGCGCCATCCCGAGGTCAATCAATAGGGACAAGGCATATTACATTCCCGCTGGCGAACACCGCAGAGAACGTCTTAAAAATCAGTCTAGACCTTTAGTTCGGTTTGTTCAAGCGATTGGGCCAACTGCTGAATCCGACGGTCTACTTTTTCAGCGTATTGGTGACGTTGCTCTTTTAACTGCCGGTTCTCGGCAGCCAAGTTCAGCGCACACATCACCGCGATTTTTTCCAGCGAGGTGACTTTGCCACCATCTCGGATCGTGCGCATTTGTTCATCTAGGGACAGCGCCGACTCAACCAAGGCACGGCGCTCATCTTCGCCGCACATCACCCGATACTCTCGATCTAAGATCCGAACCGTGACCGGCTCTTTTTGACCCTGTGCCATCAGCCGATCCCCGCCAGTTCAAGCGCTTTAAGTCGCTCAATCATGCCCTCAACCCGAGAACGCGCCTCTTCGTTTCGCTTGACCAAGGCCGCCCGCTCCGCCACCAAGCTCTCTTGCCTATCATGCAAAAGCTTGTTTTCTTGCTCCAACGCGTCCAAGCGGGATTTGAGGTCTTCTAAGTGCTTGGCAATGCGCTCAAGCTCGCCGGCGGTTTTACCAGGATCAAGATCGGTGGTGTGGCTTATCTGGCTGGTCATGGCTTCTCTTTTTATCTTGGTCTTGTTTTGATCATCCACCGTTGAGATCAGTCTTCGATATCACTCTCAGATATCGATCTTCAGTGGATGGCAGTGTCATGCCCCAGACCCGGTGTGATCTCGACCCACATCCGAGCTTCGGGCTTGATAGATTCCCTATCATAGAGCCATCAGGGCGCTCACGACAAGCGCTTGGATGCTAAACTTCTAGGACCATGAGTGATGCATCCACCGACAGACTGCGCTGGGCACTGGCCCTGGCGGCCTCCAAAGACCCGCAAGGTGTGGCTGAAGCCCACGGTTTGGTGACCGGATTGGTCGCGGGCCAACCCGGCATGGACGCCCAAGCGCTCTGGCTTCATTGGCTGAGCCTCAACCTTCATGCTGAGATAGATGAAGCCCAGCAAGCGGTGCTGGCCGATGCTCTGGCCTCCGTCCAAGGCGAGCTTGGCTCAGAGGATATGAGCTTTGAGATCTTGGTGCCAGCGATCGATCAACCCTTGGCCCAAAAAACCCAAGGATTGGCTGGGTGGTGCAGTGGTTTTTTGGCAGGCTTCGGTGCCAGTGGCGGTCGCTTGGCCGATGAAGAAGCCAACGAAGCACTCACGATGCTCTCAGAAATTGCCAGAGCAGACACCGAGACCGATGAGGCCTCTGAATCGTCTGAGGTGGAATCAGAGGAACAAGCACTGGCTGAGTTGGTGGAGTTTGTCAAAGTCGCTGTTTTGTTATTGCATGAAGCAAGACGCTTGGCGGCCGCCGACACGGCGCCCGACTCAACCCCATCGACCGACTAAACATTTTTGCCGAACAACCCATTGAGTGCGTAACCCATCCATGTCTTTGCCGATGAAAGTAGACACCTACCGCCAACGTCGGGCTCGCTTGTTGGCAGAAATCGGCCCCGATGCAGTCGCTGCCATTGCTGCAGCACCGGTGAGACTTAGAAACGGTGACACCCCCTACCCATACCGCCAAGACAGTGATTTTTGGTATTTGACGGGGCTAGATGAGCCTGAAGCCGTCTTGGTCCTCACGCCGAATGCGAAGTTCGAGACCACCTTATTCTTGCGGCCCAAAGACCCTGCCAAAGAGCGCTGGGATGGCCATCGTTTGGGGGTGGATGCCGCACCCAAGGCTTTGGGCGTGGACCGCGCTTTGGACATTGCCAAGCTCGATGAGACCTTGCCCAATCTATTGAGGGATCGTCAATCGCTGTACTACCTCATGGGCCAACACGCCTCGTTTGAACACCACCTCAATGAACTTCGTGTTGAGATGCAATCGCAAGCCCAAGGCCCCGAGGGACCCACCACCATGGTCTCGCTCCAACCTTTATTGCACGAACAACGCTTGATCAAAGACGCCGAAGAAATCAAGCGCATGCAAAAAGCAGCCCTGATTTCTGCCAAAGCCATCGGTGAAGCCATGCGCTTGGCACCTAAGGCCAGCAACGAAGCCGATCTGCACGCACAGCTTCTCTACACCTACACCCAACACCAAGCCGTCCCTGCCTATCAACCCATCATCGCTGGCGGCGAGAGGGCTTTGATTTTGCACTACATCGAGAACAACCAAGCCCTCCATCCCAATGACTTGGTGCTGATCGATGCTGGCTGCGAGGTGATGGGTTATGCCGCCGACATTTCCAGAACCTTTCCAGTCTCAGGCACATTCACAGCCCACCAACGCGCGCTCTATGAGGTGGTGTTAGACGCCCAACGCCAAGCCATCGATGAGGTACAAATCGGCGCGTCTTACCATGCTTTTCACGACAAGGCCGTGGTGGTGCTCACACAAGGCCTGATTGATCTTGGGCTGTTGACAGGCTCGGTGGATGGCAACATTGAGACAGAGGCCTATCGGCGCTTTTATATGCATAAGACCGGTCATTGGTTGGGCTTGGATGTGCACGATGTCGGTGACTACCGCATTGATGATCAATGGCGGGTGCTGGAGAGAAACATGGTGCTCACCGTAGAGCCTGGGCTCTATATTGATCATGGCGCAGACATTCCAGAAGGCTTTCGGGGCATCGGCATTCGGATTGAAGACAACATCCGAGTGGGCCAACAAGGCCCTGAGGTCTTGACCGACGGTGTGCCTAAGTCGGTGGCTGACATCGAGGCTTGGATGGCATGAGTCAGAAGATGCGCCCTGTCGATGTGGTGGTCTCAGGCGGCGGCTTGGTCGGCGCCAGTGTGGCCATTGGGCTGGCGGATCGTGGCTTTCAAGTGGCGTTGGTCGAACCCACCCAAAGAACCCAAAGCCAGCAACCCAGCCATGATCAAAGAACCCTGGTGCTCAATGCCGCCTCATTGAATATCTTAAGCTCACTGGGCTTATTGCCCGACACTTTGCCCCGCATCCCCGTCACCGACATCGTCATCAACCGCCAAGGTGGATTGGGGCATTTGCATTTAAACGCCGATCAGTACCACGCGCTCATCGCCCAAGACACCGATCCCCATCGGCCTTATTTTGGGCAAGTGGTGGTGGCCCAAGCCTTGGGTGAAGTGATGCTCAAGCGTTTGGCAGATCATCCCAACATCACCGAGCATTGCCCTGCCGCCTTGGTTTCCTTCAAAGACCTGGGTGATCGGATACACGCTCAATTAGATAACGACACCACGCTGGAGGCCAGGGTCTTGGTTGGTGCCGATGGCACGCACTCACTGATCCGACAACAACTCAACGTGGCCAGTGAGTGTTATGACTATGGCCAAAGCGCGATGGTCTTTAATGTGGCTGCTGAACATCCAAAAGCGCACACGGCCTTTGAGCGGTTCACGGCGCATGGCCCGCTGGCGCTGTTGCCCCAAGCCCATGGCCGCTATGGCGTGGTCTGGATTGATCGACACTCCGCCATCGATGAGGCGATGACTTGGTCTGATGAGGTGTTGCTTGAAACACTGAACCAACGCTTTGGGAATAAGCTGGGCGCGTTCTCACAAGCCAGCCCCAGAGCGCGCTATGGGCTGATCAAACAACACACCCCACGTCCTGTCAAAGGGCGCGTGGTGCTGGTGGGCAATGCAGCCAACAGCGTCCACCCCGTCTCTGCCCAGGGTTTTAATTTGGGTCTTCGCGATGCCGCAGGATTGATTGATGCCATGCATGCAGCCACCCTCGACTTAACAACCATTGATTCAACCATGGGCGAGGATAGACTCGACCAAGCGCTTCAACACTACCAAGACCAACGCATCGATGATCAACGAGCGACCCTTCGCTACACAGATACATTGGCCAAAGCCTTCGCCCACCCCACAAGCTTTGTCCGCTTCATGGCAGGGTTGGGGCTGGCCGTGCATGCCGCCTCGCCCACGCTGACGCGACGCTTGGTCAGAGCCGCCATGGGGTTTCGCTCACCGGTCTCATCCTTGGCCAAGCGCGCCAACTCAACCGCTCAATCCTCGTCGCCACGTACTGTCCATGATTAAGCCCGATTGGGATGCATTGGTGGTCGGTGGCGGTGTCGCGGGTGCCACCACTGCCCTGTTGCTGGCCAAACAAGCGGCCAAGGTGTGTGTGATCGACCAACGCGTGCCCCAATTTGAAGACAAAGCCAGCAACCGAGTGGTCGCCATCAGCTTGGGCTCTGAGCGCATCTTGCAACACATAGGCATCTGGCCAGCACTGCCCGCTGATCGCTTGGCGCCATATGACCAAATGGTGGTGGATGCCAAAGGTCAACGACTTGCTTTCCGTGCCGATGAGCACGGCCTGCCTCACTTGGGCACCCTCATCGAAATCCCACTGCTGGAAAAAGCCCTTTGGGAGGCGATGGCACACCATCCCAACATCGAGATCAAGGCGCCTGTTCAATGGCATGACTTTGAAGACACCCCCTCAGGCATCCGGCTTCGATTGCTGGATGAGGCCGGTGATGTTCAAACCACATTGAGCGCTTCTGTCTTGATCGGTGCTGATGGTGCGCGCTCGAGGATTCGTCAGCAGGCAGGCATTGATCACACGTGGTGGGACTACAACCAACAGGCCTTGATTGGCCCTGTGCGCACTGAAAAGCCGAACGATGGCCTGGCCTGGCAGCGCTTTACCGAGCTCGGTCCTTTGGCCTTGCTGCCCCTGCCAGATGGGCGCTCGTCCATTGTCTGGTCGATCCCAAGTGCTCAGGCTGATCGTTTGAGTGGCGCATCAGATGAAGCACTGACTGACACACTCATTGAAGCGATCAACGAGGCCATTGAGAACGAAGGCGAACCCTCTCCTCTGGGAAAAGTTCTATCGATTGAGGCACCCCAATGGATGCCTCTAAAGCGCCAACGCGCATCTTTATTGGCCCAGCAATCCGTTGCCTTGGTCGGTGATGCAGCCCATGCTGTGCACCCGTTGGCGGGCCAAGGCCTGAACCTTGGGCTGGCCGATGCGGCTGCCTTGGCTCAGTGCTTAGAAGGCCAGCTTGATTCATCCCAAGCCAAGATCCATCAAGCGCTGTCTCGTTACGGCCGCTGGCGCTTATCGCAATCCACGCTGGCGTCTGGTGGCATCCATTGGATCAACGAGCTCCAACGCCTGCCCATGGGCTTGGGTCGATGGGGTCTGGGTGTCTCCTTCTTGGCAGCAAACACGCTTTGGCCCATCCGCCAAACCCTGATCGAGCATGCCTCGGGGATAGATAAAGACAGCCCCTTGATCGCTCGGCTGTCCTAGGTACATACGCAGCTGTGAAAAAGTCTCTCCACCTCACCATGGGACCGGCCGCACTCAGTGTGTTGGCCGGCGCCATCATGATCAGTTTTGCGGCCGTGTTTGTGCGTTTGAGTGAGGTCGCACCCACCACCTCTGGATTTTATCGCATGGCCTTTGGTGCCTTGGTGTGGGCAGCACTGCTGATCGCTGTGCCTGCCATGCGCCAGGGCTGGCGAACACATTGGCTAAGCTCCAGCCTCATCGCTTCGTTTTTTTGTTTGGACATTTGGCTTTGGCATCAATCCATCGCCTACATTGGCCCCGGGCTGTCCACTTTGCTCGCCAATTTCCAAGTCTTTGTGTTGACCATCGTCGGTGTGGTGTTTTTCAAAGAACACGTCCACTGGCGCTTTGGCTTGGGCGTGGGGCTGGCCATGGCTGGCCTTTGGTTGCTGTTTGGCCGTGAATGGGCATCATTGAGCTCGGAGGCCCGCTTGGGCGTGTGGTTGGGTCTGATGACCGCGGGTGCCTATGCGTTATATCTCCTCTCGCTAAGAGGCTTTCAGCTGAAGCACACCGCCATCAGACCTGAGGCCAGATTGATGCAAGTCACGGTCTGTTGCGGCATCATGCTGGGCCTTATCAATGTGCTGGAAGGCCATGGCTTTGCCATCCCCTCTTGGTCTTCTTTTTGGGCGCTCATGGCCTTGGGTGCTTTGTGCCAAGTCTTGGGTTGGTTGTTGATCACCAAGAGCTTGCCGCTGTTGCCCGCAGGCTTGGTGGGCTTGTTGTTATTGATCCAACCAGCCGCCTCGGTGGGCTGGGATGTGTGGTTTTTTTCGCTGGAATTATCGCCTGGGAAGCTCATGGGTGCCTGCCTTGCGCTGATGGGGATCTATTTGGGGCTCCGCGCAGCGAACAGTTCTGATAGCATAGCGAACGATGACTAGTCCCTATATCAATGTCGCCACCGAAGCGGCGCGCCAAGCAGCAAGCCTGATGCAAAAATATGCTCAGCGCTTAGAATCCATTCCTGTCGAGCGAAAGGCTCGGGCCGATTATGTGACCGATGTCGACCGTGCTTGTGAGCATGTGATTCGGGATCATTTGCTTAAGCGCTACAAGGACCACGCGTTCTTGGGTGAAGAGAGCGGCAAAATCGGTGACAGCGATCATGTCTGGATCGTCGATCCCATCGATGGCACCACCAATTACCTTCGGGGCCTGGGTCATTACGCCATCTCGATCGCCTTGCAAGTCAAAGGCCGGATTGAGCATGGGGTCATTTATGACCCAAGCAAAGATGAGTTATTCACGGCCTCTCGCGGTGAGGGTGCCTTTTTAAATCAACACCGAATTAGGGTCTCTGGAAGAGAGGGTCTGGATGGTGCGGTGCTCGCCACGGCCTTCCCATTTCGGTACCGTCGCTTATTGCCCGCGTACCGGGCCATGTTCGATGAGCTGTTTGAGCACATCGAAGACATCCGGCGGCAAGGCACCTCTTCACTGGATCTGGCCTATGTCGCCTGCGGGCGCTTGGATGGCTATTGGGAGTTGGGTCTCAAACCGTGGGACTTGGCTGCCGGTGCTTTGATGGTGCAAGAAGCAGGTGGCGTGGTGATGGACATGGCCGGCGGTGAGCGTTGGCTCTCTTCAGGGCACATCATTGCCGCCCCCTTCAAGCTCATCACCCCAATGCGACACGCCATTGAGCCTCATTTGACCGAAGCGATCTTGGCGAAACTCAAAGGCTAGCGATCAGACAAACACCGACCGAGGTTGCAGTCCTTGGTCGGTGATCTCAGCCATCCCGATACACGCATCATCCAAAATCACAAAGACCCACTGGCCTTGTAACTTCTCCTTTTTTTCAGGAGCCAAGTCAATGCATCGGCCTTGTTCGAAATATGCCAAGGCCTCATCAATGATCTCGATATTCGGCCACTGAGGTAAAGCAGAGCTGATGGGCAACATGGCACTGATTCGCTCATCTTCTGCCATGGCCTCCAACGCCTCAAGCGTGTGTGCTTGGGATAGCGTGTAGGGTGATGAGCCTGTGCGTCTTAGGGCAGATAAATGCGCACCACAGCCCAACGCTTGACCGATGTCGCGCACCAATGAGCGGATATAGGTGCCCTTTGAGCAACTGACATCCAATGAAAACCCAGGCGCCTTATCATCATCGAGTGCAAAGTCACTGGCCGTGAGTGCGTGGATGGTGATTGTGCGCGCGGGCCGATCAATGGTCTCGCCCTGTCGCGCCAACTCATATAGACGCTTGCCCTCATGCTTGAGGGCTGAGTACATGGGCGGGATTTGTTGGATCTCCCCCCTAAATTCATTCAAGACTTCCTCCACCTTGGCTGGCGTGAGTCCATGGACTGGATGTCTGGCCACCACCTGGCCTTCAGCGTCTTCGGTATCCGTCACCACCCCCAAATGGACGCGGGCCTCATAGGCTTTATCGGCATCAAGCAAGTGGGCAGAGACTTTCGTGGCATGGCCCAAGCAAATGATCAAAAGCCCTGTGGCCATCGGGTCTAGGGTGCCGGTGTGACCTGCTTTTTTTTGTCCATAGAGACGCTTGATGCGCCCCAGCACTTGGTTGGAGGTCATGCCTTGGGGTTTATCCACCAAAACGATGCCAGTGGGTGATGGGGTGGGGCCAGCGGCCATGAGCTTATGGGCGTTTGGCCTTGGCCAACAAAGCCTCGATGCGCGCGCCTGATTCTGACGAGGTGTCGTGGAAAAACTTCAGTGTGGGGACCAAGCGAAGGCGGATGCGTTTGCCCAATTCGTGGCGTATGGCGCCAACGTGCTCGTTTAAAAAACCCATCACTTCTTTGACTTGCTCAGCTTCAAAGACAGCAACATAGACTTTGGCATGTGACAGGTCACGGGCCACTTCTACATCGGTGATGCTGAACAACCCACCAGGCAGTTCATGTTGAAACGATTGCTGGATGATAGAGGCCAGCTCGCGTCGCAACAGACCTGCGACTTTTTCAGCGCGCTGAACCATCAATCCTCAAGTGTGCGCTGGACTTCAACGCGCTCGAAACACTCGATTTGGTCTCCCACTTTGACATCGTTGTATTGCTTCACACCAATGCCACACTCGGTACCTGCTTGAACTTCTTTGGCATCGTCTTTGAAGCGTCTCAAAGACTCAAGCTCGCCTTCAAAGACCACCACATTGTCTCGAAGCACGCGGATTGGGTTGGCGCGCTTGACCACACCCTCGACCACCAAACAGCCTGCGATCGCACCGAGCTTGGAGGAACGGAATACATCCTTGACCTCGGCCAAACCAATGATCTCTTCTCGGGTCTCTGTCCCCAACAAACCGGTGATGGCTTTCTTGACATCATCGATGACTTCATAGATCACACTGTAATACTTCAGATCGAGGTCAGCTTCTTGGATGATGCGACGGGCTGAGGCATCGGCACGGACATTAAAGCCAATGATGATCGCGCCAGAGGCTTGCGCAAGGCTTGCATCTGACTCGGTGATGCCACCCACACCAGCGGCGATCACTTCGACCGTGATTTCATTGGTTGACAAGCGCGTCAACGAATCACGCAAGGCTTCAACAGAGCCTTGCACATCGGCCTTGATCATCAAGTTGACGGTCTGGCGCTCCATGCCGGATGCACCCTCTTCCATCTGATCAAACAGATTCTGGAGTTTGGCGGCTTGCTTCTCTGCCAAGCGTCCTTCTCTGGAGGATTGCTTTCTAAGATCAGCGGCTTCTCTGGCTTTTCGCTCATCGGCCACGGCCATCACATCATCACCGGCGTTAGGCACGCCTGAAAGACCCAAGACCTCAGCAGGCATAGAGGGGCCTGCTTCTTTGATCGGCTGGCCACTTTCATCAAACATGGCGCGCACCCGTCCAAACTGTTGGCCGGCCAAGAGCATATCGCCCTGCCGCAGCGTGCCGTCTTGCACCAATACCGTTGCCACTGGACCTCGGCCTTTATCAAGGGCGGATTCAACGACCACCCCGCGACAGCGTCTCTCTGGTGCAGCCCTTAACTCCAGCACTTCGGCTTGCAGGACAATGGCATCTAGGAGCGCATCCACACCTTCACCGGTGATGGCTGAAACAGGGACAAAGATCTCCTCACCACCCCACTCTTCCGGCACCACTTCTTCAGCGGCCAACTCTGAGCGGACTCGGTCTGGATCGGCTTCTGGCTTATCGATCTTGTTGACGGCAACAATCAAGGGCACCTTGGCCGCTCTGGCATGCTGGATGGCCTCTTTGGTCTGAGGCATCACCCCGTCGTCTGCGGCCACCACCAACACCACGATGTCTGTGGCTTGTGCTCCACGCGCGCGCATGGCTGTGAAGGCAGCATGCCCTGGCGTGTCTAAGAAGGTCACCGTGCCATTGGCGGTTTTGACGTTATAAGCACCAATGTGCTGCGTGATGCCACCGCTCTCACCAGCGGCCACTTTGGCGCGACGGATGTAGTCAAGCAGTGAGGTCTTGCCATGGTCGACATGCCCCATCACAGTGACAACGGGCGGACGGGGTTTTTCCTCAAACCCATCCTCGACCGCATCTTCGGCCAGCTCTTGCTCAATGTCTTTTTGTTCTGCAGGACGTGCGCCGTGGCCCATCTCTTCGACCACCAAAATGGCGGTGTCTTGGTCCAGTGGTTGGTTGATGGTCACCATCGTGCCCATGCCCATCAAGGTTTTGATCACCTCACCGGCTTTGACTGCCAGTAACTTGGCCAAGTCACCCACGGTGATGGTCTCTGGAATCGCCAGTTCACGCTTGACAGGCTCTGTGGGCATTTGGAAGCCGTGCTCGCCACCACCCGTGGTGGATGCGACTCGACGCTTGGCCTTGGGTTTGCGGCGCTTAGATTTCGGTGCGACATGCAATTCTTCGCGACCATATCGGGTCGGGCCATCGTCATCGCCACGACCGCCTTTGCGTTTGCGCTCAGCTTCTTTCTCTGCGGCTTGCTTGGCGACTTTGGCCTCGACACGCGCTTGTGCCTCAGCGAGCGCGCGCTCTTTCTCAGTCTCAATGCGCTCAGCTGCCTCGCGGGCTTCTCTGGCGATGCGCTCTTCTTCTAATTCAGCCTGACGGGCTTGACGTTCAGCGGCTTCTTTGGCCTCACGTTCTTGACGCTCTTTATCGCGGCGCTCGGCTTCTTCTTGTGCAAGACGCTCAGCCTCTTCACGGGCCTTTTGTGAATCGGCCAACGCTTTGGCGGCTGCTTCTCTTTCTGGATCTCTGGCTTGCTCTTCTTCAACGGCGCCGCGCTTGACATAAGTGCGCTTTTTGCGGACCTCAACGTTCACGGTCCGAGACGGTGCCGCTCCTCGGGCCCTCACCCGCCCAGCCCCACCGGCAGGGACCTTGAGCTCGGAGACGGTTTTTCGCTTTAACGTCACCTTGCTTGGGCCAGCGGCCTCTTCTGTGGCTGAGCGCTTGCCGTGGCTGGTTCTTAGATAAGCCAAGAGTGTTTTCTTGTCCTCATTGGTCACCGCCGCACTGGGATCTGAGACTTTAATCCCGGCATCATTGAGCTGCTCGATCAAGCGCGAGACTTCAACGCCCAATACTTCAGCGAGTTGTGAGACGGTCACATCAGACATGCAATCTTCCTTATCCTTGTTAAGATTTTACTCTTCGTCAAACCAGTGTGCACGCGCAGCCATGATCAGCTTCGCAGCACTGGCCTCATCCAAGCCTTCGATGTTTTCGATTTCATCGGTGGCACAGTCGGCCAAATCATCTCTCGTACAAATCCCCTGCTCTGCCAATGCAAAAGCCAAGGTCTCGTTCATGCCTTCCAACGCCAACAGGTCTTCTTGTGGCCGATTGGAATCCAACTTTTCTTCTGAGGCAATCATTTGGGTCAAGAGTGCGTCGCGGGCACGCTGCCTTAACTCAGCAACAATGCCTTCATCAAACTCTTCGATGCCCAACAACTCAGACTCAGGCACGTAGGCCACCTCTTCGATGTTGGTGAAGCCCTCGGCCACCAAAATAGAGGCCAGCTCCTCGTCCACATCCAATTTTTCTTTGAACATCTCCAACACCGACCGAGACTCAGCCTCTGCTTTTTGATCGGCTTGCTCAACCGTCATCACATTCAAAGACCAACCGGTCAACTCAGCCGCCAAACGGACGTTTTGACCACCCCGACCAATGGCCTGGGATAGGTTGTCCTCTTCGACCGCGATGTCCATGCTCTTGGAGTCTTCATCGACAATGATCGAGGCCACTTCAGCAGGCGCCATCGCGTTGATCACAAATTGTGCTGGGTTGTCATCCCACAAAATGATGTCGACGCGCTCGCCGGCCAACTCGTTAGATACGGCTTGCACGCGAGAGCCTCGCATGCCCACACAGGCACCAATGGGATCGGTTCTGGGGTCGAGTGCACGCACCGCAATCTTGGCACGACGACCAGGGTCTCTGGCCGCGCCCTTGATCTCGATGAGCTCTTGACCAATCTCTGGTACCTCGAGCTTAAAGAGCTCAATCAAAAACTCTGGCATGGTGCGGCTGACAAAGAGCTGCGGACCGCGTGGGTCTGGTCTGACCTCATAGAGATAACCACGGATGCGGTCTTTTAAGCGTGCCGTCTCACCAGGGATGGCGTGGCGCGATGGAATGAAGGCTTTGGCGTTCTCGCCCAAATCCAACACCATGCCGCCTCGCTCCATGCGCTCGACTTGACCATAAATCAATTCACCCACACGGTCCTTGAAGGCCTCTACAACGAGCTCACGCTCGGCTTGCCTGACCTTTTGTACGATGACCTGCTTGGCCGCTTGGGCAGCAATCCGGCCAAACTCAGGTGGCTCCATGGCCTCTTCGATGTAATCGCCCACATTCAGAGAAGGATCGTGTGCTCTGGCATCGGATAAACGAATTTGGCGGTCGGCCGATTCAAAGACCACCGCATCTTCATCAAGATCGACGCCTTTGACAGCATCCACGGCCTCATCCGGCAACACTTCCCAGCGACGAAACGCCTCATATTTGCCGGTCTTTCGGTCGATGGTGACCCGGACATCGATGTCTTCGTGATGGCGGCGGCGGGCAGCCGAGGCCAACGCGGCTTCAATCGCCTCGAAAATAATGCCTCTGTCCAGCCCCTTTTCGTTGGAGACTGCTTCGGCCACCTGTAGAATTTCTTTGCCTTGGTCGCTCATGGCTAGTTTTCGTCCTTCCACTTAAACGCTTAAATAAAGTTGTTAATCAATCGCATCACAGCCCATCAGGCCGCCCATCTTTGTTGCCGTACTCTAATCCTTCGCCGTCCGGGCAGCCTTGGCTTCTTTGAGGAGCTCGGCCATATCCGGCTTCAATCTCGCTTTGGCGATCTCAGACAATGGCAGATGAGATGCGCCTTTGTCGGTCGTCACCACCACCTCTGGACCACGCTCGCCCTCCACCACCGCTTGCAAAGTGCCTTTGAACACCCTTTGGCGCTGACCGGTGGCCTCATCGACCATCGGGGCGATCAACTGTACTTCGGCCTGCTCACCCAAAAAACGCTCAAAGTGCGCTTGGCGAAACAAAGGCCGCTCAATGCCTGGCGAGGAGACCTCTAGGCTGTACTCACCAGAGATCGGGTCTTCCACATCGAGCCAAGCAGATACTTCTCGGCTCACCGTCTCGCAATCATCGACATCAATCCCACCCTCTATGCCTTCGGGCTGATCTATGTAGATGCGGACCAAGCGGTGCTTGGGGTTTGAGACATACTCAATGCCCACGCACTCGTAACCCAAATCCTCGATCAGCGGGGTCAGTTGGGCGGTCAATTCATCTGCAATGGCCATCCACACACCTCCGTTGCTGATCCTCGGTCATATTTTGCTCATAAAAAAAGCCCCTATCACCAGGGGCTTTTCTAAAGTCCACTAAAAACCTGGTCGCAGATCCGATGGCGCGGGAGAACCTCACCCAAGCAGCCAGATAACGAAACGCTGTCGATAGGGCCACCAGCGTCGATCTGCTCAATCAATCGCCTATTGTACTGATTTATTTAGAAAGACTCAACCGATGCGGTGGCTGCCTGTAGGTAGCCCATAATGCGTCCGATTCTGTAGCAAACCTTCTGTCCGGTTGCCTTGACTCACAGAAGACACCAAAACCAAAAAGCCCCGCACTGGCATGCGAGGCTTCTGACTTTAAAGTGGTAGCGGGGGCA
>CAYWVH010000021.1:0-13606 GCA_964461845.1 uncultured Wenzhouxiangella sp.
CCCGAGTTCCCCATTCATCAGCTTCTAAGCATCGCCCCACCGGCTGAGCGCTGGGACATGGATGCCTTGCCAGGGCCTACTTGTCCTTGGTTGGTGGTTCAAGGCGATGAAGACGAAGTGGTGTCCGCTGAAGCCGTCAAGCAGTGGGCAGCCAAGGTATCACCGCCGCCACAACTGGTCATGATGACAGGTGCTGGTCATTTCTTTCACCGACGATTGATGGACCTTCGAGGGCTCATCAAAAATCACGTCCAGAGCCAACTGCCTTAAGCACATGCCAGGACCACTGGCTCAATATCAAGCCGAAATAGAACAAGGCGGACTTATCCCAGATCCGGCACAGCGCGATGTGGTGGTGGTGATGCAATCTTTGTTTGATGCGCTGACCACCCCACGCAAAAAGCCGTGGTGGCCGATGCGAAGCTCACGGAGAATCCGCGGCATCTACGTGGTGGGCTCGGTCGGTCGTGGGAAAACCCATCTGATGGACCTGCTTGCTCAATCGCTTAACGATCATGGTGTCCCCGTCTGGCGCATTCACTTTCACCGCTTCATGGCCAAGGTGCACGAAGATCTAAAAACCTTGGTGGGCAAAAAAAATCCCCTCTCCCTCATCGCTGATCGGATCGCTTCCGATCATCGGGTATTGTGCTTTGATGAGTGCCATGTTGAAGACATCGGTGATGCGATGATCTTGGGCGAGCTGTTGCAGCGACTGTTTGAACGCGGCGTGGTGCTGGTTACCACATCCAACCAAACCCCCGATGAGCTCTACACTGACGGCCTGCAGCGGGTGCGATTTTTGCCCGCCATTGAGGCCATCAAAACCCATTGCCAATTGATTCGGCTTGAGGCCAAAGAAGATTATCGGCTGCGGACCCTGCGACAAGCGCCCACCTACTTTTATCCACTCGATAATGATCACTTAGAGAAAATGGCCGAGCGTTTTCGTGCGCTGTCAGGGCATGATTCCACCCACACAAGCTTGACCATTCAGGGCCGAAGCATTGAAGCGATCGGCGCTGTGGGCCATGTGGCCTGGTTTGATTTTCATTCATTGTGTCAAACCGAGCGCTCAGCTCGCGACTACTCAGACATTTTTGATGAATTCCAAACGGTGTTGATCAGTGGCGTGCCGATCTTTGGCTTAGACGATGACAACGCGACCAAGCGCTTTATTCATTTGGTGGATGAAGCCTACGATCGGCGCATCAAATTGGTCTTATCGGCTGCTGATTTACCTCAGCGCTTGTACGGCGGGAAGCGCCTGACAACCGCTTTTGAGCGAACCGCTTCAAGGCTCATT
The DNA here is from genome assembly GCA_964461845.1 of uncultured Wenzhouxiangella sp. Lineage (GTDB taxonomy): Bacteria > Pseudomonadota > Gammaproteobacteria > Xanthomonadales > Wenzhouxiangellaceae > Wenzhouxiangella. The sequence goes on from CAYWVH010000021.1 coordinate 1,307, forward strand.
GAAATGCAATCGTCTGACTATCTGGCCCAAGGCACCCGTTAGGGGCTGCGCTGACTCTGAGTGGTTGCGCTGACTTAAGGCTCGATCAAGCTCTGAATCACATGGGTCACATAGGCATCAAACCCAGGCTCTCCTGCCTCTGGCACGAGACGCTGGGCTTGCAGGTGCAGATAGCCCACGTAGGCTGAGTACATCAAAGTGGCCCGTTGCGAGGCATCGGTGGCCTGAAACCCCAACCCCTCAAGCGCTTGGGCCAAAAAGGCGATGCGGCGGTTGGTGACCCGCTGCAACACAGGCCCAATCACCTCGCTGTCTGGAGCGGCACACAAGGCCAGGTGGATCTGGTGGGTCAGCGTTTGCCGGGTGGTCCGCCAAATGAAGTTTTCCAGCCGCTTTCTCGGCTCATCATCGGCTTTGAGCGATTTTTCGAGGTTTTCTTCGTCTTGGCGCTCCCAGCGAAGCAGCGCTGCGGCCAAAAGTTCTTTTCGGCCTGGAAAATGCCAATAAAAACTGCCTTTGGTGATGCCCAAACGCCGGGCCAAAGGCTCTACCGCCAACCCAGAGACCCCTTTTTGGGCGATCAGCTCAAGGGCTGCTTGCTCCCAGTCTTTGGGGGTCAGCGAGGCCCTCTCGGCAACTGTTTCTGGACGTGCGGACATGTTCCTCCTAAAATATTGAACCCCCGGTTTAAAACCCGGGTCTCAATACCCATATTACTCGGTACGATCGAGAAATTGACTTAAATCACTGCTAGGGACATACTGTACCGTATGGAAGCTGCCCGTAAACTCAATGATGATATCCGCCGCCGTCAGATTTGGACCGATGATGGCATCCGTTTGAGCCTGCGCTATTTTGGCGACGACCGCGCGCCGTGCGTATTGATGGCGCATGGTTTCGGACAAACCCAATATGCGTGGGAAAACACGGGCTGGCAGCTCGCTGAAATGGGCTATCAGGCGGTCAGTTACGACGCCCGAGGCCATGGTGAGAGCGACCGCGCACCCAGTGGCGAGTACGATTTTGAGCAGTTTGTGGAAGATTTTAGACGGGTGTGCGCCTCACTGCCCAACATCCCCATGGTCATTGGCGCCTCGATGGGGGGTCTGACGGCCCTGTTGGCACATTCTGAAAAGCCCAAAGTCGACCTCAAGGCCATGGTGTTGGTGGACATTGCCCCCCGTTGGGATGAGCGTGGGGTCACCGCCATGCTCGCGTTCATGCGTCAGCACCCAGAGGGTTTTGCCTCGCTAGAAGAGGCCTCTGAATCGATCAGGGCGTTTTTGCCACACAGACGCCGGGGCAAGCCCACCAATCCCATCAAACTCAGCCAAAACCTCCGTCAAGGCGCCGATGGGCGTTGGTACTGGCATTGGGACCCAGCGATGCTGGCCTTGGCAGAGAAAAGCGCCAACCTCCAATCCAGACTGCAATCGGCCAGCCGTCGCCTAAAAATCCCCACGCTGCTGATCTCAGGTGGCCAAAGCGACATGATTGGCGCAGAACACATCGATGAATTCATCAAACTGGCCCCGCACGCTGAAAAAGCCGAGGTGCCCGAGGCCGGCCATATGGTCGCAGGCGATGCCAATGATCAATTCTTGACCGCCATCGCCCCTTTCTTAAAGGCCCACCGAGACAGCCCAGGAGTTGCTGAACCATGATGCATTTGATCTTCGCTTTGGTCTTATTGGCCGCTGTTCTTACCTCCGCTTTTTTCAAACTCAAAACCCCGCTTTGGACCGCCACCATCGGTGCGGTCTTGGTGGGGTTTTCTGTGATCGGTGAGCCTGGCCCCATTGCGTTGATCTTTGCTTGGCTGGTCTTTTTGGCCATCGCCATCCCCTTAAACCATGCCCCTTGGCGCCGAGAGTTCCTGACTTTCCCTGTGCTCAAAGCCTTCAAGGAGATGATGCCGCAGATTTCTGAGACCGAGCGGGTGGCGCTCGATGCAGGCACCGTTGGCTTTGAGGGTGAGCTTTTCGGTGGCAACCCCAATTGGGCGCGATTCATTAAACAGCCCTTGGGTGAACTGACCGTCGAAGAACAGGCGTTCTTAGATGGGCCTGTTGAAGAAGTGTGCGACATGATCGATGAGTGGGAAACCTCTCATTACCGCGCCAACTTGTCCGAAGAGATTTGGACGCATCTCAAGAAACATCGCTTTTTTGGCATGATCATCCCCAAAGCTTATGGTGGCTTGGGCTTTTCAGCCGTTGCCCACCGAGCCGTCTTGCAAAAAGTCTCTGGCATGAGCTCGACTTTGGGCTCCGTGGTCGCTGTCCCCAACTCATTGGGACCGGCTGAGCTTCTAATGCACTACGGACGAGAGGATCAAAAAGACCACTACCTACCGAGGCTCGCCGATGGTCGGGAGATCCCCTGTTTTGGTTTGACCAGCACCACCGCAGGTTCTGATGCCACCTCCATTTCTGATTACGGCGTGGTCTGCAAAGGTCAGTGGCAAGGCCAAGAGACCTTGGGCATCAAACTCAACTTTGAAAAGCGCTACATCACCTTGGCCCCTGTGGCCACCGTGGTGGGTTTGGCGTTTCGTTTATACGACCCAGAGGGTCTGTTGGGCGAGACGCATGACATCGGCATCACTTTGGCACTGATTCCTGCCGATACCCCAGGGCTTGATATCGGCAGACGCCACTTCCCGCTGAACAACCCCTTCCCCAATGGCCCGATTCGGGGTCAGGATTTGTTCATTCCCATCGAGTACTTGTTGGGTGGCACCGAGTACGTGGGCCAAGGCTGGAAGATGTTGGTGGAGTGTCTCTCAGTGGGTCGAGCCATTTCACTGCCCTCATCATCCACAGGTGCGGCCAAGATGGCAGCACTCACCACGGGTGCATACGCGAGGATCAGAAAGCAATTCAATCTCCCCATCGGACGCTTTGAGGGCATTGAAGAAGCGCTGGCTCGGATCGCTGGCTATACCTATGCGATCTCTGCCTTATCCAGACAAACGGCCACGGCAGTGGATGCCGGTGAAAAGCCATCTGTCCCTGGTGCAATTGCCAAGTACCAAGCCACCGAGATGACCCGAGAGATCATCAAAGACGCGATGGATGTGCATGGCGGAAAAGGCATCATCTTAGGCCCGAAGAACTACTTGGGCCGCGCTTGGCAAGGTGCACCGATTTGGATCACTGTGGAAGGTGCGAACATTTTGACGCGCTCCATGATGATCTTTGGCCAAGGTGCGATTCGTTGCCATCCTTATGCTTTAAAAGAGATGCAAGCCCTTGAGATTGAGAACGAAGATGAGCGATTGAAGACCTTTGATCGTTTGTTGTTCTCACACATTGGCCACTCCATCTCATGTGCGGCTAGATCCTTGATCTTAGGTTTGAGCTTCGGTGGCTTTGCCACGGTCCCAGGTGATCGAAAAACCAAAGCCTATTATCGGAAGCTGTCTCGCTACAGCGCGGCGTTTGCCTTCATGTCCGATGTCACCATGCTCACCTATGGTGGCAAACTCAAGCAGAAAGAAAAAATCTCTGGTCGCTTGGCAGATGTGTTGGGCCAACTCTACATCTGCTCAGCCATGCTCAGACGCTTTGAGCATGACAACCGCCCAGCGGCCGATCAACCGATCTTGGCTTGGGCCTTTCATGATGCCATCTATAAAATCCAGCACGCCATGCGGGGTGTGATCGATAACTACCCGATCGCTTGGGTCAGACCATTGTTGCGTTTTGTGGTCTTCCCCATGGGTCGAGTCGAGCGCGCACCCAATGACCGACTCGGTCATAAAGTGGCCTCACTCATGCTCTCACCCTCTGAGACACGATCACGTCTGACCCGAGGCATCTATACCTCAGACCGAACCCATCAAGCCATTGGCGTGATGGAAGCCTTGTTGCCTGATGTCATCGCCTGCGAGCCGATTGAGCGGAAACTCTTAAAAGCCTTGAGAAACGGTGAGATCAGTGGCTACACCTTCGATGAGCAGCTAGAACAAGCCAAAACGAAGGGCCTGTTGAGCGAACAAGAAGCGGTGATGATGGCGGATGTCAGACAACGAAGCCTTGAAATCATTGCCGTGGATGACTTTGATTTGGCTACCTTACAAGCGGGCTTAACCCGCATGGGTGATCAAATCAGAGACGGAAAAACCCAACAAGCGGCCTAATCGATTCCTCTGACCCGTCGGTTGCTGGTAAACTGACACCACGCAACAGGTGCGGATGTTTTCCTTCCAGAAGGCATCCGTGAAACGGGAAGCCGGTGCGAATCCGGCGCTGCCCCCGCAACTGTAGCCGTCGTTTGTAGACACCCCACCTTAGGGATGCCTGCAAAGCGGTTGAGACGAAAGCCACTTGGTTTGAAATGACTGAGGAAGGCCTCAACCCGGTGCCAAGCGCACTGACGGAAGCCAGGAGACCGGCCTGTCGCATTGAATGACGAACGTTGCGGTGGGCAATGTGGGGTCAACAGTGCTTCTGGGCGAGTCCGTCTGGTCTTGTCACCGCGAAAGCACTTGATCTTTTTTCTCCCATCGCCTCGTTGGTCTTGGCCCAAACCCATGCGCGGGTGAGCGCGAGGAGAAAACGTATGCACCGACATCCATCTTGGATGATGGCTGGCGTCTATGCCAGCACCATGGCCATCACATCACTGGCCCATGCCACAACCACCCTAGAAGCGTTGGGGATAGACCCCAACGACAATATGGTGGTGACTGCCCAACGCTTTCCAACAGCCATCGATCAAAGCTTGGCGCGGGTCAGCGTCATTACCCGAGAAGACATTGAGCAATCCCAAGCCCGAGACATCAAAGTATTGCTACAAACTCAGGCAGGCATTGATCTGTCCAGAACAGGAGGCCCTGGGGGACAAACCAGTGTGTTTATGCGCGGTGCGAACTCCAACCATGTGTTGGTGTTGATGGATGGCATCCGCGTTTCAGCCGCAGGCACCGGTGCTTTTCAGTGGGAACTCGTTGATCTGGCCACGGTCGAGCGCATTGAAATTGTCAGAGGCCCCAGAGCCGCGCGGTGGGGGTCTGATGCCATCGGCGGCGTGATCCAGATCTTCACCCGTCAATCGCAAGGCCTGGCCGCCAAAGCCCAAGTGGGTAGCTATGGCGAGCGAGGGGGTGCCGTGTCAGTCGGTCGGGGCGAGCACTCATTGACCGCTGCTTATCGGCGCATTAATGGATTCTCCGCACAAAACGAGAGAGGGTTTGCGTTCAACCCAGACGATGATGGATTCAAGAATCATCAATTGGCAGGTCAGGGGCGGTTGGCCGTCGGTGGTGGCACGCTCAGTTGGTCAGCTCGCTGGTTAACAGGCGATGTTGAGTTCGACCAAGGCCTCTCAGATGTCGAGCAATACGCAGGGCATCTGGGTTATCAAATGTCCCTCGACGACTGGTCCTTGAGTATCGAGGGTGGTTTTTATCGAGACTTCCTAGAGACCGCCACTGCCTTTGGGCGCTCTGAGAACATCACCCGAAGAAGCCAAGTGAGCGTCATTGGGGTGCGGTCACTCAGTGAGGACATCGATTGGAGCATCGGGATGGATGCTTGGCGAGAGTCAGGGGTCAATGTCGGCACCTGGCAAGAAAGCCGAGACCATGCCGGTGTTTGGACAGCTTTGGATGGTCAATATCAAGCGCTGTCTTACAGCGGTAGCCTTCGCTTGGATGACGATGAGCGTTATGGGCAAGAAACCACGGCCCAAATCGCTGCTGGCTGGGCATTCAGTGATGAAGTCAAGCTCTCGGCCAACATCGGCCAAGGTTTCAGATCGCCAAACTTCAGCCAGCTGTTCTCGCCGGGTTTTGGTGGCTTATTTGCGGGCAACCCCCTACTGAAACCTGAGACTTCCATGAGTTATGAACTGGGGCTAGAGTGGACACCCATGACCGCGCATCAATTGAGCATCAGTGCGTTTCACACCCAGATTGATGACCTGATTAACTTCAGTGGTGCTGATTTTCAAGCGATCAACATCAACGAGGCTAAAATCAAAGGCCTGGAGATGAGTCATGGATTTAGCTTGGGCGCTTGGCAAACAAAGACCCAATGGACTTGGCAACAAGCAGAAGATGCCAAACTCAAACAACCTTTGCTGCGTCGACCCAAGGCCAAGGGGTCCATGACAGTGAGTTATGCCTTGCGCGATCATCGTCTGGGGGCTGAGGTCGTCTACATCGGTGAGCGTTTTGATGTGGGACAAGCAGCCTTATCTCCCTATGTGTTGATTAACTTCACCGCTGCTTTGACGCTCAATGATCAGTGGTCGCTGACCGGTCGCTTGGAAAATCTAGCGGGGGCTGATTACGAACCCTTGGTCGGCTTCAACGCCGCTGGCCGAAGCGCAGTAGTGGGTCTGGTGTGGAGGCCTTCCATGTGAGACTGATTCAGTCTGCCATCTGGATCGCAGTGTGTTTGGGCTTGGGCTTTTCATTGGTCGGCTGCCAGCCTAAGCCCGACACACTGACCTCGCATGCTGAATACGCGGTCTTTGGCACTAGGGTGGAGGTCTCAGTTCGACATGCACCGAGTCAGTCTGTCGATACCGCCTTGGCTGAACTCGATCAGCGCTTTCAGACGCTGCACCGAGACTGGCACCCATGGGCACCTGGTGCTTTGACCACACTCAATCAGGCACTGGCCACCCGGGCCTGGGTCGAATTGGACCCCGCACTGACCGAGTTGCTTGAGCGCTCACAAGCGCTCGAAGGACTGACCGATGGATACTTCAACGCCGCCATTGGACAACTGGTGGGGTTATGGGGCTTTCATACCTCCCACTACCCCATCACCACGCCACCGCCCAGTCAAGAGGCTGTGGCTGCCTTGGTCGCACTCAAACCATCGACCCAGCACATTGAGTGGCGAGAGAATGAGCGCAATCAATTGGAGGTGCGCACTGACAACCCAGCCATCGGTCTTGATTTCAGTGGGATTGCCAAAGGCGCTGCTGCTGGGATGGCCTGCGATCTTTTGGAAGAGGCTGGCTTCACCGATGCCTTGATCAACTTAGGCGGTGATGTGATGGTCTGTGGTGAGAGCACTCAGCCTTGGCGCGTGGCGATCAAAGACCCCAGAGCTGGCGTGTTGGAGGTTCTAGAGATCAACGAACGCTTGGCGGTTTTTACATCAGGCCAGTACTACCGTTATGGCGAGTGGGCGGGTGAGCGCTATGCCCATGTGCTGGATCCGGCCACAGGTTACCCCATCACCCACATCCTACAAGCGACTGCCATCCATAAAGATCCCAAGGTGGCCGATGCAGCCGCCACCGCTTTGGTGGTGGCTGGGACTGAAAAGGCCCAACACTTGGGTGAACAATTGGGACTCGAACGCTGGCTACTGGTGGATGAGGCGGGACAGAGCCAATGGATGAAACCTTAAAACATCCCCGTCTCTAAAACATCCCCGTCTCTAGGCGTGCCGCTTCACTCATCATGCTTTGATTCCACGGTGGATCAAACGTCAGCGCGACCGTGACCGAGGTTACCGTCGGAATCATTTTCAGGCGGTCTTTGACATCATCGACCAAGATCTCACCCATGCCGCAGCCAGGCGCGGTCAGCGTCATGGCAATATCAATGGACCGTTCGCCGTTGTCGTGGTGATGGACTTGGCAATCATAGATCAAGCCAAGATCCACGATGTTGATGGGGATCTCGGGGTCATAGATCGTTTGCAATTGTTGGTGCACCAGATCTTCATAATCCTCGTCGGTGGCCCCTTCGGGCACCTGAGGACGTGGGGGTGGTTGCTTGCCTATGGCATCGGCATCCTCACCATTGAGGCGGAACAGACGGCCCTCGACGAACACAGTAAAGCTGCCACCCAATGACTGGGTGAGATAGCCGGTGGTGCCAGCGGGGAGCTCCACGGTTTGCCCTTCGGGGACCATGATCACCTCACAGTCCCGGTCGAAGCGAACGGGTGCATAGCTGTTCGACAACATCTGGAACGAATCCTAAATAGGTTGAATTCGGTCCTATTATAGCAACCCCAAGGCTTGCTCTGAGGCTTGACGTGTCAAGGGATGGTAGCCAGCCTTGGCCCGTTGATAGATCTCAATGGCCCAATCTCGGCCCCAATCTGTTTGGGCCAATTGGGCGTACAAAGGTCGGGTGAATTTATTGCGACCGACCTCAATCAAGAAAGCTTCCAAGCGATCAATGCCAGGCGCGTATCGGGTCTCAACGCTGAGTTGCAGCCACAAAAACAACAACTCCACATTGCTGGTCTCAGTCAGCGCATAAGCGCCATCCATGGCCATCATGGCCTCAATGTCTAATTGACCGCGAAGCCCTGTGAGGAAATGACGCCACTCATAAATCGACCACTCGTCAGCCGGCAACTGATCCAAGGACCACTCACCCGAGATCCACTTTGCTGTTGCCTCATCGACCTTAACGAAGGCATCCGATTGCGGTGCAATCGCGAACTTGGGCATCCCTGGCACATACAACCACTCATCCATCTCTTCAATGCTGGCCCGACCTTCGTAGCGTTCAAACAAATGTTCAATGGCATAAGCTCGGAATGTTTCTGTATCGATTGATTGAAAAGCAAAGGCATCGAAATACCCACGCAGAAACTCATCTAAGGCCTCACGACCAAAACGCGCTTCCAACCAATCAATAAAAAACCGCCCCATGTCATAGGGCACACGCATAAACGCCTCTTCCGGATCCCGCTGGCTTAAGTCTCTGACCAACTGACGATCGGCTTCATCGGCGCTCTCAACCACCTCCAACAACCCATCCCAATCGAGCTTGGCCAGCATGTTCTTGATGCGCTCACCATAAATGGCTTCCATGATGCGCGACTCAAAATAAACAGTGAAGCCCTCGTTGAGCCAAAGATCGCGCCAAGCTGCATTGGTCACCAAATTGCCAGACCAAGAGTGCGCCAACTCATGGGCCACCAAATCAAGCAGCGTCTGGTCGCCAGAAATAATGGTGGGTGTCAAAAAAGACAGAATTGGATTTTCCATGCCGCCAAAAGGGAAACTCGGTGGCAGCACCAACAGGTCATAACGTCCCCATCGATACGGGCCATATAAAGCCTCACCCACATCGATCATCTCTTCTAACACATCAAACTCTTTGGCCGCTCGATCAATCCAATCGGCCTCAGCATAAACGCCACTTCGTGGACCGATTTCGGCAAATACCAAATCACCCACCGCAATGGCCATCAAATAAGATGGGATGGCTTGAGCCATGCTGAAAGTGTAGACCCCATCCGTCGAGCGCTCAGTGGGGTTGCCACCGGCCCCCATCACCACCATCAAATCTCTCGGCGCTCGAATGGTCGCATCAAAGGTATACCTCACCGCTGGTGTATCTTGCAAAGGCACCCAAGTTCTGGCGTAGTGAGGCTGGCTTTGCGAGAACATAAATGGCTTGCCTGAGCTTGTTTGCTCACCATTGAGCCACTGCAGTCCAAACGCTTCGGGCTTGGAGGCATAGTCAATCCGAACCTGCTCGATCCCCTGAGGCAAGATCAGCACCAAGGGCTCACCGAGATGGCCTTGAGACTCACCCAGACGCCAAGACACCGGCAACAAGCGCCCATTGGGCTGAATCACGTTCACATCTTCGATCTCAAGTCCTCGGGCATCAAGGACCAAGCGTTGCCAGCCAGGCTGATGGCGATCGAGCGTATAAATCACATGCCCCTTGAGGACTTGGGCTGCCATGTCCACGGATAAATCAAGCGCCATATGCGCAATGCTGACTTTCTCGTACTCAGCAAAACTGTGCGGATCGGTGCCCACATCAATGGCAAACTCTGACGTGGGCACCATGGCTGTGGGCAGCTCTGACTGACAACCCGCCAATGCCAAGATGGTCATGGCCAATGCAAGATACTTAGAGCGCATCATCACCCTCCTCACCTGTTCGAATTCTGACGGCCCGCTCAATCGATGTCACAAAAATCTTGCCATCGCCGATGCGCCCAGAGGCGGCTGTCTCAACAATGGTCTCCACCACCCGCTCAGCATCCTCATCGCTCACCGCAATCTCCAGTTTGAGCTTGGGCAGAAAATCAACCACATACTCAGCGCCCCGATAAAGCTCGGTGTGGCCTTTTTGGCGCCCAAACCCTTTGACTTCCGTGACCGTCATTCCGGTCACACCCACTTCCCCCAAAGCATCTCGAACATCATCGAGTTTGAAGGGCTTGATAATGGCGGTGATCATTTTCATGGCATGGCCTCATGCATTCATAACTCACATCAGGATAAACTGTAACGGTTGTTGCGTGGGTAAAACAATCCAAGGAGGTCCCCCAATGCGCCCAGATTTCCAGACCCTAGATGAACTGGCCAAACGCTTGGCTGACGTGGTCCCAGAAGGCTTAAAAGCGGCACCTCAAGAGCTAGAACTTCGGTTCCGGATGCTGCTGGAAAAAGGCTTAGCGAAAATGGATGTGGTCAGCCGCGAAGAGTTCGAGGCACAAAAAAAAGTCCTAGCCCGCGCTGAACAAAAGCTCGCAGAGCTAGAAGCCAAACTCAAAGACAACGCCGCCTCACACTGATTGTTTGACCGGCCGCCCATCGGATCGGTCTTTGGCCACCATCATGGCCAGCACCAGCACGCCACCACCCAGCGCCAACGACCACAGGTTGGCTTCTCGTTGCCACAACACCACGTTGACCAAGATGCCCGTGGGGATCAACATGTTATTCATCACCGCCAATTGCGCGGTATTGACCCAACGAGCGGCTGTGTTCCAAGCCAAATAACCCAATCCAGAGGCGCCCAACCCCAACCACAAAAGGATGCCCCATTGCGTGGTGGTTTGAGGCATGTTTGACCAATCCGCCCAGATGGCTGCGGCCAGTGCCGCCACCAATCCACCCCCGATGAAGAAAAAGCCAAAGTCTCTGACCTGATCGGCCACCTCACCCAACTTGAGCCGCCGATACATGACCTGTCCCAAGGCAAAACACATGTTCGCCCCTTGGATGAGGAAAAAGCCCAACAGCGCATCGGGGCTCACTGAGTGCCAGCGAATGATTAAAGCACCCGCCACTGCCAAGAGTGTGGCCACCCACCAGCGGATCGGCAGATGTAATCGGCGCTGCCAAAGCTCGTCGAATAAGGTGATGTACAACGGCGTCAAGATCGTGAATAACAACACCTCAGGAACACTGATGTAGGAAAAAGCCCGAAACAAAAACACATACATCAGGCCAATCTGAATGCCACCGATGGCCATCAACCGCATGACCAACTGAAGCCCCGGCCAGCGACGCATCATCATCGGCAAAAACAGCAAACTGGCCAAACCTGTCCGGATCAATACAGAGATAAAATCATCGACCTGACCGGCCAAGTAAACGCCGATCAACGAGAAACTAAACGCCCAACCTAGGGTCACAAGCCACAATAAGGCCATGAATGTTGCTCCAATGCTAACAGGCCCGCTTTCGGGCCAGGACCTAACCGATGTTGGGATAAGATTCTAGCATTCGCCATCCTCACTCAATCTGAATTAAGCTGGGCTAAGATAAAAGTCACCAGATGGGGTGGGTCAGACAAAAGCCCGCCTGATATTTTTAAGGAATCATAACGTTGATAAAGACATCGTTCCGAACACTTTGTATGGGCATGGTTGGATTGGCTTTGGTGGCCTGCCAACACACGCCGATCGAACAAATCCCCTTGATTGAGGGTACCGCGCTGAGTCTCGAGGAAACCGCGAAGTGGGCACAGATTGACTATGCCAATGAGTCTGCCTTGAGCCTAGATCAAGTGGACATTCTTGAGGCCAGGGTTGTGGTGTGGTCCAGTGGCGCCATCGGCTGCCCAAGACCCGATGGCTTTTACACCCAAGCATTGGTCGATGGGTATCTGGTCATCTTGGCCCATGGGCTTGATCGCATCACCTACCATGCCATCCAGGGCCGGACACCTTTTTTATGCCCCGAAGATCGGCGAGAAAAACCCATTCAAGTTGAGCCGTCAATTTACTGATGCACTCGCGCCTGTCTCATACCTTAAAGCACTTGGCATGGCTCTGCGCCATTGCTCTTTTGCTGGCAGGATGTACCGTCCAATTGGCTTATAACAACCTTGATCGCTTGGTGCTTCGCTGGGTCAATGACCGAGTGGAACTGACGGCTGAACAAAGCCAATGGGTCAGGCAAGCCCTGAATGAGAACCTAGACTGGCATTGCCAAGAACACCTGCCCCAATATGTGGATCTGTTGCTGAGCATTCGCCAAGACATCGAAGTGGGCACTGTAGATACTGAAAGACTCTTTGGTTATGGAGAGACCATGGCGCGCTTCGGCGAGGAAATC
>CAYWVH010000021.1:13706-17561 GCA_964461845.1 uncultured Wenzhouxiangella sp.
GATCCTGAGCTTACGACTTCTTGAGCCTTATAAATCAAAGAGGCCCCATTGCTGGGGCCTCTTTGCGTCTTTAGAATTCTTAATGATCAGAAATCAAATAGCCGTGACGTTGGCTGCTTGCGGACCTTTGGGTCCATCCTGAATTTCAAATTCAACTTTTTGGCCTTCAGCCAGGGTTTTGAAACCACCGCCTTGAATAGCACTGAAATGTACGAATACGTCTTTGCCACCATCGTCTTGACTGATGAAACCAAAACCTTTCGCCTCGTTAAACCATTTAACCGAACCTGTTGCCATGTTACTGATACCTTCTAAAATGTAAAAATGAAATGCGTGCAGATTTTGGAGGAGGGGTTTGGGAGGTTTATCTTGCTTTTAACGAGGATTCACAACCTAAACTCATATCGCCTTAATCCACAGGCAACCCTAGTCTAGCCCATCACTGAGGTAAATACCAGCGCCATGAATCATCCAGAAAATGAACAAAATATGGCCGTTTGGCTGGATTCAGCCATCGAACAGGCCCAAAAATCGTGGGCCGAGGGCGGGATTCCCATTGGTGCGGTGCTGGTCGATGCCACCGGCCAAATCGTCGCCAGAGGCCACAACGAGCGCGTTCAGTCGGGGGATCCCACTGCTCATGCCGAGGTGGTATGCATCAGACAGGCTGGTCGGAGGCGCGATTGGCATAAATTGACATTGGTCTCAACATTGAGCCCCTGCCCCATGTGCTCCGGTACCGCGGTGTTGTTCAAAATCCCCCGCGTGATCATTGGCGAGAACCAAACCTTTCAAGGCGCTGAAGCCTGGATGAAGTCCGAGGGGATTGATTTGGTGGTACTCAACGACCCGCGGTGCATTGCATTGATGGAGCGGATGAAGCGAGAAAAGCCAGAGTTGTGGGCAGAGGACATTGGTTTGCCTGCCGTCGATTAATCCTCGACAAATGCTTGGGCCAAGGTTTCAGCGATCTCACGTCTTCGCCTATCGTCAGGCCAGGCTCGCTTGGCCAGCCCTTTGGGCAATGCTTGTGTCTCCCACTGTGCCTTTGCAGGCAATGACAAAGGTTTTTGGCTGGCATGCCCTCGCACGCGAAGCGCTTTTAATAGTGACATCTGTCGCCAGACCAACAGTCTTAAGGTCGGCTCACCCACCCGCAGCCTAATCTCGCCTCGAAGGCGCGATAAAGCCTCCTCCCCAAATTGACTCAGCACACTCAAACCCCCGCCGATCAGCGCGCCCGCCATCGTGCCTGTCCCCAACGACAATCCCCCGGTGGCCACATCAAACATGGCGCCCACACCCGCACCGGTGCCCACATAACGCCCTGCTCGGAGACCAAACATTTTTAAGGTCTCAGGATCGAACAGATCTTGCTGCCAGCGACCTTCCTCAAGTGGCAGAGGCAGATCGTCATAATCGCTGCGTTCGAACCGATACATATCTAACAGCAACGCCACACAGGCCTCTTCCCTGCGCCTGACCTCAGATTTAAGTTGCTCGGTGCCGGCATGAAGATCGCCATCTCGGCTGACCGTCCAATGTTGATCTGCCACATCCATCAACAGCACTGCAATGGCGCTCAGAGAACCCGCCAAGCGTTGCGCTTCCTCAGCCTCGCGTTGTTTAAGCCAAGCATCAATCGTGCTGGTGTGTTGATCGAGTAAGCTTCTGGCTTTTTCAAAAAGCCGTTGCTCGGTGACAGGGTTTCTGACCACCGCATCGAAGGCGACCACGTGGTGTTGGCCCAATGCCGCCAGTACTTCTCGCCACTGACGCTCTTGGCTGTGAGGGCTGGCGACGAAATTCAAAACCACGATCATGGGTTTGGCGCAGCTGGCCAATAGGCTTAACTCGTCTTGGTATTTTTCCAACACAGGTTCTCTGGCATCGATCACATAAATCGCCAAGTCTGATTGGATCATCAGCTCTAAGACCGCCACCTCCTGCCTAAAGTGGGCTTTGGCTTGGGCATGGTCCAACAATACTCGAATGCGCTCTATGCCTTGGTGGCGTTGATCACCGGCGTGTTCGTTTAACCAGTCATAAACCCCTGGAGCATTCTCGAGTCCTGGTGAGTCATACAAGGTCATGGCCGGTTGGTTATCAATGTACAGAGGGGCGCCCGATACCGCTTGGGTGGTCCCACCTTGGTCTTTGACCTCACCAAAACGGCTATGTCGAAGCAAGGTTCTGATCAAAGAAGTCTTGCCTGTGTTGGTATGCCCGACCACCGCCAGGTGCAAATGGGTCCAAGCCATCAGGTCATCACCTCATCGACAGCCTCATCCAACGCATCTAATCCGACGACCCGAGCACCGGTCACCTCACCCACGCTTTGCCAGTCTTCCATCCTGGCCGATGGATCCACGCCCCAACCCGCCAGTTCATCAATGCCACTTAACCCAATCACCAATGAAGCTTTGGCGGCATCGGCCAGTTGATTAATCAGTGTCACCAGCCCTTGATCAGGTGTGCGTCTGGCCTCACAAACCACCACCAAACAAGCGGTTGGTTCGCGTTTGGCCCGAAGTGCGGCCAATACACGCGCACGATCCTGGCGGGTGTTGATGTGACCTAGATCCGTTACCTCGTGCCGAATGGCTCTTGTCTTTGGGGCTTCGGGTGAATGCTCCAAGGCAACCAGCAAAACATCCCGACCTGAGGCCGGCTTTTTTCTTAACGGCAATGCCGGCAAGCTAAATCGCGTCTCAGGGGCAAAATGAGGCATGGGTTCAGGCATGAGCAAGCCTTTGAGGCGCACATACCCGGGTTGGTTGAGATCAAGGGACATGCGCTGGGATGACACCCGCCATAGGATAAGACTGACCCCTAAGGCCATCAACCGAGGAAGCACCCCATAGACCAACATCAACACCAGCAAGAAATGAGCCCACTGACTGCGAACAAGCTCAGGTGCTTCTCCCAATCGACCTGCCGCCAGCCATTGCTGATGATCTGGGGGCAACCACCCCAATTGCTTCGGAAGCCAAGCCAATGCATCAAGGAGCATTAAGGCGCTTTGCTCAGACAACAAGGTGGTTCCCCATCCCAAATCGTATTGGGTCACCATGAACTGCAAGGTCAACGACAGCAAGGCTGCCAATAAAAACACCAACCAAAAGAGATGACTCAGTGCACTCAAGCCCCAACGCCCAGAGGGAGTGGCCAACAGATTGATGCTGGCCTTTAGGGTGAACCGAGCGCTGGGCCCATGCAACAACTTAGAAGATAAGACCTGGGATAGCCAAGCGAGGATCTTCGCCAAGGGCATTTGTATCGAAGAGCGCGAGGAAAAGACCAGCCAGACCATCCACAAAATCAAAGTCAAGGTGGGGATGCCCAATACGGTTGCGAGCACCCACAACACCTCAAGCTCACGCGCCTTCACCGCGCCCACTGCCACCCCGAACCCCGCCAGTGCAGCGACCATCAAAAGCCCAATCACCAGCCACCCGACCGATTTTTTTAGGTGGATCAGGTCTTTTTGGATGATCTGAGCGCCGGGCAGCGCCAGGGCGCGATCTGCAATGCGTGTGGCGAAGGCCTCGCTCTGCTGCAGGGCCAGAGCGTTGGCGGTTTCATCCCCCATCAGGCGGCCTTGCTGCTCTTCTTGATGGCGCGTGTGCTCGGCCAAGAGCCACTGCTGGACGGAAAGTGGGGCATTCATGGGCTGATGATACCGCCATGGGCGCATTTCGAGGCCATTGGGTGTGAAAGTTTGATCTCGATCAAATCCTAAAAACCCCAAAAGATCAATAATCTGTCCACAACCCTCAATCCAATAAAACCCTTCGGGACACATTTATGACTCAAAGCGCTACGTATAACGATCGAGTGGTCCGCCAGTTTGCG
>CAYWVH010000022.1:0-2842 GCA_964461845.1 uncultured Wenzhouxiangella sp.
TTGGGCTGGGGCAGCATTTGTCTGCCACCCGAGCCAATGGATTAAGGGCGATGCTCGATCGGATTCAATCGCTTGCCCAAGCTGCTGTGACCGAGTAGGGACTCGGTCAGAGCCTTGTTTCTAATGAACGACGACTGCTTAGCGGCCTGAGCGCTCTAACACAGTCAATTCCACCCGACGGTTTTGCTGACGGTTCTCGATCGAGGTGTTGGGCACACGCGGCTGGGTTTCGCCATAGGCTTTGACCTCTAAGCGGTTGGCATCCACGCCTTGTCCGATCAGATAGTTATAAACCGCCTCTGCACGCTCTTTGGAGAGGTTTTCGTTGTAGGCGGTTGAGCCGATGTCACAGGTATGACCACCGACTTCGATCAACACCAATTCGTTGTGCACGTTCAAAGTCCGCGCAGCTTCATTGAGCTCGGCGCTGGCTTCTGGCCTTAAAGTGCTGGAATCAAATGCAAACAACACCATCGCGTCAAAAGCAAACAGTGGCTCAGGCTTCGGAGGCACTGGAGGTGCTGCGGGTCTCACCACTGGCTGCGGACGGGCCACTGGCTTGGGTGCTGGCTTGGCACCGAGCTTGAAATTTAAGCCGGCTGAGATGATGAAATCATTGAACCCTATAGAGCGACGGAAGGTGGCTCTGTCGTTGTCGTAACGCATCTCACCTTGCAAGCGAAATGAGACATTGTCCGAGTAGCTGTGCTGCACACCAAAACCTGCTGAGGCATAAATGTCTCTGCCTGAGTCAAAGGCATTGTCATGCTCTTGGATCCCTGTGCCCAACATCACGAAGGGACGTGTGGCTTCACTGGGTCTGAAGAAATAACGACCGATCACGCCATAAGTGATCTGGCGAGTCTTTGTATTGCCAGTAAGCGTTGGGATATCAAAGTCCATCGAATACCGGTCGTATTGAAAATCAATCCCAATGTTGGGTGTAAACATGCGACCGAAGCTCAGTCCATAAATGTAGTTTTGGCCTTCTTCGATTTGGCGCTCGGAATCTTCATAGACGATGCCTGTGGAGACGCCCACGTGCCAACGTCGATCAAGCTCATCGCCTGATTGAGCAAACGTCATGCCTGAGACCAAAAGGCCTGTGGCAAGAAGGGATTTGATTAACGTTGATGACATGATGCTTTTCCTAAATGGGTTAAGTGAATTTAAGTTCAAACTGAGTATCTAGGGGCTTTCGTAACCAAGCCCTGCCCCACATCTGATTCTTTGTGGCTGCTGACTAGCGAGAGTCCCGCATCTGCTTTTGCTTGAGCTCCCAGCGTTCTTGAGCATCCAGACACAAAGTGGCGATGGGTCTCGCCTCCAACCGTGAAAGACCAATTTCTTCGCCGGTTTCTTCGCAGTAGCCATAGCTTTGATCTTCTACTCTGGCCAGTGCTTGATCAATCTTATTCAGTAGCTTTCGATACCGATCTCGGGTGCGAAGTTCCAAGGAATTTTCAGTTTCTCGGCTGGCTCTTTCTGCCTCGTCCCCCACATCACGCACCTCTGATCGAAGATTGTCGATGGTCTCTTGTGATTCTTGGATCAAATCCTCACGCCATTGCAAGAGCTTTTGACGGAAATACTCCAAGTGCTTTGGGCACATGTATTTCTCGGTCTCTTTCGGCTTATACCCCTTGGGAAGCTTGACTGGTTTTTTTGCTGTAGCCATTCAGTTCCTATTTGCCTCTTCTTATGGTTGAACACATGAACAATCGGTTGTCCAGAGCCGAACGATTATATATCCTTTCAGCATGTCACTGACAAATGTTCTTCACGGCTTGATCAAAGCCTACCGCTACTTACTCTCGCCCTGGATCGGCGGTCAGTGTCGATTCTCGCCCACCTGCTCTGTCTATGCCGAACAAGCCATTGCTCTCCATGGCCCTTGGCGTGGGTCTTGGCTCGCTATAAAACGGCTCGCTCGTTGCCACCCGCTGTGTCCAGGCGGCGAAGACCCGGTGCCTGGCAATGAAGATGCCCCATAAATTAAGGTATCCTTAATCCCATGAGCCATCTGGAAGCCATACCATTATTCTGGGTCTTGGTGACCATCTCATTACTGGTCTTCCTATTCTGGTGGGCTTGGCCAAAACCTTTGGCCCAAGCCGCTCAGTGGTGGGAGCGTCACCGCGGTCACCTGCAATCTCATCACGAGATGCACGATGGGGTGAGGTGGCATGTCTTAGAAGGTGGACGTGGCGAGCCGTTGGTGCTTTTGCATGGTTTCAATGGTGATGCCTATCATTTTGCTAGAACCGCTCGGCATTTGAGCCATCACTTCAGAATCATCGCCCCTGACCTCCCCGGGTTTGGCGAGACTGAAAGCCACGCGGGTGTGAGCCACCGCATCGAAGATATTGCCCAGCGGCTTTTGGACTGGCTGGATGCCCGTCACATAGACACGTTTTATGTGGGCGGGAACTCCATGGGTGGCTACATTGCAACGGCCATGGGTCAACTGGCACCAGAGCGCATCAGGGGCTTGTGGTTGTTGGCCCCGGGTGGGGTTCGCTCCGCACCACTCTCACCCGTGCTGCTGGAAGTCTCTGAAGATAGGCACAACCCTTTGGTGGTCAGAGACTATGCTGATTTCAAACGGCTATTGGATTATTGCTTTGTTAATCCACCCTGGATGCCCACTCCCCTGCTTCGCGATTTGGCCAAAAAAGCAGCCCAGACATCAGAACAGAGCCTCAGGATTTTTGATGCCATGCTCAATGACTCTGCAGCGCTGGAGGCCATGGCCGAAGGACTCGAGGTGCCTGCCTTGATCGTCTGGGGTGAACAAGACCAAGTCCTGCACCCCAAAGGCGCGGGCATTTTGGCCAACTTA
>CAYWVH010000022.1:2942-12056 GCA_964461845.1 uncultured Wenzhouxiangella sp.
GGGTGAACAAGACCAAGTCCTGCACCCCAAAGGCGCGGGCATTTTGGCCAACTTAATGCCTCATCGAGAGGTCATCATGATGCCCCAGATTGGTCATTTGCCCATGATTGAATCACCCAAACCCAGCGCTGAGGCATGGCTGGCCTTCACTGAGCAGTGTTCCAGGAAGACCATCGTACGTGAGTCCGATGACCCAAAGAGCCCAGCTCATGAGACCGACTGATGTTCGCATCATCGATGGGCTCTGGCTGAAAGCTCCTCATGGCCTAGCGCTCCGACCGAAAACCGCCCAAGGATAGGACCAATCAGCTGTGAGTAACGCTGCGCCCAATTCTCTTTGTTTGATTCGCTTATCAGCACTCGGGGATGTGTGCCATGCCGTTGCCCTTGTCAAGGCCTTGCAGTCGGCTTGGCCGACCACCCAGATCACTTGGATCATCGGCAAAAAAGAAGCGCCTTTGGTCAAACACTTAAAAAACATCCGCTTCATTGTATTTGACAAAAAGCATAACCTTTCAAGTTTCAAGCGGATTCGATCAAAACTCAGTCAAGAACGCTTCGATGTCATGGTGCTGGCACAGACATCATTTCGGGCCAACGTATTGAGTCTGGCCATCCAAGCAAAACGGCGGGTGGGTTTTGGGGGAATACATGCTAAAGAAGGCCATCGATGGTTTGTGAATGAACCCATCACCCTGCCAGAAAAAATCCATCAAGCAGAGGCGATTTTTGCACTCGCACCGCACCTACTCGAGCAACCAGAACTCACGCTGCATCATGTGGACCGAGCGCTCCCCATCGATCCTGATGCGCATGGCTTTGCCACTGAACATCAGCCCGTGGCCAAGAACGCTGTGTTGATCTCACCATGCTCTTCGCACCCGAAAAGAAACTGGTCGGCTGCCCATTACGCAGCGGTGGCCGATTGGATTGTCTCTCACACCCAAAGACCCGTGATCTTAATCGGCGGTCCCACCGACAAAGAGCGCGCCATGGGTGAAGCCATCGTATCTCGAATGCACCAGCCTGTGACCAACCTCATCGGCCAAGACACGCTACATCAAGCACTGGCGATGCTCGCGCGTGCCTTTTGTCTGATCACGCCAGACTCAGGTCCAGCGCACATGGCCGATGGCCTGGGCACGCCTGTGATTGGTTTATATGCAGCCACCCGACCCGAACGGTCAGGACCCTGGGCCTCACAAAGGCTCTGTGTGGATCGCTATGCCGAAGCCTGTCTTGAGTACAGGCATCGAGACCAAGCGCAATTGCCTTGGTCTAGCAGAATCGAGGTCGATGGGGTGATGCAGTTGATTGAGCCAGAAGATGTGATTGCAAAGCTCACCGCTTTGCAATCACAAGCGAGAACCATCACTCAAGACGAGTAATCGGTGTAGGACTTTTCCTCGACCAATCGAGATCCGAGTGCCAGGTTTATTTTCTTTTTGACGGCCGCGCGTTCGTCATTGGTGTGATAGACCGACCGAGCAAGCTCAATGAAACGGTCACTGAAGTCTTTGTTTGACTCACACACCCGAATCTCATCCTCGATCTCCCAGAGAGATTCATTGATTGATTTGAGTTTGGCACGCATCTCATTTAAGCCTTCGGCCTCAAGATGGGCATCCGCCCAGAGCTCGGTCAATACCCGCCACTCGTGCTCGACATTGTCGAGCTTGGCGGGATCTTTGATGCGCTCGCGTTTGATCTCCAAGATGGCGAGCTTATCAAGAAGCTCGCCAGGAGACACTGGTGCCAGTAGTTGCATGACTTTGGCCTCTATTTAAGAAGCGTCGGTGTTGTCGCTTTTATTTTTAAGCGACTTCATCGACAAGCGAATCCGGCCTTGTTTGTCGACTTCCAACACCTCTACTTTGACCTTGTCACCCTCACTCAAGGCGTCAGACACATTCTCAACACGCTCATCGGAGATTTGCGAGATGTGAACCAAGCCGTCTTTGCCTGGCAAGATGGTGACAAATGCACCAAAGTTCATGATCTTATTGACCGTGCCTTCATAAATCGCACCGACTTCAACATCGGTGGTGATTTGTTCGATGCGGCGGCGCGCGTCATCCGCGGCCTCTTTATTCACTGAAGCGATGGTCACGGTGCCATCATCTTGAATATCGATGGTGGTGCCAGTCTCTTCGGTAATGGAGCGAATGGTCGCACCACCCTTACCAATCACATCACGGATCTTGTCTGGATGGACTTTGATGGTGAACAGACGTGGCGCGTACTGGCTCATCTCTTCACGTGGCTTGTTGATGCAGTTGTTCATCTCACCCAGGATGTGCTTACGTCCTTCTTTGGCTTGCGCCAATGCCACTTCCATGATCTCTTTGGTGATGCCATCGATTTTGATGTCCATCTGCAACGCGGTCACACCCTCTTCGGTGCCGGCGACTTTAAAGTCCATATCGCCCAAGTGATCCTCATCACCCAAAATATCACTCAAGACTGCAAAGCGGTCTTCGTCTTTGATCAAGCCCATGGCAATGCCCGCCACAGGAGCTTTGATCGGCACACCGGCATCCATCATCGCCAATGAGCCACCGCAGACGCTGGCCATTGAGCTTGAACCATTGGATTCGGTGACTTCAGAGACCAAACGGAGCACATAAGGGAAGTCCTCATGCTTGGGCAACACCGCCACCAGAGCACGCTTGGCCAGGCGACCGTGGCCAATCTCGCGACGCTTGGGCCCCAACATGAAGCTCGTTTCACCCACACAAAATGGGGGGAAGTTGTAGTGCAACATGAATTGGTCTTTGTACTCGCCTTCGATCGCATCGATGATTTGTGCGTCGCGACCCGTACCCAAAGTGGCGACCACCATCGCTTGGGTCTCACCACGGGTAAACAAAGCAGAACCATGGGTTCTTGGGAAAATGCCTGTGTGCATGTCCAAAGGACGCACGGTGGTCAGATCGCGCCCATCAATCCGTGGGTGACCCGACAAAATGCGATCTCTGACATAGTATTTTTCCATGGCATAAAACGCATCAGCCACTTCACCGGCATCCAGCGCATCAGGATTGTCTTCACCGCAAAGCTTTTCAATGGCCATTTTTTTCAAGGCATTGATGGCGTCGTGGCGCTGGACTTTATCGCTGTGCTGATAGGCTTCGGCCAAACCGTTGCCAATCAAGGCTTTGACCTTGTCCGCGACACCCTCAGGTTTCGGTGCAGGCGTCCAATCCCAGGCTGGCTTGCCTGCTTCTTGGGCAAGCTCTGAAATGGCCTGGATGGCCACTTGCATTTGCTCATGACCGAAGGTCACGGCACCGAGCATTTCTTCTTCGGTCAGAAGATCGGCCTCAGATTCCACCATCAAGACGGCATGCGATGTGCCGGCCACGACCAAATCCAGACGCGATTCTTTCAATTGGGTCTGGGTGGGATTCAAGACATACTGGCCATCGATAAAACCAACGCGGGCAGCGCCCACGGGGCCTTGGAACGGCACACCCGACAGCGCCAATACCGCTGAGGCACCGAGCATGGCTGGAACGTCACCATCGACTTCTGGGTTCGATGACATCACGGTGGCGATCACTTGGATCTCGTTATAGAAACCATCGGGAAACAGGGGGCGAATCGGACGGTCAATCAAACGCGAGGTCAGTGTTTCTTTCTCAGTGGGACGGCCTTCTCGTTTGAAAAAGCCACCTGGGATTTTGCCGGCCGCATAAAATTTTTCTTGGTAGTTGACGGTCAGCGGGAAAAAGTCTTGGCCTGGCTTGGCCTCTTTTCTCGCCACTGCTGTTACCAGCAACACTGTGTCGTTCATATTGATCAACACCGCACCGTCTGCCTGACGGGCCACGTGGCCTGTTTCGATGGTCACGTCGTGCTGGCCGAACTTAAATGTCTTTGTGTACTTCTTCACTTAAAAACTCCAATTTTTCTTCAATTCAATGCAAAACACCCCGGGACAGCGTGGGCTGCCGGGGTGCTTCGAAACATTCTCAAAATGATGAGACCGGATCTTAACGGCGCAGACCCAAACGCTCGATCAAGTCACGATAGCGTTGGACGTCTTTTTTCTTCACGTAGTCGAGCAAAGAGCGGCGTTGGTTCACAAGCTTCAACAGACCCCGGCGTGAGTGGTGGTCTTTCTTGTGCTCAGCAAAATGCCCGGTGAGGTGTTCGATGCGCGCTGTCAATAGCGCTACTTGGACTTCAGGTGAGCCCGTATCGCCTTCTGACAGCTGGTGGGTTTTCACCACCTCTGCTTTTTTCTCTGCAGTCAATGACATGGCCTATTATCTCTCCAGCCTTCTTAAGTTATTGATCCATAGGGATCCACACATCACGACCGGGCTTTTCCTTAAAGCCTGCTCAGATCCTCAAACCCCATCGTTTCTGGTCTGAAATGATGGTTTTTGAAGCGAACAGTCTTGGAGCAAAAGCCCCGATCGCACGATTAAGCCCGCTATTGTAGCCTTTTATCCTAGGCGGTGACAAGTCGATTTTCAGGACCCAAGGGGGCGATGATTCGCTGATCGCTCGGGTGGCTGATTCGGGCTAAAATGCGGCATGTACATGAAAATTGGGGCCCGACATCAGTCACTGTGTCCTAATTAACCATCTTCAGGAGCCTGCACCATGGCGACATTAACCAGCCACATCAACACACATGACGCTGAGTTCCAAACGCGTGCTGAGCATCACAGAAAGCTCTCTGAGTCCTTGGCTGAGCTTCGCCACACCCTAGCCCAAGGCGGATCCGAGGCTGCCAGGGCCAAACATACCGAGCGAGGCAAACGCCTCCCTCGAGAACGCATTGATCTGTTGCTGGACCCCGGTAGCCCCTTTTTGGAGATCGCACCCTTCGCGGCCTTTGGCCTGTATGACGATCAAGCCCCAGGTGCCGGTGTGATCGCAGGCATCGGTCGGATCAGTGGCCAGCTTTGCATGGTGGTGGCCAACGATGCCACTGTCAAAGGCGGCACTTATTACCCAATGACCGTCAAAAAGCATCTGCGCGCCCAAGAGATTGCGCTGGAAAATCATCTGCCCTGTATTTACTTGGTGGATTCGGGTGGCGCGTTTTTACCACTTCAAGACGAAGTCTTCCCAGACCGTGATCACTTCGGTCGGATTTTTTATAACCAATCGCGCTTATCTGCGTTGAACATCCCTCAAATCGCGGTGGTGATGGGTTCATGCACCGCAGGCGGTGCCTACGTGCCCGCCATGTGCGATGAAGCGATTATTGTGAAAAACCAAGGCACCATCTTCTTGGGCGGGCCACCGTTGGTGAAAGCCGCCACCGGCGAGGTGGTGGATGCAGAAACGCTGGGCGGCGGTGATGTGCACACCCGCTTATCGGGGGTGGCGGACCACTTGGCTGATAACGACGACCACGCTTTGAGTCTGGCCAGAGACTTGGTGGCGCATTTAAATCGACCCACCCCACCCACCCCACCCAAGGAATCTGTGGAGCCTTTGTTTGGCATCGATGAGCTCTATGGGATCTTGCCCACAGATACCCGTTATCCCTATGAAGTCAGAGACATCATCGCCCGCTTGGTCGATGGGTCTGAGTTTGTTGAGTTCAAAGCCCGATACGGCACCACCTTGGTCTGTGGATTTGCACACCTACATGGTTATCCGGTGGGCATCATCGCCAACAATGGCATTTTGTTTGGGGAGTCCGCGCAAAAAGGGGCGCACTTTATTGAACTGTGCAATCAACGGAGCATCCCGCTCATCTTTTTACAAAACATCACAGGCTTTATGGTCGGGAAAGCCTACGAGCAAGGCGGCATTGCCAAAGAGGGCGCGAAGATGGTCACCGCCGTGGCCAACGCCAAAGTACCGAAGTTCACCGTGATCATCGGCGGCTCATTCGGTGCAGGCAACTATGCCATGTGTGGCCGGGCCTACCAGCCGAGATTCTTATGGACTTGGCCGAACGCCAGAATCTCAGTCATGGGTGGCGAACAAGCCGCCAGCGTCTTGGCCACCGTCAAAAGAGATGCGATGGAAGCCAAGGGGGAGTCTTGGTCTGAGGATGACGAGGCGCAGTTTAAGGCGCCCATCGCCGAGACCTATGAGCGCCAAGGCCATCCTTACTATGCCAGCGCACGGCTGTGGGACGATGGTGTGATCGACCCCAAAGACACCCGGCGGGTATTGGGGCTCGCTTTGGCCATCACCGATCAAGCCAAAACCCATCAAGACAAAGCGCCGATGGACTACGGCGTCTTTAGGATGTAGCCATGATGAGCACCCATCAAGACCAAGACAAAACCACCGCACCTGTTCTACTCATCGATACCGATGAGCGCTCTGTCACGACGCTGACCCTCAATCGGCCTTCGCTTCACAACGCCTTCAACGCAGAGCTCATTGAAGCATTGATTGATGCGCTTGAGGCCATGCACAAACACACCCCAAGGGCAGTGATTCTCACAGGCCAAGGTCAAGCGTTCTCAGCAGGCGCGGATCTTCACTGGATGCAACAGATGGTGCATGCCAGTGAGGCAGACAATGCGCGTGATGCCAAGCGGTTGGCCCACATGTTCAGGCTGATGGATGAACTGCCCTGCCCCACTGTGGCTAGGGTCAACGGCCATGCGTTTGGTGGTGGCATTGGGTTGATCGCCTGTTGTGATTTGGCGGTGGCCATCGAGGGTGTGCAACTGGGTCTCACCGAAGTCCGATTAGGCTTGAGCCCTGCGACCATCGCCCCGTTTGTGATCCCAAAAATTGGAATCAAACATGCCAGACGTCTGATGCTCACCGCTGAGCGATTTGATGCCGAGACGGGCGTTCGATTCGGCTTGATCACCGACACCACACCGCTTCATCAGCTCGATGGTCACATCGATGATCTGATTGAATTGATTTTGGCCGGTGGCCCACACGCACAAGCTCAGACCAAAGCGTTGATCAAAACGCTGACCCAAGAGCATGATCCCGCCATCATGGATGAGCACACCGCCCAACTCATCGCCAAGCTTCGTGTGAGCGATGAGGGCCAAGAGGGCTTGAAAGCGTTTTTAGAAAAGCGATCACCGAGCTGGGCATCGATCCTTAAGAAAGAGTCATGATCCAACGCCTGCTCATTGCCAACCGCGGCGAGATTGCGTGTCGCGTGATTGAGACCGCCCAGCGCTTAGGCATTGAGGCTGTGGCGGTGTATTCAGAGGCCGATAGAAACGCACGCCACGTGCGCTTGGCCGATGCGGCCTACCCCATCGGTCCTGCTGCAGCCAAAGACTCCTATCTCAACATAGATCGCATTTTGGAGGCAGCCAAACTCAGCCAAGCCGATGCCATTCATCCAGGCTATGGGTTCTTGGCTGAAAACGCAGCCTTCGCCCAACGGGTGATGGATGCGGGGATCATCTATGTCGGCCCAGAGCCCAAGACCATCGAACAGATGGGCTCAAAAGCCGCGGCCAAGGCCTTGGTGATCCCAGCCGGTGTCCCCGTGATCCCTGGCTACCATGGAGAGGACCAAAGCGATGAGCACCTGGCCGATCAGGCGAAAGTGATTGGCTTTCCCCTGATGATCAAGGCCGCGGCGGGCGGTGGCGGCAAAGGCATGCGCATTGTCTATGAGATGGCTCAGTTCATAGAGGCCATCCATGCCGCCAGACGCGAAGCCACATCCTCGTTCGGCGATGATCGAGTCATTCTTGAAAGATACCTCAGCCACCCACGCCACATCGAAGCCCAAATTTTTGGGGACCGCCATGGCCGAGTGATTCATTTGTATGAACGGGATTGTTCCAGCCAACGCCGTCACCAAAAAATCATCGAAGAGGCACCCGCGCATGGCCTGCCAGACCCACTGCGCGCTGATCTTCTAAGCGCTGCTGTCGATGCTGCCAAAGCCGTGGATTATGTGGGTGCTGGCACGGTGGAGTTTTTGGTCGATCTCGCGTCCAATGCTTTTTATTTTTTAGAAATGAACACCCGCTTGCAAGTCGAGCACCCGGTCACTGAAATGATCACGGGCCTTGATTTGGTCGAGTGGCAGTTGCGGGTGGCCGTGGGAGAATCGCTCCCCGATCAAAGCGAGATTCCAAGCCCGAATGGGCATGCGTTTGAAGCGCGCATTTATGCAGAAGACCCCGAGCAAGGTTTCATGCCTGCCATCGGTCGCATTCAGACGCTGCACTGGCCCGATCATGTGCGGATCGATACAGGTGTGGATGCACTCGATGCCATCGGCATCGATTACGACCCCATGATCGCCAAGCTGATCACGCATGGCCCCAGCCGCCAAGAAGCCCTGGATCGCTTGAACCACGCGCTCGATCACACCTTCATTGATGGGCTGACCACCAACTTAAGTTTTTTACAAGCACTGAGTTCTGGCCGAGCCATGCAAGCGGCCGCCATCGATACGGGATACCTGGACAGAGATCTGCATGCCCTACAGGTCGATGACCCCATCCATGCTGATGATCCATGGTGGGTGGCTGCGCTTCATTGGGCGGATCACACCGACCAAAGGGCTCAAGCATTACAGGCCTGCAGTCCATGGGCACAGTCGGATGGTTGGCGCTTGGGCCTGCCCGCTCAAGCCAGAACCATCACGCTTCGAGACCGCCATCAGCAACGAGACCTCATGCTCGAAGGCCAGCGGGGTCAGTACCGCATTTGGGAAGATGGACAGTGGCATGAGGCCACGATTGAGGCCATGTCTGCGCAGTCGCATCAAGGGCTCACCACAGGCCAGTGGCGATTCAAAATCTCAGGCCGTGAGTTCATCGCAATCAATCACCTCCACGATCGAGGCGTGATTGAAACCTCCATCGATCACCATCGCCATCGCTATACCATCCAGACTCACGCGGGCATGGACGAAGCCAGCGAGGCCTTGGGTGGTCAGGTCACCTCCCCAATGCCAGGTCAAGTCATGGATGTACAAGTCAGATTAGGACAGGCCGTTAAAACCGGTGAGCTGTTGGCGGTGATGGAGGCGATGAAGATGGAGCTCTCGATCAAAGCACTGATCGACGGGACTGTGGCGGCCATCCACATTGAAACGGGCATGCGGGTGGATGCCAACACAGTCTTGATTGAAATCGAGCCCGACCCATCAATAGACGGTTCATAGACCATTAAGCAACGATTAGGCAACAA
>CAYWVH010000022.1:12156-17145 GCA_964461845.1 uncultured Wenzhouxiangella sp.
CAAGCAACGATCAAGCGGTGATGAGAAGGGCTGGGTGCTCATCCCAGCACCCATCTCGGCACCCATCCATCTATTCGGCCAGTGTGAGTCCTGTGACTTTCTGAAAACCTCTGGGCAGTTTGCGCCCACGTTGCGCGCGCTCCCCCCAATAATGATCGGTATCGTTCCAAGTGATCTTCAGATAGCGCTGACCAGCCCACACCAGTGCTTCTTGGCCTTCTGCCAAGACCACGGCACCGACCATGTGCTCGCCCTCGGCTCTGGCTTTGGCTGGAATGTTGATGATCTTGTTGCCTTTGCCCTTGGCCAGTTGGGGCAACTCCTCGACATAAAACGCCAGCAAGTAACCGGATGAGGTCACCGCCAACAAAATGCCTTCTTTTGGATCGGCCACCGACTCCACGCGCAAAGCCTGTCCGCCTTTGGGGACTGAGAGGATTTGTTTGCCTGCTTTTTGCCGGGTATGCAGGTTCGAAAGCTGAGTGACAAAGCCATAGCCTTGGTTTGAGGCCAAGAGCACCGCTTGGTCATCTGCACCCACCGCCACACCCACCACGGATGTATCCGAGGGGATGGAAAAACGGCCCGTCAACGGCTCGCCCAAGCTTCTGGCCGAGGGCAAGCTGTGGGTGGGCAAAGAATAGCTTCGGCCGCCCGCATCGAGAAAACACGCCAACTGATTTGACCGACCGCGGGCATAGGCCAAAAGCCCGTCGCCTTCTCTGAAGTTCAGCTCAGCAGGAATCATGTCATGGCCCTTGGCCGCCCTGACCCATCCGTTTTCACTCAACACCACGGTCATGGCCTCAGCTGGGACAAGTTCGGTCTCACTCAAAGCTTGGGCGGCTTGGCGCTCTACCAACGGGCTTCGTCGCTCATCACCATAGCGCTTGGCATCGTCTTTCATCTCATCACGAATCAAACGCGTGAGCTTCTTCGGTGAGTCCAACAGATCTTCAAGGGTTTTGCGCTCAGCTTCTAACTCATCACGCTCACCTTGAATTTTGATTTCTTCTAGTTTGGCCAAGTGGCGAAGCTTGAGCTCTAAGATGGCCTCTGCTTGGGTGGCAGTGAGCTTAAACCGTGCCATCAATTCATTCTTCGGTTCGTCGTGATGGCGGATGATCTCGATGACTTCATCAATGTTGAGATAAGCGACCAACAGGCCTTCTAAAATATGCAAGCGATCGACCACTTGGTCGAGTCGATACTCCAGCCGCCTGGTCACAATCTGGCGCCGATAATCGATCCACTCTTGCAGCAACGACTTTAAGTCTCTCACCCCAGGCTTGCCATCGTTGCCGATGACATTGAGGTTCACACGAATGCTTTTTTCTAAATCCGTGGTGGCAAATAAATGCGCCATCAATGCTTCAACATCAATCCGGTTGGATCTTGGCACGATGACCAATCTTGTGGGGTGCTCGTGGTCTGACTCATCTCGAAGATCGGCCACCATGGGCAATTTTTTTGCCTGCATTTGCTGGGCAATTTGTTCGAGGATTTTGGCAGGTGAGACTTGATGCGGCAAAGCGGTGATGATCAACTGATCACCCTCTTTTTCCCACACAGCGCGTTGGCGAATGGGGCCATTGCCGGTCTCATAGACCGCTGCGATTTCCTCAGCGCTGGAGATGATCTCACCACCGCCTGGGAAGTCGGGGCCTTTGATGTGCTCAAGCAATTGAGCCGTCGATGTTCTGGGTTTTTCCAGCAACAAGATGGTCGCTTGCACCACTTCATTCAGATTGTGTGGCGGAATGTCTGTGGACATCCCAACCGCGATGCCCTGACCCCCATTGAGAAGGATATTGGGCAAGCGCGCGGGCAACAGCTTGGGCTCTTTTAAGGTCCCATCGAAGTTGGGCACCCAATCGGAAGTACCCATCCCCAGTTCTTGCAACAACACCTTGGCGTAAGGCGACAGACGCGATTCTGTATAACGCATCGCCGCAAAAGACTTTGGATCATCGGGGGAGCCGAAATTGCCCTGCCCATCCACCAGCGGGTAACGATAGGAGAAAGGCTGTGCCATCAGCACCATGGCCTCGTAACAGGCCGAATCACCATGCGGGTGAAATTTACCGATGACATCACCCACGGTGCGCGCTGATTTTTTGTGTTTGGAGGCAGCCGATAAGCCCAACTCGCTCATCGCATAGATGATGCGACGTTGAACGGGCTTTAGCCCATCGCCCACGTGGGGCAAGGCGCGGTCCAAGACCACATACATCGCATAATCAAGATAGGCGCGCTCAGCATAATCGCGAAGCTCGACGGGTTCAAAGGCATCGTGAAGAGAGGTTTGTGTGTTCATGGCGCTTATTGTCGCCTAAAACACCCAAAAGCGGGCAGCCATCATGCGGTTGAATTGATCAGAGTTAACATCAGGGCCATGCCCGATGGCTCTGTTGCCTATGGGTTAGTTGCCTTTTACAAGAACCCAGCCAAGGCCAGTGCGATCAGCAAGGCCAGCATCCCAGCAATCCCCGTTAAGAAGAAGCTTGGCTGCCACCGGCTTTGAGCCTCTTGGCGAGACAGCCAGCGCACTGGCGCTTCTAGAGGTGTCTCTGGACGCGCTTCGCTGGCTTTGATGGCGGTTAAGAGCGACTCCACCATGGGATCACTGAACCGGTGCGGATCGAACCGATCCAAACGCTCGCGCTCCAGCAACTGATGAATGTAGGCATCCACGTTGATGTACTTCATCGACCACTTATCAAACAGCCGCTCCCTCACAGGCCGCTTCCACAACAACCACACATCTTGGTGGCGGTCGTCCTCTAAGATCCGATCGTACAAAGCCTCAACCTCAGCACGATTCCCTTCCAAGGCTTGGAAAAAGCAACCGTTGTCAAAGCACAACACACCCGTGATGCCGTTGTCGATGTTGTTGCACTGCGCATGGCGAATGATGTCATCGACCACACGGTGGCGAGCACCGATGTGCTTGTCACAGAACGTCGCCTTGCTGGCATACACCAATCGAATGAGATCTGACATACAACGCATGTGGTCAGGGTCGCTCGGCACCCCAAACCATGACTTCCTTTACAAAAACCTATTAAAACGATAGACGAGGCGGCTTCAACAAAGCGTGAACGGGGCCAAATGGCCCCGTTCTACCAACCACTCGGCAGTGATTTTATTCTGGCTTTTTGAATTTCAGGGTGAAGCGATCGCTCTCACCGATGGCTGCATAGTCCTTATCATCGCCCTCAGCCACCCGAAGCGATGGCGCCAAGTTCCACACCCCATTGGGGTGATCGGCGGTATCGAGTGGGTTGGCGTTGACCTCAGAGGCCGCCTCCAACACAAATCCACTGGCCTCGGCCATGGTCACCACATGGCTTTGATGGACATAACCACTTCTGGCCTCGGGATCCTGCTCGCGGTCCTCTGGCAGACGATGCCCCACCACACCCATCACGCCACCAGGCTTCAGCACCTCAAAGGCTGCATCGAACACCGCAGATAAGGCCCCTGATCGCTGCCATGAGTGCATGTTCCTAAAACTCAAGACCACATCGGCAGAACCTGCCTCACCCAAGGCCACTTTCTCAGGTGGGCTGAAGGGAATGACCACCACATCACCATAAGCCTCTTGGTTGGAAAAGCGCTCATCGTATTGACCGCGAACGCGACGATACATGTCGCTGACATCACCCTCTAAGTCCCAATGGGCCGCGATCAGCTGGCCTTCGTCTTTCAGGTACCGCGCCAAAATCTCAGAGTACCAACCGCCCCCTGGCGACAGTTCAATCACGGTCATGTTGGGCTGAACCCCAAAAAAGCTCAAAGTGTCGTAAGGGTTTCTGGCGCCATCTCGGGCACGCTGAGCTTCGGGTCGGTCGGGGTGTGCGATGGCCTGCATCAGCTGGTCCATGGAAGCATCCACACCCTCCGCCTCCGCCATGGGCGAGCTGGTTTCATCGCTGTCTTGGGCGGGTGCTGCACCCTCATGATCATTGCTTGGCTGGCAAGCCGCAACCATCAAAAGCGCCAACACGGTCAATGCGGTTTGTATGATTCGTTTGTTCATCAACAATCTCCTGATTGAGGTCTGGGTGTTTAAGTCCCATCATGCCTTTGGGACGTGAGTCGGTTGTGAGCCCATTGTGGGCGATCTGGGAAGCTCAGGGCAAGTCAAGGTCAGGTCGCGTTGGTATGACAGGCTGACGGCAGCTGGTCACCTCGAACAAAGGGTGGGCGCTTTGGGCATATTTTTTCTCAAAAGCGCTGATGGGTGATGCCAAGACTTCTGAGGCATTGAGTTCACGCACATCAATGCTTGCTTGGCCCGACAGCGCCAAGGCCATGGCCCACTCTTGGGCATACACTGAGGCATTGGTGCGCATGATCAGTCGCTGACCCACGCTCAAAAGGTCGGGCCAGACGGGATGCCCGTGCCAGCGTTTTTTTAAGTGCGCTGCTTTGGGATAGGGGTTGGGATAAAGCACGTGGTGATCAGTCACCGTCCAATTCGCTTTCAAGACCAAACGCCAGAAATCAGCCAGTTCTGCTCGAATCAGGTGGACATTGTTCGGCATTTTAGGCGCGCGGCTCAAGCGGCTTTCAGAGCGATCTATGCCGATGATCCAATGGTTTGGGTAAGATTGAGCCAACAACTGACTTGCCCAGCCAGTCCCGCAACCACTATCCAGAACAATATTCCGTGGCTCAAGGGCGATCAATGTATGCAGGCGATCAAACGCAAGTTGGGTATGGGCATGAAGCCCTTGGGCCCAAGTGCTCGTTAGGTGCCGCTTAACCACCTCCCCAAGGCGGGGATGAGGTGCTGATTGGGCACTGGTTGGCAGGTGACTGGGCATAACAGACGGGACACTAACGAGGAAAATCTGGGCAAACTGATGGGCCGAGGCCGGCACCAACACCGCGGTTTATACCCATGTCAAATTGCGCCGACTTAAAGGAAAATGGTGGGCCGTGAAGGACTCGAACCTTCAACCAATAGGTTAAAAGCCTACT
>CAYWVH010000023.1:0-14506 GCA_964461845.1 uncultured Wenzhouxiangella sp.
GCATTGCGTTTCGGGGATTGGACATCGCACCCAAAGACAAGCTGGATGCGCATCCTTAACAAAGCGCTGGCCACTGATCGGCCAAACAAACCGATCCGCTAAACAAACCCATCGGTGATCAACACCGTTGTGTCTTCCAGTGCTTCCAAACGACCACCCCAAGCATACGGGCAAATGACATTCACAGCACGCTCGATGCACGTCGTTTTGGGATGAAGGGCAGCATCCAAGTTTCGATGATCACCTGTATCGGTATCTGGTGTTGCATTCAGTGAGCCTGAGACCACCGAAATGATCGAAGGGGCACGCTTCGCTTCAATGGCGATGCTCTCACCTTTCAATAAATTCACTTGCCGAATTCGAAACTCAGCGCACTGAGCGATCACCCGCTCACCCGGTTGAGTGCTTGTGGGCAAGGTCGAGGGCTCATAATCCTCAAAATCAATCGAGGCCAGTGACTCATCAATGTGAAGATCTCTGGGTTGGCCATCTAAGCCCAATCGGTCCCAGTCATAGACTCGATAGGTGGTGTCTGAATTTTGTTGGATCTCTAAAATGAGATTGCCCGCATCGATGGCATGAATCCGACCGCTCTCTAATAGAATCGACTCACCGTCGCTCACGTTCATTCGGTGAATCAAGGGGGCAAGCCCAGCACCGCCTGATTCGGTGAGTACGGATTCAAACTCAGCTCGTCGGGTGCTGTTTCTTAAGCCCACATACAAGGCCGCATCTGGGCTTGCTTTGGCAATGAACCAACACTCTGTCTTGGGCTCACCGCCCAAAGCTTTGGCCACATGGGAGGGCGGATGGACTTGCAAGCTCAAGCGGTCTTGGCAATCGAGCCACTTGACCAAAATCGGAAAGCGCTCGGCAGATGAGCCCGACCAGTGGGGGCCCATGATCAGATCAGAATGTATATCGAGTAGCTCCGATAAGGTCTTTTGACTGGCGGTGTGAACGGATTGGGCCTCAACGCGATCCACAATCTCCCACGCCTCACCGATGGGGCCTGTGTGCGGCAAGTCACGGCCAAGCTCGGTGGCTAAGTTGTTGCCCCCCCAAACTCGGTCTTGATAAATCGGCTCAAACACCAATAAGTCCATGGGGCTATGTTAGCAAAGCCCGAAACCCAGCGGGGCTTGTGCTAGAGTCAAAACCAGAGGTGCCAGGTGTATTTAGAAAGGAGGGCGATTTAATGAACATCATTCACCACGGGGGAGTCAATGGCGTCACCGGCTCATGCCATGAGCTCGTCATTGCCAGCGAGAAACCGCACTCGATCTTGATCGACTGCGGGTTGTTTCAGGGCAAAGACGCCAGGCGACAAGACCAAGCCATCGATCCTTTGGTCATTGATTTTGATATTGGCCCGATTGAGGCGGTGGTGCTCACCCATGTCCACATCGACCACGTGGGCCGCTTGCCTTATTTGTTGGGGGCAGGGTATACAGGCCCCATCATCGCCTCGAAAGCCAGCGCCAAGTTGCTGCCGATGGTGATGGCCGATGCGTTGAAAGTTGGGTTTACCCGAGACCGCAAAGTGATCGAGCGATTTTTAGAGGTCATCGAACGGCAACTGATCGGCATTGATACCAACGCGTGGTACCCCATCTCAGATCAGTTGACCATCCGTCTGCAAAGGGCAGGGCACATCCTAGGCTCATGTTATGTCGAAGCGCACATTGACGAGGCTGCCAGTAAAAGCAACACAGTCGATCCCAATGGGCCAGGCGAGCGGGTGGTGTTCAGCGGGGATTTAGGTGCAGATGACACCCCTTTGTTGCCAGAGCCTGTCTCACCCGAACGGGCGGATGTCTTGGTTCTAGAATCCACCTATGGCGATCGATTGCATGAGGATCGACCCAACCGCCAAGCGCATCTAAAAGCGATTATTGAGCATGCCTTAAAAAACCATGGCACGGTGTTGATCCCTGCCTTTAGCATCGGCAGGACTCAAGAGCTCTTATATGAAATAGAGGACTTGTTTGAGCGATTTGGTGACACCCCACCCTGGGACAAGCTCCAAATCGTTTTAGACTCACCGCTGGCAGCCGATTACACCCAAGGCTATCAACAACTCCAATCCCTTTGGGATGAGGAAGCCAAAGCCCGGGTGCGCGCTGGTCGCCACCCCTTGGCCTTTGATGAATTGATGACGATTGATTCACACAAAGACCACCAAAAAATGGTGAAGTTTTTGCAAGAGACGGGCCAAGGTGCGGTCGTGATCGCTGCCAGTGGGATGTGCGCGGGCGGGCGCATCGTCAATTACCTAAAAGCACTGTTAGGTGATCCCAGATCTGATGTGATTTTTGTCGGCTATCAAGCTGAGGGCACGCCGGGTCGAGACATCTTGCGCTATGGACGAAAAGAAAATCCAAACGATCCTCCAGGCTGGGTCAGTCTGGATGGTCAGCGTTACGAGATTGAAGCGGCCATCCACCAAATCAGCGGCTACTCAGCACACGCCGATCAACGCGGCTTGATGGATTTTGTCAAAGGCATTGACCCCTTGCCCAAAGAAGTGCGATTGGTCCATGGCGACGATGAGGCCAAGCGTGTGCTGAAAGAGCGCTTAGCGCAGGAATTGGGTGTTCATGTCTTGATTCCAACAGAGTAAGGGGATTTGATGATGTGGGTGTTCCTGCTCGTTGGCTTATCGGTGTTGGCCATTTATGCGCTGGGTTGGTGGGTCTCTGGCCCCATGGTGTGGTGGGGGCGCTGGGCGTTTCGTCTGGTGTTATTGGCCTTATTGTTGGGGCTGACGCTGCCTGCCGACATCATCAATCTCATCATCGCCTTTTTATCGCAATTCATTCCAGGCTTGGGCGAGATCAGCGATGAGCCGGGGGCGAGCTTTGGGATGCATTTTTTGTTGTTTTTATCAGTGGCCACTGTGCTTTTCGTTCTTCGCTTGGATTTGCCCATCCTGCCTTTGCTGCTCTCTATGATTGCCTTGGCCTTCGTGACCGAGGGACTGCAAGTCCCCATCCCTGATCGCTACGGTGATATGGCCGATGTGGGCACCAATTTGGTGGGTGTGGGTCTGGGTTGGCTGGCGCGTTGGGTGATGGCATCCATTCGCCCATCATTCAGGGGTTTTTGAGTACGTCGAACCAAACACGCCCCGAGGCCTCTAATTGATTAGAATGGATGGTCAATCCATCCAGCACGCCCAGAGGCGATCCATGGCCGAGCCCCACAATTTTGATTTCGATTTGTTTGTGATCGGCGCAGGCTCAGGTGGCGTCCGGGCGTCAAGAATTGCCGCCAGCCATGGGGCGCGGGTCGGTATTTGCGAGGAGTCTCGGGTCGGTGGGACCTGTGTCATTCGAGGCTGTGTCCCGAAAAAACTTTTGGTCTACGCATCAGAGTTCTCCAAGTCTTTCAAAGACGCCGAAGGGTATGGCTGGTCAGTCGGCCAGACCGATTTTTCTTGGCCTCAATTGATCCACAACAAAGACAAAGAAATCGATCGCTTAAATCAGATTTATTTAAAGCTGCTGTCTGATGCAGGCGTTCAGTTATTCAATGGTCGAGGCCGTCTTGTGGATGCGCACACCATTCAAGTGGGTGATCAAACCATCACCGCGAAACACATTTTGATCGCCGTGGGTGGGCGTCCAAGAACACTGGGCATCCCAGGCCAAGAACACGCGATCACCTCAGATGAAGCGTTCCACCTAGAAACCCTGCCCAAACGGGTATTGATGGTAGGTGCAGGCTATATTGCTGTGGAGTTCGCAGGCATCTTTAATGGCTTGGGCAGCGAGGTCACCTTGGCCTACCGCGGAGAAAAAATCCTAAGGGGCTTTGACCATGACGTCCAGGCCAGTGTTGAGGCCGCACTTTTGAATCAAGGCATTGAGATTGCCTACGAGACCACACCCACGGCCATTGAGAAAACGGCCGATG
Organism: uncultured Wenzhouxiangella sp.; assembly: GCA_964461845.1. GTDB lineage: Bacteria > Pseudomonadota > Gammaproteobacteria > Xanthomonadales > Wenzhouxiangellaceae > Wenzhouxiangella. The sequence goes on from CAYWVH010000023.1 coordinate 3,919, forward strand.
GGTTAAAGGTCTCTTTTGATCGAGGCGAAGATCAATATTTTGATGCGGTGATGATGGCGACAGGCCGGGTTCCCTACACCTGGGATTTGGGCTTGGAGGCGGCTGGTATCGATGTGGATGACCAAGGTGCGATTGTTGTGGATGAATACAGCCAAACCACCCAAGCGTCGATTTATGCGGTCGGCGATGTCACCAACCGCATCAATCTCACCCCAGTGGCTTTGATGGAAGGACACGCGATGGCGGATACCGTCTTCGGTGGGATGGACCGAGCCGTCAATCATGTGGACGTGCCGGCTGCTGTTTTCTCGCAACCACCCGTCGGCACCGTGGGCTTGAGTGAGGCAGAGGCCAGAGATCAAGGGCATCGCTTGAAGATCTTTAAATCGACCTTTACGCCAATGAAATATACTTTGACACAGGGTGGGGTCAAGGGCTTGATGAAGTTGGTTGTTGATGCCGATACCGATCGTGTTTTGGGGGTGCATGTGGTCGGCCCCGATGCCCCAGAAATGGTTCAAGGGTTTGCGGTGGCGGTCAAAGCCCAGTTGACTAAGAGACAATTTGACCAGACCATTGGGATTCATCCCACCGCAGCAGAAGAGTTGGTGACATTGCGGGTGGCCAGCCATGAAGATCCAATGGTTTGATGCTTGGCTGAACCGTAAATTAATTCATTTTTAAAACGATAGAGAAATAGAGAAACCAATCGACATGATGAAAAAAATCGCCTTTGTGCTCCTCTTGATCGCCAGTGTCTTCACAGCTTCATCTGTGCTGGCCGAACAGCCTCCCAGTGTTGAAGCCAGACCAGGCCATTGGATTGTTGAACTGCATGCTCCCTCCACTCTGAACTTTGAGGGTGGGGATGTGGTGATGATGGCAGAAGGTGAGTCTCAGCGCGCCAAAGCCCCGATGGTGTTGGCACCCACCGCGCCCTCAATCACTGGAAGGCGATTGAATGTTTGGGATCCCGATGTGCAAGCTTATGTCGCAGCATTAGATCAAGCACGGGCCGATGTGTTGTCTTCGATGGGTGCGCAGCTGGGTCGCTCCATTGCGCCTTATGCTGAGTATCGTCACGTCATGAATGGGTTTGCCGTTCGAATGAGCGACGCCGAGGCTCAGGCCGTCGGGTCATTGCCCGAAGTCAAATCCATCAAGCCTGATTGGATTCATAGACGCCACACCGACCGAGGCCCTGCGCTGATTGAGGCCAGCACGCTGTGGGGTCTTTATCCTGAAGTAGCGTTCGGCCCGAACAAAGGTGAGGGCATTGTGATGGGCATCATCGACAGTGGAATCAACTTTGACCACGATGCTTTTAAAGATGAACCACCACACACCAATCATGCCTACGTCAATCCCTATCCAAGCCTCTTGGGTGAGTGCTCGAAGCCCCAGGTCACATGCAATGACAAGCTGGTGGGGGTTTATGACTTCACCACTGAAGGCACGTTCGGGAAAGATCCTGATGGCGATGGCCACGGCACGCACGTGGCCTCAACGGCTGCGGGGAATGCCTCAAGCTTCAGCTTACAGAGCACCGGGGATCATCGTTTCAACACCTCAGGCGTGGCGCCTCATGCGCACATCATCTCTTATAAGGTCTGCTACAACGACCACCCCACCGATGATGAGTTGGATGAAACCTGCGTGGGCTCTGCCATCAGCCAAGCGCTGGAGCAGGCCGTGGTCGATCAAGTCGATGTGGTCAACTATTCGATCGGGGGTGGCGCCAGCAACCCGTGGAGTGCGGCGGCCCGTTTCTTGCCCCTGTGGCAAAACGACATTGCCTTTGTGACCTCCGCTGGCAACAGCGGTCCAGGGCCAGAGACAATTTCAAACCCAGCCAACGCCCCTTGGGTGATGACGGTGGGCAACAGCACGCATGATCGTTTGATTGCTGGTAAAGCCACTGTGGGCAGCATTCAAGACTTTGCCGTGGTGCCCAGTGGCGCTGGGCCGGCGGTGAGCAGCAACATCACAGCATCTGCAAGACGCGTTGATCAAGTGGTGGCGGGTAACTTATTGGCGTGTGATCCATTGCCAGCAGGGAGCATGACTGGCCAGATTGCGGTGGTGCAAAGAGGGAATTGCACCTTTGTCACCAAAATCAATCACGCCTCTGCCGCAGGCGCTGTGGCGGTGTTGGTGTCTAACCAAGTCGATGGCCTGCCCATCGCGATGGGCGGGGTGGATGGCACCACGATTCCAGCGGTGATGATGGGCAAATCCGATGGTGATCGGGTCTTGTCTTTGCTTGCCAGTGGTCCTGCGCAAGCCACACTGTTTGCAGGCACGGAAGTCTCAATCAATTTTAACTGGGCCGACAACATGGCAAGCTCGAGCTCCAGAGGACCTGCGCCTTTTGTGTCAGGTCTGATGAAGCCCAATGTGGTGGCACCTGGAACGGACATATTGGCCGCTTACGTGCCCAATGAAAACTCGGTGGCTTTTTTAAGTGGCACTTCTATGGCCAGCCCCCATGTGGCAGGGGCAGCCGCTTTGCTTCGCTCCATCCATCCCACTTGGGGCGTCGATGCGGTTTTTTCTGCCTTGCAGACAACCGCTCAATGGGCCTCGGTGAGAAACAATGGTGCGCTCGCTTCCATTCATGATCGGGGTGCAGGGCGCATCAATGTGGCTTTGGCTTCGCGCGTGGGTCTTTATTTGCCACTCAAGGGCAGCGAGTTCGCGAGCGCGAACCCAGCCAGCGGTGGTGATCCATCCACCTTAAACCTGCCTGGGATGATCAATGAGTCTTGTGGTCAGTCATGCTCATTTACCCGAACAGTGAAAGCGCACCGCGATGGAGATTGGACCGTCAGTGTGGTCGGTGATATGAATGTCACCGTCTCGCCCACCTCTTTTTCATTGGACGAAGGCCAAACACAAGTGCTCACCATCACCGCCGCACCGACAGCTGCCTTGGCAGGTGATTTGGAAGAAGCGCGAATTGAGCTTCGGGAAGCACCCCCCCCGACTTTTGCGACCAACGTCACGCGCCCTGTCAGGCAGTACCTGACTTTGGCAGTGGCCAACAACAAGTCTGAGTTGCCAGAGCTGGTCTCTTTTAGCACGGGCGATGACAAAGGACAAAAAACACTGACCATTCCATCGTTGCGTGGACTGTCACGTGCGCGGTTTTTGACCAGTGACTTATCGGTGCTTGAAGAGACCACCATCAGTTTGAGTCAAGATCCGAGTCGAGATGATCCTTATAGCGGCACGGGGGGAAGACAAACATTCTTAATCGATGTGCCTGCCGACAGTTTTGGCGTGTATGCCCAGACGCCAGAGTCAGGCGCAAAAGACATCGATTTGTTTGTCGGCTTTGATGCCAATGGCGATGGCATCGCACAGGCCAACGAAGAGGCGTGTGCATCGACCTCACCAGATGCCACAGAACTGTGCTGGATCAATGCACCTGTAGCGGGTCAATGGTGGGTGTTGGTCCAAAACTGGGAGTCGTCCGTGGCTGGTGCTACCGATTCTGTCACTGTGAGATATGGGGTGGCTGAAAATGCCGACTCACCCGTGTTGTTTGTCGCAGGGCCTGGAACGCATGTGGGTGGTCAGCTTGATCTGAAGCTTTATTTTGATGATCCAAGCCTTGAGGCGGGTGATCTTAGAATCGGGGGGTTGGAGATTCTCTCAGGCCTGAACACCGCTTCTGAATCTGTGGCTTCCATTCCCCTTGTGTTTGAGCGGAGCTTGGTGACGCGCCCGAAAACCACGGTGCTCTTTCCGAATGAGACTTTGCCTGTGAATATTCAAGGCGGACAGGTGCACGAGAAGCTATTCATCGATGTGCCCCCAACGGCCACTGAATTGGCCGTCACGGTTCAAGGCGATGCCGGCATCACAGCGAGCCTTCGACGTGTGGCCTTTGATCAATTGCCTGAGTTCGCGCCTGGGACACCCCCCGTGCCCTCGACTGTATTGGCATCCGGCTCGGGTTCATCCTCAGGTTTCACGATGACGATCAATGACCCGCAGGCCGGTCGGTATTACGTGGTCTTAGACAATACCCTAGGCCCAGACCGGTCGGTGGAGGTCACCACCTCACTCACCGAAAGCGGGCGAACAGAACCACGCTACGCGCTCTACTCACCTGTGGGCCGAGAGATCAACCAAGGCCTCGAGTTCCAGAACGCAGGGCAGCCCTTTGCGGTTTGGTACAGCTTCGATGATGAAGGTGTGCCCATCTTTTATCTTGGCAGTGCGGCTTGGTCGGAAGGCTCTTCAGTCTGGGTCTCCCCACTGGATCGTTACACCCGTGGTTTGGATGCTCAGCTGGCGACACCCGCAGGACGCATGGCGTTTACCATCATTGACCGAGAAACGGCGATTTTCTCGTGGCGTTTAAACGGTGCGCACGGCTCTGATTTAATGAGCGCGGGGATCATTCCAGAGACCTGTGTCATTGAGGGTGGGCAGACCAAGAGCTACACTGGTCATTGGTATTCACCTGGGCGTGATCAGGGTGGCTCCACCACCATCATGTCGCCAGGCATCCAAATTCAAGTGCGCTACTATTACGACGCCCTAGGGATTGGTCGCTGGGTGCAGCTGTATGCCCCCACGGGTGGTGAGACTGCCGAGAACTTATTGGTCCGTGAGTACCGAGGCAATTGCCCCAATTGTGATCATTCAACGTCGCCCACGTTCGATGACATTGGCATTTACTCGCGCCAATACAGCAGCGAGTCAGAGGGCGAAGAAGTATTGATATTTGATTCAGGTCCGCCTTTGCTTCAATCTTTTGCCACCCCAGAGGCGTTACCGATCCAAAAACTCTCTGTGCGCTTGGCTTGTCCCGAGTAAGGTGGGATGAGCCAACGCATTTGAGTAGCCGAAGGTAGCGCCCATGCTGGCCAATCAAAAAGTGGTGGTGGTCTTGCCGGCTTACAACGCCGTCAAGACCTTGGCCAGAACCGTGGCAGAGATTCCTCAAGGGTTGGTCGATGCGATAGTTTTGGTCGATGATGCGAGCAAAGATGGCACCGCTTCATTGGCCAGAGATTTGGGCATTGGGCATGTGATCGAGCACGATCACAACCAAGGCTATGGCGCGAATCAAAAAACCTGCTATCAACACGCGCTCTCACTGGGCGCAGACATCATCATCATGTTGCATCCAGATTATCAATACAGCCCCAAATTGATCCCAGCGATGGCTGGGATGATTGGCAGTGGCCTGTACTCGGTGGTGCTGGGCTCTAGAATCTTAGGCGGAGGCGCGTTGCCGGGTGGCATGCCATTGTATAAGTACGTGGCGAATCGAGCGCTTACCGCCTTCCAAAATCTTTGCTCAGGCGCAAAGCTTTCCGAATACCACACCGGCTATCGGGCCTTCTCTGCCGATGTGCTTCGGTCTTTGCCGCTGGCTGAGTTATCGGATGATTTTGTATTCGATAACCAATTGTTGGGGGAGGTCATCAAAGGCGGTCATTCCGTAGGCGAGATCAGTTGTCCCACACGCTATTTTGATGAGGCATCTTCCATCAACTGGCACCGCTCGGTGGTCTATGGGCTCGGAGTCTTGGGTGTTTCACTCTCGCTTCTTCAGTGGCGATTGAGGGGTGGGGCGCGCTGATGGTCGCGTGGATACAACAGCGCATCGGTTGGGTGGGCTTGATGGTGATCCTCATCGGCCTCATTGGTGCTTACTTTCGCCTGACCCAACTGGGCCATCAGATTTTGATCGATGATGAGTGGCACGCGATTCATGCCTTGATTCGCCTCGATTATCAGCAGATTTTTTTAAGCTTTGGCCATGCGGACCACTCGATTCCGCTGACACTCTTTTTTAAAGCACTGGCAGAGACCGTGGGTTTAACCGAGTGGCGGATGCGCATCTTCCCCATGATCGGTGGGCTTATGACCATTGCTTTGGTGCCTTGGTTGTTGAGACCTTGGCTCCGCTCGTATGAGCCTTGGGTGTTGGCGCTCCTGATTGCCCTGTCCCCCATCTTGATCCATTTCAGCCGCTATGTCAGACCCTATGCGATCACCATTCCCTTAACCTTTGCCGCCGTGATTGCTTTGTGGCGGTGGTGGCATGAGGGCAAGCGAGAGTGGTTGGCTGTGTTTATTCCAGCGGCTGTTTTGGCCGGCTGGATGCATCCTTTGACCCTGCTCTTTACCGGTGGTGGCTTATTGTGGTTTGGGCTGGTGTCTTTAAAAGACCTGCTGAAAAACCGAGACATGTCGGGCTTGATGCGGGTGGTGCCCCCCGGCTTGGTGACGGTGGCGCTGTCCAGTGCTTTGGTGTTGCCACCGCTGTTGGCAGACCCGCACTCCATGGCTGCTAAAACCGGGGTGCATCAGCTGCAGTTCACCACTTTGGTTCGGGCTTGGGAGTTGGTCGCAGGTGTGGCGCATTGGGGGGTGGCGGGGCCGATGCTGGTGCTGGCGGTGGTCGGTGCTTACATCTTGTGGGTCCGAGAGAAGATGTTTGTGCTCTATTGGGTCTTTTTGACCACCTTGGCTTTTGTCACCGTTGTTTTGCTAAATCCTGCATGGGTGCACCATGCCTTAGTGCCAGTTCGTTATCTGTCCATCGCCATTCCTTGGGTGTTGGCGCTGATCGCCATTGGGTTTGTCACCGTGGTGCATTGGTTGAGTCAATACAACCGACCAATGATGACGGGTGCGCTGGCCGGTGGGGTGATGCTGGCTTGGTTTTTGGGCTTGCTGTCGGTGGGCCCCCATTGGGCGACCTATGGTCAGTTCAACCAGTTTGCCGGTCACATGCGCTACCACTTTGACTATGACTTTGTTCGAAACCCCTTCAGCGTGGTGGTCGACTCGGTTGAGATGCCACAGGTCTATCAAGCGATGAAAGATGAGCCAGGCGAGTGGACGCTGATCGAAGCCCCATGGCGGTTTGAATCGCACTACACACCCTTTTCAGGGTTTCAGCGTCAGCATCAGATGCCCATCAAGATCGGCATGCTCAATGGCTTGTGTGCCGATTGGGTGGTCGGCGAGCTGCCTTATCAAGATGGTGAAAAAGAATTTAGGTTCAGCCAGTTTGTGCATTTGGCAGATGTGCCATACGCTTTGACTGACCAAAACCATTTTGTGGTCATCCACAAAGAAGATATGCTCGATGACATACGCGCCATGCCCGATGTGACTCAGTGCATTGAAGGCTTGGGTGATCGCTTAGGGGCCCCTTGGTATGAAGATGAGGCGCGTGTGGTCTATCAGGTTCGATCGGGCCTATCTGAGTCTTTATCGTCAAGCCAGTGAGGATGCCTCCGCGTTTTGATGCGATCCAATCTTCGAGCGCCCCAAGCACTCAAGCCAGCCAAAGCGGCCAATGCCACCAACGCACCCATCAAAGAAGAGTTTAAGACCTCACCTTGATCCCAAGCCGCTTTTGCATCGACCCACGAGCCTAAGCTGTGGCCAACCAGAGCGTATAAAAAAGTGCTTGGCATCAGACCAATGATGCTTGCCCAGGTGTAGCGGGAAGCGGACATCGGACTCAAAGCGGCCGCTACATTGATCAAGTAAAAAGGCACCAAAGGCACGATTCTTAAGATCATCAAAAGCTCTGCCGAATGATGATCCAAACGCCTGGCCAAGGCTTTTAATGATGGATTGGCAGTGAGTGAAGAATCTCGCTCGCCCAACCACCACCGCATCACCAAAAAGCTGACCCAAGCCGCCACCGAGGTCGACAACCAGCCCGCCAGTCCTCCCCAGAACACACCAAACAACAGCCCACCGGCCATCGATAACAAGGCACCCACGGGCAGCGCAACCAAAGCAGCGACAATAAAAACGCCCACGAACACCCACCAGGTTTGATAAAACGAGGCCGCCACCGATTGTTCAAGGTGAACAATCCAAGGCGTGATCTCCTTGCCATAGACGGTGCCCAGCCACAGCATGAGCGCAGCCAGGCTTAAGATGATCGACGCTTTAACCCAAGCTGTCATCACAACAAAGCCTTTAAGCCCTGATCAGTTTGGCGGCCAAAGCGACGAACCGATCCACTTCATCGAAGGTGTTGTACAAGGGTGCTGGCGCCATCCGAATGATGTCAGGCTCTCGCCAATCACCAATCACGCCATGCCCAACCAAACGTTCAAACAGTTTTCGGCCCGCTTCGCGACCCCGCTTCACCTTCAGTGACAACTGCGCCCCATGCCGGTGCGGCTCAAGCGGTGTGACAACCTCAATCTCATCGCCGAGCTCATGCTCAATGCCAGAGGCCAGCCGTCCGGTCAGCGCCAACGATGCTTTTCGAAGCTTCGGCATGCCTGCTTCTTCAAACAACCGAAGCGAGGCGATCAAGGGTGCTGTCGATAAAATCGGTGGGCCTGAGATCTGCCAGCCTTCAATGCCTTTGGCCGCCTGATGATGGGGTGCCATCTTGAACCTAGATGATTCTTCATGGCCCCACCAACCCGCTAAGCGTGGGCCATCAAAGGGATGGTGAGACTCATGGACAAAGCAGCCGCCCACAGCTCCTGGGCCTGAGTTTAAGTATTTGTAATGACACCAAATCGCGAAATCGATGTGATGTGCATTGAGCTCCAGCTCAATGTTGCCGATCGCGTGCGCCAAATCCACACCGATCAAGGTGCCCGCCCGATGCGCGGCTCGGGCAATGCGTTCAAGATCAAACGCCTGTCCGGTGGCGTATTGAATCCCGGGCCACAACACCAAAGCCACTTCATCCCCATGGCGTTCCAAATAGTGTTCCAAGTCCTCTTCATGATGCAGCCGGTCTTCTCTGGGCGCGATCTCAATCAGTTGGTGGTCAGGGTCAAAGCCTTTGAGTCTGATTTGAGATTCGATCGCGTGTCGGTCTGAGGGGAAGGCGCCTTGCTCCATCACAATCTTTGCTCGGCCTTTTTGGGGTCGATAGAAACTGGTGAGCATCAAATGAAGGTTGGTGGTTAAAGTGTTCATGGCCACCACTTCTCTGGGCTTGGCACCGGTGAGTTTGGCCAGGCCATCGGTGGCGTTTTTGTGATACGGCACCCAAGGCATCGGGCCATCGAAGTGGCCGGTCACGGCCATCTGACCCCAACGCTCCAGCTCAGCTTGAACTGCCTCAACGGCATCGAGGGGCTGGAGGCCCAAAGAGTTGCCACAAAAATAAATGCCCTCGCGACCGATGGCCGCATCTGGGCGCCGAAACCGCTCTTTGAAGCGGCCCGGGGCGAATTCAACATCAGAATGAATAATGGTCATGCCCCTAGTTTGTGCTAATTGAAGGCACATTTCCACTAGAATGGGGCGCTATGAAAGTCGAAGACTTCAATTACACGCTCCCAGATGAGCTGATTGCCCAATACCCCTTGCCCAACCGCTCAGATTCACGGCTGTTGGTGATCGATCGGGCGCGGGACGGTTTTGTGGATGCCACCGTCAAAGCTTTGCCTGATTACTTAAAGGCGGGCGATCTTTTGGTGTTCAATAACACCCGCGTGATTCCAGCCAGACTGTGGGCGAAAAAAGCCTCGGGTGGACAGGCCGAGATCATGATTGAGCGGGTGGAAGACGAGATGCATGTCATCGCCCAACTTCGGGTCAACCGAAAACCAGCGCCAGGGACTCAGCTGCTGATTGAAGCCAAACCTCAATCGATTGAGATCGAAGTGCTGGGTCGAGAAGGGGAGTTTTGGCGGCTTCAATTGCTAACAGGCACTTGGTCTCAAGTGCTGGTGGACCATGGCCACATGCCACTGCCGCCTTATATTGAAAGAGCCGATGAGGCCAGCGATCAAGAGCGCTATCAAACGGTCTATGGCCAAGTGCCAGGCGCGGTCGCAGCCCCCACAGCGGGACTTCATTTCGATGAGGGCTTGTTGGCTCAGTTGGGCGAGCTTGGCATTGAGATGGGTTGGTGCACCCTTCATGTGGGTGCAGGTACTTTTCAGCCTGTGCGCGTCGATGACATCAAAGACCATGTCATGCACAAAGAATGGTTGAAGGTCGATGAGGCTTTGGTTGCCAAGGTCAACGAGACCAAAGCCCGTGGGGGTCGGGTGATTGCGGTGGGGACCACGGCGGTTCGGTCATTGGAAACAGCGGCTTCGACTGGGGTGCTCCAGCCCTATCAAGGAGACTCTCAATTGTTCATCTACCCAGGGTTTGAGTTTAAAGTCATCGATGGCATGCTCACCAACTTTCATCTGCCAGGCTCAACGCTGGTGATGTTGGTGGCTGCCTTTGCTGGCAGAGAAAAAATATTGGCAGCGTATCAGCACGCCATTGATGGACGTTACCGTTTCTTCAGTTACGGCGATGCCACCTTGCTGTTGTGATCTTTTTTGATTTGAAAGGTTATTGGAAAAAGTGATTGGAAAAGGCACCCCACTGATATGAGCGCATTGGCATTTAATCTCACCCACACCGATGGCCAAGCCCGTCGTGGCGTGTTGAAATTCAAACGCGGTGAGGTGCAAACCCCAGCCTTCATGCCCGTGGGAACCTATGGAACCGTCAAAGCGATGACGCCTGAAGAGGTCAAAGCACTCGGGGCTGAGATTGTGCTGGGCAACACCTTTCATTTGTACCTTCGCCCGGGCACCGAGGTCATTGAAGCGCATGGCGA
>CAYWVH010000024.1:0-6540 GCA_964461845.1 uncultured Wenzhouxiangella sp.
TTAAACAACGGCGAGGTGCCCATCTATGAGCCAGGCCTTGATGAGGTCATGGCCAAGAACGTCAAAGCAGGCCGCTTGCACTTCACCACCGATCTTAAAAGCGCGGTCGATGGCGCAGAAGCGGTCTTCATTGCCGTCGGCACCCCCACAAGACGCGGCGATGGCCACGCCGATCTCAGTTATGTCATGGCCGCTGCTGAAGACATCGCCCATGCCATGACCGACTATTGCGTGGTGGTCACCAAGTCCACCGTGCCGGTGGGCACCAACCGCCAAGTCTTCGATGTCATCAAAAAAGCCCGCCCCGATGCCGAGTTTGATGTCGCCTCCAACCCAGAGTTTTTAAGAGAAGGCGCGGCCATTGATGACTTTATGCGACCCGATCGGGTGGTCGTGGGTGTGGAGTCTGAACGCGCCAAGCAAGTGATGGGCGAGATTTATCGGCCCTTGTTTTTACGAGAGTTTCCGATTGTCTATACCGACCTAGAATCGGCTGAGCTCATCAAGTATGCCGCCAATGCATTCTTGGCCACCAAGATCAGTTTTATCAACGAAATGGCCACCTTGTGCGAGCGCGTGGGCGCCGATGTCAAAGCCGTGGCCAAAGGCATGGGCCTCGATGGTCGGATTGGCAACAAGTTCTTACACCCAGGACCTGGCTTTGGGGGTTCTTGTTTTCCGAAAGACACCTCGGCCTTAGCCAGAACCGGCCAAGAGGTGGGGGTGCCGATGACCATCACAGAAACCGTGATGCGGGTGAATGATCAAATCAAACGGCGCATGATCGATAAAGTGATGGAGCTGTGCGACGACACCGTCAACAACAAAACCGTTGCTGTGTTTGGTGTCACTTTTAAGCCCAACACCGATGACATGCGCGATGCGCCGGCGCTCACCATCGTGCCGGCTTTGGTCGGCGCGGGCGCCAAAGTGTGCGTGGTCGACCCGCAAGGCCGGCACGAAGGCGAGGCTTTGTTGCCAGGCGTTGAGTGGTTCGATGATGCTTATGCCGCGGCCAAAGGGGCCGATTGTGTGATCATCTTGACCGAGTGGAACGAGTTTCGGGCGCTCGATTTAGAGGCACTGGCTCAGGCCATGAACAGCGCCAAGATGGCCGATCTTCGAAACGTCTACGAGCGAGACGATGTCATGGCGGCAGGCTTTGTCGCCTACACCGCGGTGGGTCGATAACATGGCCGGTGTGTTGGTCACAGGGGGTGCAGGCTACATCGGCTCGCACGTGACCCGCCTTTTGGCCGAGCGGGGAGAGCGCGTGGTGGTGGTCGATAATCTATCGACTGGGTTTAAAGAAGCGGTCTTGGGCGCACAATTGATCGAGGGCAATGTCGGCGATCAGGACTTGATCCGCCAAGTCATCAAAGGCCATCACATCGAATCGGTGCTTCATTTTGCTGCCCACATCGTGGTGCCAGAATCTGTTGAAAAGCCATTGAAGTATTACGGCAACAACACCGCCAACACCCGAGCGCTCTTGGAAGTCTGTCAAGAGCAAGGCATCGCGCACTTTATTTTCTCATCCACCGCTGCTGTCTATGGCTCACCCGCCGGTGGTGTGGCCAGCGAAGACTCTGTGCTTCAACCGATCAACCCCTATGGTTGGTCTAAGTTGATGAGCGAGCAGATGCTCAGAGACTTATCGGCGGCTTCAGACCTTCGTCATGTGGTGTTGCGGTATTTCAATGTCGCAGGTGCTGAGCCTCAAGGCAGGCTGGGGCAATCCACGCCTGAGGCCACGCACTTGATCAAAGTGGCTTGTGAGCATGTGGTCGGCAAGCGAGCGGGCTTATCGATTTTTGGGGATGACTACGACACCCCCGATGGGACCTGCATCAGAGACTACATTCATGTGGAGGACTTGGCCCTGGCGCATTTGGCCGCGCTGGATTATTTGCGCCAAGGCGAGCCCTCGGCCACGCTGAACTGCGGTTATGGTCAAGGCTTCAGTGTCAAAGAAGTCTTGGATGTGGTGGGTCGCTTGGCCGATCGGCCGTTGAACATCACACAAGCCCCAAGAAGAGCGGGGGACCCAGCCACCTTGGTGGCCAAAGCAGACTTGATTCGCCAAACACTCAATTGGCAACCTCAATACAACGACATCGAGGGGATTGTGGCTTCTGCGCTTCAATGGGAGCGTCACTTGGCCGGGCAGTCGGGATCATAAAGCGCTGGTGAGCGACTTGGTCAACCATCCGGTCAGCCATTCGATCAGCGACATCGCCCACACCATTGTCTCGGTCTGTCGGGAGTTTTATCAAACCGATCAGCCCATTGAGCTCTATCGTCCAAGCTTTGATCAAAGCGAAGTCCAAGCGCTCAGTGATGTCTTGGCCAGTGGTTGGGTCGCCATGGGTGGTGAGCCGGTCGCTGAGTTTGAAAAAACCTTGGCAGAGTTCATCGGTGTTGAACATGCCGTAGCGACCATTCATGCGACCGCAGCATTGCACTTGGGTCTGCAATGTTTGGGCGTGGGTGCCCATGATCTGGTGATCACCCAGGCCAACACCTTCATCGCACCGGTCAATGCCATTCGATATCTGGGCGCGAGTCCGTATTTTATCGATGTGGATCGCGACACCTTGGGCATGAGCGCAGAGGCGTTGGCCACATTCATCGAAACCGAGTGCGAGCGTCGCGAGGGTGGGCTCTATCACCGAGCCACCCGCCAACGGGTCGCGGCCTGCTTGCCGGTTCATGTGTTGGGACTGCCATGCCGCATTCAAGCCATACGAGCGCTCTGTGACGAGGTGGGTTTGCCATTGATTGAAGATGCCGCCGAGGCCTTGGGCAGTGGTGTGAAAGAAGACCACGCCACCCAACGCTGCGGATCATTCGGGGATGTGGGTGTGGTGAGTTTCAATGCCAACAAACTCATCACCACCGGCAGCGGTGGGGTGCTGCTCACCAATAATGAAGCACTGGCCAAGCAAGCCAGGCACCTCTCACGGGTGGCCAAAGTGCCACATGCGTATGAAGCCACCTTTGATGAGGTGGGCTACAACTACGGCATGCCAGCACTGAATGCAGGCTTAGGTTTGGCGCAGTGGCAAAAGTTGGGTGAGATTCAAGCGAGCAAGCGTGCGCTGGCCGAGCGTTATCAAGCGGCGCTGGCCTCAATGGAAGGTGTTCACTTCATTGCACCGATCGAGCAAGCCACAAGCAACGATTGGATCATGGCCTTGGTATTTGATCAGACAGATCAGGCGAATCAGTTCATCGAATCAACCCGCGAACTGGGTGTGCTCACTCGGCCCTTGTGGCAACCCCTGCATCACTCATTGGCGCACCAGCGCTCACCTCGCTCGGCGCTGCCCAACACCGAATGGTTATATGGCCGGGTGGTGCAGTTGCCCTCTTGGCCGATGCTCTAAATCAATGTCTGGGTTGGCTCCTAAAATCCAATCGCAAACAGACCCAAGCAAAGCAACAAACCAAGCAGTGGGATCACCACAGTCAACGCCCCCATCGGCGCATAAGCCGCGGCATGCGTTTCTTTACAAATCGCACGGATGGTGGTGACCACATAGCCGTTGTGCGGCAAGGAATCCAAGGCGCCTGAAGAAATCGCCACCACCCGGTGGAGTTGGTCTGGGTTCACACCTTGGTCCATGTAGTGAGGCCCTAAGATGGGCAGCGCAATCGCTTGGCCCCCCGAGGCTGAACCCGTCATTGCCGCAATGGCAGAGACCGCAATCGCCGCCGAGACCAAGCCAGAGCCTGGCATCGAAGTGACCCAAACAACGGCCGCATCAAAGGCGGGTGAGACTTTGGCCACCGTACCAAACCCCACCACCGCGGCCGTATTGCCAATCGCCACCAATGCACCCGTGCCGCCCTCTGTCAGCGCCATCCCAGGGGCGTGCAAGTGTTTGGGGTTGATCAACACAGCCCCAATGCAGCCGGCCAACAGCGCCACGATCAAAGCAGAGGTGCCCAACTGATCGTGGGTGGTAAAAGAAATCCCAAGCACCAGCAACAGAGGAATCATGGAAACCCAAGGGTTGGGCAGATCGCCTCGGCCGCTCTCAGGGTCATCGGCTCTGGATTCAAACAGCTCACCACGCGCCACCGCGCGATCCAGCATCCAAGTCAGCCAAAAATAACCTGTCGTGGCCATAAAAATCGCCACAATCAAACTCGCCTGCCAAGCGGCCAATGGAGAGGTCCCCAAAAACTCAATCGGGATCCAGTTTTGGATTTCTGGGGAGCCGGCTGAGGTCATGGTAAAGGTCACCGAACCAAAAGCCATGGTGGCGGGAATAAAACGTCGGGGCAGGTTGGCTTCTCTAAATAAAGCCAGCGCCATTGGATAGACCGAAAACGCGACCACGAACAACGACACCCCCCCATAGGTCAAGATCGCGCAGGCCATGACCACGGCCAAAGCAGCGCGTTGGGTGCCTAGGCGGGTGATGATCCAATGAGAGACCGAGTCGGCACCCCCTGATGACTCCATCAACTTCCCAAACAATGAGCCGAACAGAAAGATGAAAAACCAAGAAGCGATAAAGCCAGTAAAGCCATTCATGTATTGCGTGACCAAGTTAACGCCATCGGCACCGGCCAGTGGGGGCAGCAATGGGATCCCAGCAGTGATGGCGACGATCAGGGCACACAAAGGGGTGGCGACAAACAGACTCATGCCGCGCATGGTCAGGGCAATCAACAAGGCCAAACCCAGCAACAGGCCAATCAAACTCAGCATGGTGACTCCTTAATATACTGGCTCAACGGGCCTAAAAGCCCCGAGATACTGCGCTCAATCATGGTGTTGGGGGCTTGGTTTGATAACTGTACCAAGGTCCAGTGTGCCGAGCGCTGTCCTTGGGCTACCCTGCCAGCATCAACATGACATTTTTTTAACGACCATCCCCACACTAGAGGACGATGTCTCATGAAACATGCAGGATTAAAACTATCCACTTTGTGGCTCTCAATGGCCCTGGCCATGGGCGCGCACGCCCAGCAGGCCGAGGAAGAGCGGGCCGATGAGGAGCGCAGCGAGCGGGTGATGGACACCATCGAAGTCACCGCCCGTCGCCGCGATGAGAGCCAGATCGATGTGCCGATCGCCCTGACTGCGGTGAGCGGTGAAGCCTTAGAAGATGTGGGTGCCCAAGACATCACCTACATCCAACAAATCTCACCCAACACCACCTTGGAAGTCTCTCGGGGTACGAGCAACACCCTGACGGCCTTTATCCGAGGCATCGGCCAGCAGGACCCAGTGGCTGGGTTTGAGGCAGGGGTTGGGATGTATGTGGATGATGTGTACCTAAACCGTCCACAGGCCGCCATCTTAGATGTGTACGATGTCGAGCGCATCGAAGTTCTGCGTGGCCCACAAGGCACCCTGTATGGCCGCAACACCATTGGGGGTGCGGTGAAATATGTGACCAAGCGTTTGGCCGATGAGCCGACCGCGACCATCCGCGGCTCGGTCGGCAGCTTCTCGCAACAAGACATTCTCTTGAGTGGTTCTACCGTCGTCAATGACCAGTTGCGCGTGGGTGCGGCTGTGGCGAGTTTTGATCGCGATGGTTACGGCACCAACCTGACCACCGGCGAAGACAACTACAACAAAGATGTGATGGCATGGCGCTTCAGCGCTGAGTGGGAGCCCAATGACAATTGGTTTGTCAGATTTGCTGTCGATGCCTATCAAGACGACTCCAACCCCATGGGTGGACACCGTTTGATTCCAGGCCTCTTTGGTGGCGCGCCTGTGTTGGGTAACGTCTATGACTCCAGAGGCGGTATGACGGGTAAGAATGAGACCCGTGCCACGGGTTCAGCACTCACCGCTGAGTATTTCATCTCACCTGGCATGACCTTTAAGTCGATCACGGCCTACCGTGAAGACAAGACCACCACGCAGATCGACTTTGATGCTTTGCCACAAGCCGATGTGGATGTGGCCGCCATCTATGACAACGAGCAGTTGAGCCAAGAGTTCCAGTTGAACTTCACCACCGAGCGCATGGCCGGGGTGGTGGGTTTTTATTACTTGGACGCCAACGCCTTTGGTCCCTTTGATGTGCGCCTGTTCACCACCGGTGATCTGTTGGGCTTGCCTGGCTTGAATGCGTTCACTTCAGGCAATGTGGACACTGAGACATGGTCGTTCTTTGCCGATGTCAGTTATGACTTGGGCAACAACTTTGAGCTTTCATTGGGTGGTCGTTACACCAGCGATGAAAGAAGCTCTCGGGTGTTGAGACAAACCATGTTGGGTGCATCCAGCTTCTTTGGTGGGACACCTGCAGTCTTGGCCACGACCTCAGACTTTGATGGCTCCGCCAAGTACACCCAGTTCACCCCAAGAGCCAGCATTGCCTATAAGCCCAACGATGATCACAACATCTACGCCTCTTACAGCCAAGGCTTTAAGGGCGGGAGTTTCGATCCTCGCGGTTTGACCACGGCAGCGCCTGACCTCAATGGCGATGGTGCGGTGGATCAAGCAGAGGTCTTTGAGTTCATGCGCTTTGGCCCAGAGACCGTGGACAGCTATGAAATCGG
>CAYWVH010000024.1:6640-13675 GCA_964461845.1 uncultured Wenzhouxiangella sp.
TTCATCGGTGCTTGGTCGTATCGTTCAAAGACCAATCAGTTTGAGATCCCATCGGCGTTCTTAGACCAGGCCCCATACTCCTTGTATGATGCGCACATTGTCTGGAAACCGGCCTCGGGTCGCTACGAGATTGGTCTGCACGGCAGAAACTTGGCCGACAAAGAATACAAGACCGCAGGTTATGTGTTTGCCACCCCCGATGGCACACGCTCAACTTTGGGTCTTGAAGGGGTCATGAACGCGTTCTATGGCCCACCACGCACCATCACCTTGACCGCGAAGGTGAATTTCTAAGACTTCTCCAAAAGAAGCTTCGGGGTAGACGAATCCCCACCCATTTGGGTGGGGATTTTTTTTATACGGTTCTATAATGAGCCGATGATGCACACCCTTTTGATTCCATGACAGGCTTGACCACCACCACGGTGGCGATGGCTGGCGTTGCGTGGCTGGGGCTATTGTTCCTGGTCGCCGTGGCGGGCGAGCGATACCGTGGGGCACTCAATCGATTCTGGCCTGTGGTCTATGCCTTGTCTCTGGCGGTTTATTGCACGGCTTGGACGTTTTATGGGGTGACCACCCAGACCGCCCAAAACGGCTGGCCGATCCCGCCCACGTTTGTGGGCACGATTTTGATTTTCCTGTTGGGCTTTGGTTTCTTGAAACGCTTGGCGCATTTGTCCAAGGCAGAAAACTCCACATCGATTGCAGACTTTGTTGCCTCTCGGTTTGGCAAGTCGTCAACGCTTGCAGCCCTCATCACAGGCGTAGCGGTGGTGGGGATTGTTCCCTACATCTCATTGCAGCTCAAAGCCGTGGGGATGAGTGTTGAGGCGCTGACCGCTCGGGCCAGTGATGTGGAGAACATCACCGCACTGACAGACTCTGTGTTTTATGTCGCCATTTTTATGGCGATCTTTGCCATGCTGTTTGGCACCAGAAGTGCGTCGAGCAAAGACCACAACCCAGGGCTGGTGGCAGCGATGGGGTTTGAGTCTGTCTTGAAGCTCGCAGCGATGCTCGCTTTGGGCGGGTTTGTGCTGTGGGGTTTATACGACCACCCGCAGGCGATGTTGGCCCAGACCGAGCCTTTGGCGTTTTCGGGGGTGGACAGTTTTGTGGTTCTGGTGTTGTTGGGGGCTTTGGTGATGTTTACCTTGCCCCACCAATTCCACATCATGTTGGTCGAATGCAGAGACCCCAAACACCTCAACGCAGCCCGGTGGTTATTCCCAGTCTTTTTATTGCTCATCGCCATGCCGATTGTGCCCTTGGCGCGCGCAGGCTTAGATGTGTTGGGCGATCAGGCCATCTCGCCTGATTTGTATGTCTTGATGCTGCCGCTGTCTGATGGTCAAACGGGGCTGGCTTTGTTTGCTTTTTTGGGGGGCTTGAGTGCCGCCACTGGCATGGTGATCTTGGCGAGCCTCACCTTGTCGATCATGATGGGAAATCATTGGTTGACGCCCGCGACCCTTAAGATCACCCGAGTCGAAGAGCGCGCCTTGGGCTCGGTGAGGTTACAAAGACGCATTGGCATTGTGGTGGTGATGGCGCTCGCCTACATCTATCACCGCCAAGTTGGCTCGTCAGAGGCCTTGGCCGATCTTGGGGCCTTGTCTTTTTCCGGACTCGCGCAATTGGGGCCTGCGGTGTGGTTGGCGGTCTACCGGCCGAGCATCCGACCGACTGCCGTGATTTGGGGGGTGATGACGGGGATGGCGGTCTGGGCTTATGTCTTGGTGCTGCCTTTGTTGATGGGTGATGTGGATTGGGTGCGCTTTGGGCCCTTGGGCTGGTCTTGGTTGTCGCCTGAGGGCTTGTTGGGCTTGGGCGATTGGGATCCCTTGGCCAGGGGCGTGTGGGTGTCTTTGGCCGTTAATGCCTTGGTGATGTGGGTGATCAGCGCTCAATCCACAGTGTCTGGTTCGGGGAAAGATGCGGGCATGGGCATGAGCCCCATCGGGCTTTTGGATGCCTCGGTGCTGGCTCAGTTGGCACGTCGGTTCTTGCCCGCCGATCGAGCCGATGCCTTAATACACAGCCACGACGATGCGCTGTTACTGGAGCAAGCCCTCGAGCACGAATTGGCCGCGGTGGTGGGTTCGGCCTCTGCCAGATTGCTCTTAGAAGCGGCCAGACGACGAACGCCAGCACCCTTAGATGAGGTCGCTGAGATGGTCGGTGCGGCCACGAGGCAGGCTCAGTTTTCTTATGGGGTGTTGTCAGGGGCTCTAGAGAACATGAGCCAAGGGGTGTGTGTGGTCGACCCTGAGATGCGCTTGGTGGCTTGGAACTCGGCCTATCTTGAGATGTTTGACTATCCGCCTGAGCTCATTCGGGTCGGGCGGCCGGTGGCGGATTTGTTGCGGCACAACGCCGAGCAAGGCTTGATGGGGAGGGGCGACATCGAAGCTCAGATTGAAAGACGCTTGAATTTTAAACGCCAAGGCTCCAGGCACCTGGTGGAGCGGCGCTGGCCCGATGGTCGGATGATTGAGATTCGGGGGAACCCCATGCCAGGCGGTGGGTTTGTGGCGACCTTTACCGATGTGACTGAGTTTAGAAGCACCGCCGAAGAGCTTCGAGAAATCAACGAGACCCTAGAACAACGGGTGGTGGCGAGAACCTCCGAGTTAGAAAACGCCAAGCTCCAAGCCGAGACCGCCTCCGAGGCCAAGACCCGGTTCTTGGCCGCGGTGAGCCACGACTTGGTGCAACCTCTCAACGCAGCCCAATTGCTGACTCATTCTGTCAGCGCGCGCTTGGGCGAGCACCCCAGCGCCCAAGCCCTCCATCAGATCTCAGGCGCGTTGAGCGCGACCGAGCGCTTGATCGAGAGCCTATTGGACATCTCAAGGCTGGATGCCGGTGGCCTTAAACCCAGAATCACCCGCTTCCCTTTGTCCGAGATTTTTGATCAGCTCGATGGTGAGTTTCGTTTGCTGGCGGCAGAAAGAAAGCTCGAGCTTCGAACCATTGCAAGCTCTGTTTGGGTAGAGACCGACCCGCAACTGCTCCGCCGCATCTTACAAAACTTCTTATCCAACGCCGTTCGCTACACAGACCAAGGCCGGATTGTGATGGGCGTGAGACGTAAAAATGATCAAGTGATGATCGGTGTGTGGGACACAGGCCCTGGCATCACCGCCGAAGACCGAGCGGTGATTTTTGAAGAGTTTCGTCGGCTCGAGCCAGACCAAGGCGGGCCGGGCTTGGGCTTGGGCTTGGCCATCGCAGAGAGAATGGCCAGGCTCCTGGATCATCCCTTGAGACTGGAATCCAAAGCCGGTGGGCCCACTTTGTTTGCAGTCTCAGTGCCCAGAACTAAGGCGGTGCATCGTCGCCCCATCAAAGATGAGATCGATGTTCCCAAGAGCCGAGGCCGTATTTTGGTGGTGGACAACGATGCGAGCATGCGAGGCTCGCTGGCGGCTTTGATCGGCGGTTGGGGCTTTGAGGTCGAAGTGGCCAGCGATCTTCCCAGTGCATTGGCCTGTGTTGAGCAACAGACCATCGACTTGATGGTCTTGGATTACCACTTAAACCAAGGGCTCACCGGCTTGGATGTCTACGAAGCACTCGCTGAGCTTGGACACGTGATTCCAGCGGTGATGATCAGCGCCGATCACGCCTCTGAGGTGAGGCTCGCTGCGCAAGCGGCCGGTTGTGAGTTTCTACACAAACCCATCCGACCCCTTGCGCTTCGCTCTGTGATCAATGGCATTTTGGGGTGATGCCAACATGTCACCGATTTATTGATTGGCAGCGTCCAAAGCATCCCAAGCCTGATCCAAGGCTGCCCAGCCGTGCGGCAATATGGGCTTCCATCGCGGATCTGCCACCAGCGCATTTAAGAAGGCATCGAAGTGTTGTGCGCCCTCAATTTCTTGATAGTCCACCTGCATGCCGTTGCTGATGGCTTGAGCCACATAGGGTCTGGATGAAAAGGCCGCCGGAATCAGCCCATCGACCTGACCATGCACCACAAACACGGGGATCTGATGCGGCCAACGCGCTGAGGCTTTGGTTTGAGCGATGGAGGCCTGCAGCGCTTCATGGTTCATTAGCTCATACAAACACTGTAAGCCTGCAAAGTGGGGATCCGTGGGGTGGGTGGCCATTTGGGTATCGACCAAGGTGATGCCATCGCCAGGTGGTGAGCCAGACCCCGTCGCCCACCAAGCCGCTTTTTGGGCCTCACTGGCGGTGCTGGCATCAAACCGATAACCGCAGGGCATTTGATCAAAGGGTGTTTTCAAATAAGCAGAGGCGTAGTTCACCAAAATGGTTCGCCAGACATCCAGCACCACGGTTGAGGCGGAGAACATCAAGCCATCTTGATCAAACCCAAAGGCGGTTAATGCCTCAAGTGCTGCTTGGGGTGTGGCCTCATCCAATAAACCGGCCTCAGCCAGGCTTTGGCAACGCATGGGCCCAAAGCCTATGAGGAGCGGGTTGGCGAAAGGCAGTTCAGCCGCAAAGCCAGCATCCCCCAACAGGCAGGGCTGATACAACGCCGCCATGGAGGCGTATTCATAAAGATGCGGGGTGTTGGGTGGGGTGATGTTGGGCATCACCGAGACCACCGCATCGATCAAGCCTGCTTGATCGGCCTCCAGCGCTTTGAGGACCGCATGACCCCCATTGGAAAGCCCTGCTGCGATCACGCGGATGGTGTCTTTATTCTCGATCGGGTATTCATTGGATAAGTAATCAAGCGCCCATTGAGTGGCATCCAGCGTGATCTCACCCCAGTGGGCTTCTACGTTGATCTGGCTGTGGGCGTGCGCGGTGGCCACAGCGGTGCTGGGCTCATCCATCGTTTGGGGCACAAAGCCAAGCGGTGCTTCACCCATGCCAGTGCGTTGACCATTTAAGGTCACACCTGTTTGGCTGGCCAGATCAAAGTAATCGGTGCCAGCACCTTTGTCTGAGTACACCACCGCACAACCCTTGGGCAGGGCCCAAGGCGAGACCAAGGGTGCGGCCCCATACACGCCCCGAGAGCCCGAGGCCGGTGCGACCACCAAGCAAGGTGCGTCTTGATTAAATTGGTCGGGGATTTGTAACAGCGCTCGGGCACGATGGCCGGTATCGGCCACAGCGCGCCAGGTCATCACCTCAACACCCGCCACCACAGGCAGGTCTGTCTCCACAAAGCCACCCAGCCCATCGGCGGTATTGACTGCACTTAAGCCTGTGAAGTGGGTATGTATGGCCATCGCGCGAAGTTCTTCTGGGGTGGGTGAGAGCGCATCCATGGCTTGGGGTTTGGGGCCGCGCAATCCTGCAAGACCAAGACCTGCGCTCACCAGGTCTTGGTGAGCGGTGATCAAGATCTCTTCTTCGATCTGTTCAATCACGGGTGTCTGGCTTGGGTCATTTCCCTGGCAGGCGGTGAGCAAAACAGAGGATAGGATGCCCAACAGCAAAGCTTTGGATGGATGGCTTGGGTGCTTGATCACGGTGGTCTCTCCCAGCATGCGTGTCATCAATGAAGTGGTCATGCCCCTAAGCCTACCAGAGTCTTTTTACAAAGCTTCAATGGACTTTGGTACAGGGCGAGGATGGGCCTTAACCTGCTACACTTTTAAGGTATGAACATACTGATCACAGGCGCTGGCAGTGGCATCGGTCGAGGCATCGCCCAAGGGCTGGCTGAGGCCGGTCACAGCCTCATCATCACAGATTATTCTTTGGAAGCCGCTGAAGAGGCCGCAAATGCCATCGCGCATAGCGGGGCAGCGACGGCGGCCTTCGCACTTGATGTCTCCAAAGCATCGGCCATTGATCAAGTCATCAATGAGGTTGAAAAGACGGGGCTTGGGCCTGTCGATGTGTTAATCAACAACGCAGGCTTGCAACATGTTGCCCGTTTGGAAGACTTTGACATGGCCCGCTGGTCTTATTTGGTAGAGGTGATGCTCACCGGTGTGGCGGGGCTCACCCGGGCTGTGTTGCCAGGCATGCGCGAGCGGGGGTTTGGGCGGATCATCAACATCGGATCCATCCACTCACTGGTCGCCAGTCCTTATAAAAGTGCTTATGTGGCCGCCAAGCATGGTTTGATGGGTTTTTCAAAAGTCATGGCGCTGGAAACCGCCGATACCGATATCACCATCAACACCGTGTGCCCGACCTATGTCAGAACGCCCTTGGTCGATCAACAAATCGCCGCTCAGGCCAAAGCGCATGGCCTGACTGAGGATGAGGTCGTTGAAAAAATCATGCTCAAACCCATGCCCAAGGGTGTGTTCATCACCTTTGAAGAGTTGGCTGGGATTTGTTCGTTTTTATTGAGCCCTGCAGCGAGAAACATCACCGGCCAAGCGATTGTCGTTGATGGGGGCTGGACGGTGACATGACCACGAGGGTCCTCATCGCCGATGACCATCCGCTGTTTCGGGCGGCCCTGGTTCAGACTTTGTCAGATTGCATAGATGATGTCGATGTCTTGCAAGCCCGCGACCTTCCAGAAGTGTTCGAGCACTTGGGCGATGATGCGGGCGTGGATTTGGTGTTGCTCGATTTGCATATGCCAGGCAATCAAGGGCTGACGGGCTTGGCGCACATACGCTGTCACCATCCGGCGGTGGCGGTGGTGGTGGTCTCTGCCAATGAAGACCCACTGGTGATTCGACGCGCACTTGATCATGGGGCGGCGGGGTTTATCCCCAAAAGCTCTGATCTATCGGAGCTCTCTGAAGCGCTGGAGGCGGTGTTCAACTGCCAAGAGTGGGTGCCCAAGCGCTTGGAGCGGGCGGTTCGAGAAGCGATGGATCAAGAAGACGATGAGGGCGATATGGCCCAACGCATCTCAAGCCTCACCCCGCAGCAGTTTCGGGTGCTTGAGATGGTGGCCCAAGGCCAGCTCAACAAACAAATCGCCGATGCTTTGGGGATTCAGATTAGAACGGTCAAAGCCCACATGTCTGAGATTTTTCACAAACTCAATGTGAGAAACCGAACGCAGGCCGGCATTGCGTTTCGGGGATTGGACATCGCACCCAAAGACAAGCTGGATGCGCATCC
>CAYWVH010000025.1:0-12485 GCA_964461845.1 uncultured Wenzhouxiangella sp.
TGGGTTTAGAACGTCGTGAGACAGTTCGGTCCCTATCTGCCGTGGGCGTTTGAGACTTGAGGGAAGCTGCTCCTAGTACGAGAGGACCGGAGTGGACGATCCGCTGGTGTTCCGGTTGTATCGCCAGATGCATTGCCGGGTAGCTATGATCGGACGGGATAACCGCTGAAAGCATCTAAGCGGGAAGCCCCTCCCAAGATGAGGTCTCACGGACCCTAGAGGTCCCTAAAGGGCCCTGGAAGACTACCAGGTTGATAGGCTGGGTGTGGAAGCACAGCAATGTGTGAAGCTAACCAGTACTAATTGCCCGTGAGGCTTGGTCATATAACACCAAAGCCAATTGATCTTTTATGCTGTCTTCAATGACAGGACGCGATCAAAAAACAAGACGCTCTTGAACAGACTTCGAAACGTTTTCGCCTTGCCTGGTGGCAATAGCGGTATGGAACCACCCGACCCCATCTCGAACTCGGAAGTGAAACGTACCTGCGCCGATGGTAGTGCGGCATTTGCCGTGTGAGAGTAGGTCACTGCCAGGCATTTATTGTGAGAAACCCCAAGGTTGTTATCAGCCTTGGGGTTTTTTTATGCCCTGAACAATTCCTTGTACGCAATAAAGCTCAAGACATCAGCAAGCCTTACTTAGGCCTGCTGGTTATAGACGGCATGATCAAGTTCACCTTCGGAGTTGGCAACAACCACAGTGACCATGGCATCGCCGGTGACATTTACTGCGGTACGGGTCATATCAAGCAAACGGTCCACGCCCAAAATCAAGGCGATGCCTTCAGCCGGTAGCCCTACTTGCGCCAAAACACCTGCCAATAGCACCAAACCAACACCTGGCACACCAGCCGCGCCCACCGAGGCGATGATCACCATCACCACGACCATCAAATACTGTCCAAGGCTTAGGTCAACGCCGTAGTACTGCGCAATAAATCCAGCCGCAATTCCCTGCATGATGGCTGTGCCATCCATGTTGATGGTGGCCCCCAAGGGGACTGTGAAGGATGAGACGCGGTTGTTTACACCAAGTTGCTGTTGAACCGTTTTGAGTGTGACGGGAATGGTCGCGGCACTTGAAGCGGTGGAAAAAGCAAACGCCATTACACCACGCATTTTTGAGAAGAATGTGACGGGGCTTAGGCCCGTGAATAACTTCAGAATTAAGGAGTAACTGATGCTGGCATGCACCACCAGAATGACCAAAACCAAAATCACATACTTAAGCACACCCAAAAAGGTTGACCAACCGGTGGTGGCAGCCAGTACCGTAATCAGTGCAAATACACCATAGGGCGCCATCAACATAACAAACCCCACCAAGCGCATGACCACGGTATTGAAATCATTAAAAAAATGACCGATGCGCTGCCCTGAATCGCCGGCCAGAGCAATGGATAAGCCCACCAAAACCGCAAACACGATGATCGGCAACATATCGCCGTTAGCCATGGCTTGGACAGGGTTTCTGGGCACCATATCAATGAGCACTTGGAAGAAAGAGGGCTGGGCGGCAATTTCTCGCTGAATCAACACCTCGGGACTGGCGCCAATCCCTGGCTGAACAATGACCGCTGCCACCAGTGCCAAGGTCACCGCCACCCCGGTGGTGAACAGATAAAGGCTGACCGCCTTCCCCCCGACGCGCCCAAGCTTTTTGGGGTCACTCAGTGCACTGACGCCCGTGATCAACGAAACAAAGACCAACGGCACGACCAACATGCTTAGGAACCGAACAAAGATCTCCCCAACCGTGCTGAGCACACCATCCAGCACCATGGCCTTAAACCACTCGTTATCTGCCAAGGTGAAGTTCAGCGCAATGCCTACAACAAGCCCCAGCGCCATGGAGGAAAGGATGCGGTTAGAAAGTTTCTGATGATCGAAAGACAAGTCGCTCATGGAATATCGTCTACCCTAATACTTGTTATGAATGGCTCTAGTGTGCCTTGCTTCGCTTTTAAGGGCAAATCATAGTGCATCAGGTGGCCTTCTGTGCTCACTGCAGCCAAACGCCTAAATGAGTCAATCAGAATGGGGCTAAGACTAGGATTTGGGGACGAAACCCCGATACAATGGGCGTTTACGGATTGATCAAGCCCTGGCCATGACCGAACACACCGATTCTCACCCACGCACCGCAGCCGATGAGCCTAATGTGGGCACGCACTTCATTCACACCCGCATTAAAAAAGAAATGGCCGCGGGGCAATATGATCAAGTGATCACCCGTTTTCCGCCCGAACCCAATGGGTTCTTGCACATTGGGCATGCCAAAGCCATTGTCGTTAACTTCTCGATGGCCGAGACTTTTGGTGGCTATACCAACCTTCGATTTGATGACACCAACCCTGCTAAGGAAGAGCAGCGCTACATCGATGCCATCAAAGAAGATGTGGCTTGGTTGGGTTATCAATGGAAAAACGAGTGTTATGCCTCTGACTATTTCGAGGCCCTCTATGACTATGCGCTGCACCTGATTGATCATGGGCTCGCGTATATCGATGGCCAAGACCCTGAGACCATTCGTGAGCAGCGAGGCACGTTAACAGAGCCTGGCACCAACAGCCCACACCGAGACCGAGCTGTCGCGGAAAATCGTGATTTGTTTGAACGCATGCGAGCAGGTGAATTCTCAGATGGGCAGTATGTGCTGCGCGCCAAGATCGATATGGCGGCACCGAACATCAACCTGAGAGACCCCATTCTCTACAGAATCCGACATCTACACCATTTCCGCGCTGGCAATCAGTGGTGTATTTATCCCACTTATGACTTTGCCCATGGCCAATCAGACGCCATCGAACACATCACCCACTCATTATGTTCATTGGAGTTTGAAGACCATCGCCCGCTGTATGACTGGTTCATTGAACATCTGCCTGTGCCTTCCAAGCCGAATCAGATAGAGTTTGCTAGGCTCAACATCGACTTCACTGTCCTGTCCAAGCGGCGTTTGACACGCTTGGTAGAAGAGGGCCATGTCGCAGGTTGGGACGATCCACGCATGCCCACGTTGGCAGGGCTTCGTCGACGGGGCTTTACGCCTAACTCGATTCGGCAGTTCTGCCAAGAAATTGGGGTGACGAAGTCAGAAAGCGTCATTCCCTTTGGTGTGCTAGAACGAAATCTCCGTGACGATCTCAATGTCACTGCTGAGCGACGCATGGCCGTGCTGAAGCCATTGAAAGTCATCCTGACCAACTTCGAAGCAGGTCACGTTGAATATGCGGAGCTTCCTAACCATCCACAAAATGAATCTGCGGGCACAAGACAAGTGCCAGTCACTCGCGAGCTCTTCATCGAGCAAGATGACTTTATGGAAGACGCCCCGAAAAAGTTCTTTCGACTCAAGCCAGGCGGTGAGGTCAGACTCAGAGGCGCTTTCATTATCCGCTGTGATGAAGTGATTCATGATGCCAGCGGTGAAGTGATCGAGCTTCATTGTTCGTATGATCCAGAATCTCGCTCAGGCTTGCCTGGGGCCGAGCGCAAAGTGAAAGGCACCATCCATTGGGTGAGTGCTGAGCATGCAGTGCCGGCGACCGTTCATCTTTACGACCGCCTGTTCAATGTCGCCTCCCCAGCCGCGGACAAGGACATGGACTTCGTTCAGCACATCAACCCACAATCTGTGGAGACTGTTCATACCGCCATGCTGGAGCCAAGCTTAAAGGACTGGCCGAAGCTGACGCCCGTGCAGTTCGAGCGTTTGGGCTATTTTGTGGTGGACCTCGCATCAAAGCCCGATGGCCTGGTATTCAACCGCTCAGTGACGCTCCGTGATACTTGGGCCAAGCTGGAACAGTCCAGCTGAGGGCTGTTGGAGTCCTCGAGACACCAAATCCACCCCGAAACACTTGACCCTAGGGGGCAAAAAGGGGTAATTTGGATACCCTTTTATCTTTATTTTGGCCGATGGCTGGAAGTTTTAAGGAATAGACATGTTCAATAAAGGTAGTTCAACGCATAACGACACGTCCAATGAAGCTGTGGCCGAGCGGGCACGGGCTTCTCGCGCGCCCTCTGGGGTGGCCATGGTGGGTGCTTCTATCCATATGGATGGCCGCCTCTCTGGCGAAGAAGACCTGCTGATTGAAGGCAAAGTCACGGGCACCGTAGAGCTCAAGCAAAACACTTTGACCGTGGGCAGCAAAGGACACGTGGTCGCAGATATCTACGGCCGGCACATCGTCTTGGAAGGCAAGTTCGAGGGCAATGCTTTTGCTGCAGAATCCATCGTGGTGCGCCGCAGTGCCCATGTGACCGGGAAGCTGGTGGCCCCAGCTGTGAGCCTAGAGCAAGGCGGCTATTTCAGCGGCACCATTGATATGGACAATGAAACAGCAGACCTAAAGAAGTCTTTTGGGCAAGCGGCACCCAAGGCACAACCTAAGGCCAAAGTGGCTGACGAAACTGAGCCTGTTACCTCTTTATTGCAACAGACTTACAAGCCCTAATCTGACGATCCGTTGGGTCGCTGAGCCAGCCAAGTGATGGGTCTTGCCACATCGACAAGCTCGTTGGTGCAGACACCATTGCTGGGCCGGTTGCTGGATGCTGTTCGAGAGGATCAGCGTCTGGTGGTCATCGATCTGGGTGTCTTATCGTCATCCTTGGTCTCGGTCTTACAACCCTTCCGAGCACGGCTGGATGCGTTGGCCATTGGCGAGCAACTCGATGCTTGGTTCGCCACAGAAACACAAGAAGAATGTTCAGCACTGATCGCTCAGCACCTGATGAAATATCAACTGGAGCCTGCTGATTGGTTGCTGTGCTGGGGTTTCTTGAATTATTTTGATCCGCCCAGCCTCACCAGCCTTGTTGGCCACCTAAAACCCCATCTAAAACCATCGGCACGCGTGCATGCGCTTATTGAATACTCGTCGCCGACGATGCCAACGACACCGCCTATCTGCGAGCTGTCTTTTAATGAGGGTAAGACGTATCTGGACCTTGCCCGATCGCGAGACACGATCCCAAGCCCCAGGTATACCCCGAAGCGTTTAGAGGGAATGCTCAGAGGGTATCAAACTGAGAACGCCATCTTGTTATCGAATGGCATGCAGGAATATGTCTTCTCCCCACAGTCAGGCTAACAACTGACAAGGCCCTCATCTTTAACTCGGTCACCCCAGACACCAAACGCTGGCAGTCAGCGGGGGTGATCTCTGATATCGGTCTTTCCTTCGCCTCTTTAATCTGGACATCCACTCACCCAAAGGATGTCTAGCCATGATGTTAACCACTCGATTCCGATACACCTTAAGCGGCTGGGCGTTGTTGCTCGGCTTGTGTTTGGTGGCCTTTGCCACACCCACGCAAGCAAAGACCATTGACCCTGTCATGGCCGAAAAGATTTATAAAGCCATTGAAGCGGCGCAAACCAACGACCCTGAGTCTTATATCTCAACCTTTGATTTTCAGGCGCCCAATGGCGCACCAATCAAGTTGATGGATGACCCCTTGAGCAGTAAAACCGAACAAGCCCCGCTGGCAGCCTCCAGTTGCTCAGGCTTGCCCACGCACGGGAAAGTCTATGGTTCGGCTTTATTGGACGGTGAGGCCCTGGATTATGAAATTGATTTTCATGATTTTGTTGTGGCGGCCACCTATCAAGGCGAGCGATACATGCTTCAAGCCAAAGACTTGATCGATTTTCAGAGCAAAGAAGGTTGGCCCTGCGCCGTGCCAGTGGCTGCGGTGATTTGTGCAATCAGTGGTGGTGCTTTTTGTGGCTGGCGCATCGCTCAATGTTATCGTGCGGCCGAAAACTGCCGATGTGGGGTGGCAGTCTATAACTGTGGCGTCTGCGGCGAGGGCTCTGGCGTGCAGTGCAATCGGTGTGAGCCACTTCAAAGAGACTTGCCTGATCTTCGGCCCATCTGGCGGTGGCCGGTCTCTTGGGGTTATTGATCTGGCTAACTAAACCAAAAACCGGAGGGCGCTGGGAAACACCGGCGCCTTTCATTTCCAGTAAGACTGAGATAACGGGCTTGATTGGTGCCTTGAATGTTCTAAGATAGAGAAACATCTTGTCATTCACGCTACGGGAAAAGCCCATGTTCTCCACAAACACTTCAATTATCCGCTTCTTGCCATCAAAAGCCACCTTGATGGTGCTGCTGGCCATTGTGTCTTTGAGCTTGAGCTTAGGCGCCCATGCTCAAAGCCGCGCTCTGAGTTACGACGATGTCTTTATGCTGCAAGCAGTGTCTGATCCACAGCCTGATCATGAGGGCGAGAAAATCGCGTTTGTCAGGACCTGGATGGATCGACACAGCGACCAAGCCATGAATGGCATCTGGGTCATTGAGGTGGATGAAGATGGAGAGGTAGATGAATTAGAGCCGATCACGCCTCAAGATCAAAACGCCTCGAGCCCAAGGTGGTCACCTGATGATGAACGGCTGGCATTTGTCGCCGATGGACAAATCCAGATGCACTGGGTCGACAGCGGACGTTCAAGCACATTAACCCAGCTGCCCAGCTCTCCTGGCAACTTATCCTGGTCTCCCGATGGTCAATGGTTGGCCTTTGTGATGCTCACCAAAGCACCCAACCCCGCACCGGTGACGCTGCCGGGTCGGCCAGAAGGCGCTCAGTGGGCACCTGCACCCATCTATATTGACCAACCTCAATATCGAGCCGATGGCGCTGGCTACCTACCCAACGGGTATCGCCAGATCTATGTGATTCCAGCCACTGGTGGTGAGCCCATTCAGTTGACCGATGGGCCTTACCACCACGGTCAGATCCATTGGGCCAATGACAGCCGCTCGATTTACTTCAGCGCCAATCGCTCCGAAAATGCCTATCGTGAGCCGTTGATGTCAGACATCTATCAAGTGGATATCAGTGCCCGGGCCCTGACTCAAATCAACAAAGCCAAAGGCCCGCACCGAAACCCCGTCCCGTCACCCACGGGTGACTGGATCGCTTATTTGGGTTTTGAGGATAGAAAACTCTCTCATCAAGCCAATCGCTTGCACATCATGAAGCCAGATGGCACGGCCATCCAAAACCTCACTGAAGATTTGGATCGGAGCATCGATGCCTATCAATGGCTGGCCGATGGCAGTGGCATGGTGATCCAGTACGACCATGAAGGCTCGCCCACCTTGGCTTATCAATACTTGGACGGCAGACGTGAAGTGATCGATGCCAAACTGGGTGGCCCTTACTTAAGCCGCCCATACACCAGCGGGGAGTTCAGTGTTGCCCCCAACGGCATGATCGCCTTCACCCATCAAACCGCTGAGCGCCCCTCAGAGCTCGCTGTGGTTCAGCCTGATAATCCAGTGGCCGGCGGTCAGGTGGTCACAGACTTCAACAAAGTGCTGAGGCTTGATCGTGAAGTCGGAAAAGTGGAGGAGATTTGGTATGAGTCATCTTTCGATGGCCGACCCATCCAAGGTTGGATCATCTATCCACCCGGCTTTGATGCACAGAAACCATACCCATTGATTTTAGAAATCCATGGCGGCCCATTCGCTGCCTATGGCCCCTTGTTCGCCATGGAGCTTCAACTGATGGCCGCCCAAGGCTATGTTGTTCTGTACACCAACCCCAGAGGCTCGACCAGCTACGGTGAGGCGTTTGCCAACCTGATTCATCACAATTATCCATCGGAAGATTTCAATGACTTGATGGATGGGGTGGATGCGTTGATCGCCCGAGGGTTCATCAATGAAGATGAACTGTTCATCACAGGAGGCAGTGGCGGTGGCGTATTAACCACTTGGTCCATTGGCCACACCGATCGGTTTGCAGCGGCTGTTGCGGTCAACCCAGTGATCAATTGGTACAGCTTTGTCTTAAATGCAGACTTTTACTACCTGTTCAGCCAATACTGGTTCCCAGCCATGCCGTGGGAAGATCCCGATCACTACCTCAAGTACTCACCGATTTCTTATGTGGGCAATGTGACAACACCCACCATGCTGTTTACCGGTGAGTCAGATTATCGGACGCCCATCTCAGAAACAGAACAGTACTACCAAGCACTGAAACTCCAAGGTGTTGAAACAGCCATGGTCAGAGTGCCTGGGGCATCGCATGCCTTGCACCGCAGACCCAGCAACCTCATGGCGAAGCCCGCTTACGTCATACATTGGTTTGACCGGTTTCGGTCAGGCGAGTAATTGATCTAGGGTCTGGTCTTTCTCAGCCCAGAGCTGATTGAGCCAGACCTGAAAAGCGGCTCGATACTCGGGGTCGGTGTGATAATCGCCCCCCCGAAATTGCGCTGGGATGGTCAGGGTGCGGACATGCACCTTGACCTTCCTAATCCGATTGACGAACAGATCAAGCAACTCGCCTCGGCCATCGGGATAAGCGATGGTGACATCAATCAAGGTATCGAGTTTGTCCCCCATGGCGTTCAGCACGAAGGCGGTTCCGCCTGCGCGGGGTTTGAGTAAGTGTCGATAGGGAGATTGTTGTGCGGTGTGCTTGGCCGGTTTAAACCGGGTGCCTTCGACGAAGTTCACAATCGAGACAGGAATGTGGGCGAATTTTCGACACGCTTTTTGAGTGGTCTCTAAATCCTTTCCGGCAAGCTTTGGATTTCTTGATATCTGCTCTTTGCTGTAACGTTTCATAAACGGAAAATCCAGCGCCCACCAAGCCAATCCTAAGATGGGCACCCAGATCAGCTGACTTTTCAAGAAGAACCGGAGCATCGGAATTTGGTGATTAAAAACCTTTTGTAAGATTGGGATATCCACCCAGCTTTGATGGTTACTGATCACCAAAAAATGCCCTTCAAGCGCCTGATCGGGCAGGCCGACCACCTCAATCTCTGTCTTGGTGAGGTGATCAATCATCCAGCTGTTGACCCCCACCCAGCTGGCTGCCAAGCCCATCAGTGCTTGATCTGAGGCGCGGGTGACGATCGGAACACGAACGATGAACTTAACGAGCGCC
Organism: uncultured Wenzhouxiangella sp.; assembly: GCA_964461845.1. GTDB lineage: Bacteria > Pseudomonadota > Gammaproteobacteria > Xanthomonadales > Wenzhouxiangellaceae > Wenzhouxiangella. The sequence continues at coordinate 8,935 of CAYWVH010000025.1, forward strand.
ACCAAGAGTAAGGGCATGATGTGGATCAGCGAGTTCAGACCCACGAGTGCTGTGGCACCGATTTGTCGGATAATTAGCAAACTTCGCTCAATCATGTTTTGATTGTCGCATGTTGAAAACAACCGTGGATGAACAAAACACCTAAAGCCCCATGAGATCGCTCACCTTCATCGTGAACCCAGCATCAGGCCATCCGTGGTCGGCCAAGCGCCGCCAGATGCATCGATGCCTGAGGGGCATTCTGCCCCACCAAGCAGAGGTGCTGTGGACCGAGCACCGACAACAAGCCACGGACTGGGCGCGCATCAGAGCCCATGACGCCAATCGAGTGGTGATCGCCGTGGGCGGCGATGGCACAGTCCATGAAGTCGCCCTCGGTCTTTTGGGGGGTGTCGCAGCTTTAGGGGTATTGCCGGTGGGTTCAGGCAACGACTTTGCCACCATGCTCGCACCCGTCCCTGATTTTGCCAAGATGAGCCCCGAGGCATTGCTGAGCCACTTCCAGACCACCCGCCCAACGCCAGTGGACGTGGCACGGGTCCGTATCCGACACAAAGAGGGACATGAGACCAGCGAGGCCTTTATCAATAGCCTCGGGTTGGGACTAGAGGGTGCGGTGGCAGGCACGGTGACGCGCCTTCGATCCATCAAGGGATTGAGTCGCTATGTGATCGCCACCTTATGGCAACTGATCCGCTATCGAGCCATAGAGATGAAGGTGCAATCGCCCTGTGGTGCTGTGTTTGAACAGATCGCCGATCCCAAACTCTTGGTGGCCATTGGCAATGGCAAAAGGGCGGGCGGTGGATTCTTACTCCAACCCAATGCATCCATCCACGATGGGCAATTGGATATGTGTTGGGCAGGGGGCTTGCCGCTGTGGCGAGCATTGATGATTCTTCCCACGGTTTTTTGGGGTGGCCATGGCCGGTTTGATGAGATTCATCAAGCAACCATCAAAGCCATCACCATTGATTGCCCGTCAGGCACACCCGTTCATGTCGATGGTGAGTGGGTGGCCAGCGAAGCAACACGCCTTGACATTGATCTGGCGGCGGGCGCTTTGAACGTGGTGGGCGCTGGCTAAGCCACCTTCCAAGCGACTTGTCCACCGGCCCTCAGGGGAATGCCCACCTCACCGCCAAAGTCGAGCGTGGCGGGCACATCCACCGCTTGTCGAACCAAGCGAACGGTATCCGTGTTACGCGGCAAACCATAAAAGTCGGCCCCATAAAAAGAAGCAAAGCCTTCTAGTTGATCGAGTGCACCGGCGCTGTCAAACACTTCTGCATAAAACGCCAGTGCATCTCGGGCGGTATAAATGCCCGCACAACCACATTCGGCTTCTTTTGCCCCTTTGGGGTGAGGTGCGCTGTCGGTGCCCAAGAAATATTTCGGGTTGCCGCTGATCGCCGCTTTGACCAGCGCTTGCCGATGCGTTTCTCGCTTGATCAGTGGTAAGCAATAGTGATGGGGACGAAGGCCCCCTTCAAACATGGCGTTGCGGTTAAGGAGCAAGTGATGCGCGGTGATGGTTGATGCCACATTCTCTGGGCTGCTGGCCACAAACTCAACAGCGCTTTGGGTGGTGATGTGCTCCATCACCATGCGAAGGCCTGGAAAGTGCTTCACCAAAGGCGATAGGTGTCTGTCAATAAATACGGCCTCGCGGTCAAACACATCGATCTCGCTATCCACCACCTCGCCATGCATCAACAACGGGAGGTCATGTTTTTCCATCGCCTCAATGACGGGATATACTTTTTGGATGTCTCTAACCCCACTGGCCGCATTGGTGGTGGCACCAGCTGGATAAAGCTTGACCGCATACACATGCTGGCACTCAGCGGCCTTTTTGATCTCCTCAGGGGTGGTGTCTTCGGTGAGATAAAGTGTCATCAAGGGCGTAAATGACATGCCCTCGGGCACAGCCGCTAGAATTTCATCGCGATAACTGAGCGCTCTCGCTACGGTGGCCACGGGCGGCTTTAAGTTGGGCATGATGATCGCTCGGGCAAACTGCCGAGCCGTATCAGGGACCACGCATTTTAAGAGCGCGCCTTCTCGTACATGTAAGTGCCAGTCATCGGGGCGGGTGAGGATCAATTCTTCTGTCATTCAAGTTCTCTGTTGGCTGGCATCAGCCCATGTGTTGATGGAGAAGTTAGTAACGTCGGTATGCCTCTTCGGCACTCAGCATCGAGACCTCAGCAAAACAGGCTTGAAAGCGTTGATTGCGCTGTGATTCACTGCTGGCCAATGCCTGAGTCCAGATGGCTATGTTTGAGCGCTCTGTTGCTGCATCCACGCGGCTGCGAACATTGGTGCACTCGCGCTTTCTTCGAAACTGATTTTTCTCTTGACAGATCACCTGCTCGCCTGTGGGGGTGGTCTCAGTCTGACACACTGTTTTTGTTCCCGTGACCACCTCTCGATGCGCGCAGACCTGATCGATTCGGTAGCCCATGGCGATGGCCTCTTGGGCCGATTGGATCAGGCGGCCATAGCGGCTGATGTCGGCATCTAAGCGAGCAATGCCAGCTTGACGCTCACACACCAAGACCGCCCGTTCCCCCGGGGTCAGGGCCTCAAAATGGCGCAGGGAGGTGCAGGCTGTAAGAGTCACCATCAGCGCCATGCCCAATGCTGTTTTGGCGAGAATGTTCATGCTGGGATAGTAGCATGGAGGCCTTGAATCCATGCGCTTTAGAGCCATCTGATAAGATGGTGCATGGTTTTCTTTGGAGTGGATCGTCGATGACACAGCCATTTGATCTCGTCATTATGGGCGCCAGTGGGTTTACTGGACGCTTGGTGGTGGAGTATTTAGTAGACCGCTATGGGGTCGATGGCTCATTGCGCTGGGCAATCGCGGGCCGAAGCCAGCAAAAACTCAAAGCCTTGGCATCCTCGCTCGGGGCCGATGATCTGCCGGTGATCGAGGCCGATAGCCATGACCGAGCCTCGCTGGATCGGCTGGTCGCGCAAACCCATGTGGTGTGTTCCACCGTCGGCCCCTATGCCTTGTATGGAGATGAATTGGTGGCCGCATGCGTGGCCTCCGGCACAGATTACTGCGATCTTACTGGTGAGGTGCCTTGGATGCGTCGGATGCTGGATCGCCATGCCGAGGAAGCCAAGAAGACAGGGGCACGCATTGTGCACTGCTGTGGATTTGACTCCATCCCATCGGACCTAGGTGTTTGGTTTGCCCAGCAACAAGCCATCAACACATTGGGTCAACCATTGACCAAAATCCGCATGGGTGTTGAAGCGATGCGGGGCAAAATGAGTGGTGGGACGGCTGCGAGCATGATCAACATCATCCAAGAAAGCCAACAAGACGCCGATGTCGCCCGCATCTTAAAAAACCCATTTGCACTGTGTCCTAAGGACATGCAATCGGGTCCCAAACAGCCTTATGTCAAAGGCCCTCAGTTCGATCGATTGCTCAATGCATGGCTTGCGCCTTTTGTGATGGCTGCCATCAATACGCGGGTGGTGCACAAAAGCCATGCCCTATTAGGGCGGCCTTGGGGAGAGGGGTTTGT
>CAYWVH010000026.1:0-12133 GCA_964461845.1 uncultured Wenzhouxiangella sp.
CAAATGGACGCTCATCGTGGCTCTCTTACCGCTGAGCCTTCAAGAGCGCAGCGGCAGACCCAAGCCCCACCTATGGCAAGGCTTGGGCCATGATCAAAACTTTAAAAAGAACCCACCAGAGTCAACATGGCATTCCTGGGCGCACCGACCGTGGCTTCATGGGTGGCATGTGCGTTGGGAAAGTAGAGCTTATCGGTCAGGTTCTCAACATTGATCTGCACACGGAACTCTTCTGAGATCTTGTAGTAGGCAGCCGCATCAAAGCGCGTGTAGCTGGGCAAGAAAGCGCTGTTGCTGCTATTGATAAAACTTCTGCTTTGATACATCGCACCAAATCCAATGCCAAAGGCATCGCTGATCTGATAGCGCGTCCAAAGTGAGAACATGTCTTTGGGCACCTCGGCAGGCGTCCTGCCTGTTGGGCCAGTGCGCTCCATGATCTCGCCATCGAGGTGGCTGTAATTGGCACTGACAAACCACCGATCGGTGACCTGCCCACTGAGTTGCAGCTCAAAGCCCTCAATTTCCGAATTGATCACATCCAAGGTTTGTGGGTCGGCATCGGCCACCTGCGGTGAGGTTTGCTCATTTTGAAATACGGCAGCTGTGGCACTTAAGCCTTGGGCAAAATCCCACTTGATGCCGATCTCTCGGTTGCTGTAGATATCTGGGTCCAAGACATCATTGGCACCATTGATGTCCATGTATTGCTCACCGCTTCTGGGCAAGAACGACTCGCTGTAGCTTAGGTAGAGCGAGATGTTTTCCTGAGGTTTATAAATCAAGCCACCTCTGGGAGAGACTTCTTGGTCTTTTCGGGTTCGGGTCTCAAGCACGGCTGGGTCGGCATTGAAGACTTCGATGTCAAAGCGATCGAACCGAGCGCCTAAGATCACATCCCATCGATCACTCAACTGAATCTCATCTTGGATGAAGAACGAAAACACATCGAGCTTGACCCGTGTATCGTCATTGAAATCAGTAAAACCCACGGTAAAGGGCTGACCATCGGCCGTTGTGCCGACACCATTTGAAAAATCAAGCGGTCTGGTCGCAATGAAATTCTCTCGATCTCGGCCATTGGTGGAAAACACGGGATTGAACCTAGACTGATCGGAATGGGTTCGAATCAACTCAGAGCCCACAATGACTCGGTGGGCCACCGAGGCAGTCTCAAACTCTGAGATCAAGTTGCCCGAGAGAATCAAATTGTCTCTTATGGTGTCATCGATGTAGCCATCGAGCTCAACCACATTGGAGACCGGATCATAGCCTGTGGGGTAGTAGTTAGCGTAGACCTTGTCGTAGTCGCCATAGAACAGGTTGACATTGCCCTTGATGGTGTCAGTGAACAAGTGCTCCACATTGACTCGGAAGACATGGGCTGTCAGCTCATGATAATTGTCTTTTGGATCAGCAAAGACAATGTGCTTTAAAGCTTCTACAGGTCGTCCAAACGCGGTGGGGACGCCACGATCGATGAAGCGCTCATGCTGAATATATTCATAGGAGAGATCGAGGGTCGTAAAATCCCCTGCTGCGTAGCGAAACTTAGGATTTAATCCGTAACGATCACCGTAGTAAAAATCACGATCGGCTTCCAAGGACTCCACCATCGCATTGATGCGAAACGCAGAGCGATCCGAGGCAACCACATTGTGATCGATGGTGCCAGAATAACCACCAAAGCTGTCAATCCTTGCGGTATAGCCCCTGAAATTCTCATCCAAATCAGGTTTCTTAGTCACCCGATTTAAGATCCCACCGGTGCCACCTCGACCAAATAACAAGGCATTGGGCCCACGCAAAATCTCGACTTGTTCAATGTTGTAAAGCGCTCGGTAATACTGCACATCGTCTCGGTTGCCATCGACAAAAAAATCCGCCGTGGACCGAACCCCACGAAACACCACCGCATCTCTATGCCCCTCGCCTTGGGAGGTATTTACACCTGGCGTGTAATCGATGATCTGCCCAATGCTGTCAAACCCTCGAGCCAAGATGTCATCAGCATCAATGATGGTCAAGCTCTGGGGCACATCAATGATCGGGGTGGGTGTTTTGACCGACTGCGATTGACTGATGGAGAGATACTTGCTCCCTTCCACCGTCATGCGGTCTGAAATCTCGGCCGCCTCACCCTCTTTTCTGGCCACCTCAAAGCTGTCTTTTAGGTTGGCGGAGGTTTCGACCAGACCCTCACTGCTTTTATTCTCGGCGCTTAAAACTTCCGAACTCAGCACTTCAGCGCTCAGACTCAGCGCAACAATGGTGCCAAGAAAAGAGCGCACCACGGGGGTAAAACCAGGATTCATTCACGTGCTCCTAACCAATGATGGATGATGGCCTTATCAAGCCATCATCAATATAGCACGAAATCAGTCCTGTTTAAGAAGCGCCGCTTTAAATGGCCATCAATCCAAGTTGGGAGGACTCACTGAGACCAAGGCTCGGTGCGCCAGAACCTAGGCGGTACCTCATCGACCACTTCGACAATCAAATGATCAACACTCATTCGGCGGTGCCGGTCGGTGGTTGTGACCTCAATTCGGTGAACACCCAGGGGCAGTTCTTGAGACAGCGGCAAGGTCCATAGGTGCATGTTGTGATCAGGTAGCCCTCGGCCCTGGGGTCGGGGGGTGCCCTGATTGGCTCGGCCTTTGAAGGTCTCATAGCCTTGTGCGCGCCTATCACCTTGCTGACTGACCACTGCAGTGCGACCGACGCTCATCAAGCGTGCGGTTGAAAAGGGATCGGCGAACGCCGCACCTTTTTGCATGGCCTCGCCTTGCCCTGATTGGGTGCGCACCAGTGCCATTGGTCTGCCGCCATTGATGGAGGCAATCACTTGAGTAGAGGCCGAACCCAACCAGACATTGACCGCCAGCGAGACTCCGGCTTGCAAGTCTTCTCGCGTGACAATGCCCCGATCTCCCAAATCATGCAGCGAGTACGGGGGGATTGCGTTGTCTTCACGCGCTGCAGGCGAGGCCATCCACTCTGAAATCGCCTGATGCATCTTACGAAACTGCGGCGTGTTCAGACTGACCCACTGCTGGCGCCTTGGGTTGATGCGGGCTCCCTGATAAGACTCGACATAATCAATGCCATCAAACTCCAGCATCAACACGCCCTTGGGCGCCCCCATCCGCTGCAACGCCATCGGAATCCCATTGATGTCGAGATCGCCCTGATACCACCCACCCGAGGCGGCACCGGCCACAATGTGGCGAAACGGCAAGGGACCCACGCCAGCTTGTGCTTGCCAACCCTCATAAAACTGACCCGGGTCGTGATTTTCTAAAGAGTGGGTGTGACCCGATAAACTCAACGCCGCTCGACCATCGAGCAAGGCATGAACATCGCCTGCATTGTCTGTTTGATGCACCCCACTGGTGGCATCAACAAACGAGACAAAAGGTGCATGGTGCATCACCACCACACGCTTGTCTTCTGGCGTCATCGCCAATAAATTTTCGAACCAACGCATTTGCCGAGCTTCAATGCGGGCGTTATAGCTTGGGCGTTCTGGATCCCCACACCGCTCACGCCCCGGGCGTGCTGAATCATAAGCACCACAGGGATACACGATATTATTAAAAGCCACAAACAAGACCTCGCCGATTTCAAAGGCGTAGTAATCAGGCATCACTTTTGAGCGCCAAGTATCGGCCCGATCTGCTGAGGTCGTTGCATCAAAATCCAAATCGTGGTTGCCAAAGACAAACCACTGCGGCACCCCGACTTGGCCACCCACCGCCATCATGCGATCCAAAAGATCCAAATCATCCCCCACCACATCGCCCAAATAAATCAAACAATCAGGCGATTTCAGGCCTTGGGCCATCAGATCCAAGATCGCGCTGTCTCGAAAAAAGCCCACCTCGTCGTTGGAGTAGGCTTGCGAGTCCCCAATCACCGCACAGCGAAACGACTGATCACCAGACCCCCAGGGGGTGAGTGGGAAATTGATTTCACCAGGCAAAGGACCTGTGGGTTTTAGGCCGCCAAAGCGCAACTGACTGGCCGAGCCCTTGGGCTTATGGGTGTATGAAAACTGAGGCACGTTGTGCTCATTCACGGGCACTGTCCAGCCACTGGGTTGAACCACCATCACTGACATGTCGTCTCTAGCGGGCAAGGCATACGAGCCATCAGAAGCACTCAGCACCACCTCCTCACCGTTGGAGACTTTGATCCCAACCAACCCAGGCTCATCGGCTTGGCGAACACCATCGCCATTTAAGTCATGAAAGACAAACCCCGAGGCCATGCCATCTTCAGCATGCACCGACACCACCGATGAGATGACCGAAGCCATCAAAAAAAAGTAAAGAGCCACACTCACTCCAGACCTTAACTGTGTGCTTTGCATTGACCTCAATCCTCTAACGGTTGAAATAAAAAGTCCAAATCCTCAGGGCTTAAGTCCACTGCCCCACCCCCGCTCATCAAGCCATCGATCAACGCGCGTTTGCTCGCTTGCATCGCGATCACTTTTTGCTCGACCGTGTCTTCGGTCAACAAACGATAGACAAAGACTTTATGATCTTGACCAATTCGGTGCGCTCGGTCGGTGGCTTGATCTTCCACCGCTGGGTTCCACCAAGGGTCATAGTGAATCACCGCATCGGCGGCCGTTAAGTTCAAACCCACCCCGCCTGCTTTGAGGCTAATCAAAAACAACGGCGCTTCCGAGCGCTGGAACCGCTCGACCACCTCTTCTCTGTCCTTGGTCTGGCCGGTGAGCCGCACATAGTCAATGTCTCTGGCTTTGACCTCTTCTTCAATGAGATCCAGCATGCCAACAAATTGTGAAAATAATAAGACACGGCGGCCTTCGCTGATCAGCTCGGGCAACAGCTCCATCAACAACTCCAACTTGGCCGAGGGCGCGGTCTTAACGGACTCATCTTTTAAAAGCCTAGGATCACAGCAGATCTGACGAAGCTTAAGAAGCGCATCAAGCATCACCATCCGGCCGCGTTCGGGGCCATGGTGTTGCAGGGCATAACGGACCTTGTCATGGAGCTGGATGCGCTGGGCTTCATACAACCGCCGCTGGGTCGGATGCAGCGGGATGGAGCGAATGATTTGGGTTTTGTCTGGAAGCTCAGGGGTGACTTCTTTTTTGGTGCGACGCAAGAAAAAGGGACGGATGCGGTTAGCCAACTGCGCTTGCCGCTCTCGGTCCTTGCCCTTTTCTATGGGTTGCCTGAACCAACGCCGAAACTGCTCACGATTCCCCAAGAGACCAGGCATTAAAAAATCAAACAAACTCCAAAGCTCACCTAAGTGATTCTCCAGAGGTGTGCCGGTCAGACACAGGCGATGGTTGGCTTTGAGTTGCTTGACTGCAGAGCTCACCGCGGCCCTTGGGTTTTTGATGGCTTGGGCCTCATCCAAGATCAACATGTGCCACTGATAGCCACTGAGTAATTTGGCATCTCGTGCAATCAAGGGATAACTGGTCAGCACCAAGTCCGATTGCATCAGTTGACGTCTGAGTTTCTTTCGATGCGTGCCGTGCCACAAACAGATCTTAAGGCTGGGGGCAAAGCGCTCAGCTTCACGTCGCCAGTTGAACATCAAAGAGGTGGGTGCGATCACCAAGGTGGGCTTTTTCGCGCGCTTTTGCTCTTTCTCAATCAACAAGTGCGCCAATGTTTGGATGGTTTTTCCTAGGCCCATGTCGTCGGCCAAGATGCCCCCAAAACCAAACCGCCTTAAGAACTGAAGCCATGCCAGTCCCGCTTGCTGATAACCTCTCAAGGTCGCTTGCAAGGCCATGGGCGCGGCCATGGGTTCGATTTTTTCAAAGCCTTGGAGCTGCTTGGCCAGATCGGTTAAGTCGCGATCACCCCGTAAAGTCCAGCCATCGGCGGCTTGACCAATGTCACTTAACCTAGATTTAGGAAGCCTCAGGCGCACATCCTTAAGATCCAATGCACCGGTCGCCCCTGGGCTTCGATCCAGAAGATCCAACAAGCCCGTCAAAGCAGCACGCACCCGCCACACAGGCACCTCCACGCGTCGCTGGGCATCTAAGGCCAACAGCAAAGTCTCGGGTGCTTTGGAGCGCTTACCCTCCTTGCTGCCCAACAGCTTTTTTAAATCCAATGCACTGGCTTGTTCGACATAAGCCATCAGTGCTGGGAGCATCGATACCGCCTCGCCATCGATCTCAACGCCTAGATCCAAATCAAACTGCTCGCCCTCTGCGTTTTTAAGCTCACCATACCAACGCGTGGGCTTAACCAAAGACAGCGCCAGCTGACCGCTTTGCTCAACATGCCAACCTTCTTTGGATAAGCCATCGAGTGCTGTTTGCACATTGAGCCAAGCATGCTCAGGTGCGTTGAGATCAGCCACCACCCAAGCCCCATGGTGCTCGGCAGGATAATCGATGCCCTCGAGTGATTGCAACGGTGCCAAACCCAGCAAGCGCAATCGATCGGTGGCAGCTTGTTCCATGGTTTGATCGCGCTCAATGGCCCAGACCTGGATGGGTGTTGTGGCAGACGCTGAAGCGATGGGTGAGTCGGGCACAATGACTGTTGCTCGGTCGGTGTTCCAAGCCAAGGAGCGAACCCCGTAATCAAATGACAAACTCACCGCGGGCAGCGTCACGAAACGCCCCGATCGAGCCACGGTGACGTTGTGGAGCTTGGCCCGAGCGGCGGGGGAATACAGGCGTTTTTCGATCCGCTCGATGGCCCGAGGCTTTGGAAAGTGCTTTGCAAAGGACTGCTGGGACCAATCGTCGACTTGGCTGGGGCGCAAGGGCTCACCGGCCAAGTAATCCAGACCCCGTTGGATGGCCGCCGATGCGATGATCGGGTGGCAAGTACCGGTGGTCAAGTTCACCCACCAAGGCGGGCTCAGTGGCCAGATCACCGCACCGTCCACCTCATCCTCTTTGGGCTGCCAATGGAGTGTTTGTGATCCGTCGGCATTGAGCACCCATGTGGGATCTGCTTCTATCGGCTCACCCAGGGTGAGCTTCGTACCTTCTTGACTCGCCTGATCGGTCTTGTCGTCAGTGGCCAAGCACAGCACGCAGCGCTTGGACTCAATCATCTGGCGAATCAACTCACCCGAGGCCAAACCCAGCGGGAACCACACCAAGCCTGGCAAATTGGCACTGCGGTCGGCCAAGTCATGGAGCAACGTTCGATCCACATCGCTGATCCAAGTCGAGGCGCGCTCTTTGGCCTCGTCGTTGATCAAGCGTTGCGGTGAAAATGGCGAAGGTGCGCCAATGATGCCGGCCAAAGGCGCTCTGATGGGACAAACCGCCAACTGGCTGTGATCGCCGGAAAGACACAAGCGATAGACCAATCGGTGGTAGGGGCGTGCACCACCGCCTCGCTCGGCGCGCGTGGACGATGCTTGGCCCTTAAGACCCCCGCCAGTGGCGATTCTTTTGGGGTTGGAGGTTGTGGTCATACACCCCTAGGTCGGATCAACAAACCCCCATCATAACCCCAAGCTTAGGCTAAGGCGAGACCACTTTGCCGGGGTTAAAAAGCCCCTTGGGATCCAGGGCTTTTTTGATCTGTCGAAGCGCCCAGTGCTTGGCTGGGTCAGCGCGCTGGGCCAAGGCATGGGCCCGTAACAGCCCCACCCCATGCTCGGCAGCGATCGAGCCATGAAAACGGGCTACTTGGTCAAAGACATACTCAACGATGGGCTCTTCGTGCGCGACCAAACCTTTGGGCTGACCCACCGGCGGGACCAGGTTGAAATGCAAATTGCCATCGGCCAAATGACCAAATGCGCACAGCCGAATGCCCGGGACGATCTTATCCAAGCCCTGTTGGGTTTCATCAATGAAGGCGCCAAACTTCGGTGTGGGAATGGAGATGTCATGCTTCAAGGCCACCCCTTCGACCTGCTGGGCATCGGATATGGACTCTCTGACCACCCACATGGCTTGGGCATCCGAATCACTCTGAGCGACCACCACATCTTCGATGCCGCCCGCCTCATAGACGGCCATCAGACACTCCATCAATCGCTCTTCAAGCGGTGCCTCAGCATCGGCGCTGTCGATGCTGATGAGCACCTGCCAAGGGCTGGGTGTATCAAGGATGGGACGCGTGGATAGGCCTTGGTCTTGTCTGGCTTTGATCACCAAATCCACCGCCAAAGCAGGAATCAATTCAAAAGCGCGCAGATGATCAAACAGCTTGGCTCGGACGGCTTTAAGTAAGTCCAAAGCCTGCTCAACCGAGTTAACACCGACCCACGCGGTGGCCGAGACCTTCGGTGCAGGCACCAAAGACAAACTGGCTGCCGTGATAAACCCCAAAGTCCCCTCGGAACCGACCAACAGGTCTTTGAGGGAATAACCGGTGTTGTCTTTTCTGACCTCACTCAAACCATGCCAGATGTGGCCATCGGCGAGCACCGCTTCTAAGCCCAAGACTTGTGCCCGAGCATTGCCGTAGGCGATGGTCAAGACACCACCCGCGTTGGTCGCCAAGATCCCACCGATGGTGGCCGATTGGCTGGAGGCCAAATCCACCGCCAAGCGAAGCCCGTGGGTGTTGGCCTCATCTTGGGCGACCGAGACCGGCACACCGGCCTCTGCCACCATCAAAGACGAGGCAGGATCAATGGCACGGATCTTTTTCATCCTACCCAACTGGACAATCACCTCTTCTCGGTCCCCACGGGTCACCGCCCCACCGACCAAACCTGTGTTGCCGCCTTGGGGCACCATGGCAATGCCCGCTTCCATCAAGGCTTTGACCACCTGAGATAGGGCCTCGGTCGAGTCGGGACGAATCACCGCCAAGGCTTTGGAGTGATAACGACCACGCCACTCGGTCTCGTAGGAGGCCAGATCATCGCGCTGTGGCAGCAAGACGCTCCCTGGGCTTAGCGTGGCCTCAAGCTGTTGCAAGACATCATTCGATGGCATCAAACGCCTCTCGGGTGTAGTTGACCGGTTCACCCTCACTCACCAACACATTGTCCTCAATCCGAATCCCGCCATAAGGGATCAAAGCCTCCACCCGATCCCAATGGACCTGATCGGCGTTGCTTTGGCGCTTGAACTGATCCAACAACATGGGAATGAAATAAAGCCCAGGTTCAATCGTGACCACATTGCCCGCTTCTAAGGTGCGCGTCAGCCTGAGCATGGGATCTCTGGGTGGGGGTGGCAACGCATCACCCGCTGGTGACACTTGGCCGGCAACATCGTGGACTTGTGTGCCCAAGAAGTGGCCAAGCCCATGCGGGAAGAATACCCGCGTGATGCCACCTTCGACGATGGATTCAATCGAGCCTGTGACCAGCTCGGTTTGGGACAAGATCTCAGCAATGCCCAGGTGGGCTTGCTGGTGCATGTCCACAAACGAGTGCCCCACTTTGGCGCTTTGGGCCAAGCGTCGCTCCAAATGATCCATCGCATCTATGAGGCCCTGGAACAGACTGCTCTCAGGGGTTTTAATGTTGCCCACATGGGTTCGGGTGATGTCGCTGGCATAGCCCAAATGATCGGCCCCTGCATCCAACAAGAAGCTTCGATGCTGCTGTGGTGCCTGATTGTGCCGGTGCTGATAGTGCAAGGTGGCGGCGTGTTCGTTGATCGCCACAATGCCATCGTAGGGCAAGGTCTGTGGGTCTTCATTGAGCGAGGCCAGATAAGCATGAAACACCTGCAGCTCACTGTTGCCTTCTAAGAAAGCTCGATGCGCGCTGTTGTGTGCCCGGGCGGCTTTTAAGCTCGCCTGATAAATGGCCCAGCATTCATACTCGGTCTTTCGGGTGCGGTGTTCATCGAGCGCTTGCAACAGCAAAGGTGGGTTGATGGCGATGTGTTCGCCCAGCCCAGCCAAGTGACCTTCCTCCCCAATGGCTGCCGTGGCCTCGGTGATATCAAAGCGCTTGGTCCACTCACTGGCGTCTTTGATGATGCGGACATCAAATTCTTTGGCCCACCAATGCTCAGGGGCGGCGGGTGGCAGATGCCAAAAATCATCGGGCTGCAAGTACCAAAGAATGGGCTGTTTGCCGGCGTGTAACTCCAACAGGCAATCAGGGGCATAGGGCAGCGGCACCCAAGCATTGAAGTGACCATGAACCCGAAAGGGCAAGGCTCGGTCATCGAATCTGGGATAAGCCAGTCTGCCTGAGTGGATGAACAACACATCAAAGCCCATCTCGTTCAAGAGATGATCCATGTGCTGCCGGCGGTGGTGGATGTGGCGGGCGTACAGGGCCTGATCCGACATTCGAATCTCCAAAAGTAAGTTACACTGTTGAGGTTCATTGTAGCTTGAGTCAGCACTCATACAATGACCAAAATCTTTGATGGTAGATAGAGACTGCAGGCACTGATAAATACCCATGTCGATCACGCTGTACAACACGCTGACCCGTAAAAAAGAGCGCTTTGTCCCCCAAGATCCCCATCGGGTGACCATGTATGCCTGTGGGCCGACGGTCTATCACTACGCCCACATTGGCAATGCCAGGCCGGCTGTGATTTTTGATCTTCTTTACCAAACGCTCGCTCGGCGCTTTGGTGGGGTGATCTATGCCAGAAACATCACCGATGTGGATGACAAGATCAATCAAGCCGCGCGCGATCAGGGTGTGGATATCTCTGTGATCTCAAAGCGCTACGCCGAGGCCTATCATGCCGATATGGCCGCCCTTGGGGTCGCGCCCCCCACCCTCGAACCCAAAGCCACCGAGCACATGCCCCAGATCATCGCCATGATCGAGACCCTCATTGAGAAGGGATCGGCCTATGAGGCCGAGGGCCATGTGCTGTTTTCAGTCAGTGATTTTGAGGACTATGGGCGCCTGTCAGGCCGCGATCGACGAGAAATGATCGCAGGGGCTCGAGTGGACATTGCGCCCTATAAAAAAGACCCCGCCGATTTTGTGCTGTGGAAGCCCGCAGCCGATGATGAGCCAGGTTGGGACAGCCCCTGGGGCCGCGGCCGGCCCGGTTGGCACATCGAGTGCTCGGCGATGAGCGCCCACCACCTAGGGGAAGTGATTGATGTCCACGCCGGGGGCCAAGATCTGATCTTTCCCCATCATGAAAACGAGATCGCGCAGTCACGGTGCGCCCATGGCACCGAGGTCTTTGCCCGCTACTGGCTGCACAACGGCTTTGTGACCGTTGACGGTCGAAAAATGTCGAAGTCTTTGGGCAATGTCTTGACCGTGCACGATCTACTTACATCTTGGCCGGGCGAAGTGCTTCGCTACGTGTTGCTGACCGCGCATTACCGCCAGCCCTTGGATTGGTCGGACAAAGTTGTCAAGCAAGCACAAACAAACTTAGATCGCTTGTACCAACGGCTCTTGGACCACGGTGTCACTGAGCCGGCCAACACCCCACCCAGCATCGATGACATCGATGAAGGCGTGCTGACGGCGTTAGAAGACGACCTAAACACCCCCACGGCATTGGCCGCCCTCAATCAATTGGCCAAAGAACTCGATCAGGCTTCTGATGCTGACAAACCAAACATCGCCAAGCGTCTGGCCCGCTCCGGTCAAGCCATGGGTTTACTGATGCAAAGCCCGAGTGCTTGGTTTGCACACAGACAAGCCGAGGTGGCCTTGAGCGAGGAAGCCATTGAAGCCAAGATTGAGGCACGCAACAAAGCGCGCTTGGCCAAAGATTTTCAAACCTCGGATGCCATTCGAGATGAGTTGGCTGAGCAAGGCATCATCATCAAAGATGGGCCAGAAGGCACCACATGGGAAATCGCCAAGCGATGAGCCATGACCCTGAAAAAGCACAACAGGCCATCATTGAAGAGTTTGCGTTCTTTGATGATTGGATGGACAAGTATCAACACCTGATTGATCTTGGAAAACAACTGCCCGAGTTTCCCAAGGCCCTAAGAACCGATGAGCACCTGCTTCGGGGATGCCAGTCAAACGTTTGGTTTGTGGCCGATGGAGATGAACATCGATTGACGTTCCAAGCCACTTCAGATGCTGCCATCGTCTCTGGCTTGATTGCTTTGGTGCTGAAGATTTACTCAGGTGCCAGCGCCAAAGACATTCTAGGCACCCGCCCTGATTTTGTGGAAGCCATTGGGCTGGGGCAGCATTTGTCTGCCACCCGAGCCAATGGATTAAGGGCGATGCT
>CAYWVH010000027.1:0-5844 GCA_964461845.1 uncultured Wenzhouxiangella sp.
GCACTCCAGCGACAATGGTCTGTCTGATCGAGTTTTGGTGGCTGACCCGCCAACACCCGATCGCTGACTTTTCTGTTGACCACATCCACCCCCAACACCGCCCCAAAATCTTCGATCGACCTCACATCCCCCAACCCACACTCACCCAGATCTTCCTTCTGACCCATCAGTGCGTTGTATCGCTCAAAGCTTCGCTCGTTGAGCACCCCCCAATCGGCCACATCCGACCAATGCTTGGGTTGATCCAGGCGCCCATAGAAATGCCAAGCACACACAAACTTGGGATGGAACGCCTGATAGCCCTGACAAAAAGCCCGAACGCTCAAACTTTGTTCTTCCCCAAAAAAATACAACTGTGGGTCATACGGCACCCGATGACAAAACGCGCCTTCTGCAAACAAAAAATGCCCCGACACAAACCGCGCTGTTTCCAGCTCGCCTTCGACGATCTTCGGAATGTGCTCAGGCTTCACCGCCCAAGGCCCTTTGTGGGTAAACCCCCCAAAGTTCATGCGAAGCGGGCCCGTTGCCCATTGATCCTCGGGTTGGTCTGGCTGATAAGTGGGGAGATAAGCTGTGATCAAAGGCCGATCAAACCCTTGGGCTTTTAAATGCTCATGGGCTTTGATCAAGGTGTCATCCCAATGCTTGGCAAAGCGATGGTGTGAGTCGATTTGTAAGGTGTAAGCCTCACCTCGATACAAAGACTGGGTGATGCGCCTGGCCCAACACACCCCTTGGGATTGTGCGGCCGCCACCCCCACCCGCCGAATCCTTGGATCCGAGTCAAACTCTTCCAAGGACTCTCCTTCACCAAACTGCCAACACAAGCCCACGCTCAATTGATTGGGCCATTTGGCTTGCTCGAACAATGAGCGCAGCGTGGGCACCAACTCAGGATCGCGGTAGGCGGCGATTTGGACAAAGATACTCATCAAGAGGTCTCTCGAACCCCATCGAACAAGACCTGGTCCACGGCCCCCACAGACTCGCCCCAAACCAACGCCCACTTCTGGGCCAATCGACTGATCGCCTCCATCTCATCGACAGAGAGGAGGTCATGCGTTTCGCTGCCCATCCGCCCCATCCATTCAGCCAACCACCGCGCTCGACTCACAGCCTGTGGTGCCAAGGGTTTTATGCGCGGGACGTCATCATTTGGGCGGTCGACCCAAAGACAGAGCACGCCTTCGGTAAAGCGCTTGGTGGGGTCGTTTGGATCACTCAAGGCCTCGATCTTTGAGTCCGCCTCATTCCACACCAAGGCACTCAATGGGCTGTTTGGGTGAGCGCGCGCGTCCAAACACAGATAAGGCCCATCGGCCGCCACCCCCACCCAACCAAAATTCGGCAGCAACTTCAAAGACTGGCCTTGACCTGCCCCATCGCCCAAAAGACCACTCAAGGCATCGGCCAGGATCGAGGGCCCCACCGCTTCTTTTGGACACCGAGCATGCAATAGATGCGACCCCCGCATGATTTGAAGCTCCCCCTTGGCGCCCATCGCCGCGGGGCCAACGCGGTAATAACACGGCACGGAAGCGCGATCTGA
Organism: uncultured Wenzhouxiangella sp.; assembly: GCA_964461845.1. Taxonomy (GTDB): domain Bacteria; phylum Pseudomonadota; class Gammaproteobacteria; order Xanthomonadales; family Wenzhouxiangellaceae; genus Wenzhouxiangella. The sequence goes on from CAYWVH010000027.1 coordinate 1,553, forward strand.
TTGGTAGGGTTTGAGCACCGACAAATTGAGCGCTGTCTCCAAGCCACGGGCCATCAAGACCGCAAAGGCATTCTCGCCTAGGGCATACACACTCACTGACCTACTCCACCACCAAGGTAAGCTGGTCTTGGATCATCTGTTGGCAAACCGACATCACATCCAAAGGTAAGGTCTTGGCTTCAGGGTAGGCGTCCATCAACAAGGCCAAGATGGCTGCCACATCACGCTCGCCATCGATCAATCGCCACACCAGGCCTGCGGTTGCATTTAAGTGATGCGTGTGTTGCCTGGCTTGGTCAAACAAGACCACCTCATCGTCTACCAGCAACGATGACCACATCGGGTTTTTCAGCAACACCGTCTGTTCTGAGATGGCGACATTATCCGTGGGGTGACGTGGGTTGGTCATAACATTCACTCGCTTCTCAAACTTAAGTCTGCTGCATCACGCAGGCCACGGTTGGATGTCTGGCTCGCCCCAACCTCGATCTCGATGATACGGCCAAATGGTCAACTGGGCAGGTGCTTGGCTGGCATGGACCTTCATCAAGAAGCCATAAGACCCCTCATCTGGAGACTCGGCCAGTATTTGGTCCATTTCTTCTCTTGAGATGTCCCGTCGATAGAGCTCTTGGCCATCGGCTGCATTGGCGAATAAACCCACAAACTGGGTGGCCTCATCCCTAAACAAGGCCAAGTCCACCGAGATGTGCCGGGCCTGGCTGATCAGCATCGTTGGTCTGATCCCATTGGCATCGGCGTGTCGATGGGGTGGGCGATGATGCAAGGTATCGACGCTGACCGAGCGGGTTTTAAAACAAAGCCCAGCGAAGCGTTCATAATCGCCCACCGATCGCGCGCTGCCTAAGCCATGGCGCCCAAAATCAATGGTGCAGTCTGTGCCATCCACACCCAACAGCGCGTTGAACCGATCAATGGACAATCGGTTTCTCAGTTGCCAATCGGCATGGTCCTGCCAATGGCAACGCCGGCCTTGTCTGGAGTACTCGTGCCAAGCCACCAGCTCATGTGGGCTATAAAAATCATAGCCATGCGTAAACCCCCTGACCGCGATGGTGATCTCTTCGCCATGAAAATAACCTTTGGGATCAACAGGCACTTCTTCGATGAATGAACCACGAGAAAATGAAAAATGCGCTGACCAAAAAGGCGTGGGCCAAGGCGCGTTCGTCTCTTCTAAGACTGCCGGTTGCATGAACACCACGCCTGAGGCATCGAAATGATCAAAGCCCAGATACCAAGCCTCCCACACACGCGCTTGGGGATCGTTCTTGGGGTTGAAGCTTGGGAGGTAAGTGGTCAGCACTGGCTTGGCCACACCATTTGCCTCCAAGCCTTGTAAGGTCTCGATCAACCATCGATCCCAACCATAGACAAATCGGTGGTGGCCATCGAGCTGTAGGGCGAACGCCTCACCCTGATAATGGGTTTGGATCAAGGCCCTGGCCCAACACACCCCTTGGCTTTGCTCATGGGGGACATCAATCAAGGTCACTTGTGGCAGATCAGCGATTTGATCGAGCACCTCATCTGTGCTGTGCTGCCAACAAATCACAAACCTCAGACGCTCTGGCTCTATGGCGTTGTTGATGGCATTGAGCACCGTCGCTTCGAGATCAAACTCTCGATACGCAGCGATGCTGATAAAAATGTTGGCCTTAGTCATCGGATGGCCTCATCTTGTTTGGTCCATCCCATTCGTTTTCGATGCGCGCTTCTTTGGCGTAATGCGCCGCTCTGTGATGGTTGATGGGCGAGGCGAGCAACACAGCACTTTTGAGCTGGCCTTGGCGTTGCAAGGCATAGGCCTTGGCCATCCAGTGCTGCTCATACGGCCGTTGCCATTGGGGTTGAATGAATAAGGCCTCAGTGCCTCGTTGCGTGATCAAGTGCGGCCAGTTCGAGTAGTGCGGTTCGCCAATGGCCATGGCGAGCCCAAGGTGCGTGTGGATGGCCTCAATCCTCGTGGGTGGCAATTGATCATCCGTGACCGGTGAAAACACAGCCCGGCGCTTGGGATCCAGCATGCGTTGCTCGTCTCTTGGAAGATTACACCACGCCCATTGTTTGGCGTGCGTGCCAAAGAGCTCAGAGTAATTGAGTTTCAATAAATCCACATCGTGCTCCGCCATCAAGGCCAAGGCTTTGGGCAACAGCCCATCGATGTGTGTTGGGAAACCTGAGCGACACAAAGACTGACCGGCCGTTGGCCCCATCAGCAACATGTCGTCTTCTAAGAACAAAGCGTGGGTGTGTGGGCTTTGTTGAAAATCATGCGCCGCCCATTGTCTGCCACCGCAGATCCCCACATTGCCATGGGCCACGTTCCGAAAGCCCAGGGATGTGCACAGCGCCTCGTTGTCTCGGATCACTGAATCCTCGGTGCTGTTGTCAATCACCACCACGGCCTCAGCGACAGTCCATGCGTCTTGCCAAGCATCGATCAACATCTTGAGCTGGTCATGGCTATTGAACGTCAACACATACACGATCAGTGATGGCGGCTGGTTCAAGGTTTGAGGTTTGGGACCATCTCCACTTTGATCTGCTGTGGATGGCTCGTTGGCTGTCGCCAAGTCGATCGTGGTGGCGCCAATCAAAGGCAGCTCGCCTTGCTCGATGGCCTCGAACATGGGCCAGATCAATCCGTCTTGTTTGAGCTCAAAGCGCTGGAGCCGTTCTGGATGGCGATAACTGAGCGCAGTCAGGATGTTTTCTTCTGTGCCCATGTCGCCTGATTCAAAGGCTTCTTTTAATAGCGCTTCATACAAAGGGGCGACGGCATCAATGGCCGCGGCGTTGCCACCAAAAAATCCACCTCGAACCACATACTCGACATGATCGGTATGACAAAGTCTTGCCATGCCCACCCGGTCATAACCATGGATCTCCTGGCCTTGTGTGTAGGGAAACGAGGCGACCAGCATCCGATCCAAGGCACCCGCCAGCCACTGCCCCCATCGATCGATGCCAAAAAGGTTGGGGCAGGTTCGAATGAGACCCGCGTCTGCCCAGAAATAAAGCGCCTCTTCATCTGTGGCTCGCTTCGCTGCTTCTGACAGCAGGCGCATTTTGCTCATCACCAAGGGGTTGTAGAACGGGAGTCTCGCTTGTGGGCTGGTCATGAGCCAACCGGCACGGCCAACCCAACGGGGGTTTTGTTGGTGGGCTTTGACTTCATCAAGGTACTCGAAGTCCATCGCCAATTGCTCGGTGGACCATGGCTTGAATTCAATGAGGGCTTGTTGCTCTTGACTCAACGCTTGATTGAGGTTCGCTTCAGTGGCCTCGTCGGTCCAGACGGTCACAGGCAGTCCCAACGACAACAATTGAAGCAACCAAGCTTGATATTGGGTCATGCTTCGGGTCTCACCACCGCCCATGGCATCGACCCCGCCTCGGCCAAGGTCCAATAAGGCGGTGACCAAATGGAGGCGGGAAGCGCTAGCCACGGCGAAGCACCTGATGCGTGTGAATGGGCAGCTTCGAACCCGCGCTGGAATCCAACAAGCCTGCTGGGATGCCATCGGCATCTAAAGCGAACCAAGCCATTAGGCCTTCAAGGTCAATCGAGGCTTGTCTCAGCAAGCCTTGCGGGGATGGCCTTTGATCGTGTTCGATCTGCTGACCGAAATGGTGCCAATAGTGCGCATTGACCTTAGACAAAGTATCTCTGGGGGTGATCAGCACATCCAAATCATGCGTCCGATCGTTGGGCTCACTTAAATCATTTGACGCTCTGGCGCGCGAATAAATGCATGTCTGGGTGCGCGTGATGAGGCGTTGAAGGCGGCCGATCAGACCATCGGCCAAAAGCCCCAGGGACGATAGCCACTCAGGCGAGAGCCACACAAAGCACTCCGTATTAAACCGGTTGCTGATGGCGGCATCGTGCAGCAAACCCACGGCTTGAAGATGAATTATGCGTTGTTGGCAGGTCTCTTCAGCAAGATGAGCCCAGTGGTTTCGGAGCACACCCTCGTGCCAGAGTGGGTTTTTGACTTGGTGGTGGATGGCTTTAGCGTGTGTGGGGTGGTTTAAAGCGCTTGTATCCATTGCTTGGACGTGCCAGATCAACACTGGCACTTGATGCGATGCTTTTTCTATGGCTTTGGCCCATGCCGCTTTGGCCATTTTGTCTTGGCAGGTCGGCGCGTGGGTGACTAAGGTGAACACGCTCATCGGGGGATCAACGGCTCATACCCAATGGACCGAACACCTTACGGGCCAGAAGTTTGGAATCGATCTTTAAAAATAATCGGCTGTGGTGA
>CAYWVH010000027.1:5944-12048 GCA_964461845.1 uncultured Wenzhouxiangella sp.
TCGGTGTTTGTGTCGGTGTCACACTCGGCGGAAGAAATGATGGCGTTGGGGTCGGCGTTTGCGTGGCAGTCACGCTCGGTGGGATGGGTGATGCTGAGGCAGTAGCGCTGTTGAGTGGCGCATCTTGGGCTGAGGCTGATGACACCATAGAATCAATCACAGGCCTGACCCAAGCCGCTGGCAGAAGTCCAGACTGGATGGCAGCACCCGCACCCACCAATCCCAGGGCCTTTAAAAGCTTACGGCGGCTTTCTTCAGACCCCATCCAACCATCCTCAACTTAAATTCAGCGTTGAGGATACCCCAATTTTTGGGGTAGTGATAGGGTTATAAATCGATTCGACGCATAGCGTTTGGCCGTTCAGCACATGATGAGATGGTCGCCGTCACTTAAGGCTGGCCATAACGCACAGCGAGTTTGGCGACCTCATCGGCAACAATCGCCCGAAAATGATCGGGCCCCATCACTTCCACCCCATCCCCAAACCCCAACACCCACCAGCGAAGTTGCTGGCTGTCTTTGACGGTTGCTTTAATTTCAATGCGCCCATCATCGAGTGTTTTGGCCTGTTGCGTGTCATTGATCGGTGTTTCTAGAAGGTGCTGACCAACATAGGCATCAAAGCGCAGCACCAAGTCCAGTGCTTCACCTTTGAGATAAGAAAAGTGTCCCTCATCGATGTAGTCAGCCAGACTAAAGTCTTTCTGAATCACCGCATCGCGGCCGGTGGATTCTGCTTTGAGAATGCGATGAATGGCCAGATGGCGAATGTCTGTGTAGGTCTTTAAGGTGGCCAACAAATACATCACCCCATCTCGGACCACCAATCCATGGGGATGGAGGTCCATGGATTTGGGGGCTTCATCGGCACGGCCTTGGTAAGTGACAAAGAGCTCGTCTCGGTGCCACAAGCCCTCACACACCGCCCGAAACACACTCTCATCAATCACCGGTGGACAGAGCTCCAAGGCCCTGGGCAGAATCTTCACGCTTCTATACCAGCGCTTGGCATCGAACTCGTCTTCTGATTCTTTTAAGAGTTGCCTGGCTTTGGCAAAGATGGGGGCCAGAGACTGGGTGACATTCACCGGCAAAATGCGGTGGAGGTAATCTTCAACCAGACAAAAGGTCAGGGCGGTGTAGGTGTCATGGATGGGCAAGCCGTCTTGGTCATGCCCGCTTTGCCGAAACCACCGAGGGGGTGCGCCGGAATAATCCAAATCAAACACCACCGCCAACTCTTGAAGATCTCGCTGGACAGTGCGAAGTGAGACTTCAAACCCCCGGTCGTGATTGAGTTGGCGGTGGAGTTTCTCCACCGTTGCCGAGTTTGGCGCTCGCGGTACCAATCTTGCGAGCTCCAGCTTGCGGATAAACGACACGGTGACCCCTCCCTGCAAAGACCGAGTATGACGCTGTCCACATGGACAGGGTACAGCATAAAAAGGGGAACGACAAATAATGTCGCAACTGGGGGGGTGTTCGTGGGGTTGCGTATTTTTAAAAGCGCATGAATTGAAATGACGATTAAATCAAATCATCAACGACCACACCCAAGGCTTCGGCCATTTTTTTGAACAGATCGGGTTTCCCTTGGCGCTGACCCGTCTCTAGCTGAGCAACATAGGCTTGGCTGACACCGATCGCTTCAGCCAACTGAGCTTGTGAAAGACCGCGGTATTGACGCCAGACTTTGATCGGGCTTTGACCAGAAACCAGCCGCTCAACCACCTCACTTGGAATGAGCTCTTCTTGACCTGCCTCGAGTGCACGATGGAACTCGCTTAAACCCATGAGGTCATCATAGGCTTCGGCTTTTTCTATCAAAGCCTTGTACTCAGCGATCGGCAGCTCGATGGTTTCTGAGTCATCGTGTATGTTGATGCCATGACGGCTCATGAGTATATGTCTCCACGCCCAGCCACTTGGATGATCACAATCACCAAAGCGGCGTTATCCTTTAAAAAAAGCGCACGATACCGGCCAATCCTGAGCCGAAGGGCTTGCTGGCCTTTCATCTTTTTAATATCCCAATGGCCTTCACCACACGCAATATCTTTGAAGGCCTGAACAAAGCGATGAGAAACGTCCGTTGGCAAGGCTCGTAAGTTTCTTGCCGCTTTCCGCGTGTATTGGATCCGGTAAAACGTCTTTATCATAACATTTAGTTATATTATCAACAAGGCTTCGCGTGGTAACTGCAACAGCAGTTTTCGCCCCGCGCTAAGCTGAAGGCCCATCCTAATAAAAGTCGGTGGCATCCTTTGAAAACCAATGTCAATTTGGCCATGAGACACAATTTAAATATGCATCGCCCCAAAGTCGCATCGTGAGCGCCTTTCAAGAAAAGCGAATACGCGCGCCCGTCGCGCGGCCACTCTTTACATGGAAAAAATTAAGATAGCCCCAAAAGGTCCATCAGGCGTTTGAGTGCAGATTGGCTCGTCGCGTCGATGAACAGCGGTGAGCATCGATAAAACTAACTATTAATAATCTTTCTTCGAATCTCGCCTGAGATCATATCGATCAACAAGACCACAATGATGGTCAAAAGCAACACCGCAGCTGCTTTTTCAAAGTGTCGGTAGCGAAGCGTGTTGAGCAACACACCACCCACACCACCGGCCCCAACCACCCCAAGCACCGCTGAGGCTCTGATGTTGAGCTCAAACCTAAACAACCAGTGCGCCACGATTTCGGGTAAGACCTGCGGCAAGACAGCGTAACGAAGCGCGGCAATCCGAGACCCACCGCTGGCCTCCACTGCCTCAATGGGACCAAAGTCGATCGACTCGATGACCTCAGCGCCCAATTTGGTGAGCATGCCCACCGAAGAAATCCCGATCGCCAAAGCACCCGCGAAGGGACCCAATCCCACAATCGGCACAAAATAAATGGCCAACAAGATCTCTGGAAAGGCGCGGGTGGTTGCTGAGATGAACTTCACCCCATGGGCGAGTTTCGGGAACAAGGTGCTGGCCCCAAACAGCGCCAAGGGGAGCGATAACACCGCAGCCACCATGGTGCCAATCCAAGCAATCTGGATGGATTCAACGATGGCAGGCAACACTTTGTCCCAGCCATAGGCCATGTCTGCTGGATAGAAAAAGCCCAAGACCCGCGCCACTTGCGCGGGCACCTGGATCATATCGGCCGGTGCAAACTCGATCGCCAATAACGACCAGACAAACAAGGCGGCAATGATCATGGTGGCCCATGTGGCCCAGCCAATCTGGCGCTGTGGGGTCAGGGCGCTCATGCCAGCTTGTTCCTTATATAGGAGGAGAACTGCTCGATGATCAGAACCGCCACCAGCACAAATAAGATGATCATGGTCACCCGCTCATACTCAAAGTTGGCCCGCTGGGTTTCCAAGATCATCCCAATCCCGCCAGCGCCGACAAGCCCTAACACCATCGAGGCTCTCACATTGAGTTCAAACGCATAAAGGGCATAGGAGACATAAGTCTGCAATGCTTGAGGCAAAGCGCCAAACTGTATCATTTGAACCCAACTGCCACCCACCGCGCGGATGGCTTCAGGCAGGCCCATGTCAATGGCTTCTAAAGATTCAGACCAAAGCTTTGAAATCACCGCCACGGTAAAAACCGACAAAGCCAACGCACCCGCCACCGGCCCAAAGCCCACGGCGGTGGCAAACAGCATCGCCCAAAAGAGATCCGGCAAGGTTCTTAGGATGTTCATGAAGTTTCTATCCAAAAACCAAACCACTTTCCCGGTCGTGAGGTTTCTGGCAGCCAGCACGGCGATGGGAATGGAAAAAATCCCGCCGACGACCGTGCCGATGATGGCGATGTTGATCGTCTCCATGAAAGGACCCAGCAACCGTGGCAGGAATGAAAAGTCTGGCGGCCATGATTCTTGTAACAACCTAGACCCACTGCCCAGATTGCAAACAAGCTCAGACAATGAAAAACCAATGCCTGTCGCTGACCACAAGGTCATGAATGCTAAGAAGCCACCCGCCCCCAGAATGAGGGGCCAGTTCTTTGGTGGCTTTTTCGGAAGCGCTAGGCTCAAAGCTTGGCATCCTCATCAAGAAGATCGTCTTCGGTGAAGTCGCGACCGTAGATCTCTCTAAAGTCTTTGTCTGTGACCGATTGAGCTGAGCCATCATAAACAAGCTCGCCGTGGCGAAGCCCAATGATGCGCTGGCCATACTCGCGAGCCAGATCTAAAAAGTGCAGGTTAACCAAAGTGGTGATGCCCAAATCTTGGTTGATCCTGACCAAATCTCGCATGATTTGGTGGGTGGTGACAGGATCAAGAGAAGCCACCGGCTCATCGGCCAAAATAATGGCAGGCTCCTGGGCCAGTGCACGAGCGATCCCCACCCGCTGTTGCTGACCGCCCGATAACTGGGAGGCCTTGGTCCAAGCTTTTTCGGTGATGCCGACGCGCTCTAAAGCCCGCATGGCAATCTCCCGATCGTGCTCAGGCCACATATTTAATAAGGTGCGCCAACCGGCCACATGGGCGAGGCGACCAATCAAGACATTCGACATCACGCTCAAGCGCTTGACCAGGCGGAAGTCTTGGAAAATCATGCCAATTTGTTTACGAAGCTCGCGAAGTTCTCGGCCTTCTTTTTGCGGCACCGCCACCCCATCGACCCGAACCGCGCCAGAGGTGACCTTATTTAGCCCGTTGACCGCTCTTAATAAGGTGGACTTCCCCGCCCCTGAAGACCCCACAATCACCACGAACTCCCCTGGTTCAATGACAAGGTTTAAGTCCTTCATGCCCACGGTCCCGTTGGGGTAGACCACGGAGGTTTGTTGGAACTCAATGGAGCCTTTGGCTGTGTTCATCGATCCTCTCTAATTGCGCATCAGTTCATAAGCATCCCGAACCGGGTCATACAAGCCCTCGGTCATCGGGACAAACCCATCGATCTCATACAAGATCCACAAGACCTTTTCATCATCCGGCAAATCTTTTTGGTCTTCGGCCAGACTCAAGAAGGCATTCTTGATTGCCTCAACCAGGTCTCTGGGAAGACCCGGTCGAACTTGCACACCATCGTTGGGGAGCATGTCGGTGTATTCAAACACAATCACTTTTTCACCGATGTCAGGGTACTGCCTACAGATCATGTTTCTGGCATCGTCGTAGCTGACTCCGATGCGAGCGTCTTGGGCATACACAGCCAACACAGCCGCATCATGCCCCCCGACAAAAAGGCTATTGACCTCACGCTCATGGTCAATGCCATTGTTTCGAAGCTGCATCGCCGGGAACAAAAACCCAGACGTGGAGCTTGGGTCAACAAAGGCCACGGTCTGATTGCGGATGGATTCAATGCTGCCTGGGCAAGAAGCGAAACGGATGGTCTGTGTTTCTCGGCCAGTTTCTCTGGAATCACAAATGCGCTCTTCATAGACCACGGGTCCTTCGCACAATGAAGCATCATGCGTGAACCATTGGGCACGATAACCCACGGCTCCTTTTCTAGAAGAGATCAAAATGGGCTCGATGTCATAGCGCCTTGCACCCAACATTGCGGCAAAGGGAGGCAACATGCCAATGTCTGCACGCCCCGCCCCTAGGGCTTCTACGAGACCTGTGTAGTCTTGTGGGACAAAGGAACGGACGGGCATGCCGAGCTCTTTCTCTAAGTGTTCGGCCAGTGGCTCTAAGTTATCTACCAAGGCCTCTGCTTCGAGCGCAGGCACCAAACCCAACACCAATTCTTTTGGCCAACCGCGCTCATCAAGAGGCTCTTGTTCGCAACATGAGGCGAGCAAGAGTGCGACCAAAATTAAACCGACGTATTTCACAAATGGACTCGATCGGGGAAAAGTTGGACAAATTTTACCTGATTGGGGCCAAAAACAGGGCGAAACTTTTTTGCTTGTATCCCTTTTATTCCTACTTAACATTGATTTAAGATAGGGGCGCAGCCAAGTTGGCTTGGTTGTGTGTACACACTTTTGTTAACAGAAGGAATTGATATCGTGGCAGCTGATACAACTGAAGATAAAAAGGTCGCAGGACCTGGCGCGGGTAAACCGGCCAAGAAAAAAACTGCGAAGAAAAAAGTAGCGAAGAAAAAAGTCGCTAAAAAGAAAGTAGCCAAGAA
>CAYWVH010000028.1:0-10741 GCA_964461845.1 uncultured Wenzhouxiangella sp.
CCACCGTCAAGTCCTTTTGAATCCGTTTTCTTAAACACAGACTAACGCTACAATGGCATCACACAAAAACATTGACCTTTGTTCACTAGGAGATGATGCATGTTGAAAGACTGGAACAAACTCACCCAAGAGCTCTCAGGCTTGATGGGCCAAGTCCACAAAGGCGCGCCCGAGGTGGGTCAGGGCTTTTCTCAGATGGCCAAAGGCGCGACCGCTGATGGCGCGTTATCGCCCAAGCACAAAGAACTGATGGCGGTGGCCATCTCCATTGCCATTCGTTGCGATGGCTGCATTGGTTTTCATGTCAAAGCCGCGCACAAACATGGCGCGACCCGCGAAGAGATGATGGAAGTGATTGCTTTGGCGATGTACATGGGTGGCGGCCCATCGTTTGTCTACGGCGCCCAAGCCCTAGAAGCCTATGACCAATTTGCGGCCTAAGTTAAAGCGCACTTTTGATCACCATCGGCTGAGCACATCTCTTGTGCTCGGCCTTTTTGCTTTACTTTTTTCAGTGGCCTTACTTGTCTCACCGGTACGGGCCCAAGCGCCTTGGCCGCATGAGAACCTCGAGGGTTGGGGCTTGGCCATTATTGACGTTGAGACCACGGGCCTCGATCCTCAATTTCATGAGATGGTCGACATAGGCGCCATCTACACCACATTAGAAGGGGAGGAGCTCGGGCGGTTTTTTGTGCGCATTCATCCTGAGCATCCAGAACGCGCGGGTGAGATCGCCCGATCGATCAATGGCTATGACGAGGCGCGTTGGGAAGCGCTAGAGGCACTGATGCCTAAAGAGGCGGTGGATCAGTTTGTGGCGTTTCATAATGAACACACCCAGGATCGGCGGTTTGTGTTGACCGCTTACAACGCGCCTTTTGATCGGAACTTTCTAGAAGCGCTGTTAAAGCGCCACGATCACTCACTGTCGGATTTTTACACCTATTTTGTGATTGATCTTCCCTCCATGGCGTGGGGGCTGGGTGTGGATGCCTTGGTCAATGCCGAGGTGGCTAAAGCCTTTGGTTTGCCCCCTGAAACGAGGGATCCTCTCCAGCACACGGGTCTTTCAGGGGCTGAGTGGAATTTGGCGTTGTATCGGGCGATGTGGCAACGGGCCAAAGACCGAGGCCTTGTGTCTCCGGGTCTTGCTCCTGAGGCTGAAGTAAACCCTGGGCCCAAATAAACCAGTGCTACTTTACTTCAATCGGCTGGTTGGCGGCGATGATGGGTTGAGACATAACTTGCTCCTGAAGGATCGAGAAGGCGCAGCATCAAAAAGGCAGTTTTGATAACCACCGCACCATGCGTTTTGTTTTGTCACTGAATAAGGTGGGCGTGTACCAAGACCCCGCCGCGCGTTTGGAGATCTCGCCTAAGGTGGGATAGGGTGAAATCACTTGAGCCATGGCGCTGATCTTTAAGCCTTGAGTGATCATCAAGGTCCAAGGTGCGATCAACTCACCGGCGTTGGGCCCCACGATGCTCACCCCTAAGATCTTGCCTTTGAGGGTCGCCATCACTTTGACCTCGCCAGCGAGCCCACCTTCGGCCACTGCTCGGTCGTTGTCCGCCATGGACCAGCGCACGACTTTTATTTTTTCACCATACTTTTGGCGGGCTTGTTGCTCGGTCAAACCCACATGCGCCAATTCTGGGTCGGTGTAGGTCACCCAAGGAAGCGCTTGGGTTTGTGCTTTGGCCCACCACAACTTAAAGCAGACTTGCTTGATGACCACACCGGCTTGATAACCCGCCCAGTGGGTGAAGTTAGGACCCTCGGCCACATCGCCGATGGCAAAGATGCGCTTGTTGCTTGTCTTTAAGTGTTGATCGATCTGGATGCCTTGGTTGGTGTAAGCCACCCCAGCCGCCTCCAGGCCCAAGCCATCGACCACGGGTGCTCGACCCGCGGCGATCAATAGATGAGAGCCGGTGAGCACGCGGCGCTCGCCATCGACATCAATCACCACCGAGACGGAGTCCTGGCTGGGTTGTGCGCCATGCTCCACCCGGTCAATCGATGCTGACTCATAGATGTTGATGCCCTCTGAGCTCAGAGCGTCTCTCACACAGGCGGCATGCTCTGGTTCATCCAAAGACAGCAGGCTGTTTTGTTCCACCAGGCTCACCGGGATGCCCAAGCGGCGGTGGGCTTGAGCCATCTCCACCCCAATCGGCCCGCCGCCGATGATGATCAAGTGATGAGGCTTGGCTTGTAATTCAAACATGCTCTCATGGGTGAGCACTTTCTCTGGGTCCAAGCCTTGGATGTCCGGGATCCGTGCCTTCGAGCCAGTGGCAATCACAAAGCGTTTGGCTTTGATCACCTCGCCGTTGACCTCCACGCGATCGCGACCCATAAAACAGGCATGCCCCTGAATGACGCGAACGCCCAAGCCTTCGAAGCGCTCCACTGAGTCATGCGGGGCGATGTGATCAATGGCGGCTTGTACATGCGCTTTGACCGCTGAGAAATCAATCGAAGGCTCATCAGCCCCAATCCCCTGGATGTTCTTCAATCGATGGCTTTGCGCCCGCTTGGCCGCGGCCAATAGAGCTTTGGAAGGAACACAGCCTGTGTTCAAACAGTCCCCGCCCATCATGCCTTTTTCAATCAAGACCACCGAGAGGCCCAATTGCGAAGCCCCGGCAGCGACCGATAAGCCGCCAGAGCCTGCACCGATGATGCATAGGTCTACTTTTTTGTTGGAAACACTCATGGACTGACCTTGGCTTCAGGCTTGAAGTGACGATACACGGTGGGAATCAAAGCAAACAGGCCAAGAAGGCCCAGCGCGATCAACATCTGGGCAGAGACCAGATCAGAGAGCGATGCAATCTCACCCAACTGCTGGCCTAAGTTCACGAACACAAAGGTGCCTGGGATGATGCCAATGAATGTGGTGATCGCATAAGCACCGGCGTTCATGCCAAAAAATGCAGGCACGATGTTGACCAAGAAAAAAGGAAAGACCGGCACCAAGCGCATGAACAACAAATACCCCACGGCGTTGGTTTGCATGTGCGAGGCGACCTTGTGATAAAGAGGCCCTGCTTTTTGTCTTAAAGGATCACCCAAAGACGAGCGCGCGATCAAAAACAACACCGTCGCCCCAACCGTGGCGCCCAGCACCACAGCACCCAGCCCAATCCAAACCCCAAACAAGAACCCACCCAAAAGGGTCAGCAACGTGGCGATGGGCAATGACAAGGCCACGCACACTGCATAGCTCAGCACAAACAACCCCACGCTGAGCAGGGGCTTTGAGAGCACAAAGGCTTGGAGTTGGTCTCGGTTGGCTTGGATGAAGGCCAGGTCAACTTTGTCCACCAGGCCGCTAAAAAAAGCAACGGCCATCAAGACCACGAGCATCACCAGTGCGATCCATTTCATAGACGCGTCACTCTTTGACCGAGCATGAGCCACCGCCCAGCACACAAAATTTTGCGCAGTGTCGGTGGGCCAGGTGCACCGAACCCAAAGCGTCCTTCAAACTCGAGCCCAGATTAAAGCGCTGATCGTAAGCGAGCAAAGTGCATGCCATCACACTCAAGCGCTCATCGCCTTTTCTTTTCACGACCATGCGAGAGGTTGCGCACATCACATCATCCGGGCTCACGCCTAAGATCGACCAGCACTCGGTGGTGATCTCAGGCACCGGAGCTGTCTCATCCATTTCTGGAAACAGCACCAGCGCTTGCGGGTTCTTCGCATCCACATCAATCCCGTGCTCGGCAAAGAGCTCGGCAAAGCCAGCCCTTAAGGTGGCCTCATCTTCACCCCATCGGGTTCGACCCGCCACATCAATCTGAAAGCCATTTCTTGAAAGCCACTCGAGGCCTAAGATCGTCGGCTTCCAAGTTCTAGCCCCCCTCTCTTCTTCATGCATCTGGGGGTTGAAATGATCGATGGAGACCCTGAGCGTGAGTTGGCCCTTGTATTGCTTATTCAAGCGCGCCAAACCGTCGGCGCATTTCATCATCGGGCGCATGGCGTTGGTCAAGACCAAGCAGCGGTACCCGCGAGACAAAATGGATTCAATGATGGGCAAGATCTCAGGGTTCATAAACGGCTCGCCACCGGTCAAGCCAATCTCTTGGGTGGTTAAATTAAGGGTCTTGATTTCGTCTAAGAAGCCGACCACCTCAGTGGTGGTGATGTAGACCAAGGCATCGTTTTTTGGAGACGACTCGATGTAGCAGTTGACACAGGTCAGATTGCATAAAGTGCCTGTGTTAAACCACAAGGTCTCCAGAGACTTCATATCGACCCAAGCGCGCGTCTCACCTTTGGCGGTGGTCAAGAGATCTTCAAAGGGTTTGGGTGCTTGAGTGGTCGCGGCAATGTCCATGCCCCCATGATACCGACTTCACCATCAACAAAGCCTAAACTTGGCGCTCAGCGCGTGGCCATCAAGGTCCAAAGCCGATCAAATAGGCCTTGCGCCGGTGCCCAAGGCAGGCACCATTGCGCGCGCTCAAATCCAGCCGCTTTGACCTGATCCAACAAGTCCCACCCAAAATGATAAAACGCCAAGATGCCCTCGCCATCGACGGGATCGCCGTGGTATTCAGGGGGTTCTAGGTGCTCAATTTGTCCATCCGATAACACGCGGGCCCGAACCAAGGTCTCGTACTGCGCATCTAAAAAAGGCACGGTGATGATCAAGCGACCACCCGGTTTGAGCACGCGGGCAAACTCTAACAAAGCCGCTTCGTAGTTCGGCACATGTTCTAAGACCTCCAGGCAGACCACATGGTCAATGGATTGGTCCTTAAAACTCAAATCACACACATCCTCCCAGCGAAGCCATTCCTGCTCACCCAATAGGTGTTTCACATAGCCACTCAAACGTTCATAAGCAGGCTTTGGAAAATACTCCGAGCCTTTGACGTTGGGCCAGGTCTGCTTCACCGCCCGATAAAAAGGAGTGGCTTGTTCGGTGAGATAAATGGCTTGGCGCTCATCGCTGGGACAATCAATAGACAGCGCGTTGAACGCCGCCCGAAGTCTGGCGTTCAATTGACAGCTGGAACAGCTCAGTGCTTCTCTGACATTGATGGCACCCGCTGTGGTGCCCAAGCCAAACTCAGACATGGCCCCACAAACACCGCAATGACCAGGATAGATGTACTCGGTATGAAGCGTGTCTTTTAATGTGCTTGACCACGTCGTGCGGGCAGGCCACATCGCCTCGCCTGATTCGCGGTATTGGTGGTATTGATTCAAAGTGTCATAACAACACCAATGAACCCCTTTGTGCACGCACTGCCTTACGCCTGAACTCATGTCGCCCCCCAGCGTTGAGTGGATGAGACCATGGATCATGGTTTGTCAAACACCCTGACCATCAACAGCTCATCGTGAACGGATCACTCAGAAGCGCCAACTCCCCGAGGTGATCTCTAAGCCCCATCATAACCGCATTGCCCTCCTAAAAATCAAGGTCTCACGGGCACATGTCATCGCTGTGACCCAAGCGTGACAATGCAATCACTGAGTGGTTGTGCTACAAAGGGCAGCGAGCGCACGTTCGAACAACACCAAGGAGGGAGCTTTGTTGTTCAATCCACCTCACCATCCACGACTTCAGCGTCGGTTGTGTTTTTATGCGCGAGGGTCAGCGATTGCCATCGTTTGGCTCAGTGTCTTGCTGTCTTCATCGGCGCTGGCCGATGCGCGATGCCCGGCCACGGGTGGCACTGTCTCAGTGGCCACGGTCGATGGCCAATTGTCTTGTATTCATCAATTCACCGACGAGGGTGCTGATGCCTTTGAAGTGCCTGCCGGCAACCTCAACGTTGAGGTCTTGGTGGTCGGTGGGGGTGGTGCCGGCGGCCAAGCCGATGGCGGGGGCGGAGGCGGCGGTGCCGGGGGCTTGGTGTATCAATCTGGTGTGGTGGCGACAGGATCTGTCGTCATTACCGTGGGTGCGGGGGGGTCTGGCACAGGCACGGGTGGCCAAAACGGCTTGGATTCTGGGTTTGGTGATCTGGTGGCGCTGGGCGGTGGGGGCGGCTCGCCCGGGGACAATCTGCCCGGCCTCGATGGGGGTTCAGGGGGCGGTGGGTCAGGCGGAAATAACAAAACTGCCGAGGATGCAGCAGGGGTGGCGTTGCAATTGCCTGAGTTTGGTGATGACGGTGGTGTTGGACGGCTGGATCGGAAAGCAGAAAAGCATGCTGGCGGTGGTGGTGGTGGCGCTTCTTCTGAGGGCACCAAGGGTGATGCCAAGAAAAACGGCGGCATCGGGGGCCCAGGCGGCGATGGCTTGTGCGCAGGGGGCGCGGTCTTGCCTGCCTGGATGAACTTGATCAACGATGGTTGTTTTGCGGGCGGGGGCGGCGGCACAGCCCATGAAGACAGCACAGAAGCCAGCCGCGCGGGTGCAGGTGGGCTTGGCGGCGGTGGCACGGGAGAACAACCCAATGTGGGTGGGGTAGACAGTGCTGCCACGGCCGGGGTCAGCAACAGCGGTGGCGGTGGGGGTGCAGCGCGCAATGGCACACCCGGTGGCGGTGGTTCGGGGGTGGTGTTGGTTCGCTATCTGGCCGCCAGCAACCTCTCGATTGAGGCGGGCAACAACCAAACAGCGGCCGTGACAGATACGCTGCCGATCGCGCCTGCTGTCAAAATCACAGACCCGTCGGGCAACCCCATCGGCGGGGTGGATGTCAGTTTTGCGGTGGCCTCGGGCGGTGGCAGCATCACCCCAACCACCCCCATCACCACCAATGCCTTGGGTGTGGCGAGTTTGACATCTTGGACCTTGGGCACCGTGGCAGGTGAGCAGACATTAACGGCCACAGTGGAGGGCTTGAGTGGGTCACCCTTGACCATCACCGCCACTGCAACACCGGGTCCGGGTGAGCGTTTGGGCATGAAAACCCAGCCCTCGCCGTTGGTGAGCAATGGACAAGCGTTTGCCACCCAGCCGGTGATTCAGTTGCTCGATGTCTGGGGCAACATTGTTCAGCAATCTGGTGTGGTCGTGAGCGCTGTGATTGAGTCAGGGGGAGGTGTGCTGGGAGGCACCTTGAGCGCCACCACCGATGCGCTGGGCCTTGCCAGTTTTAGTGATCTATCCATCACAGGTGTGATTGGTCAGCGGGTGCTGCGGTTTGAGTCGGTGGGAAGCACATCGATTTCATCAAACATCGTGACCGTTCAGGCGGGTGTTGCCGAGCGCCTTTCATTGTCGAGGCTTCCGTCTGCGCAAGCACAAAGCGGTGTGAGTTTTCTACAACAACCTCAGGTGCAATTGGTTGATCAAAGTGGAAACGCGGTGAGTCAAGCAGGCCTCAGCGTGTCTACGGCCTTGGTCAGTGGAGATCCGTCAGCCAGTTTGGGAGGCACAGCCATTGCGGTCACGGATGAGACTGGCCGAGCCAGCTATACAGACCTCAACATCACCGGTCCTTTGGGTGATTACACGCTTGGATTCACCGCCGCCGGTCTGACGGGCATTACCAGCCCCATCATTCAATTGGCTGCTGGCCCGCCCACCACCTTGGTCATCACTCAAGCACCGTCATCTGAGGTTAGAAGCGACATTGTGTTTGAGCAACAGCCCATCATTGGCCTTCGAGACGGCTTTGGCAATCCGGCATTGGTCTCAGGCGTGGCGGTGACGGCCAGCATTGGATCGGGTCAGGAGGCCTTGGAAGGCACCACCACGGTGCTCACAAATGAGCAAGGCTTGGCAGCATTCTCTGATTTATTGATTGTCGGGACCTTGGGTATTCGCACCTTGCGCTTTTCTGCTGAAGGTTATGAAGCCGTGACTTCAGGAGACATCAAAGTGTTGTGTGGCCGATGCGCGAATTTGGCCATGGTGACTCAGCCTGTGGACGCCATCAGTGGCGAGGCCTTACCAGTGGCCCCAGTGGTGGCGCAATATGATTCAGCAGGCAACCCCACAATCACCCCTAGGTCCATTACCGTCTCGCTGGCTTTTGGCCCGGGTGAGCTCGCGGGCACCACGACAGTCACTTCGTCGGGCGGTCAAGCCACGTTTGATGATCTGGTGATCTCTGGCACGACGGGTCCTTATGCGTTGACCTTCAGTACAGACACATTAACAAGCGCACAGTCTGATGTTTTTTCCCTGACAGCCGGTACGCCGTCGAAACTCAGTGTGTATGCAGGCAATAACCAAACGGCCAGAGTAGGCGAATCAGTGTCTGAACCCATCACCGCGCGGGTCCAAGATGCCTGGGACAATCCAGTGGCAGGCGTTTTAATTGATTTTGTGGTCAGCAGTGGTGGGGGCAGTGTATCGCCTGCTTCTGTGGTGACGAATGCAGAGGGTTTGGCAACCTTGGAGCGTTGGACCTTAGGCACGACTGCAGGCACACAAACACTCAGCGCCACGTCAACACAAATAACTGGTCAGAGCGCTGAGTGGCTTGCGACGGCTTTGGTGGGGCCACCCGCTCAGGCAGCGATATTCGCTGGTGACGGCCAAACCGCACCCGCAGGCACCGTGTTGCCATTGGCCCCTGCGGTTCGGGTGGTGGATCAGTATGGCAATCCGATCTCCGGTGTGGCTGTCAGCTTTTCTGTTGAAAGCGGTGGCGGAAGAGTTCTGGGGGCAAACCCGACGACCAATGCCAACGGGGTGGCCACTGTGGGGCAATGGCGCTTGGGTCAGACACCGGGTGTCAATACTCTGAAAGCCACGACCGATGGCTTGCCAGATATGCCCGTTACATTCAGTGCGACGGGTGTGGTGGGGCCACCTGCCCAACTGGTCATTGCCACCCAACCTGTGGCTGCTGGCAGTGGACAATTGCTAAGCGTCCAACCGGTGGTGCACATCACCGATCAGTTTGGGAACTTAACAGACAGCATTGAGCAGATTGAGGCGACATTAACGTATGAGGGCGAAGATGGTGTGCCCGGCACCATGACGGGCACCAAACAGATCACCTCAGTCTCGGGTATTGCAGCATTTACAGATTTGGTGATCACTGGCCCTGTGGGTGTGGGTTATGAGATTGAGTTTTCTAACGAGACTTTATCGCTCGTGACCAGCGAGCCGATGAGTCTCAGTCCGGGCGATGCTGTGGCCCTCAGGCTCGATCGCCAACCCTCGGCTTTTGCAGTGAATGGTGTTGTCTTCGACAGGCAGCCTTTGGCTCAATTGATCGATGGTGCTGGCAATGCTGTGCCTGAAGCTGGGATTGCGGTGACGGTTTTGTTGGCCTCAGGTGGTGGCGCATTGGGCGGCACCTTGTCAGCGCTGACAGATGCCCAAGGCCGGGCGGGTTTCACGGATTTGGTGTTGACGGGTTTGATCGGGCAGCGCACTTTGCTGTTTGAGTCATCTGGCTTGACGTCAGCCACATCCAACACCATCACCTTACAAGCGGGGGAGGCGGTGGCCCTAAAAGTGGTGGGAGAAGCCTCCAGCCAAGCCCAAAACGATGTGGTCTTTCCTGAACAGCCCAAGATTCAGTTGGTGGATGCCAGCGGCAATGCCGTGGCACAAGCAGGCATCCCGGTGACGGTGAGTCTGTTTCTGACACAAGCTGATCCGGCCACATTGCAAGGCACCACCACTGTTGCGACCGATGCATCAGGGATTGCAAGTTTTACCGATCTGAAAATCACAGGTTCAGTGGGGACTTTTCAATTGAACTTCACTGCCCCGAGCTTAGAGGGCATCCGTGGCGATGCGGTAGAAGTGAAAGCGGGGCCACCAGAAACCTTATTTATTCTCCAACAGCCTTCAGCCCAGACCCGAGAAGGTGTGGTGTTGGCCGAACAACCCATCATTGAGCTTCGCGATGCATCAGGCAATCCAGCCAAAGTCGCGGGTGTGGTGGTGACCGTCTCCATTGCCTTAGGCGCTGAGTCGTTGGAGGGCACCCGATCGGTACCAACCAATGCCGATGGCCAGGCTGTGTTCACCGATCTGGCCATCTTTGGTGTGGTCGGCACACGCACCCTTCGCTTCGTGGCTCCAGGATATGCGTCTGTCACATCGAACGAAATCGAGGTGACTTGCGGGCGCTGTGCAGAGCTCGCGATGGACCAGCAGCCCATCGATGCGGTCAGTGGTGAACCCTTTCCCATCGCGCCCATCGTGGGTCAATACGACAGCGCAGGAAACCGCACACCGACCCAACGAACCATCACAGTGTCATTGGCCTCAGGTCCTGGCCAGCTTTCAGGGACCACGAGTGTTGTGTCATCGGAAGGTCAGGCGGTGTTCGATGATCTGATGATAGAAGGCGCCGAGGGGCAATACATCTTGTTATTTGAGTCGACAAACTTGGCCTCTGTCGCCAGTGATGCCTTTATGCTCGAGGTCATTGAGCCCACCTACACCATCACCACCGAGACAAGCCCTGAAAACAGTGGTGAGGTGGTCTGTGATCCCAACCCTGTCATTGAAGGTGAGACAACGCTCTGTCGGGCCATACCCAATGAGGCGTTTGATTTTGATGGCTGGGCCATCTGCGAGGGTGTGGTCAATGAGACGACGTGTACCTTATCCCGGGTCGGCGAGGATCAAACCGTCAAAGCCGTGTTTGTATTGAAACCTTTGCCCGTGGATGCGCTGAGCCTCCATTCAATGCTGGGCTTGATGCTGATGATGTGGTTAAGCTTAGAGTTGATAGCGAGACGCCAGCGCCTGATGAGCACGTCTGACAATCCCAAACGCGGATCTTAAGTAGCGTTGATGAAGCCTCGATAATTCATCTGGATCGACCAAATGATTGAGCG
>CAYWVH010000029.1:0-10079 GCA_964461845.1 uncultured Wenzhouxiangella sp.
TTCGCCTTTGAGTTGGTCGAACACGAGCTCCCCATCGTGCCACCCATGATGATCAACGGTGCATCGCTGCATTTTTTTGAAGGCCATCGATTTGCCCTGTTCAAACGTTTCGGTGGGCACGCACCGGAGGTGGCTGACAAAGAGACCCTAAAAGTCTTGGGCCGGCTGATGGGGCGCATCCATGCAGTGGGTGCACGTCAAGCCTTTCGCCATCGAGAAGTGATGCACCCCAATGGCTTGGGCCGTGATTCCATTGCTTATCTTCTAGAGCATGACTGGGTACCGATGCATCTGATCTCGGCTTTTGAATCCATTACCCAAGATTTGATGCAAGCCATTGATGGCATTTGGCAAAGTGTTGATGAGAATCATTTGATCCGTTTGCACGGCGATTGCCATCCAGGCAACATCTTGTGGCGCGATGGTCACGCCCACTTTGTGGACTTGGATGATTGTCGAATGGGGCCAGCCATTCAAGACCTTTGGATGTGGTTATCGGGTGATCGTGATGAGCGAAGCCAGCAGATCACTTGGCTGATCGATGAATATCAGGCCTTCTTTGACTTCAACCCACAACAGCTTCGCTTGATCGAAGCGCTCCGAACGCTTCGCATGATCCACTATCAGGCTTGGTTGGCTAGGCGCTGGTCGGACCCTGCTTTTCCTCAGGCCTTTGGTTGGTTCGAACAGCCCAGACATTGGGAGAGCGTGATCGAACAACTCAGAGAGCAATTGGATGAGATTCATCAACCACCGATAGCAATTCAGCGACAATAAATCGATGGCACACACTGAGTCCACACTGACGGTCATTGGCCCCGACCAACACCGCTTTGAGCTGATCCATGTTGAACATGACTCGCCTCGCTGGCGGCTTTTAATGGTGCCTGCCATGGGCATCAGTGCACGGCACTACATTGGATTTTCTCAAGCGCTCCGTGCTTTGGGCGCTGAAGTCTTTATCCATGAGTGGCGAGGCTTGGGCTCATCGAGCCTGCGGGCCAGCCGAGATGTTGATTGGGGTTATCGCGAACTGTTGATGGATCTAGAAGGCAGCCTCAACACACTCCAAGCACTGCCATCCCACACCACACCTCTGATTGTCGCCGGCCACTCGCTGGGGTCTCAATTGGGGCTACTCATCAACGCGACACGACCCGAGGCCTTTTCAGGGGCGGTGTGCATTGCTGGCGGTTCGCCGTATTACAAAGTCTTTCCTTGGCCCATGGGGTGGGCCCTAAGAGGGCTTTTTTGGGCGATGCCAATGCTGGCTCGTTGGGTTGGGCATTATCCAGGCCAATCGCTGGGCTTTGCCAAACGCGAGTCTAGATCGGTGATGCAAGATTGGGCCGACAGTGGCAAGTGTGGCCAATACCAACCCAAAGGTGTCGGTGTTCATTTAGAGGGTGCTTTGGCTGAAATTGAGACACCCATACTCGGCATCCGAATGCAGGATGATTGGTTTGTGCCGCCGAAATCTCTAGAATACTTGTTGAAGAAATGCCCCAAAGCCCACACCACAACAAGACTGGTGGGCCAAGAAGGCTTGGGTGGCAAGGCCGATCACTACCGCTGGATGAGCCACCCTAAGACCACCGCGCTGGCCATCGCCGATTGGGTGACTCAATTCCCCAGCAATAGAAACACGAGGAGATAATGGATAAACATGGACAGCTACATCGCTCTGAAACACACCCACACCCTGTTGGCCTTTTTAAGTGTCTTGGGCTTCGGCCTCAAAGGACACATGGCGCTGGTGATGAATCGACCCTTGACCAACCCTTTGATTCGGATCGGCCCACATGTCATCAATGTCATCTTCATCGCTCTGGGGCTTTGGATGTGGCACATCTCCAAACTGCCCTTACTCAGCTGGTTTGGTCTAAAAATGGTGTTTGTGCTGACCTACTTTGCCAATGATGGCCTGGCCTTTGCGCGCGCCAAAAAAGGCCAACGCGCACAAGGCGTGGTGTTTTACATCTTTGGCTTGATCGCCTTTTTGGTCGCGGCTTGGTTGGCGGTGAGCAAGCCTGCGCTCTTTTAGCCAGCGATTGATTCGGACTTTAATAAGGAATGGGCTGACCATCCCAAGCAAAAAAGCCCCCGCTTTGCTCGGGGGTCAGCCCCGCCAAGACCTCTGTCAAACGTTCCACCACGAACGCTGGAGTAAATAACTTCTCTGGTGCCACATTGGCTTGGAAGGGTTTTGATAGATCGGTATCGGTGGTGCCCGGGTGGAGCGAGGCTATGATCAGCTCAGGGTATCGGCGCTTGGCCTCAACGCTGGCGGTTTTTAAGAGTTGATTGAGCGCGGCTTTGCTCGCACGGTAGGCATACCAACCGCCTATTTTGTTGTCTTCGATGGAGCCGACTCGCGCAGAGATGGCTGCAAAAACAGCGCGCTGGTCTTTGGTGAATTTGGGCAAGAAGTGTTTCAGTACTAGAGCCGTGCCAAAGGCGTTGATGCGCATCACCTTTTCTAAAGTCTCAAGGCTGAGATCCTCGAAGCGCTTTTCGGGTCGGATATGCATCGCTTTGTCATGCAAGACACCGGTGGTGTTGATCAAACACCCGATGCTGCCCGACTCGATCTGATCTGCCGCTTTTGCCACACTGATGGGGTCGGTGATGGCCATATCCAACACATCGAGTCTCGTGCCATATTGCGCTTGCAGCGCCAACAGCGCCTCGTTTTGAGTGGCGTGACGTGCCACAGCCACGAGGTTTTGATGGCCATCATTGGCCAAGACATGCTTCACCCACGCCAGCCCAATGCCTCGGCTGGCACCCACAACCACCGTCTTTTGTCTCACATCCGTGGTACTCGAGCTCATGTCAGATTCCATTGCCGCTTCTGGTGCAGTTTTTTTAGGTGCCATTGTTATCAGCACGCCAGTCAGGCTTACATTATGATGGGGGCATGTCATCAATGCATCGATATTCTGTATTTGCTTTGATCGGGCTTTCTCTGGTGGTCGGCTTGGGCGCCTGCAGCCCCTCAAAGCGCGTCACTGAGCCCCCGGTGGCTCAGATCTCAGGCGTTGAGCTTTTGATGGGTGGTGACGTCCGGGTTGAGATGATGCTGACCAACTTAAACCCAGTGGCCTTACTGGCCCAATCTGCCAAACTCACGCTGGTCTCTGAGAACATCGTTTGGCTTGAGACGGAACAAAGCGTTGCTTGGCAGGTCTCAGCCAATGCCAGAGAGGCCGTCAGCATCACCGCCCAGGTGGCATCCCCCAACATCATGCCTAAGCTTGATGATGTGAGCCAAGGCAGGCAAGGCAGCCTCCCTTATGCGCTCAAGCTGATGCTGGCGCTTCCAGACGATCGGGTGATTGAGACTGAACAAACAGGGTTTTTATACCGCGTCCCAGGTCAACCGGGCCGCTTTCGTTGATGCAACAGTGAGATGTTAAAGGACAAGTGACCATGACCATTGCTTTTTGGTGCGTATTGATTGCGGCATTCATGCCCATCTTATTGGCGGGGATCTCTAAGGCGGGGGATCGCACGTTCAACAATAGAAACCCGAGGGCTTGGTATGAAACGCTCTCCGGTTATCGACAGCGCGCGGCTTGGGCACAAGCCAACAGCTTTGAAATTTTCCCCATCTTTGCCTCAGCGGTGATCATCTCGCACATTGCTGGTGGAGCACAGTCCACGATGGACATGTATGCCATGGTATTTATCGCAAGCCGAATCGCTTTTGCTGGTTTTTATCTGGCTGACAAGCACCTGGCCCGCTCGCTGGCTTGGACGGCGGGTGTGATCTGCATCATCGGGCTGTTTGTGGCAGCGGTATAATTTAGCGATGAAAATGAAGCATGTAGGAGTCAGACCATGTCATTAAGAATCACACTGGAATTCAGCGATCAGGATCTTGGGTATTTCAAAAAACTCGCTGAAGAAGCGATGAAATCCACCCAAGACCAAGCCGCTGACAAGATCATCAAAAACGCCAGAAAGCTCTTAGCCAAAATGGCTGAAGCCAAAGGCTCTGGCTACATCCAAGCCCGCATCAGCCAGCTTAAAACCTTAATCGATATGCTGGAAGACAAAGGTTGGGGCATGAAAGAGGTGGGCCGTGGCCGAGTCCTGGCAGCGCTTGCTTACTTCAATAATCCCGCTGACATCATTCCAGACGATGTGCCAGTGCTCGGTTACTTAGACGATGCCATCATGGTGGAACTGCTGACCCGAGAACTCAAACCTGAGATTGAAGCCTATGGTGACTTCGTGGCGTATCGTGCCTCTGAAGCCAAACGCCGTGGCTTGGATCCAGCCAAACTGGACCGAGCAGATTTCTTGGAAGCCAGAGAACAAGCGCTGTTGGCAAGAATGCGTCGCCGTCGCCGAGGCGGCTCACTGTTTCGCTGATTTAAGCATCTCCAGATGCGGGATGTTGTCCTCAAGGTAGGGCTCTGAGACGGTCTCAAAGCCCAAGCTTGAGTAGAAGCGCTCCAGGTATTGTTGCGCAGAAATGCGAATCGGCTGGTCAGGATAGTGAGCATCAATGGCCTCAATCGCTCGGACCATCAGCTCACGGCCCAAGCCTTGACCGCGCCCGGACTCGGTGGTGATCACGCGACCGATTGAGGGTTCCGGAAAACGCACACCGGGTGCGGTGATTCTGGCATAAGCCAACACCAATCCCTCGTCTCCTCTTCCCCACAGGTGAAGCGAGTGACGGTCTTTGCCATCGACGTCTTGGTAAGGACAGTTTTGTTCCACAATGAACACTTCAATCCTGGCCTGTATGAGATCATAGAGATCGTTCAGGCTTAATGCTTCATAAGGGGCCAAGGTCCAATTCACTGAAGCCATGAGCTGAGTACTCCGTCGCAATTAAGCAAACTCAAAAAATAAACCCAATCAAAAAGCAAACAACCAGCATGCATCAAAAAACCCATGTTATCCCGATTGTGGCGGGTTTTGAAATCATTCCCTCCCCAGATTATCAACCCACACTGGATAAATCCGCTGCAGAAGCGATGGCGCATGCCTTGGCAGCCGATCTGGCGCGCCAACTGCCGCCCGACCTAGAGACGCTGTTGGTGGTCGGGGGTCTGGTGGTAGAACCCAACCAACTGCTTCGGCCCCACTTTGGGACATGGCTCGCCCTAGATCAATTGGCCAAGCCAGTGATCCGAGACCAAGGCCTACACTCAGGGGTCTTGGCCATTGGCGCCCACCAAGGCCAACTGCCCGATGAGCGCTTGCAACCAACCCAGTACACCTTAATGGGTCAATTTGTGTGCATCCCCATGCTGTTGGTGGTCGATGCCGATCAAGGCAGTGCGGTGGAGGCGAAGCTTGAAGCGTCTTTGTTTGAGTCTGGCAGCATCAACCCACCGGCTCGTGCCTTATTGGCGCAGCATGCAAAGCTAGAGTCTATCCACGGTCAGCTCTTAACCCGAAATGATCTTCTGGCTTTGCAGCGCGTGCAGTTAGACAGCGCTGGCTTGGGCGGGTTTTGGGATGTCATTGAAGCGGTTCTCCTCTCACCAGATCAAGACCAATCCATCCCTCTGCCTGCCAAACTTCAAGCCCACTGGCAGGCCAACGCCGGTTATCTTCAAATTGAATTTTTGACTTTCTCGCAGTGGGTCAAGCGCGACGGTCAACAAGCCAGCGATTGGGCCCTGGGCTATGGCCGCTGGCTTCGTGCCTACCGAACCACGCAAGCCTTGGTTGAAAACCATGGCATCGACTGGCAAGTCAAGCTCACCCATCCTGCCACCTTGGACGATCGGCGCGCCTGCGTCATTGAGTCAAGTGCACTGAACCATACCGATCGCTCATCATTGGCCGGTTTGACTGAGCACATGGACCCAGGCCTTGGTTTGGTGGCATGGACGCTGATTGAAGATGATCGGATGATTCACCTCTATCCCATCCAAGCACAGGCCATCGGTGCTCTCCAACGAGACTTCTTTGAACGCGGCATTCATGACACCATCCGCGTCGAAAGCCTTTGTTACAATGATTCGCTTGAGCAATTGAGCGCGGCTTTGCGGCCATAACTTCAAAAAAAAACTGAGCAGTCTATGAGCAAAGCACTGAGCATGCCGTGGCAACAAGCGATGAGCGATTCGCGTCATGACCATGTCAGCGATCCTATCAGCGAGCCCGAGTGTGATCCCAACTACACCAACAATCCTAAAGTCATGGTCAAAGACTCCCCCATCCATGGGCGAGGTGTTTTTGCGCGTGTGGATATCCCAGCGTTTACCTACATTGGGCGCTATGAAGGCACAGCGACTGATGAAGATGGGATGCATGTCTTGTGGCTGTATGATGACACGCTGGAGACTTGGGTCGGCATCGATGGTGCCAATGAGATGCGTTTTTTGAATCACTCCGATGACCCCAACGCCGAGTGGTCCGATGTTGATCTGTATGCCACCCGTTGGATCGCAAAAGGTGAAGAAATCACCTTCGACTATGGCTGGGGAGACGAAGAGGATGATGCACCCACCGATGAGGATCACATCGACCCTCTTCCAGGGGACCCCCTTCAGAGCGTCACAGCAACGAACACCATAAAGGATGATGAGGCCTCATGAAAATAGCCAGTTGGAATGTCAACTCTCTAAAAGTCCGACTCGAACACGTCAGCGACTGGCTCACGCATCAGCAACCCGATGTGCTCGGTTTGCAAGAGACCAAACTCACCGATGACAAGTTTCCGGCCGGTGAGATTGAAGCGCTGGGCTACCATGTTGCTTTTTCAGGCCAACCCACCTACAACGGCGTGGCCTTGATCTCAAAAACACCACCCAAAGACATCATCACCGCCATCCCTGATTTTGAAGACGAGCAAAAGCGAGTGATTGCGGGCACCTGTGGGGATGTTCGGGTGATCAACTTGTATGTTGTCAATGGGCAAGAGGTGGGCAGCGAGAAATACGACTACAAACTCAAATGGCTAGAGGCAGTGCATCAATGGATCAGCCATGAAGCCAAGGTGCATGAAAAGCTGATCGTGATGGGGGATTTCAACATTGCCCCAGATGATCGAGATGTACACGACCCAGAAGCTTGGCATGAAAAAATCTTGTGCTCAACGCCTGAGCGAGAAGCCTTGGGCCGGTTATTGAGCTTGGGTCTTCATGACAGTTTTAGGCTGTTTCCACAACCCGATGAGACGTTTTCGTGGTGGGATTATCGCGCCGCTGGTTTTCGACGAAACTTAGGCTTAAGGATTGATTTGGTGCTGTGCTCAGGGGCCATGAAAGACCAGTGCACCACCAGTTACATCGACAAAGAACCGCGTCGGTTGGAGCGCCCATCTGATCATGCCCCCGCGGTGGCGGAGTTTAAGCACTGAGCACAGGTTTACAGCTGGGGAGGCATCGGCCTTTAGCCTAAGACGGCTTCCGCCCCACCTTCGAGGTTGTAGAGCTGCTTCATCCCTTGCTTGCGGTAATGCTCGGCGATCTTCAAGCTGGTGATCCCCACATGACACATAAAGACCACCGGCTGCATGGGATCGGCGTCTTTTAGTTTGGCCATCATGTCCGCATCCAAAGGCTTGGCAAAAGACACGGGCTTGGTGCGTCTGTCTGGCTCGGGCCGCGTGTCAACCACCCAAAGGTCCTCGCCTGCATTGATCCTTTGTTGCAACTCACCAGCACCGATCGGTTGCACGGGCGGAGGGGCGCCTGGCAAGTCCAGTTTGAGACCCGCACCTTGCATGGTCTCCACCCAATCAATGGTCGCGCCTTTGGCTTTTTGAGCGGTGGCCAGATCCATCAACACCGTCATGCCCGCCGCTTCAGTGGCAATCTCATGCCCGCCCCTGGGCCCCACCTCAAAACGCGCCTCCCAATCGGGGGTGACTGAGAAGTGCAGATACTGACCTGGGTATTGTCCCAAAAAGGCTTGGATCTGCTCGGCGGCTTGATCGGTGATGGTGATGTTGGGTGGTGTGCGGTCAGGCACTTCCAGCCCCAGCATCTCATGGAGCTCACCGGCGTTGTACATCTCAGTGATGATGTCACAGCCACCCACAAACTCGCCTCTGATGTAGAGCTGGGGGATGGTGGGCCAATCGCTGAACACCTTGATGCCTTCTCGGATGCGCTCATCATCAAAGACGTTATAGGCCGTGTATTGGCCGTTGAGGAGCGTATCCAAAAGCCCTGCGGTGCGCGCAGAGAACCCGCACTGGGGCATCTTCGGTGAGCCTTTCATGTACAACACCACCTCATCAGAGGCGATCTGTTGCTCAATGAGGGCTTTGATTTCAGGGTCGAGAGACTGATTTGGATGCATGGCTGAACTCTTGGACCGATGGTCGGTTTTTTAGGGTAGAGAAAGTGTTCATGATAACCAGATTGATGGGATTGTGCTGGAATTTGAGGAGGTTGACGGGCCAAAGCCCTGCCCGCCCTCGCTTCACCGATTCCGTCATCAACAATCCCATGGAATGGGTAAGATTTTTCTGACTGTATTTTCCGTAATAACTGTATACAGATTAAATATTTTGGCATATCCATTCAGGGGTTGGCTTGTTACTGTTTCAACAGGCCGCACCAAGGGGATGGATCAGGGGCATGTCAGAACACACCCGAGCAATCAGCGTCATTTCGACTCAACGGCTACTGGCCGACGCCATCCACGCTTGGGTGGGCACGCGGCCTGAACTCAATGTTGCGGTGACATCCATCTGGGATGAAGGCAGCGCCTGGCCCACCGAACGCGACGCCCAATTGCGGCTATTGATCCTCACCCCATGGGATAAGACCAGCGAGCAGTGTTTAAAGTTGGTCAAGAGCCAACCGAAGCTCCCCACGCTGGTCTTGTCCACAGCGCATGATGTGTTGTGGATGCAGCTGATCTTGAGAGACCATGCCATGGGTTATGTGACGGCTGAACAGAGCCTGGTTGATCTGGAGGTGGCCATCGGGCATGTGATCGCGGGGGATACTTACGTGCCCCAGCGCTATGTCAAAGACTTGATGACCCAAGACGCTTCGAAGATGCCGCACTTGAGCAACCGAGAAAAACTGATCGCCAAGCTATTGGTCAGCGGTGAAAGCCATCAAGCCATCGCGGAGCAGTTGCACATCAGCATCAAAACAGTGTCAAGCCACAAGACCAACATCATCGAACGGCTGGGGCTTCGAAACCTGCCTGAGTTGGTGCGCTTCCACGACAAGCATCCTTTCTTTTTCAAAGCCAGCCCAAAAAAGACACGCTGAAGCCCGTCATCGGTCTGACATCATAGGCTCACTCATGGGATGACCAATACCCGATCACTGGTCTGCCACTGGACCGGTGAGGGCTTATGGCTGATTTCCCATTCCATCATCACTTCCTCAGCTGGCTCAATCACCGTCTCCAAGCCGTCAACGATAAAGGCGTGATCTTTAGGCAACACCGGCCCCACCAAGCGCCATTGCCAAAGCCCAGGCGCCATGTGCTTGGCCTCGAAATGCCCATCTGCATCGATTTGGACTTGTCGGTGGCGATGCGTTAAGGCACAGCGCATGCACCGCCCCAGCAGTTGATACAAAGACCAGTTGGGCATTGCAACGCCAGATGATGCAGGCCACCGAACCTGACCTTTGATCGATCCCATCGCCACCAAGGCCCAATCCAACTCCACCACGGTGGCCCGATCCACGACCACCTCTTGGCTGTTCCCATTACGCGGCAACCAGCCCAAGCGGGTATTCTGATCCTCCAGTCGCACGCTGTGCACGCCAGGTGGAACCCCCCTGAACCGATAGTGCCCATCGGCATCGGTTTGGGTGCTTCGCATGCCAAGCCAAAGCCACACCCCCGCCACCGGCATCGGGCCACTCGATGCCTGTCTAAGCACCCGACCTTTGATGGTGCTCGATGAGGCTTTTGATCCGATGGGTGCTTTGAATCGATGCTGCCAGCGATAGCGAAGCATCAAGCCACCTGCTTTCTGTGCACTCAAGCTTTGCTGTAAGTGCAAAGACCACTCACCCACCCGACCCACTTGCCTGGTCAGCAACAACGACAACGCCTTGTTGCTGCGAACGTCCACCTCCAAATCCATTGGGATAGAAGAAAAACCAACGCGAGCCAAGTCGTTCATG
>CAYWVH010000030.1:0-1692 GCA_964461845.1 uncultured Wenzhouxiangella sp.
GTGCCCACCGGCAACTCAATCTCAAAGCGCCCTTCATCATCGGTTTGGGCTTCAATGGGCGTGCCTGAGACAAAGAGTCTGGCGCTGGCAATGGGTTGATTGTCCTCGCTGGAGCGCACCACCCCGGCCAAACGCCCCTCGCCTTCCAATACCTCAACGCCGGTATCGGCCACCAAGCGCTCACCCAAAATGCCTTTTGAGCTTTCTATCGCCACAAAGGCTTTTCGATCTTCGCCTTTGAGTGTGACGATGATTTGGATGAGCTCGCCAGCTTGTAGGTTCAGGCGAAGCCTGGCGAGTGGCTGTTCATTCTGCATCAAGGTAAGCGTGTGGTTGCCTGGCTCAATATCGGCTTGCCACATGCCCACCACGTTGCTAAGACCCGCCTGATTGGCGATGGTCAGTTCAACATCTTCTACAGGCAACCCGTTTTCAAACACCAACACGGTAAGATCGGCAGCCTCAAGAACCTCATCCAAAGCGGTCTCTGATTGCGACCAAGCGCTTTGATGGCCAATGAGACCCAGCAACAATACAAGCCAAGCCATGCGCATTAGTCGGGCGTAGTGACTCATAGACACAACCAAGGTTGTTGTTCGCACTCGGACATCACACGGCGAAGCTCGGTGGCTTTCCTAAAATTCTCTGCGCTCTCTAAAAAGAAAAGCTGTGAGCGCGCGGCTTCAAAATCTCCAGTCTTAAAAAACGCATAGGCCAAGGCATACCGAATGTCTTCTTCATCCAACAGCTGAACACGCTCTAAATCATCGATCATGGCAGCGGCTTGGTTAAAGCGCTCCAACCCAATCAAAATGGCCAAGCGTTGTTTGAGTTTTTTGGGTTGATCGATGGCTTGGCCATTCAAAGTCAGCGCTTCGGTCAGACGCCCGGTTTGGCGGAACAGTTCTGCCGCTTCAATCAACAAATCAGCGTTGTAGTAAGAGCCCATGCGAAGCACTTCAGCCGCGGCCAAAGGCATGCCTTGGACCAAATAAGACTGCGCGAGGAGCTTGGCAACGGTCTCATCCTCGGGTGCTCTCAACATGGCCTCCTCCAGCAAGACAGAGGCTTCCGAGGCTTGATTGGCATTGATCAAGGCATTTCCCACCGCCAAAGCATCGCTGATGTCGCCTTCAGAGAGCACCACCAAATCCCGTGCCAGAGTCAAGGCGGCTTGATAGAGGCCTTGGTCGACCAATAAAAAGACTTGGCGTCTGGCAAAGTCACTGGCCCTGTCTGGGAATTGCGCCCGTGCTTGATTGAGCACCTCCCAAGATTCATCCAACCGGCCCAATGACCACAGCGCTTGAGCGCGGATGAAAAAAGCTGAAGGAATTTGGGTGGCAGACTGGCCGGCCTCATCCAAGGCCTCAAGCGTGCTGGTGTAATCTTCTGCACCAAAATGCGCTTGGGCCAAGTACAGATACAGCACCGGAGCCTCTTGGCCTGATGCAATGGCTTGCCTAAACTCCACCACGGCCAACGGATATTCTTTTAAGTTCAGCGCCACCAGGCCTGCGAGCGTGTGATAGCGCGGCGCATCAAAGTCTTTGGCCTCGGTATCCACCGCGGCGAGCACTTGTCTGGCCCGATCGTAATTGCCATCACCAATCAACAGCGCGGCCAGGGGCAGCCGGTCAATGGCCTCTTCTGGATCGTTGGACTGAGAGATCACTGGGCTCGATAAACCCA
>CAYWVH010000030.1:1792-9082 GCA_964461845.1 uncultured Wenzhouxiangella sp.
CGGATGCGTTGCCGCGCCCAGACTTTGACGCTGCGGCCTTGGTACTGAGCAGGTTCAAAGCGCCAACCTCGGATCCCGCTCAACGCCGCCTCTTCAAAAATACCTGCCGGTGTTGCTTCCAGCACTTCAACTTTTTCAATCTCACCGCTGGCGGAAATCAACAGCGACAAGATCACATAGCCTTCCAATCCTTGAGCGCGAGCGCGCGAGGGATATTGCATGGGTGTTTGTTGAACCGGCCTTGGGGGTGAGTCGACCATGTCATTGGTCATCACCACGTCACTGGTGTCTCCCAGCAACTGGTCTTGCAAAGACCCAAGCTCGTCACCAGAAAATGCGGGCAGGCCAAAGTCGATGCCTGAGAGGTTGGTGTTCAAAGCCACCGCCGGCGGTGTGGGTGGGGCGCGCCTCGGGGGCGGCGGTGGTGGCGGTGGCAATTTTGGTGGTGGGGTTTGTTGGGGCCGCTCGACGGTAAATGCAGCAGACTGGCTCTGGTTCAAAGCATCGGGACCTTCAGCAAAGCGGTTGATCAGAATCATGGTGGCGATCACCAACACTGAGCCTAGGACCATAAAAACCAGACCGCTGAATCTCGCCGACCACTGATGGGGATTGATCAATGCCATCGCGCTTTTCCTTAACCCGCGCCCGCTTCTTCAACGGTGGCCACACCCACATCACTGGCACCGGCCATTCTGGCCTGATCGACCACTTCAACCAAGCGCCCAGCGGGGACGTTTTCATCCGTCACAACCAACACCGAGGGCTCACTCATGCCACTCAATAACTCGCGAAGGCGGCTCTGAATGACCCAAACTTGAATGGGCTGGCCATCGAGATAGGTATCCCCAGCATTGTCAATGTACAAACGAATGGCTTTGGTCGAGGCCGTCGCTGCAGAGCCTGCGGTGGGCCGCTCCAGGTCCAGCTTCATGTCTTTGACGAAGGTGGTTGAGACCATAAAGAAGATCAATAAAATAAAGACCATGTCGATCAGTGGGGAGATGTCGACAGTTTGTTGATCATCGGTGCGTTCGCGCATGCGTCTCATGGATTCAGTCCTCTTATCCTGCTGACTCAGCGCGCATTTCAGCACTGAGATTCTGATCAAACTCGCTGCAGAGTACATCTTTGATTTGGGCCAGCTCCGTTCGAAGCCTCAAGGCTTTCCGATCCAGCAGGCGAGAAACAATCAGCCCTGGGATCGCCACGCCTAAGCCCATCTGCGTGGTGAACAGCGCCTGTGAGATCCCCCCTGCGATGCCGCCCGATTGCGAAAACAGCGTCATGTCCCCCAAGGCATCGAAGGTCTCGATCATGCCTGTGACCGTGCCCAATAGACCCAGCACCGGTGCGGTGGCGACAATGGAGGTGATGAGTGCGCGGTATTGTTTGGTGCGACGCTCAAAGCTTGCCAAATGATCATCCAACCACAGACGAAGGTCTGGTGGGTTTCTGTGCGCTACGGTTAAAGCCTCAAAGACAGCAGCATCAATCAAACCCACAGGCGCGTGACGGCCTTTGGGGCGCTCGTAGCGTCGGATCAATTCTCTGACCGAGTGCTTGGACCCTCGACGAAGCTCGGCCCAACGGATCCCGATGGCATACCACATCACAAAGGTCGCCAAGAAAAGCGGGGGCATGACAAAGCCGCCGACTTCAAAATAAGAGACCAGTTCTTGGATAAACCCAGTCAACATCACGAACGACTCAAACGGCCTTCGACGTAGCGGTTAACAATGTGGAGCGCGCTCTTTTCCATCTCATCTTTGATCCGCTCGGCCCAACCCGAGAGCACGTTGCCGATCAACAACAACGGAATGGCCACAATCAAACCGAGCTGGGTGGTGACCAAGGCAATGGAAATCCCACCCGAGAGTAACTTAGGATCGCCGGTACCAAACTCGGTGATCACATCAAACGTTGAGATCATCCCCGTGACGGTACCCAGAAGCCCCAGCAACGGAGAGACCGCAGCAATCACAATGATCACCGCACCAAATCGGTTCAAGGTGGCCGATTCGTTCAACAGAGATTCTGAGATCACATCTTCTAAGTGCTCGCGCTCTCGGTCTAGGTTTCTGATGGCCGTGGCCAATACACGAGCGGTGGCGCCCTTGAACTGCTTCAAAGTCTCGATCGCGCCCTGACGATCTCCAGCTTCAACTTGGGGCGCGATGGCTTGAACCAAGGCTTCAGTCGATGCGCTGGCGTCCCTCAAGAAACGGATCCGAGCGATCACCAGACCCACACCCAATAAACCTAAGAAGGTGATGATCCAACCGATCATCCCACCGCTTTGGATGATGCCAATGACGGTTTTCCCTGGGTTCGCTTCGATCTCATTGACCAAAGACTCATAAGCAAACAAGGTGATGGTTTGCGGGCGCTCACCGCTGATGAGCGCTTGGGCACTCTTCTGGCCAGCGCTGCTTTCCCAAATTTTTAATTGACCACCACCTGCAGGCGCCAACGCACCGCTGGCTTGATCACTCACACCAAAGGCAGCGACGCGTCCGATGTGGATAACCTGCCCGGTGACTTCGGCGCCATCGAGCGCAAAATAAGACCCTTCTGATACACGCACCTGACCAGCCAGCCTCGCGGTCTCGGCCGCTGCCTGAAACATGGTTTGAAAGTCTTCAGGCGATGGAATGGCCTCGGCCGGCGGTGGGCTGTAGGCCTCTTCTAAGGTGATGTCTGCTTGCAACAGCGTAGAAGCCAGCACATCGACATTGCTTCTGGCCGTTTCCACCGCTCGCTCTGAATCAAACACCAAGCCATCCAAACGCTCGGCTTCGGCACGCACAGCAACGAGTTCACCCTCTAAGCGGCGGATGTCGTCGTTGATGTTGGCTTGTTCTCTGCCAGAGCGCGTCTTGAACGCATCAAGTCTGGCTTGCAGTTCGCGTTTTTGGGTTTGAAGGAAGGCAAACTCCCGCTGGTAAGCCTGCTCCAAAGACGGCGCTTGGGTAGCGACCTCTGGCTCGGGCGTTTGTTGAGCACTCGGCTCAGCGGTGGGGGCTTCGTCTTGGCCAAACGCTTGGGCAGATGCGGCCAGAAAGATCACAAGCGACAGCAATCGGGCAGTTAAGCATAGAGATCTCATGCGCCTTCTCCCAATTCAATTGAGCCATTGGGCAGTTCAAAAAGTCCCACTCTGATTTGTTTGCCTAAAGCATCAAATAGGGCACGGATCTGTTGGCGCTCGCCGCCGCCTTGGGCTTCGACGAAACGCCAACCTTGATCACCATGGGTGGCATAACCCATCCGCCCATCGCGGGTGGTGAAATACATCGCCACCACCCCAAGCTTGGCCACATCGGCCAAGACAGACTCCCCATCCAATTCAATCGTTTGTGAGTACAGGCCATTTTCTCGGGCCAACCTCAACTCATCTTCATAAAAGCTCCACAGGCGGTTGACCACCCGAGCAGGACTCAAAGCCTCGGTGTTGAGCTGGTCTTCGATGTTCTCAATCGCCGCCATCCGCTCGCCCCTTTTAAAAGGAAAGCCCGTTTGAATGTGGTTTTTGATGGTTGCGATCGCATCTTGTGCGACAGGGATGAGTGCTTCGGTGGCCACACCCGCCTCTTCGGCCCGGGCTCTGTTATTGGCCAAGTCTTCTTCGAGCTCTTGAACGCGCAAGTCCTCTCTTCGCTTGGAGGCCTCCAGTTCGCCTTTTTGGGCGGCCAATGAGTTCATGGTCGCGCGGTGTTGCTCGGTTAAATCGGTAAGTTCTGAGTTCAAAGACTCAATCTCTGAGCGAAGCACCACCAACTCTTGGGCCAAGTTATTTAAGGCTTGTTGGTCAGATTGACCGGCTGTGGGCGATTGGGCTGATGCGAAGGCGCTGATGACCAAGCTAAGAGCGATGAACAAAAGATGGGGCATACCCCGGCAGATTCTTTGGCAAGACATGGGACCGTCCACTGGCTTTGATGACTCAAGGAGCTAGTGTAGGAATGAGAGATTTCAATTAGATGACAGCGGGTCAATCCCCCATAAATCCTGCCTATTTGAGGCTTTAAATACAGCCAAGGCCTTTAAGGCGTGGGCCAAGCTTGGGCCAATTCCTGGGCCAAGGCGCGGCTGGCTTTGGCAATCTGGGCTGGGCGTTCGAGATCGACAGCGCCGATCTCAATGGTCTCGGAGACCAAGACCTCATAGTTACTGGTCGAGATCAAGCGGGCATTGACACTGAGTGATGCCTCAGACCAAATCAGCCGACCTTCGATGATCAGTGATGCCCCCAAATCTTCGGCCAAGCGAGAAACCCACTCTGTGCTTGGCTCATCGCCATAGGGCGCCAAACTCGCCCGCCCCAGCAGCGAAGTCTCTGGCAACGACAACACCCACAGTTCAGACAATAGTGTATCGGCCGCCAATAAGCCCTCTGCCTTCATCCGCTCAGGCGAACCCCCATAGACCTCAAAAGGCAAGATGGCCAGTGTGTGACGGCGCTCGTCTGTTGCCACTTGACCTTGTGTTGGTTCATCATGATTTTGCCAATCGTGGCTCAACACAATCCAAGCCACGATGAGGGTCATCAACACCGACAGCATGGGTGCGGCAATGCGTTTCCAAGAAATCGCCTGCCAAGGGGTGGATGCATTTTTTTCGATCACAGGCTGATCTTCGCTTGCACCCTCAAGATCACTTGGACTGAGGTTCAGTCTCACACCCCGTCTTGGCAGTGTCTCGATCAAGGAGGTCGGATCATCAACGAAGCCCACTTCGACAAGCGCGCTTCTGAGTTCTTTTAGCAACGCCGATAGGCCTGCCTCAAAATCCACCACGCCATCGGACCAGATCGCTTCGATCAAAGCCTCTTTGCTGAGAACTTCATTGGGGGACTGCAACAAGGTGTCCAATAAAGTGGCCACTTTCGGTCTGAGTTTAACCGAGCGGCCTTCGGGCCCACAGAGGCTGCCATCATCGGCATTGAAGTGGCCACCCTTGAAGTGTTCGAGGGGCATGGTTTTTTAAGGCGTGGGCTCGGCGGGCATGGGTGCTTGGGCTTCTACAGGCTCTGCGATGACCTGATCAGCTTGCAACGACTCACCCACGATCTCTGGGTCCACAATCAAATAAAACGACTCTCCCTCACCCACCAAACCAAGCTCAGCACGGGCGCGTTCTTCAATCGCTTCAAGCCCAATACGAAGATCTTGGACTTCAGCGAACAAGGCATCGTTTCTGGCCTTGAGTTCCACATTGGTCTCGATTTGTTCACTCAAGCGCTCATCCAAGCTCTTTAAACGCGAGCGCTCCTGCCAGACTTGGATTTGTAGAGCGATCAGCAACACCGCAAGCACCGCTATGATGATTCGCATCACGTCTATTGCCCTCCCCTGACTTGGCTGGACTCAATCAACAACCCCTCCATCATAGCCCGATACAAGCCAGGCAGTTTTTCCAGATCCGAGACCGCCAAACGCTCATCGATCTGATGAATGGTGGCATTCACAGGCCCCACTTCAATCACCGGCACCCCATGGGGCCCAAAAAAGCGGCCATCGGAGGTGCCGCCACCGGTATCGAGCTTCGGGCTGATCCCCAACACGCGCTCACAAGCGCCGACCACCCCCTCTAAGAAAGGACCTCTGCACGGACCAAAGGGCTCGGCACTCACCCGCCAGCTCAAGTCCCAAGGCCCTGGGTCATGCGACTCAATCAAGGCCTTGATCTGGGTGTGCAATTGATCGGCGGGGCTCATGGGGTTGTTTCTAATATTAAAGTGCAACACCAACTCACCCGGGGAGACATTATCCGCGCCAGTGCCTGCATGGATGTTGGAGATTTGTAATCGGGTGTTGTCGAAAGCGCCATCGGCATCATCAAAGCGCAGCGCCCCTAAGGCCTGGATCAAAGCCCCTGCTCGGTGGACGGGGTTATCTTCAGGCAACGCATAGGCGGTATGGCCTTGCTTGCCTTGGATGGTCAGCACCGCTTGGATGCTGCCGCGCCGGCCGATGCGGATTTGATCACCCAATTGCCGATGGCTGGAGGGCTCACCGACCAAACAGGCATCGGGCCAAAGGCCCTGTTCTTTGAGATGCGGCACCAAAGCCCGAATCCCATCGACGGCCGGGCCTTCTTCATCGGAGGTGATCACCAAAGACACGCGGCCTGGATGCTTAGGCTGGGCTTTGACAAAGTCACACAAGGCCAACACCATCGCTGCATCCGAGCCTTTCATATCTGCCACCCCGCGCCCGACCAAATGCCCATCGACGATGGTGGGCTCAAACGGTGGGCTGGACCAACGATCTTCAGGGCCTGAGGGCACCACGTCGGTGTGCCCAATCCACATCAAGTGGGGATGGGCGTGGTTTGGATCGCCCACATGGGTGGCGATGAAATTATCCACCTCGCCAAAGCGATGATGGCTCACTGTGAATCCTGCCTCTTCAAGAAGCTTGGCAAGCATCGGCTGGCAGCCTGCATCCTCAGGGGTGATGGAGCGCTTGGCGACCAGCGCTTTGGTCAGAGTAATCACATCCATCAATCGATCTCCTTTGAAGACTTGGAGGGGGCTGTGTGTTTTGGGGTGGCATCCAACAGCGCGCTGGCGATGCCGTTTAAGATGTTGAGCTCATTTTCATCGGGTCTGGCCCGTAAAAACAAGCGTCTGATTCTTTGCATCAAGCGTTTGGGTTGGGCCGGGTTTAAAAAGCCCACATGCAACAGCGCCTGTTCCAAGCGCTTAAAAAACACTTCTAACTTCTCGGGGGGCTCTGGCACCCAATCGGCAGGCGCTTGTTCAGTGAGGCTTGGTGTGTTCATCGCATTCAATGCTTCAAGCCTCAGCTCATACATCATCAACTGCACCGCTTGGGCGAGGTTCAATGAGGTGTACTCTTCTGAGGTGGGGATGGTCACGATGTAGTGACAGCGTTCCACCTCTTCATTATGAAGGCCTGTTTTTTCTCGACCAAAGACGATGGCCACCTCGTGCTGACTGACTTCTGCAACCGCCTTGGTGGCTGCACCTTTTAGGTCCAAGGTGGGCCATGGCAACGACCTGGCGTGTGCGGTGGTCCCGAGCACCAAGCCGCAGCCCTCAATCGCTTCTTCAAAGGTCTCCACCACTTGGGCATTTTTTAAGATGTCATCGGCATTGGAGGCCAATGCCGTGGCTTCCCCGCTTGGGAAGTGCTTGGGTGAGACCAATACCATCCGAGACAAACCCATCACTTTCATTGCGCGTGCCGCTGAGCCGATGTTGCCTGGATGCGTGGTGCCGATCAGGATGATGCGGATGTTGGGGGCGATGGGTAGAGGCAT
>CAYWVH010000031.1:0-8321 GCA_964461845.1 uncultured Wenzhouxiangella sp.
GATGGACTGATCTGTGGGCACATCCACCGCCCGGAGATCACACAGATCGATGGGGTGGACTATCTCAATTGTGGCGACTGGGTGGAGAGTTGCACTGCCCTGATCGAGCATTTCGATGGCACGATTGAACTCATCCACTGCGCCGATCGCTCCTCCATCCTCAAGCGCTTGAGCCCCGAACACCCAGTCTCTTTGCCAAGACCCGCTTAAAGTCGCCTCAATTCCTCATTGTCGCTGTCCTCACTTGGGGGATAATAAGCTGTTGGCCATTTGGTTCAAGTAAAAGGATGTTTGCATTGAGACACTCGGATAAGCGTTGGCTTCAAAAGCTCTGCATGACATGCGTTGTCTTGGTGCTGGTGGCGTGTTCCTCCCAAGCGCCACAGTCTGGCCGTGGCGGCGGGCGTCCGATGATGGCTTATCCCGTGCTCGCTTCCACCGTGGAGGCCCAAGACTTATCCAGAAGCGTGACTTTGTCCAACCCTGTCGAAGCGCTCAGAGTCGTTGAATTGGCCGCCAGAACCGATGGGGTGGTGACCGATGTCTTGGTCGAAGAGGGCGATGTGGTGAACGCGGGCGACGTGTTGGCTCGGATTGATGTGAGAGAACAACGCGCTGAACTGGCCCGAGCCAAAGCAAGGCTCCAAGAACGCCAGGCCAATTTTGATCGCTTCGAACAATTGAAAGACAGGAATTACATCGATGTGGCAAGCTTTGAGACCGCCAGAGCTGAGCTTGCCATCGCCAAGTCCGATGTGGAGTTATGGGAGACGCGGGTTGATTTCGGTGAGGTCACCGCCACCGTCAATGGCACCGTGGTCGATCGGATGATCGAGCCAGGCGAGGCGATCTCACGACACGGTGCGCTGTTCTCCATCGCTGACTTATCAAGCCTCGTCGTGCGTTTGGGTGTCTCTGAATTGGATGTGGGTCAGCTTGAGGTCGGTCAATCGGTGATCGTGAGCATCGACGCGGTGGACCGAAACACCTCAATCAATGGCCAAATCCGTCGCATTTTCCCAGCGGCTGACGCCACCAGCCGATTGATCACGGTTGAAATTGAGCTGCCTGATGCTGGCAACAACAACATCAAACCAGGCTTTTTGGCCCGGGTGGATTTGTTGGTGGAATCTTACCCTGATGTCTTGGCCATTCCTGCCATCTCTGTGGCCGAACAAGACGGCGAGCCGTATGTGATGATCATTACCGACGAGATGACCTTAGAGCGACGTCCAGTCGAGCTTGGGATCACCCGCGGGGCTTGGCGTGAGGTGATTCAAGGGCTAGAGGCGGGTGAGCAAGTCGTGCCCTCTAACCCAAGTGAGATGCGACCTGGCGATAAAGTCAGGATTGTGGAGTGGTCAGGGAGCGCGTCATGACTGATCACAAACAACGCTATCAAGACGACCCCGCCCGAGGGACCCGCTACTACGGTGGGGTGACCCACGCATCCATCAGACGGCCTGTGGGCACTTTGGCCATCGCCTCCATTGTGGTGGTGTTGGGGCTCTTTTTTATCGGCAAGTTGCCCGTGAATCTGTTGCCACAAGTCGAGTATCCCTTAATCCGAGTCAACGTGAACTACCCAGGGGTGGCCACCGAAGTCATGGAAGAGCAGGTCACGCGCGTGTTGGAGCGTGGGCTGTCATCGGTGGAGAATTTATCCAAACTTTCTTCTCGGGCGTCTGAGGGTCGGACCGACATCAGCTTGACCTTTCAGCATGGGGTGGATCTCGATGTCGCCCTACAAAATACCGCCAGAGCCCTAGAGAGCACACGTGCTCGATTGCCCCGAGACATTGATCCGCCCAGAGTCAGCAAGTGGGATCCAGGTGAGTGGCCGATTTGGCGGGCGGGCTTTTCATCACCGACGCGCTCGCCCAGAGATGTCAGGGATTGGGTGGAGCAACGCCTCTTGCCCCAACTGCAATCCATCCAAGGCGTGTCCTCGGTGGAAGCCGCTGGCGGGCAGATCAGAGAAATTGAGGTGGTGCTCGATCAAGACCGCTTAAGGTCTTATCGCTTAACGCTTCGCAACGTCGCCGATCAGCTGGCGGCAGAAAACGTCAATGTGGCTGCCGGCAATATCACCTCGCCTCAGTTCGATGTGATGGCGAGAACCGATGGCCGGTTTTCATCGCCCGAGGACATTGCCAATGTGCTTTTGGCAGTGCCAGGCTCAGATCGACGGATCCGTTTATCCGAAGTGGCCGATGTTCGAGATGGTTTCCGAGAGCAGCGCGTGTTTGTGCGCTTAAATGGTGTGCCGGCCACTGAGCTGTCCATTTATAAGTTGCCAGAGGCCAATGTGGTCTCTGTGGTGGATGCGATCAACGAAACGATCAATCGCCTGGATGCTTCTGGCTTTATCCCTGATGACATCAATTGGGAAGCGACCCGGGATGGGGCGTACTTTGTCAGAGGCTCGGTGGAAGCGGTGAGCTCAGCGGCCTTATTGGGCGCGAGTCTGGCGATGTTGGTGGTGCTCGGGTTTTTAGGTTCGCTTCGAAAAAGTTTTGTGATTGGCCTGTCCATTCCCATGGCGATTTTATTCACCTTCGCCCTGATGGGCTTGGGTGGATTGACCCTGAATGTGATGAGCTTGGGCGGCTTGGCTTTGGGTGTGGGTTTGCTCTTAGACAATGCCATTGTGATGCTGGAGAACATCGCCCGACACCAAGACAAGCAAGGCGAAGATCCGCAAACAGCAGCACACGAAGGTGCGGACGAAGTGATCTCTGCGATCACGGCGGGCACCTTGACCAATTTAGCGGCCGTGGTGCCTTTCTTGCTCATCACCGGCATGGCCGCACTGGTATTTAAAGAGTTGATTTTGACAATTTCATTTGCCGTCGTGGCCTCGTTGGCCGTGGCATTGACCGTGGTGCCGATGTTGGCCGCGCAGTTTGGGAAAGTCACGTTTCGCTCCAGGTTTAACGAGAGCCGTGTGTTTCAATGGATTGATCAGGGCATTGAGCGCTTGATCTTGGTGTATCAGGCCGTGTTGAGCCGTGTGTTGGCTTGGCGTTGGCCGATCATCGGCACATCGGTGGTGTTATTTGTGATCGCCGTCTTTGGCATGGGCCGTTTGGGCACTGAGTTTTTGCCGCAGCTCGACGATGGCCAAGTGGAGGTGAGGATGTGGCTGCCCGCTGGCACCTCGCCCGAGCAAACCAATTTGGCCTCCACCATGATCGAAGAGGCCTTGCAAGAGATGCCTTATGTGCAAAGCGTGTTTGCCATGACCGGCGGACATCTTCGAGGGGGTGTGGTCTCCGAGCGCCCCGGGTTCGCCCGCATGGATGTGATGCTCACCGATGCAGCCTTGAGGCCCCAGATGCCGGCTGGCATTTGGGTGCAACAGGCCAACCAAAAACTTCGCTCCTTGGACATTCCAAACGCAGGCATTTGGATTCGACCCCCCAGAATCCCAGGTCTTAACTTCGGATCATCCGGCAGCGATATGGAGCTGATGATCGTGGGCGATGATCTCAACCTCATGCAAGCCTTGGCCCGTGAGTTGATGGGTCGTCTGGATGGCGTGCCGGGCTTGGCCGATCTTCAGGTCTCGCAAGAGGACCGCATGCCGCTTTTGAATATTAATGTGGACCGTGATCGCGCTGCGGCCTTGGGTTTGAATGTGGCCGAAGTGGGCCGATCGCTTCGCGATGCCGTGACAGGCGCCATCCCCACCCGCTACTCGGCCGGCATCAACGAATACGATGTGCGCGTGCGCTTGCCTCGGGAGGTGACATCAAGCCCCGATGAGTTGGGTCAGTTGATGATTGCAGCGCCCAACGGTCGGCCAGTGCAGTTGTCTGAGGTGGCCAATTTTGATTTGGGTGATGGGCCAGAGGACATCGAGCGAGAAAACCAAGTGAGGGTCCAGCGCATCACCGGCAGCTTCAACACGGAGCTCAACGATGTCGGTTCGATCATGGAAGCCATTCGGGTCGAGGTCGATCAGCTGGGTCTGCCCGAAGACTACGGCGTGATCTTCGGTGGTCAATTCCAAACCATCGAAGAGACCGACCGAGAAATGCTCACCGTTGTGTTGCTGGCGCTTTTCTTGGTCTTTGTGGTCTTGACCGTTCAATACGAACGGCTCTCCAACCCCATCGTGATCATGGCCGCTGCCCCTTTAAGTGTGATTGGGGTGGTGGGTTTGTTGTGGGTCACCCAAACACCGCTATCGGCACCGGCCTTCCTGGGCTTGATTCTGTTGATCGGGATTGTGGTGAACAATGCCATTTTATTGGTTGAGTACATCGAGCGTGGCCAGCGCCGAGGTTTGGAGCTTCAAGCCGCTGTGGTCGAAGCCGGCGGCATTCGGTTAAGACCGATTTTGATGACGACATTGACCACCGTGGTGGGCATGGCCCCATTGGCTGTGGGCATGGGCTCAGGTGCGAATCTGATGCAACCCCTGGCCATTGCGGTCATCGGCGGCTTGATGAGCGCGATGGTCTTGAGCTTGGTGTTGATCCCCTGTCTGTATGTGATTGTTCAGGGCCTCTCGGTGCGGCTGTTGAGTTTC
This sequence comes from uncultured Wenzhouxiangella sp., assembly GCA_964461845.1. Taxonomy (GTDB): domain Bacteria; phylum Pseudomonadota; class Gammaproteobacteria; order Xanthomonadales; family Wenzhouxiangellaceae; genus Wenzhouxiangella. Next base: position 4,538 of record CAYWVH010000031.1, read on the forward strand.
TTTACCCGAAGCCGCACAGAGGTCGAGTCTCAGCCTCAGTCGAGGTCCGCTTCATCGTAGCGGGTGAGGCGGTAGCCTTTCCCGTAGACGGATTTGATGGTCCAGCCGCTGTCGCCGTTCAGACCAAACAACGAACGAAGTCGGCTGATGTAAGTATCAATCGAGCGACACTCGTCCGACTCCCCAAACCACACGTTGTCTTTGAGCGTTGAGCGGGCAATCACCCGCTCAGGCCGCCTGAAAAAATACAGCATCAAATCAAACTCTTTCGGGCGTGGGCGGTAAAGCTCGCCTTGCACCGCCACGGTTCGACGGTTGAGGTCAAACCGAAACGGGGGGTAGTGCTCGGGCAAAGAGAGGTTTCTGGGGCGAAATTCCAGTAAATGCCGGACCCGGGTGGCCAATTCGTACTGATCGATGGGGCGGGTGATGAACTCATTGACCCCACACGCGCAGGCCTCCAAGCCAAGCTCTGGGTCATCTTCGTCCACCACAGCCATGGTGGCCAGGCCATTTTCGTGTTCGTGTCTTAGGGTATGGAGCAGTTGGCCCGCTTGGCCGTTTTGGCCATCCCAGTCCACCACGATCAGATGGGGTGTGTCGTCGCTGATCTCATCGGGGTGCAGCGAGACTTGGTCTAGGAAGTCATCGCAGCGATCAAAAAACGACAAGTGATGCCGTCGGGTCAGCGCTCTGCGCCACAGTTTGCTGGGACCCGATTGTTTATCGATGATGGCAATGTGCCATAAAGGCTGATTTCTCATAAACACTCCCCCTCCGTTGGGTCGAAATATCTTTTTAATGTGAACTTCAGTGTATGAATGGAGGGGACAAGGGGTGTCGCAGAAAACGACATCCCACCCTGACATTCCGACACAACTAGGGGGTGAAGTGTCGAAACGTCAGGGTGTGACGCCGAAAAGCGATCTAGCGGGGCGGTGGAATCCGCTTAATCGTTACATCGTACTCAGGCTGGTCTTCGGCCGCTTTCGAGACTTGACCGTCGAGGGACGATAAGGCTTCCATCAAGCAATACCCCCGTTGGTACACGCTCATCAACACCCAGCCAGATTGCCCGTTGAGGCCGAAGCGTTTTCGCAAGCGGCTGACGTAGGTATCGATCGAGCGGGTGGGGAGGTTCGGCACGGTCTGCCAAACATGGGTGAGCAAAATGTCCCGAGAGACGACCCTGCCTTCGTGTTGGAATAAACACAGCAAGAGATCAAATTCTCTGGGCCGAAGCTCAACCAATTGTCCTTGGTAGATCAGTTGACGCTGCTCTATCAAGAACTCAAACTCGCCAAAAACCGTCCGTGTGAGCCTGGGATACAGGTATTGACGCAAGCTTCTCTCGATCCTAGCGATCAGTTCCCCCTGACGCAGCGGTTTTCTCATGAAGTCATCGGCCCCGGCCCGAAGGGCGGTGGCGGCCAAAGATTCTTCATTGTTCCCCGCAATCACGATGATCGGTGCCCGATGCCGATGCCCGTCTTTGAAATTCTTCAAAAATTGAATCTCGGCTTGTGTCAGGGTGTACCCTTCAATCACAATGAGATCAACCGAAGTGGTCGGGCTGTGTTGCATAAAGTGGGCACAGGAGCGAAAGCTCAGTGCGGTCAGATCTGCTCTTTTGAGCAGTGGTAAAACAATGGATGCCCGGTGGGCGTGTGTGCTAATCACCGCAATAACGGCAGAATGATGGTACTTTTCCATAAAAACCCCCGTTTGGTTGGTTGGTTAAAGTTATTTCCCGCTCATTGGCAATTTCCGATGGCGGAAAACCAACATATCAAGGGGTTCAGGGGATTTTCAACACAAAATAAAATGATTAACAATCAGAAAAATCTTATGAAGGGGAAAAAATTCCGAAATCTCTTGGTCTTAAGCCTGATTTTTTTGTGCTCGCCACTGTGGGCCCAAAATGACCCGACGTCGAGTTATCCACAGCACGAGGCGCCCAAATCAGCCCCCAACACCCCGAGCCAAGCCGATGAATCGGACAAAAAAAGCCAGAAAACAAGGGCCATCGAGGCGGTGTGCGGTGATGAAGCGCAAACCGAGAGCTGGCTGGATCGGTCCTATTCCTATCTAAACGAGCAATTGTGTGCCCCTGCGGTCTGGTTTGACGGCTTTTTTGGCGACCCTCGCTCCTTGGAAGAAAACCCCATCAACAGTTTCATTCGGGTTCGAAGCGCATTGGGTTGGGATGAGACCCAAGGCACCAGCGGCGGAGTGCAGGTGCGGGCCAACCTGGTGCTGCCCCGATTGTCTGAGCGCGTGCGGCTCTTGGTCAGCCGCGATGAGGATGTCTCGGGCGATGGCTTGAGTGGCCTGGGGGTGGATGATGCCGAAGAGCGCACCCGACTGGGCCTTCGTTTGATCTTGGGCGAAGGAATCCGAGGGTTTACCGACTTAGATGCCACCGTTCGGATGGAGTCTGGGTCTTTAAACCCGCAACTGGCCTCGCGCTATCGGGTCATTCATCCGTTGGGGGATAGGGGTTTGTTTCGGGGGACACAGACCGCTTTTTGGGAACGCTTGGATGGTTTTGGCACCCAATCTCGAATCGATTTGGAGTGGGCCCCTCGGCCTGAGCGGCTGGTTCGTTGGACCAGCCGGGGCACTTTTTCAGAAGCCTCAGAAGGGGTCGATTGGAAAAGTGTGCTGATCGCTTACCAGCAGCTGGACCGACGCACCGCATTGAGGGCCGATGTGGGTGCTTTTGGGTTCACCCGACCCTCGTTTGAAACCGAGGAGTGGTTTGTCTCCATGCGGCTCCGCCGACAATTTTTAAGGCCTTGGCTGTTTGTTGAATTCCAGCCCGAGCGCGCGTGGCCTTTGGATTTGACGACACTCAAGCGCCGAGGCGATTGGCGGGCCACGGTGACCTTCGAGATCCAGTTTGAGAACCAACCCCCATCCCACCGAAGACGTTGGGACATTGAACGCTGATCAAGTTCAAGGCATCCCCCAGTGTCTTAAATTGTTTACACTTGAGTCAGTCTTGATGATGTCTAACGCCACTTATTGATGTAAAAAGGATCGTTGCCATGCCCAACACACTTCGCCATTGGATGATGCTCGTTTGTTTGGCCATGATGCCCGTCATGGTCTGGGCTCAAACCCCGTATGGTCGCCCCGCCTCGAACTCCATTGAGGGCTTGGCTTATGACTTATCGATTTACCCCAGCCCAGCCGAGCACGATGCCTCTATTCCTACGCCCGATGCGCTGTTGGGGTTCCCGGTCGGTCAACGCTCCGCCACCTCAGCCCAAATCGTGGAATACGCCTATGCCTTGGCAGAAGCATCAGATCGGGTCGAAGTGGTGGAGTATGCCCGCACCTATGAAAACCGCCCGCTGATTTATTTGATCATCAGCTCGCCTGAGAATCTGGCCCGCGTTTTGACGATTCAGGCCAACATGGCCCGCCTGGCCGATCCCAGAGAGGGTCTGTCTGCTCGCGCCAGAGCTGAGATCATCGAGAACACACCCGCCGTGGCTTGGATGTCTTACTCGATCCATGGCAACGAAAACTCAGGCTCGGATGCCTCTTTGGTGGTGATGCATCACTTAGCAGCCGACCAAAGCGAGGCCACCGCCGATTTGCTGAACGAGTTGGTGATCATTGTCGATCCCAACAAAAACCCTGACGGTCGTGAACGCCATTTGAATGCGCTGGACCAAAACCGCGGCCTTCACCCCAACATCGATGACCAAGCGCTGCTTCATTCCGGCTATTGGCCCTATGGACGAGGCAACCATTATCTGTTCGACTTAAACCG
>CAYWVH010000032.1:0-7740 GCA_964461845.1 uncultured Wenzhouxiangella sp.
TCGGATTTTAGAAGCCAGTCTTCGAGCAAGGCAGGCGGTTATGCCCAAATGACCGTATCAGACCATGGGCTGTTCGGTGAGCTGTACGCGCCTGAGGGGCGGTTCATGATCAATACCGATGCTCAAGGGACTTGGATGGTCAAGCTTGATGATCACCGAATTGACTTAGGCCATCAGTGCGGATTGGATCACATCGATGGGTCATCGATGGCGCTTGATGTGGAGCGGCTGGCACGACAAGCCCAGTCACCCAGCTCGGCATTGCATCAGGAGGGCTCAATGGCCTATATCGATGTTGCCATCCTCTATATCGAGGACATGATGGAGCGCTATCCCGGACCGCTGCTGAATGAGCGATTTGCACATTATGTCAACGTTGCCAATCAAGTGCTGGCCAACTCTGAAATCGATGGGGTGATGGTTCGGCTGGTGGACACACGTCAAGCCGCTTTCGAGCCTCACCCGGCCTCTACCAGGCAAGCTTTTGACTTGATCGCTGCACTTGAGACGGCACTGAACATCACCGACCCGAACGGCTCGCCCGAGACCAGCATCAGTGCATACCGGAGAAGTGTCGGGGCTGACATCTTGTCGATCTTCCTCACAGCAGACATTGAAAAGCGTGGTGTCTGTGGGCTCGCTCGCTTTCCAGATGGGCCGAACTCAGGCATTAACTTCAACAGCGATGGGATCAGCAACTGGTCAGTCTGTGAAGACACTGTCTTTGCCCATGAGCTTGGGCACAATTTGGGGGCCTACCATCAAGCCTCTACCATGCGCGATGCCGCAGCGCCAGAATCTCAGTATGCTTGGGTTAAATCAGGATTATTCAATACCCTGATGCGCAGTTTTAGTTCCAATGATCTCAATCGATATTTGACCTTGCCTATCTTTTCCAGCCCTGTTTTGCGTTGTGCGGGTGAAGCATGTGGCTTGGCATCCAGCGATGCTGTTATCGGTGCTGACAACCGCACAGCCTTTTTACAAAACATTGCCACTGTGATGGCTTACGAGAGCGCTGTCTCGTCAGAAACCCTCACGCCACTGGCGAAAGCTCAGCCAGACCATGACGGCGATGGGGTTGTGAGCTGGGAGGACACGACACCTTTTGGTGAATTTCAAGGTCCAGTGGAGGGCACTTGGGTGGCTCCTCGTCAACTTGCAGGCACTGCCAGAGAGGACTACGATCTCTTAATCAGCGGCAGCGATGACACGATTCGGGGTTGGCGACTGAATGTCTCCAGCGGAGCCCGCTCTTTGGGAGTGGTGATCAACGCTGAGCCACCTGCTTTTCCAGACCTCAGGCCGGCGTTGAACGAGTTTAGTTCGGTGGCTGTTCGCAATGATGGTTTGTTATTCGCGCTCTCAGGTGGTGCGGTGAAAACCTACTCGCGCCTCAGCGGTGAGGAAATCAGCACCTTTCGTGGGCCAAGGTATTCAAGGGACAGCGACCAGGTGCTGGCGTATGGCTTTCCTAGGGCGGCTGAGATCAGCGGTGATGGCAGTGTTTTGGCGGTGTTGGGTCAGACCTTGACCCTATCGAGCGGCTTGCTGTCTTATGTCATGATGCTGGACCCTGATGATGGCACCGTCGACGGGTTTGAGTACTTTGTAGGTGGGGGCGGCATCAATCCAGACGGTCCCCTTGAGATTGGCAATTGGCGCGATGTGGCATTGTCTGATGATGGCTCGTTGATGGCTGTTATCAGTGAGCTCCCAGAGCCTCAGATCAATGTCTACGATATTCTGTCCAATTTGACCATCACGTACAAGAGCACACGGGGGATCGATGATTTGGTGAGCCCCAGAGCGCTGGCCATGAAAAAAAATCAGTCAGACCAATGGGTGTTTTATGTCTTAGATCAGGCCACCAATCGGATTTGGTCGAGACTTGATAGTGATGCGCTCGTGGATTTTCCTGTGGTGTTAATTGATGGCGCTCAATTTGTCAATCAACTCACCATCGAGGCTGAGCCTATGACTCGGATTAGAGATTTTGCCCTAGGTCCTGATGGGTACTTCTATGTGCTGGATCAAGGCAGTCGCGCCGTTTTAAGGTTTGATGATCAGGGTGGATTTGATGGTTATGTGATCGGGCCGGGCGCGCCAGAGCTTGAGTTTTCTGAGCGAATGACTTTTGCCCCCGGTCTTTTGGGAGACTCAATCTTTGAAGATCAGTTCCAAAGAAACTAGCCCAAAAATCCATGGTAGTGATGTATGAAGACGGGCTTTGTTTATACTAGCGATCTCTTAAAGTCGGTGAATTCAAGATGCCAAAAGTCAATGAAATAAAACGTGGCCAAGTGGTTGAACATGAGGGTGTGGTCTACATGGTCCGACAAATCGATCGATCTGCCCCAACAGCCCGAGGTGGCGGCACACTGTATCGTTTTAAAGTCAGCGCCATTCCCTCGGGAGATCGCCGCGAGTTTACCTTTAAAGGCGATGATGTCTTAAAAGATGCTGATTTGGTGCGTCGTGTATGCGAATACTCTTATCGTGATGGCGACAACTGGGTCTTTATGGACCAAGAAGATTTCAGCCAGTATTTGTTATCAGATCAAGCACTAGGAGAAGCGGCTCAATATTTACTTGAGGGCCAGAGCGATATTTATGTCTTGATCATCGCCGATCAACCCGTCTCTATTCAGTTGCCTCAATCGGTGACACTGACAGTAGACGAGACTGCGCCCGTGATGAAAGGAGCGACTGCTTCACGCTCTGCCAAACCCGCTAAATTAGAAACGGGGTTGGATGTGATGGTCCCCGATTACATCACCAATGGAGAGGCCATTAAGGTCAACACCGAAACAGGGGAATTCATGTCTCGAGCTTAATGGTCATTACCATTGAGCACATGTGAGGGCTCTAGAGATAGAGCCCGAGCAAGATCAGACCCAGTATGATGCGGTACGCCACGAACGGTTGCATACCGATGCGTCGAATGAAGGCCAAGAAGTAGTGGATGCTGGCATAAGTGGCCAGCACCGATACCCCAAAGCCCACCAAGAAGAGTGTCAAGTCCATTTGGGTGCCTGATCCCAACACATCGATCGAACTCAAAAGCCCCGCTGCGGCAATAATGGGAATCGACAAAAGAAATGAAAACCGGGTGGTGGCTTCTCGGCTCATCCCCAAAAAAAGACCTGCAGTAATGGTGATGCCCGAGCGTGAGGTGCCGGGGATCAAGGCCAAAGCCTGAGCCAAGCCAATGATCAAAACATCCCTAACACCGAGATCGTACTCAGTGCGCTCGCCTCGGTAGCGCCAATCAGCCCAACCCAAGATCAGACCGAAGCCGATCAGTGCAGAGGCCATGATGACGGGGCTTCTTAGAGCAAGCTCGGCCAAGTCCTTGAACAGGAGCCCCAAGACACCCGCAGGTAGGGTGCCCAAAATAATGAGCCAGGCGAGTCTGGCGTCCTTGCTTTGTCCTTGACCCAGCAGTGACTTCAGCCAGTCTTGAGCCATGGTCATCAGCTCGTGCCGAAAGTAGGCCACCACGGCAAACAACGAGCCAAAGTGCAAAATGACATCGAAATCGATGCCTTGGTAGTCTTGCCCCGTGAGCAATGAATAGATGACCAAATGGGCTTGGCTGGAGACCGGCAAAAACTCGGTGATGCCCTGTACTAGGGCCAGCAAAATGGCTTGAAGGATGTCCATGGGGTCGAAGTTTACCCCAGAATGTCTGCATGGCTCGGGTTGGGGCGGGCGCAAGCTTGGGCTTGTGCGCTATAATTTGGTCTCGTGCGCCCGTAGCTCAGCTGGATAGAGTGTTGCCCTCCGAAGGCAAAGGTCACAGGTTCGAATCCTGTCGGGCGCGCCATTTTTGCTCCAATCAAGCCACCGACTCAGCGCCCAGCCCTCAACTTGCCGCCATTTCGATAGTGCCTGACCCACAGTTGAGTGGCTGGAATGCCGATGGCAGCCGGAGCAATCCAAGGAATGACCTGCCAAAACCCTTGCAGTGAATAGCTAAACATCTGGTTGGCGCCAAACACTGCAAAAGCAGTATGAAAAGCAATGCCAGCGCCTATCATGGCACCGAGGTGCTCGTACAACCAAGTACGCGGATCGGCCGGTGGTGTGTTGAATAGTTTCAGCATACCGATGCCGGTACCTAAACCAATCGGGGAGAGCGCCAATAACACCCACATATTCTCGGGTCGCCAGTAAATGGCCCAAGCGATCAAAAAAAGGCTACTGACAATCCCAGTCCATGCCAGAGTGATGCGATAGGGTGTTTTTAAGCCACTTAAGTCTCGTTTGTGTTTGAGTACAGCCATTCCGTGGGACAACGCGAGGCCAGTGATGATGGCCAAATAGGCTAAAAATAATAAAAATGACCAATTCTCGGGTTGTTGAGCAGGGCTTTGTCCTGCAGAAAGTAAACGGCCGAAATACAGTACAACCGCCAGCAGTGCCGAGGTCACAACAATCCAGCCACTGTAGCGGAAAAGGAGACCAGCTCGCCGATGAACCCCACTGCCTTTCCCGGTCAAAATAGGAACCCAAAAAGCAACGAGGCCGATGTAGCCAATGGCAATATGAAGCCATCGATTGGTCTCCAACCATACATTTGTCACGGGGCAACCCTCCAACTGATCACGTTTCATTCTACTCAATCATGAGGCGTACTTCATCCGGCTCTTCACCGCGGCATCAGGCGCTTGACGTTAGACTGGTGACTTAAATTTTGATCTGCAAAACGACCGTTTTTTGTACTCACAACCACACAGGACGCATGACATGTCGTTATCAGTAAAAGCTTATGCTGCGATGGATGCAGGCCAAGCGCTGGTCCCTTTTGAATATGAGCTCGGACCGATTGGGCCTGAGGATGTTGATATTGAGGTGCTGCATTGCGGGATATGTCATTCTGATTTGAGCATGATCAACAATGACTGGGGGTTCAGTGCCTATCCATTGGTGGCAGGGCATGAGGTCATCGGTCGGGTCAAGGCTCTGGGTGAGCGGGTGAAGCACTTAAGTGTGGGCGATCATGTCGGTGTGGGATGGCATGCTGGTTATTGCATGGACTGTGGCCAATGCATGAGTGGCCATCACAACACCTGCGCTCAAGCAGAGATGACCATTGTCGGTCGCCACGGGGGGTTTGGAGATCATATCCGCGCACGCTCAGCTGCGGTCTTTACCTTGCCCGAGGGCATTGATGTGGCATCAGCCGGTCCTTTATTGTGTGGCGGCATTACAGTCTTCGCCCCCATTCACGACCATGTCTCACCGACCGATCATGTGGCAGTGATCGGCATCGGTGGCTTGGGCCATTTGGGCATCCAATTTTTAAATAAGTGGGGGTGTGAGGTCACAGCAGTCACCACCTCGCCCGATAAAGCGGCTGAAGCGAAAAACCTAGGCGCGCACCACGTTGTCACGCCAGAAGCACTGGAATCAGGAGAGGCCGGTGTTGGGCGCTTCAAGATGGTGCTATCCACAGTGAATGTGTCCATGAACTGGGCTGCGATTTTGGAAACACTCGCCCCGCGTGGCCGAATTCATTCTGTGGGCGCGGTCGATGTGCCACTGGAGATTCCGATCTTTCCATTGATCTCGGGTGAGCGAAGTGTCGGCGGATCGCCTGTGGGCTCGCCCAGTGCCATTGATGCGATGCTGACCTTTGCAAAACGGCATCAGATTAAGCCTCAGACCGAACATTTTCCGATGGCTTCGGTCAATGAGGCGTTGAACCATCTGCGCGAGGGTCGGGCACGTTATCGCATCGTGCTGGATGCCTAAAGAGTCCCTGGGCTGAATCTTTAAAAGTCAGCACTGAATGCTGGCGCTGCTCGATGGCCGCAACCAGCTGTGTCAGCATCGATATGTTGTCCGAGCGATGATTGGGTCGAATCAAAGCGATGTTTTTTTGGGGTGCCTGTGATCGGAGTGTTGAGATGATTTGGCTGACCAACTAAGACATTGAACAAGCCCCGCGCCAGCCATCGACGCCACGCTCTTCTTTTTCTTGACTTGAGTACGATTGATTACGATGCCGGCTTTGTATCGGTTTGACCAAACAGATTCTTTCGAATCGCATCGGTCATCTCCTGGGGCATTTTGTAATCCTCAGCACGACGGTACGCTCGCTGAACTGCGGGTCGTTGGCTGATGCGTTCAAACCAAGCCTTGAGTGCAGGGAAATTGTTGAGGTCTTGGCCTTGAATGGCATGGGGCACAATCCAAGGGTATGCGGCCATATCGGCGATGCTGTATTCGCCACAAATGAAGGCCCGCCCTTCAAGCTGACGGTTTAAGACGTTATAAAGACGCGTGGTCTCTTTGAGATAGCGCTCAATCGCGTAGGGGATTTTTTCTGGCGCATACCGATTGAAGTGATGATTCTGGCCCAGCATGGGGCCCAAGCCTGCGATTTGCCAATGGAGCCATTGCAAGACATTGACGCGCGCCCGGACGTCGTCTTGGGGGAAAAATTGACCTGTCTTATCGCCCAAGTACTCGAGAATCGCGCCCGATTCGAACACACTGATGGGATCACCCCCATCCATCGGTACGCGATCCACAATGGCGGGCATTTTGTTGTTGGGAGAGATCTTTAGAAACTCGGGCTTGAATTGATCACCTTGTCCGATGTGGATGGGGTGAATTTTGTACTCAAGCCCGGCTTCTTCCAGAAAAATCGTGATTTTATGGCCATTGGGGGTGGGCCAATAATACAGATCGATCATGCATGCTCCCGAAGATTCAGTCCTCGGGCAATGATACCAACTCCTTGCCATCCCAACAGCGATCAGCCTCTGGTTTGTCGGGGTTTGTGCACCGGTGAATTGGGCGATCCATTGGAATTAAATTATGGATGGTGTTGTTGCCATCGTTGTCTTTTCGGATTTCAAAGGCATCATAGAGCTCTGCCGCCGCCGTCCAAGCTTGGAAGTGAATCCGATCTCTAGATACTTCGATGGTCTGATAGAGCTGTAACTCTTCTGCCATCCGTTGCATGTTGGGGTTATTTTCATCGGCGATCATGTACATCTTGGGGCCTGCCACAGACACCACATACATTGGGCCATCCTCAGCCAATCGGTTGCTGTCTGGTGCTGGCGCACTCAGTCCTCGCCCATAGGTATGGTCATGGCCTTGCAGTACCAAGTCCACACCATGGCGCTCATAAAGGGGCTGCCAGTGTTCCCTCAGCACTGGGTTGTCACGACCCACCGAGACCGAGTGGATGGGGTGATGGTGGCTGACGATCACCCAGCGGTGGTCGCTTTTATCCAGCAATGCATCGAGCCATTCGGCTTGGGCTTTGGCAGCGTCATCATCATACAGCGCGTTCATGGAATCCAAGACCACGAGCAAGGTGTCTTGGTAGGTCAAATGATAGACAGTCTCTTTTAAACCCTCAGGCCCATTGTTTGGGGTGGTGAACTGGGGTTCAAACTGAGGGCTCAAGACGCGACCTATCCGCAATGGTCTATCGACAAATTCGTGATTGCCCGCCACGATTGCTGATGGAATCATGGCATTTAGGAAACCACCTGCATCAAACCACTCGCCCCACTCATCGTCATGGTTGCCTTCTCTAAGATTGACCATGTCACCGGCATGCAGCATAAAAGCAGGCCGGCTGTTTTGCATAAAAGCCTCTCGAATGACCCGTGAGAAATGGCTTCTGACGGAGTTCTGGGCATCACCAAAATAAAAGAAGCTAAACGGTGCATCTCCAGTGGGCGCGGTCTTGAATTGAAACCACTCGCTCCA
>CAYWVH010000033.1:0-5366 GCA_964461845.1 uncultured Wenzhouxiangella sp.
GAACAAGCCATGAAAGAATTAGCGTTTAACGTTTAATAATTTAAGGGCAAGTGAAAACTTACTCGATGTTCTGGATCTGCTCTCTTATTTGCTCGATCAAAACTTTAAGCTCCACAGAAGCTTGCGAGGTCTCGACCAAGGTGGCCTTAGAGCCCAATGTATTGGCTTCCCGGTTAAGCTCTTGAATCAAAAAGTCCAGCCTTCGACCACAAGCCTCTTCCAAATCAATCACCCGACGAATCTCAGCGACATGGACATCCAAGCGATCGAGCTCTTCATCAACATCGGTCTTTTGCAGCAATAAAGCGACCTCTTGCTCCATGCGCCCAGGCTCGACAGACACATCCAAAGCCTCCAGCTTCGAGCGCATCCGCGCTTCTAGATGCGCCCGAATCTGCGGCGCATGCGCCCTGACGGCTTTGACTTCAGCTTCAATGCCATCGAGCTTTTGCGCCAAAATCGCAGAAATTGCTTGGCCTTCTGTCTGCCTAGAGGCGATAAAGGCCTCCAAAACCTCATCGAACAATTGAACGCTTGCTTCATACACCGATGAGAGATCGGGCTTCTCGTAGTCAATGAGCCCCGGCCAGTGGATCAAGTGCGCCAAATCAATGTCTATCTCATCCATGCCCCGACCGAGCTCAGCAAGCAGCTGCCTGAGCTGATCAGCGAGCTTCGGATTCAATGCCATCGATTGTGCGATCTGCCCCGAATCAGGAGTAAAATGCAGATTCGCTTCTACTTTGCCACGGGCTAAGCGGTCTTTGAGCTTCTGGCGAAGTGGGATTTCTAGGTGACGAAAGTCATCAGGCAGACGGAACTGACCATCTAGGTATCGATGATTGACGGATCGAATGACCCAATGAAGACGCCCTTGGGGGCATTCTTTGGTTCCTTCGGCATAAGCGGTCATACTTTTCATGACATGTATCCTCAATACTTTCAGTCTCGATCAGTCCATTGAGACCCCAATCATGGCCATGGTACCCTGTCGCCCCATCGAAAACACGCTGGCCTCAAGCCATTGGTTGGGCTAACAGTCAGTCGTTATTGTAAGGACCTTTGATTGTGACAAGACCTTCAGGGCGTAAGCCCGATCAACTGCGAGACATTCGCATCCAACGCCATTTCACCCAACACGCCGAAGGCTCAGTCTTGGTGTGCGCGGGCAACACCCATGTGCTGTGCACCGCCACGGTAGAAGAACGCACCCCACCTTGGCTTCGAGGCAAGGGACAAGGTTGGGTCACCGCCGAGTACGGGATGCTCCCGCGTGCCACAGGGACCCGGATGGCCCGAGAGGCCGCCCGTGGCAAGCAAGGGGGGCGCACCCTAGAAATTCAGCGCCTGATCGGCAGAAGTCTTCGGGCCGTGGTGGATCTCGAAGCCTTGGGCGAGCGCTCGATTACCTTGGATTGCGATGTGCTTCAAGCCGATGGTGGGACACGGACCGCCTCGATCACAGGGGCTTATGTGGCCTTGGTCGATGCCATAAACACCCTTTACGATCAAGGCCTTTTGAAAACCAACCCCATCCATGGCCATGTGGCGGCCGTCTCTGTTGGGATCGTTGGCCAGCAACCGGTTCTCGATTTGGATTATGTCGAAGACTCATCGGCCGATACCGATCTTAATGTGGTGATGAATGAAGCCGGTGGCCTGATTGAAGTCCAAGGCACCGCCGAGGGCAATGCGTTTCATCGAGGCGAGCTCGATGCCATGTTGGATCTGGCTCACAAAGGCATCATGGAATTGATCGCCGCACAAGAGGCTGCCCTCAATGCACCTTGATACTTTAGTGCTCGCCAGCGGCAACAAGGGCAAGCTCAAAGAGCTCAAGCACCTTCTCAAACCCCTGCACACCGAGGTCAAGTCACAAAAAGACTTTGACTTGGTGTCTGCCGATGAGACAGGACTGACTTTTGTTGAAAATGCGCTGATCAAAGCGCGTGCTGTGTCCAGAGCCACCAAGCTGCCTGCTTTGGGCGATGACTCGGGGCTGGTGGTCGATGCCCTAAAAGGCCAGCCAGGGATTTATTCGGCTCGCTTTGCAGGCGAGGACGCCACCGACCAAGACAACAATGATCTGCTGTTAGAAAAACTGTCCGATGTCCCCGATGAGCGACGCGGTGCCATGTTTTATTGTTGCTTGGTCTTGGTCAGACACCACAGAGACCCCGCCCCCATTGTGGTGAGCGGCCAGTGGTATGGACAGATCCTAACCGCCCCCCGAGGCAGCCATGGCTTTGGATACGATCCACTGTTTTTTGATTCCCATCTTCAAAAAACCGCGGCTGAATTAACTCTAGATGAAAAAAGCCAAGTCAGCCACCGGGGCAAAGCGCTTCGGTGTTTGATTGAGCAACTTCAACAAGCTCAGTCCATTTAAGACGGATCATTGAACCGGATCACTCGTTGAACTTACCCCTCAAGTTACCGCCCTTATCGTTGTATGTGCACCTGCCCTGGTGCATCCAAAAATGCCCATACTGCGACTTTAACTCGCATGCGCTCAAAGACACGCTCCCAGAAGACGCCTACATTGATTGCTTACTGGATGACTTGGCCCTGGACCTACCCGATGTGTGGGGCCGGACCGTGCATTCGATTTTTATTGGCGGCGGCACGCCGAGTCTATTCAGCGCGCCGGCCATTGATCGACTGCTGGCTGGCATTCGGGCTCGCACCAGCCTCGCCCCGAACGCGGAGATCACCTTGGAGGCCAATCCGGGTACGGTGGAGCACGATCGATTCGAAGCCTACCGTGAGGCGGGCGTCAACCGAGTGAGCTTGGGCATCCAAAGCTTTAATGATCGGGCTTTGAAGACACTCGGTCGCATCCACGACGGACATCAAGCCCACCGTGCGATCGAGAGCGTTTTGCAAGCGGGCTTTGAGCGCATCAATCTGGATTTAATGTGGGCCTTGCCAGAACAAACCTTGGCGGAGATGCTCGATGACCTTGAGACCGTGCTTCAATACGATACGGGGCATGTGTCTCATTATCAATTGACCCTAGAGCCCAACACCGTCTTTGCAGCCAAACCGCCCAAACTTCCAGACGCTGAGTTGGTCTGGGACATGCAAGAAGCCGCCAGCGAGGTCTTCCACGCACATAGCTATGGCCCTTACGAAATCTCAGCTTGGGCGAGATCGGGTCAAGAATCCAGACACAACCTCAATTATTGGCGCTTTGGGGATTATCTTGGGATTGGCGCAGGTGCGCATGGCAAGATCACCTTGCCGGCTCAACACACCATCGTTCGGACCAGACGAAAATTGGTGCCCCATTCTTACATGATGGCCAAAGACGATCACTCTTTTGTCGCTGAGCGCGTTGAGGTTCAACCCAAAGACCGTGCATTTGAATATTTTTTGAACCGGTTTCGTTTGGCCGAGCCCATCTGTTTGGATGAGTTTGAGGCCCATACGGGTTTATCGAGACAATCGATTGAAGCACCCCTGCATCAAGCCCAAGCACTGGGCCTTGTCAGTGTGAGTGACACTCATATTGTCAGAACTTCTCGGGGGGCGCAGTATCTCAATGACTTACAACAATTGTTTTTAGACTAAAAGGACCGATTCATTGGCTGCCATTCTTGCGGTTATCACATTATTAATTGGCATCACCGTGATCTTGGCGGGCAATGGCTTGATTGGCACCTTGCTCGGTGTCCGAGGAGAGATGGCGGGTTTTTCTGAATCCACCCTAGGCTTCATCATGGGCGGTTATTTCCTAGGGTTTGTGGTCGGTACTTTCTTGATCCCTAAGTGGGTGCGGCAAGTCGGTCACATCCGCATGTTTGCAGCGCTGGCCTCCATGGCCTCCATCATCACCTTGCTCCATGGGCTTTTTATTATCCCAGCGCTTTGGTTTGTGCTGAGGATCTTGGCGGGCCTTTGCATCGTCGGTTTATACATTGTCATTGAGAGTTGGCTGAACGAACAAACTGATAATGCCGATCGCGGGCATGTGTTTTCCGCCTACATGACCACGACCTTGATTGGTCTGGGCATCGGGCAGGTGCTTTTAATGCTCGGGGACATCAGCACCTTGGAATTGTTCGCGCTGGCCTCGGTGTTGCTGTCATTGGGTCTGATTCCAGTGGCGATGACCCGGGTCCAAGAGCCGGTGATCACAGAAGCACAAAGACTGGGCCTAAAAAACCTCTATGCGATCTCGCCTTTGGGTGTGGTGGCCTGTGTTTTTTCTGGACTGGGCTCTGGGGCTTTTTGGGGCTTGGGACCTGTGTTTGCCACCAGCATGGGCCTATCCACCGATGCGGTCGCAGGCTTCATGGGTCTGACCATCTTAGGGGGTGGCTTGATGATGTGGCCCGTGGGCAAACTCTCTGATCGGTTCGAGCGACGCAAAGTTCTGATGATGGTCTGTGGCTTGACGGCCACCATGGCGTTGGTGGCCCACTTATTGATGGCCATTGATACCGACACACTTTTGTTGGGTGGGTTTTTGTATGGGGCGTTTTCTTTCTCGATCTACTCACTGGCTGCGGCGCACACCAATGATAAAGTCGAGCCTGAGCAGATGCTGGAGGTCTCATCGAGCTTGCAGTTGCTGTGGGGTGCCGGCGCGATTGTAGGCCCAATGCTCACAGGCCTTTTAATGCAAACTTTTGGCTCTGGCATGTTCTTGCCCTTCTTGGTGATCGCTGCCTTGATACCCACGGCCTTTGCCGTTTGGCGAATGATGGTCAGTGCATCGGTGGAGATCGAGGACCAGAGTGATTTTGTGCCGCAGTTTGCGACCTCACCCGTGGCCCTTGAAATGCATCCGGAACAAGAGCCAGACGATGAGGCAGCAGATCAGGCAGTGGATGAACCATTGAATAAATCCCAAGACGATGATCAGGCCGATGATCGCACCAGCGATCACACCGACCCTCACTCAGGCCCCAAAACCCCTTCTTAATCATCCATTCGCCAATAGCTTCGATGTGCTGAACCCAGCATCCAAAGCGCTTGTGCGTACCTGATGGGCCGACGGGGCCTGATTGATCGCATAACGAGGGTATGCGCGCCAGGGCTCAAATTCCCCTGGCAGACGCCAGCCTCCCACTCAACAATCAGATATTGGTATTCAGTCTTGCCGTAAGCACCCCAAGGTTGCCATGCGGCAGCTGTGGCTTGATTGGATAACCATTCAGATAAGGCGCAATCGCGGGGATTGATCCCAAGCTCGACACGTGTATGCGTCACCAAGCCACCTGCTCGCCACTGACCCTCCAGTTGAGTGAGCATCCGCTGATGGATCAGTCGGTCTGATTGCCCTTGCCAAGCGTGGGCCACCATCTTTTGTTGGAGCCCGCTTTCTCTAAAAGCAGCCGTGCCCAAAAGAGAGAGCACCA
>CAYWVH010000033.1:5466-7351 GCA_964461845.1 uncultured Wenzhouxiangella sp.
TCTGAGATTTGATCGGCGGTTTGCCACGCTTGGATGCCTGCGATGGATTGAGTGGCATACTCAAACTGCAGGGTTTCTATGTGCTGTGCCATGGCTTCGATCAGCGCATGTTCATTGTCGCGATTGAACAGCGCTCGGTACAGTGTTCTGGTTCCGGTATCTGAGGGACCGACGAACCAAGCAGCACGCTCAAAATGATAGAGCCCAAGCGATGACCATATCGGCCAAGTGTCCTCATCAGTATCAATAGAAACGGACGGATGGTCAGCACCGCAGGCACTGCCAGACCAAGAGAGTGACCTTGGATCGCTGTGAGTGTTTTGAAAAATAAGATCTGTGTTGCAATCAGTCACAGCCACGATTGAACAGGTCTTCAAACTGTGGGGATAACGGGTAACGATTTCTTGATTGGATACATGAATGACCTCTCCACCAACGACGGGTTTGAATTGATGTACCATCACCACATCCGATTGAGGATCTATGCGAGCTTGGATGATCACAGGAAGCTCGGCATGAAGGTTTGAGTGGCTGGCTGATTGGATGGCTGACTCACCAGGCGAAGGTGTGGAGAGCGACCACCACATACCACTGGTGCCTTGTGCTTCCCAGCCGATCAATGGGGCATTCAGCCAGTGATGGGCGGATGCTTGAAGTGTATCCATCTTCTGGATGGAAACATCACCCGGTTCTCGGGCACACGCTAGGCGTTGATTGGCCTGGCTTAGTGCACCCAACAATACATCTTGTGCAAAGCGACCATTGTCAGCCAAACGTGCTAGGCCATCGATCACAGAAAAACTGGCTCGGGCCACGATTAAGCTTTGCGTTAGGATTAATAGAACCAGCAGATTCAGCGCCATGGCCACCGTCCACTCCAATAGCGTTGCGCCACGCTCGTTCATAGCTCAAGTGGGAGTTGCCATCTCACATCAGACGATGGGCGGTGTGGGTCCTTCGCCAATACAAGCACCGACTGACCCTGAGAGGTGGCAATTAAACCAAGAGAGTGGTTGGGTGCATGGCGCTTTAGGCGATCACTAAGCTCAGTCTCTGTGCCAGCGGCTTGTAAACCCATGGCTTGTGATTCGAGGAGCTCAACCGCCAAGCCAAGGACTTGGGCATCCATCAGCGCTCGCTGCGATATGGATAAGGCTTGGCCCTGCAACAAAACAACACCCGCCATGGCAACACCCATGAGCGCCATCGAAATGGTGATCTCAAGTAGGGCCCAGCCTTCGTGGTGATGATGCATTCATCCAGTCTAGGCCGAGCAGTGGCCGAGTGATAGCGCGGCCAGGTGAACTTCTGTTAATTTTGTGAGCCAATGGGTCGATTTGAATCGGCGGCTACGATGCTCTGCTCGGCCGGGGGATCTTCGAACCAGCCTGACGATATGATCAGGCGAGCGTCGCTGGATGGCGATGCACTCAGATCAAGCCAAAACTGAAAACGACCATCAGAAGAAGCATATGTTCGCCATAACAAAGGCGCTGGGCCAGCCCAACGCCTAATGTATGCCTTTCTTTGTTGCCCAAGCGCGCTTGCACTGAGCCCGTGCTGAGCTTACTTGCCGTAGCGCTTTTTGAACTTGTCCACGCGGCCACCCGAGTCAAGCATTTTGTGCTTGCCCGTGTAGAAAGGATGCGACTCAGAAGAGACCTCGACTTTGACCAAAGGATACTCATTGCCATCTTCCCATTGGATGGTCTCTTTGGTCTCGATCGTTGAGCGGGTTTTGAACATCAAATCGCTCGACAGATCTTGGAAAATCACTTCACGGTAGTTGGGATGAATGTCTGGCTTCATGGCCAATATTCCTATCAAATCAAATGCTAGCCCGCCATTATCCCCAATTTGGTGGGGCAATTCAAGCAAAAATCGG
>CAYWVH010000034.1:0-7308 GCA_964461845.1 uncultured Wenzhouxiangella sp.
TTGGTGGGCCCTGCAGGACTTGAACCTGCGACCTACCGATTATGAGTCGGCTGCTCTAACCAACTGAGCTAAGGGCCCGCAACAAACGGTGGGTTAAGACTGTTCAGCCACGGGTTTGACTTCTAACCCCTTGGCTTCTAACTCTTCTTTCTTACGCTTTTGAATGTAGGAAAGATTGTTCTTGTAAGTTTCTGCAATGGTGTTGACGCCATTCGGTGCCAAGAACCCATCATTGCCAGCGGCCACAAACGTGGCATATACCCCTGACGCTGCCATCAAAGCCGCTGAGACCAACTTCGGATCATAGCCTTTCTCATTGACCATTTGATTGGCCATAGAAATAAACTGCTCGGTGGCTTGGTTATGGGCATCGATCTGCACTTGGCGATCCTGACCACCGGATGCGTTGGTTTTGTTGTCTGACTCTGACATGGCTTATCCAATCTCAACTAAAAAAACATCAACATATTATAGCACCGAGCTTGGTTGATCTCGCGCTCAGCCTGGGCGCTGTCTGATCCCAATCTGATCGATTGAGATGCTCGCAATGGCCCCGTCGTCCCCCCGAATCGTCTGCCCCTCATCGGGGGCGAATGCTGTGGCAAACAGGCACTCCCATGTGCTCTCCCAGCGGGCTGTACCTGATGACCAGCCCAATGTCTTTTTAAGCGCTTCATCATCCAAAGTACCCTCCAAGGCGCCTTTTAAGGTGCCATCTAAGTTGAGGTCCAAGGCCCAACCCAGCGCATTAAGATCTTCCACCAAAGGGCTTGGGCTTTGATAATGCATCGATACCCAATCGGTATCCAGCACCGGCTCATTGAACCCCGCCTGCGTCAACAAACGCCCCAATGTTTGAACATCCAACCATGTTTTGGGTGCCAAAGCCAAGGCCTGACGCTCATGCATCAAAGTATCTGGTCCTAAGGCGCTGACCAACAACAAGCCACCGGGTTTGAGGGCAGATCGAGCGGTTTTTAAGAGCAAAGCGGGATCATCTAAGTAGGGCAAGACACCACTGGCAAACACAAGATCCACTGAATGCGGTTGAATGGGGGCATGGGTGATATCACCCAGGATCAACTCAAACTTATGTCGCCACCACCCTTGGTGTTTTTTGGCGCGCTTTAGCATGGCAGGCGATGAGTCCAGTGCGATCACTTGTGCTTTAGGAAAACGAGCATGCAGCGCCAAAGCCCCATGTCCCCAACCAGAACCCAAATCCAATATCACACCAGGATCGAGTTTCAGGCCATCGAGCCTTTCTACCAATCGATCTCTCAACAAAGAATGAATGGGTGGGGCTTCTGCCCGAGTGCGGCCCAAGCGCTCAAACAGATCATGCCGACGCGATCGATCAGTAGATGGGCTTGAATTGTGAACCATGGTAGACATCATCGGGCTTTAGAAATTTAAAAGTTATTGTAGCCTCTGGTCTATTGGAGCATGGATGGATGAGGCGTTTGGGTGTGTTCTCCCTGCCCCGAGTATGCACACTCTGCGGGCGCTATACACAAGAAGCGATTGACTGCTGTGAGCACTGCGAAGCCTCATTACCGACCATTGAGCATGCCTGTCGACGCTGTGGGTTGCCGATGGCGGTTGACCATGCATTGTGTAATCGCTGTCTTTTGGCCATGCCCGCGTATGATCACACCTACGCTGGGTTTGAAAACATAGGCGTGATCACAACATTGATGGCTCAGTTTAAAGACCGAGCGGATTTAACCACGGGCCGGTTTCTGGCCGATGTTTTTGCAAGAAGGCTTCAAGCTCGTAATGTCCCAAGGCCCCAGTTGCTGGTGCCCATCCCGATGCATGTGACGCGCTTTTGGTCTCGGGGTTTTGATCAAACCAGATTGATCACAAAAGACCTCACGCGACATTTTGACGGCTTGAACTGGTATCCAGCGCTTAAGGTTACAAGACGGATAAAACGCCAATCCAAGCTCCCTCAAGAAACCCGTTGGTCGAATGTGCAAGGTGCATTCAAGATCAAGAAGCTGCCCAAAGGTGTGGGGCATGTCGCCTTGGTCGATGATGTGATGAGCTCAGGTGCAACGGCCCAAGAAGCGGCACGAACACTGAAAGCAGCTGGCATCAAGAGCGTCGATGTTTGGGTGATTGCCCGGGGTTGATCGTGGGCTTAGGCTTGATTGCTTGATAGAAGAAGTGATCCTAAGAGGCTTAAGAAGATCACCAGCCCCACCCAATGGTTATCCAAAAAAGCTTGGAAGCATGCTTGTGGCTCTCGATGATGAATCATCCAAAGTTGACGCGCCAACAAGAGCGCAACGAGGACCACCCCGACCCACCAAACCGGAGATGGGATGAGGACTAAGCCCATGAGGCTCATCACAATGAGCATCAAAGCCATCAACAGCCCAATGCCTACAACATCAAAACGCCCCAAAGCAATGGCGGTGGATTTGATGCCGACTTTAAGATCATCGGCCCGATCGGCCATGGCGTATTGCGTGTCATAAATCAACACCCAGATCACATTGAGCCCCATCCACCAGAGCACCTCAAAGGGCACATGGCCAGTCTCGGCTGCATAGGCCATGGGAATGGCCCAAGCAAACGCAAGACCGAGTACTGCCTGGGGCATGTGTGTAAAGCGCTTAAACAAAGGGTAGGTGGTGGCGAGCAACGCACCCATCACGGCCAACCCCATCGTCAACGGGTTGGTTAATGCAACGAGCCCAAAAGCCAAGCTCATCAGCACCACAAACAAGACCAGCGCCCCTTTGGGTGTGATCTCACCACTGGCCAAGGGTCGAGTTTGGGTGCGCGTGACTTGAGGATCAATGTCTCGGTCAAAGTAGTCATTGATCACGCAGCCTGCCGAGCGCATCACCACCACGCCTAGGGTAAAAATAATCCACGTTTGAATGGATGGCCAACCTTGGGCGGCGGCAAACAGTGCCCACCAAGTGGGCCAGAGCAACAACACCAAACCAATGGGTCGATCAAACCGCATCAAGCGAAGCCAAGGACCGAACTTGGATTCAAACAAACGGTGTCTTAGCGAGAACTCATGCATGGGGTTATTGTAGCGCTCGAGCGAAAAAGCCAGCCGAGCCAATGGTCAACCCACTAGCCAAGTCGAATAGAGACATCCGCTGCACTGACCCAGTGGATCCCTTGATCGGTGGCCACCGAGAGTTGTCCCATGCCATTGACATCGCCCGCCACACCGTCGAAGCGTTGCTGTGGGTCACCGGTCACGGTAACGGCTTGGGATTTCAACATATGCAGCGCCTCCCAGCGGGCTTGGAAGGCATCAAACCCGTGTGCCTCGAACAAGACCAAATCCTCATGTAACTGGTTGATGAGGGTGGCAGCAAGCCGATTGACATCGGTGATCTTCGGGACATTGGCCCAAGCTTGATCTGGCACTGAGGCATCAGACTGTCCATCGCCGAGGGACAGATTGAGCCCCACGCCCAAGATCGTCAGGTGCGGTGAGGGCAAGCCCAAGGTCACCTCCACCAAGCAACCACCGACTTTGGCCCATCGGCCTTGGTCTTGGATCACCAAGTCATTGGGCCATTTGATGTGCACAGGTGCAGGCAACGCACTGGCCACCGATGTGGCCAACACCAAACCCAAGGGCGCCAAGGCACTGGCAGGTTTTTGGCTGAGATGCCCATAAGACAGATAGATGCCCGCGTTTTTGGGAGACAGCCATGAACGGCCCCGCCGGCCACGGCCTTGCGTTTGTTCAGAGGCCAAGACCACTTGGGGGCTTGTTGAGTTTGCCATTCGGTCTTTGAGCACACTGTTGGTTGAGGTCACCACATCGAACACGGCAACGCTCGGACTTTTGGTGTTTAAGTGTGCTTGAATGAGGTGCGCATCAAGGCTCATGTGACCCATGTGTCCTCATGCAATAGATCGTTGTGTTCGTGGTCAGCGACGCCGCCACAACTTTTGGGTATTGAAGCGATTCTCAGTGCCGTTTAGCAAACGCACGATGTTGCTTCGGTGAGTCAATACAATCAAGCCAGCAATCGCGATGGCGAAATAAATCAAACTCATGGGTGTGGGGTCTGGCCCCAACCACATCATCGCTGGGATCAGGATAAGCCCTGCCAAAATCGTCGCCAGCCCCACGTACCCAGTGGCCAACAAGGTCACCAGCCAAATGATGAACATCGGTCCGATGCAGCCAGGCGCCAACACGGCCACGGCACCAACGGCCGTCCCCGCGCCTTTGCCTCCTTTGAAACCAAAATACACTGGCCAGACATGGCCCAAGATGGCTGCAAAGCCCGCCATCACCCCCAGGGTAAGTTGTGTTTCTTGGCCGTTTAACTGACTCAATACCACCCAAGGCAAGAGACCAGCGGCCACAGCACCTTTGCCGATGTCAATCACCACCACGCCCAAGGCAAAGCGCCAGCCTTGGGTCCGAAAGGCGTTGGTCCCGCCCGCATTCCCAGAGCCCAGTGAGCGGATATCGACTTGTTTGAGTTTGCCAAGCAACAGCGAGCCGGAGATGGACCCCAAGAGATAGCCCCCGACCACAACAAACGCCCACACCCAGATCGGGGCAAGCTCACTCATGCCAAGACTCAAGACCGATCCTCCGGTGGTTGCCAACGCTGAAAACCCACCACCAAGCAACCAGGCCCTGCGTGCGCACCGACCGCGGGGCTCGCTTCCTCCACCCAGCAGGCATCCACGTTGGGATGGCCGCGAAGCAACAGGTCTTTGAGTGTCTTGGCATCGTCCTTGGCATTGTTGTGGCTGATGATCACTCGGTAGGTATGCGCCTTGGCCATGCGTTTTAATAAGAACTTGGCATAGCGTTGAACTGCTTGGGGGCCGGCACGGACCACGCTGCAGGGTTTGAGCACGCCTTCTTTGGTGGTCAAAATCAAATGAATGCCCAGCCGCTTGGAGACGGTCTCCATCCAAGGCTTGACCCGCCCACCGCGAACGCCCCAACTTAAGTCTCTGACCAAGGCGAAGGTCGAGACCTGGCCGCGTTGTTCTTTGAGCTTGCTGACAATCGCCATCGGCTCCCAGCCCTTGGCCGCGGCTTCGGCGGCATACAACACCATCAACGCTTGGCCACAAGCCGCGCTTTCGGTATCAAACACCTCGATGTGATCAGGGTCATGTCGGCTGGCGGTTTTGGCGGCTTGCAGGGTGCCGCTCAAACGCCCGGAGACCTGCATCGCCAATACATTGAGTCCATGCGAGGTCAACAGCTCAAACTGTCGGGTGAAAGCAGACGGTGGGGGCTGTGAGGTTTGGGGTTTTAGGGTTGAGTTGGCGACCCGCTCATAAAACTCAGAAGGGGTGATGGTGAGTTTGTCCAAGAACTCCTCATCACCAAAATTGAGCCTCACAGGCACCACATGAATCCCCAGACGATCAATCTCTTCAGCCGGCAAGTCCGCGGCGGAGTCGGTGACGATGGCGACTTGACCTTGTTGGTTCATCAAAGCGTGCTGCTTGGTCATGTCGTCGGCTTTTTGTTGTTTGAGCTCGCCGTACTGACCACAAATCCGAAACACATCACCTGGGGCATCGGTGTGGATATGAACCCTGGCGCGTTTAACGCTGCCGGCCACCACCAAGGAGCTGGCGTCCAAAGCCTCGAGCTCGGCCCTGAGTCTTGGGACATCCATGTCCTGACCATCAATTAAACATTCGGTGCAGAAGCGGTGGGTCTCGGGGGCCTGGGTGTGGGCATGAATCGATGCTGCGGGTTCAGCGGCTGGCTTGGCTGCAGGCAAATCAGGCACTTTGCCTGAGCGCATAAAGTGCCAAATGCCCTCTAGAAAGTCGACAAACCCTTGACCACCGGCATCCACCACCCCGGCTTCTTTGAGTGCGGCCAATTTTTTCGGGGTGTCTGCGAGGGATTTCTTGGCCCTTTTTAGGCCTTGATGGATCAGTTCTCTGATGTCCTCGATGCCTTCGTTGGCCCGTTGGCTGAGTTCATCGGCAAAATCCTCCAACACGGTGGGCAGCGTGCCAGGCACGGGCTCGGTCATGGCGCCCCAAGCCGATTGGGCCGCGGCGGTGGAGACTTTGGCCAGTCTTTTGGCATCCAAGACCTGATAGTCTCGGCTGGATTCGCTTAAACCCTGAAAATACTGCGCCATGATGGCGCCAGAATTGCCACGCGCCCCATCCAAGGCGGCATTGGCGATGGTCTCGAGGAGCTCGGGCAAGCCTTTGGGGGCGGCACTCAAGGCGTTTCTGATCTCAGACAGGGTGAAGGCCAGGTTGGTCCCCGTATCACCATCGGGCACAGGGAAGACATTGATCTTGTTGATGTGATCGCGGTGCTTTAGGACATTGGCAATGCCCGCAAGGACGGCATTTCTGAACCTCGGGGCATCGATGTGGGTAATGAGCTCGGATTTTGACATGTGATGGATGGTTTTTATTGAATGGGCGCTTATCGTGAGCGTCTTATCGTTATGTTAGGTTCGGATGGAGCCACTCTGGTGGAGCCAATCTAAGGACCCGAGGTCTTCGGCCGTGAATGGCCAGCTCAATTCTTGGCCGGTACTGGTGTTGGCCAGCACCGGGACGCGCTCCCCGTAGCGCTGAATGAGCTCAAGATCTCGGTCAATGTCCACCGTATGATAGCGATAGCCTAACTCATTGGCTAGGCCATCAAGAAGACCGGTGGCCACATCGCACAGGCAGCAGTCTTCGCGTGTATAGAGGGTGAGCTCGATCATCGTTCCATTGTCTACGATTTTTGAGCCTTGTGTGGAAGTGGAGGGGTGACCCATCCGCGGGCCCGTTATCAAGTCAATTTCTAGAAAAAACAGCTAACAAGCTGTTCTCAAAAGACAAAACATTAAATTTGGGTGAAATTGCTTCGAAGGGGTTAAATTTCTGTAACAAAAGGCTGATAATATGCTCTAGATTTAGGTGCGAATGGAAGGGTTGGTCCGGCCATTCGTGGTTTTTATGTTCCGTTCTCTGGAGTCGAAAATGTTAAAACTACGCAGTTTCCTGGTGATGCTGACGCTTTCTGTCTTGCTCGCCAGCCAGGCTATGGCGCAAATCACCTCCTCAAACCTTCGCGGTCAGGTGGTGAGCTCAGATGGTTCTGCCGTCTCGGGTGCGTCTGTTGAGATCCTTCACGTGCCCTCAAGCACCGTTTCTCGGATGACCACCAGCGAGACTGGTCAGTTCTTCCAGAGCGGTTTGCGCGTGGGTGGCCCCTACCAGTTGACTGTTTCAGGTTCAGGGTATGAAACCACCGTCTTCGAAAACCTGTTCCTTGAGCCAGGCAACCAAGACCCCATTCGGGTTGAGTTGGCTGCC
>CAYWVH010000035.1:0-5327 GCA_964461845.1 uncultured Wenzhouxiangella sp.
CAAGCCATTGCCGGCAGCTCCATGGGCGCTTTGATCGGTGGCATGTATGCCGCAGGCCAACTGGATGCCTACCAAGAATGGGTCGAAGGCTTGGAGCGATCTGACGTGCTCTCCATGGTCGACTGGACGCTCTCAGGCGGCCTCATCCGAGGGAAAAAGATCATCCACAAGCTCGCTGAGTTGGCCGATGAGGTCAACATTGAGGACTTAGACATAGACTTTACGGCTGTGGCGGTGGACATCGATCAAGGCCGTGAGGTTTGGCTGGACGATGGGCCTTTATTTGATGCCATAAGAGCCTCCATTGCCATTCCAGGCTTATTCACCCCGCACCACTATCGGGGCCGCACCTTGGTCGATGGTGGTCTATTGAACCCCATTCCCATCTCCCCGACCTTGCGGTCCATGTGTGATCTCACCATTGTGGTCAATGTCAACGACGGCAGCCGCTATGACGATGAGGAGTCGATCGAAGAAAAAGCGCCTGAGGATGAAGACGATGGCATCGGCTTGATGGGTCGCATCCGTGAGCTGATGGAAAACTTCTCCAAAGGGAAAGAGGAGCCTGAGGATACGCAACCTGGCTTGATTGCAGTGATGGTCCGATCGCTCGATACCATGGAGGCTGCAATCACCCGACATAATCTGGCCATGTTCGAGCCCGATCTGATCATCTCGATCCCCAAGTCCACCTGCCAAGCCCACGAGTTCTATCGCGCCAAAGAAGTCCGCTTGGTCGGTGAAAAAGCAGCGCGTCAAGCGCTGGAAAAGTTTCGGCCCCGCCAAAATCATTGGCGAGGCCGAAATCACAAACGCTAACTTGGCGGGGCCCAAACAAGCCCCATCCCATTTTTTTAAACTTACTTGTTGGCCATATCCGCATCACGGATGGCTTTGAACTCGTTGCCCTGATACCAATCAGGCCATTGATCGTTCTCAGACAGATAACGACCGACCACATATAAAAGGCCCAAGTCTTCCATCACGCCTCTGAAATCCCACTCAGGATTAAACTCATCAGCAGGCTTGTGATAGGCCACATCCCGATATTCTGCATTCCAAGCAATGCCGTACTCTTCACCCAGCTCACGGTGGCGAATCCCACCTTTGGCATAAAGCGCCGGCACACCGACACGGGCAAAGTTAAAGTGATCAGAGCGGTAGTAAAAACCACCCTCTGGGGTCGGCTCGGGCACGACTTCTCTGTCTTGCAAGACAACAGCCCGTTTTAGGATGTCTTCAAGCTCTGATGAGCCATAACCCACAACCACCACGTCTTCGGTGGGGCCGACCAGACTCAGTGCGTCCATATTGATCGCAGCCACGGTTTGGTTCGTAGGAATCACTGGGTTGTTGGCATAGTAACGAGAGCCCAACAGCCCATACTCTTCCAAGGTGACGGCCAAAAAGATCACGGTTCGATCGGGCGCGCCAGCTTCAGCATACATTCTGGCGATCTCGATTAAGCCCGCTGTGCCCGAGGCATTATCAATGGCGCCGTTGTAGATGCCCGCCGAGCCAGAAAACTGCAAGGTCCGGCCCAAGTGATCCCAGTGAGCCATGTAGACCACCGCTTCATCGGGACGGGCTTGGCCTTCGATCTTGGCCACGAAGTTATACGAAATCCCGCGGCGAATGTTATTGGTCACTTCGGCGGTCATGGTGGTGTTCAAACTCACCGCTTCAAAATCAACCGAACGAGCCGCTTCATGCAAGGCATCAAAATCTTGACCACTCTTGGCAAAGAGCTCTCTGGCGGCATCGATGGTGATCCAACCTTCAAGTGCGCTGACCACCGCATCCGAGTCAGAAGCCAGTTCAAACTGAGCGCCTGACCAGCTATTGATCACCACTTCCCATGGATACGAGGCCGGTGCTGTGTCGTGCACAATGATGGCCGCTGCCGCGCCTTGGCGTGCGGCTTCCTCGTACTTGTAGGTCCAGCGGCCGTAATAGGTCATGGCACGGCCATTGAAAAGCTCAGGGTCTTCTGTCGCAAATCCTGGGTCATTGACCAAGATCACCACGGTTTTCCCGGTGACATCGATGCCTGCGTAGTCGTTCCAGCCATACTCAGGCGCCACCACACCATAGCCGACAAACACAATCTCTGAATCGGTCACACCGTGGGCCTGATTGCCTAAGCGGCGCGACCCAATGATCATTTGCTCTGGATAGGTAAACGCCCAGGTCTGATCGGCATGGCTCAATGACATCTCAGTTCTTGAGGTGTTGGTGATCTCCACCATGGGCACGGGCTGCAGATAGCTTGGTCCGTTTTCGTCCTCATAGCCTGGCCCTACGCCCAGCGCTGAGAACTGCTCGGTCAAATAATCGAGCGTGAGGGTTTCTCCTTTGGTGCCGGGCGCTCGGCCTTCAAACTCATTGGATGAGAGTGTTTGCAGATGGCCAATGTAGTTTTGCATATCACCTGGGACAAACTCAGGCAATGGATTGGCTGCGTTGTAGGCCTCTTCTTCCTGAGCCATCCGCTCCACTTCGCTTTCTTGTTGGCAAGCCGTCAGCAGCCACAGGCTGGCCAGTGTGGCGCCAATGATTAAAATTCCACGTTTCAATCTGGACATCATGAATCCTTCCTTAAATTGGGTGTGATTAACACGCCCTCATTGTAGCCTGAGGGAACGCTTCAAATCAGGCCCGCCTCAATCGCCTTTAATACCGCTCGGGTGCGGTCTCTGACCCCCATTTTGGAGAGAATGTTGGAGACGTGGTTCTTAATGGTGCCCTCAGCCACATCCAAGGCCCGAGCGATTTCTTTGTTGGAGTAGCCGCCGGCCATCAGACGAAGAATCTCTGTTTCTCGCTGGGTCATGGCCTCGGGTTGTTCCAACGCACTGAACTCGGTGTTGTGGCTTTTTAAGCCTTTGACCAAGCGCTCTGTGATGGCTGGGTTGATCAGTGTTTTGCCTTCAGCCAATGTGCGCACGGCGCCCAATAAATCATCCAGGGCGACATCTTTTAAGAGATAACCCTTGGCACCTGCTTTGATGCCAGCCAGCACCAATTCATCGTCATCAAAGGTGGTCAAAATTAAGGTGGGGGGTTGTTCATCCCGCTCGGCCAAGGTCTGGAGTACCTTCAGTCCATTGAGGTTAGGCATCCTTAAATCCAACAACAACACATCAGGCTTTAGCTGGGGCACCAAATCCAGCGCTTCAGACCCGTCGCTGGCCTCTCCGATGACTTCAATGTCATCGGCCAGACCCAACAAGGCACGCACCCCTTGCCGGACCAAAGTCTGATCATCGACCAACATCACCCGAATCATCCACCGATCTCCCGAGGCAACCATGCTCTGATGCGAAAACCAATGTTTGGCCCTGTCGAAATGTCCAAGCGTCCACCCAGCTCTTTCAAACGCTCACGCATGCCATTGATCCCGTTGCCTGGCATCAGCTCTTGGGTACCGGTGCCATCGTCTCGGGCCACCAGGGCCACGCCACCATCGTCTGAGGCCTCCAGACTCATCCAGAGGGCTTGGGCCTGAGCGTGGCGCACCGTATTGGTCATCACCTCTTGAGCGCAGCGAAGCAAGGCTTGAGCGCGCTGTGGATCGGTTTGCGCCAAGGCCTCTGGGATAGTCAAATGGATCTTCAGCTCAGGGACCCCTCGGGCCAGGGTCTCTAGGGCTTGTCGAAGGTCCACTTCATCGACGCTTCTCAAGTCGGTGACCACTTCTCTGACATCACCCAATAACTGTCTGGCCACCGAGGCGGCTTTGTTGACGTGTTCTTTGGCCTGCCCTTCGCTGGTGTGGCTGGCGACTTCCAGATTGAGGGTCAAAGCGGTCAAGTGATGCCCGATCAGGTCGTGGAGGTCTCGAGAGATCCGGACCCGCTCTGCGATGCGCGTGTTCTCAGCGAGCAAGGCTTGGGTCGCCACCAACTGGGCATTGACCCGTCTAAGATCAGACCTCGCTTGGACTTGTTGCAAGGCGAGCAATGAGGCGATGAATGGAAACAACACCAGACCCAAGCTGGTGATCACGAAGACCAAGGCGAGCAATAGGCTACCTTCAGGCGAGAGCACCACCCAAAGCCCCAATACCAGGGCCAGAGCGCAGACCCAAGCCACCCCCAAAATGGCCGGCAGCAACCACGGCAAAACGACTGCCACCACCATGACCAAAATGATGCCTAGCGTTGATTGGGTGAAGTAGTTGATCGCCAATGCCGATGCGGACATGATGGCCAACAAGGTGATCCGAAGCCACAGCGGGGATCTTTGTTGTTGTCGAATGGCTGGATGGATGAAGGCCAACAAAAATAACACCAAGGCCGACCACCAACCCACCACCGAACTGGCGTCGGCTGGCTCAGGCAACAGCCTTGGAAGAATGAGCAAGACCACAGCAGCCAAGCCCCAAGCCACCAGGCCCAGATAGCGGAGCCAATCAACAGGCTGCAAGCGGGCCAAACCGTCAGACAGTTGATCAAACCAACCCTGAGGCGTGGTCATCTCTTCCGGTTCAGTGTCCTGATCGAAAGAATTTTTGTTCTGTATCAACCGCTGAGACATCGTCTTATTTTAAACTGCGCACATCGGAACCACCATGGGCCATAAGTGATAGGTGCTTTGGTTATGTCAAAAGGCAAAAAACACGACGTCATCTGTCTAAGGGATGTCTCTGGCAGCGCTGTGGGCCGGCTCCTTCGCCAAATGGGGCTCGAGTTTGAGCGTGTTCCCAGCGGCGAGGACATTCCAGGGAGCTACTGGGGGGATGAGGAAGCTGGCCTTGTGGGCAAGCGCTTATATGCCCGAGGGGATACGCCTGTGCACTCCATTCTCCATGAGGCCTGCCATTTCGCGTGTATGGACGATGCCCGTCGGGCCAAACTCGATACCGATGCTGGCGGCGATTACGATGAAGAAAACGCCGTTTGCTACCTACAAATCCTTTTGGCTGAGCGGATCCCAGGGTTTGGGGGCGCCCGCTGTATGAGCGATATGGATACCTGGGGTTATACCTTCCGACTCGGGTCTGCCAAAAAATGGTTTGAGAAAGACGCGCAAGATGCCAAAGCTTGGCTTGAGGCGAGAGACTTACTCAAACTGGCCGATGAGCCTGAACCTGAGGAGGGTGCTGAGCCTAGCGCTTAGCCGGCCTCAGTCTTTCCCACCACACCTTCGATATCGCACATCCCGACCCTCTCGCTTGGCCTTGCTCTACCTCTGGGTGAGCATTGGCGGCGAGATATTTTTTGATGCCCCATAAAAAAACCGCCGGCTGAGACCGGCGGTTTCTGATCTTGCAATGACCCGATTAATTCATCGGGTCGATTGGCTTACTGACGTGCGATGAAGCG
>CAYWVH010000035.1:5427-6847 GCA_964461845.1 uncultured Wenzhouxiangella sp.
CTGGGCCGACCACTTCAGACTCACTGGTACCTGAGGCTGGGTTGGCTGTTGGGCGGGCTTCAGTGACACCGGTGCCCGACAACGCTGAGGTGTCTGACTTGGTGTCACCGTTGCCGTCAACACCACTCACTGACAGTGTGCTAGAGGCAGCACCATCAGCAGTTGGTGTGAATGTGACAGAGACGGTACAAGTTTCGTCTTTGGCCAGATCAGCTGCAGCGCACCCGTTCGTAGCGATTGCAAATGGTGCAGCCACTGTCGGGACGCCGACATCAACAGATGAACCAGCTGCGCCTGTATTGGTTACGGTAAAGACTTGTGTTGCTGTGCCGCTGTTTGTCAGCACTTCACCGAAGTTGAAGGTCGCTGGTGTCATTGTTAGCTCACCTGCTGGGCCAGCTGTACCGGTACCGTTTAGCGTAATGTTTTCAGTGCCCGCGCTGCTGGTGATATCTAACTGACCAGTTGCCGCGCCCAAAGCCGTCGGGGTGAATCTCACTGTCACTGTACATGTCGCACCCTGTGCTAATCCTGGTGCAACCCCTGGACACGTATTGGTTCCTGATGGAAGAGTGAATGCGCCAGAGTTCGCTCCGCTGATGGCTGTAGCGCTAACCAACAGACCATCTGCATTACCACTGTTGGTAATGGTGAAGACTTCATCATCCGTTGAACCAATCGCGGCAGTGAAGGTTCCTGAAGCAGGCGCCACTGTAATCGCTGGTGCGGGAGCGGCTTGCATTGTGATCTTACCGTTATCTAAAGTTATGGCGGTCGCTGCAGGAATGGTATTGGCTGTATCCTCAGCTAGAGTTAGTGGGTACTCACCCAAGGCCGCTCCCGATGCATAATTAAATACAATTGTTCCTGATGCAGCACCGAGCTTGTCCCCAGTTGAAAAATTCAATAGCCCAATCTTGACGAAATCCTGTGCGCCAACGGTTTCAATGGCACAGCTCTGATTGTCCGCATCTTCTACAACGAAGCAATTGGTCAGATCTGGCGTGAATACAGCATCATCATACTGAATGGTGAATGCTACCCCTTCAAGGACCGCTCCATCATCGAGGTTCCAACCGACAGAAACAGAGGTCCCAGTTGATATTGCGACAACCTCACCAACCGTTATGCTCTGCGCGGTTGCAGCTCCTGACGCCAAGAGCATGAAGGCTGCAACTAACCCAAGATAGAGTTTCTTTGTGTAATTCAACATGACCATCTAGTCCTAATTGTTATGTTTAATGTACGTACTGGTTCACTATGCCATCTGATTACTGGTTTTGACTACAGTCTCTGTTCGTCGAAGAGACGGCACGTGCAAAAACTTCGCGCGCGTCTTGGAAAGTCACCGCACCATTGAGATCATAATCTGGCTGCCCATTTGCATTGTAGGCGATTGATACAGCGTCCTTGAAGATTT
>CAYWVH010000036.1:0-2676 GCA_964461845.1 uncultured Wenzhouxiangella sp.
CTTTTACACGATGGTTCCTAGATAAGTCTTCAGTGAGGACTTATTTCAGATCAAAACGATCCAACTCCATCACTTTCACCCAAGCTTTGACAAACGCTTGAGCAAACTTCTCGCCAGCATCGGCAGCACCATACACCTCGCAGACAGCACGAAGCTCAGAGTTGGATCCAAAGACGAGATCAACGCGTGTGCCTTGCCACTTCACCTCACCAGAGGCTGGATCGACGATGTCAAAGACACCCTCTTCTTTTGAGCGCTTCCAATCCATACCAGGGGCCAATAAATTCACAAAGAAGTCATTGGTCAATTCGCCTGGACGTTTGGTGAACACACCCAAATCAGACCCATCATAATTGGCCTTCAGTCCACGCAAACCACCGACCAATGCCGTCATTTCAGGCACTGTGAGGGTCAACATGGCTGAGCGCTCCACCAACCATTCTTCTGGTGAGCCGCCTAGGCCTTTGGCCATATAGTTTCTAAAGGCATCGGCTTGGGGCTCCAGCACTGCAAACGATTCGACATCGGTTTGCTCCTGGCTGGCATCGGTTCTCCCCGGTCTGAAAGGCACTTCGATGTTGTGACCGGCTTTCTTGGCAGCGGCTTCAACACCCGCACAGCCCGCCAATACAATCATGTCAGCGACTGAGATCTTCTTGCCATCGCTTTGCTCTGCATTGAATGCATGGGCAATGCCCTCAATCACACCCAAAACACGATCAAGTTCCGAAGGCTGATTGACCTCCCAGTTTTTCTGAGGTGCCAAACGGATGCGCGCGCCATTGGCACCACCCCGCTTGTCCGTGCCTCGGAACGATGCAGCCGATGCCCACGCAGTGCGGACCAGGTCTGAAATGCTCAAACCAGATTCGAGCGCTTTGGCTTTCAGTGCCTTGATGTCTTGCTCATTGACCAAAGGATGATCCACCGCAGGCACTGGATCTTGCCAAATCAGGGGCTCTGAATCAGGCACCAATTTCCCGAGGTAACGTGCCATGGGCCCCATGTCACGGTGGGTGAGCTTGTACCAAGCCTTAGCAAATGCTTCTTCGAACTCTTTCGGGTTCTCCCAGAAACGGCGCGAGATCTTTTCATAAATCGGATCCATGCGAAGCGCCATATCGGCCGTGGTCATGATGGGCTTGTTCTTCAAGTTAGGATCGTGGGCATCGGGCACAATGCGTGCTTCCTCACCCTTGGGTTCCCACTGCCAAGCGCCGGCTGGGCTTTTCACCAACTCCCACTCGTAGCCAAACAGGTTATCGAAGTACCCGTTGTCCCACTTGATCGGGTCGTTGGTCCAAGCACCTTCGATGCCGCTGGTGATGGTGTTCACACCATGGCCTGTGCCCCGGGTGTTCTTCCAACCCATGCCTTGCTCGGTGATGTCAGCACCCTCTGGCTCGGGGCCGACATATTTTTCTGGGTCATCGATGCCGTGGCATTTACCAAACGTATGTCCACCGGCAGTCAGAGCAACGGTCTCTTCATCGTTCATGGCCATCCGAGCAAAGGTCTCCCGAATGTCTTTGGCAGACGCCAAAGGATCAGGGTTGCCGTTCGGGCCTTCTGGGTTGACATAGATCAGGCCCATCTGAACCGCTGCCAATGGGTTTTCTAATTCTCTATCACCGCTGTAGCGCTGGTCTTCTAGCCACTCGCCTTCTGAGCCCCAGTAAATGTTTTCAGGCTCATACACGTCTGGGCGACCGCCCCCAAAGCCATAAGTCTTAAAGCCCATGGATTCAAGTGCCACGTTGCCCGCCAAAATCATCAAATCAGCCCATGACAAAGCAGCGCCGTATTTTTGTTTGACCGGCCACAACAGGCGACGCGCTTTATCTAGGTTGGCGTTGTCAGGCCAGCTGTTGAGAGGCGCGAAGCGCTGCTGACCCGCACCACCACCACCGCGACCGTCGCTGATCCGATAAGTGCCCGCGCTGTGCCAGGCCATGCGGATAAACAAACCACCGTAATGACCCCAGTCGGCCGGCCACCAATCTTGGGAATCGGTCATCAAAGCATGGAGATCCTTGACCACGGCATCAAGATCAAGCTTTTTAAAGGCTTCGGCGTAATCGAAGGTCTCACCCAAGGGGTCAGAGACGGGTGAGTTGGTGCGCAGCATGGCTAAATTCAGTTGATTGGGCCACCAATCGGCGTTGGTGCGGGCCTCGGCTTTGGCCTGTTTGGGCTCAAAGTGGATCACGGGGCACTTGGCTGTTTCGGACATGGTCTTCCTCCAAATTAATATTTCTGACTCATCTAGTATAGGCGGGTCGCCACCACCGCTCCATCGATATCGATTATGGCTTTGATATTGAGCCTCTATGGGTGCTCAGCGCTTCCATTGGGCCCGAACAAGCGCTGACTCAACTCAAGATACCTCGGGCCCTCTTTGGCCAGCACATCCCCTTGGTTGGCCTCTGAGGCCAAATGAACCCGTTCCAGCGTTTCTTGGGCTTGCTCCAGCTCATCTTCGAGGCGCTCGAGGGCATTTTCCAGTGTATAGGTCAGTTGATGGATCTCGTAACTGACCTCAGCGTCGATGGGTTCAGAGGCCAGCAACATTTCCAGTTGCCGGTTCGCGACCTGGAGATTCTCCATTGCTTGTTCGATCGTTTGGGCGGGCTTGCCCTCGAAATGTTCAATGCGATCATCATCGCGATCACCATC
>CAYWVH010000036.1:2776-5320 GCA_964461845.1 uncultured Wenzhouxiangella sp.
CATCGCGATCACCATCAGCCCAAGCCAAACCACATAACCCACTCAATAGCAGCAGGAACAAACCGCTCGTTCCAAGATATTTTTTCATGCCAATCCCACTCCAAAGATTTCCGACAGGTCTTAAAGCGCTCGTTTGATCTGTGTCAAATCGATTACTTCAGATTTGTCTAATAATAGAACACTCGAGTAGGAGCCACTCGAGAAATCGTGATTAAGCGCGATTGAAACTGATCCAAACCTAGGGAGTTATACCAATATGATTCGCTCATTACTGACCCTGTCGATCGGTGCAGCCCTCTTGGCCTCTGGCGGGCAAGCCATCGCTGCCGCAGATGCTGAGGCCTTACACCGCACAGCTTCTGCCATGTTCTCGCCCCTGCCCAACTACGTTGAAAAAGAGGGCAACCCGATGAACGAGGCCAAAGTCGAACTGGGCAAAATGCTCTACTTTGACCCACGCTTATCGCAAAGCGGGTTCATCTCATGCAACAGTTGCCACAACCTGGCCACCTATGGCGTTGATAACCTACCCACCTCCTTGGGCCACCGCTGGACCGCAGGCCCTAGGAATGCGCCCACGGTATTAAATGCTGCACTGCATGCCAACCAGTTCTGGGATGGTCGAGCCGCTGATGTGGAAGAGCAAGCCAAGGGGCCTGTGCTAAATCCCATCGAAATGGCCATCCCAGGCGAAGAGATGGCGGTGGATCGCATTGCATCGATGCCTGAATACGTCGAGCGGTTTAAAGCGGCCTTTCCGGGTGAGGAGGATCCCTTGAACTATGACAACATCGCCAATGCCATTGGGGTGTTTGAGCGGACCTTGACCACCCCCGATCGCTTTGATGAGTTCTTAAAAGGTGATTTGGAAGCGCTCAATGAGCAGGAATTGGCTGGCCTCCAAGTCTTTATCAACCAAGGTTGCGTGGGTTGCCACGCCGGCCCTGCCCTAGGTGGTCAAATTGAAGCCCGATTTGGTGTGGTGGAGTCTTATTGGGAGGCCACACGCGAATACATTGGTGTCAACCAATCCACGATGCCCATGGATGTGGGCAAGTTTGCGGTGACGCACAAACAAGACGATCTTTATGTGTTCAAAGCGCCGTCTCTTAGAAACATCACCCGCACCTATCCCTACTTTCATGATGGCTCTGTGTGGGATCTAAGAGATGCAACTCAAATCATGGCCCGTGTTCAGCTGGGCAATGATATGAGCGATGAGGACTTGGATGCCTTGATGGCTTTCTATGGTGCGTTGGAAGGCGAGATTCCGGCTGCTGCATTGCAGTTGCCTGTCCTGCCTGCCTCGACAGCCCAAACTGAACGTCCCACCATGCGGTAATAAAAGAAGTAAAGAGTGATGTGATCTGCGGGCACCTTCGGGTGCCCGTTTTTTTACATCACATCTTCCAGTGGAGTGATGGTGGTGGTCTCTAACAAATGACCTGCTTTTCGACCCGCCTCAATGTTCTCTGGCTTTTCCATGAATGCATGAAACGAAGCCTCAGACTCTGCCTCAAACAGGCAAACGATCGAACACTCTTGATCGGCGTGCCTACCCACAAACAGATCTCGAATCTGCGCCGCTTCCCGTGCGGCTTGATGCGCCCGAAACCCACTCACCCATTGATCAAACGACGCCACATCAAATGTCACCAATATCTTCATTTTCACATCCTCTGCAAAGAAGCATCCAGACCAGAGTATGGTTTAGTACACTTAGGTGACATCTTTATGAATTGACGCGGGGATCAAGCGCTTGGTCGAGCTACTGACATTGCTGATGATCGTCATCA
The DNA here is from genome assembly GCA_964461845.1 of uncultured Wenzhouxiangella sp. GTDB lineage: Bacteria > Pseudomonadota > Gammaproteobacteria > Xanthomonadales > Wenzhouxiangellaceae > Wenzhouxiangella. The sequence goes on from CAYWVH010000036.1 coordinate 4,573, forward strand.
TCCTCGGTGCATTACTGGGTGGTGACTCGTTTGGTGAGACCATTCGAACAGGCTGTGGCTGCCTAGGGCTTCTGTTGTTTTTGGCCATCATTGGCTTAGCACTGTTGTTGATGACACCCGCTATTTAGCAGATATTGGCTGGGCTACAATCTCATCTGACATTGTCATTGGACCGACATCGTGCCAAACCAACCCACTCTAATCGATGAAGCTGTCGCCGCTGCTGTGAAATTGTGGGCCCAAGGCCAGCAAGATGAGGCGCTCGCCAAAACTCAGGCCTTGGTTCATCAATACCCATCTAATGAACAGGTGCTCTTGGCACACACAGGCTTGTTGCTTCATAAAAAAGACTTCTCAACCGTTCGAGACTTATTGACCCCTCTCTACACCACACAAACGCTGACACCCTCTTTGATGGCCAACCTATCCATTGCCCACCGGGGCTTCGGTGAGTGTGAACTCGCTGTTGAAGTGGCACAACAGCTGGTGGAGCAAGCCCCGGACAAGCCCTCTGGATGGAATGCCTTGGGCCTTGCATGGATGGACAGCGGGGAATGGGAAAAGGCAGAAGGTGCTTTTTCAGATGGGCTGACACACCATCCCGATCACCCAGCGCTCAAACATCATCTAAACCAGGCCCAAGAGAAACTCAATAAACCCAGAGCCCACCAACGCGTGCGCCCAACAAGGGATCTTTTGCTGCATGCTCAGAGCTTCTCAAAAGCAGGCAACCCCGTTGCTGAAGAAG
>CAYWVH010000037.1:0-4569 GCA_964461845.1 uncultured Wenzhouxiangella sp.
AAAAAGCCCCGCACTGGCATGCGAGGCTTCTGACTTTAAAGTGGTAGCGGGGGCAGGATTCGAACCTGCGACCTTCGGGTTATGAGCCCGACGAGCTGCCAGACTGCTCCACCCCGCAACTGAACCGCCCATTATAGAGACGGATAAAAAAACAGTCAAGGAAAGTGCGCGTTTGATGTCTACAAGAATCGATCAACACGCAAAAAATGGCATGTTTTTAATCACATATCAGACTTAAAATGAGAAAGAAAGTTCACGACAATCCATGCAAAACTGACCCTCGCGTCTAAATAAGCTTCGTATGTGAGCTTCCACGAATCAGTGGCCAGTGCTTTTCCTCTGCTTTTGACAGCCACAAATGCGAAACCCACAATGCGTTATCCTTCTCATCTGATGCTTTATTTCAATCCATCTAACCATCGAGCCATGCCCATGAACGCCATATTGACACTGACCCAACGACGCTTCCGCTCATCTTTGATGCTCCTGCTACTTTTCGCCTTCACTGGCACCACCCCCATCTGGGCCCAAACGACGCTGACCCTCAAACAAATCATGGCCGACCCTGATTGGATTGGGCAGCCAGCCCAAGAGGCCTGGTGGCAGTTGGATGGCCAAAGCGTGGCCTACACCATTGAGCGGCCCGACAGTGACCTTCTGGACACCTACCGAATCGATCTTGCCAGCGGCGAGTCAATAAAACTGGGTTTTGAAGACAGAGCCAGCCTCGATGGTCCAGAGCCCGTGTTTTCACCCAATGGCGAGCACGCTGCATTTATTCGCGATGGCAATGTCTTTATCAGAAACCTCTCGACCATGGCATTGACCCAGCTGACCAAAGACACCGCCAGCGACCGTCAGGTGATGTTCAGCGCCACGGGGGATGCGGTCTACTTTCTAAGAGGCGCCCAATGGATGGGCGTTGATGTCTCATCGGGCTTGCAATACCCCCTCTCTGATTTTCGTTTTGCCAAAGACCCAGACGAAGAAAGCAAGGACTCGCTCACCCAAATGCAGCTTCGGCTGTTCTCGAGTCTCGCCCAAGACGAGCGCTTGGCCAAAGAAAGGCGTCAAGCGCAGCGCCAAGCGGCCCTAGAAGACCCCAGCCAAGGACCTGCGCCTTGGTACTTGGGAGACAAATACACCCCAGTGGCCTCAGCGCTCTCACCTTCTGGTCGCTATATCCTGATGGTGGTGGCCCCCAAAAGCCATGCTCGAGGACGCGAGGGCAGCATGCCCCACTACGTCACAAAAGATGGCTACATTGAAACAGAAGCCGTGAGGACCCGGGTGGGTCGGAACGACCCCACACCACACCATCTTTGGCTGTTGGATCTGGCCACACACACCCAGCATGAGCTGGAATTCGATCAACTCTCGACCATACAAGTCGACCCACTGGCCAAGCTCAAAGCCCAAAACGATGTTAAGCCTTTGGCTGAGAACACCCACCGCGATGTCAGCATCAACGCCATTCAATGGCACCCCACCGGCGATATCGCAGCGATCCAGATCCGTGCCCGAGACAACAAAGACCGCTGGATCGCCACTTTGGACCCAAATGACCCAGGGCTGATTGAACGCCACCGTCTCCATGATGAGGCTTGGATCAACTGGCGCTACAACGAGATGGGCTGGTTTAGCGATGCCAACGAACCAAAATTCTGGTTTTTATCCGAGCAAAGCGGGCACTCACATTTTTATGTCATTGATGCGTTTGAAGGCGATGCACGCGCGCTGACGCAGGGCTCATTTGAAGTCTCAGAGCCCAAGCTTGCCGCCGATCAGGCTCATTTCTTCATGTTGGCCAATCGGGTCGATCCTGGCCGATATGATCTTTACCGACTCAACATTCAAACGCGTGATCTGATTGCTTTGACCGATCAAGGCGGGGTGGAGTCATTTGTTCTGCATCCTAACCACGATCAGATCTTAATTCGCTACTCTGAGCCCTACTTGCCCGCTCAAGTCGGCTTGGTTAATGCCAACGGTGGCGAGATGCGCGGACTCACCGATACCCGCACCGAGGCGTTCAAAGCCATGGACTGGCAAGCGCCCCGGTTTGTGAATGTGCCCGGAAGCCACGGTCAATCGCCCGTCCCTGCGAAGTTTTATCCTGCAAGAACACCCACACCTGAGGGTGGGCATCCGATTGTGTTGTTTGTGCATGGCGCAGGCTATCTCCAAAATGTCTGGCATCGGTATCCAAACTATTTCCGTGAGCAGATGTTCCATAATTTTTTAACCGAGCGTGGCTATCACGTCTTGGACATGGACTTTAGAGCAAGCGCTGGCTACGGGCGCGATTGGCGCACGGCCATTTATCGGCAAATGGGCACGCCTGAGTTGGAAGATCTGATCGATGGGGTCTCTTGGGTGGTTAAAGAACACGGCGGCAACCCAGACCGAGTCGGTTTGTATGGTGGGTCTTATGGCGGGTTCATGACCTTTATGGCGCTCTTTAAAGCGCCAGAGGTGTTCCAGGCCGGCGCTGCCCTTCGACCTGTGAGCGACTGGGCGCATTACAACCACCCCTACACCTCCAACATCTTAAACACCCCAGAGGTTGACCCTGAAGCCTACCTTCGCTCCTCGCCCATTGAGTTTGCCGATGGCCTCAAAGGCCATTTGCTGATGACCCATGGCATGCTCGATGACAATGTGTTCTATCAAGATGTGGTCAGACTCTCTCAAGTCTTGATCGACCTTGAAAAAGAAAACTGGGAATTGGCCTCGTATCCTTTGGAGCGTCATGGCTTTCAACGCCCCAGCAGTTGGTTGGATCAATACCGTCGGATCTATCACTTGTTTGAAGAAACGATTGGCTATGACAACCCCACACCTTAAATCAAGCGAGTAAAAAACGATTGGGCAAGAGACAGCAATCATGAATGTACTGATCACTGGCAACAGCTCGGGCTTAGGCCTTGGGCTAACCGAAGCGTTTTTAGAACAAGGCGCGATTGTGCGGGGCCTGTCGCGTCGGGGTTGCCCTTTAAAGACCGACCGCCAAGATGCATTCGATGATGTGCTTCGAGACGCGCTGGTCGATCTGGGTGATCTCAACAAAATCCCGCATGCGCTTGAGTCGGTGACGTCGGATGCTCAGCGTTTAGATGTATTGGTTTTAAACGCGGGCGTCTTGGGAAAAATTCAGCCTCTGCATCATACCGATGTGCATGACCTTGAATACCTGTATCGGGTCAATGTCTGGGCCAATAAAGTCATCTTGGATTGGCTGATCAACAGAGGCCTGCCCGTGGATCAGGTCATTGCGATCTCATCGGGCGCGGCCATCAACATGAACTTTGGTTGGGGTGGCTATTCACTCTCAAAGGCCTCCATCAATCATTTGATGCATTTGTATGCCCAGGAAATGCCCGAGACCCATTTGATGGCGTATGCCCCTGGGTTGATTGACACACCGATGCAAGATTACTTATGCGGCGAAGTCGACAGCGGGGATTTTCCTTCGGTGCAAAAACTCAAAGACGCCCGAGGGACCGAGCACATGCCGACCCCGAAAATGGCCGCGCTTCGACTGATTGAACTGTTACCGACCCTCAAAGCCAACTACCCCAGCGGCAGCTTTGTGGATGTCAGGCACCTAACCTAGCAATCACTCCACCCCTCGGGCCCAGCCCGCATAAAGCGATTTGACCGTCTCATCAAGACGGCCTTCCTCGATGGCCAAGCGAAGGGTGGCCATCAATTCTTGGTAGTAATAGAGATTGTGCGTGGTTGCCAGACGGTGGCCCAAGATCTCGTTGCACTTTTGTAGATGCTTGATATAAGCCCTGGAATAATGCTGGCAGGCATAGCAACCACAGTCTGGATCGATGGGCTTTGTGTCTGAGACAAAGCGGGTGTTTCTGATTTTTAACACCCCATGTCGGGTGAACAAATGCCCGTTTCTGGCATTGCGGGTGGGCATCACGCAATCGAACATATCCACACCGCGTCTGACCGCCTCGACAATGTCTTCAGGCCGACCGACCCCCATCAAATAACGGGGCTTGTCTTTGGGAAGTTTGGGTGTGGTGACCTCCAAAGTCGCTTCTCTTTCTTCTTGGGGCTCCCCCACCGCCAAGCCACCGATGGCATAGCCATCAAACCCCATCTCGATCAGCGTTTCAGCAGACTGGGCACGCAGATCCTCATACACCCCCCCTTGGACAATGCCAAACAAGGCTTGCTGATCGACCCGACCAGAGGCATGATGAAAATCGATACACCGCTTGGCCCAACGCATGGATAAGGCCATGGAGTCATGGGCTTCTTTGTGGGTGGCAGGATACGGGGTGCACTCATCAAAGGCCATCATGATGTCTGAACCCAGCGCGTGTTGAATCGCCATCGATTCCTCAGGCCCCATAAAAATCTTCGAGCCATCAACGGGTGATTGAAAGGTCACGCCTTTTTCATCCATGGAGCGAAGCTCGGCCAAGGACCAAACCTGAAACCCACCTGAGTCGGTCAAAATCGGCCCAGACCACCCCATAAAATCATGCAAATCGCCATGCGCTTCAATGACCTCGGTGCCCGGGCGAAGGTACAAATGAAAGGTGT
>CAYWVH010000038.1:0-4223 GCA_964461845.1 uncultured Wenzhouxiangella sp.
TTGGCTAAAAGGGTTGGGCTGTGTGAGAGGTGGGTGCTTGCGGTCGCCCAGCAGACCGTGGCCGCTTTCTATGATCATTGGCATCAAGAGAAAAGGCATTTGCCGCTGTCTCGGGCCAGTGTGGAGGTGATTGATGCCCACCGCCAGACGGTGCCTATCGCTGGGGACGGTAATAGCACTCTCTGGACCCACTAGGATGTTTGACGGAATCCCATCGTTGAGCTAACCTCAGCCCATTGGCGAGGGAAAATCGATATGACGGTAGCGAGGCATCTTTGGGGGTTTCGGCGGGCTTCAGTCCATTCACTGGCATGGCAATGTCAGCGACGAGCCACTGCCACGCTCTTCCTCTTTGTTTCTCTGATGGTCTTTGCAACCGGCTCTGTCCAAGCAGACACAGTGAGCTTGGATGACATCGACCCCACCCAGCTCTCCGGCAGCTGGTTCGACCCGGCCAAAGACGGCCAAGGCCTGGTCCTCCAAGTCTTAAACCCCACCACGGCATTGGTCACTTGGTTCACCTTTGATACTGAAGGGGATCAAGCCTGGATGCAGGGGGTTGGACGCATAGAAGGGCAGCGCATGGTCTTTGATGAGCTGCTTCGTTTTGAAGGGCCTAAGTTTGGCTCACGCTACAACCCAGCCGACCGACAATCCATTCCATCAGGCCAATTGAGCCTCACCTTCACTGGCTGTCATGCCGGTGTGGCTGAGTATGCAGGGATGGGGGATTTTCCGAACGAGCGCCTATCGCTCAGCCGCTTAACGAATGTGGCCGGTTTTGGTTGTGATCAAGCGCAAGCAGCCAATCGCTTTCCTCTACACCAAGGTCTGTCTGGGGCGTGGTACGCCCCCGCGCAAGATGGGCAAGGTTGGATGGTCGAGGTCTTAAACGCCACCGATGCCTTGGTCTATTGGTTCACCTACGACAACGAGGGCCAGCAACGTTGGTTACTGGGGGTGGGCAGTGTTAAAGACGAGTGGATTGAAGTCAATGACATGCAGTGGGCCGAAGGCGGGCGCTTTGGGGAAGCCTTCAACTCAAATGATGTCACCCGCCATTCTTGGGGCAAGCTCAGTTTGAAGCTTTGGCCCTGTGTTGGGGCCCAGGCGCGGTATGTGGAAGGCCGAGCACATCTGGCCAAACGTGGGGAATTTTCAGGCGTCATGCCGTTGGCGATGTTGGAGGGCACTGAGCCTTGTCCAAGACACATTGATAAGTGGACGGCAGCGCGGTTTTTAGATCAAGCCGCGTTTGGGCCCACGCCCGATGAGGAGGCACGGGTCTATGCGCTGGGGATGGAGGCGTGGCTCGATCAGCAAGTATCGCTGCCACCGTCAAAGATTGAGTGGGAAGACCTTCAATGCGAGGGCAACTTCTTCCGACACGATGGTCGCCACCGCGGCCCGAAAGATGGGATTGATATTTCCTTTCACGGTGCCGCGGCCTTAAGGATTTTGGATGTGTTTATTGGCGCGCCTGATCAACTGCGCGCGCGCATGAGCTGGGCCTTATCACAGCTTTTGGTGATCTCGAGCGAAGGCGGCATCCAAGAAGTCGGCCAAGCGGTGTATTTCAATACCTTGCAAGAGCACGCCTTGGGGAATTTTCGAGACCTGTTGCGGGCGGTCACGCTCTCTCCATCGATGGGCCGATACTTGGACAATGCCGGATCTAGAGCCGCCTATGATCGATGCCCGAATTGCATCCCGAACGAAAACTACGCCCGTGAGCTTTTGATGTTGTTCACCCTGGGGGTGAATCAGTTAAGTCCAGACGGCAGTAAAAAGAAAAACGAAGAAGGTGAATACCTAGAGACCTTTGGACAAGACGATGTCATCGCATTGTCGAGGGCCTTGAGTGGCTGGGACTTTGTCGATCGCATTGATACCCCAGACCGGGTCGACTATTACGACCAAGGTGAGGCTTGTGAAGCCAAGGGTGGCGGCAATGGGTTTATCGGAGGCTTTGAGCAACCGATGCGACCCATTGGTTACGGTGCGCATGATGCCAAGGAAAAACTTTTCCTAGGCCAGACCCTGCCGGCGGGTCAAAGCATCCACCAAGACTTAGAGCAGGTCTTGGACATCTTGATGGGCCATCCGAACATGGCCCCGCTCGTGGCCCAGCGGTTGATTCGGCACTTGACGACTTCCAATCCATCGCCTGCCTACATTGAAAGGGTCGCCTCTGTGTTCGCCAACAACGGCCAAGGTGTGGCAGGAGATTTGGCGGCGGTGGCCAAAGCCATCATCATGGACCCTGAAGCCAGACTCGGAGATACGCCCGATCAAATGCCCAGAAACTTTGGGCGCATTCGGGATTTGGTGCACCAAAAAAGCGCGATTTATCGAGGCATGGAATGCACTGAAACACCGTCTAGAAACTACTGGGGCCAGCCCAACATGAATCCCCAATATGGACTTCGTACCTTGCCTCAATTGCCACGCAACCGGCCCTTGGGTGCACCTCAAGTATTTAACTTCTATCCCCCTGAGCACAAAGTGCCTGGTATGGACATCATCGCGCCTGAGCATCTCTTAATTAACTTCTCTGGCGTACAAGCCAGAGTATCGGCCTTGCCTGGAGATCGTCGAGAACTGGAGGTCTGTGATTACGCTGAGTTTAGAGAGAAGATCATGGCAGGGCCTGATGCCTTAATCGAGCATGTCAAAGACCGCTACATGCGCGGTCGTGATTCATTTGCGCACGAGGTGTTTATGCATGACTACGCCGATGGCTTAAAACAATGGTTGATCAACTCAGAAGCGAGCAGCGACGAGGGTGCGCGCAACGGGGGCTATCAAATGGCGATGTTCTTGGGCTATGCGCTGTTGGGCCAAGAGTTTGGGATTGTGAGGTAGGCCATGGGCATCAACCAAAAACGTCGGCAGGTGTTGCAGGGCTTAGGACTCGGGGGCTTGATGGCGGCGAGCAGTGTGAGCTTGCCGTGGCCATTGCAAGTGGCGATGGCCAACACACGATCCACGGCCAGAGATTACAAAGCCGTGATCTGTGTTTTCTTAAATGGCGGCAACGACGGCAACGACACCTTGATTCCGATGGATGGGGCATATGATGACTACCGAATCGGCCATGGGGGTTTGGCGCTGCCCAAAGAAGATTTGATTTCCTTGTCGTTGTCGCAATCCGATCATCGATTGGGGTTGCACCCAGCGCTCCATAAACTTCAATCGATCTCCAACCGAGGTGATATTGCTTGGGTGGCCAACGCAGGCCCGTTGCTGGAACCTGTGAGTGCCTATGATGTGAGGAATGGTTCTGCGCGTGTGCCGAGTTTCTTAGGCTCTCATCCAGACCAACAGCGTTTGGTTTCAGGCGGCGTGCCAGGCACTTTTGCAGCAAACTCTGGTTGGGGTGGGCGCTCTCTAGAGAACATGCCCCCTGAATTATTGGATGATCTTCTCTCCAACCTAGCCCTAAATGAGGATAACTGGTTGATGCGGGGGGTCTCTTGGTCACCGACGGGGGCCGAGGATCGGGAGCATTTCAACTCATTGGACCTTCGCTACATTTTGGCCGGTGGTGAGTCTCGGGATTTCAATGCCTATCAAGAAGCGGTGCGCTTTAAATCAGGCATGGATGATCTGTCTTTTGCCTACCTGAGTGCGGTGGGCACGGTGTTGGATGAGGTCTTGGAGCTTCGGCGGGTGCTCGATCTGGTCCCATCACATGTGGCACCGAATACCGTCGATCGAGATGTGGATGCTGGATTGATGGAGCGGCTTCGAACCGCGGTGCGGGTGTTTTGGTCGGGCCGTGAAATGGGCATCAAGCGACAGATGATTTTCCTAGATTGGGGTGCGTTTGATACGCATGGCAATCAGCGAGGCATCACGCTTAGAAACCAAGACGGGCAGCTGAAAGCCTTGGGTGATGGTCTGGCCGATCTCGATGAGCAGTTAAGAGTGGCCGGGCTTCAAGATCAGGTGGTCACCATGGTGATGTCTGAGTTTGGGCGGCCATTGAAGCCCAACTCAGGCGGTGGGACGGATCATGGCTGGGGCAATCATTTTTGGGTGATGGGTGCGCCCGTGAAAGGCAATCGCTTGATTGGGCAAATGCCCACGTTGGTCCCGGGTGGGCCAGATGACATGGGTGATGATGCCAGGGGCCGCTGGGTACCGACCACGCATTCTGATCAAATTGCAGCGTCTGTTATGGAGTGGTTTGGGTTGCCCAGAGCGGCATTCCCGGATGT
>CAYWVH010000039.1:0-2087 GCA_964461845.1 uncultured Wenzhouxiangella sp.
TTAACTACAAAGACGAACATGAGATCAGTTGGACCTCTATGTTGCTTCGACAAACCCTAGATGATGTCAGACAACAGATAGGGTTTGATCAAGACACAGGTGGCATTGTCGATACACGGTTTTTGGAATACGAAGAGCGAGATCTATTGGCGCATCAATTCGATGGGCGGCACACGTTTCCTTTTTTAAGTGACCTGACGCTCCGATGGGATTACTCGGATGCCAGAGCCCGTCGCTTGTCACCCGATACACGCATTTATTTGTTTGAAGAAGACAGACGCTCCCCCAATGGCTTTGTGTTCTCTCGCCGGACCGATAATAATTTCAGAAACTATGGCGATTTGAGCGATGAGGTCCTGGAGTATGGCGCGGACATTGAGCTGCCACTGAGTTTTGGACCAGCAGAGTTGACGTTATCCGCTGGCTGGCGCGAGCTCGATCGAGACCGCGACTCGGATCTGCGGCGATTCAAGTTCGACGGCATTCAACGCTTTCCTTTGGATTTTCGCTTCCAAGATTCCTTGGAGCTCATCATCAATCCAGACACCATCAACCCCGATGGTTTGGTGATCCGAGAATCGACTCGCGCAACAGATAACTCATTTGCGCTGTTGGACATTGAAGCGGCATATGGGATGTTTGATCTTTTGTTGTGGGAGCGCGTGAGACTCGCTGGCGGGGTGAGGATGGAAGACTGGAGTCAGTCCGCTGTGACTTTCGATTTGTTTAATCCGGATGGTGACCCGATCAGCGCGAACTTGAGCCAAAAGGATTATCTTCCCAGCGGCTCGGTGACCGTGTATCTGACCGAGCGCCAACAGGTGATCGCAAGCTATGGTGAGACCATCATCCGCCCTGATCTAAGAGAACTCTCGCCGGCAGAATTCACAGACCCCGTGCTGGATGCGCCGGTCATCGGAAACCCCGAGCTGCTGCCGTCGAGCCTCGTGCATTACGATCTTCGTTATGATTTCTCGCCCACGCCCACCGAGCTGGTGTCGTTGGGGATTTTCTATAAAGAGATCACCAACCCCATCGAGCTGATCATCTTGCCCTCAGAAGCGCTTCTGGTGACCTTCGCCAATGCCGATGGTGCTGAAAACTATGGCGTGGAGTTCGAGCTTCGGAAAAATCTTGGCTTCTTAAACCGTTGGCTCTTTGAGGCATTCTTATGGGATCGCTTGACCATTGCCGGCAACGTCTCTTGGATCGAATCCAACATTGACATCAGTGATCAGGGTGTATTGACCTCAAGCTCGCGCGCACTGCAGGGCCAATCGCCTTACGTATTAAATGGCCAGATCACCTATGCCCATGCCGAAGATGGACCGGAAGCGACCTTGCTCTACAACGTGGCGGGCAAACGCATCTCTGAGGTGGGCGTGTTGGGCCAACCCGATAAGTACGCCCAGCCTTTTGACCAATTGGACTTTACATTGGCCTGGCCCATCGGCGAGCGGACCAAGTTTAAGTTCAAAGCCCAAAACCTTCTAGACTCGACCTTTGAGATCACCCAAGGGGCAGAAACCACCCAGGTCTATCAAAAAGGCCGCAAGTTCTCAGTGGGCCTAGATATCCGTTTTTGATGGCTTTTTTCTTTTATGACAGACCATCTGTCATCTAACCATAACAAAGCTTTCATCTAACCGAAAAACTCCCTACGTATCTTAAAGGGGTCGGATTAAGACCAGTCGCGACCGTTAACAACCCAAATCGTTTTACTAGGGAGTAATCATGATTAAGACCTTGAAAAAAGCTGCTTTGCCATTGGCCATGGGCCTGGCAGTCGCGGGCAGCGCCAATGCATTCGTGGTGAATGAAACATTCACTGGTAACTATTATGAAGGGGAAGCAAAATCAGGCCGGGGTTTGATTCTCGACATCTTCCCAGACGCCAGCCAAGAGTTTGGTAACAACGTCTTGGCGCAGTGGTTCACCTACAGAAATGGTGAGCCCATCTGGTTGATCGCCACCGGTGCTGTGAACCAAAACACCAACGTGGCTGATTTGACCATCCTCGAGTACGTCGGTGGTGACTTTGGTCCTGAGTTTCAAACAGCAGACGCCACCCGCAGCACGTGGGGCAC
>CAYWVH010000039.1:2187-3260 GCA_964461845.1 uncultured Wenzhouxiangella sp.
GATTACGTGGTCGTGGCCCAGGGCGGCAAAATGATCGCCGATGGCACCGCCAACAACCCCATCATCATGCGTGGTGATGTGGCCAAAGGCCGTGGTGAGTGGGGTGGTCTGGCCATCAATGGCAAAGCGCCCATCAATGGTTGTGCTGAAGGCACCGAAGTCTGTACCGCACAAGGTGAGGGCGACTCTGGCACCTACGGCGGCAATGATCCCATGGACAACAGCGGTGTCTATCGCTACATGATCGTCTCGAATGCTGGCTTTGAGTTCTCTCCAGAGAACGAACTCAATGGCATCGCGCTCCAAGGCGTGGGTGCAGGTACAACGTTTGAGTTCATTCAAGTTCACTTGAACGCCGATGATGGCATCGAGCCCTTCGGTGGCACAGTCAACATGAAAAACATCGTGTTAACTGGTCACGGTGATGACAGCTTCGACTGGACCAAAGGTTATCGCGGCAAAGCGCAGTATGTGATCATCAAGCAATACGGTGATGACGCTGACCGTGGCATTGAGGCCGACAACAACGGCTCAAACAACGATGCGCTGCCTCGCTCGCAGCCCATGCTCGCCAACTTCACCATCATTGGCCCAGGCTCAGAAACTGCCGATGGCAGCCACGGGGTATTGATCCGTGAAGGGACGGCAGCTCACATCGCCAACTTCTTGGTGACAGGCTCGACTGAGACTTGCTTCGATATCGACCAGACTGCCACATTCACCCAAGCCACAGCCGGTGAGAGCTCAGTGGTCAACAGCGTATTCGGCAACTGCATCATCTCCACTTTTGATGACAGCTCATCGGATCCGTTCGTGGTCTCTGACTGGGTCATGAATCAGGCTGGCAACGTGGATGGCGACCCCAAAGTCACCAACTACATCCCCAATGCTGATTCACCTGCCTTGGGCATTGGCGCTGTGCCGTTCGAAGATGCCTTCTTCGACAACGTGGACTTTGCTGGTGCGGTGCGTGATGCGAAAAGCGACTGGACCAAAGGCTGGACCGTTGGATTGGATCGTTCGGGTCCCATCCAGTAAGTTGGAAGGACACAGGAAGCCGTTGACCGGTTTCC
>CAYWVH010000040.1:0-2714 GCA_964461845.1 uncultured Wenzhouxiangella sp.
TACTCAGGCGAGTGGCACGAGGATTGGTACCCAGGCTACACCGATGCGTGGGCGTCCATGCGAGGTGCTTTGGGGATTTTGTATGAGCAGGCGAGGTTGGCGGAAGATGGTGTGCAGCGTCAAACGCACAACATCAGCTACAAGCAATCGGTGCATCATCAAGTCATCTCATCGTTTGCCAACCTAGAGACTTTGGCGCGCGAGCGCACAGCGATGCTTGAGGGCTTTGCCGAGGACCGCGCACTGGTGGTCTCAGAAGAGGGGCCTTACGCCGATCGCTCGTGGGTGATCTTGCCCACCGATAACCAAGGCCGATTGAATGATCTTCTGGACTTGGTCGCGATCCAAAGCTTTGAGATTCATGAAGTCACCCAAGACACACGGATTCGTCAAGCGACCAACCCCTTGGGTCAGGTCGAGCGCGATGTCACGATCCCCAAAGGGGCTTTGGTTTTAAGAAACCGTCAACCCGAGGCACGGTCTTTGGCGGCGATGTTTGAGTTCGATCCAAAAATGTCTGAGCAAGCGCTCACCGAAGAAAGACAAGCGGTGTTGGGTGAGAACAGTTCAAACATTTATGACACCACGGGTTGGAACATCACCATGATGTTTGGTTTGGATGCCTATGAAGTGCCTGAGCATTTGACCAACAACTTACGCGCCATTGATCCTCGGAGTTATCAGCCTGGGCTGTCTTATGCCGTCACTGATGAGGTGGACAATGCCATCGCCATGGTGGCCTCAGGGGCTGATGACAGAACCAACGCGCTGGCTGCCCGATTGATGGAGCACGGCCTCTACGTTCGGGCCAACCGCTCAGCCTCCGAGCTCGATGGCATGGACCTTCCCATCGGCTCGATCGCCATCACCGCCGATGACAACCGCCACGATGCTAACTGGATGGACAAAGTGCGAAGCATCGCAGATGGGTTGGGGCTCCCTGTGCATGCTGTGGGTTTTGGTCGTGCGCCGGGTGATTTGGCGGATTTGGGGGGTCGCGAGTGGCGGGTGTTAACCCAGCCCCAGATCGCCATCGTCTCTCGCGGCATGACCAACATGCTCGATGTCGGTGCGGTGTGGTGGATGCTCGATCACCGCTTGGGCATTCGCTCCAGCCAGTTGGATGAAAAGCGCGCCTCTTGGATGGACCTTCGTCGCTACAACGTCATTTATTTGCCCGAGCGTTGGGGTGGCCCCGCCATGCCAGGCGCCATGGTCAGTGCGCTGAAAACATGGGTCGAGCAAGGCGGTACCCTCATCGCGGTCGGTTCATCGGCCAGAGGCTTGATGATGGGTGAGTCTTCGATGGTCGGGACCAAGACGATTGACCAGGTCATCGGCGAAGATTTGAGTCCTTATCAAGATCAACTCCACCGCGAGTGGTTGGCGTGGAACGATCCTTTGCCAGAGGCCATTTGGGATCATGAGGCCACCGAAGCGAGCTATCCCTTTGCAGGTGAGCAAGGCAATGGCAAACCGCAAGACCGAAAACGCAAAGACCAATGGCAAGCGCAGTTCATGCCATCAGGTGCGTTGCTGGCCACTCGGCCAGTGGGCGATCATTGGTTAAATGCGGGCCGCAATGAGTTTTTGTCGGTGCTCTTTTCAAACTCGCCTGTCATGATGGCCCAAGGCCGTGTGGAAGCGGCCATGCGGATTGGCCAGTACGTCGAAGCCGAGACAGAGGCACACCACATCGGGTGGGCACCGGTGCCTGAGGGCCACGCTGTGACGGTTCGGATGGGGGGCTTGCTGTGGCCAGAAGCCCGCGAGCGGATTGTGTCGGGTGCTTATGTCACCCGCGAGCGGGTGGGTCGTGGACAGGTGATTTTGTTCGCGCACGCACCGGCGTTTAGAGCAGCGCAGTTAGGCGCGATGCGTGTTTTGGAAAACGCGCTGATCCTGGGCCCTGGCTTCGGTGCCTCTGAGCCGATCCACCTGCCCTAAGTGATCGATGGCTTGTCGCACCCCTGTCATCTGGGGGTGTGACGATGGTCTCAAACAAAAAGGAGGACGATGGCATGGGATTCAGTCAAAAAACCCAACGCTATGGCGCCGTGGCTCAGTTTTTCCATTGGGCCGTGGTCGGGTTGATCGCCTTCCAATACACCTGGGCGTGGCGCATCGAAGAAGCTGAGGCGATTCGGGTCCGGTTTGAGTTGGTCACCCAACACAAAACCATCGGCATGCTGGTGCTGGTGTTGGCCATCCTTCGTTTGATCTGGCGCTTGTCTAATCCACCCCCACCTCTGCCCAAGCACTTGGCCAAGTGGGAAGTCTGGGCGGCCAAACTTGGGCATGTGGCTTTGTATGCGCTGATCTTCATCGTGCCGATCTCAGGTTGGTTTTATTCGCAAGCGGCAGGTTACGGTGACTACTGGTGGGGGCCGGTGTCCATCCCTTCGGTGATCGAAGCCAGCGATGCGGCAGAGGCGCTCTTTTATGCGCTTCACGAGGCCTTTGTTAAGCTTCTGATTGCCGTCGTGGTGGTGCACATCTTGGCAGCCCTTCGACACCATTTCATACTCAAAGACAACGTATTAAAAAGGATGCTCCCCCAGTGGCGAAAATAACATCAATGACAGCGACAGTCGTGATGGGTTTGGCTTTGATGCTGGCCTCGGTATCTGCATGGGCCAATGATCAAGACTGTTGGGTCGCCAGCGATGAGACCGGGGCTTTGCAGTTTTCAGGGGTCACAGAAGGCAGGGGGT
>CAYWVH010000041.1:0-2472 GCA_964461845.1 uncultured Wenzhouxiangella sp.
CTCAAAAAATCCATGCCCACCTACTCGGCCATCCTGGTTTCGCTGATGCTAACGGCCTGTGCCCCACTGCCCAAACCCCCTGAATCTGCCCCTTCCCAAGCGATGCCCCCGCTTCAATGGCCCCAAGGTCTCCAGTATCAAATCGATCCCACCCGCTCAGAGTTTCGGGTGCGCTTAAGCGCCGAGGGCCCGTTGGCCCGCTTCGGCCATCCCCATGTGATCGGCACCACCCGCATCCACGGCCAGGTGGTGGTGCCCGATGACTGGACCCAGACCGCATTTAAGCTCGGCTTTGATGTCGATGACTTGGTGGTCGACCCGCCGCTTTGGCGCCAACAAGCAGGCCTCGAGCCTGAGATCCCACAAGAAGACATCGAAGGCACCCTCGCCAATTTGAGATCCGAGGCCCAACTCAATGCCGAGGTATTCCCACGCATTGAATTACAAAGTGAGGCGATCACGGGCCCACGCCACCAACCCACCCTCACCGTGTGGGTCTTGGTGGCTGGGCAGTTGAGCCAACAGACCTTGCCGATCGCGCTTCACTGGGGCGAAGATGAGTTGATCGCCTCAGCTTCAACCACTTGGCGCTTAACCGAGTTGGGCATCACCCCTTTTTCTGTCTTTGGCGGCGGACTTCGTGTCGGCGATGAGATTGAGCTTAAGCTCAGGCTTTATGCGGTCTTGGGCAGCGACCAATCAATGCCCGATTGACCATGGTCTTGAAGCCATTGGTTGGCTTTGGAGAAATGCCCGCAGTCCAAAAACCCACGGTGAGCCGACAACGGCGATGGGTGCGGGGCTTTCAAGATCAGATGCTTCATCGCATCCACCGCTTGGCCTTTTTTTTGGGCGTGCGAACCCCAGAGCATAAACACCACATGGTCTCGCTGATCGTTGATGGCGGCCACGACCCGATCGGTGAACCGCTCCCAGCCTTTGTTTTGATGGGCGCCGGCTTGGCCTTGTTCGACACTCAAGACCGCATTCAATAACAACACCCCTTGCTTGGCCCAATGCATCAAATGCCCATGCTTTGGCATCTCAATGCCTAGGTCTTGCTCGATGGCCTTAAAGATGTTTTTCAGTGATGGTGGAATGAGCACGCCTGGTTGAACTGAGAATGAGAGCCCATGGGCTTGGTTGGGCCCATGGTAGGGGTCTTGGCCCAATATCACCACTTTGACTTTCGATAAAGGGGTGGTGTTTAAGGCATTGAACATGAACCGACCCGGTGGGTAGATCACCGCGCCTTGGTGTTTTCTATCGACCAAGAACTGTTTTAAGGTTTGCATGTGGGGCTTTTTGAACTCATCGCCCAATACCGCCAGCCACTCAGGATGAAGGTCAATGTTCGATGGCTGGATGGATGGAAACGATGAGCTCATGCACCAAAGAATAGCAGGCTTTGACATCGCACTTTGACCAGCAACGGTATACTTGTTCATTGATATCAGCCACGAAGAAAAAGGCAGTCTTGGATATGAGCATTCAAACCGACGCAGTCATCATCGGCGCTGGCCCCGTGGGCCTATTTCAGGTCTTTGAGTTGGGCTTGTTGGGCCTCAAGGCCGAGCTGGTCGACAGCCTCCCACAACCCGGTGGCCAATGCTCGGAGCTCTATCCAGAAAAGCCCATCTACGACATCCCGGCCTATCCCTCGATTGGTGCCCAAGAGCTGATTGATAAGTTGATGGAACAAATCGCGCCGTTTAAAGCGGGGATGCATTTGGGTCAACAGGTCGAATCGTTTGAGAAAAAAGCCGATGGCCGGTTTCGGGTGGTGACGTCAAAAGGGGTGGAGTTTGACGCAGGCGCTGTGATCATTGCTGCGGGCTTGGGCTCGTTTTTGCCGAGAAAACTCAAAGCCAAGGGCTTGGATGAGATCAACAATCCACCCCTTCGTTACAAAGTCACCGACAAAACGACCTTCCAAGACAAAACACTCTTGATCTTAGGCGGGGGTGATTCTGCGCTCGACTGGACGATGGAATTGGCACCTTTGGCTCGCCATGTGCATTTGATTCATCGCCGCTCAGAGTATCGCGGTGCACCCGCCTCCGTCGATAAAGTCAAAGCCTTGGCCGATCAAGGTTTGGTGAGTTTGCATCAAGGGATGATCACTGGAGCTGTCCATGAAGAAGGTCGCTTTAAGGGCTTAGAGATCATGGATTTGGAAAAAAACAAATCCATCATTGAGGGCGATGAGGTGTTGGTGTTTTGGGGTTTGTCACCTGACCTTGGACCGATTGCCAATTGGTCGTTGGACATTGAGAAAAAACAAATCGCCGTCGATACCGAGAAATTCCAAACCTCGATCGAGGGTGTCTTTGCCATTGGGGACATCAACACCTATCCTGGCAAAAAGAAATTCATCTTATCGGGCTTTCATGAAGCCGCCCTTGCGGCCTTCGGGGTACAAAAGTACATCTACCCAGACAAGCGCCAGTTCGTGCAATACACCACCACCAG
>CAYWVH010000042.1:0-2410 GCA_964461845.1 uncultured Wenzhouxiangella sp.
TATGAGATCAACGCGATGGCACGTCTATCGACGGGTGAGATTTGGGTGGCCGGGGCGTATAACGTCAATACCGCCACCCCAACGGGGATCGTCCATCAACTCACCGCCCAAGGCGCGCCGCACCCGACCAGCCCCAGCCTTTCTATCGCGTCGGTCGAGATGTTCACCGACTTGGTTGTGGCCAGCGACACCGAGATTTATCTCTCTGGCTATGATGGTGCGGACATGGCCGTGGCTAAGATCTTTGTCAGCAGTGGCAATTGGTTCTTTGATCCAGGCTTTGGCACCAATGGGGTGGTGATTTCAAACTTGGTGTCGGGCGACTTTGAAGCGCGGGGAATTGCGCTGCAATCTGATGGAAAAATTTTGGTGGCTGCTCACCAGGTTAATGTCAATCCCCCCGGCATGGGGTCATTTCTGTTAGCACGTTACCTCACCGACGGTAGCCTCGATACTTCTTATGGTGCTTCCCCAGGCTGGACCCAGAGCCTCTTTGGCACCAACCCGCAGATCTTAGATCTGGATGTCATTGAAGACAAAGCCCTGCTGACTGGCTACGCCGATTTTGATGGCTTTGGCGACACACGTGGCATGCTCTTAAAGCTTAGAACCGATGGAAGTTCAGATACAACATTTGGCCCCATTAAAAGTGGCAGTCTCACTTTTTCAGTGATCGGTCGATCCACAGAGTTCCTCGACACCACCGTCATGCCCAACGGAGACCTCATCGTTGCTGGCAGCCAAGACAACCAATCTTTGGTGCTCAGGTTCAGTGGCAATGGCATCTTTGATGGCGAGTTTGGGATCAAGGACATCGATATGCCTGAGTTTTTCTCGCCTGAGTTTGATGGCAACGCGTGGATTCCAAAGGCCTCGGTCGTGGACGGGTTCGGGCATTACTATGCCGCTGGCAGCGTGGATCTCGGTGCACCCAACACTGCCTTGGGGGTGCTGGGCTTGGGTCAAGAGACCGAACTGATGATCTCCACGGGCCCGACACGGCCTATTGATTTTGCGCCTGCCAGCCTCACGGCTGCCAGCGTGCCTGCTGATCCTTTTGTCTCACCGACCAGTGATCCGATCAGCTATATCGCCACACTGGCCAATGGCGATCCTTTGCCCGGCTGGCTGTCATTTGATGTGGGGACTGGGACCTTTTCAGGCACCCCTGAAATCAAAGACACAGCGGTTTACCCCATCAAGTTAACGGCCAGCGATGGCACCGTGGCACGCGAATCCTATTTTGATCTAAAAGTTCGGGCTGACTTTATGGAAGCGCTTTTTAATGGTGAACCCAGGGCTTGGAACTTTGAAACGGGTGAGGGCAAACCCATCACCTTGACTTATAGCTTTAGACAATCGACACCCACCGATGATCCTGGTTACGCCACCACGTGGCAGGCTTTATCCACCGCTGAAGCCTCGTTCATCGGCCAGATTTTGGCTCTCATCAGCGATCAGACTGGGATTACCTTCCAGTCCGTGGAAGAGACCAACAACACACCGATCGGAAACCTGCGCTTTGGCATGGCCGATACCAGCGAGACATGGAAGGTCAAGGCCGATAAGCCAGATTTATTTGATGGGGCGTCTTCTATTTGGTTTCAACGATCACTTTTAAGAGACAGCAATGGGGATCCGGTGGATCAAAACTTTGGGGCAGCTGGGTTTTATGAGGTGGCTTATTGGACCTTCTACGGCATCCTCAAAGCGCTGGGCTTGAACGAGCCTGGTCAGTCGGCTGGCAAACAAGTCGGCCTTCCAGTGGTGGAGACCTATGGCTTGACCGATTCGCAACGCTTTTCTTTGTTGTCCACAACAAAAATCCCAGACCATGAGTTTGGGGCTCAAAGCTATACCGTCTATCCCTCGAATCTCATGCTGTGGGATTTTGCCTCAATTCAATATCTTTATGGCCGAAACGCCACAAGAGATGCTAACGCCTCCAGTTATACGCAACTTTTTTCAGGCGAAGTGCCCGCCTTGTTTGCTATGAGTGACAACAAAGGCGAAGACACCATCGATTTGAGCGGGTTTTCTTTCTTTAGTTTGCCGCCTGTTTCCTATAACTCCGTCGTCAACCTAAACCCTGGCACCTTCAGCTCCATCCGTGTTGCCGAGCGACCAGCGTCTCCAAGCGAATTTTGGGGGAATGAGAACTTAGTGATTACCTATGACACCATCATCGAAAATGCTTTTGGGGGAACGGGCAATGATGCACTCATCGGCAATGAAGCAAACAACAAGCTCAGAGGTCGCGCGGGTGATGACTTGATTATGGGCGGGCGGGGTGCCGATACCATTCAGACCAACAACGGCCGTGATCGCGTTGTGTTCCAGTTGGGCGACTCGCCTTATGGGATTGACAGCTTTGATTTGGTGAGAGAGTGGAACCGAGGCGATGAGATTC
>CAYWVH010000043.1:0-1863 GCA_964461845.1 uncultured Wenzhouxiangella sp.
CTGATTAAGTCACTCAATGCGCTCTTCAGCGCCACATTCACAGGGCTTGATTAGCAGAGGGCGCTTGTTGTATTTGGGCAACTGTGATAAGCTTTAGGCCATGAGTTTGACCGCCTCAAGACATTCAGGACGCTTTATTTGGGCCATCATCTGTTTGATGGTCGCCCAAGCGGTGATGCCATGGTCTTGGGTACACGCCCAAATGATGCCTGCTGACATGACCTCTGATGTGCCGCCCTGTCATGCAACGGCCATGACCGGTCACATCGAAGTGCCTTCCGATCACCATGACGCGCCCGGCTCATCAGATCATCTACAACAGGCCGAATCGGTATGCGAGCGCGCTTGTGCTTTGAGTCAGACGACTCTCCCCAGCGCAGTGAGCCTGATCAAGGGCCTCATCCCTGAAGAACCGATCGAATTCATTGCTTCGAGATATCTGTCTTACACCCCCAAGGTTCCCACCCCACCCCCCAACTCTTAGCCCATTGGTCTTAGTGGCTTTGTCGTTTTCGACAAAGCGCGATTCATATCTAATGGAGAGAGAATCATGTCATTGCATGATGATATATGTGGGCACCGTCCTCACTTGTGGCTGAGCCTGTGTTTTATCGCTTGGCTGTTTGTGGCGCACACAGAGGCTGAGGCCAGACCCGTCACTTACACCGGTGGCCAAGTATTGGTGGCTGACGTCCAACCCAGTCTGACCGCTTGGCGGTATGGGTATTCAGGGAGCTTTCGGTGGTCGGTTTCAGCGGGTGGCTTACACCTTAGAGACCTGGCCGATGAGGGCCAACTGGATGTCAATTATCTGCGTGCTGCCCGCTTGGTGAAACGCTGGAATTGGCCCAAGGCTCAGGCAAACTTCTTTGTCTGGGGTGGGGCTGGCTATGGTCGTACTGATCTGTCCAACGATCTCAGTGGCCATGTTGGCTTTCAGGCCGATTTTGAGACGCGTCGGATCTATACCTCCATCATCAGCGAGCACCATGAAGGTTCTGGCTGGCGGTATCGAATGGATACAGCCTCTTTAGGCTATGCACCTTATGAGCACGACTTTAATCGTCTCGCCACTTGGGTTGTGCTCAAAGGCATGCGCACCACCCACACCATGAAAGACAAACCCAAAGCTGCCTTGATGCTTCGCTTCTTCAACCCCACCTGGTGGTTAGAAGCGGGCATTGATAACAACGGGCAGCTGTTGGGCAATGTGATGTTTAACTTTTAACCAAGCATAAGGAATTAATCATGAAAAATATCTACAGAACTCTTACAACCATCATCTTAGTCATGGGCCTATCCACCATGGGTTTCGCCCAATCACCTAAGAGCATTGAAGTCAAAGTCAACGGCTTGGTCTGTGCTTTTTGTGCTCAAGGCATCACCAGTGCTTTTTCGAAAGAGCCGGCCACTGAGGATGTCTATGTCAGCCTAGAGGATCAGCTGGTGGCCATTGCCCTTAAACCAGATATGGATATGGATGATGCGCACATCACCAAGACCTTGGTGGATGCTGGCTATGACGTGGTCTCCATGGAACGAACCAACCGTTCATTGGCCATGATAAAAGAAGGTGCAGGCAAGCATTCCCCAGAGGGTGGTCACCACCACAAACCACACCATGAGTGAGTCTTTGCTCAAACCCAATCAAGCAAGCCTGTGGGGCGCCGTTGGCGCCCTACTGGCGAGCTCTGGTGCTCTGGTATGTTGCGTGTTGCCAGCCGTTATGGTGAGTCTCGGCGCAGGTGCTGCTTTAGTCGGGCTTTTGGGGGTATTCCCTCAACTGATCTGGCTTTCCCAACACAAAGGCTGGGTGTTTGGTGTGGCCTTGATGATGCTGGCAGTGGCAGGATTTTTGCTGTT